>CAVQGA010000007.1:320000-367655 GCA_963711915.1 uncultured Gemmatimonadales bacterium
GCCTAAGGGGCTCGAGTGATTTACGGAAAAGGAACTCGGCAAAATGACCCCGTAACTTCGGGATAAGGGGTGCCGGTGGTAGGTGACTCCGTACAGGAGAAGCCCAAGCCGGCCGCAGAGAATCGTCCCAAGCGACTGTTTAGCAAAAACACAGGAGCGTGCCAAGGCATTGTCCAAGCCGACGTATACGCTCTGACTCCTGCCCGGTGCCGGAAGGTTAAGGTGAGCGGTTAGCCGCAAGGCGAAGCTGCGAACCGAAGCCCCGGTAAACGGCGGCCGTAACTATAACGGTCCTAAGGTAGCGAAATTCCTTGTCGGGTAAGTTCCGACCTGCACGAATGGAGTAACGACTTGGGAGCTGTCTCTTCCGTAAGCTCGGCGAAATAGCAGTATCGGTGAGGATTCCGATTACCCGCGACAGGACAAAAAGACCCCGTGCACCTTTACTACAACCTGTCATTGAACGTCGGTATAACCTGCGTAGCATAGGTGGGAGCCGTCGATCTGGTCCTTTCGGGGCCAGGGAGGCAACAGTGAAATACCACCCTTGTTTTACTAACGTTCTCACTCAGACGGCAACACCGTCGAGGACCGTGGCTGGTGGGTAGTTTGACTGGGGCGGTCGCCTCCTAAAGAGTACCGGAGGCGCGCTATGGTGGGCTCAGTGCGGTCGGTAATCGCACGACGAGTGTATAAGCAGAAGCCCGCCTGACTGCGAGCGCGACGGCGCGAGCAGGGACGAAAGTCGGCTTAAGTGATCCGGTGATCCCGTGTGGATGGGTCATCGCTCATCGGATAAAAGGTACGCTGGGGATAACAGGCTTATCGCGCCCGAGAGTTCACATCGACGGCGCGGTTTGGCACCTCGATGTCGGCTTATCACATCCTGGGGCTGGAGAAGGTCCCAAGGGTCCGGCTGTTCGCCGGTTAAAGTGGTACATGAGCTGGGTTCAGAACGTCGTGAGACAGTTCGGTCTGTATCCGTCGTGGGCGTGGGAGTGTTGAGGGACGTCGTCTCTAGTACGAGAGGACCGAGACGAAGCGACCGCTCGTGTACGGGCTATCCCGCCAGGGGCAGCGCCCGGTAGCGATGTCGCGCGGAGATAACCGCTGAAAGCATCTAAGTGGGAAACTCTTCCCAAGATGAACACTCCTGGGGCATAAGCCCCCTAAAGGGCCCAGGGAGACTACCTGGTTGATAGGGCGCAGATGTACGGGGCGCAAGCCCTTCAGTCGAGCGCTACTAATCGCCCGTGAAGTTTGATCTCTTCCCATTCTTCGCATCTTCACACCATCCATTCGTCGATTGTCGCGAGTCGTAGGTCCCGAGTCGGACGTCGCACGACACCTCGAGACTCGCAGACTCACGACTAGATTACGGCTGACGACTAGCGCGCAGGGGCCACACCCGTTCCCATTCCGAACACGGCAGTTAAGCCCTGCAGCGCCGATGGTACTGCCATTGCGAGATGGTGGGAGAGTAGGCCGTCGCCAGCCTCTTCTTCGAAGCCCCGGTCAGCTCGCTGAGCGCGGGCTTCTTTTTTCGGACGCGAAGCGATCTAGCGCGACTCAGGCCTCGGCTATACCGTCCTAGCTCCGTCCCCAGATCCCGCTCAGCCCCTGACTTCCGCCCATCGCCCAGCCCGCACCGGCCACGTCGCCCTCGCCGGCGCGCCCAACGTCGGCAAGTCGTCGCTCCTCAACGCGCTCGTCGGCCAGCACCTCGCCATCGTGAGTCCCGCGCGCCCAGGCCACCCGCCTCCCGGTCGTCGGCCTCCGGACCGAGGGCGACACCCAGTACGTCTTCCACGACCTGCCCGGCCTGCTCGATCCCGCCTACCTGATGCAGGCCCGCATGCGCGAGCTCGCGCTCGAGGCGCACTCGAGCGCGATGGACCTGGTCCTCCATCTCCATCCCGCGCCCGACGCCCCGGCCCCGCCGTTCGAGCGGCTCGCCGGACTCGACGCGACCGCTCGGCGGCACCCGTCGCTCACGGTCTACACCAAGGGCGACCTCATCGGCGCCGAGCGGCGCGCCGAGCTCGAGCCGGAGTGGCCTCGTCGTGTCGGCCACGACAGGCGATGGGGATCGATCGGCTGCTCGCCCGGATCGCGCGAGCATCTGCCGGAGGGCGAGTTCGAGTTCGATCCCGAGGACGTCGGCACCCAGCCGGTCCGCTTCTTCGTCGTGCGAGTACCTGCGGGAGGCGGCCTTCGAGCTGCTCGAGGACGAGCTGCCCGTACGCGCTTCACCGCCGAGGTCGAGGAGTTTCGCGAAGCCGAACGGCCCGTGTACATTCGGGTGACCCTGTTCGTCGAGCGGGAATCGCAGAAGCGCATCGTCATCGGCGCGGGCGGCCGCGACGATCAAGGCGATCGGCGCCCACGCCCGCGCGCCGCATGGAAGAGCTGATCGGCGCGCCGGTCTATCTCGATCTCTGGGTCAAGGTGCTGCCCCACTGGCGCAAGAGCGCCGCGGCGCTGACCCGATTCGGTTTCCCTGACCCCATCTCACGGAGATCTCATGACGCTGGCCCCCGAGCTGCTGCAGATCCTGGTCTGCCCCAAGTGCAAGGGCGAGCTCGAATACCGGCCAGTCTCCCGAGGCGCTGGTCTGCCACGCCTGCCGCCTCGTCTATCCGGTCGAGGACGGCATCCCCATCATGCTGATCGACGAAGCCAAGCCGCTCTGACCGACCGCCCAGGCTCCTCGAAAGCAAGACGAGGCATTCCTTGGCGGCTCCTCCTCCTCGCCGCCGTCCCCGTCAGCATCGTCCTCGGTTACGCCCTCCACGCCCCCGCAATTTGGGTGTTTGTCACGGCGTGTCTGGGCGTCCTGCCACTGGCCGGCATCATGGGCGAGGCGACGGAACACCTCGCCCATCGCACCGGTCCGACGATCGGCGGTCTGCTCAACGCCACCTTCGGGAATGCCGCCGAGCTGATCATCGCGATCGTGGCACTCCGGGCGGGGCTGGTGGACCTGGTCAAGGCGTCGATCACCGGGAGCATTCTCGGTAACCTGCTGCTGATCATGGGCTTCGCAATAGTCGCCGGGGGGATCGAGCGTAAGGAGCTCCGATTCAACCGCACCAGCGCCGGGATGAGCGCAGGCATGCTGTGTCTCGCCGTGGTGGGCCTCGTTTTTCCCGCCTTGTTCCATACCCTGCACCCCGGACATGGCGCGAAGCTGTTCGAGCTTCACATGTCCGAATCCGTGGCAGTGATCCTGCTGATTACCTACGGCTGCTCCCTGCTGTTCACGCTCAAGACCCACCGCCAACTCTTCGGGGGCGACGCCCATCCGATGGAGGGCCCGATCTGGGGAATGGGCAAGGCCGTGCTCATTCTGGCGGGCGCAACGGTCGGGGTGGCGGTCGAATCGGAGCTGCTCGTCCATGCCGCGACCGAGGCCACGAAGGCCGTCGGTCTCTCGCCCGTCTTCCTTGGCCTGATCGTGATCCCGATCATCGGGAACGCGGCGGAGCATGCGGCGGCGGTAATGCTGGCTCGGAAGGGGAAGATCGATCTCGGGCTGCAGATCGCCCTTGGCTCGAGCACCCAGATCGCGTTACTGGTCGCACCGGTGCTGGTGTTCGCGGGTCTGGGGCTGGGAGCGAACATGGACCTGGTCTTCCGTCCGTTCGAGGTCGTGGCCCTGGGTTTGGCCACGGGTCTGACCTCGATCATCCTCCTGGACGGGGAGACCCATTGGTTCGAGGGCGTGCAACTTCTTGCATTGTATGGTATGGTGGCGGTGGGTGCGTTTTTCCTCTGACCGTCTTGGCGCTTGGGCTCGGCCAAGCTAGCTTGTGATAACCTTTTACGAAAGGCTTTGGGTTGCGGACTCGCCCGACGATTCTCTTCTTTTCGCCGGACGGCTCGCCGGTGCCAGCGTTGGTGCGCCAGTGGGCATCCACGAATGCCTTTCCCCTCCTCGTCTTCGATCAGCCTGAGGAGGTCGAAGCCATCGTCCTCCGCGGGCACCCCTGCCTGCTGTTCGTGGACGGCAACGGCGCGCGCGCCGAGGCGATCGGGCTGGTCAAGCGCCTGAAAAGCGATGCGTTCACGGCCATCGTCCCGGTGACCACGCTCGCTCCGGATCATCACTCGGATCAGGTCCAGGCCTGGTTCAGCGCCGGTGCGGATGAAGTCGTCACCGGTCTTTTCACGCCGGCGGAGCAGCGGGCTCGTCTCGATGCGATGTTGGTTCGAACCGAGCGAGACGTCTCCGTCCATCCCTCGACCCGACTGCCGGGCACCACCGAGATCGAACGGGAGATTCGCCGCCGCCTCGAGTCGGATCAGGAGTTTGCGGTGTGCTACGCGGACCTCGATCATTTCAAGGAGTTCAACGACCGCTACAGCTACTACGACGGCGACCGCGTCATTTATCTCCTGTCCCGCATCCTGCATGACGTGGTCAAGGGTCTGTTGGGGCCGCGCGGCTTCGTTGGGCACATCGGTGGCGACGATTTCATTTTCGTGATACCCGCGGGAGAGATCAGTCCCGTGTGCGGCGAGATACTCGACGTGTTCGACACGTTGATCCCGCTCCAGTACAATGACCAGGACCGTCGTGCCGGCTACTTCTTCGGGAAGGACAGGCGAGGCCAGCTCCACCGCGTGCCACTCATGACGTTGTCGATCGGCATCGTGACGAACCGGCACCGCCGGTTTGCGCATCCGGCGCAGGTGAGCGAGCTTGCCACGGAGATGAAGAGCTACGCCAAGACCCTGCCTGGCTCGGTCTTCGTCGTGGATCGTCGGCAGGGCGCCAATGGTGAGGAGCGGCCGGGCTCCGCATTCCGGGAACAGCAGTGAGGACGCGATGAACGTGACCTGTCCCAATTGCGCGACGATCTACCGCGTCGATCCGGCCAAGGTACCCGAGTCGGGTGTGCGGGCCCGATGCAACGTGTGCAGCGCAGTGTTCGGCGTTCGACACGAGGCGCCGGTCGTCACGACCAGAGTCGCGACTCCGCGCGGCCGCGGCGAGCACGCCGCCTGCCGCCGCCACCGTTTCCTCGCCGCGAGCGGAGCCGCCCAGGCCGGCACCGCCACCGCCCATTTCAATTCCGGTCCTCGCTCCCGCCGTCGCAGCGCCGACACCGCCTCCAGCTCCCCCAACGCCGGCGCGACCGGCGGCAAGCCCGGCAAGCCCGGCGAGTGTTCCATCCGCACCGCCGGGCTCGACCTGCGGCCCCTCCGCGTCCGTTCATGCCCCCGGCATCGGCTCCGGCCGCCGGCGTCGCACCGCCGGCCATCTCCGCGGCCGCTCCGCCAGCACCCGCGCCAGCGGCTCCGCCGGAGCCGTCGATTTCGGCCGGGACTTCGGCTGCTCCTCCGCGGCCTGCAGCGCCCGCGGCTCCGGCTCGGGCGGTGAATCCCTTTCTCTCCCAAGACCCCGCGCTCAAGGCCCGGCGCCTCGCTCGCGCCCTGATTTCCGACATGGTGGTCTATCATCCCGGCAAGCGACAGGACGGGCTACGCGACGGAACCCTGAAGGAGCTGTTCGAGGACGAGATCAAGAAGAGCTGGGAAGAGTACGCCGACCAGGTAGGCCGGGACGTCGCCGACTCGACGCCCTACTTCAAGGAGGCACTCAATGAGATTCTCGCGGGCGGTCGCCAGATCTTCTGAGTGCCCGCTATATTACGTCGTCGACGAGCCGTTCTTCCGCCACCGGCGGTCGAGCGGCTCGCCTCGTTCACCGTGGGTCTCCTGTGTCCTCACGAAGTGGAGTAGCCGGCATGGCCGATCTCGTTGAGCGCCTGACAGAGCTGCAGCACCGAATCCTCGAGCTGCGAGACTTCCTTTGACCTGCCAGGGAAAACCGACCGCCTGAGTTTTCTCGAATCCCAGCAGGCGGAAGCCGGCTTCTGGACCAATCCCGAAACTGCCCGCGCCTCCGTGCAGGAATTGAAGCGACTGAAGGCCTGGGTCACGCCCTACGAAGGGCTGCGTCAGCGGCTCGGTGCCGCGGTCGAGATGGCGCAGCTGCTCGAGCAGGAGCCCGACCAGTCGATGGAGACCGAGGTCGGCCACGAGGCAGACGAGCTTTCGTCGGCGGTCGAGGCCTTCGAGCTCCAGGCCATGCTTCAGGGTCCGGACGACGCCCGTGACGCCCTCCTCACCATTCACCCGGGGGCCGGCGGCACCGAGTCCCAGGACTGGGCGGAGATGCTGATGCGGATGTACGTGCGCTGGGCTGAGCGGCACGGATTCGAAGTCGCGATTCTCGACCTGCTACCGGGGGAAGAGGCCGGTATCAAATCGGTCTCCATTCAGATCAAGGGCGAATACGCCTACGGGTATCTCAAGGCCGAAAAGGGGGTGCATCGGCTCGTGCGAATCTCCCCCTATGACAGCCAGGCCCGGCGCCACACCTCCTTCGCCTCGGTGTTCGTGTATCCGGACATCGACGACACGATCGAGATCGACCTGCGCGAAGAGGATATCAAGATGGACGTGTTCCGCGCCTCCGGTGCGGGCGGCCAGCACGTCAACAAGACCTCCTCCGCGGTGCGGCTCACGCACATTCCCACCGGCGTCGTCGTATCCTGCCAGCAGGAGCGGAGTCAAACGAAGAACCGTGCGACCGCGATGAAAATGTTGCGAGCCGCTCTCTACCAGCGAAAGTTGGAGGAGCAGGAGGCGGCACGGGCCGTGGTCGAAGCGACCAAGACGGACAATTCGTGGGGCAATCAGATCCGCTCGTACGTGTTTCAGCCCTATACCATGGTCAACGATCATCGGACCGAGGTGAAGGTGGGCGACGTGCAACGCGTGATGGACGGAGATCTGGATGGCTTCATTCAGGCGTATCTGAAGCGATTCGGGGGAAAGGCGGCGTGAGTACGGTGGAAGAACGCACCTACGTCGAGGAGGCTCGGCGGGAAAAGCGCGCGGCGCTCGAGGCTCGTGGGGTGCCCGCCTTTGCCTACCGGTACGTGCGCTCCCACACCGCCGCGGAAGCCCTCGCCTTGTACAGTACGTCCGGGGAAGAGGACGGGCCGAGCGTTGCGATAGCGGGACGAATCGTGGCATTACGCTCGCAAGGGAAGACGGCATTCATGCATCTCGAAGACGCGAGCGGCAGGATTCAGGTGTACTTCAAGAAGGATCTCCTCGGTCCGGCGTGGGACATCGTGCAGCTTCTCGATCTCGATGACCATATCGGCGTGCAGGGCACCCTCTTTCGCACCAAGACCGGCGAAGTCACCGTTCGCGCCCAACCGAATGGCGACGAGCCGGGAGTGCAGCTGTTGGCGAAGTCCCTGCGGCCGCTTCCTCGAGGAAAGACCCAGACCGGACCGGATGGGACCGTAAGCCATGGCGGTCTCCAGGATCCGGAGGTCCGGTACCGCCAGCGGTATGCGGACCTCGCGGTCCACCCGGATATCCGTGATGTCTTCCGCCTTCGCGCGCGCGCGGTCAGCTACATCCGGCGTCGCCTCGACGCGCTCGGCTTTCTCGAGGTGGAGACACCGGTCCTCCAACCGCTCTATGGCGGAGCGGCGGCGCGTCCATTCGTGACCCATCACAATGCCCTCGACATGCCGCTCTATTTGCGCATCGCCGACGAGCTCTATCTCAAGCGTCTTCTCGTCGGAGGGCTCGAACGGGTCTACGAGATCGGTCACGACTTCCGAAATGAGGGAATGGACCGCACCCACAATCCCGAGTTCACGATGCTGGAGCTCTATCAGGCCTACGCCGACTACGGTGACATGATGGATCTCACCGAATCGCTGGTCGTCGGGGTGCTTGACGAGACGCTCGGGACCCGGGTCATCGAGCGCTACGGAACCACGCTCGACTTCAGCAAGCCGTTCGCTCGGCTCCGGTTCATCGAAGCCGTCGAGGCCAGGTGTGGGCTCGACCTGCGCACCGCGTCCGAGAGCGCGATGCGCTCCGTCCTTCGATCGCGTGGAGCCGAGGCGGAAGCAGTGGAGGCGCTCAGCGGCGGCAGGCTGCAGGACGAGGTCTTCAAGACGGTTCTCGAGCCGGAGCTGATCCAGCCAACATTCGTCCTGGACTATCCGCACGCCCTGAGTCCGCTCGCCAAAGTCCACCGCAGCGATCCGGCTCTGACCGAACGATTCGAGCTCTTTGTCGGCGGCCGCGAGCTCGCGAACGCCTTCAGCGAGCTCAACGACCCCGACGATCAGCGCCGTCGCTTCGAGGAGCAGGGCCGACAGCGAGCGGAAGGCGATGAAGAAGCCCACGCCTACGACGCGGACTATATCCGCGCCCTGGAATACGGAATGCCCCCGGCGGGTGGAATGGGGCTCGGGATCGACCGCTTGATCATGCTGGTGGCCGATCAGCCCTCCATCCGGGACGTGATTCTCTTTCCTGCCCTGCGGCCCGAGGCATAGATGGCCGACCCGAGCCGAGCGCGTGGACGCAGGCGGACTCCTCCGCTGGCCCAGTCGCCTCGAGCGGCAGATCGCCCAGCGATACCTGAAGAGCAAGCGAGGATCGCGGGTCGCCTCTCTCAACACCGTGATCTCGACCGGGGGAGTCGCCGTCGGCGTGCTGGCCCTCATCGTGGTGCTCGGCGTGATGAACGGGCTTCGTGACGATTTGCGCGAGCGCATCCTCATCGCGAATCCTCACCTCCGAATCCTGACCTTCGGCGCCGGTCTCCGCATGGACGACTGGCAGCCCGTGCTGGACCGGGTGCGGAAGGCGCCGGGAGTCGTCGCGGCCGCGCCGGAAGTGATCAGCCAGGCCGGGATCACCGCCGGCCAAGACTATGGAGAAGGCGTGAACCTGCTGGGGTTCGAGGCAGACACGGGAACCAGGTCGGTCACGTCGCTCCCGCAATCCATCAAGAAGGGCGATCTCTCCTTCCGCACCACCAAGTCGGGTGTGGACGGCGGCATCCTGCTCGGCGCCAGACTCGCGTCACGCCTGTCGGTCTACCCCGGCGACATCGTGACCCTGGTCCCGGTAACCCAGGCGAAGATGAACGCGGCCATCGGTGTCGCGGTGCCGCGATTCTGGAGGTTCGAGGTCACGGGTCTCTTCGAGACGGGCATGTTTCAGTACGACAACCAATTCGTCGTAGTGAAGCGGCAGGTCGCGCAGCAGTTCACCGGCCTCGGTGACGCCGTCTCGGGGATCGCAGTGCGTGTCGACAACCCGGACCACGCGCCGCAGATCGGCGAGGCCATCGAGAAGCAGCTCGGCTACCCGTATCGCGCGCTCGACTGGCAGACGCAGAACGTGAGCCTGTTCAGCGCACTCGAGCTCGAGAAGATCGCGATGGGCCTCATTATCTTTTTCATCATGGTCGTGGCCGCGTTCAATATCGTTGGGACGCTCACGATGGTGGTGGCGGACAAGACCCGCGAAATCGGAATCCTCAGGGCGATGGGCCTCACCTCCCCGAGTGTCGCGAGGATCTTTCTCATTCAGGGCGCGGTTATCGGAGTGGTGGGTACCACGATCGGCCTCGTGGGCGGACTGATCGTCGCCTACGTCGTGGACAAGTCTGGCTGGATCCGGATCAACCCGGCCGTCTACTTCATCGATCATCTCCCGGTGCACGTCGAAGTGCTCGATGTGTCGGTGGTGGTGGTCGCCAGTCTGGCGATCGCGGTGCTGGCCACTCTCTATCCATCGCAATCGGCGGCGTCGCTGACGCCGGTCGAGGCGATACGCCACGAATGAGCGCGATTCTCGAGGCGTCCGGGCTCAGGAAGGTCTACCGTGGGGGAGACGGCTCGGAGATCCAGGTCCTATCCGGGGTCGATCTTGAGGTGAGCCGTGGCGAGTTCGTGGCCATCGTCGGTGCGAGCGGGTCAGGCAAGAGCACCCTTCTGCATCTCCTGGGGGCGCTCGACACACCGACCGGCGGCGCGGTTCGCCTTGACGGCCGCTCGTATGGTGAGCAGAGCGCCGGTGAACTGGCCGCCATTCGGAACCGCAAGATCGGGTTCGTGTTCCAGTTCCATCATTTGCTCCGGGAATTCACCGCACTCGAAAACGTCATGATGCCGCTGCTCATCGCTGGAGAGGACGAGACCCGGGCCAGATCCCGGGCCGAGGAGCTGCTCGCCACAGTGGGACTGGCGGGCCGGATGGCCCATCGGCCGGGGGCGCTGTCCGGGGGCGAGCAACAACGTGCAGCGGTGGCCCGTGCCCTCGCCTCCGATCCCCTCCTCGTTCTGGCCGACGAGCCGTCGGGCAATCTCGATCACGCCAACAGCGAGCGGCTCCACGAGCTCTTCGGAAGACTGAGCCGGGAGTTCGAGACCGCGCTCGTCGTGGTTACGCACAACCGTCACCTGGCAGGACGCGCCGATCGCGTGCTCTCCCTCGAAGACGGCCGGCTGGTGCCGCTTCCTGGCGTGGAGTCGATGCCGTGAATTCCTGTGAGCAGTGCCACGAGCGTGAAGCAGTCATTCACCTGACGCAAATCGTCAACGAGCAGGTGACCACTCTCCACTTGTGCGAGCGATGCGCGGCGGAGAAGGGTGTCGAGAGCCCGGGAGGCGTCGCCAAGACTCCGCTCGGGACCTTTCTGGCCGCGATGGGGAAGGGACTGCCGGAGACGACACCGACTCCGCGGAGCACTGAAACATGCGCCCGCTGCGGTTCGTCACTGCAAGGACTTCCATGAGACCGGGCGGCTCGGCTGTCCCGACTGTTGGCGAACCTTCGAGATCCCGTTGCGTGATCTTCTGCGCCGCTTGCACGGCTCGACACACCACCTCGGCGAGCGCTACGCGGAGACCGTCACACCTCCCGCGGTGGGCGGGATCAACGCAGCGGAGCTGAAGGAGCAATTGCGGCTGGCGGTGGAGACGGAAAATTTCGAACTTGCCGCGGAGCTTCGCGACCGACTGCGAGTGATGGAATGATCGATCTCAGCCTCTTGACGGACGGTGGGGTCGGCTGGCTCGATGCCAGCGGTCCGGCCAGCCATTTGGTCCTCTCGACCAGGATCCGGCTGGCCAGAAACCTGTCCGACCATGTGTTCCAAGGACGCAACTCGGAGACGGAACGGGAGGAGATCCTGGGCCTGGTCGAGGCGGCGGCTCGTGACACCATTCTGCTGCAACGGGCGACCCGGTTCCGCCTCGACCGACTAGATCGTATAGATCGCCAACTCTTGCATGAGCGGCACCTGGTCAGCAAGGAACTGGCCGGCCTCGATGCCGATGGACGGGTACGTTCCGGGGCGACCCTGCTGGTCCAGGACCGTCTCGGGGTGATGCTGAACGAGGAAGATCACCTCCGGATCCAGGGACTCCATTCGGGCTTCGCGCTGGAGGCGGCATACACCGAGGCAGACAGGCTGGACGCCGAACTGGGACAACGACTTGCTTTCGCATTTCATCCTGAGTTCGGTTATCTTACGTCCTGTCCGACCAACGTCGGGACCGGCTTGCGGGCGTCGGTGCTGATCCACCTGCCGGGACTGGTCCTCACCAAGGAAATCTCGAAGGTTCTGCAGGGGCTCGCTCAGGTCGGCCTGACCTTCCGCGGCCTCTATGGTGAGGGCAGCGAGGTCGTCGGGAACTTTTTCCAGTTGTCCAATCAGACGACACTCGGAAGCTCGGAGCACGAGCTACTCGACCATCTCGGCAAGATGGTGCGTCAGGTGATGGACTACGAGGAGCAGGCCCGACAGGTCTTACTGCGCGATGCGCCGGCGATCATCGAGGACAAGGTGTGGCGGGCGTATGGGTTGCTGCGATACGCCCGATCGCTGTCCTTCGAAGAGGCGATGAACCTGTTGAGTGGCGTGCGTTTGGGTGTGGGCGTTGAGTTGATCCCCGACGTCGCCATGTACACGCTGAACAAATTGCTCGTCTACACTCAGCCGGCACATCTCGCAGTTGCTGAAGGAGTCGCGCCGGATGAGGCCGACCTGCCTATACGGCGGGCACGGTTCGTGCGCAAAGTGTTGGAATCCGAAGTGGGACGTCGTGGATAAGCCGCGACGGCGACCTTTGGAGCTACGCAGGGTACCGCAATGAACGGCTATAACTTCACCGACCGCGTTCGCAAAGTCCTGCAGATGGCCCGCGAGGAGGCGGCTCGTCTGCACCACGAGTACGTGGGCACGGAGCACATCCTCCTTGGCCTGATTCGCGAGGGCGAAGGAGTCGCCGCCGCGGTCCTCACCAACTTGAACGTCGACCTCGAGGACATTCAGCAGAAGATCGAGGAGACCGTCAAGAAGGGGAAGGCGGCTGCCGCGGCCGGCCCCGACCTCCCGTACACCTCGCGCGCCAAGAAGGTGCTCGAGCTGGCGATGACGGAGGCCCGCGAGCTGAACCACTCGTACGTCGGCACCGAGCACCTGCTGCTGGGCCTGCTGCGCGAGGAAAAAGGCATCGCCGCCCAGGTGCTGACCGACGCGGGTGTGAACCTCGAGCAATCCCGAGCGGAAACCTTGCGGCTCCTCGGAAGCGACATGCCGCAGGCTTCGAGCTCGGGAAGCTCGACCGGACAGCCCACATCGGCCCCGAAATCGGAAAAGAAGTCCAAGACGCCGGCGCTCGATCACTTCTGCCGCGATCTCACCCAGCTCGCGGCCGAGGGGCAGCTCGATCCCACGATCGGGCGGGCCAAGGAGATCGAGCGGGTCATGGAGATTCTCGCGCGCCGGAAGAAGAACAACCCCGTCCTGATCGGCGAGCCCGGAGTGGGCAAGACGGCGATCGTCGAGGGGCTGGCGCTGCTCATCGCCAACGGACTTTGCCCCGACGTGCTGCGCGACCATCGGGTGCTCTCGCTCGACATGGCTGCGGTGATTGCCGGCACCAAGTATCGCGGTCAGTTCGAGGAGCGACTCAAGGCGGTGATGAACGAGATCGCCCAGAACAAGCAGATCATCCTCTTCATCGACGAGCTCCACACGCTGGTCGGGGCGGGCGCAGCCGAAGGCGCGATCGATGCCTCGAACATGCTCAAGCCCGCGCTCGCGCGTGGTGAGCTTCAGTGCGTGGGTGCGTCGACGCTGAACGAGTACCGCAAGTACATCGAGAAGGATGGCGCACTCGAACGGCGCTTCCAGACGGTCGTCGTCGAGCCGCCCACGGTGCCGGAGACGGTAGAGATCCTCAAGGGCCTTCGCAAGAAGTACGAGGATCACCACCGGATCAGCATTCCGGACGCAACGCTCACCGCCGCGGCTGAGCTTTCCGAGCGCTACATCACCGATCGATTCCTGCCGGACAAGGCCATCGACGTGATCGACGAGGCCGGTGCCCGGGCGCGGCTGGCGTCGCAGGTGCCGCCGGCCGAAGTGGCCGAGCTCAAGACCGCCCTGGAGAAGGTCAACCTGCAGAAGGAAGACGCGGTGCGCGATCAGAACTTCGAGCGCGCGGCTTCCCTCCGCGATCAAGAGCGCGATCTGCAGAACCAGATCCGCCTCAAGAACGAGGAATGGGAGAAGGACCGCCAGACCCGCAGGCCGGTAATCGACGAGGAGGCCATTGCGTTCATCGTCTCTCGCTGGACCGGCATTCCGGTCACTCGGCTTCAGGAGGCGGAGACGGCTCGCCTGCTTCGGATGGAAGACGAAATCCATACCTCGGTGGTCGGACAGGACGAGGCCATCAAGGCGGTGTCCCGGGCCATTCGCCGGTCGCGAGCCGGACTCAAGGACCCGAACCGACCGATCGGTTCGTTCGTGTTCTCCGGTCCCACCGGTGTCGGAAAGACCGAGCTGGCCCGGGCGCTCGCCAAGTTCCTGTTTGCCGATGCCCAGGCACTCATCCGGGTGGACATGTCGGAGTACATGGAAAAGTTCTCCGTCTCCCGGCTCATCGGGGCGCCTCCGGGCTACGTGGGGTACGAAGACAGCGGTACGCTGACCAAGGCTGTGCGGCGGAAGCCCTACTCGGTCGTCCTCTTGGACGAGATCGAGAAGGCGCACCCGGACGTCTTCAACATTCTCCTGCAGGTTCTCGATGAGGGGCACCTCACCGACAACTACGGCCGGGTGATCGACTTCAAGAATACCGTCGTGATCATGACGTCGAACGTCGGAGCCCGCGACATTATGCAGGGCAAGACGCTCGGCTTCCACGGCACCGACGTCAAGGGCAGCTTCGACAAGATGCAAGAGAAGGTGAAGGACGAGATGAACAAGGTGTTCAATCCCGAATTCCTCAACCGGCTGGACGACGTCATCGTCTTCCATCCGCTGACCAAGGAGCACATCGCTCAGATCGTCACGATTCTGCTGCGCGAGGTGCAGCGCCGCCTCGGCGACGAGGTAAAGCTCACGCCGGCTGCCGTCGATTTCCTGGTCGAGCACGGATACGACCAGAGCTACGGAGCGCGTCCCCTCAAGCGCTCGATTCAGCGGTACATCGAGGATCCACTGAGCGAGAAGATCCTCATGGGAGATTTCGGCCGCGGCGACGAGATCGAAGTGGACGTTGCGCCCGATGGCGAGCGGCTCGCGTTCCGGGCGCTGACCGGGACGCAGGCCTAGACCCGCCGAGCGCCGGCCCACCCGGGCCGGCGCACCCACCTACCACCCCGTGCGGATGCAGCGACTCCCATCGATCGTCGCCGCCGTATCCCTCCTATTGGGGGCCCCGGCGTGCCTCTTCGCCCAGGAGCAGACCTCGGCTGCCGTCGATAGCATCGCCGTCGAGGGGAACCGACGCCTCACCGCCGCGCAGATCATCGGCACCTCGGGTATCGTCGTCCACCAGCCACTCAACTACCGCGACATTCAGCGGGCCATCACCGCCCTGTTCAAGACCGGGCAGTTCGACGACGTGGTGGCCGAGCAACGCACCTCGGGTGACCGGCTGATCCTGGCGCTCCGGGTCAAGGAGCGACCAATCCTCAGGAAGTGGGCGATTCGGGGTGTTCAGAAGTTGTCGGAAGGCGAGGTGAAGGGTCGGGTCAAGCTTCCCGAAGGACGGCCGATCGACCGGAACGCCGTCGAACAGGGGCGGGCGGCCATCGACTCGCTCTACAAGCGGGCCGGCTACTACGCCGCGCAGGTCAAGGCCATCGAGGTCGCGCAGGATTCGACTGGGGTACGACTCGTCTTCGATGTGCAGGAAGGAGACCGCGTCGCGATCGGACAGGTGGTCATCGACGGCAACAAGCGATTCGATGACAAGGCGGTGGTCAAGCACATGGCCAGTCGTCCTGAAGGGTTCTGGTGGTTCCAGAACGGCGAGTACGACGATCGAAAGGTCGATCAGGACGTGCGCGAACGACTGCCGCGCTGGTATGCCGACCAGGGCTTCGTCGATTTCCAGGTGACGCACGATTCCCTGATTCCCGATTCGGTCGGGGGCAAAGCCGTGCTTCAACTGAACGTGGACGAGGGCCAGCGATACGATGTCGGGACGTTCGACGTCGAGGGGAATCGAAGGTTCTCGACCGAGGAGTTCCAGGCGTATTACCCCTTCGGTCCGGTCGGCGCTGACGGCATGCCAGTGGGAGGCCCGCGGCCATACAGCCGGTCGGACTGGGAGTCGGCGACGGAGAAGGTGCAGAACCTGTACGCCAACAACGGATATCTCTACGCTCAGATCGAGCCGACGGAGGTCCGCCGAACAACCGCCGATGGGAAGCACCTGATCGATCTGCGCTGGGCCATCCGGGAAGGGTCGCCGGCCACGATCAACAAGATCGAGATTGTCGGCAACGACGTCACTCACGAGCGGGTGATCCGGGAAGCGATCGTCATGCTGCCCGGAGATTTGTTCAGCCGCGACCGGCTGATCCGTTCGTATCAGAACGTCTCCAACCTCGGCTTCTTCCAGCAGCCGCTCCCGTCGCCCGACGTGAAGCCGGCGGCCAACGGCGTGGATGTGGACGTCACGTTCCGAGTCGAGGAACGCCGCACCGGCAACATCAACTTTGGTGCATCGCTCGGCCAGGGAACGGGCGTCGGAGGTTTCCTGGGCCTCGAAGAGCCGAACCTCTTCGGCCGGGGAAAGCGCGGCAAGTTGCAGTGGCAGTTCGGGTCACACCTCAACGATTTCACGCTGAGCTACACCGATCCGGCGATCGAAGAGAGTCGGATCTCCGGGACCGTCTCACTCTTCGACTCGCGCGCCCGGTACACCATCGGTGACCTCGGGACCCAGAAGCGCACCGGCGGCTCGGTCCAGCTGGGGTTCCCATTTCTGGGATCCCGGTACACACGGCTCTTCACCTCCTACTCCTACCAGCGGGTGCGCTACAGCGGCGGCTCGGAGGACTTGCGGGCGCGGTTCAACTGCAGCGCATGCAGCCGCTCGTCGGTGGGTACCAGCATTCTGCGCGACACCCGATTCGGGCTTCCCTTCGCGACCGGTGGATCGTACGCCAACGTGAGCGGCGAGCTCAACGGCGGATTTCTCGGCGGCACGGGGAATTACCGCAAGGTGGATCTCGAGGGCAAATGGTATGCGCCGCTCGGTTCGCTTGGCGGAGGCGCCCAGCTCGGAGGCGGTGGCGTGCAGTTCGTGCTTGGGTTGACGACAAAGGCGGGGTTCATCTTCGGCGATCCCGGCCCGTTCTTTACCGAGATGTACTCGCTCGGTGGCGTCCAGTACGGTATTCCTCTGCGCGGGTACGACGAGTTCTCGATCACACCGAACGGGTTCGATCCGAACGCCAGCACCAACTCCGCCAGCGCCGACGCGTTCGGGAAATCGTACGCCGCGTTCACCGTCGAGGCCGGGGCCCGCATCAGCCAGTCGCTCTACGTCGACGCGTTCTTCGACGCGGGTAACGTGTACCGCACCGCGCGTGAGTGGGATCCCACGCGCCTCTTTCGCGGCGCGGGCTTCGGTGCGGCGGTGGTCTCGCCGCTGGGCCCGATCGGCATCGATCTCGGGTATGGGTTCGACAAGGTGGACGGACAGGGTCGTCCGGCCCCAGGGTGGCAACTGCATTTCAAGCTGGGCAATTTCTTCTAGTGACACGCACCTTTCATCGGGAGCAAAGCATGAAGCTGTTGTCCGTCGTGGCAAGCTGGGCCGGTGCCCTCGCGCTCATGGTTGTCGCCGCCCCCCTGGCGGCCCAGCAGGGCGGGGGTGGAGCCGGCAAGATCGCTTACGTCAACACGCAGGCGATCCTCAAGCAGACCCCGGGATACGCTCAGGCCGAGTCGACCTTCTCGAAGGAGCTCGAGACCTACCGGGGCGAGGTGCAGAAGCTGCAGGCGACTCTCGACTCAGCCGCCTCGGACTTCGAGCAGCAGTCCGTGATGCTGAGTCCGACGCAGCGCCAGGCCAAGCGTAAGGACCTCGAGGCTCAGCAAAAGAAGCTCGAGGATCGGACCCAGGAGCTTCAGCAGCGTGCCTCGGGACGGGAGCGGGAGCTTCTCGATCCAATCCAGACGAAGGTGAATAGCGTGATCGAGGGGATTCGCGCGGCCGGAAACTACGCGGTAATCTTCGACGTCAGCGCGCCGAACAGCGGGATCGTCACCGCGGACAAGTCGCTCGACCTGACCCAGAAGGTCATTACCCAGCTCAAATCGGGCACCTGAGCCGGTGGCCTCAGGCGGGTTGACTGCGCAGGCGGTCGCCGAGCTGGTCGGCGGCCGCCTGCTTGGCGATGGTGAGGTCGTGCTCCGCGCGATACGGCCGTTGGACCGGGCCGGGCCGGAGGCACTCTCCCTGGCCGTCACACCCCGGTACGCGGAACAGCTCAAGGTTTCTCGGGCGGGCGCGGTGCTGGTCCCCGACGCCCTGGCTGGAACGGCTGGTGGTCCGACCACTCGTATCGTGGTGCGCGACCCCTATGCGGCGCTCGTGCGGGCGATGGGAGCGCTCTTCCCATCATCGAACGCAGCGCCGGGCATCGACTCGACGGCACGCATCGGCCAAGGGTGCGTGCTCGGCGTCGACGTCTCGGTTGGGCCCTTCTGTGTCCTCGGTCGAGGGGTTCGACTCGGAGATCGGTGTCGCGTGGCGGAAGGCGTGTCCCTGGGCGACGGCGTGACGGTTGGCGCCGACACCATCATCGGGCCACGAGTCGTGTGTTATCGGGACAGCCGAATCGGTCGTGGTGTCGTGCTCAAGGCCGGTGCCGTGATCGGTGGAGACGGATTCGGCTATCTCTCGGACTCCGGGGGACACCACCGCATCCCGCACGTAGGAATCTGCGTCATCGAGGACGAGGTGGAGATCGGATCGAACTCCACGGTGGATCGCGGAAGCGTAGACGACACGGTGGTGGGACGAGGAACCAAGCTGGATAACCTGGTCCACGTGGGGCACAACGTGCGCATTGGGGAGCGATGTCTCCTGATGGCCGGCGTCGGCGTCGCGGGAAGCACGAAGTTGGGCAATGACGTCATTCTGGCCGGGCACGTCGGCGTCACCGATCACCTCACGATCGCGGATGGGGCTCGCATCGCGGCCAAGAGCGCTGTCTTCGGCGACATCCCTGGCGGCGCCTCATTCAGCGGCCACCCCGCGCGCCCTCACCGCCAGTTCCTCCGCGCCCAGGCTGCCCTGTACCGGCTCGCTCCAATCATCGACGACGTCGAGCAGCTGGTCTCGTCTCGAGGCGACGATGAGTAGGCGCACGCTGGCGGGACGCGCCGAGGTACAGGGAACCGGACTGCACACCGGATGCTCGGTGACTGCGCGTTGTCTCCCGGCCGAGTCCGGAACCGGTATTCTATTTCGTCGTGTGGACCTGCCGGGCTCGCCCACGATTCTGGCACGGTTGAGCGAGGTCCAGTCCACCGAGCGCCGGACGGTGCTCGGTAGCGGGGAGGTGGCGGTGCAAACGGTCGAGCACCTCCTGGCAGCCGCGGCGGCCCTCGAGCTGGACGATCTCATTATCGAGCTCGATGGCCCGGAGCCGCCGATTGGAGACGGCTCGTTCTCGCCATACCTCGAAGCGCTGGAGGCCGCCGGTGTGGTCGAGCGGCCGGGGAATCCCGTGGTCTATCGGGTGCTCACCCCATTCCAGCTCACGGAAGCCGACTCGAGCTACGTCGTGGCCCCGGCCAAGTCGCTTCGCCTCACGACCACCATCGAGTGGCGGCATCCGTTGATCGGCCGACAATCGGGGAGCTACGACATCACGCCGGAAGCGTTCGGCCGTGAGCTCGCCGGGGCGCGCACGTTTGGCTTCTTGCACGAGGCCGATGCCCTGCGCGCCCGGGGCCTGGCGCTTGGCGCCGCGCTCGACTCCACACTCGTGCTGTCCGAAGACGGCCTCGTGGGTGGGGAGTTGCGCTGGGCCGATGAATTCGTCCGCCACAAGGCGGCGGACATCCTGGGCGACCTGGCGCTCGTTGGGGGCCGGGTACAGGCGCACGTGATCGCGACCAAACCGAGCCATCAGGGCAATATTGCGCTGGCCCGATGGCTCACTCGCACCGGACAGCGCGACGGAGGCGTGGCGATGGACATCGGCCGGATCCTGGACGTGATCCCGCACCGGTACCCGTTCCTGCTGGTCGACCGGATTCTCGAAGTCGAGGGGACGAAGCGGATCGTCGGGATCAAGAACGTGACCATCAACGAGCCGTTCTTCCAGGGCCACTTTCCGGGCCACCCCATCATGCCCGGCGTCCTCATCATCGAGGCGATGGCGCAGGTCGGGGGCATGCTGCTGCTCGGCACGATCGAGGATCCCGACCAGAAGGTGGTGTACTTCATGTCTCTCGATAACGTGAAGTTTCGCCGGCCGGTGCTGCCGGGTGACCAGCTCCGCTGCGAGCTCGAGATGATTCAGAATCGCGGACGCACCTGCCGGATGAAAGGCATCGCCTATGTGGACGGCAACGTGGTCGCGGAAGCGGAAATGATGGCGAGGGTCGTCGACCGGTGACGGTTCACATTCACCCCACGGCGATCATCGATCCCTCGGCCAGCCTGGGCGAGGGGGTCGAGATCGGTCCGTGGGTGATCGTGGGAGAGCAGGTGACGATCGGCGACCGCTGTCGTATCGGACCGCGTGCGCATCTGCAGTGCAATGTCCGGCTCGCGGAAGATGTGAGCGTCGGCGACGGCTCGATTCTCGGTGGCGATCCACAGGACCTCAAGTACCGCGGTGAGGAGACCTGGGTCGAAGTGGGTCCGGGCACGATCATCCGGGAATACACCACCATCAACCGCGGAACCTCCCACAGCTACAAGACCACCGTCGGCGCCCGTTGCTTCATCATGAGCTACGTCCATCTGGCGCACGATTGTCATGTGGGCGACGAGGTCGTGATCGCGAATGCCACGCAGTTTGCCGGCCACGTGACCGTGCATGATCGCGCGGTTCTGAGCGGTCTCAACGCAGTTCACCAGTTCGTGACCATCGGGACGCATGCGTTCGTCGGTGGCGGCTCGCGGGTGAATCAGGACATTCCGCCGTACGTCAAGGCGGTCGGGAACCCGATGGAGCTGTACGGGCTCAATTCGATCGGACTACAGCGGGCGGGAATTTCAGGAGACACCGTCGCCGCGCTCAAGCGCGCGTACCGCCTCTTCTTCAACTCGGAGCTCAATCTCTCCCAGGCTCTCGAGCGGGCACGCGCCGATTTGCCGCCGTTCCCCGAGGTCGAGCACTTCCTCGAGTTCGTCGCCTCGTCCGAGCGGGGCGTGCCGGCGTGACCGCCAGACTTCCGGTCGGTGTCGTGGGCGTGGGTGCTCTCGGGCGACACCATGCGCGTCACTTGGCGGGACTCGACGGTGCGCGCCTGATCGGCATCTGCGACACTGATCCCGTCCGAGCATCGGCGGTAGCGTCGGAGCTCAACACACGTATCTTCGCCGACCTCGACGCAATGCTGAGCGAGGTCGAAGCCGTGACCATCGCCGTCCCTACACCGGTCCACGCGGAAGTCGGGCTCAGAGCGCTCGAGAGCGGCGTACCGGTCCTGATGGAAAAGCCGCTGACCGACACGCTCGCGGCTGCCGACAGCCTCATCACCCGCGCTCGCGAGCGGGGTGTGCAGCTCCAGGTCGGCCACATCGAACGCTACAACCGGGCGTTGCGTGCGGCGGAGCCGTACCTGGATGGACCGCGCTATATCGAGAGTCAACGACTGGCGCCCTTTCAGCCACGGGGCACCGACGTTGCGGTTGTGCTCGACCTGATGATCCACGATCTCGATCTGGTGCTGCACCTCACCGGCGGCGCCGAGGCGATCGAGGTGCGTGCATCTGGCCTGCCGCTCCTCTCGTCTCATCTCGATCTCGCCAATGCCAGAGTCGAGTTTGCCAATGGCGCGGTGGCGTTGGCGACGGCATCCCGAGTCTCGCGAGAGCGCATCCGGCGCCTGCGCCTCTTCCAGCCCAATGGATACTTCTCCCTCGATCTCGCCAGTGGCGGCGGCGAGTTCATGCGAGTCCGACCCGGGTGGCAACCGGGTACCGGCGAGGCGCTGTCGGATGTAGTGGAGCGCATCGTGCTCGAGGCGCCCGAGGCCGATGCGCTTGGTCTCGAGCTGCAGAGCTTCGTGCACGCGGTCCGAGGCGGGCGAGACGTGGTCGTTCGCGGTGAGGAGGGACGGGCCGCCTTGGCGCTCGCGCTTCGGGTGGCCGACGCGGTCCGGACGTCGCCCCTTGCCGCCACCCCGGTCGGATGATCGCGCGTCCCTCTCCTCGCATCTTCGTTTCCGCCGGCGAGCCTTCTGGGGATCTTCACGGCGCGGGAGTCATCCGTGCGCTTCGAGCGCGGCATCCCGACGCGATCATCGAGGCGCTCGGCGGCCCCCGAATGGCCGAGGCTGGGGCGATCATTCGATATCCAATCGAGGGACTGTCCGCATTCGGCCTGGTGGAAGTGGTCACCAAGCTGGGTGCGCATCTCCGTCTGCTGCACTCGCTCCGCGACGATTTCCGCGCCGGCCGCTATGACCTCGTGATTCTGATCGATTACCCGGGCTTTCACCTGCGCGTGGCCGAGGCAGCTCGTGCGGCAGGGACGAAGGTGCTCTACTACATTGCCCCGCAGCTCTGGGCCTGGCATCCCGGTAGAGCCCGGCGGTTCGCTGCGGCGGTCGATCGTCTCGCGGTGGTGTTGCCGTTCGAACAACGCTTCTTCGGGGATCTCGGCCTCCGGAGCGAATACGTCGGCCACCCGCTCGTGGACCGTGTGTCCTGGCCAAGCCGGGAGGTGGCGCGCTCGCGATTGGGGATCGCGCCCGACACGAAGGTGCTCGGCATCTTTCCCGGAAGCCGGAGTCAGGAAGTGGGCCGACTGTGGGAGCCGTTTCGCGACGCGGCACGTACTCTGCTCGCCGAAGGGAAGTGTCAGCGGATCTTCGTGGCGGGCACTGCCGAGGGAGAGTATCCCGATCCCGGGCCGATCGAGATCGTCCGCGACGATCCCGTTTCACTCTTCGCTGCCGCCGACGCGGCGTTGGCCAAGTCGGGGACGACCACTCTCGAGGCCGCTCTGGCTGATACACCGATGGTCGTCGCCTACAAGGTGCACCCATTCACCTGGTTCATGTTTCAGTGGCTGCGCACCGTTCGCTGGGTCAGCCTCGTGAACCTCGTCGCCGAGCGCGAGGTCGTTCCGGAGATCTTGCAGGATCGCGCGAATGCCGATTCACTGGCGGCCGCGCTCCGCCCCCTGCTCGATCCGAGAGATCCGCGCACCGTTGCTCAGCGTGAGGGACTCGCGCTGGTTCGGCAACGGCTGGGCGCGCCCGGGGCAACGACGCGCGTCGTGGCGCTCGCGGATGAGCTACTCGGCGCGTGCGGCTGAGGGTCTCGCCCGGTACGGTTCGCGGGCTCGCGGGTCCGGCTCTCAAGGTGCTGGCATCGTCATGGCGAATCCGGACGGTGCACGAAGAACGATGGCGGCCGCTCTACGAGGCTCGCAAACCTCACGTGTTTCTGCTCTGGCACGAAGTATTGCTGCCGCTGCTCTGGCAGCACCGCCGTCAGGGGATCGTCATCGTGGTGAGCGAAGCGCGTGAAGGACAATACCTCGCCGATTTCGCGCAGACGCTGGGCTATGGAGCGGTGCGGGGATCGAGCCGTCGAGGCGCCGCCCGTGCCTTGCTCGGCGCCGTGCGAGAGCTCCAGGCCGGCCATGCCGTCGCTTTTACCCCGGATGGACCGACTGGCCCACGCCGGGAGTTCAAGCCCGGAGTCGTGGCCGCGGCGCAGCGAGGAGGGGGAACCGTCGTTCCGCTGCACGCCGAGGCGAGCCGGGCCTGGCGATTAAGTTCGTGGGACCGATTTCTGATCCCCAAGCCCGCGGCCCGGGTGCAGATCATTTATGGAAGGCCGTTCGACGTGGCTCCGGGGGATGAGGGTCTCGAACGCGGTCTCGCCGATGCGGTGGAACGACTCGGCGAAATCGCTGGGATTGCCGAATGACACGACGGGGTGACAGTCACCGGGTCATGCGATGGCTGTGGACCAGCCGGCGTCCCGATGCGCGTCTGGCGCGCCTCGCCCTCCTGCCGGTCTCTGGCCTCTGGCGCGGCGCGGTCGCGGCGCGGGGACTGGCCTACCGGCGGGGATGGCTTCCGGTGCACGATCTCCCGTTGCCGGCGGTGGCGGTGGGCAATCTGACCGTCGGTGGATCCGGCAAGACACCGATCGCCATCTGGATCGCACGATATTACGTCGCGCGCGGTCTGCGGCCGGGGATTCTGCTGCGAGGCTACGGTGGAGACGAGACCCTCGTGCATCAACACGATGTTCCCGAGGCGGTGGTCGTGGCGAACGCGGATCGCGCCTTGGGCGCGGTAGAGGCGATGGCGGCGGGCGCGGAGGTCCTGGTCCTGGATGACGCGTATCAACGACTCGACGTGCGTCGCGATCTCAACATCGCCGTGATGAGCGCCGAGACCACCCGGGCAGTGCGCTGGCCCCTTCCTGCCGGACCGTGGCGGGAAGGGTGGGGCGCGCTCGAGCGCGCCGATGCGCTCATCGTGACTCGCAAGCGAGCGACAGCCGACGCGGCCGCGAAGCTCGCCGACGAGCTCGGGACCCGCACGGGTCGACCCGTGGCGGTGGCGCACCTGGGACTCCGTCACCTCGAAGGACTCACGTCGGGCACCAAGCGATCCGCCGAGTCGCTGGCCGGCAAGCGCGTGGTGGCCGCGTCGGGTATCGCCGATCCCGATGCCTTCGTGGCCCAGACCAAGGCGACCGGTGCGGCGGTCCAGGTGGCGACGTGGAAGGATCATCATGACTATCGTGAAGAAGACGTCGCATGGCTGGCCCACGCGGCACGGCGGGCCGACTTCGTGGTGATTACGCAGAAGGATGCCGTCAAGCTTCGCGACCGCTGGCCCGCGTCCGCTCCCGAGCCCCTCGTCGCGGTGCTCGACCTCGTGTGGGAGGACGGCGGTGACAGAATCGCCGCCGCGCTGGACGCCGTCGTGACCCCCGTGGAAGGTCTGTAACTCACCGTGGAGAACCCCGAATCCTCTATGAGCACTGCTGCCCGTCCCTCCCAAGCCCTGATCCGTCCCGACAAAGACCGTTTCCTGAATGAGGAGAATCCGTTCGAGGCGATGATGTCGCGCTTCGACTATGCCGCCCAGCGATTGAGCCTGGATCCGGGGCACTACAAGGTGTTGAGGACGCCGGAGAAGCAGATCATCGTCGCCGTACCGATTATGCGAGACAACGGAGAGACGGAGGTCTACACGGGGTATCGCGTTCTGTACAACACATCCCGAGGCCCGGCCAAGGGTGGCATCAGGTTCGACATGAATGTCACGCTCGACGAAGTAAAGGCGCTGGCTGCGTGGATGACGTGGAAATGCGCGGTCGTCAACATACCCTTCGGGGGTTCGAAGGGTGGCGTGATCTGCGATCCCGCCTCCCTCTCAAACGCAGAGCTCGAGCGCATTACCCGCCGTTACACCTCCGCCATCATCGAGACCCTCGGCCCCGACTCCGACGTCCCGGCGCCCGACATGAATACCAACGAACGGATGATGGCGTGGATCATGGATACCTATTCCATGCACAAGCGCCACACCGTCACCGCGGTGGTCACCGGCAAGCCGATCGAGATGGGCGGCTCGCTCGGCCGTCGCGAGGCCACGGGACGGGGTTGCACGACCGTCACTCGGCAGGCCCTCAAGCGCTTGCGGATGCCGGTCGAAGGGGCCCGCGTCGTGGTGCAAGGGTTCGGGAACGTCGGATCGATCGCCGCCCAGCTGATGGAAGAAACGGGAATGACCATCGTCGCGGTGAGCGACAAGTCGGGCGGCCTCTATAATCCGAAGGGGCTTCGGGTCCGCGATCTCCAGCAGCACGTGCGGCAGCATCGCTATCTGAGCGAGTACAAGAACGCCGACCGCATCGAGAATGACGCGCTCCTGACACTGGACTGCGAAGTGCTCGTCCCCGCCGCCACGGAGAACGTCATCACCAGCGCCAATGCGCCCGACATCAAGGCTCGGATCATCTGCGAGGGCGCCAACGGACCGACCACCGCCGGGGCCGACAAGATTCTCGATGAGAATGGCGTCTTCGTCATCCCCGACATCCTCGCCAATGCCGGCGGTGTGACCGTCAGCTACTTCGAGTGGGTGCAGGACCGCGGCGGCTACTTCTGGGACGAAGAAACCGTCAATCAGCGCCTCGAAAAGATCATGGTCCAGTCGTTCGACGAGGTCGCCCAGATGGCGTCCCGGCACGGTGTGAATCTCCGTATCGGCGCGTACATGCAGGCGATCGAGCGCGTGGCGACCGTACACCGGCTTCGCGGCATGTACGCGTAGGTGGAGATCACCCTCCTCGCTGTGGGCAAACTCCGGCCGAGTCTGCGCGAGGTGGCCGATGATTACACGCGACGGCTCGGCCGCTATGTGACGTTGCGGGAGGTCGAGGTGAAGGAGGCGAGCCGGGCCCCGAGCCCAGGCGCGCAACGGGCTGAGGAGGCTCGACGTCTTGCGCCCAGGGTGGCACCGGGTGGTGTCCTGGTCGCCTTGGCGCGATCGGGAACCGGTTGGACCAGTGAAGAGTTGGCGAAACAGGTGACGCGGTGGCAGCTGGCTGCTCGCCCGGTGGCGCTGGCGATCGGCGGCTCGTATGGACTGGGGGACGAGCTGATTGCCCGGGCGAGCATCCGATGGAGCCTGGGACCGCTCACGCTTCCGCACGAGCTGGCTCGCGTGGTGGTGCTGGAGCAGCTCTATCGAGCCTTCACGATCTTGAGTGGGGCGCAGTATCACAAAGGCCGATAGCCGATGGCCGATAGCCGATAGCCCAATGCCCGAATGGTATGAAGAATGGTTTGGTGAGGAATATCTGCAGCTCTACCCCCACCGCGACGATGCCGACGCGGACCGGGTGGTGGCGCTCATTCTCCGCTCCGTGCCCTTCACTCGAGGGTGGCGGGTCCTCGACGTAGCCTGTGGACCAGGCCGCCACGCCCGGGCGTTCCGCGCCGCCGGGGCTTGCTGCTATCGGGGTTGATCTCTCCGCCAGCCTGCTGCGCGTCGCCCGAGGGGTAACGGACGCGCCGCTGATCCGGGCCGACATGCGTCGGTTGCCGATCCGGCCCGCCTCGATGGACCTCACCGTCAACCTCTTCACGAGCTTCGGGTATTTCGAGCACGACGAAGAACACGAAGCCACACTTGGCGAGATGGCGTCGACCATCCGCCGCGGGGGATGGTTCGTGATCGATCTCCTCAACCCCGCGTCCGTCCGCGCCGGGCTGGTGCCGCGAGAGACGGTCGGAGCGGGGAAAGTCACGGCTCAAGTCACACGGAGTCTGTCCCCCGACAACCGCTATGTATGCAAGACGATCGAGTGGTCGTCCGGCCGGCGGTTTTTCGAGCGCGTTCGCCTGTTCGAGCCGGACGAGATCGTGGCGATGCTCGAACGCTCGGGCCTGACGATCTCGGCGTCGTTCGGCGAATATGACGGCCGCCCGTTGGCTCCGGGATCGCCGCGAACCATTCTGATCGGCCAATCGACGTGAATCTTCGGATCGCCACTACGCCCCTCGGCGCACCGCTCGGTGTGCCCGAGCAGAGGGTGGGCGGCTTCGATGGCGCCCTGGCCGAGGCATTTTTTCCGTCCGCCGCACTCCAGGACGGGCTCAAGCGATTACGGATGCCGGGGCCCTGGCCGTTACCTCGGGGCAACAGCCCGGCCTCTTCACCGGCCCGTTGTACACCGTGTACAAGGCGCTGTCGACAGCCGCACTCGCCGCACTGCTCGAGCAGCGCTGGCGCCGGCCGGTCGTCCCGGTCTTCTGGTTGGCCGGTGACGATCACGACTTTGCCGAGGCGAGCCAGGCCGCCTGGATCGGGTCCGATGGCAACCTCATGACGGTATCGCTGCCGCCGCGGCCGATCGAGGCCCCACTCACCCCGATGTACCGCCAGCCATTGGGCGAGGGAATCACACCCGCGATGGAAGCGCTCGCCGCCGGCCTGCCACCGTCCGAGTATCGCGATTCGACACTGGAGTGGTTGGGCGCGCCACTACCGCCCGGACCAGACCGTCGCCGGGAGCTTCGCAGGGGCGATCTCGGAGCTACTGGCACCGTTCGGGATCATCTGCTTCGATAGCACGCATTCGGTTGCCAAGCGAGCGGGAGCGCCGCTGCTGCTGCGGGCGCTGATGCAGGCTCCGGAGCTCGATGCGGAGATCGATCGATATCTCGACACGATCGGAACGACGGCGAGGACATCCGGCGTGACGATCGGCGATGGGGCCTCGCTCGTCATGCTCGAGGCTCAACAGGGAAGGGATCGCCTGGTCCGTGACGGTGATGGATTCGTCACGCGGCGAAGCAGGGAACGCATCACGCTGGCGGACTTGAAAGAAATCGCCGCGACAGAGCCGACACGGCTGTCTCCCAATGTGCTGCTTCGACCGGTCGTCGAAAGCGCGCTGCTGCCCACGGTCGCCTATCTCGGCGGTCCCGGCGAGCTTCGCTACCTGGCGATCACCCCGCCGATCTACCAGCATCTCGATGTGCATCGGCAGAAGCCTTTACCGCGATGGTCCGGCGTACTGGTCGAGCCGCGCGTCGATCGGGTGCTGGACAAGTTCGGCATCACACTCGACGACCTGGCGGCGCCCGCCGGGTCTCTCGAGTCACGCCTGGTCCGCGCTCAGCTTCCTCCCGAGGCACACGATGCGCTCGCCTCGCTTCGCGCGGCGCTGGACCAGGGGTATCGCAGGCTCCACGACATTGCTGTCGAGATCGATCCGACGCTCGACCGATCCATCCAGGGCGTGCAACAGCAGGCCCTCAGCGGGACCCAGGATGTGGAGCGGAAGCTGGTGCAGCATCTCAAGAAACGGCAGGAGACCGAACTCTCCCAGCTTGGCCGTGCCCGCACGGCGGTGCTCCCCGCGGGAAAGCCTCAGGAGCGCGTCCTCACGCTGGCACCGTTTCTCGCCCGATTCGGTCCGGGGCTGCTTGCCAGCCTGTCGGACGAGATCGCGCGATGGTATGCCGATGGCCTTGAAGGGCCGTCGCAACCGGCATAGACTCGACCCATGTCGGTCATCGTCCTCCTGATCCTGGTAGCGCTGCTCATTCCCATCATGAGTGTCGTGCTGGATTCACCGATCGGCCGCGCGCTGGCCCGGCGTGTCGAGGGAGCGCCGCCTGCTCCCCCGGCGGTCGCCGACCTGGTCAAGAAGGTCGAGGCACTGGAGGCCGAGGTCGAGGAGTTGAATCGCACGGTTCAGGCCCTTCAGGAGGAGAGTGCGTTCCTCCATCGGCTGCTCGCCGACCCATCCGGTCGCTCCACCCTGCCACCACCACCCCGTTCCTGACCGCTCCCCGGGGCCGTGCCGCTCGACCGGCGGTGATGGTTGCCGCGGGGATTCTTGCCAGCCGCATCGTCGGCCTGGTTCGGAATCGCGTCTTCGCTCACTACTTCGGTACCTCGGACGCGGCCGACGCGTTCAACGCAGCGTTCCGCATTCCCAATTTCCTTCAGAACCTCTTCGGAGAAGGGGTCCTCTCTGCCTCGTTCATTCCGGTGTACGCCGGCCTTCGCGCGCAGCGGCGACGAGGCCGAAGCCAAACGCGTCGCCGGTGCGGTCGCGGCGCTCCTCGGCCTGGCCACTTCGGCGCTGGTGCTGGCCGGTGTAGTCCTGACACCGTGGCTGATCGCCGTCATCGCTCCCGGGTTCGACGGTGAGAAGCGCGCCGAGACCATCAGGCTCGTCCGGATTCTCTTTCCGGGTGCCGGACTGCTGGCCTTGTCGGCCTGGTGTCTCGGCGTGCTCAACAGCCATCGGCGCTTCTTTCTCTCGTATTCCGCGCCGGTGATCTGGAACCTCGCCATCATCGGGGCGATCGTGGGATTCGGGCGCGGGGTGGCGCAATACCCCCTGGCCGAGATCGCCGCGTGGGGAGCCGTGGCGGGGAGCTTTCTCCAGCTCGCGGTCCAGTATCCAACGGTCTTCCGGCTTCTCGATGGAACCTGGCCCCGCTTGGTCAAGGGCTCAGCCGCCGTCGCCACCGTCATCAGGAATTTCTTCCCGGTGTTCGTCGGGAGGGGTGTGGTCCAGATCAGCGCCTACGTGGACACGGTGCTGGCGAGTCTTCTCCCCACGGGGGCGGTCGCGGCCCTCTCGTACGCTCAGGTGATCTACACGCTGCCGGTGAGTCTGTTCGGGATGTCGGTGACGGCGGCGGAGCTGCCGGAGATGTCCAGCGCGCAGGGTGACGAGGCGCAGCGTGCGGCCTACCTAAGAGGCCGACTCGAGGGCGGGCTCCGGCAAATCGCCTTCATGGTAGTGCCCGTCCGCCGTCGCCTTTCTCGCGCTGGGCGACGTAGTTGCCGGCGCGATTTACCAGTCGGGTGAATTCACCCGAGCGATGACCGTGTATGTCTGGGGAATTCTGGCCGGGTCGGCGGTCGGCCTCCTCGCCTCGACAATGGGCCGGTTGTACTCCTCTACCTTCTGGGCCCTCCACGATACCCGCACGCCGCTCCGCATGGCGACCTTGCGCGTCGCTCTCACAATCGGGCTGGGCTATCTCTTCGCGCTGCCGCTGCCGCGGGCACTCGGCGTGGATGCGAAGTGGGGTGCCGCAGGTCTCACGGCGTCCGCCGGCCTGGCGGGGTGGATCGAGTTTCTCCTGCTACGTCGGGCGCTCAACCGGCGCATCGGGGTCACTGGACTCCCCGTGTGGCTGTCGACTCGGCTCTGGGGCAGCGCCGTGGTGGCCGCGGCCGCTGGGCTCGGCCTTCGGTATCTGCTGCCGGTGCAACACCCGATCGTTCTGGCGATATTTCTGCTTGGCATGTATGGCGCACTCTATCTCGCGCTGACCGCCGCGCTCGGGGTGGCCGAGGCCGGCGGGCTCCTCCGCCGCCTCAAGCGATGACGGGTCCGAATCTCTCCGAAGCGCTGCAACGCAAGCTCGATACCCTCCCAGAAGGCCCCGGTGTATACCTGTGGAAGGACGCCGCGGGGGAGGTGCTCTACGTCGGGAAGGCCAAACGACTCAAGAGTCGGGTCCGCAGCTACTTCGCCACCGACTTCGATCTGAGCCCCCAACGCCATGTTCTCCAGCGGCTGATCGCCGATGTCGAGACGATCGTGGTGCCGTCCGAGCCGCAATCGCTCATCCTCGAGAACAACCTCATCAAGGAGTATCGTCCTCGCTTCAACATCCGGCTCAAGGACGACAAGAGCTATCCCTCCATCGCTGTCACCCTCGCGGATCCCTTCCCAAGAGTCTTGGTCACCCGGAAGCGGGACATTCCCGGGGCGAGGTATTTCGGACCCTACACCGATGTCGCACAGCTCCGGCGCACACTCGCGATCATCCGGCGCCTCTATACCGTCCGCAGCTGTAGCGACGACATCCCGAACGAGACCCGCGACCGGCCATGTCTCGACTATCACATCGGCCGGTGCCTCGCGCCGTGCGTCGGGTGGCAGTCCGAAGGGGACTATCGCCGGATGGTGCAGGATGTCCTCGATTTTCTCGAGGGGAAGACCCAGGACGTTCGCGTGAGAGTCCGGGAGGCGATGCTCGAGGCGAGCGCCAAGGAGAACTTCGAGCGGGCCCGCGAGCTTCGCGACGCACTCCGCTGGCTCGACCGCCTCGACGAGGCCCCCAGTGTCGAAGTGATGGGCACCGGGGACGCCGATGTCGTGGGGTTCGCCCGGGACGGCAACGATGCGGCGGCTGTCCTCTTCCGGGTGCGGGGTGGCCGCGTCGTCGGCCGGGAGCATCGCTTTCTCGAGGGAGTGGAGGAGGAAGAGGACTCGGCAGTGATCAGTGCCTTTCTGGTGCGCTACTACGTCCCGGCGGAGGGTCGAGTCCGCCGTCTGGTGTTGCCATTTCCCCCAGCCGAGTGGGATACACTGCGCGAGCTTTTGCCGGAGACGGATTGGCACATTCCCCAGCGCGGGACCGCGTCGCGCTGGCTCGAGCTTGCGGATCAAAACGCGCGACACCTCCTTGAGAGTCTCCGGATCGAGTCGTTCGAAACCGAAGAGCGTGCAGAAGACCCGGTCTATGCGCTCGGCCGCGATCTGGGACTCAACGCCGTGCCCCGCAGCTTCGTGTGCGTGGACATCTCCCACAATCAAGGCCGCGATACCGTGGGCTCGCTCGTCTGGTTCGAAGGGGGACGCCCCCGAAAGTCCGAGTATCGAAAGTTCCGGATCAAGGGGCCGGGGCAGCAGGATGATTTCGCCGCGATCGCCGAAGTGATCACCCGCTACCTGACGCGGCGCCGTGACGAAGGGCTCGCGGTGCCTGATCTGTTCGTCATCGACGGGGGAAAGGGTCAGTTGAGCGCCGCGCTCGAGGCAGCCGCGGCACTCGGGTTCACGGACATCCCGATGGTCAGCCTCGCCAAGCGCGAGGAAGAGGTCTTCCTACCCGGCCGAGCCGAGAGCCTGAGACTGCCGCGCCGGAGCCCTTCGCTTCGCCTGCTGCAGCGTGCGCGCGACGAGGCACACCGGTTTGGACTGGCCTACAACCGCAACCGACGCACCCGGCGCACGATCACCTCCGAGCTCCTCAACATTCCAGGCGTCGGTCCCAATCGCCGGCGACTCCTGCTCGAGCGATTCGGGAGCCTCGCCGGCGTACGTTCCGCTTCGGTGGCCGAGCTCGCTACCGTGCCGGGATTCTCCACCCGACTCGCCGAACGAATTCTTTCCCACTTGAACGAGCGGTCGTGACCGGCCGGAGCCGGGGCCATGCCTGAGCTGCCCGACGTGGTGGTCTATCTCGAGGCCCTCGAGCAGCGCATCCTCGGGAAGCCGATCGAGGGAGTTCGGATCCAGAGTCCGTTTGTACTGCGCACGGTCGAGCCACCGATCCAGGCCATCGTCGGACGGCGTGTGATCGGGCTGCGACGCCTGGGCAAGCGTTTGATCCTTGATCTGGACGATGATCTCCATCTCGTGATCCATCTGATGATCGCAGGTCGGCTCCGCTGGAAACCACGGGGGGCCAAGCCACCCGGGCGAATCGGTCTAGCCGCGTTCGACTTCCCGAACGGCACGCTGTTGCTCACCGAGGCGGGAAGCAAGCGCCGGGCGTCGATGCACCTCGTGGGGGGGACTGAAGCGCTGGCGATCTTTGACCGGGGCGGACTCGAGCCATTGGAGGCGGACCAGGCAGCCTTCACCGAACGATTGCTGAGCGAGAATCACACACTCAAGCGCGCGCTCGCCGACCCTCGGCTGTTCAGCGGAATCGGGAACGCATATTCCGACGAGATTCTCCATCGGGCGCGCCTCTCTCCGCTTCAGCTCACGTCTCGCCTTCAGGTAGAAGAAATTGTCAGACTCTACCGTTCCGTGCGCGACGTGCTGACCGAGTGGACCGATCGATTGCGGCAAGAGACCGGGACCAACTTTCCCGAGAAGGTGACCGCATTCAGGGAGGGGATGGCAGTGCACGGGCGCTACCGCGAACCCTGTCCGGTCTGCGGCACGCCCGTGCAACGGATTCGCTACGCCGACAACGAAACCAACTACTGCCCCACCTGCCAGACCGGTGGGAAGCTCCTGGCTGACCGTGGACTCTCGCGTCTCTTGCGCGAGGACTGGCCGCGCAGCTTGGATGAAATGGAGGAGCGATTGGCACGATGACGGTGACCGCGACGCTGGACTGGAAGCTCCAGTGCTCGGGCTGCGAGGTCGTCGCCGATCCGGCAGGACTTCCGACGGTCTGTCCTCATTGTGGGGAGCCGTGGCTCGTTCGGTATCCCGGACGGCGACTGAGTCTGACCGATCGGGCCGAGACACACCGCGGTGCCGGGATGTGGCGGTTCCGCGCGTTTCTCCCACTGAGCGACGGCGAGGAACCGATCACGCTGGGGGAAGGGGACACCCCACTCCTGGAGATCAAACGAACCGCGCGCGCGCTCGGATTTTCCGATCTGTGGCTCAAGGACGAAGGAGCCAACCCGACAGGATCGTTCAAGGCGCGCGGAATGGCGATGGCGGTGACCAGGGCTGTCCAGGGAGGCGCGCAGGCATTTGTGGTTCCTACCGCGGGCAATGCGGGCGTGGCGTTGGCGGCCTACTCGGCAAGAGCGGGGCTGCCGGCACGCATCTATGCCCCCGCGAGCACTCCGCCGACGATCCTCGCACAGATTCGCCAGTTCGGCGCCGAGCTCGAGCTGCTCAATGGCCACATCGGAGACTGTGGTGCGGCCGCGACCGAGTTCGCCTCACGGACCGGAGCCTTTCCCATGTCCACGCTCCGAGAGCCATACCGGATCGAAGGCAAGAAGACATTGGGCCTCGAGCTCGCGCGACAACTGGGCTGGAAGCTTCCGGACGTGATCATCTATCCGGCTGGAGGTGGGACAGGTCTCATCGGAATGTGGCTCGCCTTCCAGGAGTTGATCGCAGCAGGCTGGGTGAGAGGTTCGCCACCTCGTCTTTACGCGGTGCAATCCTCGGGCTGCGCACCAGTCGTTCGCGCCTTCGGCTCCGGGGCCGACCGTTGCGAACCATGGGCCGATCCGTGGACAGTCGCGAGTGGTCTTCGAGTCCCTGCGCCGCTCGGGGGGTCGCTCATGCTACGGGCGATCAGGGACACTGGCGCAAGCGCGGTTGCGGTGTCCGACGAAGCCCTCACCGAGCGCGCACGAATGGTGTCCCGCTGGGAGGGGGTAGACCTCGCCCCGGAAGGAGGGGCAACCGTGGCGGCCGCCGTGACCTTGCGTGAGGCAGGGGCAATCCGGCCCGACGAACGCGTTGTCCTCTTCAACACCGGGGCCGGCTGGCTGTACCGAGACTGAGATTTGCCTTGGCCCGGAAATCGGGCGATCTTTAAGTCTATGTCGGAAAGTCGTTTTGCCATCCTCGACCCAGTCGCCGGTATCAGCGGAGACATGGTGCTTGGCGCTCTGCTCGGGGCCGGGGCCAAGGAGACATGGCTGCGGGCACTCCCGGCGCGGCTCGGTGTCCCCGAGGTAGCAGTGGAGATCGACCGCGTCAGTCGCGGAGGGCTCAACTGTCTCAAGGTCAACGTCCGACTTCCTGGCGGTCGATTCGAACCCCCCGCCGAGCCGCACTCCCACCCGCACGATCACCACGGCAATCACGATTCTCTCCACGACAGCCACCACGGTCCCCATCGGCATGTGGGTGAATTGATCGCGGCGGTGGAGCGCGCCCCGCTCTCGGAATGGGTGCGCGAGCGGGCCGTGCGCGCATTCCAGCTTCTCGCCGAGGCCGAGGGTCGGGTGCACGGCGTCCCGACAGACCAGGTCGCACTGCACGAGGTGGGCGCACTGGATGCCTTGGTGGACATCGTCGGTGCGATCGAGGGGTTCGAGCAACTCGGCATCACACGGATCTATCACCGTCCCGTGGCGATCGGCTCGGGCTGGATTCGGGCAGCGCATGGAGTCATTCCGGTGCCTGCTCCCGCGACGGCTATCCTGCTCGAGGGGATCGAGGTGGGACCGAACGGGCCGGTTGTTGGTGAGGCGACAACGCCAACCGGTGCCGTTCTCTTGCGAGTCTTGTCCTCAGGCGCCCCGCCGGAGAGGTGGCGAGCCGTTCAGGCAGGCGCGTGGGGGGCCGGTGGAAGGAATCCGGAGGAGTATCCAAATGCGTTGCGCCTGGTGATAGCTGAGCCAGCACTCGAGGCCGGGGAGGTTGTCCTACTGTCCACAGATGTGGACGATTTGAGCCCGGAATACATCGATCCGCTCCGAGAAGCGCGTGTTCGCGGCCGGAGCTCTGGACGTCCAGGTCTGGTCCACGCAGTCGAAGAAGGGCCGCACCGGATTTCGCCTCGAGGCCACCGTCGCTCCGGGCTCCGCCGATCGCGTCGTAGAAGCGCTCTTCCGCCATAGCACGACGGCCGGTCTCCGTCGGCAGACAGCAGAAAGAGTGACCCTCGCGCGGCGGGAAGTACAGGTTGACGTTGGAGACGGAACTCATGTGCGCGTGAAAGTGCTCGACGCGCCGGACGGTCCACGAGTCAAACCGGAATACGATGATGTCGCGGCGGTTGCGCGAAGGACTGGTCGCCCCGCCCACGAGGTGGCAAGGGACTTGCGTGAGCGAGCACTTCGCCAGGTGAGTCCCCAAGGAGCCACCCGGCCAATGACCTCGAACAAGGAGTCGTGACGAGTGAACGCCAAAATCGCGTCTGCCCTTCTCATGTTCGCAACGATCGCCGGACGCGCGTCTGCCCAACAGCAGCCCGTGATCGATGATCGCATTGCCAAGTCGATGCCCAGCACATACCGGGCAGCGGAGTGTGGCATCAAGCCGAACCACTTCAAGGTCAGCAGCGGTGCCACCTATCTGAAGACGAGCATCGAAACAGAGGTGCCGGAAAACAAGGCGCGCACGCTCCAGAGCGGCCAGAAGATTCTGTTGGAGGCGATGCAGCAAAACGGCCAGGACAAGAATCCGGCGGCCTGGTACTATCTGGGTCGCATCTATCTCCAGATGGGTGATCTGTATGGGGCGGACTCGTCGCTCACCAAGGCGGCTCAGCTCGCTCCGAACTGCGCCGACGAGATCAACAACTACCGGAAGAACGCGTGGGTAGCCCTGATCAAGGCGGGCAGCAAGTTCGAGGATGAGAAGAACGTGGACTCCGCCCTCGCGCTCTATCGTGAGGCGGGCACGATTTATCAGGGCTCGCCGGTGACGTACTACCAGATCGCCGCGATCATGAACGACAAGGGCAACCCCGATAGTGCCGCGGCCTACTTCGGCAAAGCGGCCGCCGCACCGGCCAATCCCAAGGACACGATCGAGGTCAAGATCCGGAACCGCTCGGCATTCAACGAAGGCGCCATTTTGCTGAACAAGAAGGACTACAACGGTGCCGCCGCGGCGTTCGAGCGATACCTCAAGTGGGTACCCGACGACAACGAAGGCAAGCGTGGTCTCGCGTCCGCGTATCGCGGACAGGGTCAGGCCGAAAAGGCCCAGGCCATCGAGAAGGAACTGGTGAACGCGGGCGGCGCCGGTGCGGCACCTGGTGCGGGTGGCGGTGCCGGCACGCAGGACCTCATGAGTGTCGGTGTCAACCTGTACAACGACAAGAAATTCGCCGAGGCCGCGGCGGCGTTCGAGAAGGCGGCAGCAGCGGAGCCATACAACCGAGACGCGCTCTCGAACCTGAGCAATACCTATCTGGCCCTCAAGAACGGCCCAAAGCTGCTCGCTACGGCCACGAAGCTCGTCGCGATCGAGCCGCTGAACGAAACCGCGCTCAAGCTGCAGGGCGAGGGCTACAAGCAGGCCGGCAAGGTCGACCAGGCTGTGAAGATCGCCGAGCAGGTGCTGGCGCTTCCGGTTGATGTGAAGGTCAGTGACTTCACGCCCAATGCCAACGGCGCCGCGCTCGCCGCCACCGCCACCGGTCGCGACGCGCAAACCCCGGGCGGCAAGCCGATCGCAGCGGCCCCAGTGGGGCTGGTCTTCGAGTTCCTCGATGCCAGCGGGGGTGTGGTGACGACGCAGGAGGCTCAAGTGCCGGCCCTCAAGGCGGGCGTGGCGCAAGACGTCAAGCTCACCGCGCAAGGCGCGGGCATCACGGCCTGGCGATATAAGCGCAAGTAACTCTGGAGAGAGTCATGGCAGGAATCCCGGCGGAGCGGACGTCGATGATCGGATTGACCACGACGAGGGCCCCGTTCATCGAGCAGGCGCAGGAAGAGGGGCGGCTCTACATCCATCAGCCGTACGAGCTCTATTCCGAGGCGAATCACGACGCCTGGCGACGGCTGTTCACGCGCATGGAAGACCGCTGGCGGCGCTATGCGAACGCGCGCTTTCTCCAGGGCATCGACAACCTCTGTCTCGACGCGACTCGGGTGCCGAAACTGGAGGACGTCAATCGATTTCTCAGCCCGCTGACCGGATTCAAGGCCAAGCCGGTCAGCGGGTACGTTCCCTCCTTCATCTTCTTCGACTGTCTCCGTAATCGCGCCTTTCCGACCACGATCACCATCCGTGATGGCGCGACGCTCGACTACCTTCCCGAGCCCGACATCTTCCACGATATCGCCGGGCACGTCCCGATGCACACCGATCGCGCCTTCGCCGATACGCTGGTGCGCTTCGGGGACTGCGCGCACACCGCGGCGGAAATCGTGGCCGGCATCTCGGACGAGCAGGAGCGGATCCGCCGCGTCACGAGCATTTTCAAGGCCCTTGCACGATTCTTCTGGTTTACCATCGAGTTCGGCCTCATGCGCGGCCCGGATGGACTCAAGGTGTACGGAAGCGGGCTCTTGAGCTCCTATGGAGAGATCGCGCACTCGATCGATTCGCCCGAGGTGCAACGGTACCCGATGCAGCTCGAGTGGGTGATCAACCAGTACTTCGAGATCGATCACTATCAGCCGCTGCTCTTCATCGTGAACTCGTTCGACCATCTCTTCGAGCTCGTCGGAGAGCTCGAGCAGTGGATGCGACAGGGGAAACTCGACAATGTGTCGCCGGGTGAGCCGGCCGTCAGCGAGCCCGATTTGCGGAGTTTCCTGGAGGCGGCCGGGAGTCGTTGAACGTGCTTGACACTCCCTGGTGGTCCGTTCACATTCAGGCCGACTCGCGGGCGTAATTCAGTGGTAGAATGCCAGCTTCCCAAGCTGGACGTCGCCGGTTCGAGTCCGGTCGCCCGCTCTGAAGGAAGCCCTGTCCCCGCCGGGGTTTGGTCCCTGGCGGGGTTTGTGTATCCGGCCCCTGTGTCTTGCGTCCGGGTCGGGGCTGGGTGGCTTGCATCACCGCCTCTATGGGCAAGCCGCGCCTATTCTGTGACATCAGGCGTAGGAATCACCGCAACGATAGAGTATTGATGAAGCGTTAAGTGACCTTCTCGCATGGGCTTACGGAATTGCGCCCCGGCTGATCCATGGCGCAAAACGTGCGGGACAGGTCCTGGTTCCCCGGTGTTCGCACAGTTCGTCTCGAGCAAATAAACCTCAGCAACGCGCCCGACATGACCTGTTCCTCACGTCTGACGTCTCGAGCTTTCCTCGTCCTCGTTGCCGGCTCGCTCAGCTGCAGCGGAGACAATACCAATCCGAATCCCAACGACCCGACCAAGCTCGCGATCGCGACGCAGCCGTCTGCCAGTGCGCAGAGCGGGCAAGCGCTCGCCGTCCAGCCCGTCGTCCAGGTGCAGGATGCCAATGGCAACAGCGTCGCCGCATCCAGCGGAACGACCGTCACCGCGGCTCTCGCGACCGGCGTAGCGACCCTCGGTGGGACGCTCAGTGTCGCGGTGGACGCGTCGGGGAAGGCGAGCTTCACCAATCTGAGTCTGTCCGGTCCGGCCGGGACGTACAACATCCAGTTCACTTCGAGTGGGCTCACGGGTGTCACGTCGGACAACATCGTGCTCAATGGCGGACCGCCCGCGAACATCGCGATCACGGTGCAGCCGACGAGCGCGCTCGATAAGGAAGTCTTCGATCCGGCGCAGCAGCCGGTCGTCACCGTGACCGATGCGGGCGGCAACGCCGTGGCGAACGCCCTCGTCACGGCAACGATCGGATCGGGAACGGGAACGCTGCAGGGAAGAGACACCGCGACCACCAACGCAAGCGGAGTGGCCACGTTCACCGATCTCGGAATCAGCGGGGCCGGCTCACAGACGCTCAAGTTCACCGCCGACCCTGCGTCGGCGACATCGTCTCCCATCAACATCGCGACCTTGCCGTCTGAAGCGACGTCAGGGAAGTGGGACCCGAAAGTGGACTGGGCCATCGTCCCGCTCCACATCCACCTCTTGCGGACGGGGAAGGTTCTCGCCTGGGGCAAGTTCGAGCAGGACGGAAGCATGGGGTTGCCAAGGCTGTGGGATCCTGCGGGGGGGTCCCCCAGTGCGGCGCCAATCGCCTCCATGGGGCTCGATACCATGCTCTTCTGCTCCGGCCACTCCTTCATGGCGGACGGAAAGCTGATGGTCTCCGGCGGCCACAAGTCCGACGATCATGGACTCGACGTCACCAACATCTTCGATCCCGGTACCGAGACCTGGGCGCCGGGCTTGCCCAAGATGGCAAACGGGCGCTGGTATCCGACGGTCACCGAGCTGCCCAACGGCGACCTGGTCACCGTGGCTGGCCGCGATACGAGTGGCACGAACGGGACGGTGGTGACGATACCGGAGATCTGGGAGGGTAGCGGTTGGAGTGCAGCTGACCGGGGCAAGCAAGATCCTCCCGTACTATCCGCGTGACTTCGTGGCGCCCGACGGCCGGATATTCTACGCCGGTGAACTGACTCAGTCGCAATGGCTGGATGTGGACCGGAACGGCGGCACGCGGACAGTGGACCGCCGGCCCGTCCCACACCAATCAGTCTTCTTCAATCGTGAGTACGGCTCGGCGGTGATGTACGAGGCCGGCAAGATTCTCATACGTGGGCGGCGGCGGAGACCCCAACTGGAACACGCCGGGTATCACGTATCCCAAGTCGAGCACGCCGACGAATACGGCAGAGACGATCGATCTCACCGCGGCGAGTCCGCCAATGGCAGGCAACCGGCTCGATGGCATTCAAACGGCGGCATCTCAACGCGACCGTCCTTCCCGACGGACAGGTGCTGGTGACGGGAGGGACTCAGGGCGGCGGATTCAACGATCTGTCCGGCGCCGTGCACGCAGGCGGAGATCTGGAACCCGCCATCGAACGGTACGTGGACCACGCTCGCAAGCAACAGCGTCGATCGTGGCGTATCACTCGGTGTCACTGCTGCTGCCGGATGCTACGGTGCTCCACGGCGGAAGCGGCGACGCGACGATGCCGGCACGGCATGCCGTTCCCGACTCAGCGGAACCACGAGATCTTCCACCCGCCATATCTGTTCAAGGGCGCGCGGCCAACCATCACGAGCGCGCCGAGCTCGGTCGGGTTACGGCGCGGCCTTTACCGTCACTACGCCGAACGGCGCGCAGATCACCGAGGTCCGTCTCATCCGGCCTCGGATCGGTGACTCACGCGTTCGACGCGAACGGCCGCGCGTTGACTGTTTCGTTCGGCTTGTGTCGGGCGGCGATCAGCGTCACCGCCCCGGCGAAGGCGGAGCTTGCGCCGCCGGGACACTACATGCTGTTCGTGCTGAACCGGAACGGAGTGCCGTCAACCGGGAGCGTCATCAAGATTCAGTAGGCCACATCGAGTGTAATGGTGGGCTCGCTCTCCGCCGGGGGGGGAGCACCCTTCGCGATATGGGCATCCCACCATGCGCGCCGCATCCTCATCCGTCCACGGTCTCCCACGTCGATGCTTGGTGAGCGCTGCCGCAAGAGCGGCCGCGGTGGCGGGCCGCGCCCCCGGATCCTTGGCCAGACACTGAAGGATGAGCCGATCGAGCGACGGTGGGAATGGGCAAACCCGACCGGACGGACGGCGCCACGGGTTCGTTCTGGATATGCTGGAGGATCATCCGCAGGGCATTATCTCCCTCGAACACCAGCTTCCCCGTGAGCAGGAAGTAGGCCACGCAACCCAGCGAGTAGAGATCACCCGGGCGTCCATCGATTCGCCTGAGGCCATCTCCGGCGGCATGTAAGCCGGCGTGCCGGTCGTGGTCTCGGGAGCCGTCAGCAGAGTCTGCGCGGACCCTCCCTCGGAGCCTCTCTTCGCGAGGCCGAAGTCCAGCACCTTCACGAAATCGTAGGTCAGGCCGAGGCGGCAGAGGTGAAGGTTGGCGGGCTTGATATCGCGGTGGACGAGACCGGTTGCATGCGCCTCGGCGAGCGATTCACACGCCTGAAGGAGCACGTGCACCACGCGGGACGGCGGCTGGGGGCCGAACCGGCGGACCAGGGTTTCGAGATCGATCCCGTCCAGCAGCTCCATTACGAGATAGAATCGGCCGTCGCGCGTCACACCGAAGTCGTAGAGCTGGATCGAGTGTGGGGACTTGAGACTGGCCGCGGCCTGTGCCTCGCGTCGGAACCTCGCGATCGCGGTGGCACCGCCCTCGTCTCCTCCGGACTCTCGTCCCGGCCGGATGAGCTTGATGGCGGCGGGGCGAGCAAGCAACCGATGATGCGCGCGCCACACCTCCCCCATTCCCCCCGCGCCGATCTGGTCGGCCAACCGGTAACTCCCCATCTCTCTCGCTCGGCTCATCTGCTTCCCGAGGCGCGATGATGATCTTGGACGGGAGGACCGCCAGGACGGCGCAGACGTAATTGGGCATGTACGCCCAGAAGAGCACCGAGGTGGCCGGAAGCTCGACCCCGCGCAGTCGGGCGACAAGAAGACCCAGCGGATCCATGGACGCGGCGAACAACGAGATGAGCAGTGTCTTTCCGGGGGTTGTCGGCACGATCATCGGATGAACGAGAATGACGTACGCAGATCCAGGAGAGCCGGCCGCCGAGGACAGCCGGCGTCCATTGATTGACGATGCCGATGCCGAGAGCAAGCACCGCCTCGTAGGCCAGGGCGATGTTCGCGAGCTGCTTCCCCTGGCGCTCGCAGCGTGGGGGCGCGGTAGTAGAGCAGGATGGAAAGCGAGGATGTAGAAGACCGCGAACCAGTCCGCGAGGGGAGGCCACGGTAAGCACGAGCTCGGCCGGCAGGTGGAGCAGCGGGCGGACCAGGTGGTTCATCACCAGGCCGATAATCCACAGCCCGATCCAGGTTCCCGCCGCGATTCGAAGCCGGCGCGACGCTCTCCTCGACCAGGTCGTCGGGCAGGGACGCGTCCGCCGTCCCGGAGACCGAGGACATGGTATTGACCCGAGGATCGATTCGTGCGCGATGAGTCATGACTGGGGGAGTGGGGGTTCGCTGCAATTTCATGCCCGGCTTTCGGTTTGCCAATGGCCACGGAGCTTGAACTGCCCTCCCGGCGGCCCCATCTTCCAAAGACCCAACCGCAATCGCGAAACGCCGGTTTACCCAAGGGGGTCGGTTGTGCCGCAGCCCGCCAAGGGCCGCTCCACCAAGCTCAGCGAAAATCCCGTGGTCCGCGTGGCCGCCTACTACGTGCTGCTGGCCGCGGGGACCGCCATTGCCTGGCGGGTTTTCCCCGGGTTGCGCACCGTCTTTTCCGCCGAGCGGCTGGATGCCCTGAGTCAGGGGCGGAACGTGAGCGACAGACCCGCTGTTCGAATCTCTGAGCGGCGCGAGCGAGCACGCTGCCTCCTCCTCTCGCGCTCGCCATCACGACCGCGCTCTGCATGACCGGGGCTTTCCTCCTCATGCTTCCGGTCGCCTGGGTCTACATCCTCACCCGACAGAAGAAGGGGTATCGCCAATCGGTCGTGCAGACGCCTCATCATCCTGCCGATCGTGGTCGCCGGCGTCGTGCTGCTGGTCAAGAACAGCGTCGCCCTGGCCTTCAGCCTCGGCGGCATCGTGGCGGCGGTGAGCTTCCGGAATACGCTTCGAGATACCAAGGACGCGGTCTGCATCTTCCTCGCGACCGCGGTGGGCCTTGCCGCCGGCGTGCAGGTGATGTCGGCGGCGGCGGTGATGTCGTTCCTGTTCAACATTGTGATCCTCATCTTCTGGTACACCGACTTCGGGCGGGCGCCGGCCCATCTCGGAGGGCCCGGCGCGGCGCGGCGCCTCGAGCGCTCGCGCGCGCTGGCCAACCGGACGGGGGCGTTCGTCTCGATGCTCGATCGGGAGATTCTGCGCTCGATGACCCCGGAGCAGCTCGAAGCGATCGCCGCAGCGCGCGCAGAAGCGGGCCGACCAGCCTGGCGTCCCGCAAGATCGCCCAAGCCGCTCGATACGGTCGTGAAGATTCGGACGACCAGACAGGACAGGCGCAGCCCGCGCTCGAGGCTCTGCTGGCAGCGCAGGTGAAGGAATGGAAGTTCGTCGGCGCGGCTCGCGACACCGGGGGCGTGGCCACGCTCGAGTACCGGCTGCGTCTCCGCAAGAGTGTGCCGGTCGAAGCGCTCGTCCAGGAGATCCGCACCCGCCTCGGATCCCAGATCGCCGATGTCGAAGGCAGATAAGCCCGGACCTGCGTGACCGACATCCTCCAAGAGCTGCAGCGGGCGCTCCGCGACCGATACGCCATCGAGCGCGAGCTCGGCCGCGGCGGCATGGCGCAGGTCTTTCTCGCCCGAGACCGGAAGTACGGCCGACGAGTCGCCATCAAGCTCCTCGACCCTGACATCGCCACCGCCGTCGGCGCCGAGCGGTTCCTCCGCGAAATCCAGATCACCGCCCAGCTCCAGCACACCAACATCGTCCCGCTCCTCGACTCCGGCGAGGCGGGCGGCCTCCTGTACTCGGTGATGCCGTACATCGAGGGCGAATCGCTCCGCGACCGCATGATGTGCTGCGGGCGGCTGCCGGTGGCCGAGGCGGTGTCGATCGCCTGCGAGGTGGCCGACGCGCTGGAGTACGCCCACCATCGTGGCGTGATCCACCGGGACATCAAGCCGGAAAACATCCTGCTCTCGAACGGCCACGCGGTCATCGCGGACTTCGGCATCGCGCGCGCCGTGGAGCTCGCCGGCGGCGCGACCCTGACGGGCATCGGACTGCCCATCGGCACGGTGGCGTACATGAGCCCGGAGCAGGCGACCGCCGCCGACCGCCGTGGACGGACGGAGCGACATCTACAGCCTCGGATGCGTCCTCTACGAAATGCTGGCCGGGCGGATGGCGTTCAGCGGACCGACGCTCAAGAGCGTGCTCACCCAGCAGCTCACGCAGCGAACCCCCGCTCGAGCATCTCCGCGAGGCCGACATCCCCCCGGGCCTCATCGCGGCGGTCCGGCGGTGTCTGGCGAAGGCCCCGGAGGAGCGCTTCCAGACTGCCGGCGCGCTGGCGGACGCGCTTCGCGAGACCCTCGGTGCCCTGCCGCGGCTCTCGACGCCGGTGCCGGCCGTCGCCGACCGGGCAGCGACGAGGACGCCGGGTCGGGGCGAGGTGCCGGCGCGGGCCGGTGGCTGGTCCCTGCGGCGCTGCTCGCCCTCGTCGCGCTGGTGATCAGCCTCTCGCTGTCGCATCGGGCAAGCGGCGACCGGACAGCGTCTGCCCGCGCCGACACCAGCGGGCGGTACGCCGCGTCGGTCGCGGTCCTCCCGTTCGACAATCTCAGCGGCGACTCCGCGAACGAGTATTTCAGCGAGGGGATCACCGAGGAGATCATCGGCCAGCTCGCGCAGATACTGGAGAGTCTCAAGGTGATCTCGCGCACGTCGGTGATGGCGCTCAAGGGCAGCACTCTCACCCTGCCTCAGATCGCCGAGACGCTGGGCGTACGCCACATCGTGGAGGGCGCCGTCCGAAGACAGGGCAACCGTGTCCGGGTGTCGGCGGAGCTGATCGAGGCGAAAAGCGAAGCGCATATCTGGGCGGGCTCGTTCGAGGGAGACCTCTCCGATCGGTTCCGCGTGCAGGAGGAGATCGCCCGCAAGGTGCGTAGACAGTTAGCCAGCGGACTTCGAGCGGTGCCGCCCGATGACCTCGGCGCGATGCCGACGAAGGGTGCCGCATTCGACGCGGTGCTGCGAGGCCGCTACCTCATGCAACGCCGGGACCCGAAGTCGATGGAGGGGGCCATCAGCGCATTTGAAGACGCGGTCCGCATCGACACCGGTTACGCCATGGGGTATGCCGGGCTCAGCTCCGCAAACTCGACATGGGTGTACTACGGGTACCCGGGAAGCCGCGATCGGTACGTCATCTCGGCGAGGGCTCGTTCGTATGCCCTGCGCGCCGTTGCGCTCGACTCCACACTCGCCGAGGGTCATCACGCCCTCGCCGACGCGCTGGCCCTGGCGAGCGCGCCGAGGGACACGATCTTCGCCGAAATCGGACGTGCCCGCCGCCTCAAGCCCAACGATGCGGCGATTCAAATGTCGGCCGCGTTCGCGCTCGCGAACGACCATCGCTATGCGGACGCGGTACCCCTGGCCCAGGCGGCACTGGGGCTGGATCCGCTGTCCGCCGGACTGCGCCATAGCCTCATCGTCCTGGCGCTCGGTGGACGCCGCTACGACCTGGCGCTCGACGAGTCGCGCCGCGCCCGTGCCTTCGCCCCTGGTGACCCGGTACCGGCAGTGCTCCAGGCCTATGCGCTCCTCCTGAGCGGTAATGCCGAGCGCTGTCTCACACTCGACCTCGGCCCGTGGCTGGCGGCGCGAGCCATCTGCCTCAACGCGGCCGGCCGAACGGCGGAGGCGCGCGCGCTCAGCGATTCACTGGCCGCGCGGCTGGTCGGCCGGCGAGTACACCAACGCCTACCAGTACTCCGATCTGGCGGCGTATTACGCCTCGACGGGTGATGTAAGTCGAACCCTCGAGTGGCTCGAACGCACGGCTCGGCTGACACCGGTCGTCTCCGCATGGCAGCTCGACTCAGGACTCTTCGACCGTCGTCCGAGACGATCCGCGCTTCAAAGCCGGTTTCTCCCGGATCCTCGAGAGCGTCAGGACTCGAGCGCGACTCGACTGCCGTCGCGATGAAGGCGCGGCCGTTCGAAGAGCTCAAATGGGATGTGCCCACGCCGGACCTCCTGCGCGAGCTGTCCACGAGCAGCCTCCCGCTTCGACTGCGATCCTCCGAGACCCACCGGTCCTTTTACAGAGACCTCTATTTCGACACCGCTGACGGCTCGCTTTCGCGACGAGGCATCATCTGCCGATGGCGCGTCGGGGCGGACGACCGGCGGACCCTCAGCGTCTCCTTTCCCGGATCACCACTCGTCGCATCTGAGGTACCCGAGACCGATCCCGTTGCCGCGTTCGCCGGCGGCAGCGAGGCCGCCAGACGATTGCGAGGTGGGGCGGACCCTGCGGCGTTGCAGGTGCTCACGGAGCTCGAGGTCGAGCGATTGACACGCGATGCGCGCTCACCATGGCCATGGGGCGGCCGGTTCGCGCTGATGTACGATGCCGTCTCCGTGCGCCGCAGCGGGATCGTGCGCGGGTTCCAGGAGCTCAAGCTCAGACGGGTGGATCCCGGGGTGCCGTCGCTGGAGCGAATCGGCGAGGCCATTGGAGCGGCTCCAGGGCTTCGGGCCATGATCGAGACGAAGCTCGCGCGAGCACAGCGGCTGACCGCGAATCTCGAGCGGGAGGCGACTCGCACGCGCCATCGCGTCCGGGCGGACCACGGTGCTCCTCGCGATCGACGGCGGAAGGGTGGCGCTTCGACAGACGACGTCATGGTCTCCGGCTGCCGGCGGGGGAGGGACGGGGGAGTCGGCCTGCCGGCATCTGCTTCAGGAGGCGCTTGGCAGCGGCGTTGGAGACCTCTCCTTCCTCGGTACCGTCCCCGGTGTGGGGACGATCCGTCTCCTCGATATCTGGGTCGCCCGACGGATCCGCCTGGACCGGGCCATGCTGAATGACGTCGTGTGGATTCCGCTGGACGAGCTCGTCGCGACTGCCGGCGAGCCCCGGGCTGAGGATGCCGAGACGCTCGGCGATCGCGTTCGCGCTCCGCTCCGGCGTTGCTCCGGAGCGCGGGCGGAAGGCGCTGCGTCGACACGACCGCTCCATCTTTACGGCGGCCGACATCGGCGATACTCCGCTACTCGATCCCGATCTCAGCCTGGTGGAGTTCAACTCGCGGGTGCTTGCGCTCGCCGAAGATCAGCGCACTCCGGTGCTCGAGCGACTCGGTTTCATCGCCATCGTCAGCGCCAATCTCGATGAGTTCTTCATGGTGAACGTCGGAGGTCTGAAGCTCGAGGGAAATGAGGGCCGACTCGAGGCGGTGGCCTTGCGGTTGGACCGTTGCTGAGCGGCAACGCCGCGCCGTGGTTGCCGAGTGCCTCGACGAGCTGGGGCATCTCGGGATTCGCGTACTGGGATGGGCCGAGCTCTGAACGATGCTTCGCGGGAGCGCATCATGGAGCGCTTCCACCGGAATCTATCCGCTGCTCACACCCCACGCGATCACCATGAGCCCCGGATTTCCGGTCCCGCTACTGCCGCACCTGAGCTCTGTCTTGCGGTATTGCTCGCGGAGGAGGCGGGCCCGACCCACTTCGCGTACTTGCGAGTTCCCGATCGCTTTCCGCGCTTCCTGCCGCTCGATGCCGGCGAGTTCATCCCGGTGGAAGACGTCATTCGAGCAATGTCGCGGCTTTTATCTCGAGCGAAGAGTCGCGGGTCCACCTTCCGGCTCACTCTGGCCGCCGAGATCGATCTCGATGAGGAGGAGTCAGGAACGTCTTCAGGCGATCGGAGAAGCGGTCGGAGGCCGCCGGTGAATGCCGTCGTGCGCCTGGAGGTGGACGGGCGCTGTCCGCCACGTTACCAGGATGAGGAACCACTCGGGCTTTGGTTTGAGCAGGTTCCCAGAGGCTGCTGTTCAAGTCACCGTGGTGAAAACGG
>CAVQGA010000008.1:0-119445 GCA_963711915.1 uncultured Gemmatimonadales bacterium
CCGCCAGGCGCGATCCACCGCCTGCTCGACGGTATTCGTAGTCAGCACGCCGAAGGCGACAGGCGACTACCGGTCTCGATCGAGATTCTGCGGCGATGCCCGCTAGCCGCTCCGCCAGCCACATGATCGAAGTGCGGAGTTCGCCCGGATCACGGCGCTCAGGGCAATGATGGCGTCCCGATTGCCTTGCTGCGCGATCGTCTTCGCCGTAAGGGGAATCTCCCACGCCCGGCACCTTCACGATTGTGATATCCGCCGGATCGAACGCCGGTGCGGCGCAAGACATCAAGAGCGCCATCGAGCAAGCGGTCCGTAATGAAGCTATTGAACCGTCCGACAACGATAGCAAACTTCAAACCGCGCGCTTCGAGTTTTCCTTCGATCACCGGGGACATATGGGATAATCGAGTTTCGGGCCTCATCTTACCGCATGGTCCCCGAATTTATACGGAATTTCTCCATCATTGCGCATATCGATCACGGCAAATCCACCCTCGCGGACCGCCTGCTCGAAGTACACCGGCGCGCTTTCGCAGCGCGAAATGATGGCGCAGGTGCTCGATACGATGGACCTCGAGCGCGAGCGCGGCATCACGATCAAAGCGCATGCGGTGCGACTCAATTACGCGCCGAAGATGGCCAGATTATCAGCTTAATCTGATCGACACGCCGGGGCACGTCGATTTCACCTATGAAGTTTCGCGCAGCCTGCAGGCGTGCGAAGGCGCGCTGCTGGTGGTGGACGCTTCGCAAGGCGTCGAAGCTCAGACGCTCGCCAACACTTACCTCGCGCTAAACCACAACCTCGAAATTATTCCAGTCATCAACAAGATCGATCTGCCTTCGGCCGAGCCGGAACGGATTCGCGAGCAGATCGAGCAGGTGATCGGATTGCGACGCGAACGAGCGTTGTTGGTGAGCGCGAAGAAGGGCCTCGGCATTCCGGACGTACTCGAAGCTATCGTGCACGCGTGCCTCCGCCGGGCGGCGATCCGGAGCGCCTCTTCGCGCGCTGATCTTCGATTCCTGGTTCGATACCTACCGCGGCGTCATCATTCTCGATGCGCGTGGTCGATGGACGAGTTCGCGACGGGGCAGAAGATCAAGTTGTGGTCGAACGGGAGCGGTTACGAAGTAGAGGGTCTCGGCTATCAATCGCCGAAAGCCGATTCCCTGCGATGAGCTTTCGGCGGGCGAAGTCGGATTCCTCTTCGCGAACATCAAGAACGGTGGCGGACGCGCAAGATCGGCGATACGATCACCGATGACGCGAACCCCGCCTCCGAGCCGCTGCCCGGGATTCGAGGCGGTGAAGCCGATGGTGTTCGCGGGGCTGTATCCGGTGGAGTCCCACGAGCACGGGCTGCTGCGCGATGCGCTCGAAAAGCTGCGATTGAACGACAGCGCCTTCAACTTCGAGCCGGAGAATTCGGTCGCGCTCGGGTTTCGGGTTCCGCTGCGGCTTTCTTGGCCTGCTGCATCTGGAGATCGTCCAGGAGCGGCTGGAGCGCGAATTCAAATCGACCTGATCACCACGGCGCCCGGCGTGCGCTACCGCGTCACCACGAGACGGTGACGTGATTGAAGTGGAAGTCCGACGAAATTTCCCGACCCGCCGAGATCAAGCAGATCGAAGAGCCGATGATCGAGCGACGGTGATCACGAGGGAAGAGTATCTCGGCGGGATTCTGAAGCTGCTCGAAGAGAAGCGCGGCGTTCAGAAGAAGTTCGAGTACATCGGCGGCGGGCGGGTGATGCTGGTGTACGAGCTGCCGCTGAATGAGATCGTGCTCGATTTTTATGACCGGCTGAAATCGCGCGTCGCGTGGATACGCGTCGCTGGATTATCATCTGGCCGGCCACCGCGTATCGCCATGGTGAAGCTGGATGTGCTGGTCGTGGGCGAGCCCGTGGACGCGCTATCGATGGTCGTCCATAGGGAATTGCTTATGAGCGCGGTAAAGCACTGATTGAGCGGCTGCGAAACTCATCCGCGCCAGATGTTAGATGTCGGCTTCAGGCAGCCATCGGAAACAAAATCGTTGCACAAATATCGCCGCGATGCAAACTGAAGAAGAAGGCCATGTTCTTGCGCCCTTGACTCGTCGTATTGCTAAGCCACAGCGTGGTCGAGCGGGGAACGCCCGTCTGGGCGTCGACGCGCTCCGGCAGCGTCCCGGCGGGAGTGGCGGCGCGGCGCAGGTCAGCGAGGAGGTGGAGCGCGACGCGTCGGTCCGCGCGGGTGCGCGCGCGGTCTTGGTCTCCGAGCGCGAGAAGCGCCGGCGAGCGACCACGCGGTCCACGCCGTCGGCGCCGTCCAAGGGTCTTCACCGGGCCAACCGGTTCCCGGCATGATGCCGAAGCGCCCGCCCCGGCGCGCCAACCGCAGCATCGTCTCCCGCGCCGCCGGGTAGAGCCGCCGCAGCCCAAACAGTTCACCGCCCAAGCCCCCGCCGAGTCAAGACCGGAAGCCGGGTTTCCCGGCTGACGAAACAATCGAGCCGGCAATCTCGCCCGTCTTGACGTCCGGCTCGCCGGCGGCGAGAGCATTGCCGAGGTAGCGGGACTTGCTCTGGTAATCGGGCGCTCTCCAGCTCGGCCTCCTCGCGGACAACGTCGGGGAAGGTCGGCGAAGGTCCCCCGGAGGTTGAGGCCGAGGCGAGCCTGCAACTGCAGGCCGGCCGATGGCGCTCTCCTGTGGCCCCCGTCCCGGTACAGGTTCTCCGTTGCTGTAGAAGCGGGCGGCGGCGCCGAGTTCGAGGCCGAGCAGGAAGCGAGCGATCTGTCGCGCCTCGCGCCGGTAGCCGGCGGCGTTGAAGGCAAGAGCTGCGGGTCGCGGCGTCTCGCGGCCAGACGTAGGCCCAGCCGTCGCGAGCGCCGGCGGTGACGGCCCCCGTTTGACGGTTGGTCAGCGCTTGCATCGTGAGCAGAGAGCGCTGGTACATCCGTCTCGCCCAGGTTGGCGCATCTGGGCCGAGCGGCTGGGCTCTTTGCAGCCACTGCCGGTCGTTCCGCTCGGCGGCTCGGATCGTCCGTCGAGCCGCTCTGCTGTCGCACTGCAGCCTTCGTGCCGCTGCTCGTTGGTGGAGCGCAGCCAGACGCGCGTCCCTTTGGTAGCTTCGGTGAGGCAGGCGAGTGAGGCGCCGGCGGCATGAGCTGATCCGCACCTGCCTAGGCAGCCGAACCGCGCCGCGGTGACGACCACGTTGGTCCCCGGCTGGTAGCGCTGGGGACCGAGTCGGCCCGCCAGAGCGGCCGCGCCGGCCGGCCGCAGGAGACCCGCGGCACGATCCCGGTGTCGGCCGGGACCGTGCCGGCGCGCCTGGCGGGCCGACGGGTTGTCGATCAGCGCCCGTCCCGCCGGCCCCGGCGCCCGCAGGTCGACGACGTCGCCGTAGGCGTCGATCGCCGCCGTCAGGCCGCCGTCGCCGAGCGACCGCGGTGCCGAGGAACGGCGGCGGCAGCCCGGGCAGCGCCGGCGGCGTGCGCGGGTCGGCGCCGGAGCCGCCCGAGACGACGAGCGCCGCCCGACCGCCACGGCGGCGACCAGCGCCAGCGCTGCACGAGTCCGCGCCACCCCCCAATGCAATCAGCCCCGCTCGGCCCCGGTCGCTAGCCTTCCCGCAGCGCGGCCGCGCCGCGCGCTCCAGGCGAGGTAGCTCAGTTGGTAGAGCACACGACTGAAAATCGTGGTGTCGTGGGTTCGATTCCCGCCCTCGCCACTCCCCTGTCGTGACTCCCGCTTCCCCGCCGCGATCAGTTTCGACTTCTGGCATACCCTTGTCGCAGAGCCTGATGGCCTCCTGGCGGAGCTGCGGCGACAAGCAGTGGCGGGGGCTTTGGTGACGCAGGAGATCAAGGTCGAGAGCGACGTGCTCGATGCCCATCTGGCGCAGGCCCAGGCGTTGCAGCGGCTGGGAGCGGGGAGAGCATTTCGAGCCGATGCGCGCGGCGGTCAGGCTGGTGGACGCGATCGAAGGGCTTGAGGGAAGGGGCCGCAGCCGTGTCCTTGCCGCCTATCTCGATGCCGGAGAGGCAGTGGACCTGGAGCTGAGTCCTGGGTGGCGGAGACGCTGGAGGCCCTTGCAACAACGGTGTGCAGCTGGGGATCGTCTGCGACGTCGGCCTCACCGGCTCGCGGCACCTGCGCCTGCTGGAGCGCGCCGGGGTTCTCCGCCACTTCACCGGTTGGGCATTCTCCGACGAAGTCGGCCATTACAAGCCCTCGCCGGCGATCTTCCGCCACATGCTCGATCAGTTCAGGCTGAGGGAGGGGGGCGTCGTCTGGCACGTGGGCGACTTGAAACAAACTGATGTGGCCGGAGCTCGCGACGCTTGGTCTCGTGCCGGTCCGGTACCGCGGCCTCGTCGATGACACTTCCGACGCCGACCGAGGCAGATCTGGTCATTGACCACTTCTCCAAGCTAATCCCCCTGATTCGCTAGCGCCGCGCCACAACGGGCCACTCGTCGACGACGACCCCGTCGGAGATGACGTGGAACCGCCTGTAGAGATTGATCGTCAACGGCCCAAAGCCGCGGTCTCACCTGGAGGCGATCCCCAACTCGGGGTTCGAGTCCCGAAACGTTGAAGCGCAGGTGCTCTTCGTCCACCGAGGTGACCTCGCCGAAACCGTCGACCAACTGTGGTGAGCTAGGTCTGGCGTTGACTGCCTTGTGCCCGCAGTCAAGCACCACCAGCGAGTCGTGGCGGCTGATCACGGTGCCGACAACCGTCAGAGCGAACTCAAACTCGGACAGGTATTCCCGCCGCACAACGTCCATCAAGGCGTAGGCGCCCGGCTCGATCTCCGTTCACTCGAGGATCGGCGCCGGTCGTCGAATAGGTCGTGCTGCCACCGGCGGAGACCGCCGCGACGTCGATTCCCGCCTCGCGGATCGCGGTGATGAAACCGGCCATGACCTCGATCGCCTCGCGACTACATGCAGCTCGCTCACCGGTGTCCATGATCGGAGTGCCAGTGACCCTCATAGGCGCTAACGCCATCGAAGCGAATGGCGGGCAACTGCTTCACAGAGCCTGACGAAGCTCACGCGCGTCCTCCTCACGCCGTACTCCACACCGCCCCATACCGGTGTCGACGTCGATCATCGCACCTCGCTCCCGGCGGCACGCGCCGTGGCCGAGATCGCTTCGAGGTTTGCGGCTTCGTCAACCAAGACGGTGATCCGGGCACCAGGTCGAAATTTGGGCCAGTGTTTCCGTTTGGGATGGCTTGGCACGGCTTTCGTATCGCCGCTGGCGCGTATCCAAGCCGGCCCTCGACAGCCGCTGCCTCCGCGAGGGTGGCGACAGTTGCCGCGATCGCCGGCTTGAGCCTGAAGCGAGCGATCTCGAGGCACCTGTGCGCCTTGAAGTGTGGTCGCACAGCCGGCATCTCCGCGGCGCACGCCGCCATATGGGCGATGTTGCGCTGCGCTAGATCGACGTCCAGCAGCAGCGTTGGCGTTTCCAGTTCAATTCCGGTGGCGCCGCCATCGATCTCGGGGATAGTGATCGTTCATACCTCGGGAATCGGCTGCTACTCAATCAGATAACGTCACAATTACGATGCCGGCACACACTAAAGCCGTTGACGACACGGCTCGCGAGCTGGTCGGCGGATGCTGGACTGCCGCTATCCGGATGCGCACTTCAACGTCTCCTTCTTCGATTTCTTCGTTCAAGGTATTGACAGGACGGGGAAGTTGTCCTCGACCCAGGAATCGCCGAGAATGTCGCTGCCGCCAATGCCCTGCTGGTGAGGTGGGATGATCCGACGGGCTTCGACGCGCCCGAGCTGCCGTTCATCCACTCTTACGGGGAGTTACGCTGAAGGAAGACCTCGTCGAGTTGATACCAAGATGGATAGAGGCCGCCACCAGAGGGGGTTCGCACCCTTTTTGGCTCCCTCACCGTCACCGGCACCGATCTGATCGGGTATCTCATCCAACTGAGGCCGGACATCTTAACGGGGAGCAGCCTGTCCGACCACTATAGCCTAGGGCGCTGCCGGAAGCATTTCTTCCGGGCTGAGATCGAGCAAGGCGAGCGCGAAGCTATAAGCAAGTGCCGAGAAGGCGACTTTGGAGCGGCGCTCGACTGGGCTTACACAGTGCTACGGCTCGACCCCGACAACGTTCCGCTCCGAAACATAAGCGCCACGGCCGTTGACGCTGATCCAGTTACTCCGCACATCGAGGTCGACGAGTGGCTGCTGGCAGTCGAAGCGGTGGAGGGGTGGCTGTCGCGGCCCGAGGCGGAAGCTTTGGCCCGTTGTGTGGCCGCAGCGCCCGGTGACCGGGCTCCCAGATGGTCGAGGTCGGTAGTTACAAGGGCCGGTCGACCCTGGCGATCGGCTGCACTATCACTGCGCTTCGACTACCGATACGACTGATCGCCGTCGATCCGCATGAGGGCTATCGGTACGGCGACAGGATCCGACACCTATTCTGAGCTGCGGTCCAACACGGTGCGCAACGGAGTTGATTCGGTGGTGACCATTCTCCGCATACGCGGTGACGAGGCCCCTGTAAGCGGCCCTCTATCGTTCGCCTTGATCGACGGGCTACACGACGAGGAATCCGTGCGCGCCGATCACGAGCACATCTCTCCTCTGCTGATCTCGGGAGGTCTACTTGCCTTCCATGACTATTTCGAGCACTCCCGGCATCCTCAAGCTGGTCGGCGAGCTGATGCGTAGTGGCCAGTTCCGGTTTATCGAATGCGCCGATCGCCTCGTGGTCCTGGAAAGGGCCTGGCACAGCTCCCTTGCCTTCTTTGAGAGCGCAGGTCCTAATTATGGTAGAAGTTCGCAAAGTGATCGACCCGGCGGCCCCGAATTTCGGATAACTCAAGTATCGATCGTGGCCAACGGCCTTTGCCGGAGCGTTGCGCGCGTCGCTGCACGAGCAGGAAGAACCCTACGTTCGTCCCTGGTTCTCAATCCGGTGGACTTTTTCCTTCCCTGCTGATCTGGAGGTCACTGGCTCACCTGCACGGCCTCTACAACACCGACAAGGTGAGAGCCAGGGAGCAGCGACTGGAAGCTCGGGATGCCAGTCGCCGGCCGAACTGCGCTTGAGCGGGACTCACGCCTCGTCTATGAGGCATGGGCCGATGCCCTTGGCGCAGCCGATACGACCATGCGCGTCCTCTCTGGCCTGCATGCGCACACCGTCCTCTTCATGGCGATGGCCCGCCCGGGCCGAAAAGGTCCTCCTGTTGCCGATTCGAGCCGGGGGCCATCTTTCCGGGCAGGCAATTGTCGAGCGACTGGGCCTCCACGTGATTGAGGATGCTGCCGGTTGACGACGAGGCAATGTCCGTGAGCATGCCGGCGGCGCTGGAGTTGTGCGAAAAAGAGCGTCCCGACTATGTCTTCGTGGATCGAAGCGAGGGTCTTGTGTACGAGGATTTCAGCGAGATTGCAGCAGTGGATCGGCCAACCAAGATCTGGACACGTCCAGTGCCTGACGAATGTCATCTGTGGCGACCATCCCAACCCGTTCGAGTGGGGATATGACCTGATGATCGCCAGCGTTCACAAGAACTTCCTGGGCCGCAAAAGGCCCTCCTCGCGACGAAGCAACACGACGAGAGGTGGAAGTCGCTACTCAAGGGGGTTTCAACCTTTGTTTCCAATATGCACGTCGCTAGCACTTACGCCGCAGGCCTGACCCTGTGCCGGGGAATTGGTTGGGACTACTTAGGGCGGATGCTGCGGGTGGCGGTCGCCCTGGAGGACGCTCTTGCAGGAGCACGGGGTGCCGGTCGTACGTCGTCGCCGGGACTTACCGCCGACTCACCATGAAGATACGAGAGGGCGACCGGGATCTGGCGTTCACCACCTACGAGCGGCTCGAGCGGTACCTAATCATGACCAACTTCAGGACCCTGCCTTATTCCCTCGGACAGGGCATTCGCATCGGGGTCAACTCGGCGGTACGACTTGGGGATGACCGAGGACGATGTCCCCCGGTTAGCCGAGTTGATCACGCTGATCCGCGCCGAAGGGCCGACGTCCTCCCTGCGGGAGGAGGCGCTCGCGTTTAACCAGATGATCTGGTCCCGTACCGCCCTCGCCCCGGGCAGGGGGCGCCCCGGCCCAGGTGGATTGGTTGGTGGGGGTGCCAAGGACGGTTGAACAACGATGCGTGGCTTCTCGCGCTTGCCCCGGCCAGCTCCAAATCGACGAGCGCACGTTGCCGCCCTTGTCCGACGAATGGGTGCGCCTTCGCTTTCTTTATTGCGGACTGTGCGGTTCTGATATCGCAATTTTGGGGTCGTCCAGGCGCTACCTACCCGATTTCGGTAGGACGCGAGTTCATCGCCGAAGTCATGAGAGATGGGGAGAAGGTCGAAAGCGTCGGCGTGGGCCAGAGACATTAGTCACCAGCGACCTAAACTTCCGCTGCGGTGAGTGCGACCACTGTCGTGCTAAGAGATCACATCTGTGTCGACGTGGCCAGCAAGCGCTGTTCACCAATCGGGCGTTTTAGAACATCGGTGACATCAACGCCAGCTACCTCCTCCGCCTCAAGGGGTCGGCAGCACCTCACCTTGCGCTGTGCGAGCCGCTCTCCTGCGTTCTTCACGCCAAGGACTTGGCCGCACCCGTGCCCAATGACCGGGTCCTCCTCATCGGCGCCGGCGGCCTGGGCCTCTGCCTTGCGTTCGCCCTCTGCACCCAACTCCCGGCACTCGCCTTCGACGTAACCGACCCTTCAACCGAGCGCCTGACAGCCCTTGGCGGCCCCGATCTCACCCATCGGAACCGCATTGTCGGATCCCGAAGGGGGGTGCCGACGTCGTCTTCGACCTCACCGGCAACGAAGCTGGGCTACTTGCGGCCTGCAAATGGGTTAGGGATGGCGGTCGGATTTGTTCAATGGGACACCCGATGGGTGAGGAGATCGACCCCGTCTTTCTTTCGGATGTCCTGCCCAAGGACGTGACTTCGTAACCAGCTACCTGAACGGTGAGCCGTCGGTTCTCCAGAAGGCAGCCCGCCTGCTGGAGGAGGAGTGGAGTTCCGTTGGACGAGTTGATTGAGCTCCTGCCGTTGAAGGACCTGAGGTGGATCTATGAAGCGCGACAGCTCCGCCCACTGCAAGACGGTGATCGACGTCGCGGCCGGATTCGTCTAAAGGCCGAGATACCACTGAATCTGCGTCCCTACGTCCTCCGGTTCAAACCATTCCGCGGCCTTCGACACCGCCGCCATTGACGTACCGTCCTCGCCAGCCGCGATCAAGGGAGCCACGTTGAGGTGACCATACGTGCCTAGTTCCTTCGTCTTGCGCCTCAGTTGACCGATTGCCAGGTTCCGACCCCGAGTGTCTTCGGCAAGGGTCATCGCGATGGACTCCGCTTGAAGCGCGAAGGCCAACCCGGCGGGGTAGTCCGTAGCTTTCGCGAGCGCCCTTGGCTTCGCCGATTGCAGCCTCTGCCGCAGGGAACTTCCTGAGCTTTGCGAGGGCAATGCCCCTTGCCGCTGCGCACTTGGCGAGCTCGATCTGGTGCCCGATCCGTTCATTCAACTCGATCGACTTGACCGCTTCCTTTAGCGCTAAATCGGGCTTGAACCAGCAGTCCATCGACCAGATTCGTGTAGAGCTTTGCGGTCAGCGCCAGGGTGCGTCTGGCGTCTTGCGAAGGGCGAGTCGGTATAGCTCTGCCGCTTCCTCAAGGAGGAACGAGAAGCGATAGGCGTGAGCCCGGTGGCGGACCAGCTCGCCCCAGTTGACGATGTACAGGTGCCCCACCGCTTCGTAGGTCTCTTGCAGTACCTTCGAGCCCTCGCGGAACCTGCCGTCCATCGTCAGAACGTCCCCGTGGTAGAGCGGGCGCACAGCTGGGTACGGTCGGTGGGATCGAAGGGCTGTGCCTGTCGCGCTAGCCGCAGGAAGTCATTCGCGCTCACCGGTGACTACGCCACGAAGCTCTCGCAGGTAGGCGAGTTCAAGCTCAAGTGAATGGAGATGGCGACCGAGCCGTTGCTTCCGATTACGGAGGCGCTCGAACTGTTTGATCCCCGCCTCGACGCCGACGATGCGCCGCGTCGACATCGCTTTGAGGAAGTCCAGCACAAGCATGATCAGGTGCCCGCTTTCGCTCTTGCGTGGAGATCAGCGCCATCAGCTCGTTGGAGAAGCCTGTCGTCGTTAAGGACGTAACCGATGTCGATCAGAGCCTCGACAAGATCGCCGGGGGACCTCGCTTACCGAAATCCAGCCGTCGAACAACCCCCGCAGGAGCGCGGAGTGGTCTGGGTTCTGTTCTCCCTCTCCTGGCAACGAGCCCAAAGATGATCGGTGGCCGCTTCGGAGCGACGTTCCGTAGCGCTTTCTCGGTGGGCGACTCCCGTACGGCGTCGGTGAGGGGAAACCGTGAAGTTTAGAGCTTCCGGAGACGCGCTCGGTCAGGAACGAGTCAGTGAAGTCCTGGTAGTGCAGAACCGCGAGCTCGACGTTGAGCACGTCGGCCATGTGTTGGTACGGCTGGATCAGAGCCCGCCCGTCGCGAGCGCCGTCGCCAGAGCTCGCTGCGGCGCCCGCCGGTGGTCGGCGGCCGATGACCGCTCCCTTCGGAGTGGAGGGGAGATCCGTCGCCTCAACCTCTTCCTCGACCAGATCGAGATAGAGACGAATCGCCGACTCGATGTAGAAGGGAGTGCAGCGAAGATCTCGAACAGGCGCTCTTCGGAATTCGGATCCTCCAGCTTTACGCAAGCGCTGCCGGATCATTTTCCGCGCCTCCTCCTCAGGCAGTTTTGTGACTTCCACCGAAACTTTGTGCCGTCTCCATTTCGCCTCGGGCCACCTCAATGACTCGCGGGTCGCGATCACGTGGATGCCGCGCTTCAGAGTCGAGATCATCTCCTGCGGCCAGGGCGCTCCTTCCGCAGCCGTTCCCTGCTTCTCGTGGAGTCGTAGAAGATCGCCAGCAATTACCGCTCTGTGTCAGCGACCGCTGTATGTCAAGGGCGAGGTACCGGGGGAGGACTGCCCTTAGCTCCCGTGGCTCTTCACAGGATCTCGTCAGTCGCCGTGAACTCGTACTTCTCGTAACGCTGCCGTTTTTCGCTGTCCTCACTGAGCTTGCCCGATCTGCACGGCGAAGTTGATTGGCAGCGGTACTCCACGATGTTGTGCGTGCCTGACTCGTACATATACTCGGACACTGCTCGAGCTCCGGCCGCCGGACTCCGGGCGAAACCCCGACACGTGGGATCTCCCAGGAACCGCGCTCGAGCCGGGACGGACGCCGGCGTCGGTGCTCGACGGCGCTCTCCGGCCGCTTGCCGGAGAGCGTTCCGGGGCCTGGCCTGAGCCCTGGATCTTCGACGATCTCGACGCGGTGTCGGGCCTCGTGTACCGCTACCTGGTATTTCCGATCCCCGGCGGACGCGCCCCGCCCCGACGCGACGGCGGCCCTGCTCTTCGGGCGATGTCCGTTGAAGATCAGGCGGACGGACGGCGTGAGTCGAATCGTTTCGAGAGCCGTGGCGGCGGCGGCCGTTGACCGGCGTGCCTGGGCACCGGCGTGACCCGCATCCGCGTCGCATCCCTCATTGCCGACCTCGGATTCGGCGGGAGTGAAAACCGGCTTCTCTCATTCGCGCGGGCGATCGATCGGCAGCGATTCGAGCACGTCGTGATCACCCTGTACCAGCGCGACTCGGCGCAGGAGGCGCGCCTGGGCTCGCTGCGGGACGCCTACGACGCGGCCGGCATCGACGTCGTCGATCTCGGCGAGCTCCCCCGCCGGCGCATTCTTCCCTCGCTCGGTCCGCGAGACCTCGCGCGGGCGGCGGCGACCTTCGGGCGGCTGGTCCGGAGACTGTGCGCGGTCATCCACGAGCGTCGGATCGACCTCATCGACGCCCAGCACGCGACCGCGACCCTCTTCGGCGTGCTGGCCGGGCGGCTGACCGGGCGTCCGACCACGATCACCGAATATTTCCCCGGCTATTACGATCGGCGGGGCCGCCGGTTGACCGGGCAGCTCGTCTTCTGTCTCGCGGACGCCTTCATCTGCGACTCGCAGGCCCACTCGGATCTGGTCAATCGCTGGCTGTTCCGCCGCCACCGGCGAGCACGGGTCATCCCGAACGGGATTCCCGCCCCGGTCGCGACCCGCACGAATGCCCAGATGCGCCGGGAGCTTCGCCTGCCCGACGACCGCGGCGCGCGGGTGGTCGGGCAGGTGAGCCGACTGGTGAGCTACAAGGGACAGCGAGTGTTGCTCAAGGCGGCGAAACGGGTCATCGCGCGCGTGCCGGACACCTACTTCGTGCTCACGGGATATCCCGGCGAGGATTCCACCTACCCCGATACGCTGAGGCGGGACGCCGAGGAGCTCGGCATCGCCGATCGCGTCCGCCTGGTGAGCTGGCCTGGCTCCATCGGCGACATGTGGGAGCTGATCGACGTCCAGGCACATGCTTCGCTTCACGATTCGCTGCCGGTGTCGGTGGCGGAGGGCATGTCGTTCGGCAAGCCAGCGGTCGTCACCAACGTCGGTGGCATCGAGGAGATGGTGCTCCACGAGCAGAACCGGTCTCGTCGTTCCGATGAACGAACCCGGACGCGCTGGCCGGGGGCCTGGAGCGGCTCCTGCGGGAGCCCGCGTACGGCCCGGCGGCTGGGCATGGCCGGCCCGGCGGCGCTATGAGCGCGGTTCCGGCCTGAGGTCATGGTTCGCGCGCCCTCGAGTCCCTGTTCGTGGAGGCTGATCGGGCCGGCCCATGCCCATGGCTGACGACGGCGAGCGGCCTGGCCGGCCGAGCCGTCCTTCGTCAGCGGCGCCGGTGGCTTCATCGGCGCCGCGGTCAGGCCGGGCCCTCGTGAGCCTTGGCGCCGAGCGTCCGGGCCCTGGCAGGGGCACCCGGGCAGGCCACGCTTCGGCTGCCCGCCCCGAGGTGGAACGCGGTCTGCGCGGACATCCAGGACCGGTCGGCACGCTGGCCCGTCTGGCTGCGGGCGCCGCGGTCGCCATCCACTTGGCCGGCCCGCCCTCGGTTGCCGGCCTCCTTCAACGCTCCCCAGGAATACGGCGGCGTGCACGTCCTGGGCACACTCGGAGGTGCTGGAGGCGTGCCGCGCGCAGCGGATTCGCCCGGCTGGTCTATGTCTCCTCGGCCGGAGGTCTACGGCCGAGCGCAGGCCCAGCCGGTCGGCGAGGATTGCTCGAGCCGGCCGCGGTCGCCGTATGGGGCGAGCGAAAGCGGCCGCCGAGCAGTTCGTGCGCGCGTACGGCCCGCTCGGCCTCGAAGGGGTGGTGCTGCGGCCGTTCTCGGTGTTCGGACCGGGACTGCCCCGCCGCGCGGTACTGGGGACCATGCTGAGACAGGCGCTTGAAGAGGAGGAGATCGTGGTGGCCGACCTGAGCCCGGTGCGGGACTATGTATTCGTAGACGACGTGGTCGCCGGCATTCTGGGCGCGGCGATTTCGCATGCGGCCGCCGGGTCGACGTTCAACCTTGGCACCGGCAGCGGCACGTCGGTGAAGGCGCTGGCGGAGGTGGTCGTCGGGGCCGCGGGCCGCGCGCTGCCCATTCGCGAAACGCACTCGGAGCGGCGCGCGGCCGAGACCGAGATCGGAGAGCTGGTCGCGGACACGACTCGGGCGGACCGAGAGCTGGGGTGGCGTGCGGCCGTGCCGCTCGCCGTCGGCGTGCAGCGGACTCTCGAATGGGCGGGGACCCAGCGATGACCACCCGGATCCTCGTGACTGGCGCGCAGGGGTTTCTGGGGCGCCACCTGGCGGCGCGCCTGCTGGGAGCCGATTCGGAGACACGGGTTCTGGGTATCGGCCGGTCTCCCCGGCTCGAAGACACCTTCACCCATTCCGTGCACTGGGGATCCGCCCGTGTTCGGGCGCCACTCCCGGTGGACGTGAAGGCATCGCTCGAGTCGCGGCGGTACGAGTACGCCTCGCTCGACATCGCCCGGCAGTCGGAGCTGACCGGACTGCTGGGCGAGTTCCGGCCGCATCGCATCTTTCACCTCGCCTCCGGGCTCCGCGACGACGCGCCCGACCACCTGTTCCGCACCAATGTCGAAGGGACGATCCATCTGATCGAAGGGATCGTCGAAGCCGGCCTCGAGACGCCGACCCTGATCTTCGGTTCCACCGGGTATCTGTATGGCCAAATCGCGGCTGAGGCGCTGCCCGTCCGCGAAGATATGCCGTGCGCCCCGATCGACCTGTACGGCGTGAGCAAGCTGGCCTCCGAGCACGCCTCGAGAATCCTGACACGCCGTTACGGCCTGCGCGGTGTCTGGGCCCGGATCTTCAACCTTGTGGGTCCGGGACAGGAGGAACGCCACTTCTGCGGGCGGATGACCAGCCAGGCGGCCGCGATCGCCGCGGGACTGCTGCCGCCCCGCGTGGAAATGGAGCCGCTCACAACCACGCGCGATTTCCTCGACGTGCGCGATGCCGCGCGGGCCCTCGAGCTGCTCGGCCGATGCGGCGTCCCCGGGGCGACCTACAACGTGGCCAGCGGCGTCGAGTCTCCAACCGAGGGCGTCTTCAAGGCCATCCTGTGCCACGCCCGGCTCGAGGGCAAGGTCGCGATCGAGCTCAAGCCCCCGCGACCTGCCGACCTGCCACGGTACGTCGCCGACGTCACTCGCCTCGGCGCGCTCGGGTTTATCCCGCGAGTATAGTCTGACGCGAAGCCTGGCTGATTTGCTGACATACTATCGGGGGGCCGTATCGGAGGCCGCGGGCCGCGGTCACTGCCGGGCGCGGCGACCGCGCACCTTCGCCAGCGTCGCGGCGGACAGCGCCCACCGCTACTCGGTCGAGATCGAGGCGGGCCTGCTTGACACGCTGCCGCGAACGGCTCGAGAGCCTGTTTCCGTCGGCGCGTATGGTGGTGCTGACCGATGCCTCGGTGCACGAGCTTTACGGCGCCGCGCTGATCGAACGGCTGCGGAAGCGCGGCGTGGAGGCCGATACCGTGTTCCTTGCGGAAGGGGAGCGATCCAAGTCGGTGGAGCATTACCTGGAGCTGATTCGCCGAATGCACGAAGCGCGGTTCGACCGCCGGGCCCTGCTGGTCAACCTGGGCGGTGGGATCGTGACCGACGTCGGGGGGTTCGTCGCGGCGACCTACCTGCGGGGCGTGGCCTACGTCAACGTTCCCACGACCCTCCTCGCCCAGCTGGACGCCGCGATCGGGGGCAAGGTCGCCGTCAACATGCCCTGGGCCAAGAACTTCGTCGGGGCCTTCGCGCACCCGCGGGCGGTCTTCGCCGACCCTGCGGTGCTCGCGACGCTCGATGCCCGGCAGATTTCCGCCGGCGTGGCGGAAGCCATCAAGGTGGGGATCATCAACGATCCGGACCTGTTCGAACTGCTCGAGGCGGAGAGCGAGGCCGTCCGCTCGGGGCAGGATGCCCGTCTCCTCGCCGAAGTCGTCGGGCGCGCGAGCGAAGGGAAGATTGCGTTGCTCGCGCCCGACCCGTACGAACGAAACCTCCGCCGGGCGCTCAATCTGGGACACACGTACGGGCATGCGCTCGAGGTGGAGACCGGATACGGCCAGCTGCTTCATGGCGAAGCGGTCGCCTTCGGGCTCGCGGTCGCCGCCACGGTGGCTCGGCGGCGGGGCGTGTGCTCCCGCGACACGCTCGAGCGCATCTTCCGCGTGCTCCGCGCTTACCGGCTGCCTCCCCGGCTGAGCCGCGCGCACCTGCTGGGGGCCTGCGGCAGGCTCGAGGCCATTCGCTTGGTGCGCGGGCGGAAGCTCAATTTCGTCCTCCCGCTGAGGATCGGCGCCGTGGAGATCGTGCCCGAAGTGGAAGAGGGCGAAATCGCGGCCGCACTGCATGAGATCATGGCGCACCCGCTCCTCGGCGACAGCGTGGTGGCCGCGTGATGCGGTCCCTCGGCATCGATCTCGGCGGCAGCAAGCTGCTCGCCTGTGTTACCGACGAATCGGGCACCATGCTCGGGAGCGCAGTTCGGAGCACCGGGCGCGGTACGGGGCCGGCCGCGGCCGCCGGACTCGTCGCCGAGGTCGCGCGGGAGCTGCTTCCGGGAGGCGGTGCCTTCGACGCGGTCGGCATCGGATTCCCGGGCCTCGTCGACTTCGCGCGCGGCATCGCGCGGAGCAGCGTCATGCTCGACGGGTGGCGCGACGTGCCGTTCACCGCCCTGGTCGCGGACACCCTCGGCGTGGACGTGTCGGTCATGGACAATGACGTCAACGCGGCGGCGGTGGCGGAGCTGGCGCGGCGGGCAGCGAGCCCGCCGGACTGCATGCTGTTCGTCGCGGTGGGCACCGGTATCGGAGGCGCCATCACCATCGGGGACAAGCTTTGGCGGGGTCATACCGGCGTGGCCGGCGAGATCGGCAACGTCACGATCGACCGGCACGGCGAACTCTGCTGGTGCGGCCGACGGGGCTGCCTCAATACCTCCGCCTCGGGATCGGCCATCGCACGGGACCTAGCGCCCGGCATGGCGCTGGCTGATCTGATCGAGGCGAGACATCCCGGGCTGGCCGAGGCGACGGGGCGCGCGGCCGACGCACTGGGAATCGGGCTGGGCAACGCGCTCAACCTGCTCAACCCGTCACTCGTGGTCCTGGGCGGCGGTGTCGCCGAGCTGGGACAGCCCTGGATTCAGCGTGTGGCGAGCGCGGCCCGTCAGGAGGCGTTTCCGGAGGCCGGGGTGTGCCGCTTCGAGTCCGCCCGGGCCGGCTACCAGGCCGGAGCGATTGGCGCGGCGCTGCTGGGACTCGAGGAGCTCAGGGCGCGCCGCACTACCACCAGGCCGGCTCCGGCGGGTCGTGCAGCAACAGCGGCACCAGGTGGCGCGCCGCCTTCCTGAGACCCTCGAGCCGCCCGATCACCGGGTCTTCGTGCTCCACGGCAAGCACGCCGTTGTACCCCGCCAGTCGAAGCTCCGAGATGATGCCGCTTCCAGTCGAGATCTCCCCACCCTGGAATCCGGAAGCGGAAGCCGCGGTCGCGGCGGTCCCGCGCCCGTGTGCGAGCAGACCCGAACGGTCCGACGTGATGCTCGACCCGCTCGCCATCTTTCGCGTGCACATGCACGATGCGCTCCCCAGCTCGGCGATGAATACCACCGGGTTCCATCCCGGCCAGCATCAGATTGGCGGGGTCGAAGTTGAAGCCCAGCGCCGGGTGCCATTCCAGCAGGTCGAGCGCGAGCCGGGCGGTCTCCAGATTGTAGGCGAACTGCTTCGGGTGACACTCGTGCGCGAAGCGGACACCTCGCGCGGCGAACGCCTCGAGCACCGGAAAGAGGCGCGCCCGGAATCCGGCCCCCATGCGCTCGAATCCGTCCTCCAGCGGCCACGGAAACCAGCGCGAGTAGTCCTCGCAGCCCGTGAACCCGCACACGACCGTCACCTCCAGTCGCTCCGCCAGTGCCGCGGTCTGTTCGAGCCGGAGCCCCGCGTATCGCGCACTTTTCCTCCGCATTGCCCGGATGCACCGATCGGTGTCGAGTCCGTGTGGGCCGAGGAGTAACTGGCCCTCCTGGTGGTTGGAGAGCGCCGAGATCTCGAGACCGGCCTCGCGGACGCAGGCGGGCGATGCGGCGCCAGCCGCCATCGAGCGCTTCTTCGAGGTCGAGGAAGGGGCTGCTCCGGTCCACCGGCAGCTCGATGGCCTCGAAGCCCAGCTCTCGCGCAGTGACGAGCGCAGTCTCCAGGCCCAACGGATAGAGCACCTGCGCACAGACGCCCAGCTTCATCCAACCTCCTGTTCGCGGATGGCAGTAACGAGCTCCGGCACCACGCGCTCCGGGAGGCCCAGCGGCAGCGCCCGCAGCGCGGCGGCGAGCAGGTCGGGATCCCGGTCGCGGGCGGCGTGGAACGTCAGGTCCTCCGCGTTCCCCGCCGCCTGAAGGAACCTCGCGACCTCGCGCGGAAGCGGTCCGGGAAGGATTGCGCGGGCCCCGGTCGATGTGAACTCCGCCGCCACCTCGACGATCAGCTCCGGCGAGAGCTCGGGCAGGATGCCGGCGTTCGTGAGGTTGACGAATCCCCGATGCGGCGGCCCCCCGAGCAGCGCCGACGCAATCGGCGCCACGGCGCGATCGAGCCAGGGCGTCGGACGCGCATGTTCCTCGTCGAAGGTGGCGCCCGGATCGGCCGCGTAGTGCTGAATCATCGTCTCGGACAGCGCCATGAGCTCGCGGGCCCGGCCTGGCGCGCGCGCGAGCCCGTGTCTCCGGGCTGTGTCCGGATCGAACACGTCGTAGTAGTAGCGCAGAGGTGCCGCCCCGAAGCGCTCCAGCGTCGCCCGATCGACCGGCGCGGCTCCGCCCACCCCCATTGGAGTCTCGGCCAGCCGCCGAAGCAGATCCACCCCGTTCGACTCGAGATCCCAGAACCAGCCGAGGTGATTGAGCCCCCCATAGCGCCACGTCGGCTCGTCTGCCGCAACGCCGACGCGCCCGAGCCACTGCTCGAGCGTGGCCAGGGGCAGCTCGCACAGGCCGATGGCATCCAACCCTTGCTCGGCGAGCAGGCGAGTCGTGATGCCGAGGGGCGCCATCAGATTGAGCACCCGCGCCCTGCGTGCGACCGCACGGATCGTGCGGGCGACCTTGGCGAGCTCCGGGACCGTCCGCCACGCGTTGGCCATTCCGCCTGGGCCAAGCCCCTCGTCGCCGACGAGTCCCCAGCGTCGCGGGAAGGTTTCGTCCCTCGCCCGGGCCTCCAGCCCGCCGACGCGTATCAAGAGCGCCACCAACGCCGCCCCCTGGAGCGCCTCGTCCAGCGTGAGCGCCGCCTCGACGGACCATCCCGCTCGGAATGCGGCCACGCGCTCACGCGCATGCGCGACGACGGCTCGGAGGCGATCGACCCGGCGGGCGGAAAGCCGCAGCAGCACCTCGTCCTCGGCGACCGTCGACGCCAGCGCTTCGCAGAGCCGGGGAGCGGAGGCGCCGGCGCCGACAATGGTGATCGTGAGCGGGCGCATCGGCGGGTCGGAACCAGAAGGCGTGGGGAGAGGCGCGCTACGCATCTACGCGCCATGACGACGAGTGGACGATGGGCCCTCCTGGATGCGAACCAGGGACGGACGGATTATGAGGCCGAAAGGGCTCAACCATCCAGAGTAGCGCAGAGCCCCTAGCGCTTGTCCAGCAGCAACCTACGTCGAGCCTCCTGGCCATCCGGATCTACCCAGATTCACAGAGATTTGCGGAGTTTAGGTACCAAATCCAAGTACCAGGGGCCCGAAAACAGGCCGCACCAGCCCGCAGAACGGGCTCAACCCGTACCTAACCGCAGGCATTAGGAGCCGCGCCGCAACCGACTCCCCACAGAAGTCCCCACAAACAGCGGTGTGGCCCCTCGACTCAGTCCCTACTGATCCCCCAGCTCGACTTCTACCCTGTCTTGGCTGACTAGCCTGATGCTCTGATCGAGAAGTTGCTGGCTCGTCATGTCGGCCTCACTAAACTTTACGAGCCGATCAAGCCTCAAGTAGGCTTCAACCCTATCGCACTCCTGATCATGGTAGTCCGGCGCAGTACCATGGCAGCCAGGTTGCTCCCGACGCACTTGGCGCGAGCGCTCGTTCTCGATTCATGATGCGCTTCTTCCACAAACTGCATTGGTAGTGGACACCACGCGATCCTGCGCATCCGGGCCTCCTCGGTCTCAACACGGAAGAGGAGCGGCGCCCGGGCGAAGCGCCTAGAGCCGCGCCAGCGCATCCTTCGCCAACACCTTCTCAAAGTCGGCCACCTGGTCGGGCGTATTCTTGCCCGCCCCCGACGTCACCGTGATGCTGAACGCGCGGCCGCCCTTGCGGACGCCGAGCTTGGCGTAGCTCCCGGCACTTACGTAGTAAGACTCGTCGCCGACTCCAGCGCTCCGTCCCGCCAGCGGGCCGTGCGTGCTCATCTGCTTCCCGAAATCGAAGGCCGCCGTGGTTACGATCTGCACGGTGGCGGTCCGGGAGGTGAGGTCGAACGTGGTGTCCGCCGAGAAGAAGCAGGAGGTCTTGCTGGTCCCGAGCCACGGGCGGCCTGGGAGGGACTTGATCCCCAGAATGCCACTCACCTCCTGCGCGGTCAGCAGGCTGCATGGATCGCTCGCTGCCCCCTGCGCGACGAGGGGGCGGAACCCGAGCGAGCCGACGAGAGCAAGACAGGTAGCGATCGTGACACTGCGCATGGGTCGCGGCTCCTTTGGTCCAGCGCCCTGTACGCACACGGCAACACCGGCTGGGGGCGGTCGAGTGTGCCCGGGCGCCGAGGCGCGTCCGCCGGCCAGTCTTGTGGGATGGCGCTCCAAATTTCGCTCCTGGGGGCGGGCCGTCAATACTGCGGGCTCGCCGCCGAACGTCTTTGCTGCAGTCAACCTCGGCCAAGTGCCGCGAGGCTCGTCCGCCTGGTTCCGTGTTTCGTCGGCCAGGGCAGCTCCCCCCAGCGGCCGCGCCCAGATCGCCACCCCGTTCGCTGAAGCCGCTGCAGCGCGCGATCCGGCCCTCGATCACCTTCCCATCGGGCCAGAGGCGACGCAGGTCGGGGAAGTAGTCGTGCAGCAGCAGGAACCCGCCGGGACGAAGCCGGCCGAGCGCGGCGGGAATCTCGGCCACCACCATCTCGATCCGGTGGTCGCAGTCGAGGAAGATGGGATCGAAACGGCTCGCCGGGCCACGCCAGCAGGTCGAGTGAACGACCACCCGAACTCCACCATTCCACCCACCCCAGGTGCTCCATCGCCTGCAAGTGTTAGGCGGGCGAAGGCACCCGGCACACTATTCGGCACATTTTGCATATTGGTAATCAGGTAACTGCAATGGGCCCTCCTGGATTCGAACCAGGGACCGACGGATTATGAGTCCGCTGCTCTAACCACCTGAGCTAAGGGCCCGCACCGAGCGGAAATTTCGGGTCAGCCAAACACTTCCACAAGCCGGGTGACGCCCGCGGTCTACAATAGCGTCCCCCGCAGGATCACCAGCCCCACGCTGAAATAGATCACGAGCCCGGTCACGTCCACCAGCGTGGCGACGAACGGCGCCGAGGCGCTCGCCGGGTCGAAGCCGAGGCGCCGCAGGACGAACGGCAACATCGAGCCCGCCAGCGATCCGAACGCCACCACGCCGACGAGCGCGGCCGCCACCGTCAGCGCCACCAGCCGGTAGTGCACGCCATAGTCGTACCAGCCGAGGCCCTGCCACAACAGAATGCGGACGGCCCCGATGGCGCCGAGGAAGGCGCCCAGGCACAGCCCCGAAGGCAGCTCCCGTACCGCCACCCGCCACCAGTCGCGGAGCCGCACTTCCCCCAGCGCCATGGCCCGGATGATCAGGGATGTCGCCTGAGATCCCGAGTTGCCGCCCGAGCTGATGATCAGCGGGACGAACAGGGCCAGGACCACCGCCCGCTCGATCTCGTGCTCGAAGTGGCCCATGGCCGTCGCGGTCAGCATCTCCCCGATGAAGAGCGCGGCGAGCCAACCGGCCCGCTTTCGCAGCATGCGCGGGATGCTGATATCCATGTACGGCTCGTCCAGCGCTTCCATGCCGCCGAACTTCTGCACGTCCTCCGTGGTCTCGGCCACGAGGGCGTCGATCACGTCGTCCACGGTCACGATGCCCAGGATCCGGCCGCCCGCGTCGACCACGGGAACCGCCAGCAGGTCGTACTTGGAGATCATGCGGGCCACGTCTTCCCGGTCGGTCGTCGGCGCGACCGACAGCACCTTCCGCGTGCTGCCCACCTCGGCCACCGGCCGGGTGCGGTCGCTCAGGACCAGCTCGCGCAAGGACACGACGTGCCGGAGCCGCCCGCTGTCGGCATCGACGACGTAGACGGCGTAGACCGTCTCCTTCGCTCCGCCGACACGCCGGATGAGGTGAAGCGTCTCGTCGACCGTCCACGTCGGCGGGACGCTGAGAAACTCCGTCGTCATGATCCCGCCGGCCGACTCGGGAGGATATCGCAGCACGAGCTGCAAGGCCTCCTGCGCCTTCGGGTGCAGCGACGGCAGCAGGCGCGCCCGCTCCTCCCCGGGCATCTCCCGGAACAGCTCCGCCTGCTGGTCGGCCGACATGGCCCCGACCAGCGGGCCGAAGATCTTCGGGTCGATGGCCCGCACGATGTCGAGCCGGTTCTCCAGCTCGGGTGCGTCCAGGACCAGGACGGCCAGATCGAAGGGGAGCGCCGCGATCACGCGAGCGGCGGCCTCCGGGGTCAGTGCTCGCAGCGCTTCGGCCACGTCGGCCGCCTGCATCGTGGCGACGACCTGGGCGAACTCCGCGGGATCGCCTGTCAGCAGGTACAGGAGCTCCGGAGCGACGGTCATGAGACTCTCGGGGAACGATCTGGCGGCGAGACGGATGGGATGAGATCGAGCGACCGCGCCGGGAAGATACCAATCACCCCTCGGCGCGCCAGTTGGGCCCTTCGGTGGGAGGGCGGAGAGGGCGGAGAGGGCGGAGAGGGCGGAGAGGGCGGAGAGGGGCGGAGAGGGCGGGAGCGGAGCGAAGGTACCGTCATCCCGAGCAAGCGCCAGCGAGCGAGGGACCTCGCTCGGATATGGCTCGAACTCGGCCGGGCAAGATCCCTCGCTGCGCTCGGGATGACTGGTGACAGCGTGTCCTGTGTCATACCCGAGTGCAGCGAGGGATTTACTTTCCCGGGGGTTCGAACCGCGGAACCACGGAGGAGTAGATCCCTTGCCATCACGCGAGTTGCGCCGCTGAGTGGGCGGCGTCGGCGCGTGCGGACGCACGCGTGTCAGAACTTGACCTGCGCCTGGGTGACGAGGGCACCATGCCGCGTGCCAGGCGTTCCGATCTTGCGTGAAACGTAGTTCGCCAGGAGCCGCACCTTGCCCCCGTTGAACTCGACGTTGACGCCGGCGGTGGTCGCGCGGTTGCGGACGGCCGCGCTGATGGCGGAGCGGCGAAAATCCTCCTGCTTCGCCACGAACTGCATCCAGGGCATCACGCGGTAGCTGGCCTGGGCGTACCAGCCCTTGTCGTCGAGCCCGCCCCCGTCGCGATGCTGGCCGATGTACTCGCCCTTGAGCGCCGCACCCATGTAGTCGAGGCTGCCGTCGACGCCGTAGCGCGTGCTGTCCGATCCATACCGCGCCACGTTGGTCCCGAGGGTCAGGTAGGCCACCGGCCGCACGGTGGCGCGGCCGACCCAGAGGAGGGTGGAGTCGCTGTTGGCGGTGACGTTCTGTCCTTCGCCGTTGAAGACGCCGAGGGCCACGGTCGCGGCGGAACCGATCGCGTAGTCCGCCAGCACACCGATGTCGCGCTTGGGCGCGATCGAGTCCACGACGGTGGCGCGATCCGCGGTCTCCACGTCGGCCAGCGAGGTGATGAACTCGCGCGTGAACGGCGTCTTGAACTGGCCCGCCTGGATCCCGAGGGCTCCGGGCTCGTAGCGGACGTAGGCATCCTGAAGCGACACGCTGGCCTTGCCGGTACCGACCGAGCCGGTGCGGAACTCGCCTTGCACGCGCCAGGTCACGTCCTTCGCCGCGGTGCCGTATGCCGTGAGGCGGGCGCGGTTGAGCGAGCCGGCGAGCCCCACACCGTCCCGGTAGGTCTCCCGCGCCTGCAGGTAGCCGGCGAGGCGGACGCTGGGAGCGGCCGGCGCCGCCGCGGGGGCGGGCTGGGCCGAGGTCGGAGACTGAGCCCGGGTCGGACGCGGCAGGAGGGAGCCGAACGCGCAGCAGAGGACCGCCGAACGAAAGCTTTGCATGGATCGACCGAGAAGGCTGTTTAGGGATGTTAGAGAATCATAAGAGGGTAAAATGCCTTGCCAATGACCGTTGCTCAAGTACTATAGGGTGATTACGGTGTTCCAGGCACCTGATTACGCAGCGTCGATCGGGAAAGGCAGCTCTCACCCATGAACACACGCCTCCGGGCAGCGCTCCTCCTCCTGGGCACGCCGACGCTCATCGTCCGTCCGATTGCGCCGCCGCCGCCCACGCTCACGGTCTTTGCCGCGGCCTCGCTCACCGACGCGTTCGGCGAATTGGGCCGGACCTTCGAGCAGCAACACCGCGGAGTGACCGTGCGGTTCAGCTTCGCCGGGTCCCAGCAGCTGGCCTCGGAGCTGGAACAGGGAGCCTCGGCCGACGTGTTCGCGTCGGCGGATGAGCGCTGGATGACCTACGCGAAGGACAGGGGGCGGATCGACGGCGAGCCGCGGATCTTCGCGCGGAACCGGCTGGTGGTGATCGTGCCGCGGACGAATCCCGCGCGCATCGCGGCGCTGGCGGACCTCGCCCGCCGCGGCACCAAGGTCGTGATGGCGGCCGAGGCGGTGCCGGTCGGCAAGTACAGCCGCGAGGCGCTCCAGAACCTGGCGGGCGCGCCGGGGTTCCCTGCGCAATACGACCGCCGCGTGCTCGCCAATGTGGTGTCGCAGGAGGAGAACGTGAAGGGCGTCGTCGCCAAGGTGCAGCTCGGCGAGGCGGACGCGGGGGTGGTGTACCGCTCGGACGTGACGCCGTCGGTCTCACGGTACGTCCGGGTCTTCGAGATTCCGGACGCCTACAACGTGATCGCGAGCTATCCTATCGCGATCGTCAAGGACGCGCCCAATGCCGAAGCGGCACGACAGTTCGTGGACCTGGTGACGAGCGCGGCCGGACAGCGCGCGCTCCAGGCGCATGGGCTCTTGCCCGCCGCCGCTTCGGAGCCAAGCACCCGTCCGTGACCAGCCCCGAAAGATCAGGCACACGCGGGCCAGGGCAGCTTCACCTGGTCGCTGACCACCCACGCCACGATTCGGTCGCAGCGCCGGCAGATCGCCTGTCGCCGCATCCTCGATGCGACTCCGGCGCGGTCCGTCCTAGCGCGCTTGAAGTGCGTTTCAATACCGAGTCGGGAGGTTTCGCAACGCACTCTTAGGTCCGGCCGCGGCCCCACGCTGCGCCCGTTCCCGGGTATACTACCGTCCCATGAGCTTCGACCCCTTTCTCGCCTTCGCCTCCTTCGGTATCGGCATCGTCGTCGGCCTCACGGGAATGGGCGGCGGGGCGCTGATGACGCCCGTGCTGGTGCTGATCTTCAACGTCCCGCCGCTCACCGCCGTGTCGTCCGACCTCGTGGCCAGCGCGGTCATGAAGCCGGTGGGCTCGTTCGTGCACCTGCGACGAGGCACGGTCCATCTCGGCCTGGTCAAGTGGCTCTGCCTCGGCTCCATCCCCGGCGCCTTCAGCGGCGTGCTCATCGCGCGCTCCCTCGGGCACGGCCAGCGGGTGCAGGACGTCATCCGCGTGGCGCTCGGGGTGGCACTCCTGCTCGCGGCCGCCGGGCTCACGGTGCGGGCCTACATCCGGCTGGTCGAGCGCGCGCGCCATCGGGACGGGCACGCCGCCCCGCTGCCGCAGAACCGGCCGTCGGTGGAGCTCCGCGTGCTTCCGACGGTAACTCTCGGGCTGCTGGGCGGCATCGTGGTCGGCATGACATCGGTCGGGTCGGGCTCGCTCGATTATCATCGCGCTGATGGCGCTCTACCCCAACCTCAAGGCCAGCCAGCTCGTCGGCACCGACCTGGTGCAGGCGGTGCCGCTCGTGGCCTCCGCCGCGCTCGGCCACGTGCTGTTCGGTGACTTCAAGCTGGATCTGACGACGTCGCTGCTGGTGGGCTGCATTCCCGGCGTCTGGGTGGGCGCGCAACTCTCCTCGCGCGCCCCGGGCGGCCTGGTCCGGCGCGCCCTCGCCTTCGTGCTGCTGGCCTCGGCGCTCAAGCTGCTCAACCTGTCCAACACCACGACCGCCATCATACTGCTGCTCGTCCTGCTGCTGGCACCGGCGATCTGGATGCTGGTGCGACGGCGCCACGGCTTCCCGGCCATCGCCTGGGGCGTGTGGCGCGCGCAGGCGGCGGGAATCGTCGACCCGCCGCCCGTGCGGCTCGAGGAGCGCTCGAAGCCGGACTAGCGAACCGCTCGGCTCAGCCCGACGGGGCGGGCCCCGAGTCCTGCGAATCGCCAGCGTCCATCGCCCGCGTCTTGAGCCCGCGGAGCGCGGGCGGGCGCGGCCCGCCGCCGCGGAACTCGATGTGCGCCGGAGCGCACACCCGCTCGCCCGGACTCACTCCCTCGCGCTCGGCCCGAGCGAGCAACTGCTCGGCGAGGAGCCAGGCCGGCACCCACTCTCCCGCGATGACGCCGGGATACAGCGACGCGAACTGCGGCTTGAGCCGGGCCTGGCGTTCCGTGCCCGACGGCTTTCCATACTTCATAGGACCCTCGAGGATCCGGGCGCTAGCTTCGCGGGCGCCGGATCCGTTCGTACAGTTCGATGTGCCGTTCCGCCATGGCGGTCCGGGTGAAGCGCTCGTTCACGCGCCGGCGGCCGGCCTCTCCCATGCTGCGCCGGCGAGCGGCGTCCCGGCTCAGCGTCTCCAGTGCCTGCGCCAGCGCCGGCACATCGCGCAACGGCACCTCGAGTCCGGTGACGCCCGGCACGTTCACCTCCCGCACCGCGCTCGGCAGCGCCGTCGTGATGACCGGCCGGCCCGCGGCCATCGCCTCGAGTACCACCAGCCCGAACATTTCTTCGACGGTCACCGAGGGCAGCACCAGGAAGTCGGCGTCGGCCATCCGCCGGGGCAGATCTTCGTCCGGGTACTCGCCGTACCAGCGGACCCGGTCGGTAATGGCCAGGGCCTGCGCCAGCGTCCGGAGTCTCGGGCCCTCGGGCCCGGAGCCCACGATGTCGAGCCGGAGCTCGGGCACCCGCTCGAGCGCGCGCAGCAGGATGTCGAGCCCCTTGTAGGTCACCAGACGGCCGATGAAGATCGCCCGCGGGGCGGCGCCGGGCGGCGGCGGCGGCACCGTCTCCCAGCGTGTCTGGTCGATGCCGAACGGGATGACCTCGACCTTGCTTTCCCATCCCACTAATTCGGTCGACAGCGCCAGGTGAGCCCGGCTGGGCACCACCACCGCGGCCGCGCGCCTGAGCACGAGACCGGTCACGGGGCGGTACATCGAGCGGCGCGAATCGGCGTGCTGCGTCACCACCACCGGAGTTCGGCCGGCGCGGAGCAGGCACGCGACATCGGCCAGCGGATGCGGATGGTGCACGTGGATGATGTCCGCCCGTCGCCACACGGCGGCGATGTAGCCCGGCGCGATCTCCTGCGAGCCGAGCGCGGCGAAGGAGAACGCGCGCGTGACCGCCGAGCGCTGGCGGCGCGCCGTGCTGCCCGCCTTCCCGCGACCCTCGACCGCCACCACCTCGACCGCATGGCCCAGCATGGCCGCGCCTTCGGCGAGGTCCTGGACCACCCGTTCCATGCCGCCCGAGCGCGGCCAGTAGTACTTCGCGAGATGCAGGATGCGCATGGGAAGTGCCGTCAAGTTCACCGCGACCGCCGACCGAAGTCAACCGCGCCGTGCCCTTGGTGGCGGACCCCGCCAAGGCGAGATTGGTGTCGTGCGAGCCCTCGTCATCTCACGCGTCTACGCCGACCCCACCGCGCGCGGCAAGCTTCGCGCGCTCGCGGGCCTGGGCGTCACCGTCGCCGCCGCGGTGCCCGATCGCTGGGTGCCGGCGGGACTGGTCCAGGAGCAACAGACCGCCTGGGGCGACGACGCCGGCGTCCGCACCGTCCCGGTGCCCATTCGAGGCAGCGCGCTGCCGTCGGCGGACCCGTTCTGGCACGCCGGCAGGGTGCGCGGTCTGCTCACCGACTTCCGCCCCGAGCTGCTCCAGATCGAAGAGGAGCCGTGGAGCAACGGGGCGGCGGCCCTCGCCCGCACGGCGCGGCGGCTCAAGATCCCCTACGTGCTGGTGACGCGCGAGAGCCTCCCGGTGTCGCGCGGCACGCTGGCCCGGCTCCGAAGGAACCGCGCGCTCGCCGGCGCCGCGGGCCTGATCTCGGTCAACGAGCTCGCGGGGCGGCTGGCGTTGCGCGGCCATCCCTCGCTGCCGCACCGCACGATTCCCCAGCTCGGCGTGGCGCTCCCGCTCTCGGTCCAGCGGGCCCCGCACACCGGACTCTCCATCGGGTTCGTCGGCCGCCTGGTTCCCGAGAAGGGGCTCGATCTCCTGTTCCGGGCGGCCGTGAAGCTGGTGGGGCGCTGGACGCTCACCGTCGTGGGCACCGGGCCGGCCCAGGAGGAGCTCGAGGGTCTCGCCGAGCGACTCGGGATCGCGGGCCGGGTCACCTGGCGCGGCGCGCTGCCCCGGGGCGCCGTGGCCGAGGTCTGGCCCCGGCTCGACGTGGTCGTCGTACCCTCGAGAACCACGCCGCGCTGGATCGAGGTGACGCCGCGGGCGGCGCTCGACGCCATGGCGCACGGGCTCGCGGTCGTCGGGAGCGCCGCCGGCGCTATTCCCGAGACCGTCGGGCGAGGCCGGCGTGGTCGTCCCCGAGGAGGACGTCGGCGCCCTCGCCGATACGCTCCAGCGGCTGCACGACGATCCCGCCGAGCATCAGCGCCTCGGCGCCGCCGGCCGGCATCGCGTGATGGACGCCTATACCGACGCCGCCGTCGCCGAGCGGACGCTCGCCTTCTGGCGCGACATCATTCGCGCAACCGCTTGACTTCGCCTTACTTACGAGCGATCTTCGGCCTCCATGCCCAACTCGGTTTCAGGCTGGCTTGCCGTTCTGGTCGGCCTCCTCGCGTGCGCCGCCCCCGTGTCGGCCCAGGTCCCGAGCGGGCAGTCAGCCGGCGGACAGCAGCTCCCTTCTCCTGATCAAGCCGCGGAAATCCTCAAGAACCAGCCCGAGCTGGTGGACCAGCTCCGGCAGCGGCTGACCCAGTCCGGCCTGACACCCGACCAGGTGCGGTCCCGCCTGCGGGCCGCGGGCTACCCCGACTCCATGCTGGACCAGTACCTGCCGGGGGCCGATACGACCCAGGAAGCCACCATCGGCCCGCGCACGCTGGATGCCGTCAAGTCGCTCGGCGTTCTGTCGGCGCGCGAGGCCGATTCGCTGCAGCAGACCGACTCGCTTCGGCAGATGTCCGATTCGCTCCGGAGCCTGCTCGATTCGCTGCGGCTCGTGCGGGCCGACTCGGCCCGCGCCGACTCGCTCGCCGATTCGATCCGGGTCCTCCAGCGCGGCGGGCTCAAGCGCTTCGGGCTCGAGACCTTCCGCCGGACGAGCACGCGGTTTCAGCCGAATCAGGCCGGCCCGGTGGACGAGAACTACCAGTTGGGCCCCGGTGACGTGCTGGTCCTGATCCTCACCGGAGACGTGGAGCGCGCCTACACGCTGGAGGTGACCCGGGAGGGGTTCATCGTCATCCCGCAGGTCGGCCAGATGTACGCCGCCAATCTCACGCTCGCGCAGCTCCAGGAGCAACTCTACACCCGCCTCGGCCGGGTCTACTCCGGCGTGCGGAAGGGTCCGTCGGCGAGGACCCGGTTCCAGCTTTCGCTCTCCCGGCTCCGCAGCATTCAGATCTATGTGACCGGCGACGTCGTCCGGCCCGGCGCCTACCAGGTCTCGAGCGCCGGCACCGTGCTCGGCGCCCTGTATGCGGCCGGCGGCCCCACCGAATCGGGCAGCTTCCGCCGGGTCGACGTCCGGCGGGGCGGGAAGCTGGTAGACAGCCTGGACCTGTACGACTACATGCTGCACGGCATCAATCGAACGGACATCCGGCTGCAGACCGGCGACGTGGTGTTCGTGCCGGTGCACGCCGGCCTCGCCGCCGTGACCGGCACCGTGCAGCGCCCGGCCATCTACGAGCTGCTCCCGGGCGAGACCCTGCGCGACGCGCTTGCCTTCGCCGGCGGGTTCAGCCCGGCCGCGACCGAGGCGCGCGTGACCATCCACCGCGTGCTGCCGCCGGCGTCACGCGGCCCGGACGGGCGGGCGCGCGTGGTGATCGCCGTCGGCCAGGACCAGTTCGACGCGGCCGGGGCACCCGCCCTGCCGATGGCGCCGGGAGACTCGGTGACGGTGCACTCGGTGGCGACCCGCCAGCGCGGCTACGTCACCGTGCGGGGGAACGTGTGGGTCGAGGGCCAGGTCGGCTTCACGCCCGGGATGAAGCTCAGCGACGCGCTCCGGCTGGCCGGCGGCGTCAGGCCGGACGTGTACACGGGTCGCATCCTCGTGACCCGGACGCGCGAGGACTCCAGCATGGTCCAGTTGCGGTCGGCCTTCGCGGATTCCACCGGACGGGTGGCCGACGACGTGGTGCTGCAGGACGAGGACGAGATCCGGGTGTTCTCCCGAACCACGTTCCGCTCCGAGCGCTACGTAGCCGTGGTCGGTGCCGTGCGGCGGCCGGGCCAGGTGCCGTACCGCGAGGGCATGACCCTCCGGGACCTCGTGCTCCTCGCCGACGGGCTCACCGACGACGCCCAACTCGAAGCGGAGATCGCCCGGCTCCCCGAGCGGCGCCCGCCGGGGGCGCTGGCCGAGACCGTGCGCGTGCCGCTCGATTCGACGCTGGCCCGGCCGGGTGTCCCGCAGGGCGCCGGCGGCGGCACGGCGGATACGCCGCTGCAGCCGTACGACAACGTGCTCGTGCTGCGACAGGCGGGCTGGTCGCTCCAGCGGACCGTAGCGCTCACAGGACAGGTCAAATCACCGGGGCGCTATTCGCTCCGCTCGAAGACCGAGCGCCTGGCGGACCTGATCGAGCGGGCGGGCGGACTCACGGACGAAGCCTACGCGGGCGGGATTCAGTTCTACCGGTCCTTCGTCGGCAACCAGCCGAGCGGCACCGACCAGCTCGAGCCGCTGCTGACGGCCGCCACCAGAGCCCACCGCGACAGCGTGCGGACCCGCGGGCTCCCCGAGCGGGTCGGGATCGATCTCCCGCGGGTGCTGCGGGACCCGAAGTTCCGCGACAACGTCATCCTCGCGAGCGGCGATTCGATTCACATCCCCGAGTTCAACCCCATCGTCCTGGTGCAGGGTGCGGTGAACTCACCGGGGGCGGTGGCATACACGCCCGGGAAGAGCCTCGATTGGTACGTGGATGCGGCGGGGGGCTATACGCAGGCCGGTGACAACCACCATCCGTACGTGACGCAGCCGGACGGTCAGCGGGAAGGCGTGAAGCGGCGGTCGATCTTCGCGGACCGGGTGCCGGCTCCGCGGCCGGGAGCGGTGGTGTTCGTGCCCACGCGCACCGCGCAGGAGCCGGGCAGCAATCTCACGGGGATTCTGGGAACCGCCGCCCAGGTGCTCGGCGCGCTGGTCACCATCATCGTGGTGGCGAAGCGCTGATGAGCGTCACGCGTCGTTAACGGCATGCTGTCATCCCGAGCGGAGCGAGGGATCTACTCCGGCCGAGTTCGAGCCATTCCTGGGCAAGATCCCTCGTTGCGCTCGGGATGACAGAAGACGGGCACAGGATAACACGCGTCACCCGAGCCCGTGACACTCGCTACGAGTTGCCCGCGCCCACCCGCTCCGGCGCCCCGGCCGGCAGCTTGAACTCCGGCACCAGCCGAACCAGCAGCTCGCGGAGCTCGTCGTCCGCGCGGCCGCTGCGGGCGCCTTCGACGAGTACGTCCACCACGGTGCTGAGCCCGAGCGGGAGCACGCCGTTCTTGGCGCGGAGCACCTTCGGGTGGTCGGTCGGAATGGCGCTCTCCGAGTCGAAGAACAGCTCCTCGTAGAGTTTCTCGCCCGGCCGGGTGCCAGTGAAACGGATGTCGACATCGGTGCCCACTTCGAGGCCCGACAGCCGGATGAGGTCGGTCGCGAGGTCGAGTACCTTCACCGCCTCGCCCATGTCGAGCACGAAGACTTCGCCTCCCTGCCCGATCGCGCCCGCCTGCAACACCAGTTGCACCGCCTCCGGGATCGTCATGAAATAGCGTCGCATCTCCGGATGCGTCACCGTGACCGGCCCCCCGCTCCGAATCTGCCGCAGGAACGTCGGGACCACACTCCCCCGGCTCCCCAGGACGTTCCCGAATCGCACCGCGACGAATTTCCGGCCATGAGTCTCGGCCACCTCCTGCACCACCTGCTCGGCTACCCGCTTGGTCGCGCCCATGATGTTGGTGGGGCGGACCGCCTTGTCGGTGGAGATCAGCACGAGATGCTCCACGCCGAACTCGGCCGAGAGCTCGGCGACGTTCCTGGTGCCGAGCACATTGTTCGTCACCGCCTCGGCGATGTTGCCCTCCATCAGCGGCACGTGCTTGTGCGCGGCGGCGTGGAACACGCTGTACGGCCGGTACTCCGCGAAGATGTGCGACAGCCGCTCCCGGTCCCTCACGTCGGCGATGATCGGCACCGTCGTCACCGTGGGGAAGCGCTCGGTAAGCTCCGAAAGCACGTCGAAGATGGAATTCTCGCCGTGGCCCAGCAGAAGAATCTGGGCCGGCTCCAGACGGGCCAGCTGCCGGCACAGCTCGCTCCCGATCGAGCCGCCGGCGCCGGTCACGAGCACCGTCTCGCCCGTCGCCAGCGAGCGCACCTGCTCGAAGTCGGTTTGAATCGGCTCGCGCCGGAGCAGGTCCTGGATCTCGACCTGCCGCAGCGAGCGGACGCTCACTCGGCCGGAGATGATGTCGAACATCGCCGGCACCGTGCGGGTCTTGACGCCCGCTTCGAGCGCGGCCCGGACCACCTGCCGGACCACTGCCCCAGGGGCCCGGGGCATCGCGATCACGATCTCGTCGATCTCGTGGCTGCTGACCAGGTCCGGGATGGCCGCGAGGCCGCCGAGCACGGGCACGTCGCACATCCGGTGGTTGTGCTTCGAGCGGTCGTCGTCCACGAATCCGATCGGGTTCAGCCCGAGTGTCGGGTGCGCCAGCAGCTCCTTGACGATCATCTCGCCCGCCGCGCCCGCGCCCACGATCAGCGCGCGGCGCGCGTCCTGCAGGCGGTGCTGCTGGCCCCGCCGCCCGAACGCCCGAACGGCGAACCTCGGCAACGCGGCGAACACCGCTGTCAGGAGGCCGTCGATGAACAATACGCTGAGCGGCACCCGCATGACGGTCAGCCCGGTTGCCGGCAGCAGCCATGCCCCGAGCAGCAGCCCCACCAGTCCGGAGGCCGCCGCCGCCGACATCAGCCGCTCGATGTCGATGATGCCGGCGTAGCGCCAGAGCCGCCGGTAGATGCCGACGCGCCAGAAAATCGCGAGCTTGAGCGGGAGAGCCGTCAGGAGGAACAGCAGGGCCGCGTGGTTCTGCGCAGCGCCCCACTCGAAACCCTCGAACCGCAGCGCAAACGCCAGCACCGTCGATGAGGCGAACAGGATGGCATCCGAGCCGAAGAGGTACCGGTTCCGAAGCCTCGTCGCGACAGGGAGGGGAGCGTTAGGTGACATCCGGGAAGAGTATCTCCGAGGGGGGGGTCAGAGTCAAGGCAATGAAAAGCTTCAGGTTAAGCCGCTCTCCACGGACACCCCGCTTGGCCTAGCAAACCTCACGCCACCCGATGACCCCTAGTTCGGCACCGTTTCACGGGTTCGGCGGCGCGTCGGACGTGTCAGACTGACGCTCGGATGGCCGACCTGGAGGCCGAAAAGTCCGCCCCGCACAGGACGCCGGGACACTCTGACATCAGGCTCCGTCCGTCAGCTGCGGTTCTCCCAGCGTCGGTGCGAGACCTCCCCCAGCCCGCGTTCGCCCGCCGAGGCCGCCATTGGACGGCGGCGCTCGATCCACCAATAGATTGCGCCGAGCCCGGTGCCGGCTGCGGCCAGGACCGGCAGGAGCAGCGCCGGGTTCCGGGTGGCGGCGACAGCGAGCAGGCCGAGCCCGGCGCCGAGCGTAATCGCCATGCCTGTGACCCTTCGGTGGGTCCAACCCGACTGCACGGCGCGCTGGTAGGCGTGACCGCGGTGAGCGGTGTGCCAGCGCTCGCCTCGCAGCATGCGCCGGACGAGGGTGACGGTCGCGTCGACGAAGAAGGGGCCGAGCAGCAGTAGCCAGAGGAGAGCCGGGAGCGCACGCGCGTTCTCCGAGGCCACCGCAAGTCCCCCAAAGAAGAATCCGAGAAAGCCCGATCCGACGTCGCCCATGAACAGCCGGGCCGGAGGCCAGTTCCACATGAGGAAGCCACCCGAGGCGGCCAGAAGCAGGACCGCCACGAGCGCGAGTGAGGGCTCGCGCGGTGCCAGGAGCAGTGCCCCGATCAAGGCGACCGTCACCGCTTCCGCCGCCGCCAGCCCGTCGATCCCATCCATGAAATTGTAGAGGTTGGTCGCCCAGATCGTCGCGAGGAATGCGAGCACCGTCCCTGCGAGCCCTAGGTACACCGTGCCCGTGCCGAGCGTGAGCCTGGGCATCCCGCCGAGCCAGGTCACCGCCCACGCGGCCGCGGCGGCGTGCACCGCGAGCCTCCCGGCGGCCGATACCCCATACCGGTCGTCGAGCCAGCCGACCGCGGCGATCAGCGCACCTCCGCCCGCGAGTGCCACGGCCGTTCGCGGCGCGAGCCGGCCTGACGCCGCCAGCACCACCACGCCGATCACGACCACCAGGGCGATGGCGAGCCCCCCACCCCGCGGCGTGGGCACGGAGTGCGAGCTGCGCTCGTTCGGAACATCGAGCAGGGCGCGCGCCAGCGCGTAGCGCCGCACCAGGCCCGCGAGGGCGGCGCTCGTCAGGAAAGCGGCGGCTCCGAGGGCCAGCGTTACACGGTCCGGCCCCACGCTCACCTGCCCCGCTCGCGGGTCAGATACCATTCCGCGGTGATGCGGAGGCCGTCCTCGACCGAGTACGGGGGCCGGAATCCGATGGCCCGGGTGATGGCCGACGCATCCACTGCGAGCGAGCCGAGCAGGCGGTCCACCGCCGATGAGGTGAGAGGCACCGGCCGAAGCCCGGAGATCAGATCGCCGACTCGGCCGGCGGCCCGGAACAGCAGCGGCGGCACGGGGAGCAGCCGGGCACGCCGCCCCAGCGCCTGCGCGATCAGGCGGACGAGCTCGGGCGTCGAGAGGTCGCGGCCGTCCGACACGAAGAACGTCCGCGGAGCCGCCGTGGGCGAGCGCAGGGCGGCGAGCACGGCCGCGGCCACGTTGCCGACGAAGGCCATGCTCCGCCGGTTGCGCACCAGCCCCAGCGGCAACGGTACCCCGCGATCGACCAGGCGAAAGAGGCTGAGCATGTTGCCCTTCATCTTCGGGCCGTACAGCAGCGGCAGGCGGAGAATGGTGGCGTGCAGGGAGTGCCGCTCCGCCACATCCCGGATCAGCGCCTCGGCCTCGAGCTTGCTCACGCCGTACGGGTCCACGGGCCTTGGCGTGGACTGCTCCGTCAGCGCGCTGTCGCTCGCCTCGCCCGCCGCCTTGACGGTGCTCGCGAAGACGACCCGCGCGACGCCGGCCGCCAGCGCCTCCTCCAGCAGGATTCTGGTCCCCTCGACGTTCACTCGGCGGAACTCGCTCAGGGGATCCTGCGCCGACTCGCGCATCACGTGCACCCGCGCGGCCAGGTGGACGACCGTGTCGGCGCCGGCGAGCACCGAACGCAGGGTGGCGGCATCGAGCAGGTCGGCGCGGTGGTAGCTGGCACCCGGACCAAGCGAGCTCGCGTCCCGGCGGCCGACGCCGCGCACCTGGACGCCCGCCTCCGCGAGCGCGCGGCAGAGCCACGTGCCGACGAAGCCGTTGGCGCCGGTCACCACCGCGACGCGAGGTCCCAAGGCGCTCGACGGATCGGTCACAGGCTCAGCGGGAGGCATGGGCGGCGTCGGGATCGCGTTCCAGGATATCGCACAGGCGGCCGCAGAGCTGGTCCTTGCTCAGGCCGCGCTGGAGCGCCAGGCGCGCGCGCGCGCCCGCCTCGGCGAGACTGTCGGGGCCGCGCTCGGCCAGCGACCGGAGCAGTGCCACCAATCCGTCCACGTCCCCGTGCACCACCCGCCAGCCGATGTCCTCCCGGCCCAGCAGATCTCCCACGTGCGACTCCTCCGGGCCCACCAGGAGGATCGGGCGGGCCACCGCCATCGCCCCGTACACCTTGCACGGATGAACGATGCCGACCACGTCATCGCCGATCGTGACCAGGTGGATGTCGGCCGCGGAGAGGGAGTAGCGCAGCCGGTCGAGCGGCTCGTAGGGCAGCGAGAGGATGGTAGGGCCGGCGACCGCGTCGACCGTGGACTTGCCGATGCCGCCGCCGACGAAGACGAAGGCGAACCGCGGGTCGTCGCGCAGCCGGATGGCGGCGTCCAGCACGGTCGTGAGCGGATTCGATGGGCCGTGGTTGCCGCTGTACATCACCACCAGCTTGCCCTCGAGCCCGTGCGCCCGGCGGAACGGGTTGCTTTCCCGCGGCGTGGGACCGAGATGATCCTCGTGCGGCCACGGCGGCAGAACCGTGAGCTTGTCGCGCACGTCCAGCTTGGCGAGCACCCGTTCGGCCATGAACCGGTCGAGGACGATCACCTCGCGCGCCCGCGCCAGGACCCGCCGATTGAGCCAGTCGAACGCCCTGACCAGGGGATGCCCCGCGGGGAGAAGCCTCAGCGCGACCATCTGGTCCGGGTTGAGGTCCATCACCCAGAGCGTGAGCGGCGCGCGCCGAAGCCAGCTCACCAGCAGGCCCGCGAGCTGGGTCAGGGGCGGCGACGTGCTCACCAGGACGCGATCGATCCGACGGATGCGGAGGCTGACCCACACGGCCTGCAGCGCGAACGCCACCCCGCCGAGCACGCGGACGACGATCGAGCGCTTGCCGAAGCTCGAGAGCGGGAGCCGGCGGATGTCGACGCCGCACACTGCTTCTCGCCGGGGAAATCGCTGGGCGGGATCGTCGTAGCCGCGGTCGGCCGTCAGGACGAAGGTGGGGTGCCCGCGGGCGGCCATCGTGGAGGCCACGTCCGCCATGTGCTGGCCGACGCTCGCGGGATCGGGCGGATAAACCTGGCTCAGGACCAGCAGGCTCGACCGGCCGCCAGGACCGAGCGGCATCGGGCGCTCAGTCTCCGTACTTGGCGACGTACTCGTCGTGGATCCAGCGGTAGGTGCGCTCCATCCCGTCGCGCAGCCTGATGGACGGCTCCCAGCCGAGCGCGGCCTGGATCTTGGTATTGTCCGAGTTCCGGCCGTTGACGCCTTTCGGCGCCCTGAGATTGTACCGGCGCTCGAGCTTCACGCCGCCGATGGCCTCGGCGAGGTCGACCAGCTGGTTGATGGTGACCAGCTCGCTCGAGCCGAGATTGATCGGCTCGAGAATGTCGCTCCGGGCGATCGCCAGAGTGCCGCGAATGCAGTCGTCGATGTACATGAAGGACCGGGTCTGGTGGCCGTCGCCCCAGATCTCGATGCCGGGATCTCTGGTGTGCTTCGCGTGGATGACCTTGCGGCAGATGGCGGCCGGGGCCTTCTCACGACCACCCTCCCAGGTGCCGTGCGGGCCGTAGACGTTGTGGTAGCGGGCCACGCGGGTCTTGAGCCCGAAGTCCTCCCGGAAGTGCCGGCACATCCGCTCGGAAAACAGCTTTTCCCACCCGTAGCCGTCCTCCGCCATGGCGGGATACGCGTCCTCCTCCTTGAGCGGGACCACCTCGGGCGAGCGCTGCTTGTCGGCATTGTAGACGCAGGCGGAGGAGGAGTAGAAGAAGCCGCTGGCGCCGCGCGCCTGTGCGGCCTGCAGCATGTGGGTGTTGGTCAGGACCGAGAGCATGCACAGGGCCTTGTTGTGCTCGATGAACCCCATGCCGCCCATGTCGGCCGCGAGCTGGTACACCTCGCCGGCGCCGTCGCATACCCGGTCGCACTCGGGCCGCAGCTTGAGATCGGCCACCACGTTCTCGACCCCATCGGACACCTGGTACCACTCGTTCAGGGGCTTGACGTCCACGCCGCGGACCCGGGCGCCCTGCTCCTTGAGCGCCGCCACGAGGTGGCCGCCGATGAACCCGCCTGCCCCCGCCACGACAGTAGTCTTACCGGCCATGCAGGACCCCGCGTTCCGCTGAAGATCGCGCCGGCGGACTCCCGGCGCGCATACCGACTGCTGCTGGCGCGGTAAAGGTCTCTCTCCGGTCGCGATGAGTCAAGGCAGCGCGTGACATGGGCTTGCGGGAGGCATCGCTCACCCGGGGCCTGCCCCGGGGCCGAGCACACGGCGGTAGATCGCCAACGTTTCCCGGGCGGCGCGATCCCAGCTGAAGCCGGCCGCGCGCGCGCGTCCCCTCGCGGACAGATCGGCCCGGAGCGTTGCGTCGCAAGCCACCAGAGCGATCTTCGACGCCATTGCCTGGACATCGCGCGGATCGAAGTAGACCGCGGCGTCGCCGGCCACCTCGGGGATGGCCGCCGCATCGGAGCAGATGACCGGGACGCCGGCGGCCATCGCCTCCAGCACCGGGAGCCCGAAGCCCTCGTACAGCGAAGGAAAGACGAGGGCGTCCGCGTTTCCGAGCAGCCGGGCGAGCTCGGGCTCCTCCAGGTACCCGGTCGCGACGACCCCCGCCTCGGCCTCGGGACGGACCGACGCAGGCAGGCGACCGACCAGCAGCAGACGCTGCGCGATCCCGTGGCGCTCCCGGGCGACGGCGAACGCCCCGAGCAGGCGCTCGAGGTTCTTGTTGGGCGTGACTCCGGCGAACGCGAGCAGGTACGGTCCCTCGCCAATGGACCCGCCTCCGGCCGGCCGCGGGCCGCCGCCCAACCGCGGGTTCGGCGCCTCGCAGACGACATCGATCGCCGTGGCGGCGAGACCGTACTCGCGGGCGATCTCCTGGCGCATGTATCGCGAGACGGCGATCACCGCCGCCGCCTGCCGAGCGGACCGGCGGACGACGTGGTCAAGCACCAGGCGTCGGGGCCACTCCCGCAGGCGGCCGTAGGTCCGGTTGTGCACATCGTGAATCGTCACGACGCTGGGGCAGTCCAGGCGGAGCGGCGCCACGTATCCCAGCGAATGGAGCAGCTCGACGTCGTCGGCGCGCACACGCCCCGGCAGGCGCAGCTGCTCGTACCGGTAACGGGCCATCCGGGAGATCGCCCGGACCGGACACACGACCCGGCGGAAGCGTGGGTCGTCCGGCAGCGGCCAGTCTGCGCTTTCCATGTTCACGAACACCACGAATTCTGCCGGAGCGTCGCTCCGGGACAGGCCCTGAAGAAGTCCCGCGGCGTAGGTCTCGGTGCCGCCGACGACGCCCGGCAGCAGGTACAACAGGTTGAGTCCGATGATCACGCCGTTCTTCCGCGCACGGGTGCTCCTCCGACTACGCGGCGGCTGGCGACGATGCTGAAGCGAGCGCGGCGCTGCAGGCTATCATTCACACGCCGCCGCGGGCGCGGCGGACATCCCCCACACTCTCCGTGGAGCATCGGACCGGATGAGGTCACCCTTCAGCTCCGATCGAGCCTGGCGGCAGTGGGGCGAGCAGGATCCGTATTTCGCCGTCATTACCGACCGCGCGCTGCACCGGGACCGGCTCACGCCCGAGGCCCTGGCCGCCTTCTTCCAGTCGGGCGAGGCGCACGTGCGCGAGGTGCTGGACACGATCCGCGGGAATCTCGATCCTGGCTTTCGTCCGCGGCGCGTCCTCGACTTCGGCTCGGGGGTGGGAAGGCTGCTGATTCCTCTGGCCGCCGAGGCCGAGAGCGTGGTCGGCGTGGACGTGTCGCCGGGTATGCTGGCGGAGGCGCGGAAGCACGCGGACGCACGCGGCATCCGGAACCTGACGCTGGTGCCATCGGACGACCGCCTGTCCCAGGTGGGCGGTCCCTTCGATCTGGTGCACTCGTACCTCGTGCTGCAGCACATTCCCGTCGGGCGCGGGGAGCGGCTCGTGCGGCGTCTCGTCGAGCTGCTCGCGCCCGGCGGCGTGGCGGTGCTGCACGTGCCGTACGCGCGCGCGGCCTCCCGCTGGCGCCAGGTCGGCACCTGGGTGCGCCGAGCGGTGCCTGGAGTGCACGGCGTGGTGAATCGCCTGCGCGGGCAGCCGTGGGGAAGGCCGGCGATGCAGATGAATACCTACGATCTCACCCGGCTGTATCGCCTGTTCGAGGCCTGCGGCATCGTCCAGGTGCACGCCCGCTTCACCCGGGACGGGGAGTACCACGGGGTCCTGCTCTACGCCCGGAAGGCGGACGGCGCGGCGCCGCCGGGCTGACGGACTCGGCGGCGCTCACACCGTGGGCGCGCGCGGCGTGGCGACGATCGGCCGGGGCCCGCCCCGGGCAAAGACGCCGCCGAACGCCTGGCGCACGGCGGCGAAGAACGCGCCGAGCGCCAGCCCGACGATACCGGCGAGAGCACCCTTGACCAGCGCCAGCCGTGGGTCGGGCTTGGCCGGAAGGTCGGGTGCCTCCATGACGGTGATGACCGGCGTGTTCCGCACCTCGTCGATGCGCGCAGCTTCGTAAGACTGCGCGAGCGTCGTATACACCTGCTGCTGCATATCGACCGCGCGCTGGAGCCGGTCGTGAGCGAACAGGAGCTGCGGGGAGTTCCGGTAGTCCCGGTTCCCCTGCAGGAAGCCCTGCAGCCGCGACTCGGCCGCACGCAGGCTGTCCGCCGCCTCGGCCACACGAGACTCCACGAACCGCCGCTCCGCGCCCGCTTTGGTCTGCCGCCGGGTCAGATTGAAGTCGCTCACCTGCTGGATCATCCGGGCGGCCACCTGCCGCGACAGCTCCGGCCACGGGGTCGTGACGTCGAGATCCACGGTCCCCGTTTCCCGTCCGACCTTCACATCAATGCTCTGGAGCAGGTCCTTGGCCGCGGCGTCGCGGCGAATGGCCGGGGTGTCACCCCGCGACTTGAACAGCGCGACCAGGGTCCCGTGCACCGAGTCCCCCCGCGCCACGAACGCGTAGGGCGTTTCCACGGTCCGCCGGAGGATGTCGCGCGACTGGAGCAGGTCGGCGTAGAACGCCGGCGACGAGCCCGCGTCGGCCGCGGGCACCGACACGCCGAACGAGGCCGCGAGCCCGGAGAGCCGGGCCAGCGCGCCCTCCGTCGACGCCTGGGGGATGAATCTCGCCGTCGACGTGTACGTCCGGTGGCGCACGAAGGCGTAGATCCCCACCACGAGAAACGCCACCAGTCCCGTGCCCAGGATCAGCCGCCGATGGCGCACCAGGAACTCGAGCAGCCCGACGAGCGTGAGATCGTCATTGGCTGCGGCGCGGTCGGCGGACGAAGCGATGGCAGTCGTGCCGTGAGGTCGGCTCATGCGGTCAACCTTCCACGCGATCGGTATTCCACCCGCGCCGCCCACCCGCCCACGCGCCGATACGGCATCATGCCTCCGCCGGTCCAGGGTGAAGCGCCATGATCGGTCGCGCCGCCTCCGGCGCGGACACCAGGCTCGCCCACTGCAGGAGCAGGCACGCGAAGATGCTCATGCTGACGAAGTTGAGCACCAGTGGATTGGTCATCTCGGCGACCAGGAGCGCGGCGCAGCTACCGAGGAAGGACGCCACCTGCTCCGGGGCGGCCCGGCGAGCCTCCCATGCCGTGATGGCCCACCCGGCGAAGAAAATCCCGCTCACCAGTACGCCCATCAAGCCCAGCTTCGCAAGCAGTGCGTACGGCATGTGCTCGTAGCTGTACGGCACGTCCTGCGATCGGATGTGGCCGGGTACGAACGCTCCGTACCCGCTCCCGACGATCGGGTGCTCGTACCAGAGCTGCAGGAGGTAGTGCGCCTGCTCGAGCCGCGCGCCGATGCTCTCGTCGGTCCGCGAGGTGGTGGACGTAAACCGGGCCACGCCCCGCTGGAGCTCGCCGGTGGCGGACACGATCGCAACGAGCGCGCCCACCGTCAGCACGCCCACCGCGGCGGAGCGGACGAGGACGCGGCCCAGCGTTCGCCGCGTCACCGTGGCCGCGGATGCCACCACGAGCCCGATGATCAGGCCGACCCAGATCCCGCGCGAATAGGCCACGAAGAGATCGAGGACCAGCAGCCCTCGGACGAGCCACTGGAGGCCCGTGCGCCGCACGGCGACCGGGACCCAGAAAAAGCTGAGCAGGCACCAGAGCGTGGAGATCCAGAACACCCTGAAGAAGCCGTCGGGCGCCGCACCGACCTTGAGGTCGTCGCTCGCTCCGGGGTAGATCGCGTTCAAAACCAGAGAGACGACCCACTGGAGGTCGCCGATCAGCGTGCCCACCACCCACAGTCCGACCTGGAAGACAGCCAGGATCAGGGAGGTCACCACTACGATCTGCTGGAGCCGGCGCACCGTCGCGTCCAGCTCCTCCGACCGCAGAAGCGCGACGGTGAGCACGACCGGGATCAGCACGACGAAGGCGTGCGGCTCCCGGATGGCCCAATGCATGTCCGTGCCGGTGAGCACCGGGACCAGGGCCACCCAGATGCCGTTCAGGATCAGGAATCCGAGAATGCTGAGAAGGGGAAGCAGGTGCGGGCGCGTCACCCGGCCCCGGACAAGCAGGGCAAAGAGCAGGACGGCGATCGCGGCACCCAGGAGCACGAACCGCAGCGAGATCCCACCGTAGACGCCCTTCGGCCCGCCGAGCACGACCTCGGCGACGAAGCACGCGGGCAGGAACAGTGCGGCGACGGGCAGGCGGGGCATCGCGGAGAAGTATACCCGTTTCACCGGTCCGAGCCCCCGCGGGAGGGGGGGAGGCGTTCGCCGGCCGCCGCCCTCGGCACGGGGTAGGTGGGGCCGGTCGCGCCGCGCACGTAGCCATCGACCAGCGCCCGGCCGATCAGCAGGGCCTCGCGTCCGCGGCCGGCGAGCGCGGCCTGCGCCATCCGTATCGCCCGGGTGCCGAGCACGTAGGCGTGGACAGCGAGTCGGCGCAGGGGGCCCTGCACGTTCCGGGTGACGAACCGCCGGCGGTTGCGGGTCCAGTAGTACAGCGCGACCGGAGACGATCCGCCCTCCGTGCCGCCGGTGCTGGCCTGCACGTCGTGCAGCGCCCGAGCGCCCGGCCGGTATGTCACCCGCGCGCCGGTCCGCGCCGCCCGCGCGGAGAGCTCGGAGTCCTCGAAGTACATGAAATAGGCGTCGTCAAGAAGTCCCAGCTCCCGGAAGATCCGCGCCCGGACCAGCAGACAGCACGCATTGGCGAACTCCATCAGCTCGGGCCGGTCGTACTGGCCGCGGTCGTGCTCGTTCCAGCCCCGATCGATCGAGAGCCCCCGCCACCAGTCGAAGCGCCCGCCGGCCGACCAGATCGTCCCCGGTTCCGAGCGGTAGAGAATCTTCGGGGCCGCGGCCCATACCGCCGGTCCGGCCGCTTGCAGCGCGTCGACCAACTCGCCGAGAGCGCCAGGCAAGAGCTGGGCATCGTTGTTCAGCAGCAGGACATAGTCGGCGCCTGCCGCGAGCGCGTCCCGGATACCCAGATTGTTTCCGCCCGAGAACCCCAGATTGGCTCCGGCATCCAGCGCCACCACCTTCGGCCACCGCTGCCGCAGGTAGGCCAGCGAGCCGTCGGCGGAGCCGTTGTCTACCACGATCAGGCGGTCGGGAGCGGGTGTCTGGTCCAGGACCGAAGACAGGCAGGCGTCGAGCAGATGTCGCCCGTTCCAGTTCACGACCACCACGGCGAGGACCGCGCGCTCTGCGCTCATTCCGCGGCGGGGGTCCCGGCCCGCGGCGCGGCGGCCGACCACAGCGCCACGCGCGCATAGAAGAAAAAGGGGTAGCCGAGGCTGCTCCGCGGCCGGATGCCGTACCGCCGCACCGTCCGCAGTCGCTCCGGTGCGCCTGTGCCTGGGGAGAACGCACGGCAGTACTCGCGAGCCAGAGTCGGCGCTCCGGCCGGTTGCGAGCCCGGCGGAGACTCGCGCTCGATCCTGGCCGCCAGGGCGCAGGCTTGTGCGACGCTGGCCGAGAACGACGCGAGCGAGTCGCGCCACCAGCGCATGGGATGGAGCACCGCATCCAGACCGGCCCGGACCCACCACCTGCTCCCGGCCGCGTTCCAGGAGTGTTGGCGGTAGAGCACCGTGGCGCGGGGGTAGCGCACGACCTCGCCCAGCGCCGCGGCGCAGAGCGCGAGCCACCAGTCGTGCATGACCACGTTCGGCAGCGGCAGCGCGGCCCTGAGCAGCGGCCGATTGATGACCGTGGTGCACCCGGTGACGATGTTCTGGGTCAGCAGCGTGCGGAGAGGCGCGCCATGGTGAGCCAATCCCTGGGCCGCGAGGAACGACTGATGGAGGAGGCGCAGCTCCTCGTCCACGACGGAGAGGTCGGAATGCACCAACAGGGGGATAGCCGCGCCCAGCTCCGCCTCGCGCGCGCGGAGGAGCGCCAGCTCGTGCTCGAGCTTGTCGGGCTGCCAGACGTCGTCCTGGTCGGCAAAGGCCACGTACGCCGAGCCGGCGGCGAGTGCCTGCGCCATGAGCACGCCGAAGCTCTGCGCCGGGCCGAGATTGCCCCGCCCATCGCGGTGCAGGCTCATCCGCGGCTCGGCGGCGGCGAGCGCCTCGAGGATCTGCACGGTGCTGTCGGTTGAGCCGTCGTCGCGCACCAGCAGCGTCCAGTCCGCAAATGTCTGCCGGCGAATGCTCTCGACCTGCTCGACGATGAAGCGGGCCCCGTTGTAGCTGCTCAACAGGATGACCACGCCGGGCTCGGCGCGGCGAGCGCTCACACCACCTCGGCCCCGGAGGTCGGCGCCATCGATCTCAGCCTCCCGCCTTCCCGACACCCTGAGCGCCGCGGAAGAACGGCGTGCGCTCGTAGACTCGCTTGAGCAGCCCCAGTGTCCGCTGCAGCAAGCCGGAGGTCGAGGTGCCCCCGTGCGGGCCCATCCGCTTGTACGGGGCGACGAAACTTGCGTCGAGCGCCAGGGCGGAGGCCGGAAGCTTGGCGGTATCCTCCACGCGATGATCGAGCTGGTAGAGCAGCGACGGACGGAGATGTCCCTCGCCCACGTGCGCCTCGACGAGCGCGCGATCGAGCCCGCCCCGCTCGACGGCCTCGATGAGCTCCCGCACCCAGAGGAAGCCCAGCGGGTTCTCGCGCGAGATCCACGGCTGCCGGGTCATCTCGGTGTAGTGCAGCAGCGAGGTCTTGCCCGCCTCATAGCGCTCGAGCGAGTTCCAGGTGGGGTCGATCGCCGTCCGCACGCGGCGGGCGACCTTCATCTCGTACATCAGGGTCTCGTACGTCAGCTCCCCACGGTCGAGCGCGGCCACGATCTCGTTCAGATCCCACCGCAGGGTCTCGCAGTTGAGTACCATCACGCTGAACTGGGGGCGCCGGCTGCTCTCGGCGAGCTCCCACGCGGACAGGAGGTCGTCGCCGTCGAACGGAAGGGACCAGAGCTCGCGGATGTCCCGGAAGACCTGCATGTCGGAGTCGAGGTAGATCGCCCGCCCGCGATTGCCCGCCAGCTGCGGGATGTAGAACCGCTGAAAGGAGAACGGGGTGCGGGGCCGGTTCAGTGGATCCTGCGGGAGCGGGAACTCGATCCGGGCGTGGTGCAGGGGGAAGACCTCGACCGCCAGGTCGGTGTGCTTCCGGATCGAGTGCTCGAGCACCTTCACCGGAACCATCTGGGCCTCCTGGCTCCCGACGTACACCCGGACTGGGCTCTCGATCCCGGTGTTGGTCTGGCCCGTTCCCTCGCTCATGAATTCCCTCCATCAAGTGTCCGTCCATGCCGCACGCGTATCTCCGACGCCGCAGCCTGGGACAAATCCAGCATCCGCCCCGGAAGTTAAGTGGCCTCTCCCGGCCGTCATAGCGTGCGAGGAAGCGCCATCCGTTCGGTCGCGCCCGTCAGGGCCGGGGTGCCACCGCGGAATCCGCCCGCCGGCGCCGATAGGCACTCGCCCGCCGGCGCGCCTGGCGGGCGAGTGCGCGGAGCACGACCAGCGGGTGGGTGAGCAGGCCGGCGGGCGCGGCGGGAGGGCCGCCGGGGGGCGTGAATCCAGCGTCGCGCCGCCAGGCCGACCGCGGGAGCAGGAGGCTCTCGGCCGTTCCCTGCTCCACCTGGTCGAGCAGCGAGGGGCGGACGTAGCCGCGGCGGACCTCGTCCCGGATCAGCTCGCGGGTCACGAACCCGGCCTGCACGGCCTCGAGCAGGGCCGCCACCCACAGGTGTCCGTATGGATGCGCCCGGGAAACCCAGGGCCGGAGCTCCGGTGTCGCATAGAGCAGGAGCGACGTCGCTCCCTCCTCGAACCGGTCCTGCCGATTCCAAGACGCGGGGAGACTCGCGTAGGTGGTGACGCCGGCCCCATGGTGAGTCGAGTCGGCCGTCAATGGTGCGTACTCCATCGCGGCGCGTGCGAGGCAGCCCAGCCGGTGCATTTCGGCCGCGGTGGCCACCGACACGGCCGGCCGGACTCGGGTCGTTGCGCCCGGGCCGTCGGCCGGCACCTCTAGGGCCTCGCGTACCCATGGAATCGTCCAGAGCTTGCGCAGGTCGTCGAGCACGAGCGCCCCGGAGCGGAGCACGATCGCACGGACCAATCCATTCGGGCCGGCTCCGCCCGACGGCATCGCTTGGAGCTCGTCCTTCGCACCGACCCGCTGCACGCGCACGCTCATGCTCGTGTGCCGCCGCACCGAGAACTCGAGCACCCGGTCCGGGAGCGCGCTCGACTCGTCCGAAGCAATGCAGGCCACGATAGGCGATGGGTGATCCAGCGGGGCGAAGTCGACAGCCGTCCGCAGGATCGTTCGGGCGATCCCGCGGAACTGCAGATCGAACTCCGGATGGCCGTTGGCGAGCAGGGTCCGGCGCGTCAGGTCCTCGAAGTCCATACTGTAGCCGGCACCACCGTCGACGCCGAGTGACCGTACGCGCCGCACTCCCGCGAGCGCCAGCAGGCTGACCGCGGCCTCGGCGCTGAAATAGGTCGCCTGGACGACTGGGCCCGGCCCGTGCCGGCGGGGGGCGGTGCTGAGATCGTACCACAGTAGCCGCCCCTCGCTCGCCAGCCTCCGGAGGAGCGGGTGGCTCGCACGCAGCTCGTCGAGCGACCGGGTTCCCGGCGCGTTCTTGACATGCGGGTACCAGGGGAGCACGACGTAGGCCGCCTGACCGAGGAGGCCCTCGCCGCACGCATCCACCACGTCGAGGTCGATCATGTGCGCGAGCAGCACCGGCTGCTCCCGAACCGCGTGATTGAGGCTCAGGAGGTGATAGGCGCCCAGGTCGTAGCGGTCGCGCAGCGCGAAGCTCGGTCCCTTCCCGAGAATGAGCCAGGGTCGCTCGAGCTCACGCTGCCTCCTGAACCAGTCGAAAACGTGCTCCAAGCTCCACTCCGTCGTCGGGTATCACGTGGCTCTAACGGCGCGCGCACCGGACCCGAAGCCCGTCGAAGTATCGCTGCCACTGGTCCGCGATTGCCGCCGGGCTCCACTCTCGGTCGACGAGCCCCTGGCCTGCCGCCACGTCCCGGCGCCGCGCCTCGGGGTCCAATATGTAACGCCTGAGCCCGCCGGACCAATCGTCGAGTACCGCACATCCCTCGAACGGCTCGTAGCTCGGGATCCGGCCCGCCACCACGGCCAGGCCCGCGGCGAGCGCGGTGGCCAGCCGGTTGTTGGTCTTGCATCGGGTGAACGGATTCTGCCGGACCGGTATCAGCGCGATCGTGTGCAGGCGAAGCGCATCCAGAAAGGTCTCGGCGCTCCACTCGAGATAATACGTGGGCAGCGGCCACGGACGGATCAGGCGGTCGAACTTCTCTCGCGCATTGCTGATCACCGTCAGGCTCAGCGGATGCTCGCGGTGGAGCGACTCGAGGAGCGGCCGCACGATCTCGAGATCGCCCATGCCATGGTCGCCCGAGGGTCCTCCGTGGGAGCCGAACCAGACGAGGCGCGTACGAGCCGGCGCGGCTTGGAGTCGAGCCGCCAGTGCACTCAACCGCCGACGCTCCCACCATCGCCGCCAGGCCGTCGTGGACACGCCGTCGATTCTGGTCTCCACCGCGTCGCCGATCACGGTGATCAGCGTGCTCCCGGCCTCCTCGCCCAACACCTCCGCCATCGCGTCGGTGGATGCAACCAGCTCATCCGCCTCGGCGATCATCCGGCGCAGCTGCGCCCCCGCTGCCTGGAGCGCGTCGAGCGCCATCGGGTTGTAGAAGTGATTGTCGCACAGGTCGAGCACTATCCGGGTACCGCTCACCCGCAGCCTTCGGGCCTCGGACAGGACCGCATTGTTGTAGGCCTTGGAGTAGATGACGGCGGAGTACGCGCCGCGATGGGCGGGGTCGAACACCTCGACCGGGTAGTGTCGTCGCTGGAGCTCGCGCACGGGGTTGAGGCATCGGATGCGGACGCTGGCGATCCGCGGGTCGCCCGCGCTGGGCCGCCAACCCACGAGAAAGCGACTGGACTCTAGGCCCGGCGCGCCCAAATGGTCATCCTCCCACTGCTGCGCAGTCGGCCGAGCAGTTTGCCCAGCACCAGGCGCGCCCGGGGAAACCGCCTGGAATCGGCCATGTCCTGGAGCATCGCGGCCGGCCGGGTCCAGCCCCGCTCGAGGCAGCGGTAGCGGGCGCTGAGCAGCAGGTTGTTGGGGTTGTCGTGCCAGAAGACCCGCTCGAGCCGCCAGCCCGCGCGCGCGAGGATCGCCCCGATGGTTCGAGGTGTGTAGTGAAAGAGATGCCCCGGCAGGTGCAGCGCGTACCAGGCATCACCGAACAGCTTGCGCTCCCACGCTCCCGCATCCGGCACCGACGCGACCAGCCAGGCGCCGCTCGCACTCCAGCGTCCCAGCTTCTCCAGGGCGGCGATCGGTTCGTGCAGATGCTCCAGCACCATCCAGCCCACGAGCAAATCGTATGGCGCCGACGGTTCCTGAGCCGTTTCGAGCTGCCCGATCTGCACCGGGTACCCTAAAGCCTGGGCTGCGGCGCCGGCGTCGGGCGAGGGCTCGAGCCCCTCCACCTGCCAGCCTTTCTGAGCCATCGCGTGCAGGAAGGCACCCGAGCCGCAGCCGATCTCCAGCATGCGGCCGGGCTCGCCGGGTGGAAGCTCCATGGCGACCGGATGGAGCAGCCGCCGAAGGGCGCGCCGGAACCGGCCGGCCGTGTCGGACTTCCGCGGGGGCGCCGCGGCACCCACGCGAGTGGTAAGGTAGGGTCGGTAGTCCGCGGGGTAGTAGAAGCCGATGCTCGCGAGCGTTGGGCGCGGATCGGTGCGCATGAGCCCGCACCCGCGGCAGCGTACCACCCGAAACTCGCCCGGTAAGTCGTGCAGACGGTCCCGGCCCGTGACCACCAGGTCGTCTCCACTGCTGCAGCCGAGTGGACACGCGGCGCGCTCCAGTTCAACCGGCGCGGTCACAGTGTGACCAGCTCCTCGACGGGCAGTGGCTCGCTCCTCACGCGACGCGAGCGGTGCCTCAGACAGAGGAGCAGGGCCGCTGCATTGAGGAGATAGTACGCGCTCGCCGCCACGGCCAGGCCTTCGATCCCGTAGTGGCGGAACGCGAACAGCTTGAGCCCGATGGCGAGGGTGAAGCCCACGATGCCGACCCGGGTAGGCGTGCGGGTATCCCCTTGAGCGTAGAACGAGGTCGACAGAATCTGGCCGGCGGTCCCGCCGAGCCAGACGCCGGACAGGAGAATGAGCAGCCACCACAGGTGGTCGATGCGCGCTGGAGTGAACTCCCCATGGTGAAAGATGAGCGCCAGCAACGGGTGACCGACGAGGATGAGCCCGGCCGAACCGGCCAGCGTCACGCTGAACATCACCACCAGACGGCGGCGGACCTGCGCCGTGAAGCTGGGCCATTCATTCAGGCTCGCGAGACGGGAGAGCTGCGGGACCACGGGCGCCACGATCGCCCGGTTGAGCACCATGGAGGCGGAGGCGTAGAGCTGCTGGGAGACATGGTAGAGCGAGAGGATACCGGGGGGCGCCAACGAAGCGAAGAAACGATCGAGCAGCGCGTCGCTCTTGTAGTAGACCTGCCCGCCGGTGAGCGGCGCCGTCCGGCGCAGGCCGACCTTGAGACCCGGGTGGTTCCATTGGGGTCTCCGATACGGACCCATCCCGGGCAATAGGATCAGCATCTGCAGGCCCGAGCGGATCAGCGAACCCCAGGCTGCCGCCGTGATGCCCATGCGGGGAAGCGCGAAGACGATGAACGCGAGCCCGGCGACAGAGGCCACGACCCCGCTTCCCTCGGCGCGAACGAACTCCTGTCGCGCGTGGTGCAGCGCCCATTCGACGCCGGTGACGGCCGTGAAGGCGACGCCGAAGAGCTGGATGCGGGTGAGCTGCACCGCCAGGTGGGCGACGGAGGGGGAGAAGCCCGGAACCGTGAGCGGCACCCACACCGGCGCTCCCAGCATGAGCAGGAATACGAGCGCGAGGCAGCCTACCCCGATCCCCTGGACATAGGTCCAGGCCAATCGCGCCCGGGCCTCGCCCTCCTCGACGGCGAGCAGCGGCACCAGCACGTAGTTGAGCGACCCGCTCACGATGACGAGGACGAGCTGCGGCACCATCATCCCAGCGAAGAGCGCGTCGGTGGCCGGGCCGGGGCCGATGGTGGTGAGCACGTACCACTGGTACGCGAAGGTGACGAGGATGTTGATCCCTGCAATCGCGCCGAGCGACAGGCCGAGCAGCATCGGTCAAACCACCGCGCTGTATTGTCGCCGCATCCAATCGCGGTAGCTGCCGTCCATCACGCCTCGCCACCATCCCTCATTGCCGAGGTACCAGGCGAGGGTCTTCCGAATGCCCGTCTCGAAGCTCTCGGCCGGGGTGAAGCCCAGCTCGCGCTCGACCTTGGCGGCGTCGATCGCGTAGCGCCGGTCGTGACCCGGCCGGTCCTGCACGAACGTCAGGAGCGAGGCCGTCGCGAGGCCGTTGGAGGCAGGGCAGCGCGGGAAGCGGGTTGCCAGGTCCGGCTGCGACCCCACCGCCTCGTCCACCAGCCGGCACACGAGGCGCACGATCTCGAGGTTGGGCCACTCGTTCCTGCCCCCGACGTTGTAGGTCTCGCCCACCCTCCCACGGAGGAGTACCTGTTCCACGGCCCGGCAATGGTCTTCGACGTACAGCCAGTCACGCACGTTGAGCCCGTCACCGTAGACCGGAAGCGGCCTGCCCTCGAGCGCGTTCACCAGTACCAGCGGGATCAGCTTCTCCGGGAATTGATAAGGACCGTAGTTGTTCGAGCAGTTGCTGGCCGTGACCGGCAGTCCGTATGTGTGATGGTACGCCCGCACCAAGTGGTCGGACGCCGCCTTGCTCGCCGCGTACGGCGAGTTGGGCGCGTAGGGCGTGTTTTCACGAAACGGCGGGTCGCCCGGCGCGAGTGAGCCGTACACCTCGTCGGTAGAGACGTGGTGAAAGCGCACATCGGCGACGGCGGCGCCCTCCTCCAGCCAGACCTGGCGGGCCGCCTTCAGCAGCTCGTGGGTGCCGAGCACGTTGGTGTCGATGAACGCGTCCGGACCGTGGATGGAGCGGTCGACGTGCGATTCCGCGGCGAAATGGACGACGGTCGTGATCCGATGCTCCCGGAGCAGCCGCTCTGCCAGGCCGGGCGTCCGAATGTCGCCCTGTACGAAGGTGAGCTCCAGTCGAGCACGGACCGGGTCGAGGTTGGCCGGATTCCCGGCGTAGGTGAGGGCATCGAGCACCACCATGGCGTCGCCCGGATGATGGGCAAGCCAATGGTGAACGAAATTGGCGCCGATGAATCCCGCCCCGCCCGTCACGAGCAGCCTACGCATCCGCGAGCCCTCGAAGCATCGTCCGCAGGTTGACCCGCCAGTGGACGGCGGGAAGGCCCAGCGCGGACCGCGTCGCGCTGGTGTCCAGCACACTGTAGGGCGGCCGGCGCGCGCGTGCCGGATACTCGTCCGTCCGGAGCGGCCGCACGGTCGCGCTTCGATCCACCAGGCCCACCGCGAAAGCCTCCTCCTGAATCGCCACCGCGAAATCATACCAGGTCGCGACGCCGGCGTCGGTCCAGTGGTGCACGCCCCTGAGCTCGGGCCGCGCCGCCGCCGCCCAGAGCGCGGGCGCAAGCGACCCGGCCCACGTGGGCGTCCCCACTTGGTCGCTCACCACGCCGACCTCGTCGCGCTCCCCCATCAGGCGGAGCATCGTCCGGACAAAGTTACGGCCGTGCGCGGCGTAGACCCAGGCGGTGCGGACGATGAGCGCGGCGCCGCCGGTGATACGCATGACCTCGCGCTCGCCCGCCAGCTTGCTGCGGCCATACACGCCCAGCGGATTCGGCCGGTCGTCCGGCGCGTAGGGATGGCCTTGCCGACCGTCGAAGACGAAGTCGGTCGAGATGAGGATCACGCGGGCCCCGGCCCGGCGCGCCGCCAGTGCAACGTGCGTCACTCCGGCGACGTTCACGGCCTCGGCCTCCGCCGGTGCATCCTCGGCCGCGTCGACCCCGGTGTAGGCGGCGGCGTGAAACACGACCCCTGGCCGCTCGCGGTCGAGCACCGCGTCGACCATCTCGGGCCGGGTGACGTCGAGCTCCTCGGATCCGCAGGCCACGATCCGCCATCCAGCGGGCGCGACCGCCCGGAGCTGGGTTCCGACCTGGCCCCGTGCGCCGGTGATCAGCGCCGTGCGTTCCCCACCGCTGCTCACGGGTAGCTCGGCGCTTCCCCGAACGCGAGGCCCCCGGCGTCCTTCGGCGAAAGCAGCGGTGCCAGGCCCTCCAGCAGCGGCCAGGCGACCCCGACGTCGGGGTCGTCCCAGCACAGCGTCCGGTCGTGCTCGGGCGCGTAGTAGTCTGTGCACTTGTAGATCACGTCTGCCGACTCGCTCGTCACGTAGAAGCCGTGGGCGAAGCCCGGCGGCACCCAGAGCTGCCGCCGGTTCGCGTCCGAGAGCGTGACGCCGACCCAGCGACCGAAGGTGGCGGACGACCGGCGGAGGTCCACGGCGACGTCGAAGATCTCGCCGCTCGCCGCCAGCACCAGCTTCCCTTGCGGCTGAACCACCTGGTAATGGAGCCCGCGAAGAGTGCCGCGCACGGAGCGGCTGTGGTTGTCCTGCACGAACTGCAACCGGAGGCCCGATTCGGCGAAACGGGCCGCGTGCCAGGTCTCGCGGAAGAACCCCCGCGCATCCTGGTACACCGCGGGCTCGACCAGCACGACGTCGGGGATGTCCGTCGGCGTGACCTTCACCGTCGAGGCGCTTCCTGCAGCAACTGGAGCAGATACTGGCCGTAGCCGGTCTTCCCGAGCGGCTCGGCCAGCCGGGCCAGCTGCTCCTGGCCGATGTGTCCCAGGCGGTAGGCGATCTCCTCGGGACAGGCGATCTTGAGTCCCTGCCGCTGCTCGATCGTCTCGATGAAGATCCCCGCCTGGAGCAGGGACTCGTGCGTGCCGGTGTCGAGCCAGGCGGTGCCCCGGCCGAGCACTTCGACCTGAAGCTCCCCGAGCTGGAGATAGCGCATGTTCACGTCGGTGATCTCGAGCTCTCCCCGCGCCGACGGGCGGATGTCGCGCGCGATGTCGACCACCCGGTTGTCGTAGAAGTAGAGCCCGGTCACGGCGTAGTTCGACCGGGGCCGCGCCGGCTTCTCCTCGATGGACAGCGCCCGGCGCTCGGCGTCGAACTCCACGACCCCGTACGCGCTCGGATTCTGCACATGATAGCCGAAGATCGTGGCCCCGGAACGCCGGCCGGTCGCCCGCTGCAGCGTCTGGCTCAGGTCCTGGCCGTAAAACAGGTTGTCGCCCAGGACCAGGCAGCTCGAGCTGGGACCGATGAAGTCGCGCGCAATCAGAAATGCCTGCGCCAGGCCGTCGGGCGACGGCTGCTCGGCGTAGCTGAGCGACAGCCCCCACTGCTGCCCATCGCCAAGCAGGCGCTGGAACGCAGGCAAGTCCTGCGGCGTCGAGATGACCAGGATCTCCCGCATGCCGGCCAGCATGAGCGTCGACAGTGGGTAGTAGATCATCGGCTTGTCGTAGACCGGGAGCAGCTGCTTGCAGACGGCGCGGGTCACCGGATGCAGTCGGGTTCCCGAGCCGCCGGCGAGGATGATGCCCTTCCGCCCGTCGGCGCCGCGCGCGGCCACCTAGACTTCCAGCGGTAGGGCGACCCGGCGCCCGTCGCGCGCCGAGATGTACGTCGCGATGAGGATCTCGAGCGAGTGGAGCCCCTCGCGGCCGTCCGTATCGGGCACCGCCTCGCCGCGCAGGGCCTTGATGACGTTGTCGTAATAGAGCGGATGTCCAAAACCGTAGACCGATGTGGTCTCGTAACTCGCCGCCTGGACCGCATCGTCGTCCGGGTCCGCGTCGGCGAACGCCCAATGCTCGATCTTGTTGACCGCGAGCCCGCCGACCCGCACGGTGCCCTTCTCGCCGATGATCGTGATCGAGCCCTCGAAATTCTTCGGATAGGTCAGCATGGTGACGTTCATGCTGCCGAGGGCGCCGGTCCGCCAGCGCACGCTCACGACGCCGGTGTCCTCCACCTGGATGTTGCGCGCGAGCGTCGCCGTGTACGCCTGGAGGCTCTCGACCGGGCCGATCAGCCAGTCGAGCAGGTCCACGTAGTGGCTGGCCTGGTTCATGAACGCCCCGCCGTCGAACTCCCAGGTGCCGCGCCAGGCCGCGCTGTCGTAGTAGGACTGGGGCCGGCTCCAGAACACGTTGATGTTCACCATGTAGATCCGGCCGAACCGCTTCTTCTCGACCGCCCGCTTCACCAACTGCAGCGTGGCGTTCCGGCGGTTCTGCTTGACCACGAACAGGTGCACGCCGGCCTCGTCGCAGGCGTGGACCATTCGCTTGGCGTCGCGCCAGCGGGTGGCCATCGGCTTCTCGGTCATCACGTGCCGGCCGGCCGCCGCGACCCGGATGGCCTGGTCGGCGTGCAGCCCGCTCGGTGTGGCAAGAATGACGATGTCGGCGTCGGTCCCGGCCAGCAGCGCGTCCAGGCTCCGGAATCCCGGCGCCCTGGTCCGAACCTCGGCGTCGGCCAGGGCCTCCGTGTCGATGTCACAGACTCCCACCAGCTCGGCCCGGTCCTGATGCTTGTCGAGGGCGTCGAAGTGGTTGGCCGAGATCCGCCCGCAGCCCACCAGGGCGAACCGGATCTTGCGATCCCGGACGAAGGGCTTGGTGATGAACATGGGTCTCGTGGGTCAGAGGGTCGGACGAGCCGCCCAAATGTAAGCAGAACCCGTGCCTGCAAGGAATTGCGTCATCGCTGCGGGACGGCCAGACTCAGGGGGTCTGGCGGAAATCTTCCCCGGTGCCCATATTGTGAATAGTTTCACAATGTGCGGCGCCGCGCCGGAGCGACGGCGCCGCAATCCATCGAAGGAGAGGCGATCATGGCGACTGCGACCCCCCCGGTGTCCTCGAAGGTCTCCTACCCTGCCGAGGCCGTGAACCGGCTGTTCGCGCCGCCCGAGAGCGAGGTCCCAGCCGACAAGCTCCGCCGCCTGCTGCATCAGGCCCGGGATGCCAAGTCCTTCCTGCACACCGCCGGGGCGTACGACGCCTTCACCTCGGCCATCATGACCAGCCTCGGCTTCAAGACGCTCTACGGCAGCGGCTGGCAGCTCGCCGCGACCAAGAGCATGTACCCCGACATCGGCATCTACCAGTCGCATCAGATGGTGGAGCTGGTGCTGGAAATGCGGAAGGGCATCGAGGGCGCCCGCAACACCCGCTGGTACGACAGCGAGGGCAAGGAGCTCATCGACGCGCCGCCGGCCTTCGTGGACATGGAGGCGGGCTTCGGCGGGCCGACCCAGACGTTCACGCTCGCGACCGAGCTCATCCGCGTCGGCGCCGGGGGTGTGCACCTCGAGAATCAGGATCCGTCCAACCGAACCTGCGGCCACATCGTCAACGTCGGCAAGCAGAAGCGCAACAAGATCCTGGTCACCCGCCAGCAATGGCTCGCCAAGCTCAAAGCCATCAAGGCCGCCGGCGAGGCGACGGGCGTCAACATCGTGATCATCGCGCGCACCGACTCGATCGACGGCGCCCTCCCGGACCAGGAGCCGGGCGGCGTGAAGATGGCCATCGAGGACGCGTGGGAGGCGGCGGAGCTGGGCGTAGACGTGATCTGGCCGGAGTTCAACAACACCGAGCTCGACCAGCCGCAGGAATTCTCCGAGGGCGTGCGCAAATACTACCCGAAGCAGATGCTGGGCTTCAACCTCTCGCCGTCGCTCTACTTCGGGAAGGCCAAGAAGGCCGGGACGCTCATCACCAACCAGCAGCTCGGCGACCTGGGCTTCATTCTCCAGTTCTCTACCCTGTTCAATTTCCGGACGGCCGGCATGGCGCTGGAGAAGGGCCTGCGCAAGTTTCTCACGAGCGGCATCGACGCTCTGGCCGATCTGCAGATCGAAGAAGACGGCCAGGAGACCTCGCCGACGACCAAGATGCACCAGAAGTTCGCCGGCATGAACCGGTGGCTGATCCTGGAGCAGGTGCTGAGTGGCACTAGCTGACGGAAGCGGGGACAGCCAACTGGCTGTCCCCGCTTTCCGTCACCCTGAGCGCAGCGAAGGGACCAGAACCAAAGGGGCAGAGCCCCGAAGGGGCTGGAACCCCGGAGGGCCGGACCCCCGTCCTCACGCGCCCGAGGCTCGCTTCAGCGCCCCGTTCCCGCTCTCGTCCACCGCCACGCCGTCGCCCTTGAGGCGCTCCACCTGCCACCGGTCGAGCCGCACAGTGAGCTGCACCTCATCCGCCCCATCCTCACGGCCCAACACCTCTCCCTCCCGATAGAGCGCCGCGACGCGGGCGCCGTCACCGACCGGCAACCGGACGCGCACGGTCGGCCGCCCTTCCCGCTCGAGTTCGCGCAGGCGAGCCTTGAGCCCCACGATGCCGTCGGTCCGCATGGTCGAGGTCGTGATCGCGTCGGGGTAGAGCTCGCGCACCCGGGCGGCGAAGGAGAGCTGGTCGGGAACGGCGTCCATCTTGTTGAAGACCACCAGGATCGGGCGGTCGGCGAGGTCCAGCTCGGCCAGCACCCGCTCGACCACGTGCATCTGGCCTTCCCAGTCCGGGTGGCTCGCGTCCACCACGTGCAGCAGCAGGTCGGCCGCGCGCGCTTCCTCCAGCGTCGCGCGGAAGCTGGCGACCAGGTGGTGCGGCAGCTTGCGGATGAAGCCCACGGTATCGGTCACGCGTGCCCGCTGGCCTTCGCCGAGGTCGACCTCGCGCGTCAGCGTGTCGAGCGTGGCGAAGAGGCGGTCCTCGACCACGATCTCGTGCTGGCCCGAGAGCGCCCGCAGAATGCTCGACTTGCCGGCGTTGGTGTAGCCCACGAGCGAGACGCTCAGCAGCGGATCGCGCCCCGCCCGCAGATTCTCGCGGTGGCGCTCGACGCCCTGCAGCTTCGCCTTGAGCCCCTGGATGCGCTGGCGGATGATACGGCGGTCGGTCTCGAGCTGGGTCTCGCCCGGCCCCCGGAGACCGATGCCGCCGCGGATGCGGGACAGGTGGGTCCACATCCGCGTCAGCCGCGGGAGCATGTACTGGAGTTGGGCCAGCTCGACCTGGAGCTTGGCCTCGTGGCTGCGAGCGCGAGTGGAGAAGATATCGAGGATGACCTCCGGGCGATCCATGACCCGGACCTTGAGCTCTCGCTCCAGGTTCGCGCCCTGCACCGGACTGAGCTCCTCGTCGAAGATGACGAGCGTGGCGCCGGACTCGGCCACCGCCGCGGCGACTTCCTCGACCTTGCCCTCGCCGATCAGCGTGGCCGGGTTCGGGGAAACGATCTGCTGCGAGACGCGCCCCACCACCTCGGCGCCGGCGGTATCCACCAGCCGCGTCAGCTCCTCGAGATGCTCCGTGACATGCCGGCCGTCGCTCGACCCCTTCCGCGGGGCGGCCACGAGCACGGCCCGTTCGATCGGATCGCGAACTTGGATCAGGCTCCGGATATCGGCTCCTCGGCGCGCGGCGTCACTGGGTGGTCGGGATCGGCAGCATGCCCCCAACCCGGCTCAGGGGTGCGCGCCCCTCGTGTGTGAACGGGATCTTGCGGTCGCCGAAGGGGGTTTCGACCGTCAGCTGGCCCTTGAGCGTGTACGGCAGGTCGCCGGCGCCCAGCGCCGCGCGCGCGGCGCCCGCGAGGCCCGACCAGGTGAAGCGGATGGGGAGGGTGACGAGGGTCGTGTCGGCCTTCGGCAGCTGTAGAGCGCTGTTGTATTCGATGTCGCCCAGGTGCGAATCCTCGACGTCGATGCCCACCTGCAGCCTGGTGCCGCGCAGGTCGAAATCGTTGGGGTTGTAGACGGCGACCACCAGGTCCATCGCACCACCCGTGAGCCCCGCCGCCCGGACAACGGCGCGATCGAGGTGCAGGTCGGGATCCTTGAAAATACCGGGGAGCCCGGCGCATCCTGCCAGCACCGCCGCGCTCAGAATCCCGCCGATGACACCAAGCCGCACGTCTCGCCCTCCCAACGCTGCTGAAGTATAACCCGGCGTCCGCACCGACCATGCGGCGGCACCGGCGGATGGGGCGGTGGCCGGCCTCACATCGGTGCGCGGGGCGGCCGGCCGCGTCATCCTGAGCCCGTTCGCTGCGAACGGGCTCAGGATGACGCACCCGGCGGCGAGCCCTCTCCACCCTTTTCGCCCTCGGCCTCCTCCCGCTTCCTCCGCTCCCACCACTCCATGCGCTCCCGCACACGCTTCTCGTACCCGAACGTCCCGGGCTCGTACAGCACCGTCCCGCGCAGCTCGTCGGGCAGGTATTCCTGCGCAAGATAGGCGTCCGGGGAGTCGTGAGCGTAGCGGTATCCGCTCCCGTAGCCGAGCTCCTTCATCAGCCCGGTTGGCGCGTTCCGGATGTGAAGCGGCACCGGGGCGGCGGGTGTGTCCTGCGCCGCCGCCATGGCCGCGCCGAGCGCCGCCTTGGCGCTGTTCGACTTGGGCGCCGTGGCGAGGTAGATAGTCATCTCCGTCAGCGGCAGGTAGCCCTCCGGCGGCCCCAGCATGTGGAACGCATCCCGGGCAGCGACCGCGATGATCAGCGCATTGGGGTCGGCCAGTCCGATGTCCTCGGCCGCCATGGCGATCGCTCGCCGGAAGAGGGTCATCGGATCCTCCCCGCCGTCCAGCATGCGGGCCATCCAGTACAGCGCGCCCTGCGGGTCGCTTCCGCGGAGTGACTTGTGATAGGCCGAGAGCAGGTTGTAGTGCTCCTCGCCGGCCTTGTCGTAGCGCGCGAACCGCTTCTGCATCGCCTCGCGCGCCACTCCGGTGGTGATGTGACCGGCCGCCCCCACATGCGCCGCCGCCGCCTCGAGCACCGTAAGCGCCCGGCGCGCGTCGCCGTCGGCCTCCACCGCGATCGAACGCCGGGCCTCCTCGTCCACCACGAGCTGCTGTCCGCCGAGCCCGCGCTCGGCGTCCTCCAGCGCGCGCCGGAGCAGCGCCTCGATGTCCTCGGCGGTGAGGGCCTGTAGCACGAACACTCGCGTGCGCGAGAGCAGCGCGCCGTTGATCTCGAAGCTCGGGTTTTCGGTGGTGGCGCCGATCAGGGTGATGGTGCCGTCCTCGGACGGCGGGAGGAGGCTGTCCTGCTGCGCCTTGTTGAGCCGGTGGATCTCGTCCACGAACAGGATCGTCTGCGCGCCGCCGGCATCAAGCCGTCCGCGCGCCGCGCCGACGATCTCGCGGATCCGGGGCACGCCCTCGGTCACCGCGCTGAACGGGACGAACACGCGCTGCGTCGTGTTCGCGACGATGTGGGCCAGCGTGGTCTTGCCGCTGCCCGGCGGACCCCAGAAGATCATCGAGCCCGGGACCCCGCGCTCGATGGCCTCCCGGAGCGGCTTGCCGGGCGCGAGCACGTGCTCCTGGCCGACGAACTCGTCGAGCGTGCGCGGCCGCATGCGGGCGGCCAGCGGCTGCGCCTCGCGGGCCGTGGCCGCGAACAGCGTTTCCTCCGCCGCCGACGAGGGGCGCTTCCGGACCATCAGCGAACCCACCCCTCCAGCAGCCGCTCGGCCGCGAAATATCCCGCCGCTCCGCCGAAGAACGCGGCGGCCGTGAGCCAGCCGCGCTTGCCCTGGAATTCGGGGACGAGGTCGGAGGCGGCCACATAGAGCGTAACGCCTGCCGAGATGGCGAGACCGTGGCGCGCGAGCCCGCCGACCTGGTCGGTCAGCAGCACGCCCAGAACCGTGGCCAACCCCAGGACCGCCGCGGCGCCGAGCGCGCGCCCCCGGGTCTGCCCGCCGGCCACCATCACGCTCGCGATCGTCACGCCCTCCGGGAGCTTGTGCAGCAACACCGCCAGAAAGAGGAGAATCCCCAGGCGGCCCGACACCAGAAATCCGCTCGCGATCGCCACGCCGTCGAAGAACGTATGCAGCGTGAGCCCCAGGAGCGCCGAGATTCCCGCGCTCCGGCTCACCCGGTGGGTTTCCTCCCCGAAGTGAAAGTGCGGGGTGACGACGTGCTGGGCCAGGTGCACCGCCAGGTAGCCGAGCAGTACGAAGATGGCCTCGCCCGGCGATTCCCGGAGCACTTCCGGCAGGACCCCCAGAACCGCCACCGCGAGCATGAAGCCGGCCCCGAACGCGAGACAGGCTTCGATGACCCGCAGGCTCCGCCGCTCGTGGCGGACCACGGCGAGCGCGCCGACGAGATTGCCCACCGCGGCGGCGACCGCGAACCCGATCGGATTCACAGCAGCTCCCGGGCGAGGCCGAGCAGGATGTCGCGCCGGTTGAGGCCGGGATCGTCGAGCACCCGGTCGAGCAACGCCGTCAGGGTTTCCCCGATCCGCGGTCCCGATGCCCCGAGCGCCTGCAGATCACTGCCCGTCACGGCCAGATCGCCGCGGGCCAGCGGGTCACGCCGCTCGCGGGCCTCCTGCACCGCACCGGCCCACGGCGCTTCCGTGCCCGCCCGAAGCGCGTACAGGGCGAGCAAATCGTCGGCGGCGCCCCCCACCGTCGCCAGCCACCGTCGGACCGCGCGAGGGTCGAGATCCGCGGGCGCCGCCGGTCCCTGTGCCATCGCCTGAGCGCGGCTGATCTCCGCGTTGGACGCGCGGAGCCGGCGGAGCACCGGCGCAGGGTCGTCGATCAGAAGCGCGGTCAGAAGCACCGGATCCCGCCCGGCGGGCGCCACCGCTCCGGCGCGTGCAACCCGCTCGACCGGCAGCGGCACGAGCTCGGGAATCCAGCGTTTCGCCGCCCCCGAGCGAACCCAGAGCTCCACCAGCTCGGCCACCGACCGCGCACTGCGAAGCCCCTTGAACCACTCGTCCCGAACCCGCTCGGCCGAGAGCCGCGCCAGGCCCGGCGCCGCCTCGACGGCGGCGGCCCAGGTCGCGGGCTCGACGGTGAAACCGAACCGGGCGGCGAACCGGATGCCCCGGAGGATGCGGAGGTAGTCCTCCTGGAACCGCTCTGCGGGCACGCCGACCGCGCGGAGGACGCCCTGGCGGAGATCGTCGCGTCCCCCGAACGGGTCGCGCCACTCGTGACGCAGCGGGTGGTACGCGATGGCATTGATCGTGAAGTCGCGCCGGGCGAGATCGTCATCCAGGGACACGCCGTAGGCCACCACCGCGTGGCGGCCATCGGTCGCGACGTCGCGCCGGAAGGTGGTCACCTCGTGCAGCACACGGTGGCGGTCGATCACGCCCACCGTGCCGTACTTCTCGCCGACGGGCGCCGTGCGGCGGAACAGGGCGGTAACCTGCGTCGGCGTCGCGGAGGTGGCGAAGTCGAAGTCGGAGTGGGGGTGGCCGAGCAGGCCGTCGCGCAGAGCGCCGCCCACGCACCAGGCCTCATGACCGGCAGCCTCGAGCGTGCGCGCGATCTCGAGCACCTCGTCGGGGATCTCGGGCGCGGCGTCGGCGCTCATGCGCTGCCGTAGGCGACACCGGCCGAAAGCGCGAGCACGAGCTCCATCCGCGCCTGCGACGGTGTCCGCGGGCCCGCCGGAATCGCGCCCATGGCGACAGTGCGCGCGCCGCCGCCGTCGAATGCATACAGCGGCGTGACCTCGCCGAGCGGGCAGCGTGTGGCCAGGACCACCGGCTTCCCGTCGTCCAGCCAGCGCCGCACCGCGGGCACCGCGCCCGGCGGCATGTTGCCGCTGCCGAACGCCACGATCACGACGCCGTCGTGCTCCGGCCGCGCCAGGTCCAGCATCGTGCCGTCGTCGCCCACGGTGAGCGAGACCAGCGCCACGCGGGCCGTGAGGCCCGCCGGCTGAACCGTGCGCGGCCGTGCGGTGGCGTGCGACGCATACAGTACGCACCCATCCTCGACCCGGCCGATCGGTGCTGCATGCGGGGCCGCGAACGCCTCGAGCTCGGTCGCGTGCACCTTGACGGCGGTGTGTCCGGCGAAGATCCAGCCGTGAAACACCACCATGGCCCCCCGCCCCGCGCTCGCGGGGCTCGCGGCCACCCGGGCGGCGTCGAGCAGGTTTCGCGGTCCATCCCAGCCAGCGTCGCTCGACGTGCGCATCGCGCCCGTGATGGCGACGGGCGTACCGGCCGGCAGCGTGCGCGCGAGGATGTAGGCCGTCTCCTCGAGGGTGTCGGTCCCGTGCGTCACGACGATGCCGGAGGCGTCCCCGGCTTCGGCGAGCTTGCAGATCCGCTCGCGCAACGCCCACAGCCGGTCGGGGCCAAGGTGGCACGCCGGCACCCTGGCCCAGTCCTCGATCCGGTACGGCGCGACGGCGTCGAGTCCGGGAGCGAGCCCGACCAGCGTTTCGCCGCCGTGAGCCGGCACATTGCCGCCGGCCGCCGCGTCGCGCTGCATGGAGATCGTGCCACCGGTGAAGAGGAGATGGATCATGGGTGAGGGAGTGGTCCCCGCACGGGGGTCGGCCGGCGCGAGGCCGTGAGAGCGGGTGTCCCGGGCATCGTGGGCGCGGCCGTCATCATGTGGGCGCCCGTCATCCTGAGCGCACCTGTCATCCTGAGCGCACCTGTCATCCTGAGCGCAGCGAAGGACCGGCTGGGGCATGCGGGTGAGCTCTCGAGAGTCACCCGCATGCCCAAGCCGATCCTTCGCTGCGCTCAGGATGACCGCGCCATGGCCACACTCTCGCTGCCTCCGCCTCAGCCACACAGCACGCTCCCCCCGTTCACGTTGAGGATCTCCCCCGTCACGTGCCGGGCGAGGTCGCTGCAGAGGAACAGGATCGGGCCGGCGATGTCTTCCGCGGGCGGGATCCGCTGGAGCGGGATGGTCGCTTGCACGCGCGCCCGGCCGTCGCCCTCGAAGGCCGGGATGCACATGTCGGTGTCCACCCACCCCGGCGCCACGCAGTTGACGAGGATGTCGGGGGCATACTCGATGGCGAGCGACTTCGTCAGCGCGATGACGGCCCCCTTCGTGGCGGCGTAGTCGGCATGCAACGCCTCGCCGCGCTGGCCCGCGGTGCTAGCGACGATGACCACGCGTCCGCCCGGTCCCATCAGCCGGAGCGCCGCCTTCGTGCTGAGAAAGACGGCGTCGAGGTTGGCCGCCATGGTGGCGCGCCACCGCTCGAGCTCCATGGCACCGAGCGCCACTTCCTCGGGCGGCCAGATGCCCGCGTTGGCGACGAAGCAGTCGAGCCGGCCGAACGCGCGCCCGACCGCCTCGGCCATGGCCGACACCACGTCGGGATCGGCCAGGTCGCCGCCGGTGGCGACGGCGCGGCGGCCGAGGCGCCGGATCTCTCCGCACACCGCCTCGGCCTCGGCCGCCTTCGAGTGGTAGGTGAGGGCCACATCGGCGCCGGCGCGCGCGAGCAGCAGCGCCGTGGCGCGCCCGATGCCGCGGCTGCCGCCGGTGACGAGCGCCGTCCGGCCCGCGAGATCGATCACCGCCGCCTCACGCGTCGCCGAGCAGCGCCGCCTCGACCAGCTCGACCACGAGGTGCTCGAGCGCGAGCTGCACGATCTGGATCTGTCCGGTGTCGTCCGACGGCACCACGATCGCCTCGTCCACCAGGCTGGCGAGCGTCCCTCCGCCGCGCCCGAGGAACGCCACGGTCCCGGTCCCGCCCGCACGGGCCGCCCGCGCGGCGGCCAGCAGGTTCGCGCTCTGCCCGCTGGTGCTGTGCAGCACGAGCAGGTCGGCCGGACGGCACAGGGCCTCGACCTGGCGCGCGAAGATCCGTTCAAACCCCAGATCGTTTCCGGCCGCCGTGAGCACCGAGCAGTCGGTGGTGAGCGCCACCGCGGCGAGCGGTCGCCGGTTGACGGCGTACCGGACGACGTACTCGGTGGCCAGATGCTGGGCGTCCGCCGCGCTCCCGCCGTTGCCGCAGAAGTAGAGGGTGCCGCCGGCGCGGAGCGTGTCCGCGTACCGCACGGCGGCGCGGCCCACCTGGGGAGCCAGGGACTTACACGCGCCGGTCAGGGCGGCGAGCCGGTCGAGCCCCGCCTCGATTCGCGTGGAGCTCATGTCTCCCCCCCGAGCATGTGGCGGATGCGCTGCATCCAGGTGCGCCGGATGACGATCGGCGGGACGTCCACGAGCGGCTCGTCGCGGAGGATGGCGCCCGGGTTCTCCACCGTGAGCAACTGCGCCTGTTCCTCCCCATCCTGGGCGCGGAGAAAGTCGGCGCCGCCGGCAACGGTCCGGTCGTCGCCGTGGTTGTCCCCCGCGAGGATGTCGGCCAGACCGGCCGCCACGAGCTGTCGCGCCCGCTGGCCGCGCGCCTGCGGCGAGAGCAGGGTGGTGGCGTCGACCTGCATCCGGGTGCCCAGCGTCCGCCAGAATGCGACCGCCTCCACCGAGCAGCAGCCGTACCGCTCGGGATGCGCCAGCACCGGCGTGATGCCCGTGTCGCGGACGCGCGTCAGTGCGTTGGTCACTGCATCCGCGGCGACGAGGCGCGGAAACTCCACCAGCAGATACCGGGTGCCGCGGAGACTCACGCGCCGAAGACCCTTGGCGGCGCCCGGAAGCGGGCGGTCCAGCATCACCTCGGCGCCCCGATGTAGCCGGGGCAATGCCGGCGCCTCAGCCTCGAGCGCGGCAAAGGCCTCGTCGTGGCGCCGCGAGGGGCCGTGCGCGGTCTCCGCGGCCCGAAAATGCGGAGTGAGGCAGACATCGGTGATGCCAAGCTCGGCCATCCGCTGCAGCACGCCTACGGATTGCTCGACCGTTCGCGAGCCGTCATCCACGCCCGGAAGCAAGTGCGAGTGGAGGTCGATCACGTGCGCGGCGGGACGGCCTGGAGGATGGAGCCGGCGAAGGCGGCGAGCTCGCCCGGCGCGCGCTCGGCCTGCGCGAGCAACGCCAACGTGATGAGCGCGTCGGCGGCCAGGAGATCGAGGGCCACCGACCGATCGCCCGCGTGCGCGACCACGCCGTCGAGCGCGTGCGCGGCCGCCGCCGCCAGGGCCGCCGGGAGCGATTCGGCGGACGCCGGAAGGGCGTGCTCCATCACACGCGCGCGCAGCGCCGGTGGTGCGGCCGCGGTGTGGGCATCCAGCCAGTCCGCCAGGGCGGTCACCCGCCATTGCCCTCGCCGAGCCAGGCCGAGACCAGTCCCGGCGTGGCCGCGCGCGCCGCGGGCAGCCGCGCCGGATCCCCGGCGCCGGCCGAGGCAAAGTGGGGCCGGCCGCCGCCCTTGCCGCCGCTGAGCGCGGCGATGCGGTTCACCAGATCACCCGCCTTCCGTCCCGCGCCCACCAGATCGTCGGTCAGGGTGACGTGGATCGCGCCGCGGCCGGCGTTGCTGAACAGCACCAGCACCGCATTGCGCTTGCCTTCGCGGAACCGGTCGGCGATCTGCCCGACCTCGCCGCGGTCTTCGGTCGCGGTATCCGCGATGGTGACGTGGACGCCGCCGACCTCCGCCGTGTCCCCCGCGATCGCCGCGCCGCCACCGCCGGACTTGAGCGCCTCCGCGAGCCGGGCCTCGAGCCGCTGCCGCTCCTCGAGCAGCAGCTCGACCCGTCGCACCAGGTGCTCCGGCTGCGCCTTGAGAGTCTCCGCCACCTGGGCGAGCCGCCGCTCGAGCTCGCGGACCGCGCGGAGCGCGCCCGTCCCGGTCACCGCCTCGATCCGGCGGACGCCGGCGGCCACACCGCTCTGGCCCGAGAACCGGAAGGTGCCAATCTGGCCGGTGCTGCGCACGTGGGTCCCGCCGCAGAGCTCGACCGAGGGTCCCATCTGCACCACGCGGACCACGTTGCCGTACTTCTCGGAGAAGAAGGCCATGGCCCCGAGCGCCAGCGCATCGGGATAGGCCATCTCCCGCGTGGTCACCTCGTCGTTGCCGAGCACCAGCGCGTTCACGTCGCGCTCGATGGCCTCGAGCGTGCCGGCCTCGATCGGCCCGTGGTGCGAGAAGTCGAACCGGAGCCGGTCGGGTTGGACCAGCGAGCCCTGCTGTCGAACGTGCGCGCCCAGGTGGGCCCGAAGCGCGTAGTGCACCAGGTGGGTGGCGCTGTGATTCCGCTCGATGTCGTGCCGCCGCGGCGCGTCCACCGCCGCCCGGACGGCATCGGGCTCGAACGTCTCGGCGAAGGACCCGCTGACCACGGTACCCTTGGAATCCTTCCGGACGCTGTCGATCTCGAGCGACCACCCCGCACCCGCGACCCCGCCGACGTCGCTCACCTGGCCGCCCGACTCGGCGTAGAACGGGTTCTCGTGCAGCACGAGATCCACCCTCGGACCCTCCTGCCGGAACGCGAGGATGTCGGTGTCCGCCTCTGTGGTGCCGTAGCCGACGAACTTCTGCTTCCCGCGCTTGACGCTCCGCCATTTGCCGGCCTTGGAGACGATGACGCTGGGCGCCTGAACTGTCCCGGAGCCGCTCACCTGTAGGCCAGGACGCACTAGGTGCGCGCTTCCAGACACTCTGGCGGCCCTTGAACGGCTGCGCTGCTCTTCGAGCGCGCGCTCAAAGCCCTCGGTGTCCACCTCGACCCCGTGCTCCTCCGCGATGATGGTCGTGAGATCGATCGGGAAGCCGAACGTGTCGTACAGCTTGAACGCCTCGTCGCCCGCGATCAGGCGGACGCCCGAGGCGAAGATCTCCTCCAACCGGCCGAGCCCGCCCTCGATGGTATCGAGGAAGCGGAGCTCCTCGGTCTCCGTGACCTCGCGGATGTAGCCGGCCTTGGCGGTGAGCTCCGGATACACCTCGCCCATCTGGCCAGCGACAACCTCGGTGAGCGGGGCCAGGGTGGGCTCCCGGCGTCCGAGGAGCCAGGCGTGCCGCACCGCCCTGCGGAGGATTCGCCGGAGCACGTAGCCGCGACCCTCGTTGCCGGGGTAGACGCCGTCGGCCAGCAGGAAGCTGACCGCGCGCGCGTGATCGGCCAGCACCCGGTAGGAGGCGCGCTCTTCGGCCGCGCGGTCGTACGGGCGGCCCACGAGCTCACCCACCCGATCGATGAGGGGCAGGAAGACGTCCGTATGGAAGTTGTCGTCCTCGCCCTGCATCACCGCCGCGATCCGCTCGAGGCCCGCGCCGGTATCGACGGAGGGCTTGGGAAGCGGCGCCAGCGTACCGTCGGCCGAGCGGTCGAACTGCATGAACACCAGGTTCCAGATCTCGAGGTAGCGACCCGCTTCGGCCTGCCGCTCGAACTCCGCCTGCGGGATCTCAGCGGGGCGATCACCGGGTCGCCACTCGAGATCCACGTAGATCTCGGTGCAGGGCCCGCACGGACCGGTGTCTCCCATCTGCCAGAAGTTGTCCTTGTCACCCAGGCCGTAGATCCGGTGGTCGGGCAGGCCCGCGATCTCCCGCCAGTACGCGCGCGCCTCGTGGTCGGTATGGTGCACGGTGACGCGCAGGCGGTCGGCGGCGATGCCGAGATAGCGCGGGCCAGTGACGAACTCCCAGGCGAAGGCGATCGCGTCGCGCTTGAAGTAATCGCCGAACGAGAAGTTCCCCAGCATCTCGAAGAACGTGTGATGCCGCTTGGTGTGGCCCACCTGCTCGAGGTCGTTGTGCTTGCCGCCCGCCCGCACGCACTTCTGGCAGGTGGTGGCCCGGGAGTAGTCGCGCCGCTCCTGCACCAGGAAGGTGCGCTTGAACTGCACCATGCCCGCGTTCGTGAACAGGAGGGTCGGGTCGTCGGCGGGCACCAATGACGAAGAAGGCACCTCGCGGTGCCCCTTGTCGACGAAAAAGTCGAGGAAGAGTCGGCGGATCCTGGCGGACTGCATGGGGGGAAAATATACGGACGCCCGCACTTAGGGGCCATGGGCGGCCCGTTATCCCGAGCGGAGCGAGGGGACCTTGAAGCGCTTCCATCCCGAGTCGAGGTTTTCGAAGCAGGGCCTTATCCGGCCGCCCGGATGGCGGCCAAGGTTCGAGTACCTAGGCGCTGTGTCCCCGCCGACCTGCCCTGAGGAGAGTGCGGGAGAATGGCGTCGCCGCGCCCGATCCCCGTCATGCCAGCGTGAGCGGCAGTCGGCGGACCGGTCGTCCGGTGACCATCGCCAGGGCGTTCGCCACGGCCGGGGCGAGCGGGGGCACCGCCGGCTCACCGACCCCGTGCGGGCTGTCGGCGCTCTCGACGATGTGCACTTCCACCCGCGGCATTTCGGACATCCGGAGCACCGGGTAATCGTGGAAGTTGCTCTGCTGCACCCGGCCGCCTTCGAGGGTGATTGCGCCGTGGAGCGCCGCGCTCAGCGCGTACACGATGCCGCCCTCCATTTGCGCGGTGACGATGGCGGGATTGAGCGCGAGCCCGCAATCGATGGCGCAGACGACCCGGTCGACCCGGAGCCCGTTTCCCGCCACGGTCACTTCGGCCACCTCGGCGACGATCGCGTCGCTGAAGAACTTGTGGATGGCGATCCCGCGCCCGCGGCCCCGGGCCATCGGCGTGCCCCACCCGGCCTTCTCCGCCGCCAGGTTCAGTACCGCCAGATGGCGCGTCGAGCCGGCGAGCAGCTCCCGCCGGAGCTCCAGCGGATCGCGCCCGGCAGCGCGGGCGATCTCGTCCACGAACGTCTCGTTGGCAAAGCAGGTCTGGGACGCGAAGACCGAGCGCCACCAGCCCACCGGCACCGGCGTTTTCACCGGGCAGTAATCCACCTTGATATGCGGAATGGCATAGGCCAGATCGGCCGCCCCATCGAGCGCCTCCCCCGCCGCCGCGGCCGACCCTGCGGGAAGCGCGCCAGGCGCGTGCCACGCGATGATCGAGGGTGCGACGACCCGGTGGGTCCACGCCACGACCTTGCCCGCCGCGTCGAGTCCGGCGCGCAGCACGTGATAGCTGGCCGGCCGGTAGTTGTCATGCTGCATGTCGTGCTCTCGCGTCCAGACCACCTGGACCGGCCGGCTCAGGGCCTTCGAAACCCGGATGGAGTCGATCACCCAGTCCATCTCGAATCGCCGCCCGAAACCGCCACCCATGAGCGTGGTATGCACCGTTACCGCGGAGCCGTCGAGCTGGGTCAGTGCCTGCGCCAGCTGTTGCACCGTGCCCGGGTCCTGCGTCGGCGCGTAGACGTCGCACCGACCCGGGCGCACGTGCGCCGTGCAGTTCATCGGCTCCATCGTCGCGTGGGCCAGGAACGGCACATCGTACTCGGCCTGCACGACCTTGGACGCCTGCCCGAGCGCCGTGTCCGCATCGCCGTCGTTGCGGCCCAACCTCCCGGCCTGCGCGGCCCGGGCGCGGAAGATCCGGGCGAGCTGCGCGCTGTCCGTGCCCCGGCCAGGCTCCCATCGGCAATCCAGCGCCTTGCACCCTCGCATGGCCGCCCAGCTGTTCTCGGCCACGACCGCCACGGCCCCGGGCAGCTCGAACCGCCACAAGCCACCGATCTCGATCTCGCCCGCGTCGAGCGGGATCACGTCGAGCACGCCGGGTACGGCCCGGGCCTGATCGGCATCGTACCCCGTCAGGGGGCGCCCAAAGACCGGACAGCGCGCTACGCAGGCGAAGACCATTCCCGGGAGCCGCATATCCAGACCGTACCGGGCCGTTCCATCCACCTTGGAGGGGCTGTCCAGCCGCGGCCATGGCCGGCCGAGGAGGCGGAACGACTTCGGATCCTTGAGCGTCGGCGCCGCGGGCACCTCGAGCGCTGCCGCGATCGCCACCAATTCTCCGTACGCGAGCCGGCGCCCGGAGGCCCGGTGGCGCACGGCTCCCCGCTCCGTAGCGCACTCGGCCATCGGGACGCCCCAGCTCCTCGACGCGGCGCCCACGAGCATCTCCCGCGCCTGCGCGCTCGCCAGCCGCAGCGGTTGCCACAGTCCGCTGACGCTCGAGCTGCCGCCCGTGGCCTGATCGCCGTACTTCTGATCCGCATCGGCCTGCTGGACCCGGATGGTCTCGACGGGCACGTCGAGCTCCTCGGCCACGATCATCGGGAGCGACGAGATGACGCCCTGTCCCATCTCGGACTTCGTGAGCCAGAAGGTGACGCTGCCGTCGGCCAGCACCTGGAGGAATGGGCCAGGGCCAAGCATGGAGCCGTGCCGGGCCAACGCCCCCACGGCGGTGCGGGCATAGGCCGGGAGCTGCAGGGCGACCACCAGGCCGGAGAGCACGACGCCGGCCTTCACGAACTCGCGACGGCTCACCTCCGCGGGCATCTCACACCTCCCCGGCCGCACGATGGATCGCGGCCCGAATGCGCTGGTAGGTGCCGCAGCGGCAGATGTTGCCATCCATGGCGGCATCGATGTCGTCGTCGGACGGCTTCGGATTCCGGGCCAACAGAGCCGCGGCGGACATGAGCTGTCCGGACTGACAGTAGCCGCATTGCGGCACGTCCAGCTCGATCCACGCGCGTTGCAGGGCGTCGGTGCGATCCGGCGAGAGACCCTCGATCGTGGTGACGTGTTTGCCGGCCGCCGCTGACACCGGGACCGAGCAGGACCGGATTGCCTTGCCTTCGAGGTGCACGGTGCAGGCGCCGCACTGCGCGATCCCGCAGCCGAACTTGGTGCCGGTCAGCCCGAGCACGTCCCTCAATGCCCAGAGCAGCGGCATGTCCGGTTCCGCCGCGACGGTCTGACGCCTGCCGTTGACGATGAGCGCGATGGCCGACACGCAATCCTCCTGTCTGGCCCAGGTGCGGACCGTGTGCTTGCGGAGGTATGTGAGAGGGTGTGGAATGATGCGGCGCGGACACACGCCCGTCAATGGAGTCTGTCCGCGGGCGAGGCGGGGAATCGGCCCCGGGTCAGCTGACCAGGCGGCTCACCATGTCGGAAATGTCGCGCCCGGCGAACCCACGCCGTGCGAGATACGCCAGCACGCGCCGGCGCTTCACGGGGCGCGGGAGGTCGCGGAGCTGCGCGGCGCGCTTGGAGGCGAGGGCGAGCGGCACGGTGCTCCGATCGGCGCCCTCGGGCCACTCGGCCGCGAGGGCCCGGTCGATCAGGGGGCGCTCGAGGCCCATGGCCATGAGGTCGCGGCTGAGCCGAGCCGGCCCCCGGCCGCGCGCCGCCCGGGTCTGGACGTAGTTCCGGGCGAACGCCGCGTCGTCGAGCAGGCCGAGTGCCGCCGCGCGCTCGAGGGCGGCGTCCACGGCCGGCCGCGGGTGACCCTTCCTTGCCAGCCGGCGCCCCAGATCGGCGCGGGCGAAGGCGCGCCGCTCGAGCGCCCGGAGCAGCGTGCGAAACGCGTTCTCCTCATCGGCGGCCGCGGACAGGCGCTCGTGCAGCTCCGGGTCCACCGCCCGGCCGACAGCGAGCCCGGACGCGCGCGCGAGCTCTTCCGGGACGGCGCCGAACCGGGCGCCGTCCACCTCCACGCGGAGCGTGCCGGGACGGCGGGGATCCGGCTCGAGCGCCGTGAGGACCGGCAGGGTCACTCGTCGTCCCCGCCGGCCGCCCCAACCGGGGCGTGCATGCCGAGCAGTTCCTTGACCTTGCCCTCGACCTCGGTCATGAGCGGCGGGTTGTCGCGCAGAAACAGCTTGGCGTTCTCCCGGCCCTGCCCGATGCGCTGATCGCCGTAGGAGTACCAGGCGCCGGACTTCTGGATGATGCCGGCTTCGGAGGCGAGATCGACCAGCAGCGACGTATGGCTGATGCCTTCGTCGAACATCACGTCGAACTCGGCCTGCCGGAACGGCGGCGCGACCTTGTTCTTGACGACCTTCACGCGCACGTGGTTGCCGATGACCGTCTCGCGCTCCTTGACCGGGCCGATCCGGCGGATGTCGAGCCGGAGCGAGGCGTAGAACTTGAGCGCCTTGCCGCCGGTGGTGGTCTCGGGGTTGCCGAACATCACGCCGATCTTCTCGCGCAGCTGGTTGATGAAGACCACCGCGCAGTTCGAGCGGTTGATGGCGCCGGCCAGCTTGCGCAGCGCCTGGCTCATGAGGCGCGCCTGGAGGCCGACGTGGCTGTCGCCCATCTCGCCCTCGATTTCGGCCTTGGGCACGAGGGCCGCGACCGAGTCGATGACGACGATGTCCACCGCGCCCGACCGGACCAGGATCTCGACGATCTCGAGCGCCTGCTCGCCGGTGTCGGGCTGCGAGACGAGGAGGTCCTCCACGTTGACCCCGAGCTTCTTGGCGTAGTCGATGTCCAGCGCGTGCTCGGCGTCCACGTAGGCGGCGACGCCGCCCATTTTCTGCACGTTGGCCGCGAGGTGGAGCGTGAGGGTGGTCTTCCCCGAGGACTCGGGCCCGTAGATCTCGGTGATGCGGCCGCGCGGGATGCCGCCGACGCCGGTGGCGGCGTCGAGGTTGATGGCCCCGGTGGGAATGGCGGCCACCTTGACCCGCGCCGAGTCGCTGCCCATCCGCATGATGGAGCCCTTGCCGAGCTGCTTCTCGATCTGGGCGATGGCAAGCCCGAGGGCCTTCCGGCGGTCGGCTTCGAGCCGGGTCTCTTCTGCGGCCATGTCGTCCTCTTTGTATTGTTGTGACTGATTTTGCTACACTGTGAACCGGTTGAACAAGGTAATACCGAACAACTGCCGAATCAATGGTCTTCCAGTGACCTATTTCACTCCACACGCCCTGAGGACCCCTTAGCCTCGCCACGCATCTTCCAGGTGCTCCACTCCGTACCCGCCCCCCTTCCCGACCCGCACCTCGATCACGTCGAACCGGAACAGATCTCCCACCCGCCCGTGCCGCTCGCGCCACACCTCGGCCACCCGGGCGATCGTCCGCCGCTTGCGCCAGAGCACGCTTTCCGCCGGGGCGCCCCACGCCGACGAGGTGCGCGTCTTCACTTCCACGAATGCCACCAGCGGGCCCAGCCGGGCCACGACGTCGAGCTCCCGGTGCCCCAGCCGAAATCGGTGGGCCTCGATGGACCAGCCGCGGCTCACGAGGTAGGCCATGGCGACCCGCTCGCCCCAGAGTCCCCGGCGCTGCCTGGCGTCGGTCCACTCGTTGCTCGGTACCACGCGGCCCCGCGATCGCATGGCGCACGCTATCAGCGTCAGCCGCCGCCGGCGCGACCATTCCGGCGGGAAACGGGGCCGTAAAGCGCTCACCGGCGGCCGTGTGTCTGGCCGCCGCGCGCGTGTCCGCGGCCGGCCGCCGGGGCCGCACGGGCTTCGATTCTGCGAACGATGAGATGGACGGACGGTGAGGCCCTCCGGCGAGTGCGCGGCCTAGTGGCAGTAGTCGTCGATCTGGTCGATGCCGATGCGGACGTCGCGCGGCTTGCTGCCGTTCGCCGGGCCGAGGATGCCCGCCTCCTCGAGCTGGTCCATGATCCGGGCCGCCCGGCCGTAGCCGATGCCGAGCTTCCGCTGGAGCAGCGAGGTCGACCCGCCCTGGTTCTGCACACAGGCGATCGCCGCCTCCTTGAACTGGGGATCCCGCTCGCCGGCATCCGCTCCGCCCTCGCCGCCCCCGTCTCCCTCGCCGTCCGGCACCTCGTCGAGGATGTTGGTCTCGCTGGATTCCTGCAGGCCCCGCAGGTCGCGCTCCACCTTCCACTGGCGGTAGCGCTCCATGATCTTCTCGCTCTCCTCGGTCGAGATATACGCGCCCTGGAGCCGCATCGGCTCGCTCTTGCCGGGCTCGAGGAACAGCATGTCACCCTTGCCGAGCAGGGCCTCGGAGCCGTTCTGGTCGAGGATGGTGCGGCTGTCCACCTTCGATGCCACCCGGAACGCGATCCGGCTCGGGAAGTTGGCCTTGATGAGGCCGGTGATGACGTTCACCGAGGGCCGCTGGGTCGCGAGGATCAGATGCAATCCCACGGCCCGTGCCTTCTGCGCCAGCCGGGCCAGCGGGGTCTCGACCTCGGCCTGCACCGTCATCATCAGGTCCGCGAGCTCGTCCACCACGACCACGATGAGCGGCAGCTTGCCCTCCGTGTAGACCTCGACCTCGGGCGGGGGCGGGGGCGTGTCGGGCGCCTCGGCCGCGATATCGGTGAGGGTGACGCGCCGGACCGCCGGGTTCCTCAGCGCCTTCCCGTCCAGGACCTTGCGGTTGAAGTCGCTCATGTTGCGCGCGCCGTTGGCCTCCAGCAGTGCGTAGCGGCGCTCCATTTCGCCGACCGCCCACTTGAGCACCCGGGCGGCTTCCTTGTTGTTGGTGACGACCGGATGCCGGAGATGGGGCAGGTCCTTGTACATGGACAGCTCGACCATCTTCGGATCGATCATCAGCAGCCGCAGGTCCTCCTTGTGCTGGTAGTGGTAGATCAGCGACGTGATGATCGCGTTGATGCCGACCGACTTGCCCGTGCCTGTCGCGCCCGCGATGAGCAGGTGCGGCATCTTGGCGAGGTCGGCGATGACCGGCCGACCTTCGAGGTCGAGCCCGAGCGCCACGGGAAGGAGCCGTTCCTCGCCCGACCACTGCTCGTCCTCCAGCAGCTCGCGCAGCACGACGATCCGCGACTTCGGGTTGGGCACCTCGACCCCGACCATGTCCCGGCCCGGGATCCGGGCCACCCGGATCGAGCGCGCGCTCATCTTGAGCGCGAGGTCGTCCGCCAGGTTGACCAGGCGGTTCATCTTGACGCCCGGCCGGAGGCGGACGCCGTACTGGGTCACCACCGGCCCGGTCGTGCGGCCGGCCACGTCGCCCTCGACCTTGAACTCGGCCAGGGTCTCCTCGAGCCGCTCCTGCAGGACGTCGAGCTCCCCCTCCCCGGCGTCGATCGCCCGGGTGCGGGGTGCCTCGAGCAACTCGACGTCCCAGACCGGGCCGAGTTCCTTTTCGCCTGGGGCGCGTCGCGGCTCGGGTTTCTTGCCCGGCTTCCCCTTGGCCGGCTTGCCGTCGGGCTTGCCCGCGACCTTGGTGGCGGTTTCCTCGCGCGGCTTGAGCGCGGCGGCCTCGGCTGCCGGCTCGACGGCCTCCGGCTTTGACGCTCCCGCACGCTTCGGCTTCCCCTCCGGCTTCTCTCCCCTGGCCACAGGCCCTGGCGGCTCGGCCGGCTGCCGCTCGAGCCGCTGCAGCGGGTGCCAGGCGAACGTGGCCAGCGTTAGCGCACAGAGGGCGAGAAAGCCCGCCAGCACCGCACCGGCGACCCCGATCCGAGGCCAGATGGTCGCGGCGAAAAACCCGGGAATCGCACCGACGACCGAGCCCAGGAAGTGGCGGCCGTTGAAGTCGTCGGCGGTCACCTTGCCGACGACGCCCACGAGATACGGCAACAGCACGCTGAGGCCCACGATGAGAAACGCGGACCGCTTCATGTCGAGCGTTCCCAGGCGCTCGAACCCCGCGAGGGCGAGCCCAATGCCCAGCAGCGGGATTCCCACGGCGCCCGCGCCAAGGTACTCCCGGAGCCGCTCGCCCAGGGCATGGCCGATCGGACCGGTGAGCTGGAACGGCAGCAGCGTCAGGCCGACGAAGAGCCCGACGACGAGGGCGGTGATCGCGCCCAGTCGGCGGCGCGAGTCGGAGCTCATACGGGGACGGGCCCGAGCGTGACGCGGCGTTCGTGAAAGTGCGCCAGGACGGGGTAGGCGTCCAGGCGGGCGGCGTCGAGGACATCGTCGCGGAAACCGAGCCGGACGAGCTCGCGGCCGGCTCGGCTGTAGGTGAGCGGGCGCTCCCAGTGCTCGCCGTAGCGGCGCACGAGATCCAGGCTCGCGATCGCCGCGTCGTTGAGGCCGCGGCGCGGCTTCCGGCTTTCGAGCGCGGCCGCCGCCAGCCGCCCCGCGCAGTAGGCATCGTCCAGCGAGAACGAGCCGTCGCGGCCCGCGCACACCACCAGGACGTCGTCGTCGCGCTCGATCACCTCGCGCGCCCGCTCGGCTGCCGCCGTGAGATTGGCCGCGCACGCGGCATACGCGGCGGCGGCCCCCTGAGTCGCCAGCAGCGCCTTGGTGCCGTTCGTGGTCGTGACGATCAGCGTCTTCCCGCGCACCGCGGCCTCGGTCATCTCCAGCGGGCTGTTGCCGAGGTGAAAGCCGGGAATGCGGGCGCAGTTCTTTTCGCCGGCGAGGAGCACATCCTCGCTGCCGATGGTCTGCGCCAGGCGCAGGGCCTCCTCCGTCGACGCCACCGGGATAAGTGCCCTGGCCCCGTGGTGCAGTGCCGCGCACATCGAGGTCGTGGCACGCAGGATGTCGATCACGAACACCGTCCGGCCCTGGACGTCGGCCAGCGTCAGGCCGGCCGGGGAGAAGGCGACGTCGAGCTTCATGCGTCCGGTCGAAGCAGCTGGGGCTCGCGCTCGAGGAAGCGGGTATCCACGTTGCCGGCGACGAAATCCGGGTGCCGGATGACCCGGGCCAGGAACGGGATCGTGGTGGTGACCCCCTCGAGGATGAAGCTGTCGAGTGCCTGGCCCATCCGGGTCAGCGCCTCGTCGCGGTCGTTGCCGTGCACGATGACCTTGGCCAGCAGCGAATCGTAGTACGGCGGCACGGTGTAGCCGGCGTAGACGTGCGTGTCCACGCGGACCCCCGGGCCGCCCGGGGGATGGTACGCCGTGATGAGCCCCGGACACGGCTGGAAGTTGCGATAGGGATCCTCGGCGTTGATGCGGCACTCGATGGCGTGGCCGCGCAGCCGGCGCCCGTCGCCCTGGAAGCTGATGGGCTCGCCCGCGGCCACCCGGATCTGCTCCTTCACCAGGTCGAAGCTCGTCACCATCTCGGTCACGGGATGCTCGACCTGGATCCGGGTGTTCATCTCCATGAAGTAGAACGACTGGTCGGTGTCGAGCAGGAACTCGAGCGTGCCGGCCCCGATGTAGCCGATGTTGGAGGCGAGCGCCACCGCCGCCCGGCCCATCCGGTCGCGGAGGTCCGCCGTGAGCGCCGGGCTCGGGCTCTCCTCGATCAGCTTCTGATGCCGACGCTGGACCGAGCAGTCGCGCTCGCCCAGGTGTACCACCTTCCCGAAGCCGTCGCCCATCACCTGAATCTCGACGTGCCGCGGGTGCTGGATGTACTTCTCGACGTACACCGCGCCGTTGTTGAACGCCGCGAGCGCCTCGTTCTGGGCCAGGCCGAAGAGCTGCGGGAACTGCTCCGCCTCGTGGGCGATGCGCATCCCCTTCCCGCCCCCGCCCGCGGTGGCCTTGATGATGACCGGAAACCCGATCGTCTCGGCGAACGCGAGCGCCTCGTCCGGATCCTCGATCGTGCCGGGCGAGCCCGGGACGGTGGGCACGCCGGCATCGGCGGCCAGGCGCCGCGCGGTCGCCTTGTCGCCCATCTGCCGGATCTGGTCCCCGGTCGGCCCAATGAACGTGATGTTCGACGCCTTGCAGATGTCGGCGAACTCGGCGTTCTCCGCCAGAAAGCCGTAGCCGGGATGGATGGCGTCCGCACCGGTGATCTCGGCGGCCGCAATGATGTTGGGGATCTTGAGATACGAGCTGCGGCTCGGCGGGGGCCCGATGCAGACGTCGTCGTCGGCGAAGCGCACGTGCAGCGACTCGCGGTCGGCCTCGGAGTAGACGGCCACGGTCTCGAGGTCGAGCTCCCGGCAGGCGCGAATCACCCGCAGGGCGATCTCCCCGCGGTTGGCGATGAGCACTTTCTTAAACACGGGGAGCCCCGCGGGGATCGCCGGCCGCGCGAGAGGCGCGGCCGGCGAGGTGTGCCTGCCGGAGCATCAGGGCGTCAGGTCCAGCGCGCGCGCGGCCGACGGGTCACCGGTGATCTCGGTGAACGTGCGGTCGGAGGCCGAATCCACGCCCGACACCCGCAGGGCGAACTCGCTCGGGTTGGTCGAGTAGAAGATGGCGCTCTCGTAGGAGATCATCCCGTCCTTGAACCATTTCATCAGCGACTGGTCGAACGACTGCATGCCGTAGGAGACCGTTCCCTCGGCGATCAGGTCGGGGATGTTGAGCGCCTTCTCGATGTCCCGGATGTTGTCCGCCACCGCGGCCGTGTTGATGAGGACCTCCGCGGCCGGCACGCGCCCGCGCCCATCGGCCCGGGGCACCAGCCGGAGCGATACCACCGCCTGGAGCGCCGTCGCCAGCAGCATCCGGATCTCCTGGTGCTGGTGCGGCGGGTAGAACGAGATGATCCGGTTGAGCGTCTGGGTCGCGTCGGTCGTGTGCAGCGTCGAGAACACCAGGTGGCCGGTATCGGCGGCCTTGAGCGCGGTGTCCAGCGTCTCCATGTCGCGGACCTCGCCCACGAGGATCACGTCCGGATCCTGGCGCAGCACGTGCCGCAGCGCCGATGCGAACGAGAGCGTGTCGCTCCCGACCTCGCGCTGGGAGATGTTGGACATCACGTCGCGATGGAGGAACTCGATCGGATCCTCGATCGTGATCACGTTGACGCGCCGGTTCTGGTTCACGTGGTTGATCATCGCGGCGAGGGCGGTGGATTTGCCCGAGCCGGTGATGCCGGTGACCAGGATGAGCCCGCGCGGCTTGAGCGCGATCTCCTCGAGCACCACCGGCAGGTGCAGCTCGCCGATGGTCTTGACCTCGTACGGAATGGCCCGGAACGCGAACGCGAGCGTGCCGCGCTGCTGGTAGATGTTGGTGCGAAACCGGCCGACGCCCGGCACCCCGATGGCGAAGTCCGCTTCCTTCTTCTCGGCGAACTCCTTGACCTGCCGGGGAGTCATCACCTGCTCCGCCAGCATCTTGAGATCCTCCGGCTTGACCGGCGGCATCTCGAGCGCCTGGAGCTCGCCGTTGAGCCGAACCGTGGGGGGCCGCCCTACCTTGAGCAGGAGGTCGGATGCGTTGCGCTGCACCATCTGGGCGATGGTGTGCTTGAAATTGAAGGTCGACGCCGGCGTGGCGGGCGTCGAGCCGGACGGCGGGGACTCAGCCATTGGGATCGACCCGGAAGAGGACCTGACCGAACTCGACCGGCTGGGCGTCGTCCACCAGGATCTCGCGCACCACACCGGCGATCTCGGCCTCGATCTCGTTCATGATCTTCATCGCTTCGATGATGCATACGGTCTGTCCCGAGCTCACGCGCGTGCCGACCTTGACGTAGGCGTCGGCCCCGGGCTCGGGTGACTTGTAGAACGTGCCGACCATCGGGGACTTGATCTCCTTGAGCAACGCGGCCGCGCGCGGCGGCTCGCGGGGCTCGCCGTCGGAGGACGGTGCCGGCAGACCGCCGGCCGCCGCGGGGGCGGGATGAAACCCCGGCGACGCGGTCATGAACGCCGGCGTCCCGCTGCCGGTGCGTGTGATCAGCACCTTGGTGCCGAAGAATCCCTTGATCTCGATCGAGCCGATTTCCGGCGTCTCGCGCAGCAGCTGCGCCAGGCCTTGCACGTCCTCGAGCTCGATCGACTTGATCCCCGGCACCTTCTGCAGCAGCTCGGCGAGCTCCTTCATCTCCTTGGGCGTCATACGCGGGTCAGGTACTTGTCTTCACGGCGATCGACCCGGATCACTTGGCCCTCCTCGATAAAGAGCGGGACCTGCACCGTGGCGCCGGTCTCCAGCGTGGCCGGCTTGGTGGCGCCGGTGGCCGTGTCCCCGCGGACGCCCGGGTCGGTTCGGGTCACCGCGAGCTCGACGAAATACGGCAGCTCCACGAGGATCACCCGGTCGTTGTGCACCAGGCCCTCGCACTCCATGCCGTCCTTGAGGTATCGCAGCTGATCGGCGCCGATCACGTCGTCGGTCAGCATGATATCGTCGAACGTCTGCTGATCCATGAAATGGTAGAAGTGCCCGTCCGAATAGGAGAACTGGATCGGCCGGCGGGTGAGCCGCGCGTCGGTGACCTTCTCGCCCGCGTTGTAGGTGCGATCCAGCACCGCGCCCGTGCGGATGTTCTTGAGCTTGGTGCGGACGAACGCACCGCCCTTGCCCGGCTTGACGTGCTGAAAGTAGACCATCTGATACAGCTGGTTCTCGATTTCGAGCACCAGGCCGTTCCTGAAGTCGGCGGTTGTCGCCACGTGTGTCCCTTCGCCGTCCGAGTGTGCAGGGTGATCTCGACCAGGCCCGCGCTCGGGCCAGTGGCGAAGGGGACATCAGACCAGATCCGCCCGGGCGGGGCCGGCTCGGCCGCCCGCGAGCTACGTCAGCTCCAGCAATTCCGTGCGCCCGTCCGAGAGCACGTCCGCGCCGCCCGGCGCCAGGTGCACGTCGTCCTCCAGACGGACCCCGCCCCAGCCCGGAAGATAGACGCCCGGCTCGACCGTCACCACCGCGTGCGGCGGGAGCACCGCCTCGGCCGTGGGGGCCAGTCGGGGCGCTTCGTGCACCTCGAGCCCCAGCCCGTGCCCGAGCGAGTGCCCGAAGGCGTCGCCGAAGCCGCGGGCGGCGATGACGTCGCGGGCGAGAGCGTCGCCTTCCCGGCCGGTCATGCCCGGCCGAAGGTGCTCCAGTGCCCGCCGCTGGGCGCTCTGGACCAGCTCGTAGACCATCCGCTGCCGCTCGTCCGCCCGTCCGCCGACGATGACCGTGCGTGTGAGATCGGCGCAGTATCCGTCCACCTGAGCGCCGAAGTCAAGCAGCAGCCACTCTCCCGGCGCGATGGACCGCGCGCTCGTGCGCGCGTGCGGCAGCGCGGCCCGGGGTCCGCTCGCCACGATGGTGGGAAACGGGTGCCACTCGCTGCCCCGGCGGCGGAGCGCCGACTCCAGCGCGGCGCTCACATCCAGCTCGGTCTGACCCGGCCGGACGCCCGGCAGCACCTCGGCCAGGGCGGCCTGGGCCAGCGTCGCCGCCGCGCGGATCGACGCGACTTCCTCGGGTGATTTGACGGCCCGGAGCGTCTCGACCAGGTCGGTGCTCGGCGCCACCCGGCCCCGCGTCAGGCCCCCGACCCGCTCCGCGTCTCGCACGCTGAGCGCCTGGGCCTCGATGCCGAGCGTCGCCACCGGGGCGGCGGCGAGCACCCGGCCCAGACGTTCCCACACGCTCTTTTGATCGATCTCCACCGCGGCGGCCGGGCCCGCCTCGCTCGGCGCCTGCACCGCGTAGCGGAAGTCGGTGATGAGGATGGTGGCGTCGTGTCCCACGAGGAGCAGCGCCGCCGATCCGGTGAACCCGGTCAGGTAGCGGATGTTGGGCAGGTGGGTGACCAGCAGGGCATCCAGGCGCTCACCCTCCATCGCGCTCCTGAGAGCTGCCTGGCGCTCGCCCCGGCGATCAGGCGGCACGCAGCCGGCCCACCAGCGCCTGCAGCGCCAGCAGGTAGCTCTGCGCGCCGAAGCCCGTGACCATGCCGAGCGCGAGATCCGCGATCATGGAATGCCGCCGCTCCGGCCCGCGGGCGAAGATGTTCGAGAGATGGAGCTCGACGAAGGGAACCTGCACCGCCAGGAGCGCGTCGCGCAGCGCCAGGCTCGAGTGCGTGAGCGCCGCCGCGTTGATCAGCGCGCCATCCGCCCGGCCCTTGAGCGCCTGCACGGCGTCCACCAGGGCACCCTCGTGATTGGTCTGCAGCCAGTCGAGCTCGACGCCATGCGTCCGGGCCGCCTCCCGCACCATCGCCTCGATCTCGGCCAGCGTCGTTCGCCCGTATACCTCCGGCTCCCGCTGCCCCAGCAGATTCAGGTTGGGGCCGTTCAGGACGCTGATCCGCATTTCAGCGCTTCAGATTCTGCAACCAGGCATGAAACTGGTCGAGATCGTCGCTCTTGGGATCGGGAGCGCGCGGCGGCCGCGGCGCGGCGGAGCCGGCCGGCGCGCCGAAGAAGTCGTCGTATGAAACGCCGCCCGCACCACCGGCGCTGGCCGTCGACACCGCGGGCGGGGTCGGCGTCGTCGACTCTTCGCCGAACACCGAGCTCAGCGAGAGGCTGTCGTGCGCCGGCCGAGTCGGCGCGCCGCCGGGATCGGCCGCGGGGCGCGGCTGGTCGGCGTGCGGCGAGGCGGCTCGGGGCGGCATGGGCAGGCGGGATCCGAGCACGCCACGGAGAAAGTCGTGCACCGACTGGCCCCGGGTCTCCTTCACCGAAAATGCCGGGGTCGGTCTCGAAGTGACCTCCTCCAGCTCCGCGATCTTGTCATGGAACCGACCGGGACTGTCCGCGCGGCGCGCAAGATGCCGGAAGATCGTGAGGGCCTCGCCGGGGTGGCCCTGCTGGACCAGCAGCTCCGCCATCGACTCGGTGAGCACCAGGTCGAGCTCGGGCGGCCGGGGCGACTCCGCCGCGGGCGACGCCCAGACCGGCAGCGGGGAGACGAACGGGGCCGGCACGGTCATTGGGGCCGCCACCGCCGGCTCCGGATCGACGGCCACCGATTCCGACGCCGCGGCCTCGGGGGACGCAGGTTCGGAGACCGCGGCCGCCGAGACCTCGGCCACCGGGCTCGTGGAAGCCGGCTGCTCCTCGTCGGCCCATGGCGCGTCGCTCCTCGCCGGCTCAACAGTGGCGGCCACAGGCTCGGCGGCGACCGGCGCCGAGGCGCCGTCGACACTTTCGGCCGCGGCAAGCGGCTCCGACCCGGCGAACTCCGGCTCCGACCCCGCGAGTTCCCGTTCCAACACTGGCGCTGGGGCCGCTTCGGGCTCCCGCGCAGCGCCGAACGGCATCATCTCGCTGACGTCAGCCTCGAGCTCGGCCGGCGGCGGCTCCCCTTCGCCCACGTCCCGCGACGCGAGCAGCTCCTCGGCGGCATTGGCCACCTGAAATTCTCCACCACCGCTGCTCTCGAGGACGATGTCCTCCGCGGTTTCGAATGCGAAATCGCCCCCGCCATCGGCACCGACGGCGTTGTGGGGGCCCTCATCCCGTCCCACCAGGCCCTCCAGCGGAATGACTGGCTCCTCGAGGGTCACCTGCTCCTCGATTTCGATGCCCTCGGCCGGCGCTCCGGCGGCCTCGGGGCTCGCCAGCTCCTCCAAGTCGAGCGGCACGGCCTCTTCCGCGATCGGGCTGCCGGACTCCGCGACCCAGCCGAGCATGCCCTCGCGCAGCAGCTCGGGCATCGGCGGAGGACTCACGCCGGGCGAGGCGTCGGCCATGGAGGTCGACGCCGCGGCCTCGCTCGCACCCGCGCCCAGGTCCGCATCCGTGACATGATCCGCGCCCGACGAGGCGGCCTCGGCCTGGCGCCGTGCGACCTCGACCCGGCCCAGCTGGTCGCGCGCGTCGTCGTTGCTTCGGTCGATCGCGAGCAGCGTGCGAAGCCAGCGCTCCGATTCGTCGAACCGGTAGAGCCGCTCGGTGATGTCGGCCAGCGCCTTGAGGGCGATGACGTTCTCCCCGTCGAGCCCGAGTACGTGCGTGAAGGCGGCCTCGGCGGCCGGCAGGTCGCCCAGGTCGAGGTGGCAGCGGCCGAGCACGATGCTGGCCGGGATGTAATCGGGATGGATGGTGAGGCCGGGCCGCAGCAGGTCGAGCGCGCGGGGAACGTCGCCGTTCTTGCGGTGGACCTCGGCCAGCGGGGCGAAGGTCAGGCCCTGGGGGTTTTCGGCGTACCGGCGCTCGAGCTTCTCGATCTCGCTAAGTGCCATCCGGGGTCCACGTTGTCGAGGTTCGAAGCTGCCTGGGGGGACGCCGATCCAAATCGCTGTGGGGAGTCTGGTGAGAGTAGCGATTGACCCCCCGGCCTGTCAACTGCTAACGCGTGGGCCGCCTTGAGGTTCTGTGTTGACCAGCTTAAGCTTATTGCTCTTTGTTTCCCATGCCATGGAGTCTCGGGTCCGGATATGATGCAAGCGTTTCGCAATGCGGCCAAACCGCTGATGGTGGTGGTGGCCTTTACGTTCTTCGCCTGGCTGGTCGTCGACCTCAGCGGCATCACCGGCAGCACCGGTCTCCTGACCAAGACCGAGGTGGGCAAGGTCAACGGGCGCGGCATCGATCTCCGGACCTTCCAGACCGTCGTCCAGCAGAACATCGACGCCCGCCAGCGCGAGGCGCCCGGCGGTCTCGGCCTCGAGGACATCGCCCAGATCCGGGACGAGGTGTGGGAGCAGTTCGTCCAGAACAGCGTGCTCGACGCGGAGTACCATCGCCGCGGGATCACGGTGAGCGAGGACGAGGTGGTGGAGGCGATTCGGAACTCCCCGCCCCCCGAGTTCCAGAAGATCCCCGAGTTTCAGACCGACAGCCAGTTCGATCTCGGCAAGTATCAGCGCTGGCTCACGTCGAGCGTGGCGCAGCAGTATCTGCCCGGCCTCGAGGCCCAGTACCGGGAGCAGATCCAGCGCGCCAAGCTCCTGCGGGTCGTGACCGCCGACATCTACCTGTCCGACGCCGCGCTCTGGGAACAGTATCGCGACGAGCACGAGATGGTGAAGATCGCGCTCACCGCCATCGTCGCCCGCAACATCATCGCCGACTCCGCCGTCCACGTGAGCGACGCGGAGATCGCCGCATACTACAAGGCCCACCTCGATCAGTTCGATCGGCCGGCTTCCGCCTACCTGAGCTTCGTCGCCCTGCCCCGGCTCACTACCGCGATCGATACCGCCGCCGCCAAGGCCCGCGCCGACTCGGTGCGCGCGGAGATCACGGGCGGCGCGCCGTTCGCGGAAGTGGCGCAACGGGAGTCCTCCGACAGCGCCAGCGCCGCCAAGGGCGGGGACCTCGGCGAGTGGACCAAGGGCACGATGGATGCGGCGTTCGATTCCGCAGCTTTTTCGCTGCCTCTCAACACGCTGTCGCAGCCGGTGCGGTCGCAGTTCGGCTATCATCTGATCGAGGTGACCAGCCGGAAGGGCAACAAGGCGAAGGGCCGCCACATCCTGATCCCGATCGAGATCGCCGGGGCGCATCGGGATCAGCTGGATGCCCAGGCGGACAGTCTCGAGAAGCTGGGGGCCGACAAGGCGGACCCGGCCGCCCTCGACACCGTGGCCCGGGCGCTCAAGCTGCCGGTCGCGAAGGCCGGGCCGGTCCAGGAAGGCACCAAGGTGCAGTTGGGCCAGCTTGTCGTCCCGGATGCCGGGCTCTGGGCGTTCGAGAGCACGCCGGGGCACACCAGCCAGGTGATCGAGACGTCGGTCGCGTACTACGTCTTCCGCCTCGACAGCCTCCAGGCGGCGGGTGTGCCGCCGCTCGGGCAGATCCGCCAGCAGGTGGCCTACCTGGCCCGGACCGACAAGAAGGCCGACCTCGGGCGCGCGGTGGCGAAGGCGTACCAGAAGCGCCTCGCGGCCGGCAGCATGGCGGCCGTGGCCGACTCCATGAAGCTCCCGTACAAGGAGTTCGGCCCCTTCTCGCGGGTCAGCCCGCCGCTCAGCGATCCGATCGTGGTGGGCACCGCGTTCGGTCTGGACGTGGGACAGATGAGCGGGATGCTCGACACCAAGGACGGGATCTACTTCATGAAGGTGCTCGAGCACACCAGGGCCGACTCGGCCGCGTTCGTGAAAGGGCTCGACACCTATCGCACGCAGATGATCGCCACCGCGCGGCAGGAGCGCGTGCGGAGCTATCTCGAGGCGCTCCGACAGGCGGCCAAGGTCGTCGACGATCGGAAGAAGGTGCTGCAGCAGGCGGGGCCGGCGACGCAGGGCGCGTAGCGCGGTGCGGACGGCGAGAGTGAGTCGCTCTGAGCGAAGCGAAGGGGACATGCCTAGAGGCATGTCCCCTTCGCTTCGCTCAGGGCGACTCACTCTCGCACTACCCGCCTCTCCCTACTGCGACAACCGCTTCGGCTCGCCCGCGGAGGCGTTGGGCTGGGAGGGCGGCGCCGACGCGTCCATCTGACGAGGCGGCAGGTTCCTCTGCGCGTCATCCGAGTTCATGATCGCGTCCTGGGTGTCGGATAAGCTGCGCTTGAACTCGCGAATGCCCTTGCCGATCGAGGCACCCACCTCCGGTAGCCGCTTGGCCCCGAAGAGCAGGAGCACCACGACCATGATCAGCATGATTTCGGTGAAGCCGAGGTTTCCCACGGGACCCCCCTAGAAGATCGAGCGAGCGATCAAGTACGCCAATACGACCCCGATCAGGCTCAGCAGCGACACGTGGAGTCCGATCGGTCCCAGAGTGAAGCTTACCACCAGGAGGTCGGCCGAAACAGGGCCGAAGTTGGCCGTCCAGGTGCTGGTGAAGAACGTGCGGGCGGCGCTCTCGGGCAGGGTCTGCCTCAGGAGCGCGGTGAGCGCCCCGCCCCCGATGAACCCGGCCACGAGGATGCCGAGGTAGAACCCGGGACGATGGGGCGCCGCCATCAGCGCCTGCGGTCCACGACGTAGGTGATGCTGGCCCGGAGCGCGTCACGGGCCGGCGAGGCGGGCAGCAGGTCGAGCTCGCCGTCGGCCTGCTGGGCCAACCGGAAGGCGCGCTCATGGGCGTAGTCCAGGCCGCCCGCGTCCGACACCGTCGCGATCACCTCGGCGATCTGGGCATCGTCCGGCTCGGGGCTGTCCATCAGTGCATCCACCCGCCGCCGCGCGGGGCCATCCATCCTGGGCAAGGCGGCGATCAGCGGCAGGGTGACCTTGTGCTCGCGCAGGTCCGACCCGGTCGGCTTGCCGGTGACGCTCGGATCGCCCACGTAGTCGAGCAGGTCGTCCACGATCTGGAACGCCATCCCCAGCGCCTCGCCGAACCGGCGAAGCGCGGCCCGCTCGGCGGGGGCCGCGCGCAGCGCGCCCACCTCGCACGCGCCCGACAGCAGGGAGGCCGTCTTGGCCTGGATCAGCAAGTCGTAGGACTCCTCGGAGAATTCCAGCGGCTCGTGCGCCAGGAGCTGGCGCATTTCGCCCACGGTCATTTCGTTGGTCACCCGGCCCAGCACCCGGAGCGGCTCCAGGTCGTCGAGCCGCACGAGCTCGATCACGGCGCGCGAGTAGAGGTAGTCGCCCATGATCACGGATACCTGGTGGCTGAACAGCGAGTTCACCGTCGGCATCCCGCGCCGCAGCACCGAATGGTCCACCGAGTCGTCGTGGACCAGCGTGGCCAGGTGGATGAGCTCGACCACGGCCGCGAGGGTGATGGTCCGGGGGTCCGCCCCGCCGGTGGCCTGATCGGCGAGCAGCAGCAGGGTCGGCCGGAACATCTTGCCCTGCATCTGGAACAGATGGGTGTTGACCTCGGCGATCAGGCCGAAGTCCGCCTCGACGATGCGGCGCAGCTCCTGCGGCACCCGGTCGAGCCGGGTGCGCACGGGCAGCTGCAGGTCGGCCAGCGTGACCGGCGCGATCTGCGAGCTCATTCCCGCCGCCCCGCCGTGAGCCGGTGGATCCGGTCGCTCAGATCCATGAACCGAATGTCCACCGCCATCGCGCGCTCGTAGCTCGTGATCGCGTCGGGACTCTTCCCCTGGGCCTCGAGCGCACGGCCGAGCCAGTAGATGAGGCCGATCTTCGCCTCGTCGCCCCCCTCCACCCCATCCACCGCGCGGCGGAGCACCGCCTCGGAGACCGCGAATTGGCCCTTCTCGAAGAACGCCGTCCCCAGGGCCTCGGAAGTGCGGAGCCGCCCCTCCGGCGCGCGCAGGGCCTTCTGGAACTCCGCGATCGCCTCGTCGAGCAAGCCCATCTCCTTGAATGCAACGCCCAGATCGTAATGCGCCTGGTAGTCGTCGGTCTCGAGGTTCTCCTCGATGCCGCGCTTGAACTGCTCGAGAATCTCCTGGAACTCCCGCTGCTCGTCTTGGTCCTGGGGCTCGCGGCGATCGATCCTCATGCGGGTGTCGCGGGGCCCGGTCTCTTCGAAGATCATCGAGCCCAGGTCCACGAAACTCGGATCCCGCTGCGGCGCCTTCGGCGATGGCGACGGCGGCGGGGTGGGTTGGGATGGAGGCGGCGCGTTCCTCGAAGCCGGTGGCGTGAGCGGCGCCTTGGGCCGGGGCTGCGCGGGGGCCGTCAAGGCCGCGATGGCCGCCGACGCGCGGGCGTCGCCGGGGTCGTGCTCCTGTACCCGGCCGTAGACCGCCAGCGCCTTGTCGGTGGCGCCCGCCCGCACCAGCGCATCGCCCAGGGCGAGATAGGCCTCGAGCAGCGGCGCCCGCTCGCCGGTGCGGAACGCCAGCTCCACCCGCTTCTGATGATGGTGAATCGCGTCCGGCTCGAGGGCGACCAGGCGGTCGGCGATCCCGGTCGCCCCTGGCCAGTCCTCGACGCCCTCGTAGCCCTGCAGCGACAGACGGAGCTCCTCCGCCGCCCGGGCCAGATCGCCTTCGAGCAGGAGCCGGTCCGCCAGCTCGCGATGGAGGTCGGGGTTCTCGGGGTCCTCGATGATCCGATCCTCGAGATCGGTCAGGTCGTCGGTCGAGGACGCCGGCGGCGACGCATCGATGAGCGGGAGGCCCGCCGTCAGGGCCGCCGCCTCCACCTCGGGCTCGATGAAGTCGAGATCGAGATCGGGGTCCGCGTTGGTGGCGCCGGCGAGCTCCGCATCGGTCGTGGAAAGCGCCAGATCCAGGTCGTCGCCGGTCTCGAGCAAGCCGTTCACCGGCGCCGCGTCCACCGGGGCGACCTCTTCCCGGTCGATGGCATCGAGGGGCGCCCCGTCGAACTCCAGCTCCTCGCCCGATGCCTCCAGCTCGAGCCCGGCTATCGGTCCCACCGATTCCGCCGGTAGATCGGTCTCCAGCGTCTGCTCGAGGCCGGCGAGAGGTGCGGCCGGCGGCATCGCGTCGAGCGCCGGCTCCGGGCCCCCCACCGCCTGCGGGTCGGCAATGAACTCCGTATGCTCGAGGCCGTCGGGCGGCGGTGCGTCGACGATGAGCGGCAGATCGACCGGCGGCGCCGCGGGAACGTCGGCGACCACGTCGGCCGGCGCGGTCGGCAGGTCGAACCCGGTGTCGAGAAACACCAGGTCGCCTGGGCCGGCGGCGACCCGTGCGGGGGCCGGGGTGGCCGTCCGGGGCTGGGGCGTGCCGGCTGGCGCGGCCGGCGTCACCGGCCCACGCGACTCCAGGTCACCGGCGATCTTGGCCAGCTGCTCGAGCGCCTCCTCCTCCCGCGACGCGGCCCGCAGCAGGTCGACCAGCATCATCCGGATCTCCTGGCTGCCGGAGAACTGGTCGGCGAACTCCTTCACCGACTGAAACGCCTGGTCGAGCTGGCCGAGGGCGTTCATGCGCTCGAGAAACTCGATCAGGTTCCGCTTGGCCTCGATGACGACGTTCTTGCGGGCGTGGAGCTGGGCCAGCTTGAGATAGGTCTGCGTCCGGCCCGGATTCACTCGCAGGATCTTGCCGCAGAGCGCGATGGCGTTGTTGAAGAAGCCCTGGTCGGCGTACAGGTCCACGGCCCGCTCGTAGGAGCGGACGGCGGCGGCGGTATCGTTGATCTTGAGGTAGAGGTCGCCGACTCGGTTGTAGAGGGAAAGGTCGGGGCTGGTCTCCGCCCCCGACTCGATCTGCTGGATGGCTTTCAGGTACACTTCGATCGCCTTCCGCCAATCCTCCTTCTGCTCGAACTTCCGCGCCGAGTCTTTCAGCTTTTCCAGATTCATGCGGCTCGGGCTGGGAAGGGGACGGGAGATAAGGCTTGGATTGACCGAATCATACCGGTCTGCCATACCCCCGGCAAGCAGGTCCGCCGAGGGTCACGCGGGGCCCGGATCGAGCTCTCCGCGGGCCACCGCCAGGGCCAGTCGCTCGAGGTCGGGTGAGGGCGGCCGGTCGGCCTCCAGGGGCGGAACGGCGGGCGTGAGCCCGCGCACGCGACGGTACAGGGCGGCCACCCCCTGGCCCGGCGCCAGCGGCTTCAGGAATTCGAGGCCCTGCGCCGCACACAGCAGCTCCGCGGCCACCACCCGATGTGCGTTGGCGAGGATCCGCTGCGCCTTCCAGGCCGCGGCCATCCCCATGGGCACGAAGTCCTCCTGGTTGGCGTCGGTCGGGATCGAGCCGATGCTGGCCGGCATCGCGATGGCGCGCGACTCCGCCACCAGCGAGGCGGCCGTGATCTGCACCATCATGAACCCGCTGCTGAGTCCGGGATCGCCGGTCAGAAAGGCCGGGAGACCCTGGGACAGGTCCGGGTTGACCAGCCGCTCCACCCGGCGCTCGGCGATCGCCTGCAGCGTGGTCAGGGTCATGGCGAGCAGATCGAGCGCCTGCGCGACCGGCTGGCCGTGGAAGTTGCCGCCGGAGATCACCTCGCCGTCCTCGAATACCAGCGGGTTGTCGGTGGAGGCGTTGAGCTCGACGGCCACCGTCTCCTCGGCGAAGCGGATGGCGTCGGCCACCGCGCCGAGCACCTGGGGGGCGCAGCGGAGACTGTACGCGTCCTGCACGCGTGGGTCGCCCTCGCGATGGGACTCCCGGATCTCGCTGTCGGAGAGCAGCGCCCGCATGAGGGTCGCCGCGGCGATCTGGCCGCGATGGGGACGCGCGGCATGGATCCGGGGATCGAGCGGCGCGGGCGTGCCTCGCAGGGCCTCGAGGCTCATCGCCGCCGCGCCGACCGCGGTGCGCCACAGCACCTGCGCGTCGTGCACGAGCAGCGCCAGCAGGGCCGTCTGCGCCTGGGTGCCGTTGATGAACGCCAGGCCCTCCTTGGGCGCGAACCGGAACGGCGCCAGTCGGGCGGCCGCGAGCGCGTCCCGCGCCGGCACCGAGCCGCCGTCACGCAGCACGGCCCCTTCCCCCATGAGCGTGAGTCCGATGTGACTCAACGGGGCGAGGTCCCCGCTCGCGCCCACGCTTCCCTGCTCGGGCACGAGCGGCACCACGCCAGCGGACAGCAGCGCCACCACCGCATCCACCAGCTCCGGGCGCACGCCGCTCGTGGGGCGGAGCAACACGTTGGCGCGGAGCAGCATGATGGCGCGGACGACGGCCGGCGACAGCGGCTGCCCCACGCCGGCGGCGTGGCTCCGGATCAGATTGGTCTGGAGCTGGTCGAGCTTGTCCGGGGCGACGCGCACGTTGGCGAGCTTGCCGAAACCGGTATTGATGCCGTAGATCGTCTGCCCCGAGGCGATGGCGCGCTCGACCAGTCTCCGGCTGCCGAGCAGCGCCGCGCGCGCCGCGGGATCGATGCTGATCCGGAGATCCGGGTCGCGCGCGACCCGGACGACGTCCGATACGGTGAGCGACCGGCCGTCCAGTGTGATTGATGTTTCGGGCATGGCCCGAAGTAACCCGGCCGCAGGCGGGGTTTCAAGGGGAGTTCAAGGGCGTCCTACTTCCTGGCGACCTTCAGCTCCGGGTTCCCCGGATCGGTCTGATACGCCCAGTCGAGGATCAGGAATGTCTGGCCGACGTGGGTGACGCGGACCGCGCCGTAGCGCTTGAACCCGTCGCCTTCGCTCATCTCGAAGACGTAGCCATAGCCTGGAATTGCCAGGATGCCTGTCGTCCGGTAGGTGCGGTCGGCGGCGAAATCGATCGAGGTGAGATCCTCGACCGGCTTGGTGTCGTCGTAATACTCGACCCCGGTGCCGGCACGGACGGGCGTCAGGAATACATCGCCGCCGGCGTCGCGGTCCACGGCGAAGTCGATGTCCGGTGCGGTGCCCGAGCGCACCAACCCGAGCTCGTTGCTCTGGACCAGGCCGTCGGCGTTCAGGTCGTCCCAGAACCGGAACCCGCTACCCGCCGCCTGCACCTGCGCGACGTTGATCGCCACGTTGCGGGTATCGGGGCGCGGCGTATCCGAGCGGAGCGGCGACCGGTCGCTCTCGAAGCCGTCCACGCTGACCGCGGTAACGGTGAAGCAGCGGGAAATGCCGTTGGTGAGGGCGCCGACCAGAAACTCGGGAGCCACGTTGGTCCCTTCGAGCTGCCAGCTCGTGCCGCACAGGTTCTGATCGAGGTTGTAGGTGGTGCTGTACACGCGGTAGTTCTGGAAGTTGGCCGGATCCGAGACGTAGGCGTTATCGGTCCAGGCGAGAGCGATCGCGCCGTCCAGCGAGGTGCTGGACAGGCTCGACGGGACGTCCGGCGGGACGCCCGGCCCGTTCCGATCGTTGGAGGAGCATGCCGCCGTGAAGGCCAGAAGGGCCACGATCGCCCAGCCGCGCATAGATGATCTCCGAAGGGGATATGGCTAGAATCAGCAGAACCCGTGCCAGCCGCAGTTGCGGCCAACTTCTTTGCGCTCTTAAGCTTACGAACACCTGGGCCAGTCGCGCATGTCTCCGGCCGAGGACAGCGCGACGGGCGCGGCGACGACTGGCACTCAGCGCTCGATCGTCGTCTGGTCGTAGTCGAACTTGAGCTCCGGCAGGTCCGTCAGGTAGATCGTGAAGTAGAACGCGAAGTTCCCGTTGGGATTCCGGACGAAGTTGAATCCCGCGCGCCATTCGTGCAGCTCGCGCTCGAGCCGCACGACCTGGGACTCGAATTTTCCGTCGGTGATGTTGTACTGCGACGACCACGACAGCGACCAGAACGGAGTGGGAGAGAAATTGCTGCTGAACCCCAGACTCTGACGGTCGGGCGTCGGCACGAGCGAGCCCGGCCGGGTGCGGGTGAGCTGATAGTTGAAGTTCGCATTGAACGCCCGTCCGACGCTCCCGACCGGTGTCTGGGTGTTGCTGAAGAACGAGCCCGGGCGTTGCCGCCGGCCCGACTCCGCCACGTAGGACGTCGGGACCTGGTCCGGCCGCGCCGCCTGATTCTCCCGCGACTTTCCACCCAGCCCGAAGATCGAGCCGATCGAGCGGAAGGTGTTGCCCGAGATGGCGAAGCTCGCGCTCACGCTCTGCAAGAACGGATCGAAGCTGGCGGTGTCGATCCCCGCCTGGCCGCGCCAGAGATCGTGGGTGAGGCTCAGATTGAAGCCCGGCAGGAGGTCGCTCAGGAGCGAGTTCGTGACCGACTGGGTCACCCACCCCGTGAAGCCGGGCTTCTTCGCCTGCTCGAAGTCGTAGCTGATGCCGCTGGTCGAAATGCTGAGAATCCGGAGCTTCCGAGCGTCGGCCGAGGCGGTATCGCTGCCGTGGGGGCGCTGTTTGCCCTCGAACGTCTGCGAGAGCGACAAGCTCACCAGCTGCGAGGCGTCGCTCCGCAGGCTGACGACCTGGCCGGGCTGCGCGATCGCGCGGGCGTAGTCCTCGGGAACGTTGGCGGCGGGCTGGTAGCTCCAGGTAATGACCGGCGAAATGCTGTGCCGGATCCGGCTCAGGGGGCCGAGGCCGGGAAAGAAGCCGAACAGCGTGGGTGACGCCGTGGCCCCGAAGCGGAAGCGCTTGCCCTGGCGCACGAAGTTGCCGTTGGTGGCCCGATTCCGGATGGCGAACGGCCCGCTCGTGCTGTTGCCGACGCCCACCACGGGCTGGAGCTTCCACGACCCGCGGAACAATACGGGCAGGTTGATCCCGGTGTCCCAGTCGATCGAGCTCGAGAAGTCGCCCAGGAACGTCTGCCGGACCCGGACGCTGTCGGTCGGATCGGGCGTGGCGGGGTTGTCCGCCTGGAAGGAGACGACCTGCGCGCCGGTCGATCGGCTGTCGTTCGCCTGCACCGAGTTCTGCCAGTTGAACCCCCCGAACCGGATCGGTGTGTCGAAGCTGAACGCCGTGACGCGCTGGCTCGCGTCGAGCGCCAGGGTGTCGAACGCACCGCCCGGCAGCGCCCGGAGCAGGGTGTCGGCCAGCGGGTTCTTGGTGGTGTTGTTGGTGAAGCTCAGCCCCGGCGACCAGGAGATGTCGGAGCCCAGGGCGATGGGCACCGGCGAGAGCGTGACGGCCGGGAGCAGCTGCTGCACGCTGCCGTCGGTGAGGCTCTGCCGGCGATTGCCGCCGAGCGTCAGGGTGCCCCAGGAAAACCGCTTGGAGTAGTTGAGCGAGCTCGTGATCTGCTGGGTGTTCTGCAGCGGGTCGATCGCGTTGCCGCGGATGACGGCCGTGTTGCTGGCATAGTTGATGTCGAAATTGAGCGACGTGGACAGGCTGAACTGCTGGCGGTGGTCCCACCGGAAGGTGAGCCCCGAGCCGCCGCCGACCTGCCGTTGCTCGTTGAATCCGACCGTCCCGCTCATGAAACGGTTGAGCCAACGGTACTGGCCGCTCACTCCGTACTGGACGTAGCGGTTGGCGAACCAGTCGAGCCGGCCGGTCAGGTCGAAGTAGTCGTTCGGCGCCCAATAGTACCCGATGTTGGTGACCTGCCGGTTGAAGGTGCGCGTGGGACGGACGAGGTCGTTGAGGCCGAACTGGGGCACGAGGATGCCCGACCGCCGGCCGGGACGCACGTCCTGGAAGATGAACGGCAGCCAGAGAATCGGGACGTCCCGCACGTAGAGCACCACCGGGCGCGCCACCAGCACGTTCTTGGAGACCCACTTGAGCTCGCGGGCGCTGAAGTGGTAGTGTGGCGTCGGCAGGTCGCAGCTGGTGATCTCGCTCGAGCCGGCGTAGATCCGGCTCGAGCTCGAATCCTGCGCCACGTTGCCGCGGAGGAACCAGACGGTCGAGCCTTCGGTGAAATTGGTGAGGGCATCGTTGACCGTGCCCCGTCGTCGGCAGGTGTCATAGCGGATCCCCTCGCCCACGAGCACCTGGCCGCGGTCGAACAGGTGCGGACTGCCGGCGGCATCGAGCAGGCAGCTGTCGCGGGCATACCGGATGGTGTCCGCCTCGAGCATGGCGCCCTGGCGCTCGGTAAGCGCCTGACCCTGGAGCAGCACGCGCTCGCCGTCGATGAACACGGTCGCGGAATCGGCGCGGTAGCGGGTCGAGTGGTAGCCCGGGCGGGCCTTGAGCGCGCGCAGCACCGAGTCGTCCGGCGCGAACGTGCGGCTGGGCGCGGTGGGGATGCCGAGCCGGCCGGCGGTCGCGCTGTCCAGTGCCTGGCCGGGTTTCTTCCGGGTGCTATCCTGCAGCGAGTCCGCACGCAGCGAATCCGCGCGCGTCCGCGGCGGCTGCCGCGGTCGGGTCGGCACCTGGGCCTGGGCGCTCCCCGCGCCCAGGCCCAGGGCGAGGAGCACGAGCGCGGCCAGCGCCGCGGCCTTTCGGCGCCGCCGATGGATGATCACGCTGCCCGCGTAACCCACCTCGTACAGCAGCAGCAGCGGGATCGTCATCATGATCATCGAGACCAGATCGGTGCCCGGCGAGAGCACCGCGCCGGCGATGAATGAGCCCACCACGGCAAAGCGCCGGAACCGGGCCAGCTCCTGGGGTCCGATCACGTCCAGCCAGGCCAGGATGATGATGACGAGCGGCAGCTCGAACGAGAGGCCGAGCGCGAGCACCACCTGCAGCACGAAATCGAAGTAAGCGTCGTAGGTGATGAACGGCTGAATGGCTTCGGTCTGGAAGCTGAACAGCACCCGGAGCGCCTGGGGCAGGACGAACGCGTACGCGATCGCGCCGCCGGTGAGGAACAGCGCCAGCCCGGCGAACAGCGCCGGCACGAGCGCGCGCTTCTCCCGCGCGTACAGCGCCGGGGCCATGAACGCCCAGAGCTGCCAGAGGATGATCGGCGAGGCGAGGACCAGCCCGACGATGAAGCCGAGCTTGAAGACGATCATCACCGGCTCGGTGGGGCTGGTGACGACCAGCTTCCCGCCGGCACCGGTGAGATAGGGCGCGATCGGCCGCTTGAGCAGGTTGACCAGCTGGAATCGCTGCACCAGCCAGAGCCCGAGGCCGAACCCCACCACGATCGCCCCGAGCGAGCGGAGAATGCGCCAGCGGAGCTCCTCGAGGTGGTCGAGGAAGGGCATCTCCCCCGGGGAGCCCGTCATGCGACGGAGGCGCGCGGGCTTACCGCCCGAGCGCCTTCAGGCGATCGCGAGCCAGCGCGGCTTCGTCCGACTGCGGATACTTCTGCACCACGCGCTGGTAGGCGTCCTTCGCCTTGGCCGGGTCCTTCCGGCGCTCGGCGAGAAGGCCCAGGTTGTACAGCGCCGACGCGGCGCGGGCGGAGGTCGCGTACTTGTCCACTACCTGCGAGTAGTACTGGGCGGCCGAGTCGGGATTCTCCGCCGCGAAGCTCTGGCCGATGAAGTACAGCGCGTCGGGTGCCCGGGTGCTGGTCGGATACGTGCGGAGCAGCTCGCGGAGGCCCAGCCGCGCGGTGCCCGTACTGCCGCGCCGAAGCTGCGCCAGCGAGGCCTCGTACATCGCGTCGGCCGAGGTCGACGACGGGGCGGTCGGCTGGGCGGTGTCGCCCGGGGCCGGCGCCGGGCCGGTCGTCGGTGTCGTGGTCTCGATCTGGGCACCGCGCGCCTCGAGCTGCGTGTGGAGCTCGCTCAGGCGCTGCTGACTCTGACCGGTGAGCTCCTGGAGCTGCACCAGCTGCTGCTGGATGTTGTACAGGTCGGACGCGATGTCGCCCTTGAGCTGCCCCATGGCCCGCCGGGTCGCGGTGAGCGAGTCCATGATCTGGCGCTGGACCTGGATCACCTCGGCCAGCTGCGCGGCGCGGGTCGAATCGCGGCGCAGCGTCTCGGCGCGCAGCAGCGAGACCTCACCCTGCACCATCTGCACGTCGCTCTTGGAGACGCAGCCGGCCAGCCCCGCCGCGACCACCAGGGTCGCGGCGCGGCGGATGGCCCGACGGCAGTTCGCGGAGCTCACTGCGGGGAGACGAGGCTGTCGCCGCCCGCCGTGACCTGGAACTCGTCGCGCCGGTTCTGGGCGTAGGCCGCCTCGTCGTGGCCCGGGTTGAGCGGACGCTCCTCGCCGTAGGAGACGACGTCCATGCGCGACGCGTCGATGCCCTTGTTCTCGAGATAGCGCTTGGCCGCGGCCGCCCGGCGGTTGCCCAGGGCGAGGTTGTACTCGTCGGAGCCGCGCTCATCCGCGTGGCCGCTGATCTGCACCTTGACGTTCGGATTGGCGCCGAGGATGGCGGCCTTCCGGTCGAGGATCCCCTGGTCCGTCGAGCGGACCGTCGCCTGGTCATACTCGAAGTTGATCATCGCGGCGAGGTCGGCGGAGACCGCCTTGGCGCGCTCGGCCGCCTCGCGCGCCAACCGCTCCTTCTCCATGCGGTCGCGCTCGGCGCTGTCGTCCGTCGGGGCGGGCGTGGGAGCGGGCGTGGGGGCCGGCGTGGCCTCCGGCGCCGGCTGCTCGGGCGCGGGCTTCCCGCCGCAAGCGGCAGCGAGCCCGGCGGTGGCCAGGACCAACATCAGGGAAGTAGCGCGCATCAGAACTCCGAGTTCAAGGTGAGGGAGCGACCGCGGTCCGACCCAGGCGGCGGGACCACGCAGGGAGCCGCGCCGCGCCAGGCGTTCGAAGCTGGCGCACGCGGCCGGTTTCGACATCGATGACCCAGAGCTGCCGGCTGCCGCTCCGGTCGGAGACGAAGGTGATGTGCCGGCCATCCGGACCCCAGGTCGGGTCCTCGTTCCGGCCGGACGACGTGAGCTGCCGGACCCGCCGCCCCGCCACATCGACGAGGAACAGCTGCGGGCTTCCGGTCACTTCGCGGTGGAACACGACGTTGGCTCCGTCCGGCGACCACTCCGGCGCATTTGAGCTGCCGGTGGCGCCGTAGTCGAACGGCGCGAGCAGCTCCTGATCGGTGCCGTCGGCGGCCATGACGTAAATCTGAGGCGGTCCCGAGCGCGTGGAAACGAACGCGATGCGGCGCCCATCTGGTGAAAACGTTGGAGATAAGTTGTCCGCATAGCGTCCTACGGTCAAGCGTTGCGCGCAGCAGCGATCGGCGATGTTGGCGAGAAAAATGTCGGTGCCGCTCTCATCCGAATGCGCGTACGCCAGCAGCCGACCATCGGGCGAGAACGCGGGAGTGATATTGAGGCCGGTGGCCGTCCCCGGTGTCTGCAGTAGCGCGCCGGCGGTGAGCGGCTGCACCGCCACCGGGCCTCGCCCGGCCCCGAGCTGCGTGAACGCGAACCGCTGCCCGTCCGGCGCCCAGGCCGGCGACAGCGCGGTCTGCCCCGCCGGCGTGAGCGGCGTGATGGTCTCGCCGTCGCTGTCCATCCGGTAGACCCGGCCGCCCGAGACGAAGAGCAGGCGCGTGGCCGCGATGCCCGCCGTCCCAGTCGCCCAGCGGGCAACCTCGTCTGCCACGCGGTGGAGCTCGAGCCGGTAGGCCGGATCGGCATCGGTCGGCAGTGGGAAGGTCTGCTGATTCCGCACCTGGCCGGCGTTGAGATCGTGGAGCCGGACGGTGACCCCGCCCGCCCCCTGCGTCAGCTCGACCCCGAACTGAGCCCCGAGCGCCTTGTAAATCCCGTAGTTCACTCCCGCGCCCGTCTCGGCGCCGCCGCGGCCGGAGGACGGCTGATCGGGAGTGTCGGCCAGAACGATCATCTCGAACCGGTCGCTGTAGTCGAGATCGCGGCGGACGATCGCGCGGGCGGAGTCGAGGCCGGAACCCGGGAAAACGACCAGTCCCGGACGCATGCCGGGCTGGTATTCGACCCCGACGCGCACCCCCTCGTTGACCTTCGTGGTGTCTTGCGCGGCGGCCCGCGACGAGCGCAGCGCGGCCAGCAGGGCGAGGGCGGTCAGGCAGGCGAGCGGTCGGGTCATCGCGACACAGGTTTGAAGTAGAAGCTGACCGGCAGGACGTCGGCGTCCCAGCCGTCGGGCAGCGGGCCGAAGCTGCGGGCGTTTCCCGCGGCCTCGATGGCGCCCTGCGCACCCAGATCGAAGCTGAAGCTGCCCGAGCGGGTTACGAAGCGAATGTCACGGACCGTGCCGTCCCGGAGGATGAGGAAGCTGATCTCGGCGAAGCTGTTCTGGCGCGACGACTCGCGGTCCCAGTTGCGGTAGACCTGAGTCACGATGTTCCGCAGGTATTCCGGGAACGGAAACGCGAGTCCCGGCGTCTTGATCGTCGCGACGTCGGCCCCGGTGCTGGGCGTCTCGCCCGGCGCCGGCGCGACCGGCGCGGCCGTCTTCGGCGGCGGCTCGCGCTTGGTCTCGGTGGGCGGCGGCTTGGGCGCGGGCGCGGGCGGCGTCTTGACCGGCTTGGGCTTGGGCGGCGGCTTCACCGGGGCCGGCTTCTCCTCCGGCGGCGGCGTGGGCACCGCCTCGCGCGCGAGCCGCTGCTTCGGCGCCGGTGCCGGCGCGGCCACGAGCTCGACCGCGTAGGATGGCGGGACCGCCTTGGCGCTGGTCACCTGACTGAAGGCGAAGGCCGCCGCACCCGCATGCACCAGCACGGTCCCGATCAGTCCGACCGCGGTGCCCGGCGGGCGCCCGCGGTCCGCGCGAACGATCACTTCGACTCTTCCTCCGCCGCCACGAGACCCACGTTTTGAATGCCGGCACCCCGGATGATGGCCAGGACCCGCACGACCTCTCCGTAGGGCACCCGGGTGTCCGCCTGGAGGTATACACCCGACGGCTTGCGGGTCGCCACGAGGGATCGGAAGGTCACCCGGAAATCGTTGTAGGAAACCGGCGTCTGGTCGACGAAGATGCGTCCGTCGCGGTTGACTGACACCACCATCCCCTCCTTCGGGGAGAGCGGTCGCGCCTCGGCGCGCGGCAGCTCGACGTCCACCCCGCCTTGCATCATTGGTGCCGTAATCATGAAGATGATCAGCAGTACGAGCATCACATCGACGAGCGAGGTGACGTTGACGTCCGCCATGAGCGGCAGGTCGCCCCGCTGGCTGCCCAGTCCCCCGCCCAGGCCGGCCACTAGAGCAGCCCCTCCCGAGCCATGGTGCCGATCAGTTCGTTGGCGAACCCTTCCAGCTCGCCGGCGAAGAGCCGGACCCGGTTGACGTACAGGTTGTAGGCGATGACGGCCGGAATCGCCGCCGCCAGCCCAGCGAAGGTCGCGACGAGGGCCTCGGCCACGCCTGGGGCCACCGCCGCGAGATTGCCTGACCCCTTGGTAGCGATGCCCGTGAAGGCGTTGATGATGCCCAGGGTGGTGCCGAGCAGGCCGAGCAGCGGGCTCACCGAGCCGATCGTCGCGAGCCAGGGGATGTAGTGACCCAGCAGGTCGCGCTCGGCCGCGACCTCCTTGCCGAGCACCATCTTGAGCGCCTCGAGCTGAGTGGGCGTGATGGCGCTCCGGTCGGCGCCGCGCTCCTCGCGCAGGGCCCCGGGGCGGAGCTCGGAGTAGAACGTGATGGCCTCGCGGAACAGCCGGTTGTAGGGCGAGGGCGGCTGCTTCATGACGGCGTGGTAGGCCTCCTGCAGGCGGGTCGTGCGCTCCATCTCCGCGAAGAACTTGTCGGCTTGCCGGTTCAGCCGCCGGAACTGCCACCACTTGATCACGATGATGAACCAGGAGACCAGCGAGAAGATGGCGGTAATCGCCAGGACCACCTTCGTTTCGGTGCTGGCGGTGAGCACCAGCTCGACCGCGGACCGGGGAACGGCACCACCCGTCTGCAGGATCATGTCCCCTCCTTCTCGAACCAGTCGACGAGCGGGCGGAGGCCGTCCTCGAACTTCCATTCGGGGGCCCACTTCAGGACCGATCGGGCCTTGCTGATGTCCAGGGAGCTGCGGAACAGCTCGCCCGGCCGGGCCGGGGCGAACTCGAGCGCGACCCGCTTGCCCATGACCTTCCCGACGGTCTCGGCAAGCTCCAGGACATTGCGCTGAACCGAGGTGGCGATGTTGAAGGCTGGAGCGTCGAAGTCGGTGGCCCCGGCGGGCGGCAGCGTGACGCTCGTGGCCAGCACGTTGGCGCGGGCGACATCCCGGACGAAGACGTAGTCGCGGGTCTGGCGGCCGTCACCGTAGACCGTGAGCTTCTGGCCGGCCAGGAGGCGGGAGACGAAGATCGAGACGACGCCGGCCTCGGACTTGGGGTCCTGGCGCGGGCCGAACACGTTGGCGTAGCGCATGGGGACGCCCTGGAAGCCACGGAGGGCGCCGAGCGCCCTCAAATAGTGCTCGCCCGTGAGCTTGCTCACGCCGTACGGGCTCACCGGAAGCTTCGGGGCGGTCTCGGGCGTCGGGATGACCTCCGGATCGCCGTACACCACACCGCCGCTGCTGGCGAAGACGACCCGCTTGACGCCGCCCTCCCCTGCCCCCTCGAGCAGGTTGACGAATCCGACGACGTTGATGCCGGCATCCAGCGCAGGCTGGTCCACCGAGACCCGGACGTCGATCTGGGCCGCGTGATGATTCAGCGCGTCGAACCCGCCCGTGGCCAGCAGCTTCCGAGCTTCGGGCGAGCGGATGTCGGCGCGCACGAACCGCGCGGCCTTGGGAATGTTTCGCTCCTGGCCGCGCGAGAGGTCGTCGAGCACGACGACTTCCCATCCATCCTTGAGGTAGGCCTCCGCGATGTGGGAGCCAATGAACCCGGCGCCGCCCGTGACCAACACCCGCCCGCTCATGCGCCGAGTCTCTCCATGATCTCTCCAGTGGGGGCTTTGTCGAAGGAACGGAACCGTCGCCCCGCAATATAGATACGTGAGGCGAGGAAGGAACCGGGCGGAGGCGCCAGGTTGAAAGTGCAACGCGGCGCCGGGAGCCCCCGGCGCCGCGTTACCGCCTCACTTCCGGAGGTCAGGACGGAAGCTTGGCGACCTGGCGAGCGTCGGTGCCCGGGGGAATGTCGGGTGCGAGGATGTTGATGAGGCGGCCCGTGGCGGTGTGATCGCTGACGTGGACCACCTGCAGCGTGGCCATGACGTCGTTGATGAGCTGGGTGCCATCGGGCAGACGCTGGGCGCGCCGGCGGATCTCGAAGATGTCGCCCGGCGCCACGCCGTCCTCGCGACCCTTGTCGAGAAAGACGACCATCTGCGGCGCCTTGAGGTCCTGGCGATTGGGGCCGCCAAGGAAGGTGGCGCGCACACCGTCGGACACCGCGGTCGCATGCGCTTCGCCGGAGGGCGTGAACTTCTCCGCCGGCAGGGCCCGCTGCCCGCTCCGGATGGGGCCGTAGGTGGCCACGACGCTCGCGACATAGCGACCCTGCACGGTGTCGACGATCTGGGCGAGGCCGGTCGGAATGACGATGTCACCGTGCGACTCGATCTCGCGCCCGAGCTGCAGCAGCAGCAGCGTGTCGCCGACTTGATACGTGGCGCCGCGGGGCGCCTCGATCGCGATGGTGGAGTACGGCTGCGCGTTCGCGTTGGCGCCGTTGGCGCGGATCTGCTGCGGGTACGTCACACCGAGCACCTTGCCGAACGGCATGACCTGCTTCTCCGTGAGGAAGCCCGACGAGTAGAACTCGCTCCGGCGAAGCGCGCGGTACGGCTGGTGGGTGTATGCCTTGAGACTCTCCTGGAGCATGGCCGCGCGGCGCTGCCCGAACAGCCCCTGGGCCTCTTCGCCCGGCTGGGTGGCGGAGACAGCGGTCAGCTGGGCCAGCGTCTGCTGCGGCGCCGCGGCATCCGCCGCCGGAGCCTCCGCGACGGTCCCGATCGCGGTATCAGCCTGTGCGGGAGTTTCGGCAACCGCGGCCGGTGCGGCCGGCGTCGTGGGGGTATCGGTCGTCGGCACGGCGGGCACCGTGTCCGCCCCGGCCAGCCGGAGGATCTCGCCGGGGTAGATCCAGTGGGGATCCTCCACGACGCTGGTGTTCATGCGGTAGATGTCGGGCCACAGGAACGGGTCGCCGCGGTACTGCTTGGCGAGATCCCACAGCGTATCCCCGTCGCGAACCGTGTGGCTCGCGGGCGAGACGGTCTGGGCGCGGACCAGACCGGGTGCGAGGGTCAGGGCGAGCAGGCCCACCCACTTCCAGTGCAACGTACGCAGCATCGGGGTCTCCCAGCGACGTCGGTGTCGGATATGGAGATGGAACGGCGGAACCGGGTGCGATTCAGGGGCACGAGGCGCAAATCTGACGCCACCCCCAAGCCGGTCGGTCGGGACGGCCTAATCCCCACTGGCAGAAGGGCTTCGGGTGGCTGCCCCACCCGAGGCCCGGACCTGGACCAGTCTGGCGAATGGCGGGGGGTGAGGAGATATCCGGGGGGCCGCCGGCGGCGGGAGAGCGGTGCCAGGCGCGGGAACAGGCCTCTGACAGAGGCGGCTTGAGGGAGGTCAGGGGGACCGTTTCGTCCCCGGCTTCCCATCCAGCCGTGTCGGGCAGCGGTCGGTTCCTTCGGGGGAATTCAATCCCGCACACCTGCCCGCGCGACCCGTGAGTCCATGCACGCCGCCCTCACCAAGAGCCAGCCGGGCGCACCGGTTTCCCCGCGCGATCCGAGCCATCGAAGCACGCGGCGACCAGCGCGAGGCGTCCGCGCCGCCGCCCGCGCCGCTCAGAACGGCAGGTCGTCGTCCTCGGCGTCGAGCGCCTCGGGGAAATCCTCGAACGACTCCTTGCCCTTGGGCGCGGCCGCCGCCGCGGCCACCTTGCTCGGCGCGGCGAAGGAGGACTCGCCACCATCGCTCCGGCCGGAGAGCAGGATGAGCTCGCGCGCCGTGATTTCCGTGGTGTAGCGCGTCTGCCCCTCGCGGTCCTGCCACGACCGATACTCGATGCTGCCTTCGATGTAGACCTTGTCGCCCTTCTTGCAGAATTTCTCCGCGATGTCCGCGAGCGTCGACCCCTTGTTGTTCCACAGGACGACGCGATGCCACTCCGTCTTCTCCTGCTTCTCGCCGCTCTGGTTCTTCCACTGGCGGCTGGTCGCGACCGACAGCGTGGCCACCCGGGAGCCGTTCGAGGTGCTGCGGACCTCCGGATCAGCGCCGAGATTCCCGATCAGAATGGCTTTGTTCAGACTCCGGCTCACTTGGACCTCCAGGGTTCTGGCATGTGGGGCTCCGTGCGGACCCCAGGAAAATGTAGACCGCGTCCCAGCTTCCTCAACCTAATCGCCGCTACCGACACCGGAATCACGCTCGCTGCGCCATCTCCAGCCGGAGGACCAGGGCGTCCTCCCTGGGGTTGCGGTAGTAGGCGGCGCGCTGGCCCACCGGGCGGAAGCCGTAGCCCAGGTAGAGCGCCTGCGCGGAGACGTTGGACTCGCGGACCTCGAGCAACACCTCGTCGGCCCTCCGGCGCCGGAGGGTGGCGATGCCGGCTTCCAGCAGCGCTCCACCGATCCCGCGCCGGCGAAACTCCGGGGCCACCGCCAGGTTCAAGACTTCACCCGTTCGGGCCACCTCCCGGGCGATGAGGTAGCCCGCGACCCCGCGGCCGCCATCCGCGATCAGCCCGAACGTCCAGGGCGACGTGAGCGCCTCGCGAAAGCTGGCCTCGGTCCATGGATCGCTGAACGACCGGCGCTCGATCAGCTCGAGCCCCGCGGCGTCAGCCGGGACTGCCGATCGAATCCGGTAAGGGGCGTCCATGGTCGGTCTCCCAGCGCGCCTGCGCCTCCGCGGGGCGGCCGTACACCGGCCCCCATCCCTGCACCGCTTCCACTTGGGCGGCGCCACCGGGCACATCCACGAGGGCCAGGAGCACCCGGGCATGCGGGGAACCTCGAGGCGGACCCTGCAGCGCCGTCCCGGCCCAGCGCTCGAGCATCCGCACCGCCGGCTCAGGGCCCTCCCCGACCAGCAGATCCGGCCGGAGGGCACCGGCGATCAACGCCTCGGGCCGGCAGACCGACGGCGCGAGCAGCGTGCGCACCCCCTCGTCGTCGAACCGGTAGGCCGCGGCGTACAGCTCGCCCCGGAGCGCGTTGGCCACGGCAAGCACCGTCCGGCCCGGCTCGGCCACGCCCCGGGCGCGCACCATGAGCGAAGGGGCGGTCCAGAGCGGCAGGCCACGCGCCTGCACCAGCGCCTTGGCGACGGCGGCACCGATGCGGAGTCCGGTGAAGCTACCGGGCCCATCGCTGAGCACCAGTCCGGTGACGTCATCGAGCCCGGCGCCGGCCTCGCGCAGGGCCGCGTCGATCATCGGGACCAGCTCGGCCGCATGGCGCCGGGTTCCCGTGAGCTCCCGCTCGACGGCGCCACTGCCCGGGCGACCGACGGCGACCGAGGCGAGGTCAGTGGCCGTCTCGATGGCCAGGCGCATCACAGCGCCTCCAGCCCGCGGCGGCTCGCATCGCCCAGATGATGCAACCGGAACCGCCGCCGCGGGAGCGGCAGCCACGCGCCGGCCCGCTCGGGCCATTCCACGAGGATCGCGTCGCCTTCGGTCGTGAGCCCCTCCCAGTCGAGATCGGCCGCTTCGTCGGGCGCTCGCAGCCGGTAGCAGTCCAGATGGAAGACCGGCCCCCGGCGTCCCTGGTAGCGATGCACCAGCGCGTACGTCGGGCTGGTAGCGCGGCTGGCGACACCAAGCCCCCGGGCGATGGCCTGGATGAACGTGGTCTTGCCGGCGCCGAGGTCGCCCTCGAAGGCGAGGAGCGAGCCGGGTGCGAGGGCGCGGCCCAGGGCCTCCCCCTCCGCCTCGAGCTCCGCCAGGGTGAGCGCCCGGATCACGCGTGGCGGCGCAGTTTGGGCGGGGCGCCGCGCTTCACGTCCGGCGCCCCCATGGCCTTCAGCTCGTTGAGCTGATCGCGCAGCATGGCCGCGAGCTCGAACTCCAGGTTGGCAGCCGCCTCCCGCATCTGGCGCTCGAGCGACTGGATGAGAGCGGACCGGCGCGCGGGATCCCGCAGATCCACGCGATCCTGCATCGCGAGCCGAGGCTCCGGCCGCTCGGTGCGCGCATCGGCCACGTGGGTCGACAGCCGCACCTCGTCCATCGACTTGATGATCGAGCGTGGCGTGATCCCGTGCTCGGCGTTGAAGCGTTGCTGAATTTCCCGGCGGCGAGTCATCTCGTCCAGGGCCCGCTGCATGGAGCCGGTAAGGCGGTCGGCATACATGACGGCGCGGCCGTTCACGTGGCGCGCCGCGCGCCCGATGGTCTGCACCAGCGATCGATCGCTCCGGAGGAACCCCTCCTGGTCGGCGTCCAGGATGGCCACCAGCGACACCTCGGGGAGGTCGAGTCCTTCCCGCAGCAGGTTGATGCCGACCAGCACGTCGAAATCGCCGAGTCGAAGGCCGCGCAGAATTTCCATCCGCTCGATGGCGTCGATGTCGGAGTGGAGATAGCGCACCCGGACGCCCGCCTGCTGGAGATAGTCGGTCAGGTCCTCCGACATCCGCTTGGTGAGCGTCGTGACCAGCACCCGCTCGTGCCGGGCCTCGCGCAGGCGGATCTCGTTGAGGAGGTCGTCCACCTGGCCGCGCACCGGCCGGATGTCCACCTCGGGGTCCACCAGCCCGGTCGGGCGGATGATCTGCTCGACCACCGCGCCCTGCGAGAGCCGGAGCTCGTAGTCGCCCGGCGTGGCGGAGACGTTGATCATCTGCGGCACCAGCGAGAGGAACTCGTCGAACTGGAGCGGCCGGTTGTCCAGGGCCGACGGCAGGCGGAAGCCGTATTCGACCAGCGTCGTCTTGCGCGCGCGGTCGCCGTTGAACATGCCGCCGATCTGCGGCAGCGTGACGTGGGACTCGTCGGCCACGACCAGGAAGTCGGGCGGGAAATAGTCGAACAGGCAGGCCGGCCGCTCGCCCTGCCGCCGGCCGCTCAGGTGGCGCGAGTAGTTCTCGATCCCAGCGCAGGTGCCCACCTCGAGCAGCATCTCGACGTCGAACCCGGTCCGCGACTCGAGCCGCTGCGCCTCGAGCAGCTTCCCCGCCGCCTTGAGCTCGGTCAGCCGTTCGGCCAGCTCCGACCGGATGAGCCCGACCGCGCGCTCGATCTTGCCCCGCTCGGTCACGAAGTGCTTGGCCGGGTAGATGGCGCACTGCTCGAGCGTGGCGATGGTGTCGCCCGTGAGCGGGTTGATCTTGCTGATCCGCTCGACCTCGTCGCCCCAGAGCTCGATCCGGATGGCCTGCTCGGCGTATGCCGGGAAGATCTCGATCGAGTCGCCGCGGACGCGGAACGTGCCCTGCTCGAACGCGATGTCGTTCCGGGCGTATTGAATCCGGACCAGCTCGCCCAGGATGTCGTCGCGCCCGCGCTGCTCGCCGCGCCGGACGGTGACCATGAGCTTCCGGTATTCGACCGGATCGCCGAGGCCGTAGATGGCGCTCACCGTGGCCACGATGACCACGTCCTCGCGCTCCATCAGGCTCGAGGTGGCACGCAACCGGAGGCTCTCGATGTCCTGGTTGATCGACGCGTCCTTCTCTATGTAGACGTCGGTCGACGGGACGTAGGCCTCGGGCTGGTAGTAGTCGTAATACGAGACGAAGTACTCGACCGCGTTCTTCGGCAGAAACTGGCGCAGCTCACCGTAGAGCTGGGCGGCGAGCGTCTTGTTGTGCGAGAGGACGAGCGTGGGCTTGCCGTAGTTCGCGATGGTGTGGGCCAACGTCATCGTCTTGCCCGAGCCGGTCACGCCAAGCAGCGTCTGATACTTGTCCCCCCGCTCAAGCCCGGCGGTGAGCTCGACGATGGCCTTGGGCTGGTCGCCGGCGGGGCTGAACGGGGCGACGACCTCGAAACGGGGGCTCATGGGGGGAATATACGTATATCGGTGTTTGTTCGGGAGACGAAGTGGAGCGCCGGGTCACCCTGAGCGCAGCGAAGGGGGCATGCGTCGGGTCATGGCTCCTTCGCTCCGCTCAGGATGACTCCCGGCTCCCGTCGCTCCCCCCTACCCCCCGATCGCCGCGCAGAACTCCGAGAACACGCCGATGTAGTGGTCGACGTCGGCATCGGTGTGCTGGACCGAGAGCGTCCACTGCTCCTCGTCCCCCGGTGTCATGAAGATCCCACGGTTGAGCAGCCAGGGGTACGAAGCGGCGAAGAGCTCCGGCCTGGTTTCCAGGAAGTCGCGGTAATCCTTCATCGGGGTCGGGCGATACGAGACGCAGCCCTTGGCGCCGAGATCGACGGTGTGAGCCGGGATCCCATGGCGCTCGATGGCGGCCTGGCAGCCCTGGGCGAGACGGCGGCCGATGCGCGCGAAGTGACCGTAGGCCTCGGGGGTCAGCACCTCGGTGAGCGTCACCAGGCCGACATGCGACACCAGCGGGTTGCCGTTGTAGGTCCCCATCTGGGAGACACCTTGCTCGATCAGCCGCATCAAGTCCTCGCGGCCGCCGAATGCCGCGGCCGGAAGCCCGCCCGAAATGGCCTTGGCGAGGCAGACAAGGTCGGGCTGGACGCCGAAGCGCTCGGTGGCCCCACCCGCCGCGATGGTGAAGCCGGTCTTGATCTCGTCAAAGATGAAGACGACGCCGTACTTCGTGCACAGCTCCCGGACGCGCTGGAGGTAGCCCGGCTGCGGCACGACGATCCCGATGTTCATCATGGCGGGCTCCATGATGAGACACGCGATCTCCTGCGCGCGCTCCTGGAAGACGCGCTCGAGGTGGTCCGCGTCGTTGAAGGGCACCACCTGGATGTACTTCGACGCATCCTTCACCATCCCCTTGGACACCGGGGCGCTCGCCGGGCGATCGCGGCCGCCCATCAGGTCGGCGTTGGGCACGATCGAGAACATCACGCTGTCGTGGTGCCCGTGGTACGAGCCTTCGACTTTGCAGACCACGTCGCGGCCGGTGGCGGCCCGCGCCACCCGGATGGCATCCATGGTGGCCTCGGTCCCCGAGTTGGCGAACCGGAGCATCTCCAGGTTGAAGCGCCGGCAGATGGCCTCGCCGAACGCCACGCCCGACTCGGTCGTCGCCGCGAAGTGGGTGCCGCCGCTGGCCGCCTCGCGGATCGCCTCGACGATCCGGGGGTGGGCATGGCCCACCACCATGGCGCCGAAGCCGCAGTGGAAGTCGAGATACTCGGTGCCGTCCTGGTCCCAGATGTGGCTCCCGAGTCCGCGTGAGACGTAGATCGGGTACGGCTGCATCTTCTGAAACGACGACACGACCCCGAACGGAAGCGTCCGGACCGCGCGGTGGTACAGCTGGGCGGACGCGGGAGTGCGCGCGAGCAACCGAGCCATCTCCGCCTGGCCAAGGTCCTGGACCCGGCCGAGCAGCCGATCGGTCACCGACCGCCCGCCGCCGGCGAGGGTGGTGGTCATGGGATCACGTCCTGTCTTGTGGATGAGTTGGGATGCTATCGCCTCGGAGGGGTCGCTCGATGCCTTCCTTCTTGGAGGTTGCCGCGCCGGACGACAGTTGTCAACTCCCGTGGGCGGGTGCACATTCTGGAAGGATGCCTACCCCTAACGCCTCAGCAACAGACAGGACCCCGACCAGCCCGCCGGGCCGCAATGGTTCCCGCGAGCCCGTGATCACGATCGACCACGTGGTCAAGCGGTTCGGCAGCTATGTGGCGGTCGAGAACGCCCATTTCGCGATCGAGCAGGGCGAGTTCTTCTCGATGCTCGGGCCCTCGGGGTGCGGCAAGACCACGACCCTCCGAATGATCGCCGGATTCGAGCAGCCGACCACCGGCCGGATCCTGCTGGACGGAAAGGACGTGTCGCGGGTCCCACCCTACCGCCGCAACGTCAACACGGTGTTCCAGCACTACGCCCTGTTCCCGCACATGTCGGTGGCCGACAACGTCGCCTTTGGTCCCCGCAGCCTGAAGCTGGACCCTGCGGAGACGAAGCGCCGGGTGGACGCGCTGCTGGACGTGGTCCGGCTCACGACCTTCGCCGACCGCAAGCCGGCCCAGCTCTCGGGCGGCCAGCAGCAGCGGGTCGCCCTGGCGCGGGCGCTGGCCAACTATCCCAGCGCGCTGCTCTTGGACGAGCCGCTCGGCGCGCTCGACCTCAAGCTTCGGCAGGCGATGCAGATCGAGCTGAAGCGGATCCAGCGCGAGGTGGGGATCACGTTCATCTACGTGACCCACGACCAGGAAGAGGCGCTGACGATGTCCGACCGCATCGCGGTCATGAACGAGGGCCGGGTCGAACAGATCGGGTCGCCGCAGGAGATCTACCACTCGCCGACCTCGGTGTTCGTCGCCAACTTCATCGGCGTCGCCAACCTGATCCCCGGTGTGGTGCAGCAGGTCTCGGGGCGGGATGCCACGGTCCTGGTAGCCGGCCGCCACCCGGTCCCGGTACCCGTGGGCGATCAGCGGCCCCGCTCCGGCACTCCGGCCACGATCATGGTGCGGCCGGAACGGCTCCGCTTGAGCACCGTGGCGCCGGCCGACGGCACCGGGGTCCCGGTGACCGTCGAGCACGCGGTGTTCCAGGGTCCCGTGGTCCGCTGTACGCTTCGCGCCGGCGACCAGTGCGAGATCGTGGCGCACGTGGGTCCCGAGCAGGCGCTGCCCAGCCTGCAGCCCGGCCTCGCGCTGTGGGTCGGCTGGGACACGGACGCCGCCCGGCTCCTCCCGCCCGCGGGCCCGCTCGCCGCAATCGCGCCGGACGAGGAGCTCGATCTCAGACACACGGTCGAGCGCGCGACCGTGGCCCGGACGTAAGCCCCCACTCATCCCTTCACCCCGTCATCCGGCAGGAGCCTTCCGATGAGCCGACGAGAGTCCGAGATCCGCGACGACGAGCTGCACGCGTTCCTCCGCCAGGCGATCACCCGCCGAGGCTTTCTCCGCCACTCGGCGCTGGGCGCGGGCGGCCTGATCCTGGGGAACAGCCTGCTGGCCGCCTGCGGCGGCGCCAAGGAGGGGGCCCCGGCCGCGGGCGCCGACTCCGCAGTGGCCACCGGCGGGAATGCGGGCAAGACGCTCCGGGTCTCGAACTGGCCGCTCTACATCGACAAGCAGACGGTGCCGGACTTCGAGAAGGCGACCGGCGCCAAGGTCGAGTACACCGAGGACATCAACGACAACGGCGAGTTCTTCGCCAAGATCGACGGGCCGCTCAAGCGGAACCAGAGCATCGATCGCGACATCATCGTGCTGACCGACTGGATGGCGGGCCGGATCATCAATCTCGGCTACGCCGCTCCGCTGGACGACAGCAAGTTCCCCAACAAGGCGAACCTGGTCGACAACGTGAAGGACGTGAGCTTCGATCCGGGCCGGAAGTTCAGCGTGCCCTGGCTGTCGGGCATGACGGGCATCGGGTACAACCCGAAGAAGACCGGCAAGGAGCTCACCAGCATCAACGACATCTTCGACCCCAAGTACAAGGGGCAGGTCACGATGCTGACCGAGATGCGGGACACGCTCGGCCTGGTCATGCTGGGGATGGGCAAGGCGCCGGACAAGGTGACGAAGTCCGACGTCGAGGCGGCCGCCGCCAAGATCAAGAAGGCGCGCCAGAGCGGACAGATCCGCAAGTTCACGGGCAACGACTACGCCGAAGATCTCGCGGCGGGCAACATCGCCATCGCGTTCGCGTGGTCCGGCGACATCCAGGGGCTGGCCGCGGACAATCCCGACCTGCGGTGGATCGCGCCGAAGGAAGGCGCCATGCTGTATTCCGACAACATGCTGATTCCCAAGACGTCGGACCGGAAGGACCTAGCGATGGCCTGGATCAACTACGTGTACGACCCGAAGCATTCGGCCCAGATCGTCGCCGGCGCGCCGTATCTATCGGGGGCCAAGGGCACCGGGGCGGAGCTGGCCAAGATCGCGCCCGAGCTGGCCAAGAGCCCGCTGGTGAACCCGCCGGACGAGCTCCGCGCCCGGCTCCACGTGTTCCGCGCGCTGAGCGACGCGGAGGACACCGAGTACAACCGCATCTTCCAGGACGCCATCGGGGCGTAGAGGCCACATGGCGGGCACCGCATCGGGGGGGTCGAGGCGCAGCCGCCTCGCCCCCTACCTGTTGGTGGCTCCGGGCATCCTCTGGCTGCTCGTATTCTTCGTCGCGCCGATCATCACGCTGGCCCAGACCTCGGTGGCCGGTGACGGCCCCTGGTGGGAGGTGTACCAGCGGGCCCTCGGCAACTACGGCACCCATTTCTTCCGCTCGTTCCGCTACGCGCTCGCGGCCACCCTGCTGTCGCTGGCGCTCGGCTACCCGCTCGCGTACTTCATCGCGCTCCGGTCGGGACGGTTCAAGAACCTCCTGCTGGGTCTCGTCATCCTGCCGTTCTTCACCACCTTCCTGGTCCGTACCTTTGCCTGGAAGACGATTCTGAACGACGGCGGGCCGGCGGTATGGCTCCTGCAGCGGCTGCACCTGCTGGGAGAGGGGGGACGGCTGCTCGACACCACGATCGCGGTGGTCGGCGGCCTCACCTACAACTTCCTGCCGTTCATGATCCTGCCGATCTACGTGAGCCTGGAGAAGATCGACCGCCGCCTGGTCGAAGCCGCCGAGGACCTGTACTCCACGCCGCTGGCCGCCTTCCGGAAGGTGGTGCTGCCGCTCTCGCTGCCCGGCGTGTTCGCGGGCAGCCTGCTCACGTTCATCCCCGCCGCCGGCGATTTCATCAACGCCCAGCTGCTGGGGAGCCCGAACCAGCAGATGATCGGCACCGTCATCCAGAACCAGTTCCTGGAGGTGCGCGACTATCCGCTGGCGGCGTCGCTCTCGTTCGTCCTCATGGCCGTGATCACGCTCGCGGTGCTGATCTACGCCAGGGTGCTGGGCACCGAGGATCTGGCCTGATGCGGCGCCTGGGCCGGTGGCTCATGGACGGGGTCGCCATCCTGGTGCTGGGGTACCTGTTCCTGCCGATCTTCGTGATCGTGCTCTACAGCTTCAACAAGCCGGCCGGCAAGTTCAACTTCGTGTGGAAGGCGTTTTCGCTCGACGCCTGGCGCAATCCGTTCGCGTACGAGGCGCTGGTCGAGGCGATGAAGCTGAGCCTGCGAGTGGCGGCGCTCTCGACCCTGGTAGCGACGCTGTTCGGAACCCTCATCGCGCTGGCGCTCACGCGCTACAAGTTCCGCGGGAGCGGCGCGGTCAACCTGCTGCTCGTGCTGCCGCTCACGACCCCCGAGGTGGTGCTCGGCTCGTCGCTGCTCTCGCTCTTCCTCGACTTCAACGTCCGCACCGGCTTCAACACCATCGTCATCGCCCACATCATGTTCTCGGTGAGCTACGTGGCCCTCACGGTGCGCGCCCGGATCCGCGGGTTCGACTGGACCCTGGAGGAGGCGGCGATGGATCTGGGCGCCCCGCCGTTCCGGGTCTTCTACAAGGTGACGCTGCCGATCATCGCGCCCGGCATCGTGGCGGCGGCAATGCTGGCCTTCGCCCTCTCGCTCGACGATTTCATCATCACGCTGTTCAACGCCGGCAACCGCGTCACCTACCCGCTGTACGTCTACGGGGCGCGCCGCGCGGCGTTCCCGCCCCAGATCAACGTCCTGGCGACCGCGATCCTGCTCATGAGCCTCCTGGCGCTCGGCGCCACCGTGCTCTGGCAGCAGCGCACCCTCCGCCAGCGGGGGATAAGCGTCACGCCCCTGGCCTGACGCCGGTCCGCCATGCAACCCATCGAACAGGCCTGCTTCTGGCTCGCCCGGCGCGCGCCCCGCGACCACGTCCCGCTGACGGGGACCGCGGACGCCGACATCGCCGTCGTGGGCGCCGGCCTCACGGGCCTCTGGACGGCGATTTTTCTGAAGCAGCTGGAGCCGGCACTCGAGGTCGCGGTCGTCGAGCAGGAGCTCGCGGCCTATGGCGCGAGCGGCCGGAACGCGGGCATGCTCTCCGAGACCGTGGACCACGGCCACGGCCTCGCGATCGAGCACTTCGGCGAGGCCGAGGCCCGCCGGCTGGCGGCGCTTGGCGAGCGCAACACGGCGGAGCTCACCGCATTTCTGGTGACGCGCGGAATCCGGTGCGACTACGAGCCGACCGGGCGGCTGATGGTCGCGCTCACGTCGGCCCACGTCGAGGAGGCGCGGCGCACGGTCCTGACGGCACGGCACCTCGGCCTGGACTCGTTCCATCTGCTCGACCGGGAGGCGGTGCAGGCGGAGGTGCATTCGCCCATCTACCTCGGCGGCGTGTGGGTGAAGGGCGGGGGGATCCTGGATCCGGTGAAGCTGGTCGACGGGCTCCAGGCGGAGGCCGAGCGGCTGGGCGTGAAGGTGTTCGAGCGGAGCCCGGTGACGGCGATCGAGCCGGCCGGAGCCGGGGTGCGCGTCGGGTCCGAGGGCGGTGAGGTACGCGCCCGGCGCGTCGTGCTTGCTACCAGCGCGTACACCCACCACCTGCTGCCGGCCGTCACTCGCCGCTTCATTCCGCTCTACGACTACATCCTGGTGAGCGACCCGCTCAGCGCCGATCAGCGCGCCGCGATCGGCTGGGCCCGGCGACAGGGAATCACCGACGATCGGACCTTCTTCAACTACTACCGGCTCACCGCGGACGACCGGATCCTGTGGGGCACGAGCGAGGCGACCTACTACCCGGGCAATCGGGTCGATCCCTCCTGCGATCACTCGCCGGCGCACTACGCGGCCCTCCGCGAGAGCTTCCGCCGGCACTTCCCGGCGCTGGCGAGCCTGAAGTTTCCTTATGCCTGGGGCGGTCCGATCTGCTCCACCACCCGGATGACGCCTTTCTTCGGGAGCACGCAGGGCGGCCGGGTGTGGTACGGCCTGGGCTATACCGGCCATGGCCTGGGCACGACGCGGCTCGCCGGACAGATCCTCGCCCACCTGGCGCTGGGCCGGCCGAGCGAGCTGCTGAAGCTGTCGCTCGTCAGGAAGAAGCCGTTTCCCTACCCGCCGGAGCCGCTCCGGTCCTGGTCGGTGGCCGCCGTGACCCGCGCACTCAGAAGAGTCGACCGGGGCGAGCGGCCGAACCTGCTGCTGCGGATGCTGGATCGGCTGGGGATCGGGTTTTCTAGCTGACTTGGATTGGTTCGAGGCCTGAAGAGCGGAGTTTCAGTGCGCTGGGGCCGCATCGAGCGATGGTGGCGACTCCTTCGGTCGCTGCAGTGCGCTTCGGAGGTAGGATCGCGCAGGGACCTGGGGGCGCACTGACGCTCCCTGCGGAGTCACCCCCCTCGCTCGATGCGGCCCCCGAGCATCCCGGTCATACCGGGGAAAGTGCACGACACTGAGCCGCCGATTAGCCCGTGCCGGGCGATGTCCGCGTGCGAGCGGCGGAGCTGGGGCTGCCGAAGGGAGCGTCAGGCCGCCTCAAGGTCCCTGCGCGACCCCACCCGCCGAAGCGGCCTGCAGCGACCGCAGGCGGTCCCAGCTCCGCTGCTCGCACGGGAGCGGTGATCCTCGCAGCTAGAGTGGTGGCTACCGCCCCGCCTGCCCCAACGCGGCGTCCAGCACCTCGAGCGTGAAGTCCACGTCTGCCGCCGTAATGCACATCGGCGGCTTGATGCGGAGGGTATTTCCCGACAGGCCGCCCTTCCCCACCAGCACGCCCATCTCGCACATCGCTTCCCACACCGCGAGAGTCTCCTGGGTCGCGGGCTCCTTCGTGTCGCGGTCCTTCACCAGTTCGACGCCGAGCATGAGGCCCATGCCGCGGACGTCGCCGACCAGCCGGTGACGCGTCTGCAGCTCCCTCAGGCCGGCCTTGAGGCGATCCCCGATCACGCGGCTGTTCTCCTGCAGCCCGTCCTCCTCGATGATGTCGAGCACGGCGAGCCCGGCCGCCATGGAGACCGGATTCCCACCGAAGGTGTTGAAGTGGATCCGGTGGCCGATCGATTCGGCGATCTCGCGCCGGGTGGTCACCGCGGCGAGCGGCCAGCCGTTCCCGATCCCCTTGGCCATGGTGACGATGTCGGGCGTGACGCCGGAGTTCTGGAAGCCCCAGTAATGCTCGCCCGTCCGGCCGAAGCCGGTCTGCACTTCGTCGGCGATGCAGAGTCCGCCATGCTCGCGGGCGATGGCGTACGCCTCGGGGAGGTAGTTCGGCGCGCCCTGGGTCGCGCCGCCCACCCCCTGGATCGGCTCGGCGATGAACGCGGCGATCCTGCCGGGCGTCGAGTACCGGATCAGATCGCGGATGTCCGCGGCGCTCTTGCTCGCGATCTGCTCGGGGGACCCGCTGAACGGACTGCGGTAGGGATCGGGATTGATGGCGTGGTGCACTCCCAGATTGGGCTGCTGCGGGTATTTCCAGGTGTGGTGCGAGGTGAGCGCCATGGTGGACGGCGATCCGCCGTGGTAGCCGTTCCGGACGGCGACGACGTCGTTGTGGCCCGTGTAGGCGCGCGCCATGAGCACCGCCAGGTCGTTGGCCTCACTCCCGCTGTTGACGAAGTACGTGACCTCGAGCCCCGCCGGCATCTTCTGCGCCAGGCGCTTGGCCAGAAGCGGAAAGCCGGGGTGCAGGTAGATCGTTGTCGTGTGTTGGATGGCCTCCACCTGCGCCTTGATCCGCTCGACGAACTTCGGGTGCGAATGGCCGCACGACACCGTCACGATCCCCGCGAACATGTCCAGGTACCGCCGCCCGGTCTCGTCGTAGAGGTACTGCATGTGCCCCTCGACCAGCATCAGCGGCTCGCGATAGTACAGAAAGGTGCTGGGGTGGCAGTACTGCCGCCGCATCGCCAGCACTTCCTGTTTGGAAGGTCCAGAGTACGGCCGGGGGGTGTGCCGGCTCGGCGGCATGGCGGGGCGAGCGGGGGCGGTCATCGTCACGGGTGACTCCTGGCGCAAGTACGTCTCATGGAAGCGCAGGGCGAGTCATCCTGAGCGGAGCGAAGGATGACTCGTCGCTCACTTCGACATCCAATTCGTTCCGGCCTCACGATTCCACTTGGTTGTGATCTTCTTGGCCTTGGTCCAGAATTCGATCGAGCCGCGGCCGGTGATGTCGCCGACCCCGAATTTCGAGTCGTTCCAGCCGCCGAACGGGAACGGCTCCCGTGGCACCGGCACGCCGACATTCACCCCGACCATGCCCGCGCTCGCCAGCTCCATGGTCCGCCGCGCGAGGCCGCCGCTCTCGGTAAAGATCGACGCCGCGTTGCCATACGGGGACGCGTTCTCCACCTGCAGCGCCTCGTCGAGGTCCCGCGCGCGGACGATGGCGAGCACCGGCCCGAAGACTTCCTCCTGGGCGATCCGCATGTCGGGCCGCACATGGTCGAGGACCGTCGGCCCGATGTAATAGCCGCCTTCCCGCCCCGGTACGACGGCGTTGCGCCCGTCCACGAGGACCTTCGCGCCCGCCTGCTCCGCCTCGGCGATGGCGCGCTCGATGCGCTCGAGGGCCTGGCGGGTGATGACCGGTCCGACGTCGCGACCCGGCACCATCGTGCGGGCCTGCGCCGCCAGGCGGTCGACGATGTGGTCCGTCGCCGATACGGCCACCATGACCGAGGCCGCCATGCAGCGCTGGCCGGTGCAGCCGCTCATCGCGGCCAGAACGCCCCCCGCGGCCATCTCCGGGTCGGCATCGGGCATCACGATGACGTGGTTCTTGGCGCCACCGAGGGCCAGGACGCGCTTGAGGGCCGCGCTCCCGCGGCGGTAGATCTCCTTGGCTACCGGCGTCGACCCGACGAACGTCACCGCCTCAATGCCGGGGTGGTCCAGGATCGCCTCCGCCGCCTCACGTCCGCCGTGCACGACATTGAAGATGCCGTCCGGCAGCCCGGCCTCCCGCAACAGCTCGGCGATGCGTCCCGCGCTCAGCGGCACCTGTTCCGACGGCTTCATGATGAACGCATTGCCGAGCGCGATGGCGTTGGGCATCGACCAGTGCGGCACCATCGATGGGAAGTTGAACGGATTGATGGAGGCGACCACACCGAGCGGATGACGCTCGAGCCGGCACTCGACGCCGCGGCTCACCTCCATGACCTCGCCCACGGCGATCTGAGGCAACGAGCAGGCGAACTCCGTGAGCTCGACGGCCTTGAGGATCTCGGCCTCGGCCTCGCTCTTGATTTTGCCGTGCTCCTCGGTGATCAGCGCCCCGAGCGCGGCCAGGTTCCGCTCCAGGAGCGCCTTGTAGCGGTAGAAGACCTGGACCCGCTCCTTGATGGGCGTCGCGGCCCACGCCGGCGCGGCGCGCCACGCGGCGGCGACCGCCAGCTCCACCTCGGCGGCACCTCCCAGCGGGACCCGGGTCAGCACCTCGCCGGTACCGGGATTCAGCACATCCTGGAATCGGGGCCCGCCGGCGACGGCCTCGCCGCCGATCCAGTGGCGGACATCCGGGTACGGACGAGCGGCCCCCCGGTCCTGCGCGGAAGCGGCCACACGGGTGTCGAGGGAGGTCACGGCTTCACCCCGATCGGGAGAGGAGATGGTGCTGGAGGCGTCGGAGGGAGTCTGCCCGGCGGAAAGCGGAATGTCAATCCAGGTGCGGCCTCCGTGGGCAGGGGACGCGAGCCATGGAGTCACCCTGAGCGCAGCGAAGGGGGCATGCCCCAGTGCACGCCCCCTTCGCTGCGCTCAGGGTGACTCGGGGGGGAGCGCCCGCCAGCGCGCCGGTCTGGCCCCTACTTTCTCACCGCGAAGGTCTTGGCCTCGGCCGAGTCGCCGTTGAGGTAGAGCATCACCATGTAGGTACCAGGCTGCCAGCCCTTGGGCTGGGCCAGGTGGAACTCCTTGTTGCCGGAATCGCCCGGGGCAATCGGCTGGACGGTCGAATCGAGCATCTTCCCCCCCTGGGCCAGCCAGCGCGCCGACAGCTTGCCTTCGACCGGCTTGCCCTGGATGCCCATCGAGACGAACACGGTGTCCTGAGGCTGAAACTGGAAGGTCGGCTCGGCGATGCGATTCTGCGGGCCGAGCCGCTTGCCGATCATCACGTTGGCCACGCGCTGAGCGCCGGTCGCCGCGGCGTGGGCGGCGGAGTCGGCGGCCCGGGCCACGGAATCAACGGCCGCGGTCTCCGTTCCCTGGTCGCGCCCGGCGCCCTTGCAGGCCGCCAGGGCGACGCCCGCGAGCGTGACCGGCAGCAGGATTCGTAGGTAGCCCATGGTGTCGCCTCCGAGTGGAACGTGTCAGGCGCCCGGCAGGATGCCGGCGCAACGTCAACATGTGGCGAACAGCGAGCGCCTCATGCGGTGATGGCGGTCACTCCTTATCGGCGGCACCGGCGACTTGAAGCGCGCTTCACACCCGAGTCATCCTGAGCGCAGCGAAGGAGCTATACCCGAAGTCATGCCCCTTCGCTGCGCTCAGGGTGACTCAAGCCGAGATCTCGAAACGCTCTTAGGACCGACTCCCCCCATCTCGAGCAACCGCTTCCACTGCGCCTCGGGCACGGGAATGACGCTGAGCCGCGACATCCTGACCAGGCCCAGATCGGCGAACGCGGGGTCGGCCTTGACCGACGCGAGCGAGACGGGCCGCGGGAGCCGGTCGCCGGCTTCGACGTCGACCACGGCGAGCCTGGGGTCGTCGTCCTTGGGATCGGGATAGGGGTCCGACACGATGCGTGCCAGGCCGACCAGCGCCTTCTCGTCACCGGAGTGATAGATGAAGGCGTGGTCGCCCTTCTTCATGCTGCGAATGTGCTTCAGCGCGAGCGCGTTGGAGACGCCGTCCCACACGGCACGGCGCTCGCGGACGAGCTGGTCGAACGGGTAGGTATCCGCGTCGGTCTTGAGGATCCAGTACCCGGCCACTACTTGACCTCGAAATCCTTGCTGCCGGCCGAGGTGCCGTCTACGGTAATCTCGACCTTGTACTTCCCGACCGGCCAGGCGCTCGGCTTCGAGATGTGAAACTCGGTGGCCGCCGGCCCGGTCGGAGCGATGGCCTCGGACTGTTCCTTGACCACTTTTCCGTTCTGGAAGGTCCACTTGGCCGCGATGTTCTTGCTGGGTGCGGCGCCTTCGGTGGCGACGGAGACGTAGATCGTGTCGCGGCGGCCGAACGTCGTCGTCGGAGTCGTGACCCGCTTGTCGGCCCCGATT
>CAVQGA010000009.1:0-119478 GCA_963711915.1 uncultured Gemmatimonadales bacterium
TGGGACGTGACCCGGCCCGACGGCGCCCGCGCGGGCGAAAACCGCATCGAGCCGATTCTCGGCGGCTGCGTGCTGCGGGAGAGCTGGACCGGCGTGCGCGGGCTGCACGGGACGAGCTACAACATCTACGACGCGGCCCGGCACCGCTGGCATCAGACCTGGGTGGACGATCAGGGCAGCCTGCTCGTGCTGGAGGGCGGGCTCGCGGCCGGACGCATAGTGCTCGAGGGCGTCTCGAGCGACAGCGCCGGCCGGCCTCGGCGGCAGCGGATCACCTGGCAGGAGACCGCTCCCGGCCGCGTGCGGCAGCTATGGGAGAGCTCGGGCGACGACGGAGCGACTTGGGCGGTGGCGTTCGACGGGCGTTACGTGAAGCGGTGACGCGCCTTGTGCAACCGTGGACGAGCGATTCCCTTCCAAGGACCCAGCGCGCGCCATCCACACGCTCCGAACCCGAGCCCGTCGTGCCCGACATCGCCACCCGACTTCGCGCCGCCCTGGGCGACCGCTACCTGATAGAGGAGGAGATCGGGCGCGGTGGAGCGGCCACGGTCTACCTGGCGGAAGACGTCAAGCTCGCGCGCAAAGTGGCGATCAAGGTCCTCCGGCCCGGGACGTCCGCGGGGTACGAGCCCCAGCGCTTCCTGCGCGAGATCCGGATCGCCGCGCGCCTGGCCCACCCCCAGATCCTGCCGCTCCACGACTCGGGCGAATGCGACGGGCTGCTGTATTTCGTCATGCCGTACGCCGGCTGCGAATCGCTGCGCGACCGGCTCGAGCGCGAGGGACCGCTGCCGCTCGACGTGGCGCTCCGCATTGCCCGGGCGGTCGCCGGCGCGCTGGCCTACGCCCACCGGCTCCACGTCATCCACCGGGACATCAAGCCGGAGAACATCCTGCTGCAGGAGGGTGAGCCGGTCGTCGCCGATTTCGGCGTCGCCACGGCGATCTCAGCCGCGGCCGGCGACAGCGTCGTAGATCACCGATCACGGCTTCGCGGTGGGGACGCCGGCGTACATGAGCCCGGAGCAGGCCAGCGCGGAGAGCGGCCTCGACGGCCGCACTGACCAGTACAGCCTCGCGTGCGTCCTGTACGAGATGCTGGCGGGCGAGCCGCCGTTCGCGGGCACCGGCGCCCGCGCCACCATGGCGCGCCACGCCATCGAGCCGCCGCCGTCGATCCGGGCCCGCCGGCCCACGGTGCCGGTGGCGGTCGAGCGCGCGCTCGAGCGCGCGCTGGCCAAGTCGCCCGCCGACCGCTTCCCCGGGATGCCCGAGTTCGTGGCCGCGCTGGTCGATCCCGCCGCCGATCTCGCCTCGGCGGCGGCCTACACCGGCGGCGACGCGCGGGCGATCGCCGTGCTGCCGTTCGTCAATGCCAGCGCCGACCCCGACAACGAATACTTCAGCGACGGGATGACCGAGGAGCTGATCACGGCGCTCACCAAGGTGGAGGGGCTGAACGTGGCCTCGCGGACCTCGGTGTTCGCCCTGAAGGGGGCGCGCGAGGATGTCCGGACCCTCGGCGCCCGGCTCAACGTGAGCGCGGTGCTCGAGGGCTCCGTGCGCCGGGCCGGGAGTCGGCTCCGGATCACCGCCCAGCTCACCGGCGTGCGCGACGGGCGCACGCTCTGGTCCGAGCGCTACGATCGCGAGCTGGCCGACGTGTTCGCCATCCAGGACGAGATCGCGCGCACCATCGTGGACACGCTTCGGGTCACCCTGCTGCAGGACCTCGGCGATCCCACGCCGGTACGCTACACGGCCAACCTCAGGGCATACAACCTGTATCTCAAGGGCCGCTACTCCTGGAACCGTCGCACGCCCGCGGCGATCGCCGAAGGGATCCGGTACTTCGAGGCCGCCATCGCCGAGGACGCGGACTACGCGCTCGCCTACACCGGGCTCGCCGATTCCTACGCCCTGCAGATCGACTATCGCGGCGCGCCGGTGCAGGAGGGCCTGGAGCGCGCGCGGGTCGAGGCCACGCGGGCGCTCGCGCTCGACGAGACGCTGGCGGAGGCACACACCTCGCTGGCCTGGGTCACCTTCATCTACGACTGGGACTGGCCGCTGGCCGCGCGCCACTTCCGGCGCGCCATCGAGCTCAATCCGCGCTACTCGGTGGCGCGCCAGTGGTATTCGTGGTTCCAGGTGGCGATGGGTCAGACCGAGCTGGCGCTGGCCGAGGGGCGCCAGGCCGTCGCGCTCGATCCGGCGTCGGTATCGATCCGCCGGAGCATGGGCTGGCTGTACTACTACGCCCGCCAGCCCGAGCAGGCGCTCGAGCAGCTCCGCCGCGCGCTCGCCATGAATCCGACGGCCGAGGAGAACCACCGGCTCCTCGGCCTGGCCTACGCGCAGATGGGGCAGTGGGACGAGGCCGCCGCCGCCCTTCGCGAGGCGGTCGCCGTCTCGGAGAGTCCCGCCCTCGCGATCGCGGGGCTGGGCCTGGTGGCGGCGGGACGCGGACGTCCGGACGAGGCGCGCGCGGTGCTGGGGGAGCTGGAGGCGCGCCGGCGCCAGGGCTACGTGTCCCCGGTGGCTTTCGCGCAGGTCTACGCCGCCCTGGGCGAGGCCGATCCGGCGTTCGAGTGGATCGAGCGGGCGCATCGAGGAGCGCCGGGGCTGGCTGGTCTACTTCAATGTGGAGCCGACGGTTGACGCCTTGCGCGCCGATCCCCGGTTCCGGCGCCTGCTCGAGCGGATGCGCTTGGCGTAGCCTCCGTGGCGGAGCCGTGGGTAGGTTGTTTGATGCACCCGATCGTCACCGAAGCCGACCTGGCTCTCCTGCTCGCCGCTCCTCTCGCCGTCCTCTACAAGCACAGTCCCATCTGTCCCACCAGCACCATGGCGTACCAGGAGCTGCTCGCTTTCGGCCGGCGGTACCCGGTACCAGTGTACCTGGTGGACGTAGTTCGCCACCGGCCACTCTCCCGCGCCCTCGCCCAGCGGGTCGGCGTCGAGCATGCCTCGCCTCAGGTGATCATCCTCCGAGCCGGTGTCGCCGCCTGGCACCGCTCGCACTACGATATCGAGGCCGACGCGATGGCCGGGGTGGTGGATCACCTGACGGGGGATGGAGCGGGGGCGTCGAGCGAGCCGGCGTGAGTACCGCCTAGGGCGACCGCGTCCGCACCGCCCGGCGGAACGCGGACGGCGAGAGCCCGGTTTCGCGCCGGAAGACGTTGGAGAAGTGACTCTGATCGGCGAACCCGGCGGCCAGGGCGATCTCCGCCAGGGGGGCGTCCGTCTCTGCGAGCCTGCGGGCGGCATGAGCGACCCGGAGCCACCGGAGGTAGGCGCCGACGCTGCATCCATACGCGCGCCGGAACCCCCGGGCCAGCGTCACCGGATGGACGCCCACCGCGGCGGCGAGCTCCCCCAGGCTTTCCACCCGGGCCGAATCGTGGAGATAGGCGCGCGCCTCGGCCAGCCAGCGGGGCAGGGCGCCCGTCAGTCTGAGGTCCCGGGCTCGCGTGGCGCCGGCCAGGATCTCGAGCAGCAGCCCTTCGATGGCCAGTGGCGCGGCCGCGTCGCGCCGGTTGAGCTCGCCCGCCACCCGCCAGGCCAGCAGTGCCAGCCCCTCGTCACGAAAGCTGCTCCGCTCCTGCAGGACGGTCCCGTATTCCCCCAGGCTCTCGACCCTCGCCGAGTCGGCTTCGACCAGCAGCCCGTGCGTCTCCTCCTGTCCGAAGCGGTTGGAGTGCAGCTCGCCCGCCGGAGTGATCTTGAGCGTGCCGGGCGTGCATTCGAGCGTCGTGCCGGCGAAGCGCTCGGTGAAGGCGCCGGCGTAGACAAAGCACAGGGTCGGGCCCGGGTGGTCGTGCCACGGCAGGACGCTCCCGCCGGGATGCCGTCCTTCCCGGAGGGTGAAACCGCCCACCGCCGCCGTGCCATCCACCATGCGCCTCGTCGCTGGAGCCCAGAATTCCAAGATGCAGACCCGGCTCCGCCCGCACAAACCCGCTTCGCCCGTTCAAGACCGTCGGCCGGGCGCCCGCTAAGTATCAAGATTCGATTCGACGACTCACCCTGGCCGGGAGAATGGATATGCGCGGACAGTCGTTGCTTGCGGGCCTGGGCCTTCTGTCCCTGCTCGCCGGGTGCGGCGGAGGTTCGGATGTCACGAGCGGACCCTCGGGCGGTGGCGGCAACAGCGTTACAGTAGGCAACAATTTCTTCTCGCCGGCCTCGCTGAGCGTGGCGGCGAGCACGACGGTCACGTGGACCTGGGCGGCCGGCGCGGTCGATCACAACGTCACCTTCGACGACAACGAACACTCCGCCACTCAGAGCTCGGGCACCTACCAGCGCACCTTCGGCACCGCGGGCACGTATAACTACCACTGCACCATCCACGGCGCGCAGGTCATGCACGGGACCATCACGGTGACTGCGGCAGGCACGAGCTCCGGGACCGGCGGCAGCGGCATGGGCGGCGGTGGGACCGGTGGCGGAGGGTACGGCGCCCCCTGACCGAGGTCAGTTGGCGACGTGGCGGAGCAGCCGGACGACGGCCTGCTCCTCGGGGCTGAGGGCCGGATCGGCCTTCGGCCCCGTGCCGTTGCGCAGGGCGGCATGCAGGGTGCCGGCCTGATAGCTCTCGAGCACCACGGGATGCACGTAGTATTTCCGGCAGACGGCCCGGGTGTTGTTGAGCTGTTCGGCCACCTGATCGATGGCCTTGAGAATCGCGGACTTGGCCTCCCGTTCCGAGGCCGAGGTGCCGATGGCTTCGAGCGCCTCCACGGCCTGCAGGGTACCGGCCCAGGTGCGGAAGTCCTTGGCCGTAAAGTCCTCACCGGTAATCTCCCGCAGGTAGTCGTTGACGTCCCCCGAGCCGATCGCCACTCGCGCGCCGTCGTCGTCCACGTACTGAAACAGGTCCGCCCCCGGCAGCGCCTGGCAGCGCGCCACGATGCGCGCGAGCCGCCGGTCGCTGAGGGCCACCCGGTGCGCCTTGCGGCTCTTGCCGCGGAACCGGAAGCGGAGCGTGGCGCCCGACACCTCCACGTGGTGGTCGCGAAGCGTCGTGAGGCCGAACGACTGGTTGGCGCGCGCGTATTCGTCGTTGCCCACCCGGATGGCGGTGCACTCTAGCAGCCGCACCACCGTGGCCAGGACCTTCTCCCGCGGCAGACCGGACCGGGCGAGGTCCGTCTCCAGGCGGTCGCGCAGGCGAGGCAGCGCATCGCTGAAGGCCAGCATGCGGCCGAACTTGGTTTCGTCGCGAACCTCGCGCCACCGGGCGTGGTAGCGGTACTGCTTGCGTCCCCGGGCATCGCGCCCCGTGGCCTGCAGGTGCCCGCTCGGAACGGGGCAGATCCAGACCTGCGTGTACGCCGGCGGAATGGCGAGGCGGCGGATGCGGTCGAGCACGGCGGGATCCCGAACGGCGCGGCCGTCGGGTCCGACGTAGCGAAAGCCGCGGCCCGAGCGCCGGCGCCGGATGCCGGGGGACGCGTCGCTGACGTAGCGGAGCCCCGCGGCCTCCGCCGACTCCTGCGGGTCTGCCGAGGGCGATCTGGTCCCACGTTTCGGCGCCATACGGCTCCCTGCTGCGGGTTCTTCGTCTCGAGCGAATGCGGGAGTGCGCCGCGTGGAGCTCGGGGTACCGGCCGAGTGGCCGGCGCTCCGCCTCGGGAGACTCGCTCTACCCTACTGCCCGCGCCGATCGCGTAACGTGACGCCAGTCACAGGGTTGCATAAAGATTCAGCAGCCGCGCCCCCTCTACTCTCCGCCACCGGCACCGGCTAGGTTCGGGTGCGATTTTGGGTGGCGACCGCCGTCGTTCCAGCTCCCGACAGGATGTGAACGTGATCATGCGACAGGGGCTGCTCTGGCTGTCCGAGCGGCAGGGGGTCTTCAACTTCGTGCGCCGTAACGGTCTCGCGCGGAAGTTCGCGTCCCGCTTCGTGGCCGGGGAATCGATCGAGCAGGGCGTCGAGGCGGCGCGCGAGCTCGCCCGCCGGGGGATCACCGCGTCGCTCGACCTGCTGGGCGAGAGCGTTTCGGCCGAAGCCGAGGCCATTGCCGCCCGCGACCAGTACCTCCGCATGCTCGACCGCATGGCGGCGAGCGGCGCCGAGGTGAACGTCTCGGTCAAGCTGACGCAGATGGGCCTCGACATCGCCGAGGAGCTCTGCGTCGCGAACATGACCTCGATCCTCGAGAAGGCGGCCGCGTTGCACGGCTTCGTGCGGCTCGACATGGAGAGCTCGGCCTACACCGAGGTGACGCTGGAGTTCTTCCGGACCCGCCTGTTCGAGCGCTTCGGCGCGAACTGCGGCGTCGTGATCCAGTCCATGTTGCGCCGCTCCGAGCGGGACATCGAGGATCTCGTGGAGCTGAAGGCGCGGGTGCGGCTCTGCAAGGGCGCCTACCTCGAGCCGCCGGCGGTGGCCTTTCCGGAGAAGGCGGACGTGGACCGCAATTATGTGCGCCTGATGGAGCGGCTGCTGCTCGTGGGGAACTATCCGGGGATCGCGACCCACGACGAGGCCATCATCGCGCACGCACGCGATTTCGTGCGGCGGCAGGGCATCGGCGCGGACCGGTTCGAGTTTCAGATGCTGTACGGGGTGCGGCGGGACCTGCAGCAGACCCTGCGCGAGGCGGGCCACCGGCTCCGGGTCTACATCCCGTTCGGTACCCAGTGGTATCCTTATCTCATGCGGCGGCTGGCGGAGCGGCCAGCCAACATCGCCTTCTTCCTTGGCAACATCGTGCGAGAGTCGGTAGCGGGACGGTGAGCGAACTGACGCTGGGCGGCTACATGGCCAAGCACGACCGGGCCGCGGCCTTCGGAGGCAGCGACGGCCAGGCGTACTCGGTGGCCATCTACGTGGACCACGAGCCGGACCTCCGCGGACTCTTCGGAGCGGCGTTGCTCTTCGTTCGCTGGTCGGCCGGCGGGGACCGGCCGGTGGGCCACGTCGAGACCGAGACGCTGGTCTGGGGCCACTCCGAGGCGGAGGCCGCCGAGCGGCTCAAGTCGCTTTCGCTCTACGACGTGAAGGCTGCACTGGACGAGGCCATTGGGCGCGCGCCGGCGGAGTGGTGACGGCCGTCGTCGGGACCGTGCTCGAGCGCGATGGTTCGGTGTACCGCATCGGCGCCCCGGGCGGCGAGATCCGCGCGGTGCTGACCGGCAAGGCCAAGCGGGATGCGGCGCGCGTGGTCGTCGGCGACCGCGTCCGGCTGGAGCCTGCCCCCGAAGTGGGACCGCACTCCATCGTGGGGGTCGAGCCCCGGACCTCCCTGCTCGAGCGCCGCGTCCCCGAGGGCCGGGGGTCCCGGCCGGTCGCCGCCAACGTCGACCACGTCTTCGTCGTCACCGCCACGGTTGACCCCGCCCCCATCCCCCAACTCATCGACCGCCTCCTCGTCGTCGCCGAGGCGAACGAGATTCCGGCATCCGTCGTCGTCAACAAGGTCGATCTCGATCCCGGCACCGGCCTGATCGAGCGCTGTCGGCGCTCTGGCTACCGCGTCTATCCCACCAGTGCCCGGTCGGACGACGGCATCGCGGCGTTCGCCGCGGCGCTCGCCGGCCGGATCTCGGTCGTGACCGGACCGTCGGGGGCGGGCAAGTCGAGCCTCCTCAACCGGGTGCAGCCCGGGCTCAAGCTGAGGACGGGCGAGATCAGCGCCAAGGTGCGCCGGGGCAAGAACACCACCGTCTCGGCCGTCATGCTGCCGCTCGACGCGGGGGGCTATCTGGTGGATACGCCCGGGTTCAGCGAAGTGGGACTCTGGGGAATCGATCCGGGAGAGCTCGACAGCTGTTTCCCCGAATTCCGCCCGTTCCTCGGCCAGTGCCGTTACGGGGACTGCATGCACCGCTCGGAGCCCGGGTGCGGCGTGCAGGAGGCCGTCAAGGCCGGCACCGTCCAGCGCGACCGGTGGGACAGCTATATCGTCCTGCTCGACGAGCTGGAGAGCGCACCGGAGGAGTGGGAGTAGGGGCGGACGGGCGAGACGGGCAGACGGGCAGACGGGCAGACGGGCAGACGGGCAGACGGGCAGACGGGCAGACGGGCAATGTGCTAGCACCGAGTGCGCGGCTGCCGTGATCCCGCTCTCACCCCGCCTCTGTCCGCCCGTCCTCCTGTCCGCCTGCTCGCCTCGTCCACCGATCCCCGTCCCGGGTCTCCACCTTGGCCATCATGCGATCGAACGCGGCCTCGAGGTCGATGCCCTCGCGGTTGGCCATGCAGATGAGCACGAACAGGATGTCCGCCATCTCCATGCCGAGGTCGGCCGCCGCCTCGCTGGGCTTCTTGGTTTTCTGGCCGAAGCGGTGGTTCACCTCGCGCGCGAGCTCCCCCACCTCCTCCGCGAGCCGAGCCATGTTGGTGAGCGGGTGGAAGTAGCCCTCCTCGTACTGGCTGATCCACGCGTCCACCCGCCGCTGTGCCTCGCCGAGCGTCATCGCCGCCCTGCCGCGGCCGGACTGGTCCGCGCCGCGAGCGCCCGGATCAGCGCGCGCATGAACTGCGGGAGATCGGCCGGCGTCCGCGAGGAAATGAGATTCCCGTCCACCACGACCGGGCTGTCCTCCCACAGCAGTCCGGCGTTCACCAGATCGTCCTTGATCGCGCCGACGCTGGTTCCGCGTTTGCCGCGGACGATGCCGGCGGAGATGGGGACCCACCCGGCATGGCAGATGAACGCGACCGGCTTGTCCGCCTCGTAGATCTCCCGCGTGAGCTGCAGCAGCTTCTTCGAGCGCCGCATGATGTCGGGCGCATAGCCGCCCGGAATGACGAGGCCGTCGAACCGGTCGGCGCTCAGGTCGTCGACGTTGGCGTCGACGGTCAGCGGGTAGCCGCGCTTGCCCTGGTAGGTGCGCTCGCCGGTGCCGGCCACGACGGTGCGCGCCCCTTCCTCCTCCAGACGGATCTTGGGATACCAGAGCTCGAGGTCTTCGTAGAGGGGGCCGGCAAAGAAGAGGACGGTGGTGCCCTGAAGCGTCATGGCGTGCTCGTGCGGCGGAAGACGAAAAGCCGGGGCGGGGTGCCCCGGCCGCTTCCGCTAAGTATAGCGCCCCGCCCTCAGTAGCTCGACCAGGTGTCGGTCATCGCTCACGCTCTTGCAGAATCGATTGCCTTCACGAAGATTCCGCGATCCGGCTGTGGTCGCTGCCATCGTCCGACGTGCCTCCAGATGGCGCACGCGCGGTTCGGCGGATTCCACGGGGACAAAACGCCCGGCCGTCCACGCGCGTGTACTCTTCTCCCCCTGCCGTGCCCGTCGGTTCGGAGCCATTAAATGCGTCCGCGCGAGCGTATCCTTGCCAACCTCGAGTCCATCTACCGCGAGTCGTACGACCGGGCCAGAGCCGGCGGTGACGGCGGCCGGATGATCGAGCTCGACAGCGCCTACATGCGGGACCAACTCATGCTCGAGATCCTGCTCGACATCCGGGATCTTTTCTCCGTCGCCCCGGCCGCGTCGGGCGGTAGCGCGCTGGAGAAGCTCGAAGCCGTGCGCCGGCTCACCAAGCTTCGCTGAGACAGCCCATGTCATTCGCTCGTTTGCGGTCCGGCGCGTCGGCGCTCCTCACGCTCACGGCGCTCCTCACGCTCCTCGCCTGCGGCGGTCACCCGCACGCTCCGCCCGCCGACCTGGTGGTCTACGGCCGGGTCTGGACCGGCGACTCGGCGCGCCCCTGGGCGGGCGGTGTGGCCGTCGCCGGGGACACGGTGCAGGCGGTCGGCGATAGCGCAGACATCGCCCGCCTCGCGGGTCCCGCGACCCGCGTGCTTGCCAACGGCGGCGGGATGGTGACCCCGGGCTTCATGGACGGCCACCTCCATTTCACGGACGGCGGCTTCCAGCTGGCGAGCGTGGACTTGCGGCCGGCCGACACCCCGGAGCAGTTCATCGCGCGGCTCAAGGCCTACGCCCTCGAGCGGAAGCCGGGCGAATGGATCCTGGGCGGCGACTGGGATCACGAGCGCTGGCCCGGCTCCCCTCTCCCCCGGCGCCAGTGGATCGATTCGGTCACCCCCCGCAACCCGGTGTTCGTGAATCGGCTCGACGGGCACATGGGGCTGGCGAACAGTGCCGCGCTCCGGGCGGCCGGCATCGGTCGCGGGACCAAGGACATTGCTGGAGGCGTCATCGTGCGCGACCCCCGGACGGGTGAGCCGACCGGCATCCTCAAGGACGCGGCGATGGGACCGGTGCAGCGCGCGGTGCCGCCCTACACCGCCGCCCAGCGCGACGCGGCCCTCCGGCGCGCGCTGGCCTTCGCGGCGTCGAAGGGCGTCACGGCGTTCGCCCACGTGAGCGTGGACCCGGCCGACCTCGGCACCTATCTGCGGGCGAAACAGGCGGGGGCCCTCACCGCGCGGGCCGCGCTCTACTTCCCGCTGGAAACGTGGCGGCAGGTGGCGGATACCATCGCCCGGCTGGGGCGCGGGGACGACTGGGTGTGGATCGGCGGCGTGAAGGGTTACGTGGATGGATCGCTCGGCTCGACCACGGCGCTCTTCTATACGCCGTACGAGGACGATCCCTCGACCGCGGGTGTGCTGGTGACGCCGGAGGACTCGCTCCGCGCGTGGATCGGTGCCGCGGATTCGGCGGGACTCCAGGTCGCGGTACACGCCATTGGCGAGCGGGCCAACGGCCTGCTGCTCGACATCTACGACAGCGTCGCCCGGGCGCACGGCCCGCGCGACCGGCGGTTCCGGATCGAGCACGCCCAGCACCTGCGCCACCAGGACATCGACCGCATCGCGCGCACCGGCGTCGTCGCCTCCATGCAGCCGTATCACGCGATCGACGACGGGCGGTGGGCCGAGAAGCGGATCGGACCCGAGCGGATCAAGACGACGTACGCCTTCCGCTCGCTCCTCGACCGGCACGCGCACCTCGGCTTCGGCTCCGACTGGACGGTGGCGCCGATCGATCCGATTCTCGGCATCTACGCGGCGGTGACTCGGCGCACGCTCGACGGCAAACACCCGGAGGGCTGGGTGCCCGCGGAAAAGATCAGCGTGGAGGAGGCACTCCGCGCCTACACCGCCGGCGACGCCTACGCGGTCTACGCCGAGCGGACCCGGGGCCGTCTCGCGCCCGGCTACAAGGCGGACCTGGTGCTGCTGGACCAGGACCTGACCCGGATCGCCCCCGAGGCGATCGAGCGGGTGGCCGTGCGGGCGACGGTGGTGGGCGGCCGTGTCGTGTATCAGGCCAAATAGTCGCGATTGCGACACGAGAACGGCACGTTCGTGCGCTCCCGCTGTCGCACTCAACGACAGAATCCGCTCCGGCCTCCATCGCCTGAGCACCTCCCGCCGCCTGTCACATTTCTAGTGGCTTGACCCGGTCTCCGGCGCTCGGCATTATCGACGCAGATCCCCACACCACAACCACACGCTCCGCTGCACCTCCGGCCCCCGGCCGGGTGGGCACGACGTCCGTCCGGAAAGCGAGGCTCGCGTGCCCGACTGCATGCGGATTGCCGGAGTGCCGAAGCGGTCGAGATCCGGGCGCCGCCTGGCGTCGCTCGCGGCATTGACCATGGGGATCGTGGGTTCGGCGGGGGCGCAGCAGGCGCCGGCGGTGGCGGAATCCTACCTGCAGCGGTACGGCGAGGTGATGGCGCTGGATGCGGCGGCCGACGGCGTGGCCGACGTGGCCGATCTGGTCCTTCAGCGCGACGCCGGGCGATTCACGCTGACCAGCGGCAAGCTCTATCTCCTGCGCCCGGTCGGCGGACGGACGGTGGGCGCGGTCTACCACGGTACGGGCGTATTCTCGTTCTCCCCGCCCACGAAGATCGAGCAGGACCGCCTGACCCGGTTCGAGAGGAAGCCCGCGCTCGAGGCGCCCCTGCTCGATGTCGTCTTTCTCTTCGCCGATACCACGCTCGCCGAGCTGCGCCGCCACCTCACCTTCCGCTCGGAGCGCGCCCCGGACGACATTCGGACCCGCGTGCGGGACGCGCTCACCTTCCTGGGCGACGAGGATTCGAAGACCCTCGACCCGGACCTGATGTCGGCTCTGCTCAACGGCGAATCGACCGATCTCTTTCTCGCGCACGTGCACCGCCAGGGGGGAGACCCGCTGCTGTTCATGCTGAACCCGCACCAGGTCGAGGCGGTGAGCCTCCGCGGCAAGGCCAGCCGGTGGTGGTCCCAGGAAAGCGAGATCGTCTCCGAGTTCCCCCGGGGTGGCCGCCCGCGCGATCCCCAGCTCACCGGCGACCGGACCGATCCGGCGGAGATCAACCGCTATGTGATGACGATCGACCTGCCGCAGAGCGGCATCGGCGACATCGCGTTCGCGGCCACGGCCCGGATGGACATCACTGCCCGGAGTCCCGTCGGTCCCTGGATCGCGTTCGAGCTGTTCGACAAGCTCAAGGTGGATTCCGCCCACTGGGAAGGCGGCGAGCCGGCGACGGTCTTTAAGGCGAAGGACGCGGGCCTGGTCTGGGTCCGCATGGGCAGCCCGCTTCAGGCCGGCGAGACCCGGAGGCTCACGCTCTCGTACCACGGGGACATGATCGAGCGGTTCATCGACTTTTTCCGGATCAAGAACAGCATCGCCTGGTATCCGCTCTCGCTCGATGGCCGGACGCTGGCCACCTTCGACCTCACCTTCAACACCCCGGACGCCTATCTGCTCGCCAGCGTCGGCGAGCGGGTGGACTCCAGCCGCGCCGGACACCTCGTCACCACCCGCTGGATGACGCCGGGCCCGATCCGGAACGCGTCCTTCAACCTAGGCCTCTTCAAGGACTACACCGTGGCGGAGCCGGGCCAGCCCCCGGTGACCGTCATGATCTCGGAGGAGGCCCACAAGAAGCTCGCCCGGGTGTACGACCAGCAGCGCGACATGCGCGGGCGGGTCGCCGAAGACGTGAGCAAGAGCGTGAAGTTCTTCCAACTGGTCTACGGGCCGCTCCCCGTCAAGCATCTGTATGCGACGGAGATTCCCGAGCTCCACGGCGAGGCATTTCCCGGGATGCTGCATCTGTCCTGGGTCACCTTTCAGCGGACCGACGACCAGGGCCGGGACGAGGTGTTTCGGGCGCACGAGGTGGCGCACCAGTGGTGGGGCATCGGCGTCGACTACATGACCTACCACGACCGGTGGCTGAGCGAGGGGTTCGCCGAGTTTTCGGGTCTCTGGTACATGCAGGTCGTCCGCAAGAGCAACGACAGGTACTTCTCCCAGTTGCGCGACTATCGATCGTCGATCCTGCTGCGAAAGGAGGTGCCGGGGCCGATCGCTCTCGGGCATCGCGTGCAGTCCTCGCACGACGCGGACGTGGACGACTACAGCACCGTGGTCTACAAGAAGGGCGCCTGGGTCGTCCACATGCTCCGGATCCTGATGCTCGACCTCAAGAGCATGAACGAGGATCGGTTCACCGAGACGATGCAGGACTTCTATCGGACCTATGAGGGCAAACGGGCCTCGACCGCCGACTTCCGTCGTGTGGTGGAGCGGCACACCGGCACCGACATGGGCTGGTTCTTCGACCAGTGGGTGGACGGGACCGCGATCCCGACGTACAAGGTGGCGTACCACGCCGAGCCCATGGGGGACGGTCAGTTCCGCATCCGGCTTCGGGTGGTGCAGGAGGGAGTGCCCGACGAGTTCCTGGCGTACGTGCCCGTCACGCTGGATCTGGGCAAGGATCGCGTCGCGCGCGTGCGGGTGAAGGTCACCGGCGCCCGCTCGGATCTCGTGCTGCCCCCCATGCCGGCGGAGCCGAAGAGCCTCAAGTTCAACGATTTCGAGGGTGTGCTCGCGGACGTCAAGTCCGTGTCCTGGACCCACTGACCATCGGCGTGGCGGGCGCGGCCGGATCTCCCTAGGAGACGGCCGGAGGGGCTATCTTTCTCGGCGTTCACGCTGCCGATGAAATCGCGAACCCCGTCCCCCGAGTGCGATGGCCACACGAACCTCAACCCGCGCCCGAGCCTCCGCCCGGCTGGACAAGGCGGACCTGCTCGACCTCTACCGCATCATGCTGCTGGCGCGGCGAATCGACGACAAGGAGATCCAGCTCAAGCGGCAGAACAAGATCTTCTTCCAGATCTCCGGCGCCGGACACGAGGCCGTGCTGGCCGCCGCCTCGCGGGTGCTCCGCCCCGCTTACGACTGGTTCTACACCTACTACCGCGACCGCGCGCTCTGCCTCGGGCTGGGCATGACCGCCACCGAGCAGCTGCTCTCGGCCGTCGGCGCGGCTGAGGATCCCAACTCCGGCGGCCGCCAGATGCCGTCGCACTGGGGCCACAAGGCCCTCAACATCGTGAGCGCGTCGAGCCCCACCGGCACGCAGTTTCTGCAGGCGGTGGGCTGCGCGGAGGCCTGGCTTCGGTACTCGCGGATCGAGGGCATTGGCGACCGCGACGAGCTGGCCAAGGTCGACGAGGTCGTGCTCTGCACCACCGGAGACGGCACCACGAGCGAGGGCGAGTTCTGGGAGGCACTCAATACCGCCGCCAACCTCAAGCTGCCGGTCGTGTTCCTGGTCGAGGACAACGGCTACGCCATCTCGGTTCCGGTCGAGGTCAACACTCCCGGCGGCTCGATCTCCAAGCTGCTCACCGGATTTCCCGGCCTGTTCATCCAGGAAGTGGACGGGTGCGACGTCCTCGCCTCCTACGACGTGCTCCTCAAGGCGGTGGAATACGCCCGCGCCCGCAAGGGGCCCGCGCTGGTGCACGCCAAGGTGATCCGGCCCTACAGCCACTCGCTGTCGGACGACGAGGTGCACTACCGACCACCCGCGGAGCGCCAGGCGGACGCGGAGCGGGATCCCCTCCAGCGATTCCCCAAGTACTTGCTGGACCAGGGCATCGCGACCCAGGCCGAGCTCGATCGGATCGCGAAGGAGGTGGCGGAGGAGGTGCAGGTGGCATCCGATGTGGCGCTCGCCTCGCCGCAGCCGGCCACGGATACGGTCTACCGCTACGTCTATTCGCCCGACGTGGACCCCACCTCGGAGCAGTTCGACACCGAGGACGATCCGCGCTTCGCCGGCGATCCGACCACCATGGTGGACCTGCTGAATATCTGCCTACGGGACGAGATGGCCCGCGACCCGCGCATCATCGTGTTCGGTGAGGACGTGGCCGATTGCAGCCGGGAAGGGAATCTCGCCGACGTGAAGGGCAAGGGCGGCGTCTTCAAGGTGACTTGGGGGTTGCAGCGCGCGTTCGGAAGCGACCGGGTGTACAACTCACCGCTGGCGGAGGCCAACATCATCGGGCGCGCGATCGGCCTCGCCACGCGCGGGCTCAAGCCGGTGGTCGAGATCCAGTTCTTCGACTATATCTGGCCGGCCTACATGCAGCTCCGGAACGAGCTGGCGTTGATGCGCTGGCGGTCGAACAACGCCTTCGCTGCGCCGGTCGTCGTGCGCGTGACCTACGGAGGCTACCTCAAGGGCGGGTCGGTCTATCACTCGCAGACCGGCGCCGCGGTCTTCACGGGCGTCCCCGGTCTTCGGGTCGTCTGCCCCGCCACCGCGCTCGACGCGAACGGCCTGCTCCGCACCGCGATCCGGAGCGAGGATCCGGTGCTGTTCCTCGAGCATAAGCACCTCTACCGCCAGACCTACAACAAGGCCCCCAACCCGGGGCCCAATTTCATGATCCCCCTCGGCAAGGCCAAGGTGGTCCGGCCGGGCACCGACCTCACCGTCGTCACGTACGGTGCGCTGGTGCAGCGGGCACTGTGGGCCGCCAAGCGCGCCGAGGAGCAGCACGGCGTCAGCACCGAGGTCATCGACCTGCGGTCGCTCTCGCCGGTGGACTGGGACACGATCGGGGAGTCGGTACGGAAGACCAGCCGGGTCGTGGTGGCCTACGAGGACTCGCTCTCGTGGGGCTACGGGGCCGAGATCGCGGCCCGCGTCGCCGACGAGCTGTTCGCCTGGCTCGACGCGCCGGTCCGGCGGGTGGCGTCCACCGACACCTTCGTCGCCTACGCACCCGAGCTCGAGGACGTGATCCTGCCGCAAGTGGACGACCTCGAGCGCGCCATCCTCGAGATCGCCGCGTACTGATCGCCTACACGTAGCTCCGCGCCAGCATCGCGGCCGGCGATTGGTCCAGCCGCTCGGCCGCGCACCTCGTCGACCAGCGCCAGCAGATCATCCACTCTGAGCCGGCGCTTCTGAATGCCGCTCCAGTCCTGCACCACCTTCCCGCGGTGCATCTCACTTGCCGCTGGCGGCGCCCGGGCTGACCTGCTCCTTGGTCGTCTGCAGGCGGTAGAACGGGATCGCGCCCGGACTCTCGCCCTTGAGGATGCGGCCGATCATCTTCCCGGCCTCGACCCCACCCTCCTGGAAGTCGGGGTAGAACGCGGCGGTGGCGCCCTTCAGGATCTCGAACGGCGACGGGCTGAAGACCGGCACCTTGCTCTCCCTGGCCACCTGGATGATGCTCTCGAACGCCCCGTGGGCGGCGTTTCCGTAGATCTCGATCGCATCCACCTTCTTGCCGACGAGCGCGGTGGCGGCTTCGGTCCCTTCGCTCACGCTGTTGATCGGCACCGCTTCGACGGTCAGTCCCGCCGCCTTGGCGGCCTTGGTCATCTTGTCCTTGAGACCGACCGAGAGCGGCTCGCCGGGGCTGAACAAGATCCCCACCCGCTTCACCTTCGGGACCACCCGCTTGATGAGCTCGATTCGCTTGGTCTGCTCGGGGTCGCCGAAGCCCGGAGAGTATACCCCGGTGATGTTGGCCAGATGGTTGGAATCGGTCGTGCCCGCGCCCGCCGCGAACGGGTCGGACAGGATGTTGAAAACGATCGGCAGCGTCTTTACCCGCTGGACGGCCGCCTGCAGGGTCTCGTCCTGCAGGGTCACGATGACCTTGGCCTTGGCGTCCACGGCCGCGTCGATCAGACTCGGCAGCGTGGCCAGGTCGCCCTGGGCACTGGAGATCTTGAACTCGTAGTCCCGGCCCTGCTGCAGGTCGGATTCGTCCAGTCCGACCTTCAGAGCATCCTCGCTCCACTCGGTTCCGATCCAGTCGGCGGCGCGGATGATCGCGATCACCGGGACGGCGCCGCCGCCACCGGGTGCCGCGGTGCTGTCGGCGGCGGCGCGCTTGGCCGACTCGCCCGACTTGCCGCAGGCCGTCGCGGCGATCATGGCCGCGAGCGTCCACCCCGCCCGCGCGGCCTTCTGCCGGCGCTGGTTCCTGCCGTAACCACCCATGCTGGATCCTCCGTGGGAGAAAATGATCACCCAAAAACCTGTGCCTCCCCCGCGTCAGGGAAGGCACCGAAAGGCCGCGACGGACGATTCCGTCGGGCCGTGGCATGTCAACCGTGGGTTCGTGGCAGCGCCCGCCGATAGAATACATCCGTCCGAGGCGGGCCGAAAGCGGCCGGACCACTCCGGCGGAATCTCCGCTTACGGGCGCATCGCTTCGCGAATCTCGCCCGCGGCGGCGATGGCGTTGTCCACATCCCGGGAAAGGGCCTTGGCCTGCTGGGTCGCCTGGGTCAGGTCGCCCAGCACCGCGGCCACGCCGGCCGAGCGGAGCCGGAGCAGGTCGAAGCGCACATTCTGCATGGCCAGCACGCACGATTCGAGGTGGCTCGCCACCTGGCCGCGACGTCCCTGAATGTCGTGAATGGTCTGCCGCTGGCGCTCCAGCAGGTTGAGCCGTCGGGCGCGCTCGGGGTCATCCGGCTCCTTGGCGAGCGCCGCGATGCGCTCGTCGATCTGAGCCAGCCCTTCCGCGTCCATGTTGCTGTCCATCGCGTGGAGCGTCCGCGCCAGGTCGGTGGCCCGCTCGTAGAGCGCGTTCACGGTCTGCTGGACCTCGGGCAGCATCTTGCGCTCGGACGCCGGCAGCTTCTCCATCAGCCCCAGGATCGCCTGCCGATCGCTCTGGACCTGCTGAATCGCCCCGATGTGGGCGCCGTATTCATCGGCGCGGGGCGGGGGAAGCTGCCGCGCCAGCCGTGCGGTCCCCTTCACGAGGGTGGTCTCGACGGCGTCATGCGCCGGCGGGCGGGTCAGGACATCCCGCCAGCTGTAGCCGGCCTGCCAGAGCTGCGCGTAGTTGCGCAGGAGCCCGATCCCCATGCCGAACATGGGAAAGAGGAACCACGGGTCGTGAATGCCGGTGGCCACGTTGATGCCCATACAGCCGAGCGACACGGCCGCCCAGCTGGCGAACTGGCCCCGCACCTTCTGGACGATCCGCGGCTCACCGGTGTCGGGAACGGGCAGGTTCTTGGCGTTCCGCTCGCGGTAGTCGCGGCGCCGGAGCGCGCCTTCGCCTCGCGATCCCGGCATCGGGCGGGGACCGAGCCCCGACCTCAGCTCCGGCGGGCGGCGGCCGGCGACGCCGATCCCCGCGCGCGAGCGGCCGCCCGCGAGCGGTCGCGCTTCGGACGCCGCCTCCGCGCGCTGGCCCTTGAACGAAGTGCCGGTGGGTCGATAGCCGCTCACGGACCTGCTCTCGAGCGACCGGCGCAGGGCGTCGGCGCTGGGCCAGCGATTCTCGGGGTCCTTCTCGAGGCACCGGCTCACCGCCAGCGCCAGATCTTCCGGGACGTCGGGACGGCGCAACCGGATGTCGGGGGCGGGTTCCGTGATCTGTTTCATGAGGATACCCGCCACGGTCGGCGCCGTGAACGGGAGCTCCCCGCAGAGCATCTGGAAGGCCACGACGCCGAGGCTGTAGACGTCCGATCGGCCGTCGATCTCGCGCTCGCCCGCCGCCTGCTCGGGGCTCATGAACGCCGGGGTCCCGATCGCGACGCCGGCCCCGGTGAGCGTGGCTCCCGACGTCGAGCTCAAGGCCTTGGCGATGCCGAAATCGGTCACCATCACCCGGCCACGGGAACCTTCGAGCAGGATGTTGTCCGGCTTGATGTCACGATGGATGATGGAGAGCGCGTGGGCGGCGCTGAGCGCGTCGGCCGATTCCATCATGATGCGCCGGGCTTCGTCGACCGGGAGCTTGCCGCGCCGCCGGATGCGGCCCGCGACCGACTCGCCGTCGACGTAGCCCATCACGAAGTAGACCAGGCCCTGGCCCTCGCCGACGGTATGGATCGGAACGATATGCGGATGCGACAGGCGAGCCGCGGTCTGGGCCTCGCGCGTGAACCGTTCCCGGATGTCCTTTTGGAAGGCCAACTCGGGCGGCAGGACCTTGATCGCGACCCGGCGCTGGAGCCGCTCATCGCGGGCCCGGTAGACCACGCCCATGCCGCCTCGCCCGACCTCGCCTTCGATGGTGTACGCATCGCCCAGCGCCTCGGCGAGGCGCGCCGCCAACGGCTTATCGGCCGAGTCGGTCATCAGCGGTGCCGCCTCTGGGGGAAGGCGAGAGTGGCGAGAAGCTGCAGAGTGTTGGGACCGCCAAACATAGGAGACAATCTGTACCCGTGCCCGGCCTGCGGCAACTCAGTCGGGCGCAGGCATCGGCTCGGACCCCGCGGCAGGGCAGCAGCTATGCCGCCGCCGGACCGGCGATCCCGGAATGTCCGAGCGGGCCGCCGACCCTCCGCTCTTTCAGCGCGATGCTCGCCGGGGCAGCCATCGACGATCGCATGGCGCCTATCGCGCACGCTCTCGAGCGGCCAAATTGGCAGCAAGCCGCAGGGAATCTCGGCAGCTCCTGCCGTCGCGTCTCCAACCTGGAAACCGACACCGGCCATAAGTTGTTATGAATCAAGCGTAGAGATCGAGCGCTGAGTGGCACGCTCGGTGCAAACCAGGGCTCGATCTCAGTAGAGCGCGTCTTTCTTGGAAGGAGTTGTCTCGTAATGGCCGAACGCATGACTCTGCCTGTGCTGCCGCTGCGCGAGGTGGTGCTGTTTCCGGGTGTGACCGCGCCGATCGGCGCCGGGCGCCCGGCAACGTTGCGCGCGATCGAAGCCGCGCTTGCTACCCCCGAGCGGCTCGTCTTTGCGGTCTCGCAGCGCCAGAACGTGGAGAGCGTCAATTCTGAAGTGCTGTACACCATCGGCACCATCGCGAAGATCGGGCAGCTCCAGCGCGGGCTCTCCGGCATGCAGCTTCTGCTCCACGGCGAGCAGCGGGGCATCGCGATTCATTACACCGACAAGGAGGGGTACCTCCAGGCCATCGTGCGCGAGGCCGAGGAGATGCTGCCGCTCAATCCGGAAGACTCGGCGTTCGTGGCTCTGCACCGCGAGGCGCGGGCTCGGGCCGCCGAGCTCGGCCAGAAGTCCGGCCTGCCGGAGGAGGTGGTCCAGCAGGTGCTCGCCGGGGTGAACGAGGCGGGCCGGTTTGCCGACCTCGTCGCGGGCTACATCGACATCACGCCAGCGCAGCGGCAGATGCTGCTCGAGACGCTGAGCGTCGAGGAGCGCCTGCGGCGCGTGCTGGTCCACGTCCAGCGCCAGATCGGGGTGCTCGACGCGCAGGAGGACATCAAGTCCCAGGTCCAGGAGGAGCTGGGGGAGCGACAGCGCGAGATGTTCCTGCGGGAGCAGCTCAAGACCATCCAGCGCGAGCTGGGCGAGGGCGACGAGCGGGACGACCTGCAGGAGCTCCGCGAGAAGCTCGAGGCGCTCGAGCTGCCCGCCGAGGCCCGGAAGGAAGTCGACCGCGAGCTCAGCCGGCTGACCCGGATCGGCCGCGAGTCGATGGAGAGCCAGGTCATCCGGACGTTCCTGGAGAACGTCGTCGAACTGCCGTGGAACGTGCGCAGCAAGGAGCACCTCGAGCTGCCGCAGGCCGCGCAGATCCTCGAGGAAGATCACTACGCGCTCGGCGACGTGAAGGACCGGGTGCTGGAGTTTCTGGCGGTGCGCCAGCTGCGGATGCAGCAGGACGCCGCGGAGCAGGACGGTGACGGGGCGGCCGCGGAAAATCAGCCGGCCGAGCCTGAGGCGGCGGTCGAGTCGACGGCGACCCCGGCCGCCACCGCCACCGTACCGGCGCCGAATCTCCCCATCAAGGGGAACGATGACGACCGGGCGCGCGGCCCGATCCTGCTGTTCGTCGGTCCGCCGGGCGTCGGCAAGACCTCGGTGGCCAAGAGCATCGCCCGGGCGATGGGGCGGAAGTATGTCCGCATCTCGCTCGGTGGCGCGCGGGACGAGGCCGATATCCGCGGCCACCGGCGCACGTACGTGGGCGCCATGCCCGGCCGGATCGTCCAGGGGATGAAGCAGGCCGGCACCAAGAACCCGGTCTTCCTGCTCGACGAGGTGGACAAGCTGGGGGTGTCGTTCCAGGGCGATCCGGCGAGCGCCCTGCTCGAGGTGCTGGACCCGGCGCAGAACGATTCCTTCGTCGACCACTACCTGGGCGTGCCGTTCGACCTGAGCGAGGTGCTGTTCATCGCCACGGCGAACTTCATCCAGAACATTCCGGGGCCGCTGCTGGACCGGATGGAGGTCGTGGACTTCGCCGGGTACACCGAGCGCGAGAAGCAGGCGATCGCGCGGAAGTATCTCATCCCGCGCCAGTTCACCGAGAACGGCGTGAGCCCCGAGCGGCTCGAGATCACCGACGAGGCCCTGGCCGAGGTGATCACGAGCTATACCCGGGAGTCGGGCGTGCGGCAGCTCGAGCGGGAGATCGGCCGGCTGGCCCGGAAGGTGGCGCGGAAGATCGCCGCGGGCGAAGCCGAGCGGGTCACGGTGAGCAAGGAGATGGTCGATGACCTGCTCGGCCGTCCGAAGGTCCACCCCGAGAAGATGGCGCGGCATGATGAGGTGGGAACCGCGACGGGCATGTACTACACGCCCACCGGCGGCGACATCATGTTCGTCGAGGCTTCGACCATGCGCGGCAAGGGGGAGCTGGTGCTGACCGGCCAGCTGGGCGACGTCATGAAGGAGTCGGCCCGCGCCGCGTGGACCTATGCCCGCTCGCACGCGGCGGGGCTGCAGATCGCGGACGAGATGTTCGATCGCGACATCCACATCCACGTGCCTGCCGGTGCCATCCCGAAGGACGGTCCGTCGGCGGGCGTGACGATGGCGTCGGCCGTCGTGTCCACGCTGTCGGGCCGCCCCGTCCGCCACGACATCGCGATGACCGGTGAGATCACCCTGCGGGGCCGGGTGCTGCCGATCGGGGGGGTGAAGGAAAAGGTGCTGGGCGCCGTGCGGGCGGGCATCACCCGGATCATCGTGCCCAAGGACAACGAACCCGACCTGACCGACCTCCCCCAGGAGGTCCGCGACAAGATCGAGGTTCATCTGGTGTCGGAGCTGGGCGAGGTGCTGGCGCTCACGCTTCGGGGTGCAACCTTCCGCGAAGGTCGCCTGCTGTTTGGCGATGAGAAGAACCCGCGCGAGGTCATGCCGCTGTCGACGGTCTTCCGGCACTAGCCGGCCGCTGGGTGGCCGCGAGCACAACAAGGGGGCATGCCTTCGGGCATGCCCCCTTGTCGCTGTTCGGGATGACGGTACCTTCGGCTCCGTCCTCTCCGTCCTCTCCGTCCTCTCCGTCCTCTCCGTCCTCTCCGTCCTCTCCGTCCTCTCCGTCCTACTCCTTCTCGCCCTTCTCCCGCTGCATCGCCCGCACCGCGGCGTGCACCAACTCCCCCGCGCTGGTGCCGCTGGCGGGAAAGCACGCCCAGCCGACGCTCACGTGCAGCGGGATGATGACGCCCTCCGCGGTCGAGGCCGATTGCTCGCCCAGCACCCGGCGCAGCTTCGCGGCCACCACCGCGGCACCTTCCGCCCCGACGCCCCGGAGCACCATCGCGAACTCCTCGCCCCCGAAGCGTCCGATCAGGTCGCTCGCCCGGACGTTGGAGCGGAAGACGTTGGCCACGTGCCGCAGGACCTGATCGCCGACGAGATGACCGAAGCGCTCGTTGACCTCGTGGAAGCGGTCCAGGTCGAAGACCAGCAAGGAGAGCTGGCCACCGTGGCGCCGGCCGTAGTCGACCGCGAACTCCAGCTCCGCCAGCAGGGTGGCATGGTTGAGCAGGCCCGTCAGCGCGTCGCGCAGGATCAGCTCGCGGAGCCGGCGCCCGCGCTCGGCGCGCACGATCACGGTCTGCAGCAGGAGCTCGGCATGCGGCGGGGAGGGCAGGTAGTCCTCCGCGCCCGCCTGCAGCGCGAGCACGCGCTCGGGGACCTCGTCCGGCCCCGTGAAGACGATCGGCATCATGCGGAACCGCGGGTCGTCGCGAACGATCCGCGCCACCGTGGCGCCGTCACCGTCGGGCAGCTGGGTGGCGAGCAGCATGAGGTCCGGGACCTCCCGCTCCAGGAGCTCCTGCACCGCCTGGGCGAGAGCGCAGCGCACGACCCGGATGTTCGCGCCTTCCAGGCAGCGGGCCGCGTCGGCCGCGCGCGCCGCGTCATGCTCCACCAGCAGCACCGTGGATGGCGGAGCGCCTGCCTGGGCCAGCGTGCGGGCATAGCGCGGAATGTCCTCCAGCATACGCTCCACCGCCACCACGGCGTCCACGCCGGAAGCGATCGCCCGAAGCCGGTCGACCGCGCGCAGGGTCTCGATCAGCACCACCGCGCGAGGCCGCGCGATGCGACCGGTCCACACCGAGGCGATGGCGGAGGGGTCACCCTCCCCGGCCGCGGTGCCGATGATCAGGAGGTCGGGACGCTCCCCCGCCGGCGCGTCGGACGGATCCTCCTGCCGTTGGGCCAGCCGCACGTCGTATCCCTCGGCGGCGAGGGCATCGCGAAGCCGCTCGACCTCGGGGGACGGCGGCAGAATGATCGCGGCGCGGAGCCGGGTGCCCGAGGCCCGCGGCTGGTTTCCCAGCCGCGCCTGCGCCTGGCGGAACAGCGCCGACAGACGAGCGACCGCCTCGTCGAGCTTCGGAGCCTCGCCGGGCGCCGGCCGGGTGGCCATCCACTGCTCCATCTCGGCCGCGACGACGCTGATCTCGGGGAACCCATAACTGCCGCCCGAGCCGGCGAGGCGGTGGAAATGGACCTTGAGCGAGGCAGCCGCTTCGGGGCGGAGGGCGCGAAAGGCCGCGATGTCCGAGCGGAGTTCCTCGATTCGCTCCGGAAACTCCGCCAGATACTCGCGCTGCAGGTCCAGCATCGCCTCGTCGAGCTCTTCGCTCATGGTGCGTGCCGGAACTGTTCGAGCGCCAGCCGGGCGCCGGCAACGAATGTGGGGGCGGTGCTCCAGTGGCCTCGGACCTCGCTGCCCTGGCGCGCCGCAAGCAAGGCGCTGCGGTCATCCACCACGCTGATGATCGGCATCCCGGGCCAGGTCTGGGTCCCGCCCACCACCTCGACCACAGCGAATCCCAGATCCACTGGGGCCGTGGCGCAGAGCACCAGCGGGAGGCCCGCCGCAAACGGCCGGCGGAGGGCGGGGGCGAGAATGGGAAAGGCGTCGGTGGGAGCGAGCAGGGCAACCGACGTCACGGCTCGCGCGACGTCGTGGGTGATGAGCTGCAGAACCGCCCGCCCGGACTCGACCTCGACCAGGGTCGGGCTGGCCGGCACGCTGACGGCGGCGAGGTCGTTGTTCAGCTGATCGAGCGCCAGGCCGTGATCGGTCGAAATCCGGGCGATGAGCGCGGCCGGCGACTCCGGCCGATAGCGTTTAGGCCGACCTGCGTCCGCTCGTGCCGCACCCTTGGACACCAGGCCCTCCAGGGCGCTGTACGCGTTGGCCCTCGCCAACCCGGCTGTCCGGGCAATGGCGTACCCGGTGCCTGGCCCGCCGGTGAGGAGCACCTCGTAGACGAGGCTCTCGGTGGGGGTGAACCCGAAGTGCGTCAGATCTATTCGGGGCATGATGAGTAGTTTGTGATACTACGCGTCTTCCCGCAATAGAGCGCGGCCGGAGGCGGATCAAACGAAGTCGAGCGACCAACCCAGGAGCTTGGCGATGAGAGCCAGGCGGAACGTGACATCCACCTCCCGACCCTCGGCGGTCTTGGCCTCCGCCGTGAGGGGGTAATAGTGATAGGTGATCTTGTTGATCGCCTTGGGTTGCGACCGCAGATTCTTGGGGTGCCAGACGCCGGTCTCGTCGCAGTCCTTGAGCAGCCGACCCAGCACGCGAGAGGCCAGCGGGGCCCAGGGAAGCGCTCCCATCCTGGCCATGAGCTCGATGTAGTGAAGGGCGAGCGGCACGTCGGTCGGCTGGCCCTTCGCGTCGGCCTCGATCGGATCCCCGAGCAGCAGGTGCTGCGGCTTGACGGTCCGCTTTCCCACCTGGATGACGAAGGCCTTCCTGGGAGCGGGCTGCGCCAGGTAGTGTCCCAGACGCTCGGTGAATCCGGCTCGCTCGCGCTGCAGGTTGGGCATGAAGGACAGCATCGCCACGGAGTACCAGCTGGGCGGATGGGCCGCCGGATGAAGCACCACCTGCTTCCCGGACTTGACGAACGGCTTCTCGGCCAGAGGACTCCGCAGAAACTGCGAGATGGCGTTGGCGATCTTGTGGCCTGCACCCCGGAGGCGAGGATCCTCGGCGTAGCCTGCCTCCGCCAGCGCAGCGGAGGCCGCTTCCCGCATGATCCCCCGGGCCCAAGCCTCCGCATCCACGTCGGACCGGACCATCTTCTGGAACTCAAACAGCAACGACGGGTCTTCGTCCCGGCTCAGGAGCCGGAAGAGCACCCGGTCCCCCAGCTTGAACGGCCTGCTGGCGCGGGGCCACTCGAGCTGAAGCAGTCGGCGGTACTGGGGAATGGTCCCGACGTCCTTGATGCCCAGCGCCGCCGAAGCCGCCAGCCCCAGCAGGTTCCCGCCCCAGACCCCGGTGTCCTTCTGCTTCTTCACTACCGATTGGGCGGTCTTCGACTCGACGACCGCCAGGTGGGCAGCCGCGATGCCCTCCGGGGTGGCGTACCCGGCGGGGGCAAGTTCGGTGAGCGTGCGGTACCGGATCGATGGCCCGGCGTTTTCGAGCAGCCAGGTCAGCGGAATCCGGTGCTGGTTGGGCAGTTCCAGAAACGCTCCTGGGAGGGAGGCAGGGCGTAAGCGGCCGGGAAGATAGGTAGGCCGGGCGTGGGGCGGTAGGGCGGCGGGTCATAACTCCCGCCACCCTACCGCCGTACCCCTATTTGGTTGCCCTGCGGGCCTCGCCCGCCTCACGGAACTCTGAGGTCGCATTCCAGGCCGGCGGGCTTGAGGCATTCGCTACGTCCATCGCTGTCCGGACGGTGACGCGAAGCTGTTGTATTGCACCGTCGTATGAGAACCACGGCTGGACCTGATCGCTGGGCTGGTGGTACCGCTTCTCCACATACAGTTCCTCCTGTTGCTTCCCCCAACCCACCGGACGGCCAACGAAGTCCGATCCACCCTCCAGGCTCGTGCCCGGAACGCCCGCTCGCGCGAGTGAGAAGTGATCCGAGCGGAAGTAGGATCCACGGAGGAGGGCTTCGGGGTTGGCCGTGATCCTGAGACCCTCGGCGGCCGCGGCCCGGGCCATGGTCTGGCCGAGCGATGATTGATCGAGCCCCAGCGCCGAGAAGTCGCGGGTGCGCCCGTAGAGGTTGAGGACATCGAGATTGAGGATCGCGGCCACGTCCCGGAGTGGCACCGGCGGGTGCGCGGCCAGCGCCTGGGAACCGATCAGGCCGGACTCCTCCGCCGCGAACCCGATGAAGATGATCGACCGGCCGGGGTGGACACCACTTCGCGCGAACGCCTCGGCGCTGGCGAGCACGCCCGCGGTGCCCGAGGCGTTGTCCTGGGCCCCGTTGTAGACGGAATCCCCGTCGACCGGCGCGCCGATCCCGAAGTGATCGTAGTGACCCCCGATCAGCACGGCTTCGCGAGCCCGGGGCCCGCGTCCGGGCCACCGGCCGAGCACGTTGGCGGTCTCGGAGCGGCGGATCGCGCTGCGCACACTGGCATCGAGCTGCAGCTTGAGTGGCACCGGCTTGAACCCCGGCCTCGCGGCTGCAGTGGTCAGCGCCGCGAGCTCCTGGCCGCCTTGCCGAAACAGGCGGACGGCCGCATCCTGCTGCAGCCACCCCGCGACCAGCAGGGAGCTCGGCGGAGCCTCGAGCCGTACCTGTGGTCCGACCCATCCCGAGAGCACGGTGGTCCAGGGGTAGGTGGCGCTCTCGGTGGTGTGCACGAGCAGGAGGCCCGCCGCGCCCTGGCGGCGGGCCTCCTCGATCTTGTAGGTCCAGCGACCGTAGTAGGTGAGGATTTTGCCGCCGCGGAACAGCGTTGAGTCCCTCAGGCCGGGATCGTTCACCAGCGCCACGACGATCTTCCCCTTCACGTCGGTCCCCGCGTAATCGTTCCAGCCGTATTCGGGCGCCACGATGCCGTAGCCCACGAAGACGACGTCGCCGTGGGCGGTGACGAGCGAATCGTTCCGCATGGACCACATGACGTAGTCGGTCTTCCAGGCGAGGGCTGGGGTCCCGCCGGCCACCGCGAGGGTGGGCTCGGGCGTCAAGGCGATGATCGGCACGCGCTGGAAATAGCCCCCGCTGTCGCCCACGGGCTCGAGCCCGAGGCGCTCGAACTGGGTCGCGATGTACTTGGCCGCCGTGATGCCGCCGCGGGTGCCGGGCGCGCGACCTTCGAGCGCGTCGTCGGCGAGGAATTCCAGGTGCGCGCGCAACACCTTGGAGTCGAGCGCGCGGGCCACGCGCGTGGCGGGCGAGGTCGCCGAGCTCGGCGCCTGCGCGGCGAGCCGTCCGGCCAGGGCGGCGATGCAGAGGGACAGAGCGAACGACCGCATGGGGTTCCTGTCGGGGGTCGGTGTGCTGAGGAGGCTCATTCGTCGCCGTGGCCGTAGGCGCGGCGAGGGAATCGAGTCGTTGTTCGAGCGAGCTCCGAGTCTCGTTCGCGTGCTCTGGCCTTCGCCCGCGCCGCGCAGGTGACCGTCAGAGCTTGAGGCGCTTGAACACGCGCTCCGGCACTGCCCGGATGACGCACATGATCGGCCGCCAGAACCACGGAATGTAGGCAGTATCTCGCCGGCGCTCGATGGCGCGGTGGACGTCCCGCCCCGCGCGCCGTGCACTCGCGAACAAGGGGCCCTGCTTGAGTCCCGCCGTCATGGGCGTATCGACGAAGCCGGGCTTGAGGGTCACCACGGCCACGCCGACGCGGTACAGCCGGTTGCGCAGGCCCTCGAGGAACCGGTCCAGCCCGCCCTTGGCGGCCCCGTAGACGTAGTTGCTCTGCCGACCCCGGTCGCCTGCCACCGAGGTGATCACCGCGATACAACCGTGCCGGGCCGCCTCGAACCGGTTGGCCAGCGGCGTGAGCAGGGCCACCGCCGACAGGAAGTTGACGTCGAGCGAGCGGAGCGCCTCGTCCGCACTCGCCTGGCACCGAGTCTGGTCGGGAAGGACGCCGTGGGCGACGAGCGCAACGTCCAGTCCGCCGAAGGCGGCCCACGCCGCCGCGACGACCTCCTCAGAGCGTGCACGATCGGTCGCGTCGAGCACGGCGGTTTCGACCGTACCGGCTCCCCGCACCCGGAGATCCGCGGCCACGGCCTCGAGCCGGCCGGGATTGCGGGCCACGAGGAAGAGCCGGGCTCCGTACGCGGCATAGACGCGCGCGGTTTCCGTCGCGATCGCGGAGGTCGCGCCGATGATGAGGATGCGAGCGGAGCGCTCAGGAGGCATGCACCCGCCGCCAGAAGGAGGACGAGAACCTCGGGTCCACGTGAGCGGCGAACCGCTCGAGCCCGGGAAAGAATGTTCGGAAACTCTCCGCGCTCATGCGGGCGTCCTTGGCCGGGTAGATGGCGCCGCCCGCCTCGCGCACCACGGCGTCCAGATCGTCGAGCAGCGCCAGAGTGCGCGAGCCACGGACCGCGAAGTCCACGGCCAGCGTGAACCCCTCGCGCGGGAAGGAGAGCATGCCGGGGGAGCGCGCGGAACCGAAGCGCTTGAGCACCGCCAGCGACGCGGGCTCCCCCGACCGGGCGATCCGGTCGAAGATCGTCCGGATGGCGCCCCCGCCTGGGAGGTCGGGCACCACGCACTGGTACTGGACGAAGCCGCGGGGACCATACAGCCGGGTCCAGTCCCCGACGCCGTCGAGCGGGAAGAAGAACGGGGCGTAGGGCACGGTCATCCGGCGACGGGCGCCCAGCTGCGCGCGATAGTAGGCCTCGTTGAACAGGCCGAGCGAGAGCCGGTTGAGCAGACCGGCCGGGGCGTCACCCGGCACGGTGAAACGCGCCGGGCGAAGCGGTGACGGCTCGGGCCCCTCGACCGCCGCATGGTCGCCGCGCATGTAGATGCCACGCCCCAAACGCTTCCCGCGCGCGAGGCAGTCCACCCAGGCCACGGTGTATTCGAAGGCCGGGTCCTCCGCGGCGAGCTCGAAGAACCGTTCCAGGCTCGGAAAGCGGATGCGCTCCATGGCGATGCCGGCTCCGGACACTCGCTTGAGCCGGATCTCGGCCCAGAGGATCACGCCCGTGAGTCCGAGCCCGCCCACGGAGGCCTGGAAGAGCGGGTCCCCGGGCGTGCAGAGGAGGCGCTCGCCGGTCGATCGGAGCAGCTCGAAGCGGGAGACGTGGGCGCCGAAGGTGCCGGCGCGATGATGGTTCTTCCCGTGAATGTCGTTGGCGATGGCTCCGCCGACCGACACCCAGCGCGTGCCCGGCACGACGGGCAGAAACCAGCCGCGCGGCACGGTCAGGGCGAGGATCTCGGCCAGCGTTACGCCGGCCTCGCACCGGAGCACGCCGCACTCGCCGTCGAACGCGATCAGGCGATCCAGACGGGACACGTCGAGCAGGACCCCGCCCTCGTTGAGGCAGCTGTCGCCGTAGCTGCGTCCGCAGGCATAGGCGAGGAGCGGGCCGCGCACCCGCTCCAGCGACGGCGGGTCGGAGCGCCAGACCACGGGCACCACCTCCGACGGTGTCGCTCGGGGATAGCGGCCCCAGGACTGGTAGCTGCGCACGCTAGAGCGCCAGATACATCACGAGCCCGACCAGCGCGCCGAGCAGGTAGCTCGCCGGATCCCGCACCGTGGCGACGATGGGATCGTCGTGGATCTGGCCCCGGTGGGCCAGCAGCCACATGCGGCTGGTCCAGAACAGGAGCAGGGGGCAGACGAGCCAGAGCAGCAGGGGGCGCCGGTAGAGCACGACGACCTGCTCGCTGTTGATGTAGAGCGCGAGCACGAGGACGGAGAGGTAGCCGCTCGCCCCGCCCATCGAGCCGAGCCATTCGCGATCGCCCCGCAGGTAGCCGCGGCCACGGACCTGCTCGGTGCTCGGGCCCTCCATCGCGCTGACCTCGGTGTAGCGCTTGAGGAACGCCAGGCTGAGGAAGAGGAACATCGAGAACGCCAGCAGCCAGGTCGAGAACCGGACGTCCGCGGCGGCGATGCCGGCCAATACCCGGAGCGTATACAACGCGGCGAGGAGGAGGACATCCAGCACGGGGACGCGCTTGATGTAGAGCGAGTAGAGCGAGGTCAGGACGACGTAGATCGCCAGCAGCTCGATGAAGCTCGCGGGCAGGGTCGACCAGCTCGCGACGAAGGCGATGGCCAGGAGACCCGGCACCAGCACCGCGCCCAGGGCAGGGCTCAGCGTCCCCGCAGCGAACGGGCGGTAGCGCTTGGTCGGGTGGCGCCGGTCCGCCTCGAGGTCCATGATGTCGTTGAGAATGTAGGCGCTCGACGCGGCGCAGCAGAACGCGGCGAATGCCGTTCCCGCCTTGGCCATGACCTCGCCGTTGAACAGCTTGTGGTCCAGGATCACCGGCACGAAGACCAGCAGGTTCTTCACCCACTGATGGATTCGGAGCGCCCGCACCAGGGCGAGCACGCGCGACGGCGTCCGCGGCGTGGCGAGGTCGGCGGTGGTCATCCTCGGGGCCTCCCGGCTGGTGGGTTCGGGTTCAGGCACGGGGCATTCGCGCGAGCCGGAACGCGGCCGCCTGGTCCGGCAGGTCGGTTCTGAGGCCGAGGTCCGCGAGCAGCGCGGCGCCGGTCTCGAGACCCGAGCCCAGCGCTGTGCCGGTCGACACGATCGATGGAAACGTGCGGTAGTTGCCCGCGAAGTAGACGTTTTCCCAGGACGCGCTCCGGACGGGAGGGTTGCGGAACCCTCGCCCGAACACGGGCGAGTACATCGGGACCCGGGCAATCCGGGTCCAGAGCGGCTCGAGGTCGAAGCCGAACACCGCGCGGAAGTCGTCCCGGTAGCGGGCCACCAGCTCCTCGTCGGTCGCGTGAAACAGCGGCCGATCCCGGCCGCGGAGGTGGGTGACGAAGTTGACGCAGCTGTCCCCGGGGCGCCCGATCGACGGGTTCAGCGAGCTCAGGAGAAAGATGCCGCCGGCGGTCCGGTCGAGCGAGGCCAGGTTGATCCAGTATGCCGTCGGATCCACCCGCTGGTGCGTGGCACATACCAGGGAGATGAGCGCCGAGTACCGGATCCGCCCGATCTCCGGCGAGCGGTCGCCGGGCAACAGGCGGAGGTACACCTCGGTGGGAACGCTGCTGATGAAATGATCCGCACCGAGGCGCTCGCCAGTGCTCAGCTCCGCCTCGGTGACGCGCCCGCCGCCCGTGGCCAGGCGGGACACCGAGGTGTTGAGGCGGACGCTGACACCCGCCTCGGCGAGCAGCCGGGTCACACCGTCGCACAGCACCTTAGTCCAATTCGCGCCCGGGATGTACCCGAACGGGGCCGACCCCTCGCGGTAGTACAGCCGGGCCCCGAGCCAGGCACCGCTCACTTCGGCGCAGGGGAGCTCGAACTTGAGCCGCGTGAGCCGCTCGAACAGCGCCTCTCGCGTGCCGGACCCGGCGTAGCGGTCCACCAGGTCGGCGGCACTCAGATCCTGCCAGTCGGCCCAGTCGCGCTTGTTGAACGCCTTGAGCATGAGGCGGACGAAGCCGGCCTTGTCCCGGAGCGACATCGGGAATCCGAGGAACCCCCGGGCGAGCCGAGATCGTACGAGCGGCCGCCCAGGTGAAACAGCATCCGCACCCGGCGCCAGCGGACGTCGGCGAGGGCGCCGATCCGATCCAGGAAGTAGAGCAGCGCCCGGTCCCGGTGCAGGATGTGATGGTATCCCAGGGGGTAGAAATGGCCCTCCCGCTCGAAGCTGTCCGCGAGCCCGCCGAGCGTGGGCCCGCGCTCCACCACCGTGACGTCGGTGACGCCGGCGCGCGCGAGCGCGTACGCGGCGGCCACACCCGACAATCCGCCGCCGAGGACGACGATCGAGGGGGACGGCACGACTACCGCTCCGATTCCAGCAGCGAGAGCTCGTCGATCCGAAACATCGCGGGACGGAAATCAGGGGTGATGCCGACCTCGCCGACGGTATCCGAGATCCACACCGTGAGCGTGGTCGCGGAATCGTGAATGGTATCCCAGGTGCCTCGCTCCCAGTTCGCGCGGTCTCCCGTCGGCGAATACTTGTAGAACCGGTCGGGCACGAAGGTGCGCTGGGTCGTCGGTTTCCACCGGATGCCGATATAGGGCAATGTCCCGTCGTCGCTGCGGTAGCGATACCGGAGCCGGATGCCGGTCACGACCCGGTCGCCCGGGAGGCGGAAAAGCAGCGCAGGCTTCGGCCCCACCACCCGCGCGGTGCTGTCGCGCCAGCTGAGCTGGGTGGTCTCCACGGGATTCAGGTCGAGCGGAACGACCCGGAAGGCGGAGTCCTCCCGAAGTGCCGCGTAGTGTCCCACCCCTGCTCGCCGCAGCATCGGCAAATAGCGCTCGGGCATGTCCTGGTGCGGATGCAGCCAGGGTCCGTAGCGATGCAGGAGCTCGTGCAGCGGGATGCCGGCGGCCAGATCGTGCTCGAACGCGCCGAGCTGTCCCCGAAGCGCGCGCGCGTATCCGAGCCCGAAGACGGTGTTCCCCCACAGGGCCGCGACCGAGGCGAGGGCCAGCGCTGCCTGCATGCGTCCGCCGGCCCGATCGCCATAGAGCGTCCAGGTGAAGTAGAGCGCGCACCAGGCCGGGAGAGCGAGCGTGACGTACCGGGTCTCGAACCCGTTGCGGCCAAGGCCGAGCCCGAGCGCCAGGGAAGCCAGGGCCGCCACGAAACAGAGCAAGCCCGCGGCGCGCGCCCGCTCCGCCGGGCGGTCGCGCCAGACGCGGATCAGAACGAATGCCGAGACGCCGAAGGCCGCGATCGTGGCCAGTCCGGAGAGCGGCCAGGGGCCGCGGATCGCGGGTCCCAGGCCGATGGTGACGAACTGCAGCGCGGTCTTGAGGCTGTGGTACACACTCTGACTCTTCGGATGGTACGGCACCGGCTGCCAGCCGACGAAGTAGATGGCAGTGAGCGTTAGCGCGCCGCCGCCGAGCGCCACGAGCACCCGGCTGCCACGGGTCTCGCCGCCGCCGGTCCAGCGCTCCGGCGCCAGGGCAAGGGCGAGCGGCCACGCCGCCAACGCGGGGACCATGCCGAGCCCGTTGGCTCCGCAGAGCGGGAGGAGCAGGGCGCAGATCCCCACAGTGATCGACGCCCGCCGGAGCGGCACCGTCGCGCCCGCCCGAACGATCGACAGGAGTGCGACGCACGCCAGGGCGACCGACGCGAAGAACTGCAGCTGCCAGCCCCACAGCAGGTTCGCCGCCTGCCCCCAGTGGAGGAGCACGAGCGGGAAGAACGCGTCCGCCAGGCTGGGCCGGCCCCGGAGCCGGGCGGCGATCACCATCATCGCGGCCGCGAGCCCCGCCATCACCAGGACGTCGAAGTACATGGTCACCCGCATGTCGGTGACCGTGAGCCAGTTGAGACCCAGGAAGATCAGGCGCGGCAGGGGCACCCGATGCTCGTTGTGCTGGGACCAGAGCCAGTTCCAGGTGATCGGTTGATTGCGGGTGAGCGTCGGGACCATGTCCCAGTCGTCCCACGAGGGGACGTTGCTCGCATAGTGCGCCACGAAGGCGACCGCCGCGACGAGCATGGCGAGCCACACGCTCCAGGCCACCGCCGCGCCCAGGCGGGATCGTGACGCGCTCATTCAGCGGACCCGTTCATAGACGCGCACTCCGGTGCCCGGGGTGGTGTAAACGAGGCGCCAGCCGGCCGGGTGACGGGCCACGACCGGCGCGGCATAGCGCTCGGAGATCCCCGGCAGTCCGAGCTCGTCGAGCACCAGATAGGACACCGGCACGCTGTCGAGATACCGCGCCGCCCTGTCGGCATCGGGCTCGAGCGGCGGCAGGACGGCCCGGTGCCCGGTCCGCAGATAGGCGAGGTGCGGCACCGAGGTGGCGATGACGTCGGCGGGGCCGGCATGCCGCCGGACATACTCGAGCGCCGGGTCGAGTGCGTGCCAGACCGGCTCGTACGTGAGCAGCCGGGACCGGCGCTCGGTACCGTCGGCCGTGTAATAGCTGATCGGGAGCAGCCCGCCAAGGAATCCCGCCGCGACGACGACCTGGACCAGCAGCAGCACCGCGAGCGGTACCGTGGCGACCGCCGCCCCCGCGGTCCGCCACCACGCTCCGCGCCGGGCGAGACCGCGCGCCGCGGCGTTCAAGGCAACGATGACGAACAGGAAGGACAGCGGCGTCAACGGGCCCAGATAGCGCCAGAACTGGCTCTGCCAGGGCGTGAGTGAAATCATCGCGATCGACAGGCCCAAGTACAGGGGCAACAGCCATTCGCCGCGGCGGAGGAGCAGGCCCGCGCCGATGAGCGCGAGGGCACCGAAGGCCCCCAGGCAGGCCCGGGCGGTCGACAGGACGACCTCGCGAGGCGGCCGCGGCCATGGGAACCTGAGGATTTTGTACCCCTTGTCGAGGAAGTAGGGGGCACTTCCGACGGCGATCCCGGCGCTCTCGCCGATACTGCGCGGCATGGCGAGGAGGTTCCGCCAGACCCGTCCTCCGAGGTCCCGGGGCAAGGTGCGGCCGAGCTCGGGCTGGAACGGATCGATCAGCCAGCTGTTCTCTCCATAGGTAACGTTGGAGTAGTAGTAGGAGGCTCGCTGGTAGGGATATCGGGGCTCGTGGTAGGCTGCGCTGCTGGACACGCGCGCGATGTGCGCCTGCCACGCCAGTACCGGCAGCGCTGCCGCGGCCGCGCGCATCGCCGCCTGCCGGTACCGGCGGCGCACCAGGCTGTCCCCGACCCAGACGGCGAGCAGGGCGATGCCCGCGGTGCGCAGCAGGTACGCGGCCGCGGCGAACAGCCCGGCCGCCAACCCGAAGCCCGGCCGGCCGCGGCGCTGGAGGCAGAGGAGAAACAGCATCGCGGCGAGCGCGAACGGGATCTCGGCGTAGAGCGAGTCCGAGGGATAGAGAAAGCTATAGAACGAGAGCCCGGTCCCGGCGACGGCCAGGAGCGCTAGCGACGGCTCGAGCACGCCGCGAATCACGAGATAGGCCGCCAGGAGGTAGACGCCCGAGAGCACGAAGTAGCACCGGCGCAGGCTGGACCCGACGACCACGTAGTCCGCCGTGCCGAGGGCTCGCTGGTGGACCGCCACGAGGGCCGGGAGCAACGGCGGGTACTGCACGGCCTCGATCTCCCCTGGCTCGTTGAGCAGGCGGTAGCCCTTGCCCTCGGCCAGGGAAGTGCCGAGCACGAAATAGGTGCTCGCGTCCCAGCGCAGGTCGATCGGACCGTGCAGCCGGGGCGCCCACACGGCGATCCAGAGCAGGACCACCGCGCCGAGGCAGGCCAGGTCCCGCCGTCCGAGAGGACCAACCCTTCGAGCCGCGTTATCTTGCACGGCGCTCTTCGCCCATGAGGAGACCACCTCCGTGAAGGCAATCCGCCGGCCGTCGGGGCCGGTCCTGCTCGTCATCGTCTTCGCGGCGCTGCTGCGTCTCGCGCTCGCGGCCCGCCAGGATTTGTGGGCGGATGAGTTGTTCTCGCTCGCCGTCGCCACGGGGCACAGCCTGGAGCAGCCCGCGTCCGAAGCCGTGCCGGCGCTGGGCGACTTCGTCGAGCCTGCTGGCGTCGTTCTCCCCGCGACGTTCCGTCGATATCTGGAGCCCGAATCGCCGCCGGCAGGGCCCGGACGGGTGATCCGCGCCGCGCTGCTCTCCGATACCAGTCCGCCGCTGTACTATCTGCTGCTCTCGGGCTGGACCCGGGTGGCCGGCACCGGCGACTTCGCGCTCCATCTTTTCTCGGTCGTCTGGGCGCTCGCCACGATGCCCCTGATCTGGCTGCTCGCCCGCCGGCTGGCCGGCCCGCGCGAGGCGCTGGTCGCGTGCATCCTGTTCGCCCTCGCACCGCTGAGTCTGTACTACTCGGTGGAGGCCCGAATGTACTCGATGCTCTGGTTCGTCTCCGCGTTGACCGCCTGGCTCACGCTCCGATTGCACGATCGAGGGGAGCCGACGGTGCTGGCGTTCTGGGTGCTGGCGAGCGCGGCCGGTCTCCTCACGCACTACTTCTACGTCTTCGGCTGGGCGGCGTGCGTCCTGTGGCTGGTGCTCCGGCCGGGGCGCTGCCCCCGCCTTTGGCTCGTGGGCGCGGTGGTCGGCGCCCTGCTTCTCGTCGGGCCGTGGTATCGCCTCGTCCCCGAGAGCCTCGCCCGGTGGCGGGTAACCGGACACTGGCTTGACGGACGGCCCCCGCTCCGCAAGCTCCTGACCGCGCCGCTGGCGCTGGGCTGGAGCTTCCTCTCCGGCCGCGGCGTCTGGGGCGGCTCCAAGGCAGTCGAATCGGTCGGCTCGGTGCTCATGCTCGTGCTGGGACTCGCCTGGGTCCGCCGCGAGCGCGCCGCGATCATCAGCGGCGGACGGGATCTGGTGTGGCTCTGGGCGATCGCGTCGTGCGCCGGACCCGTGGTGTTCGACCTGCTCCGGAACACCTCCACCTCGCTGATCAATCGATACGCGCTCGCCGGCCTGCCGGCCGGCCTGCTCCTCGCGGCCCTCGCGATCGGGGGCCTGCCGCGCCGGCCCGGCCTCGCCGCGCTGGCCCTGCTCGCGGCCACCTGGGCTTCCGGCCTCCGCACGATCTTCGCCAGCCAGTCGCGTGCCGGAGAGCCGTACCGCAGGATCGCGGCTCGCGTCGGGGCCTGGGCCGGTCCCAGGGATCTGATCCTGGTGCACTCCATTCCATCCGGCGCCCTGGGCATCGCTCGCTACATCGCCTCCGACGTGCCCGTGGCGGCCTGGGTCGGCCAGCTCGGCCGCCGGCGGGTGCCGGGTGACATCGCCGCCCTGGTTGCCGGCCGGGAGCGGGTCGCGCTCATCCGGATTCACGAAGTGGGAGCGCCGGCCCCCGAGGAGTCCTGGCTCCGCGCCACGGCCACCGTTCTCCGCGAGGAGCGGCTGAAGGAGGGCGCCGTTGTCTACTTCGCGCTGCCGTCGACGCGCCGGTAGATCCTGGGGCCGCTGTCGCTCCTGGCGTAGATCAACCGCCATCGGTCGGGCTCGCGCTCGATGGCCGGGATCGTGTAGCGTCGGCCGACGTCGAGAAAGCTCAACCGGTCGACGATCAGGTACGTCACCGGCACCTGGTCGAGCAGGGCCGCGGCCCGCGCCGGGTCGGCCTCGTACGGCGGCATGATGGAGGGCAGGCCGGTCCGGAGATAGGCCCAATGCGGCGTCGAGGTGGCGATGATCTCTCCCGGCCGGGCCACGCGGGCGAGCCAGTCGAGGCCATCGTCGTGGAGCCGCCAGGAGCGGTCGTAGAAGAAGAGGCGGTAGTCGTGGCGCACGCCCGCGCGATCGGTCGAGACCGCCGGACTGGGATGCTTGGTCACGGACCGGTACAGCGTGACGACCTGCTGGGCCATCACGACGGCGACGGTGACGAGCAGCACGCTCCTCAGGGCCCGCCATCCGAACGCGCCGCCGGTGGCCGCGCGCCGTGCGACCGCCGCCAGCACCAGCACCAGGGCCAGAGCGAGAAACGGGGTGAGCGGGATCATATAGCGTACGAACTGGACCGGCCACGGCGTCGTCGCGATGAGCAGCAGGGAACCCACCGTGTACAGCACCAGCAGGATCTCACCCCCGAGTGCCAGCAGCACCAGGCCGCAGACTACCGGCACGCACAGCGCGATCATGGCCGCGTCGGCCACCCAGGCCGGCACATGGAGGCGCGGCAACCGCTCGTTGAGCTTGTCGACCTCACCGCGCCACCAGCCGCGGTGGACGCTCACGCCTTCGCCCAAGGTCATCGGCATGCCGCGCAGGTTCTCCATCACTCGCTCGAGCGCCGCGCGCCGGGACACCGTTCCCAGCTCGGGCCGAAACGGGTCCACGTACGACATGTTCTCGGCGTAGTCCACGTTGTAGAACTGATAGCCGGCACGCTGGTAGGCGTAGGCGGGCTGCCTGTAGGCCGGCTCCGCTTTGACGTGGGCGGTGTAGGCCTGCCATCCCAGCACCGCGCCGGCGGCTACGGCGCCGCGCCACATCGCCTGGCGAGCGCGCCGACGAAAGGCGCTCTCCGCCACCCAGGCCCCGAGCAGCGCGATGCCGGCCGAGCGCACGCCGTAGGACGCGACCGCGAGGAGGCCGGCGGCCGGGCCGCCGCCGACGGCGAAGAACAGGGTACTGACGAATGCGTAGGGGACGTCGGCGGCGAAGAAATCCGAGAGAAAGATCGTGTGGCTGTGGACCACCGTCAGCAGGGTCGCCAGGAAGGCGTAGCCGGGCGTGAGGAGATGGCGGCCCATGACGTAGACGGCCGCGGCATAGCCGGCGTACAGGAGCACGCTCGCCAGCCTGAGCCAGTGGCCGACCACCGCCGGGTCGTCGGTACCCAGCGCGCGCTCGGCCAAGGCGCCCACGGCCGGCACCAGCGGGGGATACTGAATGGCCTGAATGGCGCCCGGCTCGTTCAGCAGGCGATACCCCCGGCCCTCGGCGAGCGAGGTGCCGAGGATGTAGTACACGCCGGCGTCATACCGGAGGTCGAGCGGGCCACGAAGCCGGGGAAGCCAGAGCCCTACCGCCACCGCCAGAAGCGCCGCGAGGCAGCGCCAGTCGGCGCGGCCCCACGGCGGGGTGACCGCTTCGGTCACGCCCGGTCCTCGGGCCGGCTCATCGACATCGCCGAGATGAACAGCGACGAGAACAGGGTGCTGAACCCGATGATCACGAGCGTCGCCGCGAACGACGCCCACTCCGGGTGGGGCAGCGGGAGAAGGTCGGACCGCATCCACTCCGCCACGATGGCGATCAGGATCGCCGTCCCGGTCGCGATGAGCCCGCCGCCCAGCAGCAGCCCGGTCTCGAGCTTGAACCGGCCGTAGAATGCGGCCAAGGCACGATTGTCCCGGTCGAAGCGACGGCTCCACGAATAAGTCTTGGTGTGCAGCCCCAGGCTCAGAATCTCGAACCCGACGACGCTGAAGATCGTGGCGAACACGGCCGTGACCCCGGCGGCCGGGCGCCCCCCGAACCGGACCAAGCCCAGCAGCACCGCCACGTGGATGAGCAGACCGACCGCGAGCAGGGCGGCGCCCGGGGCCAGGAACAGCTTGTTCGGCGAGTACAGCAGCATCATACGCAGGCTGCGCCACCCGTCCCGAAAGGTGCGCAGCTTCGACTCCCCCTTGCGGGGGGCCAGGACGATGGGGATCTCCTTGACTCGGAGGCCGGCGAGGCCGGCGTTGATCGCCAGCTCCAGGTTGAACTCCATCCCCGGACTCACGGGCTGAATGCGCTCGTAGGCCTCGCGCGAGAATGCCCGGAAGCCGCAGTAGACGTCGGTATACCGCGTGTCGAACAGGAGGTTGAGGAGGCGGGTCAGGGCCGGATTGCCGAAATAGCGGTGCAGCGCGGTGATGTGCCCGTCGCCGCCGCCGAGGTAGCGGCTGCCGGTGACGAAATGATGTCCCTCCGAGTCGAGCGCGGTGATGAAATCCGGGATCATCGTGAAATCGTAGGTATCGTCCGCGTCTCCCATGACCAGATAGCGCCCGCGCGCGCTCGCGAATCCCTTGAGATAGGCGTTGCCGTACCCCCGGACCGGCTGGTGCACCACCCGGGCGCCCATGCGCTCGGCGATGGCCACCGACGCGTCGGTGGAGCCGTTGTCGCACACCACGATCTCGCCCTGGATGCCCGCCGCGGCGAAGGTCCGCTGGATCTTCTCGATGCAGGGACCGATCGCCTCTTCCTCGTTGAGGCACGGCATGACGACCGACACGATCGGTTCCGGGGTCACGGGTCCTCCCTCAGGCGTGCTTGGGTGCGGCGCCGGCGTGCGGCATGGCCCCGGCCGGCGTGCCCGCCGGACGGTCGGCACGGTAGGCGGCGAGCGCGGTCTCGATATCGGCGTCCAGCACCACCCGCCCGTCGCGCAGCCACACGCCGCGGGTGCAGAGCTCTCGCACCTGGTCCAGCTCGTGCGAGACCAGCATGAGCGTGCCGCCCCGCTCATGATACGCCCGCAAGCGTGCCAGGCAGCGGGCGCGGAACTCCCGGTCGCCGACGGCGAGCACTTCGTCGAGCAACAGGACCGCCGGCTGGAGGCAGACGGCCACCGAGAATGCCAGGCGCGCCTCCATCCCGCTCGAGTAATACTTGAGGGGCGTGTCGAGGAAATCGTCCATCTCGGCGAACTCGACGATGTCCGCGTACTGGTCCGCCAGCTCCCGCCGCGTCAGACCCAGGACTGCGGCATAGAGGGCGATGTTCTCCGCACCGGTGAGCTCGGGGTGGAACCCGGCCCCGAGCTCGATGACGGCGGTGATCCGACCTGTGGTCGTGATCGTCCCGGCCGTCGGCTGGTAGATCCCGGCGACCAGACGGAGCACGGTGCTCTTGCCCGAGCCGTTGTGTCCCAGGAGCGCCACCGATTCGCCCGGCTCCACGCGCAGGTCCAGGTCTCGCAGGGAGAACGCGCTCCGCCGGACATGGATCGGCCGGCGCAGAACGCGCCGGATGAACCACTCCCGGAGCGAGCTGGTCCGATGCTCGTAGAAGTAGAACCGCTTCGAGACGCCTCGAAGCTCGACGGCCGGCGCCGGCGCCCGGTCAGACGATTTCGGCGAAGACGGTTGCGTAGCGATGGAAGACCGCATATCCCACGGCGTAGACGACCACGGCCTGGAGCAGGGTGGCGGCGAGCAGCGTCGCCGACGGCCACTGGCCGGCGTAGAGGACGTCATGGTAGAGGGTGAGCAGCCCGGCGACCGGATTCAGCATGTACAGGCCGCGGTACGCCTCCGGCACGAGGTTCGCCGGATAAAACACCGGCGAGAGGTAGAACAGCGACGTGAGCGCGATCGGCAGCGCGTGATAGATGTCGTGGTAGAACACGGACAGCGTGGCGATCGGCAACGCCAGGCCGACCGCCATCACGACCTGGATGAGCACCAGCACGGGAAGCACGACCCAGCTCCCGGGCACGCCGTGGTGCAGGCCCAGGGCCAGCGCCAGCAGGACGAGCGAGATCTCGGCCAGGAACTCGATCATCCGCGAGCCGGCCGCGCTGAAGACCAGGATCTCGCTGGGAAACGCCACGCTCCGCGTGAGCCGCGAATGCTCGGCGAAGATCCACGTTCCGGTATTCAGCGTCTGCAGCATGAAGTTCCAGACGAAGTAGCCGCTGAGCAGAAAGGCCCAGTAGTGCGGCACCTGAATGCGCACCACGTGACTGAACACCAACACCAGGATGGTGACCGTGAGGAGCGGGTTGACCAGCGTCCACACGAACCCCAGCAGCGAGCGCTGATACTTCACCTTGAGGTTGCGCACCACCAGGCCGCGAAGGAGCTCGCGATAGCGCCAGACCTGGCGCACCCGGGACGAGCGCGCGTCGAGCTCGGGCCACCCGGTGCTCACCACGCCTGCGCCTCGCGCCGCGCCCGGGCGAGGCGCTGGGCACGGGGATAGGCGACGAGCCCCGCCCAGCAGTTCCACCACATCCGCGCCAGCACCGGCGCCGGCAGCGGGTCGCGCCCTACCGCGCGGCGCACCAGGCGCACACCGGGCTTGACCAGACGCCACGCCAGGTAGCCCGCGAGCGGGCCGCGCGGCGCGCCGCCCCCCCGCACCAGGTGCTTGCTCAGGAACGCGAGCAGCGCGCGCTGATGCCCGACGATCTGTCCGTGCACCCCTTCGGCGGTGGCCCGGTGCTCATGCCAGGCCAGCGCCGCGGGCTCGTAGACCACCGAATGACCGGCCTGGAGCGCCCGCCAGAGGAGATCGTGGTCGCCGCCCCCCGGCAGCACGGCGCCCAGGTCGAGCGCTTCGTCGAACCCGCCGAGCGCCAGCACCGCCGAGCGGCGGACGGCGTAGCTGCATCCGCTGCCGACGCTCACCGCCCAGGCGATCAGCGGGGCGGACCTGCCGTGGAGCGGGATGCCCGCATCCGCCGGGAGGCGAACGCGGCGGAGCCCCCGCGAAAACCCGCCGTTAGCCTCGAAGCGGCGCTCGCCCTCCGTCTCCCGGCCGAGCGGCTCCACCCGGCCCGTGCACACCGCGACGTCGGGATCGGCATCGAAGACGGCGGCGAGCGCGGCGGTCCAGCTCTCGGCGGCCACCGCGTCGTCGTCGAGGAAGGCGATCACCTCTCCCGTGGCCCCGGCAAGGGCTCGGTTGCGCGCGAAGTCGAGCCCCTGCACCGGCTCGACGACATAGCCGACACCGGGGTACCGCGTGGCCAGAAGCGTCCGCGTAGCGTCGGTGGGTGGCGCATTGTCCACCACCAGGATCTCGGCCGGGGCCGGGCGCTGGGCCAGGAGTGAATCGAGCGCGCGGGCGAGTTGTTCCGGCCGGTCGTGGGTGCAGACCGCGGCTGTGATCCGGATCATTCCCACCGGGCCCGTGCCTCGGCCGCGCCCGGCCCGAACCGCATCCAGCGAAACGCGCCCGCGACCAGCCCTGCGGAATAGGCGAGCCTGGCGGCGAGCACGTAGGGCAGCATCAGCCCCGGCTCGAAGGCGCCGGCCCGCAGCCAGCACCCTACGATGTAGCCGGTGCTGCCGAGCGCGAGCGGCACGCTCGCGGCGACGAGCAGCGCGGGGTAGCGGTAGACCCACGCCGCGCGCGCCGCGCCGGTCGCCGCCTTGCTCTCGATGGCGCTGAAGCCCCAGCGGTAGTTGCGGCGAAGCAGGTTGCGGAAGCCCGGCCGGTTGTAGTGGTAGACGATCGCCCGGGGATCGAACACGAGTCGCCCGCCGCGCCGCCGGATCGCCGCCTGCCAGGCCAGCTCCTCGTGGGCATAGGCCACCGGCTGTTGCTCGGTAAAGCCGGGCGTGCGGGCGAACTCCTCGCGCCGGACGCTCAGGTTGCCGGGCGGGTGATTCGGCACCTCGCCCGCCGGCCGCCGGGAATGCACGTGGTACCAGCCGCAGTAGTAATCGCACCGGGCCATCGGCGAGAGCCCGCCGGGCAGATCGAGGGCGCCGCCGACCACCGCGGCGCCGGACTCGTGGCCCGCCAGCATCCGCGCCAGCCATCCGGTCGCGGGAAGGCAATCGGCATCGAGGAACACCAGCGGATCGCCGATCGCGGCGAGGGCGCCGCGGTTCCGCGCGACTGCCGGATTGCCGCCGTCGGGCCGGGGTCCGAGGGAGAGAACCCGGGCGCCCGCCGCGCGCGCGTTCCCGGCCGTCTCGTCGGCGGAGCCGTCGTCCACCACGACCACCTCGACGGCCCAACCGGCCGGCGCCTGCTGCATCACGGTGTGGATCAGGTGAGCGATCGACCGGCTCTCGTTCCGTGCCGGGATGATGACCGAGACCGTTCGTTCAGCCTCGGCTGGCACTGGCATGTCGCTCGACCTCGGCATAGAGGGTTTCGACGGAATCCACGAAGCGGGTCCAGCCGAGATGCGTCCTGGCGTACTGCTGGGCCGCGGTCGCGAGCCGCTCAGCCCGAGCGGGGTCCTCCAGCACCGAGAGGATCCCCTGGGCGATGGCGCCGGTCCCGGGAGGGACGAGAACGGCGCGATCCTCCGTCAGCACCGTGCGATGCGTCGGAATGTCGGTGGCGACGATCGGCCGGCCCGCCGCGAGGTAATCGAATACCTTGAGCGGAAGATTGCCGCCATACGCCCGAGGCGAGACCAGGACGTCGGCGAGGGCGAGATAGGCGGCCATCATCTCCCGGGGCTGGCGCTCGACGATGCGCAGCGCGCCCGAAGCCATGAGCGAGTCCGCCTCTGCATGCGCGACCAGACCGTTGGCGCGGTCAGCGCCGACCAGCACGAAGGTGGCCTCGGGCACGCGCTGGCGGACGGCGGGAATGGCGGCAATAAGCTCCCGCAGGCCCTGGTAGGCTTCGAAGCTCCCGCTGTACAGCACCACCGGCCCGGTCCCGGTCAGGCCCAGCCCGTCGCGCAGGCGCTGGATGTCGGCCGCGCTGGATTCGGTGGGCGCGCTCGGAAAGTGCCATTCGCGGACCGGAACCGTAGGCAGGCTCCGGGCGACGCGGGCCGCCAGACCGGCGCTGGTCACCACCATGCTCGACCGTCGGAGTAACCAACGCTCGATGGCCTCGAGTGTCCACCGGACCGGCGGGAGCCCAAAGGGTCGGAGCCGGACCAGCTGCTCGGCCAGACTCGACTGCATGTCATAGAGCAATGGAATCCCGTGCCGGCGCGCCAGGATCGCGGCCGGAAAGGCCGCCTCTTCCACAGCGTGGATGCACCAGTACTGGTCGCGCTCGAGCCGGCTGCGAAGCAGCGAGACCAGCGGGACGTCCAGGACCAGCTTCCGCCACGAGAGGCCGATCGGAACGTTGTTGAATCGGAGTGGGTTGGCCGACCGGAAGATGCGCAGGCCCGGGATGGGGACGTCCCGGCCGACGGGAAAGGTCACGAGGTCCACCGGGTAGCCCAGCTCGCCAAGGGCCTGCAGCACCTGGCGCACGGCGATCGGCGTACCCCGGTCCTCGTAGAACGGCTGCGGGGCCACGACGAGAACGCGGCGGGTCGGGAATTCCGCCACGTCGGAGGGGTGGGAAACAACCCTGCGGCCGGTGGCCTCAGAGCCACCGGGCCCCTGCTCCAGCAATCCACCTGCCCTCGGAAGCCCACCTGGGGTCATGCACGCTCCGCTGCTTCCTAAGTGTTATTGTGCCATTCACTTAAAGCAATGGCATCCGACCGCCCTGCCCGGGTGCGTCGGCCCGCCCTGCGCAAAGTATAGATGGCCTTACCTGAAGGATTCGTGATTTGCGTCCCGGCAGGGAGCAAAATCCTTGCCCTATGGGCTTCCCGGCGGACACCGGGCCACCGACACGGTGCCGGCGGATCCATACCCGCGCTCGCTGGTGAGCACGAGCGTGGCGTCATCCAGCCACGCCAACCCCTCGCCTTGAATTTCGAGGCTCCCCAGCGAGCACGCGCGCGCGTCGGTATCCGGCTGGAGCCGCCTGTTCTCGCTCAGTCGGAAGAAGTACACGTCACGGTACGTCCGGACCGCGACATCGCGTCCGTTGGATGCCAGGGCGGCGTCGGTCACCAGCCCCCCCAAGCCCGCACCGCTGTCGATCGGGAGCGGCCCCAGTGAATCTGCCACGACCCGCCCGCGAGGCCACGCCTCGGCGGACACGCGGTAGAGCCGGACCGGGCTCAGAAATCCTTTGCTGATGAGATACGCGGTGCCGGTGGAGTCGACGAACATCGCCTCGACATCGCGTGCGCCGTCCGGAAAGCGGACCTCCAGCGCCTGGGCCTCCGCGGTCCGCCGCCGGCCGCGCCCGTCCCCGTCCGCCGCCGCCGGCTCGGGCAGGCGGTAGAGCCGGACGGAGGGTCGCCGCTCGAGATTGTCGCCGGTGTCAGCGAGGTAGATGCACCTCGTCCGGCCGCAGGGCGCGAGGGCCATCGCCTCCCAGTCGACGTTCCGGGCGCCGGTCACCTCGAACACGCCCCGGTCGGTGCCGAGGGTGTCGGTGGCGAACAGCCAGGGCGGATTCCCCGAATCGTTGAAGGTCCAGAGGAGGCCCGGCGCGCGGCGGCTCACCGCGACCCCCGAGCTCTCCCGCAGCGCCGGGTTCCTGAAGCTGCCGCTCCGGTGGGCTTCCGCGGGCACGATCGTCCACGGCGACTGGCCGCTCAGGCGCCCGGCCGCGAGCGCCAGCAGGCCCGCGGCCAGCGGCCCCGCGGCGAGCACGCCCCGGCGCATACGGCCGGGCGGGGCGGATCTCACACGGAGGACGACGGGCAGAGATCGTTCAGGACGCAGTCGGCACAGCGCGGCCGGCGCGCGATACAGACCTGCCGCCCGTGGAAGATCAGGAGATGCGAGAGCAACGCCCAGTGATCCCGCGGAAAGAGCGGCATCAGGTCCTGCTCGATCTTGACGGGATCGTCGTGCCTGGTCAGGCCCAGCAGGCGGCTCAAGCGGGTCACGTGGGTATCGACCGTGATCCCTTCGTTGATGCCGTAGGCGTTCCCCAGAATCACGTTGGCCGTCTTCCGGCCGACCCCGGGCAGCTCGCGGAGCTGCGCCATGGTCCGAGGCACGTCGCCGCCATGGTCGGCGACGAGCGCCTGCGCCATCCCGATCAGGCTCCTGGTCTTGTTGCGGAAGAAGCCGGTGGACTGGATGATCGCCTCGACGTCAGCCGGGCGGGCTCGCGCCAAGGCGGCCGGGGTGGAGTAGCGGGCGAACAGTTCGGGCGTGACGAGGTTGACCCGGGCATCGGTACACTGCGCCGAGAGAATGGTCGCGCAGAGAAGCTCGAACGCGTTGCCGTAGTCGAGGGCGCAGCGGGCATCGGGGTACGCCGCCGTCAGCCGCGTCAGGATCTCCGGCGCTCGGAGCGCCGCATCGCGGGTTCGGCGTGCCGGCGATCGCCTGGTCTTCACCGGCCTTGCCGGCGAGCCGCGTGGGCCAGGAACTCCTCCGCGGGGAGCGCGTTGAGGACGTCGGCCGCGCCGAGCCAGCCTTTCCGGGCCATCCCGACGCCGAACTCCACGTTGGCGATGCCGGCGGCGCTGTGCGCATCGGCGCCGATCGAGATCGCCACGCCCGCATCCCGGGCGTGGCGGAGCACGCGCCAGTCGAGGTCGAGACGGTGTGGATCGGCGTTGATCTCGAGCGCCACGCCGGTCGCGGCCGCCTTCTCGATGACGGCGTCCAGGTCGAGCCCGTACGGGTCGCGCGAGAGCAGGAGCCGCCCCGTCGGGTGGCCGATGATCGTCAGGTGGGGAGTGTCCATCGCCGCGAGCATTCGGGCGGTCATCTCGCGCTCGCCCATGTTGAACCGGCTGTGGACCGACGCGATGACGAAGTCGAGTCCCGCGAGCACCGCGTCGTCGAAATCGATCCGGCCATCCTGCAGGATGTCGGCCTCGACGCCTTTGAGCACCCGGATGCCCTGGAGCCGGGCATTGACGTCGTCGACCTCGTCAGCCTGGCGCGCCAGGTCGTCGGCCTTGAGCCCGCCCGCGTACGCCGCGGCCTGGCTGTGATCGGTGACGCCGACGTAGGCGTACCCGGCATCGCGACACGCGAGCGCGAGCTCCTCGACGGTATTGGTGCCGTCCGAGTACCGGGTGTGGCAGTGGAGCACGCCGCGGAGATCCGCGCGCTCCAGCAGTCGCGGCAGCGCATGCCGGGCCGCCGCCTCGACCTCGCCCTGGCCTTCCCGGAGCTCCGGGGGGACGAAATCGAGGCCCAGCGCGGCGTAGAAGCTCGGCTCGTCGGGCGTCGGGACGAACGCGCTGCCCCGCCAGAGCGCCGCGCCGGTGAGCGACAGGCCGCGTGCGGCGGCATGGGTGGCGAGCTCCCGGAGGTGTGCCTCGCTGCCGGTGGCCTGCGCCAGCACCGCGCCGGTGTTCACCAGGGTCGTTACCACGATCTGCGCGCTCGCGCCGCCCGCGAACCGGAGGGTCATCCGCCGCTCGTCCTGTCCGGCAAACTCGTGCACCCCCGGAAGCTGGCTCAGCCGCCGGAACAGCTCGGCCGGCGAGACGTCGGCGACGATCACGAGCACCAGGTCGCGCACCACCTCCGCGCGTCGCCTGAGATCCCCCGCCACGACGGCGCTGAGGACGCCGGGCATGCGCTCGAGTGCGAGCCGCAGTCCTTCGGCCTCGTCCGCCGCGTGGTGGGACAGGCGGAACGCGCTCGCCTGCCGCAGAAACGCGATGCCCTTGAGGACGTTCTCCGAGGTCTTGGGTCCGAACCGGGGCAGTCGGGCGAGCCGCCCGTCGAGCGCGGCGGCCTCGAGCTCGGGGATGGAGTCGACGTCGAGCACTTCGTGGATCTGACGGATCTTGGCGACGCCCAGGCCCGAGACGGCCAGCATCTCGACCAACCCCGGCGGGATCTGCTCGCGGAGCTCCTCGAGCAGGGTCGCCCGTCCGGTGCTCATGATCTCGGCGACGATCTGCGTGGTCGCGGGTCCGACGCCCTTGGTGCCGGCGAGGCTCCCGTCCTCGAGTCCTTCGCGCAGGTCGCCGGGGAAGCTGCCCACCGCGCGGGCGGCCGTCCGGAAGGCACGGATGCGAAACGGGTTTTCACCCTTGAGCTCGAAGAAGGCGGCGATCTGCTCCAGTACCTGTGCGACCGCCTTCTTGTCCATGAAGCTGCGGACCGCCTCCGTCATCGGGGGGCAGCCGCCATCTCGGTGGCGAGGGCGCGCGTCCGCCAGCCGAGCTCGAGCAACTCTTCCGCGCCGACGATCGAGTACAGGCCCGCGGCCGCGCCGCCGGTGAGCACGGGGGAAAAGAGCGCCGTGCCGTCCGGCCGCTCGAGCTCCTGCGGCCGCGGGCCCATGGTCTCGACCGCGCTGAAGCCATCCCGGTCCGGCCGGAGGCCGAAGATGCCGAGCACCCGAAGATCGTCGCCCGCCGCGTGGACGAAGCATCCGTCCATCGGTTCGGCGGCGCCGTCGTCGATCACCCGGGCCCAGACCTGCCGCTCGAGCAGCTGCGCGTAGTAGGCCCTGGGAGGGTCCTGAAGCCCGGGCGAGGCCGGAGGCGGGCCATCGAGCAGGGCCGCCAGGCGTTCCGGCGCCAGCGGCATGGTGAGCACACCGGCGTCCCAGAGCAGGTACGCGTGGTGCACCAGGGCCACGAGCTGGTCCATGCCTTCGCCCAGGCCCTCCTCGGGGCGGAAGTCGTGCACCAGCGACACGACCTCCGGCACCATCAGGAAGGCGTCCCGGTCGGCGGCGGCGTGCCCGCCGCGCTGCATCGCGGCGCGGATGGAAGGGAAGGCGGTCTCGGCGGCATGGACGAACACCAGGTCGAATGGGGTGGGGCGGGCCATGCCGGAAGATAGCGGGGTGGGAGCGGGCGGAGCGGGCGGAGAAGGCGGAGAGGACGAAGAAGGCGGAGAGGGCGGAGAAGGCAGAGAAGCGGGGCCGTCCGGCATGTTGCGCGCGGAGCCGACCCCCACTGTCATCCCGAGCGAAGCGAGGGATCTTGATGGGGAATGGTCCGAGCCATGCCCCGGCCAGATCACTCGGTCGCTTGCGCTCCCTCGGGACGACAATCCTTCGCTGTCCGTCTGTCCGTCTGTCGTCTGTCGTCTGTCCTACAGGAACTCCCCCACCAGCCTTCTGAACTCCCCGAATGCCTCGACATACGGCACGTGGCCGCAGTGCGGCAGGGCATGGAACTCGGCCCCGATCAGCTCGGCCGTGGTCCGCGCCGCCTCGATCGGGATGGGATCCTCTTCGCCGTGGACCACGAGCGAGGCGGTGTCGCGCAGCGCGGCCAGCCGGGGCCGGAGATCGTACTCGCCGAGGCTGGCCCACACCTCCTGCTGGGTTCGGCCGGTGACCCGGAACGGGGTGAGCTCGGTCGCGCGCGCGGGATCGAAGAAATACGGCGCCACGGAGAGCTCGAAAATCCCCTGCTGGTACGCGGACGGGTCGCGCTCGCGAAGGCCGCTCTCCCGAAGCTGGCGTCGCGCCTCCTGAAATGCCGGATCGAGGTTCCGCCGCGCGAAGGCGGCCTCGAACCGCTCGCGCGCCGCGCGCCAGGCCGGCGCCGGGCTCACGAGCGCGAGCCGCTCCACCCGGCCGGGGTGCGCCAGCGCGTACAGGAGCGCGAGGAGGCCGCCCCACGAGTAGCCCGCGAGCCGGAGCCGCTCGAAGCCCCAGGTCTCGCGGAGCGCCTCCAGGTCGGCCACCTGCTCGGTCCACCCGACGGGGACGTCGCGTGGGACCGGTGAGCGGCCGCCGCCGCGCTGGTCGTAGTAGACCAGCTCGCGGCCATCCGCCAGCGCGTCGAACCCGGGCAACAGGTAGTCGTGGTGCGCCCCGGGGCCGCCGTGGAGGACGACCGCCGGCGGCCCCGCGCCGATCCGGCGGACGAACAGCTCGATCCCGCGAACCGGGATCATCGCCTCGCGCGCGGCCCGCGGGTCAGGCATAGGCGGTCAAGGCGGCCTGCACGGTGTTCGCCTGAATGGTGACGACGTCCTCCAGGTCCCGCGCGTAGCCGCCGGCCAGGGTCACCACGGCCGGAAGGCCCCGGCGGTGGAGGGCCCGGAACACCAGCCGGTCGCGCGCCTCGAGGCCGGACACCGAGAGGCCGAGCCGGCCGAAACGGTCGCCGGCGAAGGGGTCCGCGCCGCCGAGGTAGAACACCAGCTCCGGCCGCGCGGCCTCGAGCACGGGGACCAGGTGCGCCTCCAGTGCGGCGAGGTAGGCCTCGTCCCGGCACCCGTCGTCGAGCGCCACGTCGAGCCGGCTCCGTTCCTTTCGGAACGGGAAGTTGCGCGCGCCGTGCATCGAGAACGTGAAGACGTCGGGGTCGTCGGCGAAGATCCGGGCGGTGCCGTTGCCCTGGTGGACGTCGAGGTCCACGACCGCGGCCCGGGTGATCCGGCCCTCCCGCTGCAGGACGCGGATCGCGATGGCGACGTCGTTGAGGACGCAGAACCCTTCCCCATGGCCGGGGAAGGCGTGGTGCGTGCCGCCGGCCAGATTGATGCCGAGGCCCCGCTCGAGTGCATCGTGCGCGGCTTCCACGGTGCCCTGGACGGTTCGAAGCGAGCGCTCTCTGAGCGCAGGGCTCCACGGGAAGCCCAGCCGCCGAGTCTCCGCCGGGGAGAGGCCGCCATCGAACACGCCCGCGAGATAGCCCGGCGTGTGCACCAGCGCCAGCGCCCAGCGCTCGGCCCGGTCGGGCTCCTCGACCGCCCAGGTGGGCAAGAGGCCCCGGGCCACGATCTCATCGCGAATGCGGGCGTACTTGGCGATGGGAAAGCGGTGTCCGTCCGGGAGGGGAATGGTGAATCGGGCGGAGGACCAGGCGCGCGGCGTCAGAGCAATATGGCCAGGGCGTCCGCCACCTTCCGGACCGCCGCTTCCTCGTCGGGGGTGAAGGGGTCGGGGACGTCGCTGTCCACGTCGATCTGACCGAGGATGGTGCTCCCGCGGCGGATCAGGACCACCAGCTCCGAGCGCGTCCAGGCATTGCAGGCGATGTAGTTGATGACCGCCCGGACGTCGGGCACGTTCTGGTCCTGGCCGGTGGCCACCGCCGTGCCGCACACCCCGTGGCCCACCGCGATGTTGGTGTGCTCGGTCTCGCGTCCCGCGAACGCCTCGAGGACCAGCTCCTCGCCGTGGAGCATGTACAGGTAGACCGAGGTGTAGGGCGCGCCGGCGGCGCGGATCCGCTCCGCCGCGAGCCGGAGCAGCTCCGCGCGCCCGGCGTCGCGGGCGAACGCGCCGCGGAGCGCCGCGATGACGCGATCGGGCTCGAGCATCGCCATGGCTCAGCCTCCCCGCTCGCCGAGGGTGGCGTGGAGCGTCGTTTCCTGTTCGCCGCGCCGGACGACGATGTCCACCGTATCGCCCGGCCGATGGCTTCGGAGCGCGTCGGTCATCGCCTGCAGGTCGGGCACGTTCATGTCGCCGATCCTCGTGATGATGTCGTCCCCGCGGAGCCCCGCCTTCTCGGCCGGGCTCCCGGCCCTGACCCCGAGCAGCCGCACGCCGCCGGGGCTGTCGGTCATGTCGGGCACGGTGCCCAGATAGGCTCCATAGCCCGTGCCCGCCGCCACGCCCGTGATAGGTGTCTGGGCAGTTCCCGTGACCGGCGTGAGCGGGGTCGGACGATTGGCCAGCGCCGTCACCAGTCCGGTGACGAAGCCGGTCACCATGTCGAACCCCTGGGTGTTGATCTTTTCCCAGTCGTCCGTGGTGCGGTGGTAGTCCTCGTGCAGGTCGGTGAAGACGTGCAGTACCGGTCGTCCGGCGGCGTAGAACGAGGACTGGTCGCTCGGGCCGAAACCGTCGCCATGGGCCTTGAGGTCCAGCCCCGCGTGCCAGTTGAGCGAGTCGAGCAGCGCCGGGAACTCCCGCGCGGTCTGCGAGCCGTAGACGATGAGCCGCTTCTGCCGGAGCCGGCCCACCATGTCGAGGTTGATCATCGCCAGCGTGGTGGATAGTGGGTAGATCGGCTGCTTGACGTAGTAGGCGGAGCCGAGCAGGCCCAGCTCCTCGCCGCTGAAGGCGATGAAGATGACCGTCCGGGCCGGCGGGGTCGCCGCGAGCCGGGACGCGACCTGGATCAGCATCGCCGCGCCGGAGGCGTTGTCGTCCGCGCCGTTGTGGACCTTGCCGGTGCTGTCCGGATCGAGGCTGCCGAACCCGCCGAGACCAAGGTGGTCGTAGTGGGCGCCCACGATGAGGGCCTGGTTCCGGAGCACCGGGTCGTGGCCGGGCAGGAGCCCGATCACGTTGCTGCCCTGAAGCCCGGCCACGTGGGCCTGCTGCGCCACCGGTGCGTCGCGCGCGATGGTGAATTTCTGAAACCAGCCCCCCGCCGCGGGCTGGAGCCCCACCGCCTGGAACCGCCGCGCCAGATACGCCGCCGCCGTGTCCGCACCCGGGCTGCCCGTCAGCCGGCCCGCGAGCCGGTCGTCGCTCAGGAACTTGATGTCGTCGATGGCCAGCACGGGCGGGACGATCGGACGAACCGCCTCGGGCGGGGGGGCGGTGCCCATCTGCTGCGCGGGCAGGGCGGACGCGCCGACGAGCGTCAGGGTGGCGGCGAACGCGGTGAGGCGAAGTCGGGCGGACATACGCTCCAAGAATACACGCCGCTCAGCGCGGCACGAAATCGGTGTCGGGCTCCAGCCGGCGGACGAAGCCCGCGAGCAGCCGGGCGGTGCGCTCGAGATCCTCGAGCGCGATCATCTCGTTCGGGCTGTGCATGTACCGGTTGGGGACGGATACGAGCGCGGTGGCGACACCGCGGTGGGCGTTGAAGATGGCCTCGGCATCCGTGTGGGTGTCGCGCGAGGCGGCTTCGATGGTGTACGGAATCTGCTCCGCCTCGGCGGCGGCTGCCAGGCGCTCGAACACGATCTCGCTCACCGACGCTCCACGCGAGAGCACCGGTCCGCCGCCGAGGCGGTAGTCGCCGTGGCGGCGCTTGTCGATGCCGGGATAGTCCGTCGCGTGGGTCACGTCGATGACGATGGCGACGTCCGGCTCGAGCGCGGCCGCGGACGAGCGCGCGCCGCCGCCGGTCGCGGCGATCTCTTCCCGGGTGGTGGCGACGGCGGTGACGGCGGCCCCGGGGCGCGGCCCCTCGGCGGCCAACAGCCGCAACGCCTCGAGCACCACGAACGCCCCGATCCGGTTGTCGATCGAGCGGCTCACCAGACGGCCGTTGGGGAACTCGAGCACACCCGCGGCCAGGACGCCCGGGTCGCCGATCCGGAGCCGGCCCTCGGCCTCCGCCCGGCTGGCGGCCCCGATATCGATCCAGAGGTCCTCGACCTTCGAGACCTTGTCCCGGTCGTCCTTGTCCATGATGTGAATGGCCTTCTTGCCGACCACGCCCGCTACCGGCCCACTTCGGCCGAGCAGCCGCACCCGCTGACCCACGAACACCTGGTGATCCCATCCGCCGATGGTGTCGAAGCTGACGAAGCCGTCATCGTCGATGTGGCTCACCATGATCCCGATCTCGTCGATGTGGCCGGCAAGCATCACCCGCGGCCGGCCGTCGGGGTTGAGCGTGGCGAACGAGTTGCCGGCCACGTCGACCCGCACGCGGTCGGCGATGCTCGCCGCCTGGGCGCGCCACACGCGCGCGGGCGCCGCCTCGAACGCCGACGGGCCCGGGGTGTCGAGCAGGGACTTGAGAAACGCGAGCGATTCGGGTGTCATGGTCACGGGGTGGAGGACGCGCCAAAGGTCGCGGGCGAGGGACCGTCTGTCTACCCCTCCGGACGACGGAGGTGGAGCTCGAGAATTCCGCGCCCGGCACCGGATTGTGCCGGTATGGAGCGATACCACGGAATCCAAGGTCTGCGTAGAGTCGGCGGGCCTCGGCCATGTGCCCGAGTGTGTCGAGCCGCATCACCTCGTACCCCGCCGCCGCCGCTTCCCGGACGGCCGTCTGGGCCAGCCACCGGCCCAGGCCCGTCCCGCGGAACGCCGGCCGGACGTAGAGCCGCTTCATCTCGCAGGCTGCCCGCTCGAGCGGACGCACCGCCACGCACCCTGCCGCCCGGCCGTCCCTCCGGGCCAGGATGAGACGGCCGAGCGGTGGCCCGTACGCCCCCGGCAGATCGGCCACTTCTGCGGAAAAGCCCTGGAATTCCAGGTCGACGCCCAGCGCTGCCGCGTACTCCTCGAACAGCGCGTGGACCTCATCCACGGTAGGGCCGGTGACGACTGTCTCGAGCTCGATGGTCATCACCGCGCCCGGCGCCAGCGCTCGAGCCCGCTCCGCTCGGTGCCGGCCATCGCTGCCCGCAGGCGCTCGGCGCCGTCCACGATCCTTGGGCCCGGCCTGGACGTGTACGCGTTGCCGTCGAGCAGCCAGACCGGAACCGAGCCCAGGACGTCGAGAGCCGCGGGATCGGCGACCCGGTCCAGCTCGCGCCGGGCGCGCTCGAGGCCGAAGCCGCACAGCATGACCACCAGCAGGTCCGGTGCCCGCGCGCGAGCCGCGGTCCAGGAGCTCACCGCCGAGTGCGCACCGGCCTCGGCGCCGACGTCCACTCCGCCCGCAGCGGCGACCAAGTCGGGCACCCAGTGGCCGGCCAGATACAGGGGGTGCAGCCATTCGACGCAGAGCACCCGCGGGCGCACCGCGGGCGCGCCGTGCCGGAGGCGTGCCAGCCGGCTGCTCAAACCCGCGGTGAGCTCGTCTCCCTCGTCGTCGAGGTCGAGCGCGCGGGCCACCGCTTGGATATCTCGCATCACGCCGGCCACGGTGCGACCGGTCAGCGCGAGGACGTCGGGCACGGGCTGGATCGCCTGGCGCCAGCCGGTGGACGGTCCCGTCCGCCACGGCGCAGACCTCGCACAGGTCCTGGGTGATCAGGAGGTCGGGCGCGAGCCGGCGCAGCGCTTCGGCATCGACCGTGATGACGGCCCCGCCCGCGTCGCGCAGACGCCGCACCTCCGCGTCGATGGCCGCGCCCGGGAGCGACGGGTTGAGCGGGGTGGACGTGACCCGCGGCAGGTGCAGTACGAACGGCGGGTAGTCGCACTCGTGCGAGATGCCGACGAGCGCGGCGGCGCCACCGAGCGCCGCGACGATCTCGGTCGCGCCCGGGAGCAGGGTCACGACCCGCATTCAGCGCTCGGTCAGGCGGCGGGGGTGGTAGCTCGCGAAGAGGAGTAGGCCGATGAACGTGGCGATCAACGTCCGGAAATCACGGGTCACGGTGTACGCGACGACGCCGAGCAGCGTGGGCGCCTCGACCAGGGCCCAGGCGACGATCGCCCGGCCGAGGTTGGCCTGCCACCACTCGTCCTCCGAGGCGCCCTTGGACGCCGGGAGCCGGCCGACCCGGAACGCCGCCGCGCCGAACAGCGTCGCGCTCGCCAGCGCGAGGGCGATATAGAGCACCTTCCGGTCGGGCAGAGCCTCCGCCGGCAGCGACCGACTCCGGAGGGCCAGCGACAGCCCGGTGAACAACACGATGCCGAGCATCAGCGCCCCGTGAATGATTCGCGCACGGATGGACGGCGAGATCATCGCCCGGGGCGCCACGGCTCAGCGCCCCGCCACCCGGTACAGGGTGCCGGCCAGGCAGGCGAACACGGCCAGCGCGACTAGGTCGTTCTGGGCCACCGCGCCGAGCGCGCCCTGGAGTCCAGCGAGGTGCGCCAGGTAGTCGGCCGCCGGGACCTGCGCCGCCTCCGCCTTCCGGACCAGCGCGGCCGCCACGCCGGCGATGGCGACACCGGCCAGCGCCCCGCCCGCGATCAGCCCGCTCGAGAACAGCACGCCCGGCCCGGACTCCACCTCCGCGATCGTGCGTTCAGCCCCCCGCGCGCGACGCTCGACCAGCCAGCGCACCACGCCGCCGGCGAACATGGCCGACGACGTCGAGATCGGCAGGTAGACGCCGACGGCGATCGGCAGCGACTGCAGCCCCATGAGCTCGATCGCGAGGGTGAGGAAGACACCGATGAGCACCAGCCCCCAGGGGAGCTTCTGCGTCAGGATCCCGTCGGTCACGAGCGCCATGATGGTGGCCTTGGGCGAGTCGAGCTTGGTGATCGGGCGGCCGTCGATCTCCCGGACGCGCCCGCCGATGCCCGGGTCGACCAGGTAGGCCACCTCGCGCGACGCGGGATCGACCAGGTACTTCCCGGGCTGGACGCCCTGGATCGGCAGGTTCACCCGCACGACCTCCCAGTCGCGGCCGTCGTGCCGCATCTGCTCGCCCAGGGTGGTCACCGAGCGGGTGGCCGCGTCCGGCGCGGAGATCTGCAGCGTCACGCCCGGATGGCGCTCGGGGATGATGGTGGTATACGTGGTGTTGAGCAGCGTGAGCGTCCAGCCGACCGCGAGCGCGGAGGTGACGGCGCCGACGATGATCGCGATCTGCTGCCGGCGCGGCGTGGCGCCGACGAGAAAGCCGGTCTTGAGATCCTGGCTCGTGGCGCCCGCGTTGCTCGCCGCCACCGCGATGACGCCCGCGATCGAGATCGCCCCGACCCGGTGATCGACGCCGGTCCAGCCGATGAGCAGAAAGATCGCGGTGGTCCCGATGAGCGCGGCGATGGTCATGCCGGACACCGGGTTCGCGCTCACCCCGATCTCGCCGGTGATGCGCGACGACACCACCACGAAGAAGAACCCGAACACCACGATGAGAATGGCGCCGAGCAGGTTGACGGCCAGCTGGGGCAAGGCCGTGAGCAGCAGCGCGAGAGCCACCGCGCCCACCAGCGTCACCCAGACCGGCAGGTCGAGGTCGGTCCGAAGCCGCGTGGTGGCGTCGCCGAGGCTGCCGCGCAGGTCCTGGAAGCCGGAGCGGAACGCGGAGAGGATCGTCGGGAGGGACCGGAGCAGCGCGATGATGCCCGCCGTGGCCACCGCGCCGGCACCGATGTAGAACACGAAGTTGGCCCGTACCTCGCCCGGGCTCATATCGGCGATGAGCTTGGTCTCGGCGAAGATCGGCCGGGTGAGCCCGCTGCCGAACAGCTTGATGGCGGGGATGAGCACGAGGTACGCCAGGGAGCCCCCGGCGAAGAGGTACCCCGCGATCCGGGGCCCGATGATGTAGCCGACCCCGAGCAGCTCGGGCGAGACCTCGGCGGAGATCGACGCCCCCTTGTAGCCGGTCGAGATCCAGCCGGGATACTCCTTCCAGGCCTTGAGCCCTGACATCAGGAACTTGTAGGTGAACGCGATCCCGAACGCCTGAAACAGCCGGCGCGCCTGCAGGCCCCCTTTCTCGCCCGCCACCAGGACTTCGGCGCAGGCCGTGCCCTCGGGGTAGGTGAGCCGCCCGTGCTCCTTGACGATGAGCGCGCGGCGGAGCGGAATCATGAGCAGAATGCCCATCACCCCGCCGACCACCGCCACGATGGCCACCTTCCCGACGCTCAGGTCGTACCCCATGAGCAGGATCGCCGGCAGCGTGAACACGATGCCGGCCGCGATGGACTCGCCGGCGGAGCCGGTCGTCTGCACGATGTTGTTCTCGAGGATGGTCGAGCGGCCCAGGGTGCGGAAGAACGCCACCGACAGCACGGCGATCGGAATCGAGGCAGAGACCGTGAGGCCGATCTTGAGGGCGAGATAGACGCTGGAGGCGGCGAACACGATGCCGAGCAGCGCTCCGAGGATCAAGGCGCGGAGCGTGAGCTCCGCCGGCGAGGCGTCGGCCGGGACGAACGGCTGGAAGCGCGTCCCTTCCGGAGACGTCACTGCAGGCGGCAGGGACCGGGTGGCCATGCGCAGTCCTTTGGGCGAGGGTAGGCGATGCTCAGGACCGAAAAGTAAGGGCCCACCGCCATGCGGGCGATGAGGGCCCGGCCATCTTGCAAAAAGGAAAGGTTTCCCCGCGCGACATCGGGCCGCAGCGCCTGGCGGCGAGGTGATCCTTCGATCGCAGGAGGACCCAACATGTCCGCGGCACCTCCTTCTGACAACCCCGGCAGCGCGACAAGTGCTGCAGACTCCTGCGCGCCAACGGTGCCGGATCCTCCTTGCCAAGCCCTCCTTTCGCGGTCAAGTTATTCGAGCCTCTGCGAGGGCGAGGGATTCATGCCCTCGCTCGCCACGGCTCCGCCCTTCTACGGCTACCGAGTCGAGAGCCCGCTGAAGCCAACAACCGCGCGATACCGTAGGGCCTTCACCTCCAATTCCGCGAGTTCGTATGCCACGAGTGCGACTTTCTTTGTTCGGGGCGACCCTGCTCCTGGTTGTCGTCGCCGCATGTGACACTTCCTCCGCTCCCACCACCGTCGTCGAACAGCCCCGCATCTCCGCCGCCAGCGCACGAGCCGCAATCCAACGCCATCTCCTCACCTTCAAGGCCGACGTGCCGGCCGCGTTCGGCGCGCGGGTCAAGGCGCTCGGCGGCAAGGTCGCGCTCACGGACGATGCCCTGGGATTCGCCGCCGTGAGCGGCCTCAGCGACCAGGAGGCCCAGAGTCTCGTCCGGGACGGCCTCGCCGCCACCGCCGAGGTCGAGCCGGTGATTACGCTCAGCCCCTACGGCACGCAGAAGACGGCCCGCCAGCGCTCGAGCAGGGTGCAGAGCACGAACGACCCCGCGGGGGCGTTTCTCTTCTCCGTGCTCCCGATTCAGTGGAACATGCTCGCGGTGCACGCCGACGCGGCCTGGGCCGCCGGGAAGCTGGGCTCGGCCGGCGTCGTGGCGGCCATCCTCGACACCGGCCTCGACTACACCCATCCGGATCTGGCCGGCCACGTGGATCTCGCGCGGTCGGTCGACCTGGTCGGCGAGGCGGACAGCGTGGCCAAGTACGCCGGTCCCGGGCTCAACCCGATCATGGACCTGCACAGTCACGGCTCGCACGTCGGGACCGTCGTGAGCAGCAACGCACTCATCGCCGCCGGCATCACCTCGAAGACGACCCTGCTCGGCGTGAAGGTCTGCAACATGCGCGGGAGCTGCCCCACGGCGTCGGTGCTCGAAGGCATCCGCTACGCGGCGGATGCGGGCGCCACGGTCATCAACATGAGCCTCGACGGCAGCTTCTCGAAGGCCGGTTCGCAGGGCTTCAATGCCGTGCTTAACCGCACGTTCAACTACGCCATGCGCAAGGGCACGCTCATCGTGGTCGCCGCCGGCAACGCCGCCGAGGACCTCGATCACAACGGCAACGAGTTCGCGGCGTACTGCGACGCGCCACACGTCATCTGCGTGTCGGCGCTGGGGCCGACCGGCGAAGGCGCCTTCGGCCCGTTCGTGAACGTGGACGCCTTCGCGTCGGCCTACAGCAACTTCGGGCGGTCGGCCATCAGCGTGGGCGCCCCCGGCGGCAACGTGATCTTTGATGCCCAGGGCAACGTCGCCGATCTCACGCCGGTCTGGTCCTCGTGCTCGACCAAGTCGGTCGAGTTCGCCTCCCTGCAGCCGAGTCCCACCGAGGCGCCGATCGGACTGCTTTGTCCGCCGCAGTTCCTGCCGGTGATCGGGTTCGTCGGAACCAGCCAGGCGGCGCCGCACGTCACCGGTCTCGCCGCGTCGCTTGCGAGCCAGGGCATCAGCGGGCCGTCGCAACTCCGCGCCGCGATCCTCCGGGGAGCGGACGACCTCGGCCCCCGCGGTACCGATCCGTTCTACGGCCGGGGCCGGATCAACGTCGCCGCCTCGCTGGGCGTGAATTGATGCGGGACCAGTAACACGCCCGCAGTCCCGCCGTACGCGGCCCGGCCCGGAACCTTCGGACCGGGCCGTCTCGTACCGGGCGGCGCCGCACTCCCCCGGTGACCACGCTCACCGCATCGACCGGCCCCGGCAGCTACTGTCGTGATCGTCGGCTGGCTCCTGCCGACCGGCTATCCAGACAAGCGTGTTGGCGCGAGGCAGGGATGGGCGACCGCTGGGGTCGCGCCGGTGGCCGTCGCGCATCTCCGCTCCAATCCCAAGGGAGGGCGTCATGCTGTGGACCATCTTCGTGATCCTGCTGGTGCTGTGGCTCCTGGGCATGGTTACATCGTACACGCTGGGGGGCTTCATCCACGTGCTGCTCGTGGTCGCGATCGTGATCGCGCTGATCCAGCTGATCCAGGGCAGGAGAGTCGTATGAAGGCCCCCGTCGTCGTCGGCGTGGTGCTGATCATCCTGGGGATCGCCGGTCTCGCGTTCGGCGGCTTTTCCTTCACCCACAAGGAAAAGGTGCTGGATCTCGGGCCCATCCAAGCGAGCGCCGATAAGAAGGAGTCGCTTCCGATCCCGCCGATCCTCGGTGCGCTCGCCATCGTCGGCGGTGTGGTTCTCGTGGCGACGAGCGCTCGCCGCGCCTAGCAGCGGCGCCACCCACGCGGGGCGACGGGGGCATGACCACGGTCATGCCCCCGTCGTTCGTCCGGCCCTCCGGCATACGGTGACGACGCGCAGGCGCCCGCCGACCCCATCCGCACAGAACCGGGCGACCCCCCGCGTCGTTGACTCATGGCCGCGGTGCGGGCCCCCGGGTACCGTATCACCTCGCGGAGCAGTGGATGCCCTCAACGATCGCCGTGCCAATGTTATCGCGACCTCCGGCAGCCGCCCGTCCGGTGTCGGGCGGCTGGCGGCACCAGCCGGCATGATGCATTACTAGGAGCATGCCCCGTCCAGATCCGCCCCGTCACGAGCGCGCGCACCCGTCCCCGGGCGGGGCGAGCACCCGCCGCCCGCTCGTGCTCGCGGGCGAGGCGTCGCTCCGCCGCCGGCTCGCGGCGCGCGACGAGCTGGCCCTGGTGGAGCTGATCGAGGTCGCGAGCCCCTGGCTGCTCGGCATCACGCAGGGGATGCTGAGCGATCCCGATGAGGCACAGGAGGTCGTGCTCGAGGTCTTCGCCGCCGCGTGGGACCGTATCGGCAGCCTCGGCGACGAGCACGACGCACTGCTGCCCTGGCTGCTCCGCATCGCGCGCAACCGCGCGATCGACCGGCTGCGCCGCCGCCGCCGCACGCGACTCAAGCTGGAGCGCGCGCAGGCCTTCGGGGAGCTGCCCCCCGACCGGGTCCGGGCGACCGAGGTGGACGAGGCGGCGCGTCCCGGGTGGCACGTGCACGAATCGGTGCACGCGGCCCTGGAAGCGCTGCCCCGCGAACAGCGCGAGGCCGTCCGGCTGGCCTACTTCGGGGGCCTCACGCATTCCGAGATCGCCCGGGAGCTCGCCATCCCGATAGGGACGGTAAAGACGCGGCTGCGGCTCGCATTCGACAAGCTCAGGATCGCGCTGGAGCCGATCAAAGACTGGATCGTATGACCGCCCACGACTGGTACGTCGAAAACCGCGCCGCCTTCGTCGCCCGCAGCCTCGAGCCCGGCGAGGAGCGGACGTTCCGCGATCACCTGGTCCGCTGCAGCGAGTGCGACCGGGAGGTGGCCCGCCTGGAGCGCGAGCTCGCCTGGCTGCCGATGGCCGTCACCCCGGTGGCGCCGCGCCCCGGGTTCGCCCGGCGGATGACGACCGAGATCCTCGACCGCCCGAACCGCTGGCGCCGCCGGGTGCCGGCCGCCCTCGCCGCCAGCCTGGCCCTCCTCGCCGGAGGCGCCGCCCTCGCCGCCCGCCACGAAGGGGGCGAGCTCCGCGCGCGGCTCTCGGCCCGCGAGACCCAGCTCGCCGCGCTCGAAGACACGCTTTCCGTGCTGCGTCGGGCGAACAACGTGCTCCAGACCCGGATCTCCATGAACGGCCATCACGGCGGGCTGCTCATCTTTCAGGACGCCGTGTCGCACCGCTGGTGCGTCATCGTGCACGGCCTGCCCCCCGCGCCGGCCGGCAGCATGTACCAGTTCTGGTTCATTACCGAGACCGGCATGGTCCGCTCGGTCGAGGTGAACGCCGACATGCAGCGGCCCGCGTTCATGACGCTGCCGATGCCCGGCGTCGCCGCGCCAGTGATGGGGGCGGCGCTCACGATGGAGTCGGTCGTCAACCACTCGGAGGAGCCGAAAGGGGTGACGCTCGCGCACGTGGTGTTCTGAGATTGTGCCGGACGTCGCCGTGGTCGGACGCAAAACGGGGCATGCCGTCAGGCATGCCCCGTCGACCGTCCGCGCGGGCTGTCGGACCCGCGATCAGTGCGCCGCGGCCGGAGCCTCGACTGCCGTGTCGGCCGAGTCCTGCTCGGTTACGCCGCCGGCAGTCCACCACGCGGGCGGCGGCGCGGCCTGCTCCCCGCCGAGCTGCACCGGCGGCGGCTCGGCCAGGGTGTCCGTGGGGATCACGACGCCGTGGGCGCCGAGCTCGCGGAACAGCTTCCACTGGGCCTGGCGCGCGGCCCAGGGCCGGCCGCCGTTGTACATCAGCGCCACCAGCAGGGTCCCCTCAGGCCGGCCGAGGTATCCGACGACGGTCGAGACCCGGCCGAGCGTGCCGGTCTTGGCGCGCACGACGCCGACCCCGGGAAAGCCGCTGTTGAGGCGGTGCAGGGTGCCCGAGCCGTTGGCCGGCAGCAGCATGGGGAAATTCCGTCCGGCGGGCGTCAGGGGGAACTTCGCGAGATAGGTGACGAACGCCTGCGGCGTGACCCGGTCCTCGAACGACAACCCGCTCCCGTCCACCAGATACACCCCCTCGGTCGAGCCCACGATCTGGCGCACGTGATCGGTCAGGAGCGCCGGGCCGCCGTCGCGCCCGCCGGCCCACTGGAGCAGCAGCTCGGCGCCCAGATTGAGGCTCCGACGGTTGATCTCGCTGGCGAGCGAGTCGAGCGAAGGCGAGGACACCTCCGCCAGCACCTGGGGACCGCCGGCCGGCGGTGGACCGATGTAGGCCGACGGATTCCAGGCGATCCCCGCCCGCGTGAGCGCCCCGGCCCAGACGGCGCTGAGCACCGCCCGCGGGTCGGTCGCCACGGCCGTGAGGCGCCGCGGCGCCGCCCGCACGCCGATCGTGCCCGTCACCACCCAGCCGCCGTCGGCCCGTGTCCGGAGCGCGAGCCGCGAGCGCCGCCCGGCCCGGGTGGTCGCGGTGACACTCACCATCCGGCCGATGCCGTCCGGCGCCGTTTCGAACACCCGCACGCGCTGCCCGATCCGGGCCCCGGGCTGGACCGTGACCCAGACGATGTTCTCGTGCAGGGTGAGTGGGCCGACCAGCGGGGCGAAGATGCGCCCCTGGTGGCGGGATGACCAGACCGCCGGATAGACCGCGTTCGCGGGACCGTTGGAGCTCTGGAGCTGCAGCGGGCCGGTCAGCTTCCGGACCCCGCCTCCGGCCAGTTGCATGGCCAGGTCGTAGAGCGTCGGTCCCGAACCCTCCGCCCGCTCGAGCGAGGGGTCGCCGTTCACCTCGAGGGCCCAGCTCCCGATCCACTCACCCGAGGCGGAGTCGAGCGATCCGACCCCGACGACCCGGGTCGGCCGGCGCGCGGTGCCTCCCAGGACGGTGCGGGCGAAGCCGGTGGTGAACAGTTTGACCGTGGAGGCCGGCATGAGCGGCTGGTCGGGGTTGGCGCTCCAGAGCAACTGGCCGGACTGGTCGGCTACCGCGATGCCCCATTCGCCCGGCGCCGAGCGCTGGGCGCGATGGTACCACGAGTCCAGCCGCTCGGTGAGCCACTGGGTGTCGGTCTGGGCCTGGAGCGGCGCAGACTGGATCTGGAGCACGCCGGCCAGCGGCAGGAGCATGGCCAGGCGAGAGGACGACGAAATTGACACGGCGGTTCCCAACGAAGAGAGAAATCCTGTCCACGAGCGGCCGAATGTATCGCTCGGCGCGACATCGCATGTCAAGGGCATAACACCATACTCACCATCATTTTATCTGATGCCGGCCACCGGGGACCCTCGGGGCGGCAATTCCGGCTGGTCCACTAGGGACGGCGCAAATCTCAGGCCCGGCCCAACCTGAGCCGTGTCCCGCTCCCCACATCCCGGTGGAACCGGAAATCCCGGCGCCGCCACGACAACGTGGCGGCCGGGCAACGCCCGACGAGGCAGGACGCCCGGAGAGCCGCACGGGGGGACGTCGCCCCGCGGCGGGAAGGTCCACAAGGAACGCCCCGGGCCCGCACGCGGGCTCCGGGGCGCTTCCTCCGGCCGGTTCACGCCCTACTTGAGCAGGGTCTTCGCGATCGTCTGCAGCTGCATGTTGCTGGTGCCTTCGTAGATGGTTCCGATCTTGGCGTCGCGGTAGTACTTCTCCGCCGGGTACTCCTTCGAGTACCCGTAGCCGCCGAAGAGCTCCAGGCAGTTCGACGTCGTGCGATCGGCCACCTGGGAGCTGAAGAGCTTGGCCATCGCCGCCTGCTGGGCGAACGGCTGCCCCGCGTCCTTGAGCCGCGCCGCGTTGTAGACCATGAGCCGGGCGGCCTCGAGATCGGTGGCCATCTGGGCCAGTTGGAACTGCACGCCCTGGAATTCGGCGATCGCCTTGCCGAACTGGCGGCGCTCCTTCACGTAGGTCGTCGCTGCCTCGAGCGCGCCCGTGGCCACGCCGAGCATCTGCGCGCCGATGCCGATCCGCCCCTCGTTCAGGGTCTCGATCGCGATCTTGTAGCCCTGGCCCACGGGGCCGAGCACGTTGGCCTCGGGCACCCGGCACTGTTCCAGGATGAGCTCGGTCGTGCTCGAGGCGCGGATGCCGAGCTTGTTCTCCTTCTTGCCGACCGAGAAGCCGGGGAACTCGCGCTCGACGATGAAGCCCGTGATGCCCTTGTAGCCCTTGGTCGGATCGGCGTTGGCGAACACGATGAACACGCCCGCCTCGGCGCCGTTCGTGATCCAGAACTTCCGGCCGGTGAGCTCCCAGCCGTCGACGGTCCGCACCGCGCGGGTCTCGAGTGCGAAAGCGTCACTGCCGCTGCCTGGTTCCGACAGCGCGAACGCGCCCAGAAGGTCGGTCGTGAGCCTCGGGAAGTAGCGCCGCTGCTGCTCGTCGCTGCCCCAGCGAATGAAGCCGTTGTTGACCAGGGTGTTGTGGACGTCCACGTAGATCGCGGCCGACGCATCCACCCGGGCCAGCTCCTCGATGGCCAGCACGGCCATGAAGATGCTGCCGCCGGCGCCCCCGAACTGCTCCGGCACCTCGATGCCCATGAGTCCCAGCTCGAAGAACTTGGGGATCAGGTCGGCGCGGAATTGCGCCGCCTCGTCCATGGCCTGGACGTGCGGGCGCACCTCGGTCTCGGCGAACTCCCGCACCGCGTCGCGGAACATGTTCTCTTCTTCGGAGAGGCTGGTCAGCGCGGAGACGGCGGTGCGGAGGTCCTGCATAAGGGCTCGGGCTCGAAGGTGGCCGGGCGTCGCTCAGGTGGGGGAGTATATCCCGGACTCGCGACCGGTTCAATCGGCGCGGCCTCGAGCACGTCGAGCGCCACCGGGACCCGTCCGAGCGGCGCGGACACCTGGACCCCCTGCACTCGGTCGGCCACCGCGGCGAGCATCTCGCGGGAAATGCGCACGCCCTCCGCCAGCGCCTCCTCCTTCCCGCCCGCGCTCGCGGCCCGCATCCGGTCCAGGATCGTGTCGGGCACGGACACGCCCGGCACCTCGTTCGCCAGGAACTCGGCATTCCTGAGCGACACCAGCGGCCAGATGCCGGCGATGACCGGGATGCGGTGGCCCTCGATGCGCTCCAGAAAGCGGTCCAGCTGCGCCAGGTCGAACACCGGCTGGGTGATCGCGTACTCGGCGCCGGCCTCGACCTTGTAGGCGAACCGCTTGAGCTCGCGCTCGAAGTCCGGCGCCGCCGGGTTCACGCCCACGCCGATCACGAACCGCGTGGGCGCGCCGATCGGGTTGCCGCCGGGATCGAGACCGTGATTGAGCCGGCTGACCAGGTTCGTCAGGCCGATGCTGTCGATGTCGAAGACCGCGGTGGCCTCCGGGTACGGCCCCATCTTCGGCGGATCGCCGGTGATGATGAGCAGGTTCCGGATGCCCGCCGCGGCCGCACCCAGGAGATCGGAGAGCATGCCGAGGAGATTGCGGTCGCGGCAGGCGTAATGCACCACCGCCTCGAGCCCCACCTCGCGCTCGATCATGAGCGCGGAGAGCAGCGCTCCCATCCGGCTCTGGGCGCGGGGGCCGTCGGGCACGTTCACCGCGTCCACGCCGGCGGCCTTGAGCTGGCGGACCTGGTCGAACATCGGCCCGGGATCGACGCCCTTCGGCGGGACGATCTCGACCGTGGTGACGAACCGTCCCTCGGCGAGCTTGGCGCCGAGCCGGGAGCGTCCCGCCAGCGGTACCGGCTCCACGGCTTCGGCCGGGCCCGGGGCCGGGAGCGTGCCCATGTCGAATGCATGGCGGGGTGAGACGCTCTGGACGAACCCCACCATCGCGCGGATGTGATCGGGCGTGGTCCCGCAGCAGCCGCCCACGAATCGGGCCCCCGCCTCGACCATCCGGCGCGCGTAGCTCGCCATGTACTCCGGCGACGCCATATAGATCTTCCGGTCGCCGACCTCGCGCGGGAGCCCGGCGTTCGGCTGGGCGCTGATCGGCAGCGTCACCACCCGCGCGAGCTTCTCCACCGCCTCGAGCACTCCGTGCGGTCCGACCGAGCAGTTGACCCCGATGACGTCCACGCCCATCGCGGCGAGCTCGGGCCCGAAGACGACCGGGTCGGTGCCGTAGTGGGTCTTGCCGTCGGTGCCCACCGTCATCTGCGCGATGATGGGCAGATCGGAGGCGCCGCGGATCGCCTGCACCGCGGCGCCCAGCTCGGCCACGTCGCTGAAGGTCTCGAGAATGAACCCGTCCACGCCGCCCCCGAGGAGGCCCCGCACCTGGCGCTCGAACATGCCGCGGGCCTCGTCCAGCGACAGCTCGCCGAACGGCTCCACCCGCACGCCCAGCGGACCGACGGCCCCTAGCACGGCAGCGCGCGTCCCCGCCGCGTCACGGGCGAGCGTCGCGGCGGCGGTGTTGACTCGCTCCGTATCGCCCGCGAGGCCGTAGGTGGCCAGCTTGAGCGGGTTCGCGCCGAAGGTGTTGGTCTCGATCAGCTCGGCCCCGGCGCGGACGTACTCCCGGTGGATGTCTCGCACCAGCTCGGGCTGCTTGAGGTTGAGCTCGTCGTAGCAGACGTTGAGGAACACGCCACGGCCATAGAGCATGGTGCCCATCGCCCCGTCCACCACATGAACGCGGCCGTCGGCCAGGAGCTGGCGCAGCGTCGGCACGCTAGCGCTCGTAGTTCAGGTTGGGGGCCAGCCAGCGCTCCGCCGTGGCGATCTCCATGCCCTTCCGCCGGGCGTAGTCCTCGACCTGGTCGCGCTCGATCTTGCCCACGCCGAAGTAGTGGGCCTCGGGACGCCAGAAGTAGTACCCGCTCACCGACGCGGTCGGCAGCATGGCGAAGCTCTCGGTCAGGGTGATGCCCGCGTTGGTCTCCGCCCGCAGCAGGTCGAACAGCGCCCGCTTCTCGGTGTGATCGGGACACGCGGGATAGCCCGGGGCCGGGCGGATCCCCTGGTACTGCTCCCGGACGATCGCCGCATTGTCGAGCGCCTCGTCCGGGACGTAGCCCCAGTACTCCCGGCGAACCCGCTCGTGCAACCGCTCGGCGAAGGCCTCCGCCAGCCGGTCGGCCAGCGCCTTGGCCAGGATCGCGTTGTAGTCGTCCTGGGCGGCCTCGAACGAGGCCACGAGCGCGTCGAGCCCTTCCCCCGCGCTGACGGCGAAGGCGCCCACGTAGTCGGCCACGCCGCCCTCGCGCGGCGCGACGAAGTCGGCCAGGGCGAGGTTGGGGCGGCCCGGCGGCTTGATCATCTGCTGCCGCAGCGTGTGGATTACCGTGAGCTGCTCCGTGCGCGTGTCGTCGGCGTACACCTCGATGTCGTCGCCGACCGCGTTCGCCCGGAAGACACCGAATACGCCGCGGGGCCGGAGCAGGCGCTCGCGCACGATCCGGTCGAGCAGGGCCTGCGCATCGGCGAAGAGATTGGTCGCGGCGGGGCCGACGCGCGGATCGGTGAGGATGGCGGGGTAATGACCGGCCAGCTCCCAGGTCTGGAAGAACGGCGTCCAGTCGATCCGCGGGACCAGATCCTCGAGCGGGTAGTCGTCGAGCACCGTGAGGCCGGTCGAGCAGGGGACCGGCGGGGTGGCGCCGGTCCAATTGATCGCCAGCCGGTTCCGCCGCGCGTTGGCGAGCGGCTGCCGCCGTGCCTCCGGCTTTTGCCGGCTCCGCTGCTCGCGCACGTCCCGGTACTCCTCGCGCACGTCCGACACGAAGCCGTCGTGGAGGGTGTCGCTGAGGAGGCTGCTCGCCACGCCGACCGCGCGCGACGCGTCATGCACGTGGACCGTCGGGCCCTTGTAGTGCGGCTCGATCCGGACCGCCGTGTGCACCCGCGACGTGGTCGCGCCGCCGATCAGGAGCGGGATCCGGAAACCCTCGCGTTCCATCTCTCCGGCCACGAACGACATTTCCTCGAGCGACGGGGTGATGAGCCCGCTCAGGCCGATGATGTCCACCGCCTCGCGCCGGGCGGCCTCGAGGATCTTGGCGCACGGCACCATGACGCCGAGATCGATCACCTCGTAGTTGTTGCACTGCAGCACCACGCCCACGATGTTCTTGCCGATGTCGTGCACGTCGCCCTTGACGGTGGCCAGGAGCACGCGGCCCTTGGTCTGGGCCACGGCCGAGGCCTCGCGCTCGGCTTCGATGTACGGCACCAGGTGGGCGACCGCCTTCTTCATGACCCGCGCGCTCTTCACCACCTGCGGCAGGAACATCTTGCCCGCGCCGAACAGATCGCCCACGACGTTCATGCCCGCCATGAGCGGCCCCTCGATCACCTGGATGGGACGCTCGACCGACCGGCGGGCCTCCTCCGTGTCCTCGACGATCCAGTCCGCGATCCCCTCCACCAGGGCGTGCGTCAGCCGCTCCTGCACCGGCGCCTCCCGCCACGCGAGATCGGCCGTCTGGTCGCCGAGCTGACCCTTCACGGTGTCGGCCACGGCGAGCAGCCGGTCGGTGGAGTCCGGGCGGCGGTTGAGCACCACGTCCTCGACCCGCTCCAGCAGGTCCGGGGGGATGTCGGAGTAGATCGGGAGCTGGCCGGCGTTGACGATCCCCATGTCCATCCCCGCCTCGATGGCGTGGTAGAGAAACACGGCGTGGATCGCCTCGCGGACGGGGTCGTTCCCGCGGAAGGAGAACGAGACGTTGCTCACGCCGCCGCTCACGAGCACGTGCGGGAGTGTCGTCTTGATACGCCGGGTGGCCTCGATATAGGCCACCGCGTAGCCGTTGTGCTCCTCGATCCCGGTGCCGATCGCGAAGATGTTCGGGTCGAAGATGATGTCCTCGGGTGGAAAGCCCACCCGCTCGGTCAGGATCCGGTAGCAGCGGGTGCAGATGTCGACCTTCCGCTCCGCCGTATCCGCCTGTCCCTGCTCGTCGAAGGCCATCACGATGACGGCCGCGCCGTACCGCCGGACCAGCGTGGCCTGGCGGACGAAGGCCTCCTCGCCCTCCTTGAGGCTGATGGAGTTGACGACCCCCTTGCCCTGGGTGCACTTGAGGCCGGCCTCGATGACCGACCACTTGGACGAGTCCAGGACGATCGGCACGCGGCTGATCCCGGGCTCCGCGGCGATGAGCTGCAGCAGCTTGACCATGGCCGCCTGGGAGTCGAGCATCCCCTCGTCCATGTTGATGTCGATCATCTGGGCGCCGCTTTCCACCTGCTGCCGCGCGATCTCGACGCCCGCCTCGTAGTCGCCGGCGAGCACCAGCCGCGCGAACTTGCGCGAGCCGGTCACGTTGGTCCGCTCGCCGACGTTCACGAAGATGCTGTCCGGCCCGATGGTCAGCGGCTCGAGCCCGCTCAGGCGGCACACGGGCTCGAGCACCGGGCGCTGGCGTGGCGCGAGGCCCCGCACCGCGTCGGCGATGGCGCGGATGTGGGCCGGCGTGGTGCCGCAGCAGCCTCCCACGAAGTTCACCAGGCCGTGCTCGGCGAACTCGCGCAGCACCTCCGCCATGTGCTCGGCCGTCTCGTCGTACTGGCCGAACTCATTGGGCAGACCGGCATTCGGGTGGGCGCTCACGAAGACGGGCGCGACCCGCGAGAGCTCCTGCACGTACTGCCGGAGCGCCTGGGCACCGAGCGCGCAGTTGAGGCCCACGCTGAGCGGGCGCGCGTGCGCGACCGAATTCCAGAACGCCTCGGTGGTCTGGCCGGAGAGCGTCCGGCCGCTCGCGTCCACGATCGTGCCCGAAATCATGACCGGCAGCCGCAGGCCGAGCCGCTCGAACAGCCCCTCGATCGCGAAGATGGCGGCCTTGGCGTTCAGGGTGTCGAAGATGGTCTCGATCAGCAGCAGGTCGGCCCCGCCGTCGATCAGCCCCTGCGCGCCCTCGGTGTAGGTGGCGACCAGGTCGTCGAATGCGACGTTCCGGAAGCCCGGATCGTTCACGTCCGGGGAGAGCGAGGCGCTCCGGTTGGTCGGCCCGAGGACCCCGGCCACGAACCGCGGCGTGTCGGGTGTCCGGCGCTCCCACTCGTCCGCCGCCTCCCGGGCCAGTCGCGCCGCCGCCTGGTTGAGCTCGTAGACCATCTGCTCCATGCCGTAGTCCGCGAGCGACATGGCATTGGAGGTGAAGGAGTTGGTCTCGATGATGTCGGCACCGGCCTCGAGGTAGGCCGCGTGGATGGCGCGGATGATATCGGGCTGGGTGAGGGTCAGCAGGTCGCTGTGCCCGCGCAACTCCCGCGGCCAGTCGGCAAAGCGCTCGCCCCGATACTCGCGCTCCCCCAGACCGTACGTCTGGATCATGGTTCCCATGGCGCCGTCGAGGACCAGGATCCGGCGGGCCAGGAGCGGCTCCAGCAGCGCGAGCCGGGCTTCCCGCCGGGCTTCCCGGGTGAGGCCGGTGGTGGCGGGTAGGGCGGACGGCAGGTGGTCGACGAGCATGGACGCTCCGGGGACGAAAAAGCCCCTGAAGCCAAAACGCCTCAAGGGGATGCGTTTTAGCGTTTGTTTAACGTGGCCGCAAGCAGCGCAAATCGCCACGACTCAGTTGTCCGACTCCCAAAGCTACACTCGCGAACCGTCTCCGGTCAAAGGCCCAGTCGCCCGGCGGCCGCCCCGACACCGATGCCCGTGACCACCACGACCTTCGACCGCCCCGAGAGCCCCGCCTCCAGCCGGACGGCGGAGCGGGGCAGTTCGAGCCGCTCGGCCAGGAAGCGGAGCAGGGCGTCGTTGGCGGCCCCCTCCACCGGAGCCGCGGCCAGTCGCACCTTCAGGGCGCCGCCGTGGAGGCCCACGAGCTCGGTGCGCGAGGCACGCGGCTGCACCCGCACCCGGAGCCGGACGCCGGTCGGCGTCGCTTCGATCACACCAGCGACAGCAGGAACCGCTGAAGGAAGCTGAGCAGGAGCCAGGCCACGAGCGGGCTGAAGTCGATCATGCCGAGCGGTGGCAGGATCCGGCGGATCGGCTCGATGATCCAGTCGGTCAGCAGCATGACCGGGCGCATCCACGGGCGGTAGGGCGAGATCCCGAACCACGAGGCGATCACCCGCACGAACAGGGCGACCATCAGGATCGTGAACAGCCCATTGAGCAGGAAATAGCCCCAGGCCCGCGGCCCCGAGCGCGCGAGCACCGTCAGGGTCCCGGCGAATCCGCCGAGCCAGCTGATGAGGCTCAGGAGCAGGAGTCCGCCGGCCACGACGATTCCCACCAGCCAGAGCGGCGCGTCCTGAGGACTGCCGCCGGACCGGATGATTCGGCGCTCGAGCGGCAGCAGGACCGGGTCGCTGATCCGGCGGACGAAGCGCGGCCAGGCCCCGAACGGCGTCAGGCGCCGGCTCCGGACCGCCCAGTGCGTCAGCGCCACCGTCGACGAATACGCCAGGACGATCACGACGAGCACACGGGCGACGAGGCTGACCAGGGCGATGGCGCTATAGAGCATGGTCCGGCAGGGAGATCAGCGGCCGGCCTGATCGCCGATGCGCATCGGGCGCTGCGCGCCCGAGCTGGAGGTACACATGAGGGTGAAGCGCCCGCCGTTCAGCGTGGCTTCCTCGAGGATCTGACTGTCCCCTCGGCAAGAGGTGATCTCCCGCGCGTCCAGCCGCCGGAAGGCGACCGTGATCACCGGCTCGCGCGCGAGGTTCACCAACCGGCGGACGGTCTCGGGGGTGAGGCTGTCGATGCCCATCTGGCGGAAGGAGGCGGCGGGCCGGCCCTGGTGGGACCCGCGGTAATCCACGGCGCGATCCACGAGATCGAAGATCTCCCTGCCCAGTGTTTCGGCGTCCTGCCGATCGCGGGGCAGGTTCTGGCGGGCGGCTCCCGTCGGCGCGCGGGCCGCTTCCTTCGCGCCGCACCCCGCCGCCAGCACCAGCGCGAGCACGAGCGGGAACCGCTCCATCAATCCATCGCGAATTCGCGGTTGAATACGACCTCGAAGGCGAACGTCTTCGCCCGGCTCCGGGTCTCCATGATCTCGGCGATGCGCTTCAGCCGCGCCGGAATACCCATGATCTTGCCCTGCGCGATCCGCCCGATCTCGTTCAGGCCCTGCAGGCTCTCGATCTTCCAGTAGCGGATCTGTTCCTGCACGATCCTGAGGTAGTCCCGCGGGCCGTAGATCCCGGCGCGCCTGATCACCTCGGCCAGCTCCTTGAACCCGGGGATGGTCACACCGGGCATGTCGATCGCCGGCAGGATGAACGACGCCGAGTGCAGGGCGGCGTTCGGGTCGCGCTCGAGGATCAGCTCGAAGACGCTGCGGTAGAACGCGTAGTGGCGGGCCTCGTCCTTGGCCACGTGGCTCAGGACCTCGGCCAGGCGCGGCTCGTACTCACCGACGATCCGGCCGGTCTCGCCGTGGGAGAACTGGGTGGCACGCTCCTGCACCGTGGTGTAGGCGAACACCCGGTAGGGATCCCGATCCCACTCAGGGTGGAAGCCGCGCCGGATGTACTCGAACTGCATCTCCTCGATCTTGCGCTGGTCGAACAGGCGGGTGTCACGGGCGTAATCGTGGAGCACCTGTCCGTGCCGGTCTTCCTCCGCCGTCCACAGATTGTTCCAGGCGCGCCAGTGGCTGTCGTCGCCCAGGTAAACCGCGAGGAGGCGGTGAAAGTGAGGCAACCCCTCCTCAGTCAGCGTGTTGAGCGCAAGCGCGGCGCGAATCGGATCGGGAATGCCCCGGGCCTGGTCCCGGAGGTCGCGGATGAACGCGTCCTGGCAGGTCTCGGGTTGCGCGGAGAGCAAATCGGCGGGGTACCAGAGCTCGCGCTTCCGCTCGTGGTTCTCCATCAGTTCGCGGACCGGCTCTTCCAGATCCTGCAGCACCTCGATCTTCGAAGCGAGTTCGCGCGCCGGGTCGGTGGCGAGGCCCATGTGTTCCCTTTGCGGGGCGTGAGCTTGAGTTTCAGAACGAACAAACGACCAGCCACCAAAGATACAGTGACTGGTCGTGCCTGCGCCAACGAGACCCCGTCCTAGGCTTGTTCGGTGCCGAGGGGTTTTTCCATCAGGGCCCAGCTCCGGTGTCCTATGTAGTCGTCCCGCTGGAAGATACGATGCCAGCCGAGGGCGCCGAGCAGGCCCTCCGACCGCTGGTCGTCCGTCCAGAATTCGGCCACGTGGCCGCCGGCTTCCGCGGCTCGCTCCTCGAACGCGGCCAGGAGCCGGTGGGCGTGGCCTCGATGCCTCTCCTGCGGCAGGACCACCACGTCAACCAGATGGGCCACGCCGCCTCGGAGCCAGTACCTCAGGCCGCCGATCCAGTCACCGATCTCGTTGCTCAGAATGAGGTAATGCTCGTCGAGCGCCCCGGCGGAGCCGTCGACGCCCCCTTCCTGCTCGAGGAGCTCGGAGAACCAGGCCGAGAAATCCTCGTCCTGGCCCATCTCACGAATGGTGAGCTCGCTCATGTGTCCACCCTCTGGAAGTGATTCCCACTCTCCCTGTGCAACACTAATGCCAAGCGTGATGTTCCTCTGTGAAGGTGCTCACCCCGGTTGGCGGCGGTCGCCCCGTCCGGGGTGAGTCGCCGCGCTTGCCGACCGGGCACAAGGACCTAGGTTCCGAGGCACTGGGTGGGAACCTGTGTCAACCGTGGAGGAGCCGTGACCCGACAACCGGAGGCCCGTCATGCCGTGGTTGCCTGCGCCTTCTGCCGGACGCCCAACCGGGTCGATCTGACGAAACTGCCGAGTGGCCCGAAGTGCGCCCGCTGCCAGCGGCCGATTCTGCTCGATCGGCCCCTGAAGGCCACCGAGGCCGACTTCGACAAGACCCTTCGGGGTACGACCGTCCCGGTCCTCGTGGATTTCCACGCCGACTGGTGCGGTCCCTGCCACATGATGGCGCCGACGCTCGACGACTTCGCCCGCCGCCAGGTGGGGGCGGTGATCACGCTCAAGCTCGACACCGATGCCGACCAGGCGATCGCGGGACGCTACGGCATCCGCGGCATCCCCACCGTCATCGCGTTCGACCATGGAACGGAGACCGGACGCCACGTCGGCGTGGCCGACCTCAAGGCCCTCGAGACCCTGGCGGGGGTGAGTCCGGTCTGAGCCCGCCCCGCTCATTGGAGACCAGTCGCCACCCCCACGCCGATCGCCAGCGCGGCCAGCGCAGCGAGAGCGCCCACCACCGGAATCACGAAGCCAAGCCATTCCTCGAAGGGCACGCTGCTGGCGGCGAGCATGGCCATGAGGGCCCCGTTGGTCGGGGTCACCAGCTCGCAGAGGCCGGCGCCGTACTGATACGCGAGCACGGTCACCTGCCGCGACAGGCCGATCAGATCCGAGAGCGGGATCAGCAGCGGCATCGTCAGTACCGCCTGCCCGCTCGTGCTCGGCACGGGGAGATGCACCAGAGCGTGAACGGCCATCATTCCCAGCGCCGAGAGCGTGGTGGGGAGTGCGGCGATCGGCGTAAACAGGCCGTGGACGATCGTGTCCACGACGTGGCCTTCGTCCAGCACCACGTAGATCCCGCGGGCGAAGCCGATCAGCAGCGCCGCGAACGCCATCGAGCGGAAGCCCTCCACATAGCCGTCCGCCGTGCCGCCCACGCCCAGGCGGCCGATCACGCCGGCCGCGATTCCCATGAGGAAGAACAGGGCCGCCAGCTGCTCGAAATCCCACTGGTATCGAATCACGCCGGTGACGAAGAGCGCGAAAGTGGCGAGCACGATGCCGAGAATCGCCGGCTGGCGCCAGCCGGCGCGCTCGGTACCCTCGCCCTCGGCGGCGACGGCCGCGGGCGCGACCCGCGTGCGGCGTGCGAAGCGCACCGTCCCCGCGGTCCAGATGACCCACGCCACGGCGAGGAACGCGGAGCGGAACTCCCAGCCGCTGAGCAGCCTCAGTCCGGCCACCTTCTGCGCGATGCCGACCTGGAACGGGTTGATCGGGCTGAACGAGGCGCCGACCGCCGCCGCGCCGAGGCTCATGGCCACCGCCGTGAGCGCGTTGAACCCGAGCCGGCGCGTGAGCAGGAGCAGCACCGGGACGAAGGCGATCAGCTCCTCCTGCATCTGGATGAGGATCCCGCCCCAGACGAACGCAAAGCCGACGATGGGGATGACCCAGATGCCGCGGCCAGAGAGGCCCCGGGCCAGGCGGTTGACGAGCTGGGCCAAGGCCCCGGTTCGCTCCACGACGGCGAAGGCCCCCCCGACCAGGAACACGTAGAAGATCACCGAGGCCGCGTCGCTCATGCCCTTGGGAATGGCGACGACCGCCTGGAACGCACCGACCGGGCTCGCAGGCACCCGGTGGTACGTCCCCGCCACCACGACCGCACGCGCCGCCACCGGGTCCTGCCGCCGCTCGTACTCGCCGGCGGGCAGCACCCACGTCAGCGTGGCGGCCACCAGCACGCAGAGCACCAGCAGGAACAGCGGGTGGGGGAAGCGCAGGCGCGGCGCGTGTCCAGCGGCCGCGGCGCTCACAGCGTTCGGCAGCGGTGGGTGGCCGGGGGAATCCGTCCGCAGGCGATGATGTCGTTCATGGACCCGGCAATCGGGCCGCAGGCGGCGGTCTGCGCCTCCCGCGAGGCGTCCGCTTCCGAGGCGCCGGAGGCGGTGGATGCCCCATGCCGGCCCTGGTACTCGACCGTGACCGAACACTCCACCCGCTGGCTCGAGAGGGTGGACCAGAGCAGGAAGGCGGCGAACGCCAGTCCGACGAGGACGCTGATGGTCCTGGCGCGAGCGGTCATCGGAGTGGAACCTCCGGGCAGCGTGGCCTGTTCAGCAGGGCAACCCACGGCCGGAGACGGCCGCCGCCCTGGGAGGCACGACGCGAATGGAATGTCGAGAGGTCATCGAGCGACTGTGGGAATATCTGGATGGCGAGCTTGCGGCGAAAGAGGCCGCGGCCGTCTCCGGACACCTGGCCGGATGCTCCACCTGCATCCCCCGTTGCCGGCATGACCGCGCGTTCCTGATATTGCTGGTGCGGAGCCTGAGCGCTCCGTGTCCCGCTCCCGGAGGCCTGCGCGAGGCGCTCCGCGCCCGGCTCGACGCCGCGAATCGCCCCTGACCTCACCGCGCGTATCCCCGGAGAGCCCTTGATGAAGCTGCCCGTGCGCACGCTGCTCGCCGCCGCGCTCGGACTGCCGTGGCAGGAAGCGGCGCGGCCGGCACCGCCGCCGACGGTGGAGCTCTCGCGGGTGGCCCGCGACTCGATGAACGCGGCCTTCCTCCGGTCCAACGAGCACTGGAACGAGCTCGCGGACCTCAACACAATGGAGCGGATGCTGGGCACCATCCGTCCGACGCAGCGCGAGTATCTGGGCTGCCTGCAGGGCGTGAGCGATGGCGGAACGATCCGGATCGAGGGCTGGGTCCCCGCCCGCGACATGAAGCAGCTCCAGCTCGCGGTCGCGGGGAGCTGCGATTCGGTTCCCCGCCTCATCGGCACCTGGCACACCCATCCCTATCGGGCCGACCTGCGGAACCTGCCGATCAAGGAGCGCCAGCTCTCGCCGCAGGACCTCAAAACCTTCGCCGCATCGCGGCTGGCCGTCACACTGGTGATGTGGGACGAGGACTCGGTGGACGCGGCCGCGCGAGCACCCGGCGGCCGCATCGTCCATCCAGCCGTCGTCGCGATCGAGTGAGTTCGCGTTCGCGCGAGCTCGTTGCATATCTCCGGGAAGTGTGAACAAGACGCTGGTCGCCCGCCCCCCACCGATTTCCTCATCCATCTGTCGCCATTGAACTTACCGCCCGGGCACCCCCCGGGTCTGTGTCTTGCACAGGCAGGCGCGTCCCCGGGACAGTCCAGTCGCGCCGAGCGCGAGATCGAGACCGATGAGGCTCCTCGTGGTCGAGGATTCGCCCCTGCTCAGGAAGATGTTTGGGCTGGCGTTCCCGCAGCAGTTCCATGAGCTGTGCCAGGCCGAGAGTGGCCGCGACGCGATGCGTCTCCTGGCCGAGACGCGCGAGCCGTTCGACGTGGTGCTCCTCGATCTCAGAATGCCGGACATGGACGGGGTGGAGTTCATCCGCGCGATGCGGGAACTGCCCGGGCATCAGGGAACTCCGATTGTTCTCACGACCGCCGAGCGCGAGGACTCGACCCTCCTCAGCGGGGCGATGGGCCTCGGCGTCGCGGGCGTGGTTCGGAAGCCGTGGACGCCGCAGCACCTTCGAGGCGTCGTGCAACAGGTCCTGGACCCTCCGATGGGGTGACGTATGCCACGCTCCTTTCTCGTGATCGACGACTCGAAGCTGCACCATCAGATGTACCGCCTGATCTTCTCTCGCGGCGCGCTGGCGGGAAGCACGGTCCATTTCGCCACCAACGGCCGGGAAGGCTACGGCCTCCTCGCGGCCCACCCCGAGCTCACGCTGGTCATGCTGGACCTCAACATGCCGGAGATGAACGGACTCGAAGTGCTGGAGCGGCGGCGCGCCGAAGGCCTGCACCCGCACATCCCGATCGTCCTCGTGACCACCGAGGGCAGCGCCGCCGACGAGGCGCGTGGCCGGGCCGTGGGGGCGTGGGAGTATCTGCGGAAGCCGTTTCAGCCGGCGGACGTCGAGCGTCTGGTGAGCCGGGCGCTGGCGTTGGACCCCACCGGCTGACGTGAGCGGCGACGGGAATCCCTTCGGGGAGCTGCTGCACGACTACGTGCTCGAGTGCCTGCCGCTGGCCGAACAGGTGACCGACGTGTTTCTGGAGCTGGAGCGCCGCTGGCGCGACGGCGATCCGGCGGACGCGCTGCTCGCCTCGTTGTCCGGGCGGCTGCACACGGTGAAGGGCAACTCGGCCATGATGGGCCTCGCGCCGATGCGGGAGATCGCGCACGCCCTCGAGGACGCGTGCGGGCTGCTCCAGCGCGACGCCGAGCGGCGGACGGAGGCGTCGGCCGGGCTGCTGGTCGAGGGGGGCGGCATGCTGGTGGATCACGTGCGCCATGCGTCGCCCGAGCTGGATCCGGCGCCGTCGGAGCGATTCGTCGAGCAGGTGCGCGAGTGGCTGGCCGTGGCCGCGGAGCCCGTGGCGGATACCCAGCCCGAGCGGCGGCGCACCGATCGGCGGGGCAGCGCGCAGGTGGCGGACGCGGGGAAGGCGGACACCATGGTCCGGGTGGACTTCCGCCGTCTCGACGTCCTGCTGGAGGTGCTGGGCGAGGGTCTCATTCAGCACTCGGCGCTCGCGGAGGCCTACCGCTCGCTCTCGCGTCGGAGCCGGGCGGGGCAGGATCTCGCCCGGTTGGATGAGACCGTCGTCGCGCTCGAGAAGACGCTCAAGCGGCTCGAAACGACGCTCATGGAGACCCGGCTGCTGCCGATCTCGACCGTGTTCGGCCGCTTTCCCCGTATGGTCCGCGACACCGCCCAGGCCGAGGGCAAGCGCGTGCGGCTGCTGCAGTCGGGCGGCGAGACGCCGCTCGACAAGGCGGTGCTCGACCGGCTGAGCGAGCCGCTGCTGCACCTGGTGACCAACGCGATCGTGCACGGCATGGAGTCGTCCGAGGACCGGGCGCGGGCGGGCAAGCCGGCGGAGGGCACGCTCCGGCTCGACGCGTCGCCCCAGTCGGGCCGGGTCGTGATCCGGGTGACGGACGACGGCCGCGGGCTGGACGAGCAGGCCATCCGCAAGAAGGCCGCGGCCCTCGGCCCCGACGCCAGCGCCGAGGAGGCCGCCACGCTCCGGAGCCTGATCTTCCTGCCGGGCCTCTCGACCGCCGACCGAGTCTCCACGCTGGCGGGCCGGGGCGTCGGGCTCGACGTGGTCGCGGGGGCCATCCACGCGCTCGGCGGCACCATCGACGTGGAGACGGTGCGGGGCCAGGGGACGACCTTCACGCTGAGCCTGCCGGTGACGCTCGCCATCGTCCGCTCGCTCATCGTCGAGATCGATCAGGAGCGCTATGCCGTGCCGCTCGCGCATGTGGCGGAGACGGTGCGGGCGGATCCGGAGGCGATCCGCGAGATCAACCACCGCGGCGTCACGCACTGGCGGGGCGATCTCATCCACGTGGCGGACGGCGGCCTGGTGCTGGGTACCGGCACCGGGCGTCCGGCGGCCCGCCGGTTCTACGTGGTCATGTCGGCGGGAGGCAAGCGCCGCGCGCTGCTGGTGGACCGGCTCATCGGGCATCAGGACGTGGTAGTGAAGGGGCTCGATCCCGCACTGGGGCGCCCCGACGTCGTGTCCGGCACCACGATCCTGGGCGACGGCCGCGTGGCGTGCATCGTGGACTCGGTCCGCATTCTCGAGGGAGGGCGCCGTGCCGGTTGAGGAGCGTCAGCGACGGAATGCCCTGCTCGGCTTCGCCGACGCCATGGAGGCCCGCGCCACGGCGGAGCTCGCGCCGGCGCCGGGACCCGAGCTCCACCTGCTCACGTTCGCGCTCGACCGGGAAGAGTTCGGGATTCCCGTGACGCAGGTGCGCGAGGTCATCCGGGTCTCCGACATCACCCGCGTGCCCCAGGCGCCGGCCCACGTGCGCGGGGTGGCCAACCTGCGGGGCCGCATCCTCGCGGTCGTGGACCTGCGCTCGCGGCTGGGGCTCCCGCCCGCCGAGCCGACCCCGACGTCCCGCGTGGTGGTGGTGGAGGTGCGGGAGCGGGTTCTCGGTCTGCTGGTGGACGCGGTCTCGCAGGTGACCAAGGTGCCCGAGGCGAGCGTCGTCCCCGCGCCGGAAGAGGTGATCTCCGCCGACGCCGACTACCTCACCGGCGTGGCCCGCTGGCACTCCCGGCTCATCATTCTCCTCGATCTCGACAAGGCGCTGCTGCCGACCGAGTAGCTCTCACGACAGGTGGACCGATGCCGAACCTCGCGCAGGTCGTCAAGGACTGGACCATCCGACAGAAGATCCTCACCGGCTTCGCCGCCGTGCTCGGCCTGACCGCGCTGCTCGGCTGGCGGGCGCTCGACGCGCTGGGGAAAATGTCGCAGCTCGCGGCGGGGGACTACGCCGGCGCCGAGCGGATCGCGCACGACTCGCGCGGCGCGATCGTGCTGCTGCTGACGATCACCATCGGGCTCGGCCTCGGGCTGGCCCTCGCGCTGTCCCGGCTCATCGCCGATCCGCTGACCAACCTCGGGATTCTGGCCGAGCAGGTCTCGAAGGGCGATCTCACGGCCGACATCCGGAGCCGCTCCCGGGACGAGATCGGCTGGCTCGAGCACTCGATGCGCCAGATGGTGAAGAACCTGCGCGACATCGCGTCCCAGATCGCGGTCTCGTCGCGCACGGTGGCCACCTCCGCCGAGGAGATCTCGGCCAGCTCGACCCAGATGGCGCGGGGTGCGGAGATGCAGAGCAGCTCGACCGAGGAGACCTCGTCCACCATGGTCGAGATCGCGTCGCAGATGCAGCACCTGGCCCGGAGCGCGGAGGCGCTGGCCGCCAACGTGGACCAGACCTCCGCCTCCATCCAGGAGATGAGCGCCACGCTGGCCCAGACCGCGCAGAACGGCGACGTGCTGCTGGTCGCGGTCGAGCGGGCGACCGGGACGCTCACCACGATGATCGAGAACGTCGGGGCCATCGCCGCGCGGGTGCATGCCGTGGACGAAGTCAGCCGGCAGTCGGTGGCCGAGAGCCGCGCCAACGGGGAGCGGCTCCAGGAGGCGATCGGCTCGATCGGCGAGCGGTCGGACGAGATCGGCAAGATCGTCAAGGTGATCGAGGGGATCGCGGACCAGACCAACCTGCTGGCGCTCAACGCCGCCATCGAGGCGGCCCGCGCGGGCGAAGCGGGGAAGGGGTTCGCGGTCGTGGCCGACGAGGTGCGGCGGCTGGCCGAGCGGTCGGTGCTGGCGACGCAGGAGATCGGCGGCGTCATCGAGACGGTGCAGAAGGACACCCAGCGCGCCGTGGCGTTGATGGGACATGTGCTCACCGGCATCGTGGACTCGATCGGGAAGACCTCCGCGTTGGTGGCCGACGCCGCCCGGGCGGCGGACGCCCAGGCCTCCGATGCGCGGAGCGTCCTCGGCACGGTCGGCGAAATGGCCACACTCGCCCGCCACATCGCCGGCGCCATCACCGAGAACGCGGCCGGCGCCCAGGAGATCAGCGCGGCGGCGCAGAAGATGAACCAGCTCACCCACCAGATGTCGGAAGCCGTCACCGAGCAGCGCCGCGGGGGTGAGATGGTGGTCAAGGCGGTCGAGGCGATCGCCGTGGTCTCCCGGCAGAACCTGGTGGCGGTCGAGCAGATGACGGGTGCGGCCAAGAGCCTGGCCGGCGAGTCCGAGGCGCTCCGGCAGCGCGTCGCCGTGTTCCAGGTCTGAGGCGCGCATGACGACCCCCACCGAACGGCTGGCCGCGCTCGACGCGGCGATGCTCGGTCCCGACCGCGAGCGCGCCATCCTGCTCGCCCTCGAGGACGAGGCGCTGCCAGTCCGCGAGCGGGCCATCCGGCTCGCCGCCCGGTACGTGGAGCCGGCCGTGCTCGGCGCGATGGTGGCCGACGGCGACAACGCCGTCCGGCGGAACGCCGGGCTCACCGCGCTCGAGCGCCAGGGCCCGTACGCGGTCCCGCATCTGACCGTGATGCTCGGGGACTCGGACCCCGAGCTGGTGATGTTCGCCCTCCAGAGCCTGGCCCGGATCGGCTACGCGCCGGCGGGGCGCTCGATTCTTCCCCTGCTCAGCCACGCGGACCCCAACGTCGCCCAGAGCGCCATCGAGGCCGTGGGCCAGCTCCGCACGCGGGAGGCGGTGCCCGCCCTGCTCAGGCTGGTGGATGGCGAGCTCTGGCTCCAGCTCGCCGCCATCAACGCGCTGGGCGCGATCGGGGCGCCCGAGGCCGTGGGACCGCTCATGGCCCTGGTGCCCGACTCGGTGCTCGCCGAGCCGGCGGTGCAGGCGCTCAAGAGCATCGCGGCGCCCGAGTCGCTGGAGCCGCTGCTCGGGCTGCTGCCGGTCGTGCACGAGCGCGCGCTGCGCGATCCGTTGCTGCTCGCGATCGCGGTGGTGATCGACCTGCATCCCGATCCGGCTTCGCTCCTGGTTACCGCGGGGGCAGCCCTGGCCGCCTCCGACGAGGCGACGACCTATCTGGCCCGGATCCTCGCGGCCCCCGCACTGGACGATGACGGCGAGGCCGACAGCCTCCAGCGCGCGGCGGCGACGCTCGCGGCGGCCGCCGGACTCGAGGCGCTCGAGCCGGGATTGCTGGCCCGGCTCGCGACCGACCCCGAGGCCGCGTGGCTCGAGGGCCTGTTCCGCCGATTCCCCGACGGACTCGCGGCGCGGCGGGACCGGCTACTGGCGCACACGGACCCCGACGTCCGGTCTGGGGTGCTTCGGGCCGCCCGGTTCGAGGAGGACGAGCTGCCCGCGCTGTTCGATCACCTGGAGGATGCCTTCGCGCCGGTACGAGCGGCGGCCTGCTACGCCATGGGTCGGCTGGAGCTCGACACCACCGCGCCGCTGCTGGTCGAGCGACTCCGGCGGGGCGAGCCGGCCGAGCAGGCGGCGGCGGTTCAGGCGCTGGGCCGGCTCTCGGCGGCGGCGTTGGCCGATCTGGAGCGCTGCCTCGCGCCCGAGGCCGGCGAGCGGATCGCAGCACTCGCGCTCGACGTCCTGGCGGTCCGGCCGGTGGATGCGTTCGAGGCCGACGTACTCCGCCTGGCGGAGGACCGCCGGCCGGCGGTGCGCCAGGCGGGCCTCCGGGCCGCGGCCCGCCTGCCCGGCGCGCGCACCGACGTACTGTTGCTGCGCGCGCTCGCGGACCGCCACCAGTCCACCCAGGTCGAGGCGCTCGAGCTGCTCGTGGCCCGGGGTGGCGAGCGATCGCTGGCGGTGCTGGTCGCCATGCTGGGGACCGCCGATTCGCTGCGGTTCCACGTGATCCGCGCCTTGGGGCGGTGCCGCGCCCAATCGGCCGCCACCAAGCTCCGGGGGCTGTTCCCGGAGTGCGGGCCGCACGAGCAGCTCCAGATCCTCGTGGCGCTCATCCGGATCGCGCCGGTCTGGATCGGCGAGTTCCTGCGGGAGCGGTTGGGCGACGCCGAAGTCGAGATCCGGCGCATGGCCGCGCAGGGGCTGGCCGACCTGACCCAGGAGCACGAGCTCGGCCTGCTCCTCCCGCTCGCGGACGACCCCGACTGGAACATTCGCAACGAGGTGGCCCGGGGCCTGGGGCGGCTGGCCAGGCCCAAGACACGGCAAGTGCTGCTGGCGCTGGCGCGCGACGTCGAGCCGGTCGTGGCCGCGACGGCGCGCGCCGCGCTCGAGCGGCTTCAACCCGAGGCCGTCCGGATCTCGGCGTGATGGAGTTCGACCCGGCCGACCTCAAGCTCCTGACCGATCTCATCCAGGAGCGGTTCGGCCTGGCCTTCAACGGCATCCGGCAGGAGATCCTCGCGTCGCGGCTCCGGCCGCGGCTCCGGGAACTGCACCTCACCACCCTCCGCGACTACTACCAGTATCTCCGGTTCCATCCCGACCGCGAGGGCGAGTTCGCGCGCCTGCCGGCGATGGTCACCAACAACGAGACCTACTTCTTCCGAGAGACCCACCAGTTCGATCTGCTGGTGAACCACGTGATCCCCGAGCGCCGGACCGCGCTCCGGGCGCGCCCGCTCCGGATCCTGTCGGCCGGCTGTTCCTCGGGCGAGGAGCCGTATTCGCTCGCTATCGCCCTGCACAACGCCGGGCTGCCGCTGGCCGGCGTCTCGTGGGAGATCGACGCCTGCGATCTCAATCCCGAACGGATCGCCCGGGCACAGGAGGCCCTGTACGGCGAGAGCTCGCTCCGCGCCTGCGACGCGGAAGCGCGCCGGCGCTACTTCACGACCGAAGCGGACGGATTTCGGCTCAAGGAGAAGTACCGGAAGGGCGTACGCTACTTCCACGCCAACCTGCTCGCGCCGAACGGGACGCTGGGCTGGGCCGTGTACGACGCGATCCTCTGCCGGAATCTCCTGATCTATTTCAGCGAGGAGGCGTTCGCGGGCCTGATCGGGCTGTTCGCCCGCTGCCTGGTGCCCGGGGGCTACCTGTTCCTGGGCCACTCCGAGTCGCTGCTCGACCGGAAGACGCCGTTCGCGCCCGCGCTGATCGGCGGGGCCGTGGTCTACCGGCGGCTGGAGGCGGCCGCATGATCCGGGTGTTCCTGGTCGACGATTCGGCCTTCGTGCGCCGCGCGCTGAGTCGCGTGCTCGCCCTCGAGCCCGGGTTCCGCGTCGTCGGGGAAGCCGCCAACGGCACCGAGGCGCTGGCCCGGATCCCCGCGGCCGAACCGGACCTCGTGACGCTCGACGTGGCGATGCCGGGTATGGACGGGCTGCAGGTCCTGCCGGCGCTGCTTCGCTGGAAGCCGTCGCTCAAGGTGCTCATGCTGTCCGCCCACACCCAGGAGGGAGCGGCGGCCACGGTCGCCGCGCTCGAGGCGGGAGCCGTCGACTTCATCGACAAGACCCGGTTCAACGTGATGGACCTGGAATATCTCCGGCGCGAAGTCGTGGACCGCTTCAAGGCACTGGCGCCGGCTCGCGGAGGCGCGGCCCTGGCCCCGCCACCGGCGCGGCCGACGGGTCCGTCCGCGGACGACCTCGCCCGCTGCGAGCTCTGCGTCATCGGCGCATCCACCGGCGGCCCCGCGGCGGTTCAGCGCATCCTGCAGGCGCTCCCCGCGCAATTCCCGATGCCCGTGGTGGTGGTCCAGCACATGCCTGTCGGATTCACCCGTCCCTTCGCCGAGCGGCTCGCGTCGCTGAGCCGGCTCCGGGTCACCGAGGCGGAAGACGGGGCGCGCCTCGTGCCCGGTGTGGCGGTCATCGCCCCCGCCGGCCAGCACCTGCGGATCTCACCCAACCTGGCGGCGGTCCTGACGCCCGAGCCCAGCGACGCGAAGCACATCCCCAGTGTGGACGTGACCATGCGCACCGCCGCCCGCTCACGTCCGGGCAAGGTGCTGGGGATCCTCCTCACCGGCATGGGGGAAGACGGAGCGGAAGGCATGGCCACGATCCGCGCGGGCGGCGGCGTGACCATCGCGGAGAGCGAGTCGAGCTGCGTGGTCTACGGCATGCCGCGGGCGGCGGTTCAGCGGGGCGGCGCGGGCTGGGTGCTGTCGCTGGGGGAGATCGCCGACGTGCTCGCGGGCGCGGGTTCGCCGACCGACGAGGCGATCCACGCCAGGTAGTCCGGATCGCCGTCCACGATCGGGACCGCGATGATCTCAGGGATCTCGTAGGGGTGCAGCTCGCGGATGCGCCGCCGGGCTCCCGGGGCGCGGTCCAGTGTGGTCTTGAGGTGGCAGTACCACTCGGTCGCCCGCTCGACCGCGTCCCGCCAGCGGTAGATGCTTTCCACCGGCCCGACCACCTGGGCGCAGGCGCCCCAACGCTCTTCGACCAGGATCGTGGCCAGCCGCTCGGCCGCGGCCCGGTCCGGGAGCGTGGTGCTCAGCTGGCAGCAGCCGGGGGCGCTCGCCAAGGGGCCGATCCGGTATATTGCCCGTTCGCCGGGGCCGGCTACTGCGTGGGCGCGGCCGCGGAAGCGCGCAGTCCCGGCGTCTCGGCGCCGCGCTTGCCGTCGTCGATCGGAGGAACGCCGAGTCGCCACCCGCTCTTGAACTGGATCGTGAGCCGATGGCCGAGCGGATCGGCGCCGATGGTGGCGACGTCGGGAAGGGTCCTGGCATACGCGATCGCGGCATCAGCCTGGCGCGCCAGCGCCTCCGGGCTGTCGCCCTGATGCGCGTGCCCGAACTCGCGGGCGATGGCCACCGCCTCCGCCTGCTCGGTGCCGTAGCGCGCGTACTGATCGGGCGGCACCAGGCCGTGCTCGTCGGCGAGCTTGGATTCGTACTGGTAGTCCCGGCATGACGCGAGCGCCAGCGCGGCCAGCCATACCCCGATGCGTCGATTCATCTGCGCCCCTGAGCTGAGATCGTTGTAGCGGTTCGACCGAAGGTAACCAGTGACCCGGGCGCGGTGCCACGCCCCCGGCCGTTCCGGAGGCAGGCCCCATGTTCCGCTTCACCCTGGCCGTGACCGGCCTGCTCGCCATCGGCGGCCCGGCAGCGCTCGGCGCCCAGTCGCTCGACAGCCTCCCCGAGACGCAGGCGGCTCCAGTCCACGTCATTCGCTGGTGGCATGCCGCGGCGGCGGTCGGCGGCCTGTCCGCACTGATGCTGCTCGATCATCCGGTGCAGCGCTACGCCCAGCACAACAGCGGAGCCGGGGCGGACAACGTGGCCTCCGCGGTGCGCCACTTCGGGCAGCCGGAGGTGTACGGAACGGTGACCGTGGGCCTCCTGGCAACGGGCCTCCTCGCTCACGATCCCGCGGTCATGCGGGCCGGAGCCCGCCTGGCCGGTTCGCTCGTCCTGGCCGGCGGCGCCGTGGAGGCGGGGAAGGTCCTGTTCGGCCGGCCGCGGCCCGAGAGCAGCCTGGACGCCGACGGCTACTCGCCCTTCTCCGGCCAGGCGGCGATGCCGTCGGGGCATAGCGCCGTCGCCTTCGCGCTCGCCACCTCGCTCGCGGACGACATCCACCGGCCCTGGGCCTCGGTTGGCCTCTACGGCATGGCCTCGGCGGTCGCGTGGTCGCGCGTGAACGACAACCGCCACTGGCTTACCGACGTGACCGCCGGGGCCCTCGTGGGAATCACCTCGGCCAAGCTCGCCTCGGGCCGCTGGCGGATCTTCGGGCTCCGGCCGCCCTCGGTGATGGTCGGACCGCGCGGCGCCGGACTCGCCTGGCAGGGGAGCTTCTAGGCAGCGAAGGGGGCATGCGTCGGGTCATGGCTCCTTCGCTCCGCTCAGGATGACTCTCTTGTCGGACACAGCCCAGGCCGCCCGACGGCCGGAGGCCATCCGTATGGGTCCAGGGTTATTTTTCCTCCGACCCCGAGCCCTGGATCTGCAGATGAGCGGCACCGCCAACATTCCCCGTCCCTACAACGAGCCGGTTCTGGGCTACGCGCCCGGCAGCGACGAGCGCGCCGCGCTCAAGAGCACGCTCACGGCCGTGGGCTCGGAGCGCCCCGAGATTCCGGCCGTGGTCGGCGGGCGGGACATTCGAAGCGGCACCACGCAGAACGTCGTCTCCCCCCACTGCCACACGCGGGTGCTGGCCACGCTGCACCAGGCCGACGGCGCGACGATCGAGGCCGCCGTACGGTCGGCCGTCGAGGCGCAGCGCGACTGGGCCCAGTGGCGCTTCGAGGACCGCGCCTCCGTGTTCCTCAAGGCCGCCGACCTCCTGGCCACCACGTGGCGCCAGCGGCTCAACGCGGCCACCATGCTGGGCCAGAGCAAGACCGCGTTTCAGGCCGAGATCGACAGCGCATGCGAGCTGATCGACTTCCTCCGGTTCAACGTCCACTACGCCGAGCGGATCCATCACGAGCAGCCGGACTCCGCGCCCGGCGCGTGGAACCGCATGGACCATCGCCCGCTCGAGGGCTTCGTCTACGCCATCACGCCGTTCAACTTCACCGCCATCGGCGGCAATCTCCCGACCGCGCCGGCGCTGATGGGGAACACCGTGGTGTGGAAGCCGGCCCACTCCGCGGCGCTCAGCAACTGGCATTTCTACAAGTTGCTCGAGCAGGCCGGACTGCCGCCCGGGGTCATCAACTTCGTCCCGGGCGACGCGGTCGACGTGAGCCGCCGGCTGCTGGCGAGTCCGGATCTGGCGGGCATCCACTTCACCGGCTCCACGACGGTGTTCCGCACGCTCTGGAAGACGATCGGCGACAACCTCGAGCGCTACCGGGGCTACCCGCGCATCGTGGGCGAGACCGGCGGCAAGGATTTCATCCTCGCCCACCCGAGCGCGGATGTCGACGCCCTGGCGGTCGCGATGGTCCGCGGCGCGTACGAGTACCAGGGGCAGAAGTGCAGCGCGGCCTCGCGCGCCTACGTGCCCGATTCCCTCTGGCCGGCCGTGCGGGACCGGGCCGTGGCGATGATCCAGGACATCCGGGTGGGCGACGTGGCCGACTTCCGGAACTTCATGGGCGCGGTCATCGACGATCGCGCGTTCATCCGGATCCGGGACCATCTCGAGCGGGCGAAGGGTGACGCCGGCGTACGGATTCTCGCGGGCGGCGGGACCGACGATCGCGTGGGGTACTTCGTCGAGCCGACGCTGCTCCAGGTCGAAGACCCGGGTTACCGGCTCATGTGCGAGGAGATCTTCGGCCCGGTGCTCACGGTGCACGTCTACCCCGCGGGCCGGTGGGCCGAGACGCTCGCCCTGGTGGACCGCACCGGGCCGTACGCGCTCACGGGCGCGGTGTTCTCGCAGGACCGCGCTGCGCTTGTCGAGGCCGACCGCGCGCTGCGTCAGGCGGCGGGCAATTTCTACGTCAACGACAAGCCGACCGGCGCGGTCGTGGGCCAGCAGCCGTTCGGCGGCGCGCGGGCAAGCGGCACGAACGACAAGGCGGGCTCGATCCTGAACCTGTTGCGATGGGTCTCGCCGCGAAGCATCAAGGAAACGCTCGTCCCACCCAAGGACTACCGCTATCCGTTCATGGCGGAGGCGTGACGGAGTCGTCCTGAGCCTCACGCCGCGCCTGGGATCGATCGGCCGGCTGTGCGCCGCGCTGGCGGCCGCCGCTCCCGCCGGCGCCCAGACGCCGGCCCCGGCCCCGCCGCCGGCGGCCTTCCGCTACACCCCACCCCAACTCGATTGCGCCACCTTCCGGGAGCGCTCGCGCGGCCGGCTCGAGGCCCAGACCGGACTCCGCCAGCGGCGCGAGACGCTGACGAGAGATGGCGTGTGGCGAATGCGCGCGCGATCGGCGCCGGATGGTGTGACGTTGGAAGCCTGGTACGACTCGCTGGCTCTGACGCGCGAGAGCCCCGAAGGCAAGCTGACGCCCGACACCGACGGTCTGCTCGGCGGGCGCTATCGGGGCACGCTGACCGCGGCCGGCCGCTACACGGCCCGGGCCCGACCGTTCGTGCCGGATGAGGTGGCGGAGGTGGCCGAGCTGGGCGGCGCGCTGGAGGATCTGCTGCCCCGGTTGCCGCCGGTGGCGCTGCGCGTGGGCGAGCGCTGGGCGGACTCGGCCGGGCTCGAGCTCCACCGGCTGGCGGACAGCGCCGCCGGCCGGCGGGTGATCCAGCGGCTCGCGGTCCGATGGCGCGGCGAGACTCGGCACGCACCCGTGCGCGGCGACACGATCACCATCGCGGCGCGACAGGTCACCGTCGAGGACGGATACGTGGATTGGGTGCCCCGGCTGGGGTTGCTGCGCCGGGTTCGGCACATCGTCGTCGAGACGTCGGTGCCCGCTGGCGGGCCGGTGCGCCAGGCGCTGCGCTCCAGGCTGGAGCAGAATGTCAGCCTGGTGCGGGTGGACGGGCGGAGCTGTGGAGCGGTGAGTGATTCGATGCCGCACTGATCGGCCGTCGGCCCCGGGGGCGCGACGGTCACTACCTGCCCCGGCCGGACTCGAGCCCTCTCCCGATGAACCGCTGCTCCGGGTCGAACAGCAGCGCCGTCAGTCCGAAGGCCAGCAGCGTCACTCCCGCCAGTACCAGCAGGTCCTGTCCCGCGACAAACTCCGCCGGCTGGCCGAACGCATGCCGCATCAGGTCCACCTGGTAGGTCACGGGATTCAGCCGGGCGAGGAGCCGGAGCGGGGACGGCATGCCGCCGGTCGGGTAGAGCGCGCCGCTCACGAAGAGCAGCGGAAACAGCACCACGTTGATCACACCGGCGAAGTTCTCCACCGAGCGGAGTCGCGCCGCCACCAGCAGTCCCAGCACGGCACTGACGGCGGCCGCGAGCACCAGCGCCCCCGCCGCGGCGGCGAGCGCTCCGGGCGAGACCGGCAGCAGGAGCGGTGCGAACGCGAGCACGATTCCGCCCTGCAGCAGTCCGACCAGCGCGGCCGCGATGGCCCGCCCCGCCAGGACCGCGGGCACGCCGGCGGGGCTCGCCAGCATCAGCCGCAGCATGCCGAACTCGCGATCATACACCGTCCCGATCGCGGTGAGCATGGCGCCGAAGAGCGCGGCCATCACGACGATCCCGGGCAACACGAAGGCCTGATACGGCAACCCGCCCTCGAGCCGGGCGATCGCGTTGTAGCCGGTCCCCACCAGCAGCAGCCACATGAACGGCCGCGCCAGCCCGCCGAGCAGGCGGCTGGTCTGCCGCGTGGTCCGGGCGAGGTCGCGGGCGACGATGCCGTACACCGCGCTCCACGCGCTCACGCGGCCCCCTCCCGCGTCCGGGCGAAGTAGGCGTCCTCGAGGCTCGCGGGCCGGAGGGACAACCGCTCGATGCCGGCGGCGGCCGAGGCCAGCTCGATCACGGCGTCCCGCTCGCCGTTGAAGCCCACCCGATAGCCGCGCTCGGTCTGGAGCACGGTCGCGGCCGCGCCCAGCCCGCGGAGCGCGCGTGCCAGGCGCTCCGCGCCCGGGCCCTCAATCTCCGCCACCTCCTGCCCGATCGACGCGCACAGCGCCGCCGGCGCACCGTCGGCCACGACCCGCCCTCGGGACAGGAGCACCACCCGGTCGGCCGGCTCGGCCTCGGCGAGATAGTGGGTGGAGAAGACCACGGTGGTCCCACGCTCGCGCCGCTCGGCGGCGAGGATGGTCCAGACCAGCTCGCGATGCTCGGGATCGAGGCCGACGGTGGGCTCGTCGAGGATCAGCAGGTCGGGGCGATGCAGCGTGGCGCGGGCAATGTCCACCAGGCGGCGCCATCCGCCCGAGAGCTGCCGCGCCGGCTGCGCGGCGCGGCGACCCAGGCCGGCGCGATCGATCGCCGCCGCGACGGCGGAGCGCAGCTCGTGGCCGCCCAGCCCGGCCAGCCGGCCGGCGAAGCGCAGGTTCTCCTCGACCGTGAGGAGGCCGTCGACGCTCGTCTCCTGGAAGACGAGCCCGAGCCGCCGGCGGACGAGGCTGCGCTCGCGCACGACGTCATGGCCGAACAGCCGGGCGTCGCCGCGGGTCGGGGCCAGCAACGTGGCGAGCAGGAGCATCGCGGTGGTCTTGCCGGCGCCATTGGGCCCGAGCAGGCCCACCAGCGCGCCCTCGGGGACGTCGAGCGTCAAGGCATCGAGGGCCCGGACGCCACCGTAGTCGCGTCCGAGCCCTCGGGTGACGATCGCCGGCGCGGTGCCGCTCACTGGGCGTGGGCGGCGAAGTCCCGGTAGATGTACTCGTCGGCTGCGGTGTGCTCGTGCAGCGCTTCGTCGATGACGTGACGGAACGGGCTCAAGCTGCAGACCGGGTCCGCATTGGCCGCGTCGCCGGTGAGGGCCAGCGCCTGGCAGCGGCAGCCGCCGAAGTCCACGGCCTTTCGGGGGCAGCTCCGGCAGGGCTCCTTCATCCACGCGTCGCCGCGATAGGCCTGAAACGCCGCCGACTCGTGCCAGATCCAGTGCACCGAGTGCTCCTGCACGCTGGGCAGCTCCAGCGACGGGATGGCGTAGGCGCCGTGGCAGGGCAGGGCTTTGCCGTCGGGAGACACGACGATGTAATACCGGCCCCAGCCGCCGTAGCAGGCCTTGGGCAGGTCCTCGAAGTAGTCGGGGAGCACGAAGATCATCTGCATGGTGCCCTTGTACCGCGCCATCCGGTCCTCGGCGATCTCCTTGGCCCGGAGCACCTGCTCGCGCCGAGGCATGAGCGAGCTCCGGTTCTTGAGCCCCCAGCCGTAGTACTGCGTGTTGGCGAGCTCGAGCCGGTCGGCGCCGTAACTCGCCGCCAGGTCGATGATCTCGCCGATCCGGTCGAGGTTGGCGCGGTGGAGTACCACGTTGATCGAGAAGGCGAATCCCAGTTCCTTCACCAGCGCGATCGCGGCCTGCTTCTGCTTCACCGAGCTGGTGCCGGCGATGCGCTCGGCGGACTCGGGGTCGGCGTCCTGGACCGAGATCTGGACGTGCTCCAGCCCGGCGTCGCGCAGCGCCTCGGCTCGCTTGCGGGTGAGACCCAGGCCGGAGGTGACGAGCGTCGTGTAGAGCCCGAGTCCGCGGGCATGCGCGGCCATCTCCTCCAGGTCCTTCCGGACCAGCGGCTCGCCGCCCGAGAGTCCGAGCTGCAGGACGCCGAGCTCACGGGCCTGGGTGAAGACCCGCTTCCAATCCTCGGTCCCGATCTCGGTGTCCGCGCGGAGCAGATCCAGCGGATTGGAGCAGTAGGGGCAGTGCAGCGGGCAGCGATGCGTCAGCTCCGCCAGCAGGGTCGTCGGACGCTCGGTGGTCATTGGATGAGCTCTCTCTGCTCGAGATGCGACAGGTAGTCGGTCACATCCGCGGTGACGTCGGTCTGGTAGCGCGCGCCCAGCTCGGTGGCGATCTCGGCGACGGTGCGCTTCCCATCCACCAGCTCGAGGATGGCGCGGCCGGTCTCATTCAGCAGCACGGCGCCCTCGGGATAGAGCAGCACCGGCCGCTGGCGGGCGGGGTCATAGTCCAGCCGGGCGAGACGCCAGAGCTTCGGCACGGTATCGAGCGCGATCGCCATCCTCACTCCTCGCGGTATGCCTGGTGGATGGTGTCGATCATGGCCCACAGCATCTCGAGCTTGAACGCCAGCGCCTCGAATACCAGTTGCTGCCGCTCGGGCGTCGTGGCCCACTCGCGGACGATGCGGAGCCCATGGGTCACGTCGCGCGGAGCCTGCACCAGACGGCTCTTGAAGTAATCCAGCCCTTCGGGCGGGATCCACGGGTAGTGGAGCGGAAACGCCTCGATCCGCTGCTGGTGGATCTTGGGCGCGAACAGCTCGGTCAGCGAGGAGGCGCACGCCTGCTGCCACGGCCTGGTCCGGCAGAAGGTGACGTAGGACTCGCAGATGAGCCGCACCGCCGGCAGCACGTGGCGCTCGTCCTCCATCTCCTCGCGCGGGACCCCCAGCGCCATGCCGAGCCGGATCCAGAGTTCGATGCCCCCGGTGCCCGGCGCGGTCCCGTCGTGGTCGATGATCCGTCCGATCCATTCCCGGCGGACGCCGGCATCGGGACAGTTCGAGAGAATGGCCGCGTCCTTCCGCGGCACCACCCGTTGGTAGGCCAGGCGGTTCGCCACCCAGCCCTGAAACTGCCGCTGCGAGAGCGTGCCCGCGTACATGAGCTGGTGGAACGGGTGCTGGACGTAATAGGAGCCGTGGAACGAGCGCAGCGCCTCCTCCAGCTCGGCCGGACTGAGTGCCTGGTCCAGCGCCGGGATCGGGGGTCGGGGGGCCGTAGCCAGCCGGGAAGGAGCGAAGGTCGTGGTCATGGCCCGGGCCTCAGAGTGTGAACCGCATGCCGTCCGCGCCGATCCGGAGACCGGCCTCCTCGACGAGCGCCCGCTCGGGGGAGCCCTCGATCAGCATGGGGTTGGTGTTGTTGATGTGCGTGTATACCCGGTGCTCGCCCGGGAGCCGCCGCAGCCGCTCGAGGCTCCCGTCCGGCCCCGAGATCGGGAGATGGTCCATCTCGCGCGCGGTGCGCTCGGCGATACCGAGGTCGATCAGCTCGCCGTCGGTCCAGAAGGTGCCGTCGAACAGCACCAGGTCCGCTGCGGCGAGCCGGGCCGTCAATCCATCATCGAGTGCCCCGCATCCCGGGACGAACGCGCACGAGCGGCCGGTGGCCTCCTCCCGAACCACGACGCCGACGGTGTGTCCCTGCCGCTCCTCGCTCGCGAAGCGCGGGGGGCCCGCGGGGACCGGAAAACAGGTCACCCGGAGCCCGCTCGACGTGCCGTCCCCGTAGCAGAGGCCCAGTGGCCGGTCGGGCACCAGCTCGTCCACGGACACGTCAGCGAAGGCGCGGGTCACGGTCAGGATGCGGGAGTCGTCCTCGATGACGCGCCGGACGGCGTCGGTGGCGGCGAGCCGCAGCCGGCGGGCCTCGCGCAGGAGGGCGATGCCCAGCGTGTGATCCAGCTCGGCGTCGGTCAGGACGATGCCCTCGACCGGGACGTGGCGCACGCCCGCCGGCGGTTCCAGGGAGAGCCGGCCAAGCTGGTCGCGGACATCGGGCGAAGCGTTGAGCAGAAACCAGCGGACGCCGTCCGCGCTGACGGCGGCGGACGACTGACTGCGCGGAATCGCCCGACGGGGGTCGGTGCGCGCGACACGACACGGTGGGCACCAGCAGTTCCATTGGGGGAAGCCCCCGCCGGCCGCGGTGCCGAGGAGAACGACGTGCACCCTGAAATGACTGAGGGGCCCGCTTTCGCGAGCCCCTCAGATCAGAACTTCGAGTTAGAGCGTCGCGACGTATGCGGTGACTTCCATCGTCACGGCGACGATCTCGGCCTCGGGCTTGGTCCACTTCATGTTGGAATCCTCCAGATGCGGTGAGATGTGTTGGGTGTTCCCACCCAGCCGGATCCTTGGACGACCCGACGACGCCCTCTCTTATGCACACCGTGTGCCTGAATGGCTACGGCTGCATCTCGGGCCCCAAGGCATTGCCAGCGAGCGTGTTGTCGTGCTGACACCCGAATGCCGAGCCGCCCTCGACGCTCGAAGAAAGTGGGGCACAGCACCCAACTGGGTGATCTCACCCAATCGCTCAGCCCTGGATCCCGTACTTCTTCAACCGGTAGCGAAGCGTATCGCGGCTGATGCCGAGCCGCTGGGCCGCGCGGGTCTGGTTGCCCTCGCACTCACGGAGGGCCTGCTCGATCATCGTTCGTTCCCAGCGCTCCAGGTCCATGCCCGGCGGCGGAAGGACCGGCGGCTCGGGACCGGTGGAGGGCGGGGTCTGCCGTGAGGATGGCGCGCCGGCCCGGCCCGCGCGTTCGGAGGGTTCCGGGAGCTCCGCCGGGGTGGTGAGGGAGAGGTGCTCCACGCTCAGCGTCGGGCCACGGCTCCAGAGCACCGCGCGCTCGATCACGTGGCTCAGCTCGCGAACGTTGCCCGGCCACGGGTATTCCAGCATCCGCTCCCGCGCTTCCGGGTCGATCTGCCGCACCTGCCTGCCGTACTTGGCGTTGAACAGCTCGAGGTAGTGCTGCGCCAGGAGGAGAATGTCCGCGCCGCGCTCCCGGAGCGGCGGAAGGCGCAGAATGATGACGGCGAGCCGGAAATAGAGGTCGCGCCGGAACCGGTCCCCCTGGGCGTCGCGCTCGAGGTCGCGGTTGGTTGCGGCCAGGATGCGAACATCGATCTGCCGGTCCCGAATGCCCCCGACCCGCCGCACGGTCCGCTCCTCCACCGCCTTGAGCAGCTTGCCCTGCAGCGAGAGCTCGATGTCCCCCACCTCGTCCAGGAACAGGAATCCGCCCTCGGCCGCCTCGAACAGGCCCATCCGGGATTCCTTCGCGTCGGTGAACGCGCCGCGCTCGTGTCCGAACAGCTCGGCTTCCATGAGCGTGGCGGGGATGGCGGTGCAGTTGACCTCGATGAACGGCTTGCCGGATCGGGGGCCGGCGCCGTGGATGGTGCGCGCCACCAGCCCCTTGCCGGTCCCGGTCTCGCCCATGATGAGGACCGGCGGCGTCTCGTCGAGCGCGGCGATCTGCCGGGCCTGGTCCAGCACCGCGCGGATGGCGGGGGACTCGCCCAGTACGCCGGCCAGCGGCGTTCCGCGCGCGGCCTCCCGGCGGCGATAGTACGACAGCTCCTGCCGGAGCTGGGAATGCTCGCGCGCGCGGTCGGCCAGCAGCTTCAGCTCCTCGAGATCCACCGGCTTCTTGAGGTAGTCGAACGCGCCCAGCTTGATCGCCTCGACCGCGCCCTCGATGGTCCCGTGCGCGGTCATGATGATGACCGGAAGCGCGGGGTCGAACTCGCGGATGCGGCGAAGCAGGTCGATCCCGTTCATCCCGGGCAGCCGCACGTCGCTGAACACCACGTCCGGCCGCATCGTCTCGAGCAGTCGGAGCGCCTGCTCGGCGTCGCCCGCGACTTCGGCCTCGTACCCCGATTCGGTAAGGAACGCCTTGATGGCGCGGGCCAGCGTGCGCTCGTCGTCCACGATGAGCACGGTCGAGCCGCTCACGCGACGCGCTCCGTGGGCAGACGGAGCCGGACCGTGGTGCCTTCGCCCGGCCGGCTCATGATCTCCAGCTGCCCGCCGTTCTGCTCGACGTAGCGCTTGGCGATCGCGAGACCCAGCCCGGTTCCCTCCTGGCGGGTGGTGAAGAACGGATCGCACACGGAGGGCAGGACCTGCTCCGGAATGCCGCCGCCCGTATCGCTGACCTCCACGATCACCTCGGGCACGGCGCCGTCAGTCGCGGAGGCGCCGATCCGGAGCCGGCCGCCCGCGGGCATGGCGTCGAGCGCGTTGGACACGATCTCGAGGATGACCTGCTCCAGCTGCATGGGGTCCACCCGCACGTTGGGCAGCGCCGAGGGCACCGCCACCTCGAGCTCCACCCGGTGCTCCCGCACCGGCTCGGCCACGGCCGGCAGGAGCTCCGCGATGAGCCGGGGAATGCTTTCCGGGACGGGCCGAAACGGCGCCGGCCGGCTGAAGCTCAGCAGGTGGCTGATCCGGCGGTCGAGTCGGTCCACCTCCTCGATGATGGCGTCGAGGTGCTCGGTGGCCGAGGGCGCCGACGGGTGCCGGCGAACGAGCTGTGCCGCGGCCCGGAGACTCGCGAGCGGATTCCGGAGCCCGTGGGCCACGGCCGCCGACATCTCGCCGATCGAGGCGAGCTTCTCCGCCTGCACCAGCTGGGCCCGGGAGTCGCGGAGCTGCCCCGTCATGGTCTCGAGCGCGCGCGCGAGATCGCCGATCTCGTCGCGCGAGGTGGGGTGGATCGGATGATCGAGATCCCCGCGGCCCACGATCGCCATCGCCTCGGTCAACTCCCGGACCGGGCGAGCGAGGCTCCGAGAGATGAGCCAGCTCGCCGCCAGGCCCACCAGCAGCGCGAGCACGATGATCGCAACCAGCGTCCGGCCTTCGGCGGTCAGGATCTCCACCAGCCGGCCGTAGGCGCCACGCACGCTCGATTCCCGGGCCCGGCGGTAGATCTCCCGGTTGAGCTGGGTGAGCGCCGGCTGCAGCCGGCCGCGGAGCTCCCGCTGCGCCAACCGGTAGCCGTCCTCGCGATGGCCGGCGTCGGCCAGCGCGAACACGCTGTCCGAGACGGCGACGATCTGCCGCTGGATGACGGCGACCCCATTCGCGAGCGCCATCTCGTCCGGCTTGAGCTCCCCCCGCCAGCGGTCCTGCCAGTAGTCCACCACCTGTCCCGTCAGGCGGAACTCCTGGCGGGCGGTCGGATCGAGCCCGCTGAGATAGCGCCAGACCAGCTCGCTCTGGTCGAACATGGCCGTCTCGAGCTCGGCATAGGTCCGGGTCCGCGCCATGCTCTCGCCCAGCGCTCCGAGCGCGCGGCGCTCGAGCATGTTGCTGCGGATGGCCTCGGCGCCCACGAGCAGGGCGGGAAGCACCATGAGGGAAAAGCCGAAGAGCAGCTTGCGCTGGAAGGTCACGGCTCAAAGATACGCGGACGCCGCGCCGTCAATCGGTCGTGATCGTGACGTTCACCGACATGCCCGGGCGCAGCGGATGCGCGGGATCGGCCGTGCCGTCCACCGCGATCCGCACCGGAAGTCGCTGTACGACCTTGGTGAAGTTGCCGGTCGCGTTGTCCGGCGGGAGCAGAGCGAACCGGGCGCCGGTCGCCGGGCTGAGGCTCTCGACCTTGCCGTGAAAGGTCTGGCCCGGGTAGGCATCGACGTCGAACTCGGCCGGATCGCCCACCCGCACGTGGGCGAGCTGGGTCTCCTTCAGGTTGGCCGTGACCCACACATCGGTCTCGGGCACCACCGACATCAGGGTCTGACCGATCTGCACCAGCGCGCCGGGCTCCGCGTTCCGCCGGGCCACGATGCCGTCGTACGGGGCGAGCAGGGTCGCGTAGCCGAGCTGCAGCCGGGCATCGTCGACCGCCGACTGGGCCGCCGCGAGCCGAGCATCCGCGCCGCGCACGGCGGCGCCCGAGGCGGTCACCTGGCTGCCCGCGGCGGCGGCACGACGCCGGGCGGACTCGAGATTGGCCGCCGCGGCGTCGCGCGCCGACAGGGCCGCGTCCAGTTGCTGCGCGGAGACGACTTTGGTCGCCGCGAGCTTCCGGTAGCGCTGGAAGTCGGCGTCCGCCTGACGGAGCGCGGCTTCGGCCGCCGTCACCGTGGCCTGGGCCGAGCCGGCCTCGGCCCGCGTGGCCTCGAGCTGTGCGCCGGCCTGGCCGCCGGTGCGGCGCGACCCCGCCGCGGCCTCGGCATTTCGAAGATCCGCCTCGGCCTGCTCCAGGCGCACGATGAAATCGCGCCGGTCGAGCACGACCAGCGTGTCGCCGGCCTTCACGTGCTGGTTCTCCTCCACCGCCACCCGGTCGATGAAGCCGGCGACCCTGGGCGCAATGGCGGTAATGTGGCCGTCCACCTGCGCGTTGTCCGTGCTCACGTGGTTCCGGCTCCAGAGGTACCGGCGCACGCCCCACGTGACCAGCGCGACGACCAGGATCGCGCCGAGGATGAGGGGGATCCGGCGGGTCCAGCTCCTGGTGGCGGGCTCGGCCGTGGCCGGGACGTCCATCGCGACGTCAGTCATAGTCGTACCTCGGAAGAGTCACCCTGAGCGGAGCGAAGGGGGCATGCGCTGAGGCATGGCTCCTTCAGCTTCGCTCAGGATGACTCGAGTGTGTTGTTCCATTCCCATCCTCAGCATCAACGCAGTTGGTCGATGACGCCGAGCGAGCGGTACGCGCTGACGCGGGCGGTGCTGAACGCCACGCGCGACTGGATCAGGGCGTCGCGGGCGGCGATGACCGAGCTCTGCGCGTTGGTCGTCTCCACGCTTCCCGCGACACCGGCCTGAAAGCGCTCCTGCGCCTGGGTCAGCTCCTGCTCCGCCAGCCGCAGCCGATCCTTCGCGATCGCCACCTGCTGCCGCGCGGAGGCCAGGTCGAGCACCGACTGCCGGGCCTCGGTCTCGACCTGGTTGAGGAGATCGCGCTCGCGGATCTGCTGGACGTCCACCCGGAAGTTCTGCTCCTTGACCCGGCTCTGCCGGCGAAAGCCGTCGAGGATCGGGACGCTGAGCTGCAACTGCACGGCGTAGCTGCCCGCGAGATCCCCGGTCGAACGGCCGGTCCGCTGGTATTGTCCGCTCAAGCCGAGGCTCGGCAGGTACTCCGCCCGGATGGCCCCGAGCGATCGCCGCGCGGCGCTGGTGCGGGCGCGCTCGGCGGCGAGCTCCGCGCGATGCTCGCGGGCGAAGGCCGCGGCCGAGTCGGGGTCGAGCGGCAGATCGAGGGCGCCGAGGCCGAGCGAGTCGGCCAGCTCGACGCGCGCGCCCGAAGGCAGGTCGAGCGCGCGGAGCAAGTCGAGCCGCGCGCGGTCGGCCGAGTTCCGGGCCACCTCGAGCTGGGTGCGGACGGCGCCGAAGCTCACCTCGCTCCGGGTGGCGTCGATCGCCGGGCTCACGCCCGCCGCCACGAGCTGGCGCGCCTGGTCCAGCAGCGCCGCGGCGATGGTGCTGTCGGCCTGGCGGGCGCGGACGGTGGCCTCGGCGCTGAGGGCGCGGAGATAGGCGAGCCCCGCCGTCGCGCCGGCGATCTCGCCCGCGGCCCGGGCATCGAGCCCGCTGGCGATCGCCGTGTCACGCGCCGCGCGGAGCCGCCCGATGAGCGAGGCGTCGAAGAGGGTCTGCGACGCATGGAGCTGGAGCCGGTAGATGGCGAAGGGATCGGTGACGCCGGTGGCGATGGGGATCCCGAACTCGTCCAGGTTCAGGGTCTGGCGAACGTAGTCGGCGGTACCGCTGATCGTCGGCAGCAGGTCGGCCCGCCGCTGGGCGACCCGGGCGTCGGCCGCACGGACGTCGAGCCGGGCGATGGCGGCGTTGACGCCCTGGCTCCGGCCGAGGGCGATGACCTGGAGCAGCGTGAGCGGGCCCACGGGAACGGCCGGCTGCTGCGCACGCGCTCCGGCGGGCGCGGCGAGCAGCGAGAGCACGAGCAGCGAGCGGCGCATACGGCGAGCCTCAGGTCCGCTCCACGGCGTGTGCCAACACCCCGTGGAGGTACATGTCGATGAGCCCTTCGACCGCCTGCTCGTCGCTGAGCGCCTGCGGGTCGTAGGGGTGGAAGAAGCACTGCACCTGGGCGGTGTGGACCAGCAGGGAGGACAGGCCGCGCGCCGCGAAGCCGTTCAGGCTGGGCCGGAACTCGCCGGAGGCCGTGCCGCGCTCGAGCACCTGCTGGACCAGGCGGCGCGCGCGCAGGATGACCTCGTCAAAGTAGAAGCGGGCCAGTTCGGGGAAGTGCGGCAGCTCGCCCTGGACCACGCGGGCGATGCGCATCAGCTCCTGGCGGCGCATGCGGCCGTACACCCCCCGGATGAGCTCGATTAGCAGCGAACGGGCGGAGCCCTCGTGGGTTCGCACCAGCGCTTCGCCCTCGGCGAGGCATGCGACGATCTTGGCGCGAACCACCTCGCGAAACAGCGCTTCCTTGGAATCGAAGTAGAGGTAGACGGTGCCCTTGCTGACCCCCGCCAGGCGCGCCACGTCGTCGATCTTGGTGCGGGCGAACCCGGCTTCGCCGAAGACGACCAGCGCGGCCTCGAGGATTTCCTCGGGCCGGGCCTCGGGCCGGCGCTGCCAGCGGCGCGGAGGGGACTGGATGGACGCGGGATCGGACACGCTCGCCTCGTTTAGTAACTGACCGGTCAGTAACATAGATGAAACGCCGCCGCCGTCAAGCGCTGCCAGTGCCTCCGGGCGTCTCTTGCTCCTGCCCCCGGAAGTCCCTAGTTTACACCAACCTACCCGCCGGAGGACCGCCGATGTCGGACGCATTCCTCAGCTCCGACGACTTCGACGAACAAGCCCATCAACTCTATAACGAAGGCCGGTACGATGAAGCACTGCTGATCCTCAAGGAAGGCATCACCCTCTACCCCCACGCTGTCGAGCTCCATATCGGAATGGCCTACGCGCACCTCGCCCGCGAGGAGTACGCCTGGGCGCGGCGGAGCTTCGAGCAGGCCCTGGCCCTCGATCCGGATCACGAGGACGGGCTCGCGGGCCTCGGGGAAACGCTGCTCAAGGTCGGAGACCGCTCGGGTGCCATGCGGGCCTTCGAGCGCATCCTCCAGCTCGGCTTCCAGGACGATCACGAGCTCATGCTGCAGGTCGGCCGCGCGCTCTTCCGCGAGGGCCACGTCGCCCCGGCCCACCGGTTCTTCGACCTGGCCGCCTCGGCCCACCCGGACTCCCCCGACGCCGCCGCCTGCCTCGGCTACTCGTCGCACCGGCTGGGCAACGACGCCGGATCGCTCTACTGGCTCCGCCGAGCGCTCGAGCTGGATGCCTCCTACAGCGAGGCCCGGATCTATCTCGCCAACATGCTGTACGACCGGGGCGAGACCGAGGCCGCGCTGCACCATCTGGAGCGCACCCAGCCGGACGACCACTTCGACGAGCTCGGCATCTGGCGACACATCGAGCTCAAGAAGACGATCTACCGCCTGCCCGACGAGGATCCCGAGCTCGCCCCCTGGCTCACCCGCCTGGGCGAGGTGGCGGGTGAGCCCGACCTGATCGACATGCTGCTCGCGGAAGTCGAGGCGCAACAGGCCGACGGCGGGGTGCGCGATCCGCACCAGCTCGAGCTGTTCGGCACCCTGCTGAGCGAGCTCCATGCGATGCAGAAGAAGCCGGGACAGGCCGAGTCCCACCTCGTGGTCACCCTCGGGGGGCAGACCATCCGGGGAAGCTGGGACGAGATCCTGCTGCAGATGAAGGCCGCCGACCGCGACTGGGCCCAGGGCTCGCTGATCGATTTCATGGCCAGCCTCGCGCGGCGGGGGCAGACCGAAACGGGCGTCGTCATCCCCACCACGGATGCGGAGGCCTTCATTCGCGGCAGCGCCGAAGCGGGCGTGCTGCGGATCGTGCAGTAGCGGACATGGCCGCGCGGGCTCCCGCCGCATCGCCGGCGCGGTGGACGGACGGCGTCCGCCGGGAGGTGCTCCCGAACGGCCTGACCGTGCTGGTGCAGGAGGACCGCTCGGCGCCGGTCGTGGCCGTGGTGACGCACGTGAAGGCCGGCTTCTTCGACGAGCCCGACCGCTGGGCCGGCGTCTCGCACGTGCTGGAGCACATGTTCTTCAAGGGCACCCGGCGCCGGGGCGTCGGCGCCATCGCGCGCGAGACCAAGCGCGCCGGCGGCTACCTCAACGCCAGCACCACGTACGACCACACCGCCTACTTCACCGTCCTGCCGGCGTCGAATCTCGCCGAGGCGCTGGATATCCAGGCCGACGCGCTCCGCAACTCGGTGGTCGACGCCGACGAGCTGGCCCGCGAGCTCCAGGTCATCATCCAGGAAGCCAAGCGCAAGCTGGACACCCCCTCGGCGGTAGCGTACGAGACGCTGCACGAGGTCATGTTCGATCATCACCGGATCCGGCGGTGGCGAATCGGCCACGAGGCGCAGCTGGCCGGCTATACCCGCGCCGACGTGCACGGCTACTATGCTTCGCGCTACGTGCCCGAGCGCACGATCGTCTCGATCGTGGGCGCGGTCGATCCCGCGGCCGCCGTCGCGCTGGCGCGCGAGCGCTACGGCGACTGGCCCGCGGCTCGAGGCGCGGTCGATCCGTCGCCCGAGGAGCCGCCTCGCCACGAGGTCCGCTCGCGTACGCTCCGCGGCGACGTGACCCAGGCGGAGCTCTCGCTCGGCTGGCGGGCCGCGCGTCCGCTCGACGCCGACGCGCCCGCGCTCGACCTGGCCGCGGCCGTGCTGGGTACCGGACGCGGGAGCTGGCTCTACCGCGGCCTGCGCGAGTCCGGCCTGGTCACCTGGGTCAGCGCCCACTACTACGCCCCCACCGAGCTGGGCGTCTTCGGCATCGCAGCGGAGCTCGCGCCGGCGCGGGTGTCGGCCGCGCTCGACGCTCTGGCCGCGGCCGTGGCCCGGCTGTCGCTGCAAGGCCCGCCCGCCGGCGATCTCGAGCGTGCCCGCACTCTCCTCCGCGCGCGCTGGGCCCGACGGCTCGAGCCTATGGAGGGACGCGCGTCGGCGCTGGCGGCCGCCGAGGCGCTCGACGGCTACGCCTTCCTGGACCGGGAGTTCGAGGCGCTGGCCTCGGTGCGGGCCGACGAGGTGCGGGCCGCGGCGGCTCGCTACCTCCAGCCCGAAGCGGTCTCCGGGGTCCTCTACCTTCCGGAGGACGACGGGGACGAGCTCACCGCCGACGCGCTCGAGCGCGCCTTCGCCGTGAGCGAGCTCCGCGCACCGCCGCCGCCGCCGGCCTCGCGCGTGCCGCCGCCGGCCTTGCCAGCCACCGGCCGCCACGCCGTCCGGCGCGAGGCCGAGGTGCTGCACACGAGCCTGCCGGGCGCCGACCTGCTCGTGCGGCGGAAGAGCGGCGTTCCACTGGTGCATCTCGGCATCTACGCCCCGCGTCTGGCGCTCGACCCCCCGGCGCTGGCGGGGCTCGGCGCCCTCACGGTGCGGAGCGCCGTCCGTGGGGCCGGGGACCTCGATGCGGGCGCGCTGGCCTTCGCGTTCGAGCGCCTCGGCGGCACGCTGGGCGCGGTGGCGGCCTCCGACTGGCTCGGGTTCGGCACGACCGTGCTCGCCGAGCGGCTGCCGGAGGCGGCGACGCTCCTGGACCTGGTCCACCGGTCGCCCCGGCTGGAGGAGACCGACCTCGGGCGGGAGCGCGAGCTGATGGTCGCGGAGTCGCAGCAGGTGGCGGACGACATGTTCCGGTACCCCTTCCAACTCGCGTTCGCGGCGGCGTTCGGCGAAGATGGTTACGGGCTTCCGGTCGCCGGGCTCGCCCACACCCTGCCGGCCATCACCGCGGCCGATGCCCGGGCCTGGCACGCGCGCGCGCTGCTCGGCGTCCGGCCGGCCGTGATCGCGGTCGGCGACGTCGATCCCGAGCGGGCTTCGGCAGTCCTGGCGGGCGCGTTCGGCGGCGCGGCCGCTCTGCCCGAGGTGGGCCCGCTCCCGCCGCTCGACTGGGTCGCGGGACCGGAAGGCGAGGCGCCCTCGCGGGTGGTGTCCCGGGACAAGGCGCAGGCCGCGATCGCGATGGTGTTCCCCGGCGTGGCCCGGCGCCACCCGGACCGCGCCGCCGCCCAGGTGTGGGCCGCGGTGGCCAGCGGGCTCGGCGGGCGCCTCTTCGAGGCGCTGCGCGACCGCCGCTCCCTCGCCTACACCGTGGTGGCCTCCGCGTGGCTCAAGGCGCGGGCGGGCGCGCTGGTCACCTACATCGCCACGTCGCCCGAGCGGGAGGAGGAGGCGCGCGAGGAGATGCTGCGGGAGCTGGCGCGCTTCACCCGCGAGCCGGTCGGCGAGACCGAGCTCGCCCAGGCGGTCAACTACCTCGCGGGCCAGGCGGAGGTGAGCCGCCAGAGCGGTGGCGCCGTGGCGAGCGAGATCCTGGAGGCGTGGGTGGCGGGCGCAGGACTCGGCGAGCTGGCGGACCCCGGTGCGGCCTACCGGGCCGTGGACGCCGAGGACGTGCTCCGGGTAGCCGTGACGTCGCTGGGATCCGGCCGGCGGGTGGAGGGCGTCGTGCGGGGGACGGGAATGGCGCGCACGCCCGTGTCGGCGCTTCAGTCCTAGCGGCCGGGCCGGTGCTCGCGGTGCGGCCGCCGGTTCCGCGCTCAGGGTGACTCAGGCCGAGATTTCGCAACACACGCTTGATAGCTCACTCTTGGCTACGGCGCTCGCCGGCCCGCGTCCCTGGAGAGCCCGCGGCTGATCACCTCGACGCCGCGCCCGACATCCACCGGCGCGCGGGCCACGACGGCGACGAAGCAGAGCCCCTCGTCCGGCACGGTGTGCAGGATGATGTGACCCTCGCGGCAAAGCAGCGCGACCGCGACACCGCCCGGGCTCTCGCGGACGACCGGTGGGCCCAAGGTCGGCATGCCGACCGCGCCGGCCGCCGCCACCACCACGGCGGCGAGCCCGTTGGCGTCGGCGAGCCGGGCTCCGCTGATCGCGGTGAGCTCGTGCAGGTGATAGTTGAACGCCGAGTCCACGCGGACGCGTCCGACGGTCAGGCGCGGGCCGGAAAGGCGGCCACGGCGTCGCGGTAGCCTTCGGGCACCCCGACGTCGAAGAACCTCGCCTGGCTGATCACGCCGGCCAGCGCATCCCGCCGAGCCAGGCGCTGAAGCACCGGCACGTCGTCCAGCTCGACGCCGGAGGGCAGCGCCCGCTCGACCGCCTCGAACTCCTCCAGAATTCCGCCCGGAAACGCCATCCGCCCGATCGGTGTGAGGGCTTCGTCATCGCCCTCGGTGTCGAACCGCCTGTCCCCCTTGTCCGCCACGTCCGTCACCCGGAGCGTGCCATCGGGCGCGGTCCGGATGCTCGCCCGGCCGGTGGCGCCCTTGGCGCCCGCATCGGGCCGGCCGATCGCCGCGAGCAGCACCGTGGCAAGCCCGGTGGCGCTGAATGTGGCGACCACGGTCGCGGACGGATTGGGGCCTTGGAAGAGATTGTCCGGCAGCAGTGTGAGGAACGGCGACCCGGCGAGGTGATCGCGTGCCCGGAGCAGCGCGTCGCCCAGCCCGCGCGGGTGGTCCTGCGGCACGAACTCGAGCTCGAGGGGGCCCTCGTAGTTGCGTGCGGCGGCTTCGACCAGCGGCTTGTGGGGATTGGTGACGACGATGGCCCGGAGCAGGCCGGCGTCGGCGGCCTCGTCCAGGGTCCAGTGGAGCATCGGGCGGAGACCCACGGGCAGGATCTCCTTGGGCAGCCAGCGGGTGATCGGGTGCAGTCTGATGGCGCGACCGCCGCAGGGGATGACCGCGGTGTCCAGCATCATGAGAGTATCTTGCACGCCATGTCGTCCGAACCTAGTCCGCGCCGCGAGGGGGAGCAAGGTCGCGCGGGGTGGACCATCGCCGATCTGTTGAGCGCGGTCCGGATCCCCCTGGCGGTCGCGTTTCCGTTCGTCTCGCGCGACGTTCAGCTCGCCCTGCTCGCGGCGGCGGCGGCGAGCGACCTGCTCGACGGCCAGCTTGCGCGCCGATTCGGCAGCTCGAAGCTCGGTGTCGTGCTGGACCCGGTGACGGACAAGCTGTTCATGGCGTCCGCGTTCGGCGTGGTGGCCTTCAGCGGCCGGCTCGAGTGGTACGAGATTCTGGGCGTCCTCATCCGGGACCTCGTGGCCACCATTGCATTCGCGGCGACCTTCCTCTCGCGGCGCCCGCGGGCGATCCCGGCGCGGGCTGGCGGCAAGGCGGTCACCGTCGCGCAGGTGCTCACGCTGGTCGCGTTCCTGGCCGACTCCCAGTATCTCCGCCCCATGGCCTGGGCCACGGCCGCGGTCGCGCTCTACGCCATCTGGGACTATTACCGTGTGGCGCCCAGGGCGGGGCGCCCGGTGGGAGGGGAGACGGAGTCATGACGGCCGAGACCAAACACGTCACCCTGGCCTGGCAGGAGCGGTTGGTCTTCCGGGGCGGCGAGCCGGGCGGACCCGTGACGACGATCGACGGCGACAACGCAGAGGCGCCCGGCCCCATGCTCACGCTCCTGCTCGCGGCCGCCGCCTGCACCGGGTCGGACGTGGCCGCGATCCTCGAGAAGATGCGCGTCGCGCTGCGAGAGCTCCGGATCGAGGCGAGCGGCGTTCGGCGCGAGGAGGAGCCCCGGCGATACACAGCCGTGCATCTGGCGTACCATATCGCCGGCGACAACCTCGACGAGGCCAAGGCCCGGCGGGCGATCGAGCTTTCCATAACCAAGTATTGCTCCGTGATCCACTCGCTCGCGCCGGACATCCGGATCACGCATGGGCTCACGCTGGGCTAGTCCGGCGGGGCCGCTGGCCGGGGCCATGCTCGCGGCCGCGATCGCGGCGGGGCCGGCGGTGGCGCAGCAGGTGCGGGAGCTCGGCGTGGCGGCAATCGTGACCGCCTCGGATCCGGCGCTGGCGGTCGGGGGCGTGTACGGCGCGCTTCGCACGTCGCTCCGCACCCGGATCTCCGCCGCGGCGGGCGTGGGCGCGAGCGGCGGCGAGACCGCGTGGCGGGCCGAGTTGCTGGGGCACTTCCTCCTGAGCCCGACGCGGCGGAGCGGGGCGGGCGTCTATGGGGCGGGGGGCGTGGCGCTCGTGGGAGGGCCGGTGAAGCAGGGATACCTGGTGCTGGCGCTCGGCCTCGAGGCGCGCCCCGGGACGCGCGCGGGGTGGTTCGTGGAGGCCGGGGTCGGCGGCGGAGCGCGGCTCGCCGCGGGCTACCGGTGGCGGCGGTGGCCTTCCGGCTGGCCGGTGCCGCAATGACGATCGCCCCGGTGCGCAGTGCACCGGGGCGATTCGCATGACCCGACCGCGGCTCAGGCCGCGCCGGTCTCGACGGTCTCCACCTTCCGCTGTACCGGCTTGCTGAAGCGCTCGCCGAGCAGGCGCAACTGGCCCAGCTCCTCTTCGCTCAAGTCGTCGTACCGATCGGCCAGGTAGAGCATGGTGTCGTCGAACCAGTCCTTCTGGTGCTCCGGAAGCGCGTCGATGACGCCGCACCGGAGGATGTGACTGAACAGCTCGTCACGGGCCTGGGCAAAGGACACCGCTTCGGGGTCACGCTGAGGTTTCTTCTTATTCATGCACCTTCCTTTGGGCGTCGAACCTACATGTGTGCGCACTCTTTTCCGCGCCGGAATATATCCGGTTGCACCTTTTGGTGCAAACCCTCGGTTTTTCCCCGCGGCTTCCCGCCGTAGTTATGTTTATCGGCATCATTTATATGAACTTGACCGAGGGTGCCGCCACCCTCGAGGTTGCCATGGCAGAGCCTGAGGAAGTGTACGACGACGCGCGGGCCGACCGGCTCGCCGAGATGTTGCGCGCCCTGGCGGAGCGGATCCGGCAGCTCGACCGGGACGGGCGCCTGTTGGGCGGCGTGCCCGAGCTGTTGCGCCTGATGGGCGATGCACGCAGCGAGATGTTCCACTACGAGGTCCGCTCGACCTACGACACGCCGGAGATCGCCGACAGCCGGCGCATCGTCGACGAGGCGCAGCGGCAGGACTCCTTCCACCCCGATGACCCGGAGGACGAGGAACCATGGCGGCAACGCCCGTCGGAATGAAGCGCTTCTACGCCATGCTCGGGGCCGTCGCCGTGATCGGCCTCGGCGCGCTCGGCTACCAGCTCTCCAGGCCGGCCACGGTGAGCGTTCCGGCGAACGTGACCGTCCAGCCCTCCGACACCGCGGGCTTCCATGGGTACATCAAGGGGTCGGAGAGCGCGCCGGTCGAGATCACCGAGTATGCCGACTATCAGTGCCCGTTCTGCCAGACGTTCGCGACGCTCCAGATGCCCACGATCGACGAGCGGCTGATCCAGACCGGGCGGCTGCGCTGGCGCTACCGCGACTTCCCGCTGCAGCAGCACTCCCACTCGCGTGTCGCGGCCCACTCGGCGGCATGCGCGGACGAGCAGGGCAAGTTCTGGCCCATGCACGAGCGGATCTACGCCGGGCAGCCCGAGTGGGCGGAGGCGCGCGGGGCCGCCGACATCTTCCGTCGCTACGCCCAGGAGAGCGGCCTCGACCTCGGCAAGTATGACGCCTGCATGTCGTCGGGCAAGTACGCCGGCCGGATCCAGGCGAGCTACGAGGAAGGGGTGCGGGCGGGGGTGAGCTCCACGCCCACGCTGCTCGTCGGCGGCCGGCTGTATCAGGGCCGGTTCGACTCGGATGCCATCACCCGCCTGGTCGATTCGCTCTCGCCGCGCGCCGCCAGCGCCAAATGATCTACCGCATGGGCGCGGCGCTCCTGAGCCTGGTGGGGCTCTTCGTGTCCGCGTATCTCTATCTCTACAAGATCGGACGGATCGGGACGCTCGCGTGCGGCACCGGCGGCTGCGAGACGGTGCAGATGAGCACGTGGAGCCGGTTCGCGGGTGTCGAGGTCGCGCTGATCGGGGTGCTGGGGTACGGCCTCCTCCTCGCCGTCGCGCTGATCGCGCTCCGGCCCCCACTTGCCGAGCGGCGCTGGCCCGTGTCGCTGTTCACGGCCTTGGCGGCCGCGGGAGTGCTCTTCACGGCGTACCTCACCTACCTCGAGCTCTTCGTCATTCACGCCATCTGCCGCTGGTGCGTCGGCTCCGCGGCCATCATCGTGACCCTGCTGATGCTGGGTCTCCTCGCCCTCCGCCGCACCCCGGAGCCTCGGGCTCGCTGACGTGTCCCAGACAATCAAGCGACCCCCCACCGGCCGGGCGCTCGCGTCTCTCGCCCTGGGCGCGCTCGGGATCGTCTACGGCGACATCGGCACCAGTCCGCTCTACGCGCTGAAGGAATGCTTCCGGGGGGCGCACGGGTTCCCGGCCGACGAGCAGAACGTGCTCGGCATCCTCTCGCTGATCGTCTGGTCGCTCATGTTCGTCGTCACGTTCAAGTATCTCACCGTCGTGATGCGGGCGGACAACCGGGGCGAGGGCGGCATCCTGGCCCTGCTCGCGCTCGTGCGCCCGAGCGGTACGCCGAAGGGGCTCGGGCGGCTGCTCGTGGCGGCCGGGTTGTTCGGCGCGGCGCTCCTGTACGGCGACGGTATCATTACGCCCGCGATCTCGGTGCTCGGCGCGGTGGAGGGGCTCAGCATCGCCACACCCGCGCTGGCGCACCTCGTGGTTCCGATCGCGTTCGTCATCATCCTCGCGCTGTTCTTCTTTCAGCGGCGCGGCACCGCGGGGGTCGGGGCGGTCTTCGGCCCCGTCACCGCGGTGTGGTTCGTATGCCTGGCTGCGCTGGGTGTCTCGGGGATCATGCGCCAACCCTCGGTGCTCCGGGCCATCAATCCCTGGCACGCGGTGGATTTCTTCCTGCGGGAAGGGCCCCCGGGCTTCACGGTCCTCGGGGCCGTCATCCTCGTCGTCACCGGCGGCGAAGCGCTCTACGCCGACATGGGCCACTTCGGCAAGCGGCCGATCCGGCTGGCGTGGTTCACTTTCGTCCTGCCGGCGCTGGTGCTCAACTACTTCGGCCAGGGCGCGCTGCTCCTGGCCGATCCGTCCGCGAGCCGGAACCCGTTCTATTCCCTGGTGCCCGGCTGGGCGCTGTATCCGATGGTGGGCATCGCGACGGCGGCCGCGGTCGTCGCGTCGCAGGCGCTGATCTCCGGGGCGTTCTCGCTCACGCGGCAGGCCGTCCAGCTCGGCTACTGTCCGCGGGTCAACATCGTGCACACCTCGAAGACCGAGATCGGACAGATCTACGTCCCGGCGGTCAACAACCTCCTGATGGTGGCCTGCCTGGGGCTGGTCGTCGCCTTCCGCTCGTCGGACAACCTCGCGGCCACGTACGGCGTGGCGCTGTCGGGGACGATGACGATCACGAGCATCCTGTTCGCCGTCGTGGCCCGCCGGCGGTGGGGTTGGAGCGTGTGGAAGGTCGCCGCGCTGACGTCGCTGTTCCTGGTGGTGGACCTCGCATTCGTCGGGACCAACCTGCTCAAGATCCCGCACGGCGGCTGGTTCCCGCTGGTGGTCGCCGGCCTGGTCTACGTCATGATGTCCACCTGGAAGAAGGGCCGGGCACGGCTGGCCGCGCTGGTCCGCGAGAACACGCTTCCGATGGATCTGTTTCTGGACGACATCCGCCGGCGCCGGCCGCACCGGGTCCGCGGCGCGGCGGTGTTTCTCACCTCCGACGCGAGCGGCGCCCCGCCGGTGCTGCTGCATCATCTCAAGCACAACCAGGTGTTGCATGAGAAGGTGATGCTGATGTCCATCGTGACGGAGGAAATCCCCCAGGTGGACGCGGGCGATCGGGTCCAGTGTCGCGAGCTGGGCGAGGGCTTCTATCAGGTGATGGCGCACTACGGCTTCATGGAGACGCCCGACGTCCCGGCGATCATCCGCACGCTCAGCCAGGCGAGCGGCCCCGGCACGCCGGTGCCCGTCGCGATCATGAGCACGACGTTCTATCTGGGCCGGGAAACGCTCATCGCCACGGCGGAGGGGCGCCGGAGCGCGCCGCCGCACCCGGCCGGGGTGGGCCGGATGGCGCGATGGCGCAAGAAGCTGTTCATTGTGATGACGCGGAACGCGCAGTCCGCGACCGCCTTTTTCAGCCTTCCCCCGAACCGGGTCGTAGAGCTGGGCGCCCAGATTCAGTTTTAGGCGATGGCCACCACCCTGCATCCCGGCGCGCAGGTGCCGGATGCCTCCAGCCACGCCCCCGGCCACCGCCGCGTCTTCCTGGCGACCGCGCTCGCGGCGCTGGGCGTCGTCTATGGCGACATCGGCACCAGTCCCCTCTACGCCCTGAAGGAGTGCTTCGCCCCGGAGTACGGTCTGGTGCCCACGGCTCCCAATGTGCTGGGCGTCCTGTCGCTCATCTTCTGGTCGCTCAACTTCGTGGTCTCGCTCAAGTACCTGACCTTCATCATGCAGGCCGACAACCGCGGCGAGGGGGGGATCATGGCGCTCCTCGCGCTCCTGCATCCCCGGCGCGAAGGCGCCGGCGCGCGGCGGCTGCTGGTCGGGCTCGGGCTGTTCGGCGCGGCGCTGCTCTATGGGGACGGCGTGATCACTCCAGCCATCTCCGTGCTGGGAGCCGTCGAGGGCGTCAGCGTGGCGGCGCCCGGCCTTCCGACCTGGGTGGTCCCGATTCTCTCGAGTGTGATCCTGGTGGGGTTGTTCGCCTTCCAGCGTCGCGGCACGGCCAGGGTGGGCGCCGTGTTCGGCCGGGTCATGATCCTCTGGTTTGCGTCGATCGCGCTGCTCGGACTGGGCGGCATCGCCCGACACCCGGAAGTCCTGGCGGCGATCAATCCGTGGCACGCGGTCGATTTCTTCCTGCGCCACGGCCTGCGCGGTGGGCTGATCCTCGGCGCCGTCGTGCTCGTGGTGACCGGCGGTGAGGCGCTCTACGCCGACATGGGCCATTTCGGCAAGCGGCCGATCCGGCTGGCGTGGTTCACGGTCGTCCTGCCGGCGCTGGTGCTCAACTACTTCGGGCAAGGCGCGCTGCTCCTGGATCATCCCGCTGCGGCCCGCAATCCGTTCTACTCCCTGGTGCCGGGCTGGGGCCTGTATCCCATGGTGGTGATCGGAACCTCGGCCGCGGTCGTGGCCTCGCAGGCGCTGATCTCCGGCGCATTCTCGCTCACTCGGCAGGCGGTGCAGCTCGGGTACAGTCCCCGGGTGACCATTCGGCACACGTCACAGCGAGAGATCGGCCAGATCTATCTCCCAGGCGTCAACCGGGTCCTGGCCGTGGCCTGCGTGCTGCTGGTGCTCACGTTCCGGTCGTCCGGTGGTCTCGCCTCCGCGTACGGCATCGCGGTGACGGGCACCATGACGATCACGACTCTCCTGTTCTGTTCCGTGGCCCGTGATCGGTGGGGGTGGCCGCGCTGGCGGGTCCTGGCGGTGGGCGGGCTGTTTCTCTCGGTCGACCTGGCCTTTCTCAGCGCGAACCTGGTGAAGGTGGCGAGCGGCGGATGGTTCCCGCTGATGATCGCGCTGCTGGTCTACCTGCTCATGACGACCTGGAAGCGCGGACGGCAGATCGTCGCGGCCACCCTCCACGAGGCGTCGCTGCCGATGGACCTGTTCCTGAGCGACATCGCCCGCCGCCGGCCGCTCCGGGTGCCGGGCACCGCCGTATTCATGACCTCGGACCCCAGCGGGGTTCCGGTCGTGCTGCTCCACCATCTCAAGCACAACAAGGTGCTGCACGAGACGGTGGTGATCATGTCGATCGAAGGCGAGGAGATCCCCCAGGTGTCGCCCGCGGAGCGGGTGACGGTGCAGTCTCTCGGCGATGGCCTCTACAGCGTGATCGGACGCTTCGGGTTCATGGAGACGCCGAACGTGCCGGCCCTGCTGGCGCTGGTGGAAGCCCAGGGGCTCCGCGCCCGTCCGGCCGAGACCAGCTTCTACCTCGGCCGCGAGACGCTGCTCGCGGACGGCCGCTCGCCACTCTCCCGGTGGCGGAAAGTGCTCTTCATCGTCATGGCGCGGAACGCGCAGTCCGCCACCGCCTTCTTCAATCTGCCGCCCAACCGAGTCCTCGAACTCGGCGCCCAGATCCAGGTGTAGCGCGGTCCTCTTACCCCGCAGCCTCTTTTGCAGTAGAATCTCGCGGAGTGCGACGCAACCGGTCGCACTCGCACCGTATCACCCATCTGTAAGTCTCGATATCACATAGTCTTGAAGTAGCTGGCACCAGACTCGCCTTTCTCGGGGGCGCAGCCGCAACGTCCTGCGGCGAGGCGTCGATCCGCCCGATAAGAGCACACCCGGAGTGATCCGGGGCCGCAAAACTAGAGGTCTCACCAGACGGTGGTGAGATAGCTCGGTGCCGAAGGAGGATGGATGAGGACCCCGCAGGCGTTGGAACGTGGCCTGGCCGCGCCGGAGACGCTCGGTCTGGAGACACGTGTAGCGATCCGCCAGGCGGCGGAGCAACTGCTCGAGGAGATGCCCGAAGGCTCCGGCCGTCTGGTCATCGACCTCACGCACACCCGGCAGGTCGACTCCGCGGGACTGGGCGCGCTGATGCTGATTCAGCGGCTCGCCGCCGAGCGCCGCCAGCCGGTGGTGCTCCGCAATCCGAGCGAGGAGATCCGGTTCCTCCTCACCATCACGAAGCTTTACGATCTGTTCATCGTCGACACCAGCTACGACTGAGAGCGGTTTCACTACGGTGTCGCTCTCGAGTCACCCTGAGCCCGTTCGCTGCGCTCAGGGCAGACTCCGCGAAGGGGCATGCGTCTGCTCATGGCTCCGTCGCGGAGTTTACCCTGAGCGGAGCGAATGGGCTCGAGGATGACTCGGTCGTGAAGCAAGCGCCTGAGCGAGCGCCCCGCAACCTTGCCGGGGCGCCCGTGGTATGGACGGCTCTCGGGGAACCGATTAGAGTAACGAGTCAGCCCACCATCATGTCGAGGTACCGTCCGGGCCCTGGTCGCGGAGTCAGTGGAATGACGCAGGCAAAGCGCCGCCGGCGGGTCCTGATCGTCGAGGACGAGCCGGCGCTGAGGCTCAGCTACCAGCGCGCCTTCCAGCCGCGATACGATCTGGTCTTCGCCTCCACGGGGGCGGAGGCGCTCGAAAAGCTGGATGACCAGCTCCCCGACGTGGCCGTGCTCGACATGCGGTTGCCGGACACCGACGGCGTGGAGCTGCTCCGCCGGATCCGGCTGACCCAGCCCGACCTTCCAGTCATCATCACGACCGCCTACATGAGCATCGAGCCCCAGCTCAAGGTCCTGAATCTTCCCCACTCCGGCTACATCGTCAAACCGTTCCGCCTCGACGAGCTCGGCGCGCGGATCGATGCCCTCCTGTGACGGCGAGCCGCTGCTCGCCGCCCGGGGCCTCCGGCGCGCCTTCGGCCCCGTTCGCGTCCTTCACGACATCGATCTGACGCTCGCGCCGGGCGAGGCGCTGGCGGTGGCGGGCCCGAACGGCGCGGGCAAGAGCACGCTCCTGCGGCTGATCGCGGGCCTCATGCGCCCGACCGCGGGTGAGGTCCGCGTGCTCGGCCGGGCGCTCGCCGGCGGTGATCCCGACGCGCGCCGCGCGGTCGGGCTGCTCTCCCATCACTCGCTGCTCTACGACGATCTCACCCTGATGGAGAACCTGGCGTTCGCCGCCCGGCTCTACGGCCTGCCGTCACCGCTCGCGGTGGCGGGCGCGGCGCTCGAGGCGGCCGGCCTGGCGTCGCGCGCGCACGACACGCCGCGCCGGCTGAGCCGCGGGTTGCTGCAGCGCGCGGCCATCGCGCGCGCCCTGTTGCATCGCCCGCGGCTGCTGCTGCTGGACGAGCCGTTCAACGCGCTCGACGCCGCGGCCGCCGAGCGGCTCCGTGAGGAGCTCGCGGCGCGCCGCGCCGGGGGCCTGGGGCTGGTGATCGTCACCCACCACCTGGCGGAGGTGTGGGAGGTGGCGACGCGGGTGGCGGTCCTGGTGGATGGACGCTGGGTGTGCGACGAGCCCACGGCCGGGCCGCTCGCGGCGTTCCTGCCGCGCTATCGCGAGTGGATCGGTGCCTGAGACGCTCCGGCTCGCGCTCGTGATCGCCCGGAAGGACATCCGGGCGGAGCTCCGGAGCCGGACGGCGCTGCTCTCCGCCGTGGTGTTCGCCGCGCTGGTGCTGGTGGTGTTCAACTTCGCGCGCGACCCTACGGCGATCTCGGCGACCGACCTGGCGCCGAGCGTCCTGTGGGTGACCTTCGCGCTGGCGGCGATGGTGGCGCTCAACCGGGCCTTCACGATCGAGCGGGAGCACGGCGCCCTCGACGGGCTCCTGCTCGCGCCCGTGCCGCGTGGGGCGCTGTTCCTGGGGAAGCTGCTCGCCAACCTGGCCTTCGTCGGCACGGTCGAGGCGGTGACGCTGCCGCTGTTCGTCCTGTTCTTCAACGTGGACCTGTCGGCCGCGCTACCGGGCATCCTGGGCGTCACCGCGCTCGCGACCATCGGTTTCGTCTCGGTGGGCACCATCTTCAGCGCCATGGCGGTGCGGACCCGGTTCGCGGAGCTGATGCTGCCGGTGCTGCTGCTGCCGTTCATGGTGCCGCCGCTGATCGGCGCGGTGCAAGTGACGTCGCGGCTGCTGGCGGGGCGTCCATTGAGCGAGATGCTGGGATGGCTTAGACTACTCGCCCTCTATGACGTGGTGTTCGTGACCCTGTGCACGATGGCCTTCGCGGCCGTAGTGGACGAATGACGCCCTCCGGCGTCGCGGCTCGGGCCCTGAGCCGCCGCGGCCTCCTGATCAGCGGCGTGGCGCTGCTCGGTCTGGCGGGGGTGTACGTCCTGGCGCTGGGCTATACGCCGGTCGAAGCGCGCCAGGGGGTGGCCCAGAAGATCTTCTACCTCCACGTGCCGGCGGCGTGGAACGCGCTGATGCTGCGCTCGAAGCTGGTGCTCGGCATCGCCGACGGCTGGCTGTCGGCCGATGGCAACGTCATCTACAAGGCGCCTCGACCTCAAGGTCGGGCTGTTCAAGCAGGATGAGGCGTTGCAGCCGAGCGGCGTCTGAGCCGCGAGCCCTGCGGCTGCATGTTGCCCAAGCGTCCAGGCCAATCTGTGGCCCAATCACCATCACGGCGCGGGTGAGGATAAGCGGACATGCGGCGGGTCGTCGTCACCGGGATGGGCATCGTCTCATCGATCGGCAACAACACGCAGGAGGTGCTGGCCAGCCTGCGCGAGGCCAAGTCCGGCATCAGCCGCGCCGAGGAATATCGCCAAGCTCGGGTTCCGCTGCCAGGTGCAGGGCGCGCCGACGCTCGATCCGGCCGAGTCGGTCGACCGCCGCGCCATGCGCTTCCTCGGCGGCGGCGCGGCCTGGAACCACGTCGCCATGGAGCAGGCGATCCGCGACTCCGGCGTCGAGGAGAGCGACATTTCCAACGAGCGCACCGGCATCATCATGGGCTCGGGCGGGCCTTCGGCGCGCGCCATCGTCGAGGCCGCCGACATCACGCGCAGCAAAGGGCCCAAGCGCGTCGGGCCGTTCGCGGTGCCGAAGGCGATGTCGTCGACCGCCTCGGCGACGCTCGCCACCTGGTTCAAGATCAAGGGCGTGAATTATTCGATCTCGTCGGCCTGCGCGACCTCCAACCATTGCATCGGCAACGCCGCCGAGATCATCCAGTGGGGCAAGCAGGACATGATCTTCGCCGGCGGCTGCGAGGAGCTCGACTGGACGCTGTCGGTGCTGTTCGACGCCATGGGCGCGATGTCGTCGAAATTCAACGCCACGCCGGAGAAGGCCTCGCGCGCCTATGACGTCGACCGCGACGGCTTCGTCATCGCCGGCGGCGCCGGCGTGCTGGTGCTCGAAGAGCTCGAGCACGCCAAGGCGCGCGGCGCGAAGATCTACGCCGAGGTCGCCGGCTACGGCGCGACCTCCGACGGCGACGACATGGTGGCGCCGTCGGGCGAAGGCGCGGTGCGCTGCATGAAGCATGGCGCTCGCGACCTGAAGGCGCCGATCGACTACATCAATCCGCACGCCACCGCGACGCCGGTCGGCGACCTCAAGGAAATCGAGGCGATCCGCGAGGTGTTCGGCGCCAAATGCCCGCCGATCTCGGCGACCAAGTCGCTCACCGGCCATTCGCTCGGCGCCGCCGGCGCGCAGGAGGCGATCTACTCGCTGCTGATGATGAAGAACGGCTTCATCTGCGAGAGCGCCAATATCGAGAACCTCGATCCGGCCTTCGCCGACATGCCGATCGTGCGCGAGCGCCGGGACAACGTCACGCTCGGCGCGCGTGCTGTCGAATTCCTTCGGCTTCGGCGGCACCAACGCCTCGGTGGTGTTCAAGCGGCTGGACGCGTGATCGCAACGATGCCGGGAGCTGATGCAAGGAAAGCGCGGGCTGGTCATGGGGGTCGCCAACGACCACTCGATCGCCTGGGGCATCGCCAAGACGCTGCACGCGCACGGCGCCGAGCTCGCCTTCACCTATCAGGGCGACGCGCTGGCCAAGCGCGTGAAGCCGCTGGCCGAGCAGGTCGGCTCCGACTTGGTGCTGCCTTGCGACGTCGAGAACATCGCCTCGGTCGATGCGGTGTTCGACGAGATCAAGAAGCAATGGGGCACGATGGATTTCCTCGTCCACGCCATCGCCTTCTCCGACAAGAACGAGCTGAAGGGCCGCTACGCCGACACCACGCGCGAGAACTTCATCCGCACCATGGTGATCTCCTGCTTCGCCTTCACCGAAGCGGCCAAGCGCGCCGCCGCGCTGATGCCGAACGGCGGCGCCATGGTGACGCTGACCTATAACGGCGGCGAGCGCGCGATGCCGAACTACAACGTGATGGGCGTGGCCAAGGCGGCGCTGGAAGCCTCGGTGCGCTATCTGGCGGTCGATTTCGGCCGCCAGAAAATCCGCGTCAACGCGATTTCGGCCGGGCCGATCCGCACGCTGGCCGGCGCCGGCATCACCGACGCGCGCTACATGTTCGCCTTCCAGCAGCAACATTCGCCGCTCGGCCGCGGCGTAACGCTCGACGAACTCGGCGGCGCCGGGCTTTATCTGCTGTCGGATCTGTCGGCCGGCGTCACCGGCGAAGTGCATTTCGTCGATTGCGGCTACAACATCATCGCCATGCCGCAGCCGGACGCGCTCAAGGCGCGCGGGCGAGCGGATCGGCAAGGAGCGGCGCAATAACGCTAAAACCTGGTGGCCTACGTATCAAGGCGGCTGGCCGTTGCCTCGATCGCCTGCTTGGAAGCCTCCGCGAATTACGGGCGGAACGCAGGGAGTGTCAGCAATGCAGCGGAACTGGCCGCCGAGTTCATCGGCACGTTTACGCTGGTCAGCGCGGTGTGCGGCGCGGCGCTGTTTTCCGCGCCGTCGGCGGGGCTGGTCGCGGTCGCCTTCGCGGTCGGCTTGTCGGTGTTGGCGATGGCCTTCGCGGTCGGCCACATCTCAGGCGGCCATTTCAATCCGGCGGTGACCTGCGGCATGGTGGCGGCGGGCCGCTTCGAGTCCGGGCAAGGCGTCCGGCTATATCGTCGTGCAGGTGCTCGGCGGCGTCGCTGCCGCGGCTGCGTGTTTTACGTCATCCTCAAGGGCGCGCCGGCCGGCAAATGGAACGACTTCGTCGCCATCTCCAATCTCTATGGCGGCGACGGGCATTTTCGCTGGCTCGGTGTTCCTGATCGAAGTCGGTAATGACGGCGCTGTTCCTGATGGTCATCATCGGGGCGACCTCGCCGAATTGCCCGGCGGGCTTTGCGCCGATCGCGATCGGCCTGGCGCTCACGCTCATCCACCTCGTCGCGATTCCGGTGTCGAACGCCTCGGTCAATCCGGCGCGCTCGACCGCAACCGCGATCTTCGGCGGCGCGGCGGCCTCGGGTTCCTGTGGCTGTTCTGGGTCGCGCCGATCCTCGGCGGCGTGATCGGCGGCTGTCTCGGCCGCTGGCTGCAGGACGAGATGCCGACTGTCGGCAACGAGCCGCGTCTTTAGAACAGCGGGCAAATAAAA
>CAVQGA010000010.1:0-16530 GCA_963711915.1 uncultured Gemmatimonadales bacterium
GGCGCCGGCGAGGTTCGGCGCGCGCTCGCGGCGGAGCGCGAGGTTCGGGACCCCGGCGAGCGGCGCCTCCTCGCCCAGCGGCACCTGCACCGCGGCGGTGACGTCGAAGCGGTCCACCAACCGCCGTACCAGCCCGAGGGATTCGGTCGACGCCCGCCCGGAGGCGAGCACGACCGCCGACCCCGAGGCGCCCCGAACCGCCTGCGCCAGCCGGGCCAGCGCGGTGTCCCAATCGGCGGCGACGTGCCGGGCGCCCTCCCGGACCAAAGGCGCCTCGATCCGGTCGCCGCGGTTCATCCAGCGATAGTCCATCCGGCCGTGATCACAGATGAAATGCCGGTTGACCTCGAGATTCGGCCGCGGACGGAGCCGCACCACGACGTCGTCGCGGGTGTCGATGTTGATGTTGCAGCCCTGGGTGCAGCCGGGGCAGACGCTGGCGCTCTTGTCGAGATCCCAGGCCCGGGCCTTGTGCAGGAAGTCCTTGGACAAGAGCGAGCCGACGGGGCACAGATCCACGACGTTGCCGGACCAGGGGTGGTCGAGCGGCTGCTCCTCGGAGATCCCGATGTAGGCCCGGTCGCCGCGCTCGGACACGTTCAGGACGGGCGCGTCGGCCACGTCCTCCATGAAGCGCACGCACCGGGTGCACAGGATACAGCGGTTGGGCACGTACAGGATGTCCGGACCGAAGTCCTCGACCGGATTGTAGCGCTTGGCATAGTCGGCGTACCGGGTGCCGGCGCGCCCTTCCTGGAAGACATAGTCCTGGAGCTCGCACTCGCCCGACTGGTCGCAGATCGGGCAGTCGAGCGGGTGATTGATGAGCAGGAACTCGAGCACGCTCTCGCGCGCCTTCTTGGCGCTCGGGCTGTTGACGTGCACCACCTGGCCCTCGGCCACGCTGGTGACGCACGCCGGCATCAGCTTGGGCGCCTTCTCGACCTCGACCAGGCACATCCGGCAGACGGCCGGGCTGGGCAGCGACGGGTGATAGCAATAGTGCGGCACCAGGACGCCGGCCTGCTTGGCGGCCTCGATGATCGGAGTTCCCTTGGGCACGCTCACGGGCATGCCGTCGATCGTCACGTTGACCAGGTCGTCGGCCATCGGCTTTCCTTACCTAAGCTCCGGTGCCTCGTTCACCACGAAGGCACGAAGGACACGAAGGTGCCATAAAATGGAGCGTTGTCCTCTGTCCCGTGTGCCTTCGTGGTGAACGGCAGTGATGGCCGTCCGGCACGCGCGCTCACACCGCCACCAGCGCCGGCTCGCGCGCGCCCGCGATGTACGCCTCGAACTCGCCGCGAAACTTCTGGATCCCGCTCACGACCGGCGCCGCGCACGAGTCGCTCAGCACGCAGATAGTCTTGCCGGTCATGTTCTCAGACAAATCGAGCAGGAGCTGAAAGTCGCCCTGCTTGCCCTTCCCCGCCAGGATCCGCTCGAGGATCTTGGTGGTCCACGCGGTGCCTTCGCGGCACTGGGTGCACTGGGCGCAGCTCTCGTGGGCGTAGAACCGGGCCAGCCGCCAGATCTGATAGACCATGTCGGTGGTGTCGTCCATGACGATCAGGCCCGCCGAGCCCAGCATCGAGCCCTGTTCCACGATGCCCTCGTAGTCGAACAGGGCCGCCTCGGCCTCCTCGCGGGTCATGATCGGCACCGAGCTGCCGCCCGGGATGACCGCCTTGATGGTGCGGCCCGGCTTGGGGCCGCCGGCCATGTCGTACAGGATCTCCTTGAGCGGCGTCCCCAGGGTGACCTCGTAGTTCCCCGGCCGCTGCACGTGGCCGCAGATCGAGATCAGCTTGGTCCCCGTGCTCTTGGGGTTCCCGAGACAGAGTGCCTTGTACCACGCCGCGCCGCGGTTGAGAATGTGCGGCACCGCGCTCAGCGTCTCCACGTTGTTGATCGTCGTCGGCATGCCGAACAGGCCGGCCACGGCGGGAAACGGCGGCTTGATCCGGGGGTTGCCGCGCTTCCCCTCGATCGAGTTCATCATCGCGGTCTCTTCACCGCAGATGTACGCCCCCGCACCCCGATGGAGCACGACGTCGACCCGCTTGCCGCTTCCCATGACGTTCGCGCCCAGCGTGCCGCGCGCGTAGGCCTGCTCGACCGCGGCCACCATCACGGTCCACGGCTCGGTGAACTCGCCGCGAATGTAGATGTAGCAGCGCTCGGCCCCGATGGCGTAGGCGGCGATGGCACAGCCCTCGATCAGGGCGTGCGGCGTCCAGCGCATGATCTCGCGGTCCTTGAACGTGCCGGGCTCGGACTCGTCGGCGTTGCAAACCAGATAGTGCGGCCGGGTGACGTCTTTCGGCATGAACGACCACTTGAGGCCGGTCGGGAAGCCCGCCCCGCCGCGGCCGCGGAGGCCGGAGCCCTTGATCTCCTCGACGATGGCCTCGCGGGTCATGCCCAACGCCTTCCGGAAGGCCTCGTACCCCCCGCGCTTCACCCAGCCGTCGTACGAGCGCGCCTCGGCGTCGCCGAAGTACCGCGACAGGACCACCGTCTCCTTCGGGTGGCTCGGGTGCGGATAGCCCATTTACGGATACCTCTGCAGGATGCCGGCGACGCCGTCGGGCGTGACGCTCTCGATGAAATCGTCGTCCACCAGGATCGGGGTGGTGAAGCCGCAGGCGCCGAGGCACTCGACCTCGATGACGGTGAACCGGCCATCCGGGCTGGTGGCACCCAGCTCGCCACAGCCGGTGGCCTGGAGCAGCGCCTGCACCACGTCCTCGGCGCCGCAGATGTTGCAGGGGGACGTGGTGCAGACCTGGATGAAGTGCCGTCCCACCGGATGGGTGTGGTACATCGTGTAGAAGGTCACCACGCCCTTGACGTAGGCCGGCGTGAGCTCGAGCACGCCGGCCACCTCGCCGATCGCGGGCTCCGAGATCCAGCCGCGGGCCTCCTGCACCATCCAGAGCGCCGGCAGGAGACAGGCCTGCTTCGTGGGATACAACGCGAACAACGCCTCGAGCCGTGCCCGGGTCGCTCCCACGAACACGGGCTCGTGCGCGGCGGCGTGGGTCGCGTGACCGCCCTGAGCCGGCTGGGTGCTCATCGGTCGACCTCCCCCATGACGATATCCACGCTCGCGTTGATCGCGATCACGTCCGAGAGCAGCGCGCCCTCGCACATCTTCGGCAGGCTCGAGAGGTTGATGAAGGACGGCGGCCGGATGCGCCAGCGCACCGGCTTGCTCGTGCCGTCGGAGACCAGGTAGTAGCCCAGCTCGCCCTTGGGGTTCTCGATCCCCATGTACGCCTCGCCGATCGGCGGCTTCACGCCCTCCATCACCTGCTTGAAGTGAAAGATCATCGCCTCCATGTCGCTCATGGCGCGCGATTTGGGCGGGAGGATCACGCGCGGGTCGTCCACGTTGATCGGGGCGCCGCGGAGCGTGGCCAGCCGGTCGAGCGCCTGCTCCAGGATCCGGTTCGACTGCCACATCTCCTCGAGCCGCACGCGGTAGCGGTCGTAGATGTCGCCGTGCTCGCCGACCGGCACGTCGAAGTCGTAGGTCTCGTAGTCGAGGTACGGGCGGTCCTTCCGCACGTCGTAGTCGACGCCGCTCGCCCGGAGCATCGGGCCCGAGAGCGAGTAGTTAATGGCTTCGTCCGCCGTCAGCACGCCGACTCCCTGGGTCCGGCCGATCCAGATGGCGTTCCGGGTGAACATGGTGTCCACCTCGGTGAGCGTCTTGGGAAAGGTGCGGGTGAAGTCCCGCAGTCCCGCCTCGAAGCCATCGGGCACGTCCGCCATCATCCCGCCCACGCGGGTCAGGCTGGTGGTGAGCCGGGCGCCGGTCCACTGCTCCTGCAGGTTGTAGATCCGCTCGCGCTGCTGAAAGGACCACAGGAACGGCGTGAACGCGCCGAGGTCGATGCCGGTGGTGCCGAGCCAGACGAGGTGGGAGATGATGCGGCTCATCTCGCACGCGATCACCCGCAGCACCCGGCAACGCTCCGGCACCTGGATGCCCATGAGCTTTTCGGCCGCCAGCGCGAGCCCGACGTTGTTGGCCATGGGCGAGAGGTAGTCGGTGCGGTCGGTCAGGGGGATGATCTGGTTGTAGTGCCGGTACTCCCCCAGCTTCTCGAACCCCGAATGGAGGTACCCGAGGTGGGGAATGCAGCGCTTGACCGTCTCGCCTTCGAGCTCGATCACGAGCCGCAGCACCCCGTGCGTGGCCGGGTGCTGTGGCCCGATGTTCACCAGCATGTGCTCGCCGCCGAAGTCCTCGTCGAATCCGCTCGTCCCGTCCGTCGCGCCGAGGGGCACGCGGGTGGGCCGTCCCTGGGCGTCGAGCCCCGGAGTGGCGAGCGCGAGCTCGACCATGCGGCTGCTCATGTGAGGAACCCTCGCTCGCCGCGCGCCAGCCGCTCCCGCATGTCGCTGGGCAGCTCGTCGTACGCCTCGGCGATGGACAGCTCTTCCATGGAGTAGTGGGCCTCGGGATTCGCGGCCAGCGCCTGGCGGGTCTGCTCCGCGCGGTTGAAGTGGCCCCGGAGCGGGAAATCCTTTCGCAGCGGGTAACCCTCGGTGTACGTCTCCCACATCAGGATCCGCCGGAGGTCCGGGTGCCCGGCGAACGAGATGCCGAACATGTCGTACACCTCGCGCTCGAGCCAGTCGGCCCCGCGCCACAGGTCCCACACCGATGCCACCGCGAGCGGCTGCCGCTTGTCGAGCTCGGCCTTGATCCGGAGATCGGCGCGGCGCGGCAGCGAGCGGAGCTGCCACACGACCTCGAGCGGGCGCTCCGGATCGCGGTATTCCACGGCCGTGACGTCGGTGAGGTAGTTGAACTGCTGGTCGGGCGCGTCCTTGAGCCAGGCCAGGACGTCGTGGCTCCGCGCCGGGTCCACGTAGACGACGGTGTCGCCGCAGGAGACCTGGTGGCGGCCGATCGCCGCGCCGAACTGGGCACGCAGGGCCGCGACCGAAGGAGAAACGGTGCTCATGCCTTCCTCACATCCGCGCGCAGCTGCCGCCCCGCCCCATGAGGCGCCGAGCGTGTCTCCGCGGTCGTCACGTGGACCGGGTCTGGTGAACGGAATTGCCGAAGGGCTCGGAGAGCTCGTCCACGCGCTCCGGCGCCAGGAACAGTCCGGAGGGGCCGACGAGGTGCTCCTCGCGGAGCATGGCGTCCGAGATGCTCTCGCCCATGATCTTTTTCTGGAGTAGGCGAATGCCGTAGATGAGGCCCTCGGGCCGAGGCGGACAGCCGGGAACGTAGACGTCCACCGGGATGATGGTGTCGATCCCCTGCACCATCGCGTAGTTGTCGAAGATGCCGCCCGAGGAGGCGCACGCGCCCATCGAGATGGACCACTTGGGCTGCGGCATCTGGTCCCAGATCCGCCGAATGACCGGCGCCAGCTTGAAGGGCAGCCGCCCGGCGCAGATCAGCACGTCGGCCTGCCGGGGCGAGAAGCTCTGCCGCTCCATGCCGAAGCGGGCGATGTCGAACCGGCTCGCGGCGGTGGCCATGTATTCGATGGCGCAGCAGGCGGTCCCGAACGGCATCGGCCACAGCGAGTTGCTCCGGGCCCAGTTGGTCAGGAAGTCCAGCTTGGTCGTGACCCAGTTCGGCGAGATCGACGAGACGGTGTCGCCCTCCCCTTCCTGATATTCGGTGGCGGGATTGGTCAGTCCCATTGCAGCGCTCCCCGCTTCCAGGCATACACGTACCCCACCGCGAGAATCACGATGAAGACGAACATTTCGATGATAAGCATGCCGGCCATGTCGCCCAGCTGGTGAAAGGCGACGGCCCACGGAATCATGAACACGGTCTCGATGTCGAAGATGATGAACAGCATCGCGACCAGGTAGAACTTGACCGAAAACCGCTCCCGGGCGTCCCCCAGCACCGGCATGCCCGACTCGTAGGGGGCGATTTTCGTGGGGGTCCGGCGAAACGTCGAGAGAACGTGCGAGACGCCAAGCATCAGAACGGCGTTGGCTACGACGAACGCGATCAGGAGCAGGATCGGGATGTACGGCTGAAGCATACGCCTCGGCTTTCGTGAATTCTTTCACTTATCGTGCAGAAGGTAACCGACTTAGCAGGTCAATTCAACCCGCCGCCGATCCGACTATATTCCCCGCCCGTCCGCCCGAAACTTCTCTGTGTCGAGGCCGCATGTCGATCAAGTCAGACCGCTGGATCCGACGCCTGGCCCTCGAGCGCGGGATGATCGAGCCGTTCGTGGACAGCCAGGTGCGGCAGGTCGATGCGCGTGGCCGGCGGGTCATTTCCTACGGCCTGTCCAGCTACGGGTACGACATGCGGGTGGCCCCGGAATTCAAGATCTTCACGAACGTGCTGAGCGCGATCGTGGACCCCAAGGAGTTCGATTCGCGCAGCTTCGTCGAGTTCGACGGCGACGTGTGCATCGTGCCGCCCAACAGCTTCGCCCTGGCGCGCTCGGTCGAGTACTTCCGCATCCCCCGCGAGGTCCTCACGATCTGCGTGGGCAAGAGTACGTACGCCCGCTGTGGCATCATCACCAACGTGACGCCGTTCGAGCCCGAGTGGGAAGGCCACGTCACGCTCGAGATCTCCAACACCACGCCGCTGCCGGCCCGGATCTACGCGAATGAAGGAATCTGCCAGGTGCTCTTCTTCGAGGCCGATGCCGACGACGTCTGTGAAACCAGCTACGCCGACAAGGCCGGCAAGTACCAGCGGCAAACCGGCGTGACGCTGCCGAAGCTCTAGCCAGCAGGAACCCATGCGACACCTCGTGCTTCTCCTCGCGCTGGCGGCCACTCCCGTGGTCGCCCAGCAGCCCCCCGCGACCACGCCCAGTCAGACGGCGCGCCCGCTGAACCTCCAGCCCGCGCTCAAGCCGCCGGTGGCGGATACCGGGATCTTCAGCCCGCTCCCGTTCCCGCCCGCGAACGAGCGCCGGCGCGCCGACGGCGCGCCGGGGCCGCGGTACTGGCAGCAGCGCGCCGACTACAGCATCAAGGCCACGCTGGACACCACCGCCAAACGGCTCAGCGCGAGCGAGCGGATCCGCTATACCAACAACTCGCCCGACACGCTCCGGTTCGTGTGGATGCAGGTGGATCAGAACCTGTTCCGGCCGGGCAGCACGGGGTCGCTGCTGTTCGCCGCGGAGAGCAGGTTCGGGGGCGCCGGGTTCCCGGGGGGCTTCGAGATCGCGAGCCTGACGCAGACCGCCGCCCCCGAGCGCCCGGTGGCCCCCAAGAGCAGGAAGCGCCCCCCGGCGCCGACCCCGGTGCCGATCAAGTTCCGGGTCGACGATACGATGATGTACGTCGAGCTGGCGGCGCCGCTCGCGCCCGGGGCGACGACGCTGCTGGACGTGGCGTACCAGTTCAACATCCCGGAGCATGGGGCGGATCGGATGGGGCGCGAGGGCAGCTTGTACGAGATTGCCCAGTGGTACCCGCGGATGGCGGTGTACGACGACGTGCACGGGTGGAACACCGACCAGTATCTGGGCCAGGGTGAGTTCTACCTCGAGTACGGAGACATCGAGTACGAGGTGACGCTGCCGTCCGGATACATCGTCGCCGGCAGCGGCACGCTGGTGAACCCGGAGCAGGTGCTGACCCCGGTCCAGCGCACCCGGCTCGCGGCGGCGGTCACGTCCGACAGCGCGATCGCCATCATCACCCCCGAGGAGCTGACCTCGGGGGCCGCCCGGCCGACGCGGGAGGGCACGCTCACCTGGAAATTCCGGGCCGAGCAGGTGCGCGACGTCGCGTGGGCCGCGTCGCCCGAGTACCAGTGGGACGCGTCCGGCTGGGACGGCACCCTGGCCCAGGCGTACTACCGGCCCGCCGCGCGGGACCTGTGGCAGGACGCGGCCAAGATGAGCCGGTATTCGATCCTCGAATACAGCACCCACTGGTTCCGGTATCCGTACCCGCAGATCTCCGCCGTCGAGGGGCCGGTGTCCGGGATGGAGTATCCCATGGTCGCGATGGAGGCCCACGGCGACGACCCGGCCAGCCTGTACAACGTGATCACCCACGAGATCGGGCACATGTGGTACCCGATGACGGTGGGCTCCGACGAGCGGCGGTACGCCTGGATGGACGAAGGTTTCAACACCTTCATCAATACGTTCTCGGAGGAGGACTACTGGAAGCGCGATGACAGCCAGACCCGCCTGAGCGAGGCCCACTTCGTGACCGCCCTCGACCAGACGCCGACGGCGCAGCCGATCATGACGCCCGCCAATCGGTATCGCAACAACGACAACCTCGGCGCCCTGGCGTACGTGAAGCCGTCGATCATGCTGCTCACGCTCCGTAACAAGGTGCTGGGGCCGGAGGTGTTCGATACCGCGTTCCGCGAATACACCCGTCGCTGGGCATTCAAGCATCCCCAGCCGTCGGACTTCTTCCGCACGATCGAGGAGGTGTCGGGCCGCGACCTCGCCTGGTTCTGGCGGGGGTTCTTCTATACCACGGCGGCGCTCGACCAGGCGGTGGAGGGCGTGAAGCCCGCGCCCGATGGATCGGCGCTGGTGACGCTCCGGAGCCTCGGGAGCGCGGTGATGCCGGTCGAGCTCGAGCTCGATTTCACCGACGGGACCAAGCAGACGGTGAAGCTGCCGGTGGAGATCTGGTACGGCGGGAATCGCTACGTATATCGGGTCGCGCCCGGCAAGACGATCGTGAGCGCGCGCGTCAACCCGGACGGAACGTTCCCCGACGTCGTTCCGGCCAACGACGTGTGGACCGCGGCGCCGGGCACGACGCCCTGACGAGGCCGCCGTTCGCCGCGCCGCCCGGCTGCGATCTTCCGCCCGCTCCGGCCGGACCCTAGATTGCGCCGTCTCGCACGGCCCCCGGAGACATTCGTGTCGCTGCCGCCGTACCTGCTGGACCTGCCCGCGGAGGAAGCCGCCCGGCTGATCGCGCTCGCCCTGCTCGACCGCGCCGCGAGCGCGGCCAACCGGCTGGCGGACCCCACCGACCACGCCGCGCTCCACGATTTCCGGGTCGCCACGCGGCGCCTCCGGAGCTGCCTCCAGGCGTACCGGCCCGAGATCGACGGCAGCGTCTCGCGCCGGCTCCGCCGCCGGCTGGCTCGGCTCGCCCGGGCGACCCGCCTGAGCCGTGACCTGGAGGTCCACCTGGCATGGGAACGGGGCCAGGCGACCGGGCTCACCGAGCGCCAGCGGACCGGCCTCCGGTGGCATCTCGCCCGGCTCGAGGCCCGCCGGCGGCGCGCGGACCGCCGGGTGGGCGAGCTCGTCGAACGGCTCCTTCCCCGGCTCGAGCGCCGCTTTCGCCGGCGGCTCGAGACCTACCGCCTTCGCATCGAACGCGATCCGACGCGGCGCCGGCACGAGGCGGCCGCGGTACTCGGCAGCCGGATTCGGAAGTTCGGCGGCGATCTGGAATGCCGCCTGGCCGCGGTCCGCGCGATGACGGACGACGACCCCGCCCATCGCGCACGCATCGCGGCGAAGCGCCTCCGGTATCTGCTCGAGCCGATCCGGGCGGAGGTGGAGCGAGTGGAGCCGCTGATCGCGGCGCTCCAGTCGCTCCAGGACGTGCTGGGCGAGCTGCACGACAGCCAGACCCAGCGTGCCGCGCTCGCGGGCGAGCTCGGCCGAGCCGGCCGCGAGCACGCCCGGCGCCTGGAGGCGGCGGTGCGCGCCACCTCAAGCCTGGAGGCGGACATGCCCGACGCTGGCGACGATCCGCGTCCCGGGCTCCTGGTCCTCGGCGAGCGATTGGAGGAGCGCGAGGCGGAGGCATTCGCGAGGCTCCGGGTCGACTGGCTCGGGGGCGCCGCCGACGATTTCTTCGACGCCGTGGCGGCCGCCGGCAAGCGCATCGCACACCGTCCCGACTGCGTGGCCGAGATCGAGCGCCGGTTCCTGCTCCGCGCCGTTCCCGCCACCGCGCGGCCATTTGCCGTACAGGAGATCGAACAAGGCTGGCTCCCGGGCACCCGGGTTGTCGAGCGCATCCGTCCGCTCCGGGATCCGGAGGGACCGGTCACCTATCGCACCTCGAGGCCGGCGACCGACCGTCAGCCGAACGAGCCGGAGGGCCAGGTGGAGGCCGCGCTGTTCGACGAGATCTGGCCGCTCACGGCCGGGCGCCGGGTGGCAAAGCGCCGGCACGTGGTTCAGGACTACGGCCTGCGATGGGAGATCGACCAGTTCCTCGACCGCGATCTGGTGCTCGCCGAGGTCGCCGTGTCGGAGACGGCGCCGGTCCCGGAATGGCTCGAGCCGTACATCGTTCGGGAGGTGACCGGCGAGCGACAGTTCACCCACCGCGCGCTGGCGCAGTAACGTCCTCGATGTCGCCGTTGCCGCCGTGGCGGCCGGCCCGCTAGACTCACTGCACTCGTCGTCCACCCCTGTTCAACCGGTCGAGGACTCGCCCCGTGCGCATGCGTCACGCCTGTCTCGCTGTGTCCCTGCTGGGCACGCCACTGCGCGCCCAGACCACCCCCGCCACGCCGACGGCCGGCAACCCCGAGGCCGCGTTTCACCGGCTCGAGCTTCCGGCCGCGAACGAGATCCGCAGCGGCAGCGGTGCGCCTGGCGTCGGCTACTGGCAGCAGCGCGCCGACTACGTGATTCGCGCGACGCTGGATACGGCCACGCGCTCGGTACGCGGCGAGGAACGGATCATCTACACCAACAACTCGCCCGATACTCTGCGCTACGTCTGGCTGCAGCTGGAGCAGAACCTCTTCAACAGCGAGAGCCGCGGCTACCGGGTCTTCGGTCAGGATCCGAGGTTCGGCACCAAGGGCGCGGAGGTGTCGGTGCGCCTCCTCAAGGTCGGCGAGCCGGCGCTCGCGGCCACGCGAGCCAAGCCCGGCGTCCCCGCCCGGGCGGCAGTGCCCGCCGCCGCGCTGGCGTATACCGTCAACGGGACCGCCATGCGGATCGACCTCGCGCGCCCGCTCCCGCCCAAGGCCAAGCAGCAGCTCGAGCTCGGGTGGTCGTTTCCGTTCGGCGCCAACAGCAACCGCATGGGGGTCGAGGACCTGGACGGCTCGACCGTCTATGAGGTCGCCCAGTGGTACCCCCGGATGGCGGTCTACGATGACGTGCGGGGCTGGAACACCGAGCAGTATCTCGGTCAGGGCGAGTTCTACCTCGAATACGGGAGCTTCGACGTGAGCCTCACGGTGCCGGCGGATGTGATCGTCGCGGCCACCGGGACGCTCCAGAATCCCGACGAGGTCCTGACCGCCGCTCAGCGCGCCCGCCTCGCGCGCGCGCGCACGAGCGACCAGACGGTCGTGATCCGCGGCAAGGACGAGATCGGCGACCCCGCCTCACGGCCGCCGACGCAGTACCCGACACTCACGTGGCACTTCACGGCCGACAGCGTTCGCGACTTCGCCTGGGCCGCGGCGCGCCACTTCATCTGGGACGCGGTCGGCGTGAACGGCGGCAAGACGGTGGCGATGAGCTTCTATCCGCCGTCGGCCGAGCCGCTCTGGAAGGAGGCCACCCAGTACGCCAAGACCGCCATCGAGTCCTACTCGAAGCAGTGGCTCCCGTATCCCTACCCCTTTGCGAGCAACGTGAACGGGATCGAGGGCGGGATGGAGTACCCGATGATCGTCTTCTGCCACAACCGGACCGACGCCGAGGCGGTCTACAGCGTCACTGAGCACGAATTCGGCCACACGTGGTTTCCGATGGTGGTGGGCAGCAACGAACGGCAGTACGGCTGGATGGACGAGGGATTCAACAGCTTCATGAACCATTACAGCTTCGCGCGCAAGTTTCCCAACTCCCCACTACCCACGGCGCGTGGCGTCCCCGATACCTACATCAAGAACGCGCTCTCGGGTGACGAGCAGGCGATCATGTCGCCGGCCGACCGGATGCGCACCAACGAGAACTGGCGCCAGGCCCTGTACAACAAGCCGGCGCTCGGTTTGGTGCTGCTCCGGGACCACATCACCTCGCCCGAGCGCTTCGACCCGGTGTTCCGGGAATACATCCGGCGCTGGGCGTACAAGCACCCGACGCCGGCCGACTTCTTCCGGACGATGGAGGACGGACTGGGCGAGGACCTGAGCTGGTTCTGGCGGTCCTGGTTCTACACCACCGACCGGCTGGACCAGGCGGTCGATTCGGTGGCGCTGTCGGACTCCTCGGGCGTGATCTCGCGAATCTATCTGCGGAACGCGGGCCAGATGCCGATGCCGGTCGAACTGGCCCTGCTCATGGACGACGGAAGCACCCAGCGGCTCAGGCTCCCGGTGGAGATCTGGGGGCTGCGTGACCACTACGTCGCCCTGATTCCCGGGCCGAAGAAGGTGAACAGCGTGGTCATCGATCCCGACGGCTGGTATCCGGACGTCGACCGGTCGAATAACCGCTGGCCGGCGACGGTCGCGGCCCCGGCGCCAAGCCCGGCGCCACCGCCGGCGGGGGCGAAGTAGGGCGATCGAGAGGTCGGGGGACGGAGGTAATGCCCTCGTCGCGAGCGCAACGGGAAGCGAGTGCGCGGTCATCCCGAGCGGAGCGAGGGATCTACTCGGGGCGAGTTCGAGCATTCCCCGACAAGATCCCTCGCTCCGCTCGGGATGACCCCGCTAACCTCGTCGCCGTCCGCCTGTCCGCCCCTATGGCACCGCCAGCTGCCAGAGCCCGCTCAGCATGTCGACGGCATACAGCGACCCGCCCGCCAGCTGCACGCCCCAGGTGTACGTGTCGCCGGCGCCGCCGGGACGAATCTCCGCGATGAGCCGGCTCGAGAGGTCCCCGGACAACTGCCCGGACACGTCCAGCGCCACGACCCCGCCGTTGTAGTACGCGGCGTAGAGCACCTGCCTCGGTTCGTCCATCCAGAAATTGTGTGTCCCCGCGCCCGCCAGGTGGAAGAACGCGACCTCCGCCGGGTGCGCGAGGTCGCTCACGTCGACCACGTGGAGGTCGCCGCTCGACTGGCTGCCGAGCACGCCATTGCCTTCCTGCCCCACGAAGAGGTAGCGCTTCTCTCCGCTCACCGGGTTGTGGAACCACCAGCCGTTGTGCACCGCCGGACCGCCGGAGACGCCGTCAGCCGCGGTCAGCAGCCGGCTCACCTCCACCGGCGCCTCGGGACGCCCGCCGCGAGCCCCGTTGCCCACGTCGTAGATGATGACGCCGGTGTTCCAGGCGAACACGAACGCGAGACCATCGCGTACGTACGTATCGTGGATGCCATAGGCCGGCGGGATCGGCACGCTTGCGACCCGAGTGATGGCGAGTGGGTCGCTGATGTCGAACACCAGGAGCGCGGGATTGGCCGGATTCTGCGCCGCAAACACATAGCGGCGCCCGCCGATTTCGGCGATCGTGGCCGTGTGGATCCCGTCCGCCACGAGCGCGTTGTCCCGGAATGCCGGCGTGCGCGGATCGGTCAGATCGTAGACGTAGAGGCCGGCGCCGGCGCCGCGCTCCGCGCTGAAAACGAGGACGGCGCCATCGTCGCTCACCTGCACGTCGCTCACCGTGCCGATGCCGGGCACGACGATCGAGTCGGCCAGCGACGGGGCGCCGGTCGGACCGAGGGACCAGATGTTCACTACGTTGCCGGGGTGCCCGTTTCGTGCCGCGCCGCCCCAGGTGCCGGTATAGGCCCACGCGCCGTGGACCCACAGGTCCGAGCTGTAGCGATCGGGGACGTTGTCGCCACCCGACTCGACCTGGAAGGCCCCGGCCGCCGGCGGCCCGGTTCCGTCCCCGGGTGTGCCATCGGCGCTGCCGCAGCCCGCGAGCAGGAGCAGGGCCGCGAGCGCTTCCCCGCCCATCGTCCGGCGCCTCATGGTCATGGTTCCATTCCCGGGTGCCCCTCCATGGTCATCGACCCCATTTCTTCGGCGGCGCCGTAGCGCCCCATGCGATGCATCGACGCGCCGGCGACGACTCGAACGCCGAGCGTGACCGACCAGATGTGATTCCGTCCGTACAGGGTCGTGACGTCGAACAGCCCGCCGCCCACCTTGGCGATGCTGGCATACTGCAGCTCGAACAGCGGCCGGACCTCGACGCCCCGCCGGCGGAGCAACGACAGCTCGTAGCCGGCGGTCTGGGTCGTCCACCGCGTGGTGCCCAGGATCGAGTTCTCGATATGGGGGCGAAGCGACCGGAACAGCGAGACGCGCTCCTCCTCGGGGCGCTCGGTCCGCTCGAACCGGTACTGGAGACGATGGGCCCCCAGGGTCCATGCACCCTCGGCGAGGAAACTCCGGAACACGAAGAAGCCGCCGGCCTCCGACGTGCGGGCCCATTCCACGAGGCCGTAGACGGGATGCCCCGCTATCGGACGCTCCTCCCGGGCGGCGAGGCTCCACTTCTCCTGATCCGGGCCGGCCCCGGGCCGGTGCTCCGGCGAATGCACATGGGCTCGAGAGCCCTGCAGGGTCAGACCGGGCATCACCGTGCCGGTCACGCGCCCGCTCCAGGAGTCGCCGAACCGTCCGCCCACTCTGGGCCACTGCCCCGGGCGCTCGGGTTCGTCTCCGTTGAAGAGCCCCGCCTCGAACGCCAGCGGTCCCGCCCGCAGCGCGGCGATCGCCACCGCCCGCTCGAGAATCTGGGCCAGGTGATGGTTGACCGGATAGCGGACGAACGGACGGACCGCCGGATCGTCGGTGCCGAATGGCGCGAAACCCTTGCCGGCGCTGACCGACAGCGCGACCGCGCCGTCCCGGCGCCCGAGAAGATCGTCGGCGGTGAGCACCAGTTCGTGCAGGTAGGTGTGGGGATGCCGGCGATCGACGAACCCTTCGCCCCAGTTGCCGGGGGCCAGCTCCCCCTGGGGGATCGTCAACCCCTCGAGATCGAGCATCCCCGTGAGGCGCAGACGGCCGAGCGCGGCGGCTTCGAGGTGGACGACGGGCTGCACCACGCGGGTCTCGCCCAGCGCGCCGCCGCCGGGCACCGGGTCCGCGTGCTCGTAGGCGGCCACGGCCTGTGCCCCGATCTGGACCCAAGGCCGGGTCTGAGCCGGCAGGGCGGTCGGCGCGAGGCACAGCGCGACGAGCCCGAGCGCGGAGCGGCGCGCGGCAAGCAGCCTCAGGCCGACTCGGCCGCCGCCGCCCGCACGGGCGCGACCGCCGCCCGGAGATAGTCCCGGTTCATCCGCGTGATGGTGTCGAGGCTGATGAGCTTGGGGCACGCCTCGTGGCACTCGCCGTAGAGCGTGCATCCGCCGAACCCTTCGATGTCCATCTGCTCCACCATCCGGCGCGCCCGCTGCAGCCGTTCCGGCTGGCCCTGCGGTAGCAGCCCTAGGTGGGTGATCTTGGCGGCCGTAAACAGTGAAGCCGCGCCGTTCGGGCAGGCCGCCACGCAGGCCCCGCAGCCGATGCATTGTGCGGCGTCCATGGCCGTGTCCGCGTCGCCCTTGGGGATCAGCACGGTGTTGCCGTCCATGGCGCTCCCGGTCGGGGCGCTGACGTAGCCGCCGGCGGCGATGATGCGGTCGAACGCTCCCCGGTCGACCACCAGGTCCTTCACCACCGGAAAGGCCCGGGCGCGCCACGGCTCGATCCGGATGTCGTCGCCGTCCTCGAAGCTCCGCATGTGGAGCTGACAGGTGGCCGTTCCGGCGTTCGGGCCGTGCGCCGCGCCGTTGATCATGAGGCTGCACGAGCCGCAGATACCCTCGCGGCAGTCGTGGTCGAATGCGATCGGCAGTTCGCCCCGCTCCATCAGGCGCTCGTTGACCACATCCAGCATCTCGAGGAACGACATGTCCGGGCTGATGTCGTTGGCCTCGTACCGCACCATCGCGCCCGGCGCGTTCGGCCCCGGCTGGCGCCAGACCCGCAAGGTGACGTTCACTTGTAGCTCCGCTGCGCCAGGTGCACGTACTCGAAGTCGAGCGGCTCCTTGTTGAGCCTGGGCGCGGCCAGGTTGCCGGTATACTCCCAGGCGGCCACGTAGGCGAAGTCCTCGTCATCGCGCAGGGCCTCGCCGTCCTCGGTCTGGTACTCCTCCCGGAAATGGCCGCCGCACGACTCCCGCCGATGCAGCGCGTCCAGGCAGATGAGCTCGCCCAGCTCCAGGAAGTCCGCCACCCGGCCGGCCTTCTCGAGCGCCTGGTTGAGCTCGGCGTCGCTGCCGGGCACGTTCACGTTCCGCCAGAACTCCGCCCGGAGCTCCGGGATGCGCGTGAGTGCCTCCTGCAATCCTGCGGCGTTCCGTGCCATCCCGCACTTGTCCCACATGATGCGGCCGAGCTCGCGGTGGAATGAGTCGACCGTCCGCTTGCCCCGGATCGCGAGCAACGCCCGGCTCCGCTCGGCCACCTCCGCCTCGACCCGGCGAAACTCCGGATGCGTCGCGTCCACCGGCGCGGGCTTGGCCGACGCCAGGTAGTCCCCGATCGTGCTCGGCAGGATGAAGTATCCGTCGGCCAGGCCCTGCATGAGCGCGCTCGCCCCCAGCCGGTTCGCGCCGTGGTCGGAGAAGTTGGCCTCGCCGATGACGTGGAGGCCGGGGATCGTGCTCATCAGGTTGTCATAGCGATACGAGG
>CAVQGA010000011.1:0-50672 GCA_963711915.1 uncultured Gemmatimonadales bacterium
CGAGCATGACCATCAGCCTCGACAAGCAGGAGCGGCAGCGGGAGCGGGAGCTGAGGGCGTGGTCCAGGCCGTCGGGGACGAGCGGCTGCCGGCGCTCGTGGCCGAGCCGAAGGCGTTCCTGGGGTGTGCAGCAAGGCCCCGCGCCGCTGGCGGCCGGCTGATGTTCCTCGGCCACACGGCGCAGGCCGACTTCTACATGAAGCAGGATACCGCGGAGCGCGGCTTCTGGCGCTCAAGCGGCGGGCCTCCGCTCCTCACCTACGCCGAGCTCCGCGCCCGGAGCCGCCGCCTCCTGGCGCTGGCCGACTGGGGCGACTTTGGGATCCGGAACTCGGCGCTCCCGCAGCGCTCGACGACGGCGCGTATCGAGCCGTGGGCAGGAACGTGATGTCGAGCTCTTCTGGTCGACCTGCCGAACGGCCGGGCGGCCGGGGGCCGCTCGGCCGCCGAACCCAGCGATGTGAGAGCGGCTCCACCACCCGGAGCGAAGCGAAGAAGTGATGCATTGGGGCAGGGCTCCTTCCGGTTCGCTCAGGATGACTCGTCGACGATGCAAGTACCCTAAGGCAGTGGTCTGCCGGGAGTGGTGTTGGGAACGGCTCAGCATCAGCGCCAGCGCGGGCAGGTAGATGAGCAGCAGCAGCACCCGACGCGATACTCGGCCCCGATGGCCACGGCCCTGGGACCCAGGAAGAAGAGCAGGGTGCGCGATCATGGTGAGCACGGCGAATGCCGCGGCCTGGACCTGCGTTTTCCGCGAAAGCGCGAGCGGAAGGGTCTGGTACGGCGCCGTGGTCGGCAGGAGCGGGAGCAGGTCAAGAGCGTCCTTCCGGCCGCCGCGACCGAAGCGCGGAGAGCAGGAGCAGAAGCCGCCGGGGCGGAGCAGGTGGGACTGCGCGGGGTCGGGCCCACCGAGGCCAGCCACTCGGCACCCAGCCGGGCGGGATCGCGAAGCAGAGCGCGATCAGCAGCAGCCCGCCCACCACCGCGGTGCGCGTGGGGTAAGCGGTCCAGAGCGCGAAGCCCGCGGTCGGCTCGGCCACCAGCATCCAGGCGAGGCTCGGCGTCAGGGCCGCGGCGATGAGCAGCGGTGACCGACTGCGAACGTCAATCCAGGCCCACAGCATGGCGCCGCTGAGCAGGATGTAGAGCGCCCACTTCCCGCGGGCGGTGATGGCCAAGGGGAAGGCGTCCGCGCAGAGCCCCGCGAAGACGTGGCCGGGCGAGCTCGATCGGATGAGCGTGAACGGGGCCGTGAGCAGCAGGGCCGGGAGCGGGAGCAGGTAGTTGGCCAGGGCGGCACCCGGATGGCGGCGTACGGGCTCCCGCCCCGAGCAGCGCCCGGGTGCCGACCCACGTGGGGTCCCAGTCGCTGATGACGTGCGCCGAGGCGTGCTGGGCGTACAGGATCGCCACGAACAGCGCCGCGACGAGCCCTGCCGCCGCGGCCGCGGCGGCCCGCCAGCGCGCACTCGGCGGCGGCGATACCGCGCCGGCCGCCGGACCCGCCAGGGCGGCGCCGGCCGCCGTGCGCCGGGCGACACGCGATCCCACCAGCTTCACCGGCGATCCTCGCGTAAGTGGTTGGCCTGTCACCCGCCGAGACTGTCATCCGAGGTCGCGGAGCCGCCGCGCGATCCCGCGAAACGGTCCCCGTACGCGCCCACGCACTCGCCGTGCGACCTCGAGCGGACATCGGAGCAACTTTCGCGGTCGCCGCATGGCCCGCGGTGCCCGCCGTACAAATTTTCTGGTCGCCTGCGCGACTCACGCGCTCACCGCTCGACTTGACGCGGTCGCCGCTCGATTTTTCCGGTCGCCGCAAGACCTGATGTGCCCGCCGTTCGGCCTGAGGTGCTCGCCGCCCGATTTTGCGTCGCCACGCGCCGATTTCGGCCTGACGCGCTCGCCGCTCAAATTTTGCGTTCGCCGCTCGGCCGAATCTGTTCGCCGCTCCGGCTGATGCGCTCGCCGCTCAAATTTTGCGTTCGCCGCCCGGCCGAATGTGCTCGCCGTTCGACCTGACGTGCTCGCCGCCCAAACTTTGCGTTCGCCGCCCCGCCGAATATGTGCGCTGCTCCGCCTGCAGCACTCTCCGCCCAGAGTTTGCGTTCGCCGTTCGGCCGAATGTGCTCGCCGTTCGGCCGGATGCGTTCGCCGTGCGACCTTTGCGTCGGCCACTCTGCCGGTTGGGTTCACCGCTCGACCTGACACACTCGCCGCTCAGCTTTCGTCGCGACTCGCCGAATGTGCTCGCAGTTCGACTTGACGCGCTCGCCGCTCGACTTGGCGTTCCAGCCATCCAGCCATCCAGCGTCCCGCCGTTCCCGCCGTCCTCGCCGTCCCGCCTATTTTCCCACCACAGGGCACGGGCCACCGGAGCCCCCGCCCGGCCCGCTCCCCGGCCGGCGCAGCAGCACCGCCGTCGAGTCGCAGTGCCAGGTGAGCCAGCCCTGGTCCCGCACCAGCTCGTCGGCCAGCCGGCTGTTGGGCGGGATCAGTACCAGCGAGATGTCCCAGTGCTTCAGGATCTGCCGCCACCCCGGCTCCAGGTTCCACACCTGGATCCACTCGTTGAACAGCTTCTCCCCGTAGTGGTCGGTGCCGCCGTCGATGAACACCGGCTGCTCCGGCCACTCGTGCATCAGGTAGCCGCCCCAGATGAAGTTGCTGTACATGTGGCCCTGGAGCCCGGCCCGCCTCCCCTCGACCGTGGCGGCCACGGGAAATGCCTTGGGGTCGAACCGGTTCGGGATGACGGGACGCCCGCCACGCTCCCGCCGGTCCACGCCAGGACCGCGAGCAACACCGCGACGACGCCGGCGCCCGCGCCGGCGTGCTGCCCGGCGTGCTCGCGCTGGAACACCGTCTTGGCGCCGCGCAGGATGGGCAGCATCCGCCACTCGGCGTCCAGGTGCAGGGCCACCAGCGGCAGTGCCGTGAGCGCGAACAGCTCGATGTTCCGCTGCGAGAGCAGGGCGAAGGCGAGCGTGGCCAGCAGCACCAGCAGCGTCGTGACCGGCGGGCGGCGCCGGCTCCAGGCGAGCGCCGCCACCACCGCCAGCACGACGAGCAGGAAGATCTTGCCGTTGATGGTCTGAAAGTCCGGCGACATGAACTCCTGGGTCTGCCGCAGGATGGCGCTGTTGCCGAAGAACCCGAACACGTGGGCCGGCAGCTTGTAGCCGTTCGGGGTGAGCAGGCTGGCCGCGAGCGCCACGCCCAGGGCGGCGGCATGCGCGCGGGCCCGCGCGTACCACGGCGCGGGGTCGGCGGAGAGCCGGCCCTCGATCGCCTCGCCGGCGGCGTACAAGCCGATCAGGATGCAGCCGAACGAGAACCCGCCGTGCAGGTTGGCCCACACCGCGAACAGAACCGCGTAGCGGAGCAGCGCGTGCCGGCCGGTGTAGTGCAGCAGCTCGAGCAGCACCATCACCAGCAGCAGGGTGAAGAGGTGCGGCCGCGCCAGCCAGTGGGACGCGCTCAGCACCGCCGCCACCATGCTCACCAGGTAGGCCAGGAACGGGTCGCCGCCCCGGCGGATCATGAACCGCGCGACCAGCGCGTAGGTCAGCGCCAGCACCAGCCCCGCCAGCACCGCCACGCCGGCGAGCCCGGCGAGACGGTAGGCGCCGGCGTAGACCAGCTCGCTCCCGTACTCGAAGGCGAGGAACGGCTGCCCCGCCTTGGTGAAGGAGAACACGTCGGTCCGGAGCAGGCCGTGCCGGGTGAGCATGATCTCGCCCAGCCGGAGGTGGCGCGCGAGGTCGCCGTCGCTGTTGAGCAGCCGGTAGCCGAAGCCCACCGGGACCACGACGGCCCAGATGACGAAGATGATGTCGAACAGCGACGGCCGGACGCCCTTGCCCGCGCTCATCGCCCGGTCTCGCTGGTGACGGCGGGGCGGGTCAGCCGAGGGCCGAACGCGCCTACGCGCCGGCGGTACTCGGCGTACTGCGGGAACGCGCGCGCGAGCACGTCCTCCTCGTATCCCACCCGGACCAGGAGCAGCGCGAGCCAGCCGGCCAGCACCGCGGTGAGCGGGAGCGTGAAGTGCCGGAGCAGGATGCCTCCGTTGACGAGGAGGTAGACGGCGTAGATCGGGTGCCGGGCCCAGCGGTACGGGCCGCCGGTCACGAGGTCTCTCGCCTCGGGCTCGACGCTGAAGCTCCGGCGGAGGTACCAGAGCGGCCACAGGCTCAGCACCGCGCCGCCCAGCCAGAGTACGGCGCCCGCGGTCCGGAGCGCGGGGACCGGGGTGGGCCGGATCCAGTCGTGATGGTAGCGCGCGGCGTACCACAGGAACAGCATCACGCCGAAGGTGTTGGCGTAGGCCACGAGCCGGGGCCGCCAGCCGGCGGCGTTGAGCCGCCGGCGGGGCCGGAGCAGGAAGCTCGCGGCCACGACCAGCTCCTGCAGGATCCCCGGCAGGATGAGGATCCCGAACTCGGGCGCCTGGGTGTAGAGGTTGGCGCCGATGGCCGTAAAAGCCACCACGCCCACCCAGTCGCTCCAGTGACGGGTGCTGCGGATCTGCATGCCGGGTCCGGGTCGGTGCCTGAAAAAGGCCGTGATCTGCAAGTGGCGTCGCGGTCCGCAATTCCGGGACCGGGCGGAGGCGGAGGGCGCTTGACGCCCCCTGGCCCATTTCCTACCTTACTCGCCCCCCTACGTCCAAGGTCCGCCTGTCCGGAGGCCCGGTGGCTGACTGGCCCAGCGATGCGCTAGGCTTTCCGTGCCCATTGCGGGGAGTCGTCGGGCGTGCAATCCTGAGCAACGCCATAATATGCCGCCGGTGCTCTTCCCGACAACGCCTTGCAGGTCGGTTATCGGCGTGTAGATCCGGTGCAACGAACTGTCCGGGTGAACGTGTCAGCAGCCTTCCGCGCGCCGGGCGCGCGCGGGTGCGGCGGCATCGCCCAAGTCCTTCCCGGGGCAGAATTTGTCGGGCGAGGCGGCGTTCTCTCGGTGTGGGCATGTGACTTGCGACCGGGGCAAGGCCTGTCCCCTCAAAGCTTCCGTAATGTCGTACCGGATGGGCTCGCCCATCCGACAGCAGGCGGGTCTGTGATGGACCCGCTCGATCGGCCCCCGTCTGTTCGGTGGGCCTCAAACCCGGAACTGGCCTTGGCCAGGGAGGTAGTATGAAGGCGCTGTGGCAGGCATTTTCGAGCGACGAGTCCGGCCAGGGACTCGTGGAGTACGCCCTGATCATCGCCCTCGTGGCGGTCGGGCTCATCGCCATCCTGCTGGTCCTCCGGAACAGCATCGGCAACGTGTTCAACAATGCGGCGACGCAGCTGAACAACGCCCCGGCCAACCCGTATCCGTGATTCGGGGGCAGGTCGCAGCAGGGAAGTAAGTGTCGTTCACAGCGCCTTGGCCGCGGCCGGGGGGATGTCCCCCGGCCGCTGCCTTCGCTGAATCGATGAGCCGGGGAGCCTGATGCACAGGGCTGGATTGCCGCTGGGCTTGATGTCGGTGGCGATCTCGCTCCTCATGCTCGCGGCGGCGTACACCGACGTGCGCAGCCGGCGGATTCCCAACGTACTGACGGTGTCTGGTTTCGGGGTCGCGATAGCTTTGCGCTTCATGGCCGGGCCGGGGGCTGGCATCGACGGCGTGACCGGTGCCCTCCTGGCGTTCGTGCTATGTTTGCCGTTCTTCGTGCTGAGCGTGCTCGGCGGCGGGGATGCGAAGCTGTTGATGGCCCTTGGCGCGTTTACGGGCCCGCGGGACCTGCTGGTGGCGATGCTGATCATCGCCTCGATCGGCGGGATCATCGGGGCGGTGGACGCCGCCCGGAAGGGTATTCTGCTGCCGGTCCTCTACAATTGCGGCAATATCATCAAGCACTGGCTGACGCTCGGGCGGCTCGGGTCCAACCGGACCCTGACCACCTCCGGCGCCCTGGCCATTCCCTATGGTGTCGCGATCGCGGTGGGCTCCCTGGTCTGGTGGTTCGCACAAGTGAGACGGATATGACGCTTCGGATCGAAGGCTCGAACCGTAAGGGGCAGGCGATGGTGGAGTTCGCGCTGGTCCTGCCTGTGGTCCTGCTGCTCGTCGTGGGCATGCTGGAGTTTGCACGGGCCTGGAATCTGCATCAATCCATGACAGACGCCGTCCGGGAGGGCGCCCGACGGGCGGTCCTGGCCGACACCTGGCCGGTGGACTCGGTCTACGCCCCGATGTGGCGTTACCTCGAGCAGGCCGGCTACAACCCGACCTACGCCGCCATGGGGGTCTGCGACGCCGCCGGCCACCAACTGCGCTCGACCTCCAGGCCGGCGCCGGGTCGAACTTGAAGACGTCCGGCCGACGATCACGGTCGCGCTGGCGTTCCCCTACAGGATCTGGGTGCTGGGCAACAGGTCGATCACGATGAAGTCCTCTCTCACCGTCCGAAACGAGTAGACGACCCTCGATGCGCAGAACTCGACCGTGGTTGATGCTCGCGGTGGCCTTGGCTTCGGGCGGTGTGGCGGCGCTCCTCGCCATGCGCTACCTGCGCCAGCAGGCCGTACCGGTGCTCGCGCCGCCCAAGCGGGGTGACCTCATCATCGCGGCCCGCCCGCTCCCGCTGGGCCAGGTGCTCGCGGACGCCGACGTGAAGACGATCGAGTGGACCGGAATGCGCTGCCCGTGGGCTACGCCACGTCCAAGGCCGACGTGATCGGCCGGGGGGTCATGAGCCCGCTCGCGGAGAACGAGCCCATCCTCGACGGCAAGCTCGCGCCGCGGGCGCGGGCGGCGGGCTCCCGGTCATCATCGACACCGGCAAGCGCGCGCTGACGATGCGGGTGAACGATGTCTCGGGCGTGGCGGGGTTCGTGACCCCCAACACCCGGGTGGACGTGCTGCTCACCATCGACGACAAGGTCAACACCGGCGGCGAGACCGCCACCCGGATCATCATGCAGGACGTCCGGGCGCTGGCCGCCGGGCAGTAGATCCAGCCCGACAAGGACGGCAAGCCGGTCTCGGTCGGCGTGGTTACTTTCCTGGTCTCGCCCGAGCAGGCCGAGACGCTGGCGCTGGCGTCGCAGCAGGGCACCATTCAGCTCGCGCTCCGGAACATGATGGACACCACGCGGATCAAGACCACCGGGACCCGGACGAGCGCGCTCCTGGGCGGCCCCATCGGCCGGCCGCGCCGCGCCGCGGCGCATAGTCACGCGGACGGGGCCGTCACCGGCCGCGGTCGCGGCGCCCCAGCCGAGCCAGACGGTGATCGAGGTGTATCGCGGCGGCGCCCGTACGTTGCAGAAGTTCTAGGCTCACCTCTACCCCGATAGGAACCCCGTGTCGCGATTTCGCCTCGCAGGATTGGCCCTCGGCCTGCTCGCGCTGCTGCCAGGCGCGGCTCGGGCGCAGCGCGTCGTCACCCAGGCGGAGCGGGTCATCTCGGTCTCGCGCGGCAACTCGGCGCTGCTCATCAATCCGGTGCCGCTCTCGCGCTTCTCCGTGGGCGACCCGGCCATCGCCGAGGCGACCGTGCTCTCCCCGACCGAGGTGCTGATCAACGGGAAGGGGCTCGGGACCACGACCCTGCTCATCTGGGACAACAGCGGCCAGGTGCGGGTCAACTCCGTCGAGGTCACCGCCGACGCCCCGGGCCTGCAGCGCTTCCTCAAGCAGCTCATGCCCGACGAGGACATCCAGGTGAGCGCCAGCGGCAACACGGTCACGGTGTCCGGTACGGTGAAGGACCCGAACAGCGTGGCCCGGGCGCTCGACATGGCCAAGAGTACGGGAGCCACGGTCATCGACAACCTCGTGGCCCCGCCCGCGGTCCAGGTGCTGGTGCGGGTCCGGTTCGCCGAGATCAACCGCACCGCGCTCAGGGACTGGTCCACCCGGTTCAGCACCCTCAACCCGCACAAGCTGAGCGACAAGGGGAACTACTTCGGGACGTCCGATCCGACGGTGGGCAGCGACGCGATCACCTTCCTGCTCAACAGCGGCAACGCCAACATCCAGGCGTTCATCGCCGCCGCCACCCAGAAGGGCGACCTCCGCACCCTGGCCGAGCCCAACCTGATGACCCTGCCGGGCAAGGAGGCCTCCTTCCTGGCCGGTGGCGAGTTCCCGTACCCGAGCGTCCAGGGCGGCAGCAGCAGCGGCGCGGTGGCCATCGTCTTCAAGGAGTTCGGCATCCGGCTCAAGTTCACGCCCAACATCGCGCGGAACGGCGCCATCCGGCTCAAGGTGTTTCCCGAGGTCTCCACCCTCGACTTCGCTAACGGCTTGACCATCCAGGGGTTCCAGATCCCGTCGCTGCGGACCCGCCGGGCCGACACCGAGGTCGAGCTCCGCGAGGGGCAGTACCTGGCCATTGCCGGCCTGATGGACAACGAGACCACCCGAAACCTTACGAAAATCCCGCTTTTGGGCGACATTCCCATCCTCGGAGAACTGTTCAAGTCGCGCGGCATCCGTGACCGCCGGACGGAGCTGCTCGTCCTGGTATCGCCGGAGCTGGTGCAGGCCAGCGAGACTGCGCCGAAGGTGCCCACGGGCGAGCCCGGTCCGCCGCCGCCCCCGGGAGACTGGAAGCGCGAAGGCTTCCTGAAGAGCCCATCGAAATCGTCGTCGAGTCCGTTGCAGGGATCATCCACGCAGCCGCAGAAGTAGGCGGTCCAAGGAGTGGTCGTATGCGCACCGTCGAGGGTCGTCTGGGGAACGAACGTGGCAGTGTAGTGGTGATGTTCGCGGTCTCGCTCTTCGCGATGCTGGCGCTCGCGGCCCTGGCGATCGATCTGTCGAGTCTGCGGGACACCAAGGCGGAGGCCCAGCGGGCCGCCGACGTGATCGCGCTGTCGGGCGCGAGCGCGTTCCGGGACATGCCGTGGACGGATTCCAAGACGGCGGACAGCGCGAGGAACCGGGCGTTTGAGGTGGCCCGGAAGAACAAGGTGCGCGCCGATACGCTGGACGTGCGGCCGTTTCCCACCATGACGGGCGGCCAGATGAACAAGAAGACCGGACCCTTTGCGTGGGGCACGATGCAGGTGACGGTTGATTCGACCAAGGATGTCACCATCATCACGATCCCGGACAGCCAGAAGGTCCGGGTGTTCGTGCGCCGGGCGGGCGTCGCGACCTTCTTCGGCGGCCTGCTGGCCAAGCCCTACGGCCACGTTCAGGCCATGGCGACCGCGTGGGCCACCAACGCGGGCCCGACGGTCAACTGCCTCAAGCCGTTCCTGATTCCCGACATGTGGCACGAGTCGGACAAGACCACGCAGGACGTGAACAGGAACGACTACATGGAGCCCGACGCCACCGCCCACGGCAACCAGTCGGGCGGCGGCGAACAGTGGTTCTATCAGCCGGCAGCGAACGGCGACTACTACGCCAAGTACGACCCCTCGGTCCTGAGTCCGCCGAAGCCGCAGACCGGGTACGGCACCAGCCACAACGGCTACGCCGGCGACGTGGGGCTCCCGATCCTGTTCAAGCCGCAGACCGGTAACAACCAGCGCCAGGGCAACTCGTACTTCACGCTCGATGGCCCGGGGCAGAACCTGCGCGACGACATCGAGCATCAGTGCATCAACGCCGCGGTCGGCGACAACCCGAACTGGTCACAGGGCAGCGCGACCGGCCAGGCCCGGCAAGGCATCACGTACCTGATCAACCAGGATCCGGGGGCGAGCTGGAACCCAAGCACGAAACAGATCCAGGGCTCGGCCTTTGCCGATCCGACGCAGAGCCCGCGGGTCATCATCGTCGGCCTCATGGACCCGATCTACATCCAGGGCAACTCCCAGAACGTGAAGCCCGACCAGGGCGCGACGTTCAACAACTTCGCGCGGCTGTTCATCGAGGACACGCCCGGCAACACCGACAACCTCACGGGCATCTTTCTGGGCTTCGCTCCCGGCGGCTCGGGCGGGCCCACGGGCGGCACCCTGGTCAAGGTGCTCCAATTGGTCCAATGATCACGATGACGAGACACCGATGACCGAGCGGACCATCCGCACGGCGCTGATCTCTTCCGACCGGTCGTTCCGGGAGATGGTCAAGGATGTGTTCCTCTCGCACGAGGCATGGACGGCGCCGGCGATCGAGATCGCGGCGCCGTTCTCCGCCTTCGGGGAGAACGAGCTGCGCACGGTGCGCCAGCTCCATCCCGATCTGATCATCCTGGACCTGGGCGAGGACCCGGATCTGGGGATCAAGCTCGCGCACTTCCTGAGCGAGTCGTCGCCGGGCCAGAAGTTCGTGGCGGTGGGGCCGCATCTCCAGCCCGACATGCTGCTCTCGGCCATGCGGGCCGGGGTCGTGGACTACCTCCCCAGGCCGGTCACCGCCGAGGCGTTCCAGACCGCCATCGAGCGGGTGCGCCAGCTCATGGGCGCGGCGCCCAAGGACGGCGCCAAGCAGCCCGGCCAGCTCTACGCCTTCTACAGCGCAAAAGGCGGCGCCGGGACCACCACCGTGGCCACCAATTTCGGGGTGATCCTGCACCGGCTGACCGGGAAGAAGACCTTGATCGTGGACCTGGACCTCGAGCTGGGCGAGATCGCGCTCCTCCTCGGGGTGCAGCCGCGGTTCAACTTCGTGGACATGGTCCAGAACTTCCACCGGATGGACGCCGAGCTGCTCGCCTCCTACATCGAGCGGCACGATTCCGGCGTACATCTGTTGTCAGCACCCTATCAGCCCGAGAAGGCCGAAGTCGTCACCGGCGACGAGATCCGGAAGATCCTGCACTTCCTCCGGAAGCACTACGACTACGTCGTGGTGGACACGGCCAAGTCATTCTCGCCGGCCACCCTGGCGGCGTTCGAGCAAGCCGACCTGGCGTTCCTGGTGACCAATGTGGACCTGGCCTCGCTCCGGAACATCCAGCGGGGGCTGCCCCTGCTCAGACGGATGATGGGCCGGAGCGGCGACCACGTGCGGCTGATCGTCAACCGGTACAACGCCGAGAGCGACATCTCGCTCACGGATGTCGAGCACACGCTCGGGCTCAAGGTGTTCCGGACGCTGAGCAACGACTACGAGGGCGTGAGCCGCTCCATCAACACCGGCAAACCGATCGTGCTGAACGGCGAGTCCAAGTATGGCCGGGACATCCAGGCGCTGGGACGGGACGTGACCGGCCTCAAACAGAAGAAGAAGGGCGCCGGACGCCTGTCGGCGCTGTCGCTCGGCAAACTGTTCGGCCGCGGCCGAGCTGAGGAGGCAACCAACCCATGAGCACCCCCACGGCGGGGACGCCGGAGAACGGCAAGCCCCGCCTCCCCTGGCAGCAGCCCGCGCCCGCCGAGAGCGGTACGGCCCAGGCCCGTCCGTCGGGCGCGCAGCCGCAGACCCCCGGGCAGGACGCGCACTACTTCCAGCAGATCAAGGGGCGGGTCCACCGCCGCCTGATCGAGCGGCTCAACCTCTCGAACCTCGAGCGGGTGGGCCGGGACCAGGTGGTCGAGGCCATCCGGAAGGTGGTCCACGACCTCATCAGCCAGGAGATGATCGCGCTCAACTTCGAGGAGCGCGAGCTGCTGGTGGTGCAGGTGCTGGACGAGATCTTCGGCCTCGGGCCGCTCGAGCCGCTGATGCAGGACGCGGACATCTCCGACATCCTGGTCAACACCTACAAGAGCATCTTCATCGAGCGCCAGGGCCGGCTCGAGAAGACCGACGTCCGGTTCCAGGACGACAAGCACCTGCTGCAGGTCATCGACCGCATCGTCTCGGCGGTCGGCCGCCGGATCGACGACTCCCAGCCGATGGTGGACGCCCGGCTGCCCGACGGTTCGCGCGTCAACGCCATCATCAAGCCGCTGGCGATCGACGGCCCGCACCTCTCGATCCGTAAGTTCCGCCGGGACGCGCTCGCGGCCGAAGACCTGCTGCGCTACGACAGCGCCTCCGAGCAGATGCTCGAGCTCCTGAACGGCGTCATCAAGGCCCGGCTCAACATCCTGATCTCGGGCGGCACCGGCGCCGGCAAGACGACGCTGCTCAACATCATGTCGTCGTTCATCCCCGCCACCGAGCGGATCGTCACCATCGAGGACTCGGCCGAGCTCCAGCTCCGCCAGCCCCACGTGGTCCGGCTGGAGACCCGGCCGGCCAACATCGAGGGCACGGGCGAGGTGGCGCAGCGGATGCTGCTGGTCAACGCCCTCCGTATGCGGCCCGACCGGATCATCATGGGTGAGTGCCGCGGCCCCGAGGCGGTGGACATGCTGCAGGCCATGAACACCGGCCACGACGGCTCGCTCACCACGCTGCACGCCAACACGGCTCGCGACGCGCTGAGCCGGCTCGAGACCATGATCGCCATGGCGGCGCTGGACCTGCCCGAGAAGGCCATGCGGCAGCAGATCGCCAACGCCATCCAGGTCGTGATCCAGGTGAGCCGCCTGGGCGACGGCACCCGCAAGGTGACCAACATCTCCGAGATCACGGGCATGGAAGGCGACGTGATCACGATGCAGGACATCTTCATCTACGACCGCCAGGGCGTGGGCGACGGCGGCGCGGTGATCGGCCAGTTCAAGGCCACCGGCATCCGGCCCAAGTTCGCCGACCGGCTCAAGAGCTACGGCATCGACATGGCGGCCATGCTGTTCAGCAACGTCGAGCAGCGCTCGATTGCCACTGAGCGCGCCCACACGACGGGCTCGAGCCTGCCCTGGAGGCGCTGAGCCATGTTCGGCCTTCCCGCCACGACGCTGATCCCGGCGGTCCTGGTGTTCCTGGCCGTGGCGTTCGGCACCATCTCGCTGGCGCTGCTCATCGACATCATGCAGGAGCGGCGGAGGCGGCTCAGCGCGCTGCAGTCGCTCCGCGAGTTCGCCAACAGCCCTGGCGGGGCTGACGGGCCGGGCCTCCTCCGGGGTATAGAGGCCCACGTCCCCCGCTGGCTCGCACCCGTGGCGGCGCGGGTGCCGGCCTTCGAGGACGCCCAGCTCATGCTCGAGCAGGCGGGCTCCTCGATGACGCTCGCCCGGTTCCTCATCATCTCGGTGGGCCTCTGCGTCGCCCTCGGGCTCGGCGTGCTGGTGCTGACGCTGATCTGGCCGGTGGCCCTGGCCGCGGCCGTGTTCGGGGCCCTGCTGCCATATCTGATCATCCGGCGCCAGCGCACCCGCCGGTTCTACAAGTTCGAGGAGCTCCTGCCCGAGGCGATCGACATGCTGGGCCGCGCCATCCGCGCGGGCCACCCGCTGTCGTCGGGCCTCAAGATGGTGGCCGACGAGGCCGGAGAGCCGGTGGCCGGGGAGTTCCGCCGCACCCACGAGGAGCACCGGTTCGGCCTGGCGTTCGAGGACGCCATGCTGGCCATGGCGGACCGGGTACGGATCGTGGACGTGCGGATCCTGGTGACGGCCATCCTGATCCAGCGGGAAGTGGGCGGCAACCTGGCCGAGGTGCTCGACAATCTGGCGGGCGTGATCCGGGCGCGCTTCACCATCCGGCGGCAGCTCAGGGTCTACACCGCGCAGGGGCGGTTCAGCGGCTACGTGCTCGCGGTGCTGCCGATCGCGGTCGGCGCCGCGATCTACTCGCTCAACCCGCCGTACGTCCGGCTGCTCTTCACCGATCCCATGGGCAAGCTCTTGGTGATCGTCGCGGTCATCTTCCAGATCATCGGCTTCCTGTGGATCCGGAAGATCGTCAACATCGAGATCTGAGGCGCCCGTGCTGATCGTCCTCATCATGATCGCGCTGTCGGCCGCCTTCGGCTTCCTCTTCGTGCTGGAGATGGCGCCGAAGAAGTCGCAGGCCGTCTCCGAACGCCTGACCGAGATGCAGTCCATCGGTCCGGACTCGCGGTCGGTGCTCCAGCGCCGCCGGCGTCAGGAGCAGACCGAGCGGCTCAAAGCCGTGCTGCAGTCCTTCGGCGAGGCGCTGCAGGACCGAAACACGTCGGCGAGCGCGGTACGACTGCGCCTGATCCAGGCCGGGTTCCCGACCCAGGCCGCCGTGCCCATCTATCTCGCAACCCGGGTGCTGCTGCCGGCCGCGCTGGGCGTCGGCGCACTGGTGCTGCTGCCGTTGATCGGCCTTTCGGCCGCTGGTGTGCATCATCGGCGTGGTTTACTTCGTCCTGACGGGCTACGTGGTGCCGTCGTTGTACGTCGGGATCAAGGTCCGGCGTCGGCAGAAGGAGATGCAGCGCGCGCTGCCGGACGCGCTCGACATGCTGGTCGTGAGCGTCGAGGCCGGCCTCGGCCTCAACCAGGCGCTGGTGCGCGTGGCCGAGGAGATCGACCGGCTGAGCCCGGTGCTGAGCGAGCAGATGTCGCTGGTCAACTACGAGATCCGCGCGGGCACCGCGCGCGAGGAGGCGCTCCGGAACCTGGCCGAGCGGACCGGCCTGGCCGACATCGCCTCGCTCACCGGCATGCTGATCCAGACCGACCGGTTCGGCACCTCGGTGGCCCAGGCACTCCGGATCCACGCCGACACCATGCGGACCAAGCGGCGGCAGCGCGCCGAAGAGGCCGCCGCCAAGACCACGATCAAGCTGATCTTCCCGCTGGTCTTCTGCATCTTCCCGGCGATGTTCGTGGTCATCCTGGGACCCGCGGTCATCCAGATCCTCGGCGCGCTGAAGGGCTTCGGCTCTTGAGGTTCGTCCGCGCCGTCAACCTGGCGCGGGGCAGGGTGCTGGCGGACCGGGTGGGGGTGGCGGACCGCTTCTGGCTCAGGCTCCGCGGGCTGGGCGGGCGCGCCGGGCTCGAGCGCGGCGAAGGCCTCCTGCTCCGGCCCTGCCGGGCGGTCCACATGATGGGCATGCGGTTCCCGCTCGACGTCGCGTTCCTCGACGCCGGCAACCGGATCGTCGCGCGGTACCCGCGGCTCGCGCCCGGCGCCCACACCGGCTGGCACCGGCGCGCACGGGCAGCGCTGGAGCTCCCCGCCGGCACGCTGGACGAGACCGGCACGGTGGAAGGCGACGTGGTCGAGTACCAGGAGGAGGCCCCGCGATGAGCGCCGTTCCGATGTCCCGCTTCAGCCCCGGCACCGATGCCGCCGGGCCCTCGGCGCCGCCCCGGCCCGAGAACGTCGCCGCGACCGGCCTGTCGGGCGAGTTCATCATCGACCTGCTGCTCAAGACGCTGTACGTCCAGGGCGCCCGCACCGGGCAGCACCTGACCGACGTCGTGCGCCTCCCGTTCGACTTCGTGGACGACCAGCTCCTCCTGCTGCAGCAGCGCCGCCTGGTCGAGGTCCGCGGCACCAGCGGGCCCAGCCGCGGCGGCTACACCTTCGACCTCGCGCCGGCGGGCCGCGACCGGGCCCGCGAGGCGCTCAACTCGAGCCAGTACGTCGGCCCGGCCCCGGTGCCGCTGGACCAGTACCGCGAGTGGGTCGAGCGCCAGAGCATCCGGAACGTCCACGTGACGAAGGACGTCATCCGCGACGGCTTCCAGCGCATGGTGCTCTCCGACTCCATCCACGACATCCTCGGGCCCGCCATCAACTCGGCCAAGTCGCTGTTCCTCTACGGCGCGCCGGGCAACGGCAAGACCATGATCGCCGAGACCATCGCCCAGATGCTCGGCGGCCACATCTACGTGCCGTACGCGGTGGAAATCGAAGGCCAGATCATGGTGGTGCACGATCCCGTGTTCCACCACGACGTGGACGAGGAGGAGGCCGAGGGCCCGCCGAGCCTGCTGCTGGAGGAGGCCGAGCCCAACTGGCTCAAGAAGGCACCCGATCACGACCGGCGCTACGCCCTGGTGCGCCGGCCCGTGGTGCTCACCGGCGGCGAGCTCACGCTGGAGCAGCTCGACCTGCAGTACGACCGGTACACCAAGATGTACCAGGCGCCGTTCCAGGTGAAAGCCAACGGCGGCGTGCTCATCCTCGACGACTTCGGCCGCCAGCGGGTGCCCCCCAAGGACCTGCTCAACCGCTGGATCGTGCCGCTCGAGAAGCGGATCGACTTCCTGACGCTGCACACCGGGGGCAAGTTCCCGGTGCCGTTCGACACGCTGCTGATCATCTCGACCAACCTGGAGCCGTCGCAGCTGGTGGAGGAGGCGTTTCTCCGGCGGATCCACTACAAGGTCATGGTGCAGGGGCCGAACCCCGAGCAGTTCGCCGACATCTTCCAGCGGAACTGCGTCGAGCGGAACATCGCCTACGACCCCGCCATCGTGCGCTACATCTACGAGACCTGGTACGCCAGGCACGGCATCACGGCGCGCGGGTGCCATCCGCGTGACATCCTGGACCACGTGGTGGACATCGCGCGCTTCCACCTGGTGGCGCCGACCGCCTCGGTCGAGATGGTGGACCGGGCCTGCCGCTCCTACTTCCTGGACGACACGAGGAACGCGTGACCCCCACCTCGGAACCGGCGAGCGACACCAAGGACTTCGTCCACCGCGTCGAGACCGTGCTGCTGGAGCGGCTCGACCGGCTCGAGCGCGAGAACCGCCGGCTCCGGCGGTTCGGCAACATGACCCTGGTGGGCATCGCTATCGTGCTGGGCGTGACGCTGGCCGTGTTCTGGTACTCGGGGCGGTTCGGCTTCGGTGGCGGGGTTCCCGAGAGCATCGCGGCCCGCCAGTTCACCGTGCGCGACTCCAAGGGCTCGACCCGGGGAGTGTGGGGCGTGGGCGACGACGGCACCGTCCGGCTGCAGTTGAGCGACGCCCAGGGCCGTCCACGCGTCCGCCTGAGCCTCCTGGGCGACGGCTCGGCGGGGCTCTCGTTCGCCGACACGATCGACCACAAGGTCGTGGTCCTGGGCGCGTTTCCCGACCAATCGACCTCGTTCGTCATGAGCGACCGCTCGGGTGTGCCGCGGGCGGTGCTCGGCATCTCCAGCAGCGGGGCCTCCAACCTGGTCTTCGCCGACCGCGACGGCGCCACCAAGGCGGGGCTGGGCGTGGATACCCGCGGCCTCGGCTCCTTCACCCTGGCCGACCGGGGGGGGCGCCAGGTGGAGGAGGCCGCGCCGGACGTCGACAGCACCGACGAGGCCGCGGCCGACAGCCAGCCGCCGGCACCGGCGCCCCGGCCGCCGGCCCGGAAGAAATAGCGCGGCTGCTGGGCATCACGGGTGGCGGCTCCGAGCATCACGGAGGTCGTAACGGCACGGTGTCATCCCGAGCGGAGCGAGGGACCTACTCGCCCAGGCTCGAACTCGGCCCGGCAAGATCCCTCGCTTCGCTCGGGATGGCAGAGCGTCATCCCGCGCACGTGAATCTCATTAGGTTCCGGTAGCGGCTCACGGCAGTCCCGACCTCCGTTCCTGGTTTGTTCCCGTCCCGAGGCGTTTCACAATGCGGATCCTGGTCACCGGCGGCGCCGGCTTCATCGGCTCTCACCTCTGCGATCGCCTGCTGGCCGAGGGTCACCAGGTCGTCTGTCTCGACAACTTCTTCACCGGCCGCCGGGACAACATCGAGCACGTGCTCGACCACCCCGACTTCGAGCTGCTGCGCCACGACGTGTGCGAGCCGCTCTTCACCGAGGTGGACCAGATCTACAACCTGGCCTGCCCCGCCTCGCCGGTGCACTACCAGTACAACCCGGTCAAGACCGTCAAGTCGAACGTGATGGGCACCCTCAACATGCTGGTGCTCGCCAAGCGGGTGCGCGCGCGGATCCTCCAGGCCTCGACCTCGGAGGTCTACGGTGACCCGACCGTGCATCCGCAGACCGAGTCGTACTGGGGCAACGTGAATCCGATCGGTCCGCGCGCCTGCTACGACGAGGGCAAGCGCGTGGCCGAGACCCTGATGTCGGACTACCACCGCGAGGATCGGGTGGACATCCGGATCGCCCGGATCTTCAACACCTACGGCCCGCGTATGGCCGAGAACGACGGGCGGGTGGTGTCCAACTTCATCGTCCAGGCGCTCCGCGGGCAGGAGCTGACGCTGTACGGCACCGGCGAGCAGACCCGCTCCTTCTGCTACGTGGACGATCTGGTCGAAGGCCTGGTGCGCCTGATGAACAGCGAGGGCCAGGGCCGCCACGAGCCCGTCAACCTCGGCAATCCGGTCGAGTTCACCATCCGGGAGCTGGCCGAGGAGGTCGTGAAGGTCGTGGGCGGCGAGACCCGGGTGACCTTCCGCCCGCTGCCGCAGGACGACCCCACCCAGCGCCAGCCGGACATCAGCCGCGCCCGCGAGTGGCTGGCCGGCTGGGAGCCCCGGATGCAGCTCGCCGAGGGCCTGGTGCGCACGGTGGCCTACTTCCGCCGCCGCCTGCAGCGGAAGAACCGCTCCTCGATCCCGACGGTGGACGAGGAGCTGACGTCGCCGAGGTTGCTGGACTAGGGGGGCAGACAGGCGGACAGGCGGACAGGCGGACAGGCGGACAGGCGGACAGGCGGACAGGCGGACAGGCGGACAGGCGGACAGGCGGACAGGCGGACAGGCGGACAGGCGGACAGGCGGACAGGCGGACAGGCGGACAGGCGGACAGGCGGACAGGCGGACAGGCGGACAGGCGGACAGGCGGACAGGCGGACAGGCGGACAGGCGGACAGGCGGACAGGCGGACAGGCGGACAGGCGGACAGGCGGACAGGCGGACAGGCGGACAGGCGGACAGGCGGACAGGCGGGGATCAAGTTGCGCGGGAATTCGCCGTGGTCTGTCTCACGCGGCGGGCGAGCCCGAAGATCAGCCGTCCGGTCTCGCTGCGCATGCCCTCGAGTGCCGTCCACCGAGCGTCGGTGAGGATCTGGCGGTCTCGGCTGAAGCGAAGCAGGTAGCTGACTTCCGAGAGAGACCCGAAGGCGATATCGAGGTAGCGGGCGAACTCCCGTCCGCCCCGTTTGGCGGCATCCTCTGCGATGTTCGTGGCGACGGATAGTGCGGCCCGCCGAACTTGCGACGTCAAACCGAACATCTCACGCCGCGGCCAGCCGTCGGTCTCCCTGAACACCTCCAGGGCGAGCGTGTGGGCCGCCTGCCAGGCTTTGAACCGCTCGTACGCCATCATTGAGCGAAGGTCGCCAGCCGCCGGTCGCTCCCCCCAACCAGCTTGTCGCCGCACTAATCCTCGCTACGCTCGCCCTGTCCGCCTGTCCGCCTGTCCGCCTGTCCGCCTGTCGGCCTGTCCGCCTGTCCGCCTGTCCGCCCGTCCGCCCGCTCCGCCCGCCCCCTGACCACCCCCCTCGCGACCCACGTCACAGCCCGCCGCGTTTTTCCGGCCTACGTTATCGTTGCTCTATCCGCCTGGCAGGTGGACCGTGAACCGAGGAACCCCCATGCGTCGTGCCGCGTTGGTCCCGATGTCCTCCTTCGTGCTGGCCTTCGGACTGGCGCTGCTGCCGAGCGGCTGCGCCACCAATCCGGTGACGGGGAAGAGCCAGATCTCGCTGGTGTCGGAGTCGCAGGAGATCCAGATGGGGCAGGAGGCCGCGCAGCAGGTGCAGCAGTCGATCGGCTTCTACGACGACGCGGCGGTCCAGTCCTACGTCTCGGGCATCGGCATGAAGATGGCTAAGGCGTCCGAGCGGCCGAACCTGCCCTGGGAATTCCACGTGGTGAACGACGCATCGGTCAACGCCTTCGCGTTGCCGGGCGGATTCATCTACGTCACCCGCGGGCTCATGACCGCGATCAACGACGAAGCCGAGCTCGCGACGGTCGTGGGTCACGAGATCGGCCACGTCACCAACCGGCACTCGGTACAGCAGATCAGCAAGCAGCAGCTGTTCTCACTCGGCCTCGGCGTCGGCAGCATCCTGTCGCCCGGCGTGGCGAAGGTGGCGGGCCTGGCGAGCCAGGGGCTCCAGGTGCTGTTCCTCAAGTACAGCCGCGACGCCGAGAACGAGGCCGACCTGGCGGGCTTCCGCTATGCCGCGAACCAGAACTACGACGTCCGCGAGATGACGAAGGTGTTCCAGACCCTCCAGCGGGTGAGCGAGGCCTCGGGCGGAGGCAAGCTGCCCGAGTGGCTCGAGACCCACCCCGACCCCGGCACCCGCATCCAGAACACGCAGGCCCGGCTGGATACGCTGCACAAGGACCTGAGCCACGCCATCACCAACCGCGAGGGCTACCTGCAGCACGTGCAGAACATGACCTACGGCGAGGACCCGCGGCAGGGCTTCTTCGAGGGCAACACGTTCTACCATCCCGATCTCCGCTTCCAGCTCACCTTCCCCGACGGCTGGAAGACCCAGAACGGCGCCGACGCCGTCGTGGCCGCGAGCCCGGCGCAGGACGCCATGCTCCAGCTCGGCCTGGCCGGCAAGACATCGCCGCAGCAGGCGGTGCAGCAATTCCTGTCGCAGCAAGGCGTGCAGGCGGGGCAGACGTCCAGCACCAGCATCAACGGGCTTCCGGCCGCGAGCGGCTACTTCCAGGCGCAGAGCGATCAGGGCGCGGTGCAGGGCCTGGTCACCTTCGTGTCCTACAACGGGACCACCTACGGCCTCCTGGGCTACACCGCGGGTGGGAAGCTGAGCCAGTACGACGGCGTGTTCCGCCAGACGATGAGCAGCTTCGGCGAGCTCCGGAACCAGGCGGCGCTGAGCGTGAAGCCGGCGAAGGTCGAGCTGGTGAAGGTGCCGCGCCAGATGACGCTGGAGCAGTTCAACGCCCAGTATCCCTCGACCATCTCGCTCAACGAGCTGGCGATCATCAACGAGCTCGACTCGACCGCGACCACCGCCGATCGCCGCCGGGCAGACGGTGAAACGGGTGACGGGGGGGATGAAGATGGCGAAGTAGGCGGGTGGACGAGCGGACGAGCGGACGAGCGGACGGACGGTTGGGCGGTGGGACGGTTGGACGGTCGGGTGGGCGGTCGGCCGAGTCGGTCGGTCGTAGCCGAGCAACCGCTGTCATCCCGAGCGCAGCGAGGGATCTACTCAACCGCGGGTCGAACCCCGGGGCAGTAGATCCCTCGCTGCGCTCGGGATGACAGCGCGCTACCTTCCCGCGCGGACCGTCCGACCGTCCGACCGTCCGACCGTCCGACCGTCCGCCTACCCGCCCCCCACCAACTCCCGTATCCTCTCGAACACCCCATACCACATCTCCCGCGTCAACCTCCCGGTGTTGGTGTTCTGCCGGCTCGGGTGAAACGCGGTCACCAGGCGCCGGCCGTCGGGCAGGACCGCTTCGGCGCCGTGCGCGAACCGCGGCCGCTCGCGCGGGGGGAGCCGGTCCCACCACCCGGCGGCGCGGAGCCAGCTCTCCCAGCCGATCCGTCCCAGTGCCAGGACCACCTCGACCCGATCGAGCAACCGGAGCTCCGCCTCGAGATACGGGCGGCAGTTGGCCAGCTCCTCGCGGGTGGGCCGGTTGTCCGGCGGCGCGCAGTGCGCCGCGGCGGTGATCCAGCAGTCGGTCAGCACCATGCCGTCGTCGCGGCGCAGCGCGTTGGGGTGGTTGGCCCAGCCGTAGCGGTGAAGCGCCTCGTACAGCCAGCTCCCGCTGGCGTCGCCGGTGAAGAGCTGGCCGGTGCGGTTGGCGCCGTGGGCGGCAGGGGCCAGGCCGATGATGAGGAGCCGCGCGTTCGGATCGCCCAGGCTCGGCACCGGCCGGCCCCAGTACTCGTCCTCCGCGTGCGCCCGCTTCCGCACCCGCGCGATCTCGCGGCAGTGCGCCCGGAGCCGCGGGCAGCGCTCGCACCTGATGATCGCGGAGGCAAGGGAGGGGAGGGAGGGCATGGTGGGAGGGCGGAGAGGACGGAGAGGTTGGAGAGGTCGGAGAAGTCGGAGAAGAGTATAGCGGCTCGAGGCAGCGGTGTCATCCCGAGCGCAGCGAGGGATCTTGCTCGGGAATGGGTCGAACCGTTCCCCAGCAAGATCCCTCGCTGCGCTCGGGATGACCGCGTGCTACCTTCCCGTCCGCCCGTCCGCCCGTCCGCCCGTCCGCCCGTCCGCCCGTCCGCCCGTCCGCCCGTTCGCCCGTTCGCCCGTTCGCCCGTTCGCCCTAATCCGGCAGCCTCAACAGCAACCGCGCCGCGGTGTCCGGCACCGCGGGAACGACCTGGGCGAATACCAGCACCAGAGTCTGCCTCAACACGGCGGGGGCGCAGTCCTGCGGGACCAGGCCCCGGACCTCGATCGTGGTGTCGGGCGTGCCGAGGATCCAGGCCCCGCTCCGGCGACCGGCGAGGAGGCCGGGGGCCGCCTCGCACCAGCCGAGGACCCGGACTCGCTTGCCCAGGAGGGCTCGGGAGGCGAGGACGTCGGGGAGGCCGACAATCGGGGCCTGACTCGCGCGGAGGATGCCCGGCTCGAGCGGGCTCGGCGCGCCGCCGGCGCCCCCAGGGCGACCGCCGCAGGCCGCCACGATGCCGGCCGTTAGCAGGCGCAGGGTCGGAGCGATGCGCAATGGCGATCGCTAGGAGACCCGCCGTGTATTCCGGCTCACGGAGGACCTCAGGCGCAGCCTGACGGGCGAAAGGGAGAGAATCATGGCGTCATTTTGGGGCTGTCGTGACGAGGGCCGCCCGGGCGGGGGCGACCTCGCAGTTTAAGCGGCCCGGAAGGGCGCTGGAAGCCTCGTCGGCGCCATGGGGCCGGGGCGGGACAAATAGAGCGGCGCGGAAAGGCTCAGCTCACCCGGCGCGTCTTCCGCTTCATGAAGTCCATCAGGATGAACTGGCCCAGGGTCATGGTGTTGGTGAAGTACGCCTTCCCCTTGCAGATCGAGGCCACCTGCTTGACGAAGTCCACCAGGCTCCGGTCGCGCGCGAGCATGAAGGTGTTGATCATGATCCCGCTCCGGCGGCAGTTGGACACCTCGCGGTAGGTGGCCTGCAGGATCTGGGGATCGAGCCCCATCGAGTTGACGTAGATCCGGCCGTCGGGCATCGTGAGCGCCGACGGCTTGCCGTCGGTGATCATGATGATCTGCCGCATGTCCTTCTTCTGCGCCAGAAGGAGCCGCCGGGCCAGCTTGAGCCCTTCGGCCGTGTTCGTGTGGTAGGGTCCCACCTGCGCCGTGGCCAGGGCGCTCAGGGGAATCTCCTCGGCCGAGTCGTGGAACAGCACCACGCGAAGGCTGTCGCCGGGGAACTGGGTCCGGATCAGGTGGGTGAGCGCGAGCGCCACCTTCTTGGCCGGCGTGAACCGGTCCTCGCCGTAGAGGATCATCGAGTGCGAGCAGTCGAGCATCAGCACCGTCGCCGCGCTCGAGCGGTACTCGCTCTGGGCCACCATGAGGTCCGAGTACTCGATGTTGAGCGGCACGCCCACGCCTTCGCGGGCGATCGCGTTGGTGAGCGTCGCCGGCACGTCCAGGTTCAGCACGTCGCCGAACTCATACGGCTTGCTCACCCCCTCGGCCTCGACGCCGGTGGCGAGGTAGGGCGTGTCGTGCGCCCCGAAGCTCGACTTGCCGACGCTTCCCAGCAGGTTCTTGAGGGTCTTGTAGCCGAGAAAGTCGATGCCCTTCTCGGTGAGATTGAACTGCACCTGCTGCGCGGCCGAGCGGGCCTGGCCCTGGGGCCCGAACATGGACTGGTAGCCCTCGGGCACCTGGGGCGCCTGGCTCACGTTGAGCAGGCCCTCGTCGATGAGCCGCTGGACGATCTTGTCGAGCAGCTCGCCGAGCTGGCGCTCGATCTCCTTGTCCGCGGCGGCGTCGCCGGTGCTCTCGCCGCGAAGGACCTTGAGCATGTCGGGCGTGAGCTGCCCCGAGTCCATCAGCGCCTGCAGGATCGCCTGCCGGAGCGCGTCCATCGAGCGCTCGCCGTCTGGCAGGTCGTCGTGCCAGAAGGACGGCGACCCGCCGGCGAAGCCGCTCTGGAGCAGGAAGTCGCTCAACTGGTCGAGCAAGCCCTGCAGGTTGACCTCGTCGGCCAGCTCGGGGTGGTACTTGCTGTAGGTGGTGAAGCGCATGGGACCTCGAGGGGGGCGGACGGGCGGACACGCGAACGGTCGGACGGACGGTCCGTCCGTGTCGTGGCCGTTGTTCATGCCGTCAGTGGAATGGATAACGGCGGAACGACGCGTTGTCAGGTGGGCTGGCTGGCCGGCCCCTCGGAAGGGCCCACGCGACCGCCGTTGTCACCCCCGAGCGGAGCGAGGGGCCTTCTCGGGCCGAGGTCGAACCATTCCCGGCCCAGATCCCTCGCTGCGCTCGGGATGACAGCGCGTTGGCGTCGCGCCGCCCGTCCTCTCCGTCCTCCGTCCTCTCCGTCCCTCCGCCCAGTTACAATTCCCCCGTGCCGCCGCCCACCGTCTTCGCCGCGCTCAAGCACCGGAACTTCCGGCTCTTCTTCTTCGGCCAGTTCGTCTCCCTCTGCGGCACCTGGATCCAGACCGTCGCGCAGGGCTGGCTGGTGCTCCAGCTGACCGACTCCGCCTTCGCGGTCGGGCTCGTGACCACCCTCGGGCTCGCTGCCGATCCTGCTGTTCACGCTCTACGGCGGCGTGGTGGCGGACCGGGTGAACAAGCACCGCCTGGTCCTCGTGCTGCAGGCGCTGATGGTGACCGAGGCACTGACCCTCGGCGTCCTGACCCATCTCCACCTCGTGACGGTGCACTGGGTCATGGGGCTGGCGGTGTTCTTCGGGCTGCTCTCCGCGTTCGAGGTGCCGACGCGCCAGGCGTTGATCTCGGAGATCGTGGCGCGCGAGGACCTGATGAACGCCATCGCGTTGGGATCGAGCGCGTTCAACGTCGCCCGGGTCGTCGGGCCGGCGGTGGCCGGCGTGCTGATCTCGACGGTGGGGCTCGCCGCCTGCTACTTCGCCAACGCAGCCAGCTATCTCGCGGTCATCGCGAGCCTCCTGCTCATGCGCACCGACGTCCCGCCCGCGGCCGAGGCGGCGCCCGCGCTGGACGCGATGCGCGAAGGCTTCCAGTACATGTTCGGCAACCGCTGGCCGCGGGCGATCGTGATGATCATCGCGACCTTCGCGGTGTTCGGCTTCTCGTTCATGCCGATGATGCCGGTCTTCGCCCGGGATGTGCTGCATCTCGACGCCCGGGGCTACGGCGCGCTGGTCTCGGCGATCGGCATCGGCGCGGCCGCGGCCGCCTTCTTCATGGCCGGCCTCGGCGGGCGCACCGGGCGGCCGGCGGTGGTGCTGCGCTCGTCGGCGCTCTTCGGCGTCGTGCTCACCGCCGCGGCCCTGGCTCCGGGGTTCTGGTCCGCGATGGCCCTGTTCACCGTCGCCGGCTGCCTGATGGCGCTCAACGGGATCGCCGCCAACACCACGCTCCAGATGGAGGCGCCCGACCGGCTCCGGGGCCGAGTCATGGGCTTCTACTCGTTCGTCGTGCTCGGCATGGCGCCGTTCGGCTCGCTCCAGGCGGGGTGGGTCGCCGAGCACTACGGGGTGCGGACGGCGGTGGCGCTGGGCGGGCTCGTGTGTCTCGGCGTGGCGGTGGGGGTGGGGTGGGGGGTGAGGAGGGGGGAGAGGGCGGAGCGGGTGGAGAAGGCGGAGAGGACGGAGAGGACGGAGAAGACGAAGAGGACGGAGACGACGAAGGACACGGAGACGACGAAGAACACGGAAGGGAGGGAGAGGACGGAAGGGGTGGAGAGGATGGAGGTGCTGAAGAAGGCCGAGAGCCAGGAGAGGACGGAGTGGGTGAGGAGGGGCGAGGCGTGAGCTGGGAAGAACACCGCCAGCCCGGGTCCTAGTGCGCCGTCACGCGGAAGGCGGGGCGGGCTGTCGGCGCGCCGGCACTCTTTCCGAAACCGCTGCCTCGCCCCATCTTAGCCACATGATCATCACCGTCTCGCGCCAGTTCGGCGCAGGTGGGTCGGAGGTCGCCCGAATGGTCGCGGCGGCGCTGGGGTGGCGCGTGGTGGACAACGAGCTGATCGAGGCGGTGGCCATCCGCGCGGGGCTGCCGCCGGAGCGGGTCGCCGAGCGGGAAGAGCGGTGCGCGACCTTCGTCGAGCGGCTCGCCCGCACGCTCGCCGCCGCGAGCCCCGACGTATTTCCGCCGCCCGAATCGGTGGTGTCGGTCGTCGATCTCCCCGAGGCCGACCTGGTGCGGATCACCGAGGCCGTCGTCAGGGAGATCGCGAACCGGGGACGGGTCGTGGTCGTCGGGCGGGCGGCCCCCGCCGTGCTCGCCCGGCAGACCGACGCACTCCACGTGAGGCTCGTCGCCCCGCGCCCGTTTCGGATCCAGGTGGCCGCCGCGCGGCTCAGCTGCACTCCCGCGCAGGCCGCCAGGATGGTGGACGACACCGACCGGATGCGGGCGCGCTACACCCAGCAGTACTACCGCCGGGACTGGAACGACGCCGTCAACTTCCACATGGTGCTCAACACCGGCGTCCTCGGCTTCGACGGCGCGACGGACATCATCGTGGCGCGGGCGCGGGGGATGGGGTGGGACGCCGGACAGGCGGACAGTCGGCCCGGCGGACAGAGGGACTTGGCATCGACTTGAGCGTAGGGGGCAGACCCCGAGCGCAGGGCTGGCTTGCGAGAGCAGGGCGGTCAGCCTGAGGGCAGCCGCTGTCATCCCGAGCGCAGCGAGGGATGACACCGTGCTACCTTCTCGCGCCGCCCGCCCGCCGCCGCCCGCCCGCCCGCCCGCCCGCCGCCCGTCCGTCCGTCCGTCACCCGAACGAAATCCCCCCCTTCCCATACCCCGGCTCGCGCCGCTCGGGCTTCATCCGGGTGTAGCCCAGCTCCTCGCTCCGGCTGATGCGTTTCTGGGCGGCGAGGCCTTCGAGCACGAGCTCGCAGGCCGCGACCGCGCGCGGGCGGTCGGACTTGGGCGCCAGGCCGAACTCGGCGATGATGTCCACCAGGCCGGGCACCACGCTGAACCCCTGGAAGCAGAGGTCGGCGCGCTCGTCGCCCGGCACCTTGAGGGCGCCGCCCTGGTCGAACCAGGCCACGATCTTGCCGAGGTCCGCGCCGCCCATCCGGTCCTCGAGCACCTTGCCCGCGGCCCGGCGGATCAGCTCCCGGGCGATCGCGTCACCGCCCTGGAGCTCGCCCTCGTACTCCAGCTCCAGCTTGCCGGTGATGGAGGGGACCGCGGCGTAGACGTCGCTCACGCGCGGCACGACCCGGTCCTCGCCCAGCAGGGTCGCCCGCCGCTCGGCGTTGGAGACGGCGTTCTCGAGCACGCTGATCGGCAGCCGCTGGCTCACACCCGAGCGCTTGTCCACCCGCTTGTCCTCGCGCGCCTCGAACGCCACGCGCTCGACGATCTCGATCACGAAGTCCGGGATGTCGAGCGGCCGTCCCCCGCGCCCGGTCCAGGCCTCCTGGGTCGTGATCTCCATGCCGAGCTGCACGGTGCGCGGGTAGTGGGTGATGACCTCCGAGCCGATCCGGTCCTTGAGCGGCGTGATGATCTTGCCCCGCGCCGTGTAGTCCTCGGGATTGGCGGTGAAGGCCAGCAGCACGTCGAGCGGGAGGCGCACCGGGTAGCCTTTGATCTGGACGTCGCCTTCCTGCATGATGTTGAACAGGCCGACCTGGACCTTGCCGCTGAGATCGGGCAGCTCGTTGATGGTGAAGATGCCGCGGTTGGCCCGCGGCAGCAGGCCGAAGTGCATCGTGAGCTCGTCCGAGAGCAGATGGCCGCCTCGCGCCGCCTTGATCGGATCGACGTCGCCGATGATGTCGGCGATGGTGACATCGGGCGTCGCCAGCTTTTCGACGTAGCGCTGGTCGCGCCGGAGCCAGGCCACCGGCGTCGCGTCGCCGCACTCGCCCAGCCGCTCGCGGGCGAACTTGGAGATCGGGGCGAACGGATCGTCGTTGACCTCGCTGCCGGCGACGATCGGAATCCGCTCGTCCAGCAGCCCGGTGAGCTCCCGAAGGAGCCGGCTCTTGGCCTGGCCCCGGAGGCCGAGCAGGATAAAGTGGTGCCGCGCGAGGAGGGCGTTCACGATCTGCGGCAGGATGGTGTCGTCGTAGCCGACGATGCCCGGAAACAAGGGCCCGCCACCGGCCAGCCGCTCGAGCAGATTGGCCCGGATCTCGTCCCGGACGGTCCGCCCGCGAAGCGGCGCCTCGGCCCATGGACTGTTCTTCAGTTCACCCAAAGTGCGAGGATGGATCATATCGGTCACCACTCGTCGGTCGAAAGTCTGGTCTCTGGTAAAGCGTTGTGACGCTTGTGAATAGAGTGTTGGTCACGACGGTGTCGGGGCCGCCGCCGGGCCCCGGTCGGCTTGACAAAACACTCTCTCGGCTTAGGTTCGGCCACCGGAACGTCTGTGTGAACGCGTGCGACGGCCGCGGCCGGAGCCTGGGCTGCTCACCTTAATCCACTTTGGAGCAACGATGAAGAAGACCCTGCTGATGGCTGCGATGCTCGTGTTGGCCGGTTGTGGCGAGAAGAAGGCCGACTCGATGCCCGCGGATACCGCCGCGATGGCGCCTGCTGCGACCCCGGCCGACACCGGCATGGGCATGTCGCACGACCAGATGTCGTCCGACTCGACGATGGCCCGCGACACCACCAAGAAGTAAGCCGCCGGTCCTGCCGTCGCGACGGGCCCCGGGCACTGCTCGGGGCCCGTTGTCGTTGGCTCACCCGTCCACCTCGTCCGCGCCGAACGGGAGCGGCACCACCCGGGCCTGCCGCCCGCCCGCCACCACCAGCTCGCCCGGCGTGACCTCGCGCCGCAGCAGTCCCAGTCCCAGCATCCGATCCTCCAGCGCGAGCGTCGAGCGCACGCTGCCCACGTCCTTGTCACCCAGGACGACCGAGCGGCCGTCGAGCGGCTCGGGGTCGGTCCAGCGAAGGCCCCGGAGCTCGCGGTTGGTGTGCCCGCGGAAGTGGAGCCGCGCCACCGTCTCCTGGCCGGTATAGCAGCCCTTGGTATAGGAGACGCCCCCGATCTCGTCGTACCTCACCTCCTGCGGCAGGGTCCGCTCGTCGATCTCGACGCCCAGCGCCGGCCAGCCGCCGAGGAGCCGCGCCGCGTGCAGGTCGCGCTCCTCGCCGGGCACGGCCCCCGCCGCCACCAGCCGGGCGACGACCGGCTCGACCGCGGGGGCGAGCCCCACGGCGAGCGCCACGAACGGCGCCGACTCCGGCGCCAGGGCCATCGCCACGGGGCTCAGGTCGCCGCCGACGGAGGCCACCCGGCCCGCCGAGTCCGGCATGCCGACCCCCGACTTGGCGAGCACCTGGAAGCCGTGGGCGCCGAGCAGCCAGGCCACGGCGGCCTGGCCGGTCAGATCGGTGGTGCGGGCGAGCCGCGGCGGGAGCTGACGGGTGAGGAGCTCGACCACGGCGGGGCGGCCGGACGCCGGAATGATCAGCGTGAAAGTGTCGCCCTGGCGGAGCACCCAGGTGTCCACCACGATCATCCCCTTGGGGGTGAGCAGCGCGCCGTAGACCAGGCTGGCGTCGCCGGGCTTCTCGAGGTCGTTGGTCAGGAGTCCCTGCAGGCAGGTGAGCGCGCCCGGACCCGCGATCCGGAGCACGGCGGGCGTGGTGCTGACCACGGTGGCCCCGTGGCGCACCTGATCCAGTCGCGCGCGGTCCAGCCGGACGTCGAGCTCAGCCATGGGCCCAGGGCAGCTCGGCGGCGTCGTGGCCGGTGAAGTCGCGCCACACCGCGTCGGCGTCGGAACAGGCTTCCGCGCCGTGCGAGGTGGCGAGCATGGCGCAGCGGATCCCCGCGGCGCGGGCGGCGGCGAGCCCGGGCAGCGAGTCCTCGATCACCATGCACCGGTGCGGGGCGACCTCCAGCGCCGCGCGGGCGCGGTTGTACCCCTGGGGATCGGGCTTGCAGGCGCTCACGTCCTCCGCGGCGATGATCTCGGCGAAGTGCGGGCGGAGGCCGGCCAGCTCCAGCACCAGCTCGATCTCGCGGCGGAGGGCGCCGCTCACGATGGCGAGCTGAAAGCCATCGAGTGCGGCGGCCTCCACGAAGTCGGTGACGCCGGGGACGAGCCGCATCGACGCCCGGACCGCACGCTCGTAGTGGACATGCTTCCGCTCGACGGCGTCGAGCAGCGCGGGCTCGTCCGCCACCCGTCCCATGCGGGCGAAGCTGAAGCGGAAGCACTCGCGGTCGTCGAAGCCGAGGTACTCGCGGTAGTAGGTGTCGCGGTCGAGTGCGTAGCCGTACTCGGCCAGCGTGGCGATGAGCGCCTCGCAGTGCTGCGGCTCGTCGTCGACGATGACGCCGTTGAAATCGAACAGAATGGCAGCGGTCATATCGGAAGGTATAACGGGGTGACGGGGCGGGGGTAAGATGGGGACCCGGGGCTGCTACATTGCGGGAATCCGACCGATGGAGTACGCATGCGCACGGGTCGAGCAGGGATGTTCTGGGTGGTCGGGGCCGCCATGGCCGTCCCCGCTCGCGGGGTTGCGCAGGCCGCGGGCGGGACCCCGGTCCAGGTGCAGATGCGGAATGTCGCGTTCCATGTGGATTCGACCATCGTGCTCGGCCTCCGCTTCCTCCGGGGCCAGCTCCGCCGCACCGCGCCGGGAGCCGCGCCATACCTCGACGACAAGCGCTCGTTCACGCTGGCGATCGACTCCGCCCGCATCGCCATCACCCCGGCCGCGCTGAGCGGGCTCCTCAACCGCTACACCTTCGCGTACCCGGGCTCGCCGCTCCGCCGGCTCACGATCGCCATCGACCGCGGCCAGGTGGTGCAGCACGGCCTGCTCCACGGCATCTCGTTCACCGTCGTCGGCGACCTGACGCTGACGCCCGATGGCGAGCTGCGCCTGCACCCGACCTCGGTCAAGGCGGTGGGGATCAAGGTGGGCGGGCTCATGAAGCTGTTCGGCCTGCACCTGCAGAAGCTGGTGAACACCGACCGGGCGCGCGGCGTGCGGATCGACGGCGACGACTTCCTGCTCTCGCCCGCCGAGCTGCTGCCGCCGCCTCGCGTGACGGGCCGGGCGCGGGCCGTCGAGGTGACCGACAGCGCCATCGTGATGACGCTCGAGCCCGAGCGCGGCCGGCCCGACCTCGAGCCGCTCGCCCCGCCCGTAACCCGGGCGGAGAACTACATGTTCTTCCGGAAAGGGGTGCTCCGCTTCGGCAAGCTCACGATGGACGACACCGACCTGATGATCGTGGACGCGGACGCCGCGGATCCGTTCGATTTCTGGCTCGACCGGTACAACGCGCAGTTGGTGGCCGGCTCGGAGCGGAACACGCCGGACCACGGGCTGATCGTCACGATGCCGGATTTCGCGAAGGTGGCCGCGGGGAGCGGGAAGGGGAAGTGAGTGGCGGAACTGTTCCTGTCACCTGTCATCCCAAGCGAAGCGAGGGATCTCGCCCGGGATTGGCTCGAACTCGGCCTGAGAAGATCCGTCGCTGCGCTCAGGATGACAGCTGACAGCAGGACGGACAGTGTCCCCCGCTCAGGACGCCGAGCCGCCGTACACCCCGCCCACCCGATAGCTCTGGTCCAGCAGCTCGACCGGGTGCAGCACGCGGATCGGCAGCCCCGCCGCCTTGACGCCCGCGCCGATCTGCATGACGCAGCCGGGATTGCCGGTGGCTACGATCTCCGGCACCGGCCGCGCGGCGGCGAAGCTCTCGACCTTGAGGTCCAGCACCGCGCGCGCCATCGCCGGCCGGACGACCGAGTAGATCCCCGCGCTGCCGCAGCACTTGTCCGAGCTGGGAAGGAGGCGGAGCCGGAGGCCGGGGATTGCGCCCAGCACGGCCAGCGGCGCCGCCTGCACCCGCTGGGCGTGCTGCAGGTGGCAGGGCGCGTCGTAGGCCACGTCCAGCGGCAGCTCGCCGCCCCGGCGCGGACCCGCCGCCGCCAGCAGCTCGGAGACGTCGCGCACCTTGGCGCCGATCACCTCGGCGGCCGCGGTGCCGAGCAGGTGCCCGTAGCCCTTGAGCAGGGCGCCGCAGCCCGCGCTGTTCACCACCACGTAGTCCGCCGCATCCACCAGTGCCGCCACGTTCCGCCGCGCCAGCGCCTCTGCGCCGGCCCGGTCTCCCGCATGCTCGTGCAGCGCGCCGCAGCAGACCTGTCCTGGCGCCTCGACCACCGTGTACCCATTGGCCTCGAGCGTCCGGCGCGTGGCATCGTGCACGTGACGGAACAGCGTATCCATGACGCAGCCGCGGAAGAGGGCGACGGTAGAGGGCGGAGACGGCGGAGAAGGCGGAGAAGACGGAAGGGCCTGGCTTGCGACCCTCCCAGTCACTTCCGTCCTCTCCGTCCTCTCCATCCTTTCTGTCGCCGCCAGCATCCCCATCCCGAATCCGAACCGTCCGGCACCAGCCAGCATCCGCGGGAGACCGCTGGCGCGGAAGAGGCGGGCGAGGGTGAACAGCGGGCGCCAGAGCCGCTCGCGTCGGAACACGCCGAGCACGGCCGCGGCGAGCGGCGGAAGCCGCCGCGTGGAGAAGAGCTGCTCCCGGGCGGTCTGGATGCCCTGCCCGTAGCCGACGCCCGAGGGGCAGGCGGGCTCGCAGCCGAGGCAGCCGAGGCAGGCGTCGAGGTGCTGGAGCAGCGCGGCATCGCCCGGACCGAGCTCGCCGCGCTCGAGCGCGCGCATGAGCACGATCCGGCCGCGGGGGCTATCCGCCTCGTCGCCGGTGGCGAGGTAGGTCGGACACGCCGGGAGGCAGAACCCGCAGTGAACGCAGGGGTCGAGGGCGGAGTAGTCGGGGGTGGCGGTCATCGCGCGCGGTCCGGGGCGGGCGCGGCGGCTGGGGTGGCCGGAGCTCGGCCCGACACCGCCGTCATCCCGAGCCCTTCGCTACGCTCAGGACAGGCTCCGCGAGGGAGCTTGCCGGGAAATGGCTCGAGCGAGGTGGAGTAGACCCCTCGCTCCGCTCGGGATGACAGCGTCCGAGACAGTCGCCGACGCGACTCGCGCGCACGCCACCACCCCCCACCGGACCGGCGGCGACCACGCGCACGTCCATCCTTATCCCGCCGCTACGCCTCACCCGCACCCTCCAACGCCACCTGGAGGCACTGCCCGGGATCGAACGTGTCGCGGAGCCGGCCGACGATCTGGCCCACGCCCTCCCGGTACGCGCCGAAGTGCCCGAGCGCCCGGCGCAGGCCCCAGGGGGCGCGCTCGAGGGTCATCGGGATCTCGCGCGCCGCGGCCGCGCGGCGGACGGCGCGCAGGCGCTCGATCGGCGCGTCGCCGGTCCAGCGGATCATGCCGGCGCCCGCGCCGGCCGAGAGCAGATTCTCGTCCAGGTCGTGCGCCAGGAGATCGATGGTGTCGTCCACGCCGTCGCCCAGGACGCCGAGCCGGAGGGTGATCGGCCCCCCCTGGCTGCCGCGGGCCACCACGCTCCAGAACGCCGCGGTCCGATCGGCGGGCAGCGGCTGCCACGAGAGGTTCGCGATCGGCGCGATCCGCCGGACGTCGCCCTGCACCGCGGCGTCGGTGCCGACGAACCGGGCGGCGAGCACCCAGTCGGCCTCCGCGGCCAGCGCGGGCGAGAGCAGCTCGAGGGTCGCCGGCACCAACTCCGCCGCGATCACGTCGCGCGCCGCCGCGGTCAGCGTATCGCGCGTGCCGCGGGTCACGAGCGTCACGTCGGCGCGCGGCAGCGCCCGGAGCCGGAGATGCGCCTCGGCCAGGATTCCGAACCCGCCGAACCCGCCGACCTGCAGCTTGGTGAGATCGTAGCCTGCCACGTTCTTCACAACCCGACCGCCGGCCTTTACCAGCCGGCCGTCGCCGGTGGCCACGGTGCACCCGAGCACGTGATCGCGCACCGGGCCGAACCCGTGCCGGAGCGGGCCGGCGGTGGCCGTGGCGATGATCGAGCCGAGCGTGCGCTCGGGGCGGCCGGGCGGGTCGAGCGCGAGCCACATGCCCTCCTCGGCGAGACGCCGCCGGAGCGCCTCGAGCGGCGTGCCGGCCTGCACCGTGGCCACCAGATCGGCCGGGCTCACCGAGACGACCTGATCGAGCGCCCGGGTGCTCACGGCGAGGTCGGCCGGCGCGTCCGCCGGGAGCCAGGTGCCGAGCCCTTCGACCCGGATCTTCCAGCCCTCCTCGTGCGCCAGGCGGCAGACCAGCGAGAGCGCGTCGGCGGTCTCGGGGATCGCGCGCGGCAGGCCGTCGGAGTCGCGCTCGACGCCGCTGGTGCCGAGCAGCGCACGGAGGCGGCCGTGGACGACGTCGCTCATCGGGCTGCCCGGGCCGCGGGGGCCGCGAGCCATTCGCGGCAGGCATGGATCGGAACCACCTTGCCCGGATTGGAGCGCTCGGCGGGATCGAACACCCGCCGGACCGCGCGCATCGCCCCCAGGGTCTCCGCGTCGAAGATCCAGGGCATGTAGTCGAGCTTGTCGGAGCCCACGCCGTGCTCGCCGGTGATGCTGCCGCCGGCGTCGACGCAGGCGGCCATGATCTCCGTGCAGGCTACGTGCACCCGCTCGGCGAGCTCGGGGTCGCGCCGGTCGAACGAGATGTTGGGGTGCAGGTTGCCGTCGCCCGCGTGGAACACGTTGCTGATGCTGATGCCATGGCGGTCGCGGATCTCGGCGATCCGGTCCATGATGTCGGGGAGCGCGGAGCGCGGCACCACGGCGTCCTGAACCGCGAGGTCCGGCGCGATCCGACCCATGGCGCCGAAGGCCTTCTTCCGGCCTTGCCAGAGGCGGGCGCGGTCGGCGGCCGACGACGCGCTCCGGATCGTCCGGGCGCCGCGCTCGCGCAGCAGCCCCTCGACCGTGGCGGACTCGGCCTCCACCGCGTCGGGCTGCCCATCCAGCTCGACCAGGAGGACGGCGGCGGCGTCGGTCGGGTAGCCGGCGGCGTAGATCGACGCCTCGACCGCCGCCACACAGGCCTGATCCATCATCTCCATCGCCGCCGGCACGATCCCCGTGGCGATCACCGCCGACACCGCCTCGCTCGCTGCGCGGACGGTCGGGAAGTCCGCGAGCAGCGTCCGCACGCTGGGCGGCACGGGCTCGAGCCGGACGGTGATCCGGGTGGCGATGCCGAACATCCCCTCGCTCCCGACGAAGAGGCCCACGAGGTCCGGGCCCCAGGGTTCGCCGTGCGGACTCCCGAGCTCGACCACCGAGCCGTCCGGCAGCACGACCTCGAGCTGAACGATGTGATTGGTGGTGACGCCGTACTTGAGGCAGTGGGGCCCACCGGCGTTCTCGGCCACGTTGCCGCCGACGGTGCAGGCGGCCTGGCTCGACGGATCGGGGACATAGTGGAGACCGAGCGGCGCCACCGCTTCCGAGAGCCGGGCGTTCACCACGCCCGGCTGCAGCACGGCGCGACGCCGGACCGGATCCACCGCGAGGATGCGGTTCAGGCGCGTGAGCGCGATGAGCACCGCATCGGGACTCGCCACGGCGCCGCCCGAGAGTCCCGTGCCCGCGCCACGGGCGACGAACGGGACGTCGGCGAGATGCAGCAGCCGGACGATCTCGCGCACCTCGCCGGCGCTGCCGGGCATGACGACGATTCCCGGATACGATTCCCGCGTGGGCAGCCCGTCCATGCTGTAGGTCTTGAGCTCGGCCCGGCGGTGGCGGACCCACCGAGGTCCCACGATCCGGCCGAGCGCCTGAACCAGCGCGGAAAGCATCATGCGCCGGGGATGCTCGGGGCGGCGCCGCCGCGGCCGTTGCTGTGAGCGTGCCGGTGTACCCTGAGCGCCCGCTCGGCCGCCGCGGTCAGCGCCGGAAGCACCATCAGCAGCGCTTCCACCCTGCGCGCCGTGGAGCGCTCGGCGAGCAGCCGCTGCTTGATCGCGCCGTCCAGGTCGACGCCTGCGGCGACGTGAAAGGAGAGCGGCTGGGGCTCGTCGGGCAGCTCCGGCTCGTTCGGCTCGACGTCGCTCAGCTCGCGCACGAGCGCGGCGTAACGGGTGAAGATCTCGCGCAGCCGTGCCGTGCGCTCCGCGGGTGGCACGCTGGCGGGATCGTCCTCGAAGGGGTCCACCGACGCCACGTGGTACGGCACGGGCTCGTCGAGCAGACCGGCCACCACGAAACGCTCTCCGCCCAGCACCACGACGTTCGAGCGTCCGTCCGGCAGTTCCTGGTTCACCCGAATCTCCGCCGTGCATCCGACCATTCCCGGATCGGGAGCGCCGCCGCTCGAGCCGGCGGGGGTGATGCCGAAACGCCGGTCCCCGGCGAGGCAGTCGGCGAGCATCCGACGGTAGCGGGGCTCGAAGATATGGAGCGGGAGCGGGGTGCCGGGAAAGAGTACGACCGCGAGGGGAAAAACGGGCAGACGCGAGGGCATGAAGCTCAATCTAGCAACAATCGCGGATTCGGCGGGGCATGGGCGTTGGGCCTCGCTGCGCTCCGGGAGGGGAGCGCGGGGGGGCCTCACGCCGGTCGCTGCAGTGCGCTTCGATAGTTGGGGATCGCGCAGGGATCTGGGGGCGCACCGGGTACCCGCGGAGCGGGTGGGCTCCCTCTGTGAGGCCCCCCGCGCACGGGCGCACGAGTCGGGCGGAGACGCAAGAGGCTCGACAGACCTGCCGCCCCGGACGCGCGGGGCGGATTGTGAACGAGGTCCATCGAGGCAGGACGCTTGCCGTTGAAAGGGCGCCGCGACTCCTGGAGGGTCGGGGAGCCGGCGGGGCGCGGCGCCTGCGGAGCGAGCGTCAGGCAGCCTCCAATTCCCTGCGCGATCCCGACAATCGGAGCCGCCTGCAGCGAGCGGAGCGGGTGTCGCGCCCCGCCGGCGACCGGGGCCGCGAAGCACAGGTCAGGCCCCTCCTTGTCTCGCGGGCCGCCAACGGCTCGGGCGGCCCGGCCCGGCGCCTCTCGCGCCGGGCCAGCACCGCCCGGATTCACTTCGCTGTCCGATCTTTTCGCTGTCCGATCTTTCTGCTAGGCGCTTACGCCGCCCCCCAGAACCCCCGCAGCGCCCGCACGTCGGGCGAGTCGCGCAGCTTCTCGAAGGCCCGCTCGCGGATCTGGCGAATGCGCTCGCGGGTGACGCCGAGGAGTTCGCCGATCTTCTCAAGCGTGAGGGCCTCAGAGCCCTCCTCGAGACCGTAGTAGAGCGAGAGGATCTTCCGCTCGCGGGGGGTGAGGTGGCGCTGGAAGATCCGGTCGATGAACTCGCGCTGCAGCCGGCAATCGGTCATCTCCTCGATCTCGCCGCCGCCGGTGCCGGCCACCCGCTCGCCGAACGTGCTCGCGCTCCGGTCCTGCCGCTCGACCGGGGCGTCGAGCGAGACTTCGGTGGAGGTCATCCGGCGGGCGCTGCGGATGTTGTCGACGGTGTCGTTGAGGGCGGTGGCCACCTCCTGGTCGGTCGGCTCGCGCCCGAGCTCCTGGGCCAGAAAGCTCTGCGCGCGAGACATCCGCACGAGGGCGGAGTTCTGGTTGAGCGGGATCCGGACGCTTCGGGTCTGCTCGGCCAGGGCCTTGAGCACCGCCTGCCGGACCCACCAGACGGCGTAGGAGATGAACTTCACGCCGTGGTCGGGATCGAACTTCTTGACCGCCTTGAGCAACCCTTCGTTGCCGATGGCGACCAACTCGGAGAGGTCCAGGCCGTGCCCCTGGTACTTCTTCACGTAGGAGATCACGAAGCGGAGGTTGGCCGTCACCAACCGCTCGGCTGCAGTCTCGTCGCCGGCAAGGGCCCGCCGGGCCAGGCGCTTCTCTTCCTCGGGATCCGAGATCATGGGGAGCTTCTGGATGTCGAGGAGGTACTGATCGAAGGCACCGGACGGAGCGGAACGGACCAGCATACGAGCTTTCGCACGGACATGGGCCATATACAACCCCAGGGGAGAGTTGGGCGACGGCTGTTTTTGACGAATGGGCGGCCGGGTAGGCCGAGGCGAGAGCGACGAATATAGGATTCGCCTGGAGCGCGGTCAAGCAAAAAAATCTATCCACATCACAAATCGTTCACCGTCATCCGGTTGGGCTCTTTATCCACTTTCGTGCCTGACGTCGGCGCCGCGGGGACCTGGAGACGACCACGCAAGATATTGCAGAAAAGCAGTTTAGCGCACGTTCCATCGGCTACAAGCTGTATGTTTCCGAGGAGGCTTGAGATCGGCTTGAGCCCCCGAGGATAGCTTCCTTCGTGGTATCGTGGTCTATCCGGGCAGTCGCGCCTGGCTGTCGCGCTCACCAGAGAGAACCGAAATGAAGCCGCCCATGCCTTCCCGCTTTCTGTCTGACGGCTCCTGCCTTTGCCTCGCCGCCGCCACGGCGCTGCTCCTGGCGTGCGGGGAAGGCGCCGACTCACCCACGGCTCCAGTCCCGCCGTCCGCGCCGTCGCCTGCCGTCGCCGCGAGCGCGCCGGCGGCCCACGCCTACCGCCAGGTCGCCACGGGGAACAACCACACCTGCGCAGTGGCCACCGATTCGCTCGCCTACTGCTGGGGGTACAACGCCCTGGGCCAGGTCGGCGACGGCTCGACCGTCGAGGCGCGCTATCTGCCAGCCGCGGTCGCGGGCGCCCACCGGTTTCGCAAGGTCAGCGTGGGCATGGACCATTCGTGTGGCGTGACCGGCGCCGACCGCGTGTATTGCTGGGGCTCGAACCAGTTCGGCCAGGTGGGCGACGGCAGCAACAGCGATCGATCGCGACCCGTGGCAGTCGCGGGCACCTTCCAGGATGTGAGCGCCGGAGCATGGCACACGTGCGCCATCGCCACCACGGGCGTGGCCTTCTGCTGGGGTCTGAGCAACGTTGGTCAGATCGGCGATGGGCAACGGGCCAACCGGACCAGGCCGGTCAAGGTGCTGTCGAGCCTGCACTGGCGCCAGCTGGCTGGGGGAGGCGAACACACCTGCGGCATCACGACGGACAAGGTGCTGTACTGTTGGGGAACGGGGTTCAATGGACAGCTCGGGGCCGGCAGCGCGACGGTGGTGAGTTTCAAGCCGATTCGGGTGGCCACCACCCGGTTGTTCCGGCAGCTCGATGCGGGTCGCTGGCATACTTGCGCCCTCGCGGATGATCGCACGCCCTACTGTTGGGGGTGGAATGACGAAGGCCAGCTTGGTGACGGAACGACCACCCAGCGCTTCCTCCCGACGCTTGTGGTGGGATCCCGTCGCTTCGCCGACATCAGCGCGGGCTACGGTCATACCTGCGCCGTGACGCTTGCGCCGAAGACGTTCTGCTGGGGACGCAATGACTTGGGTCAACTCGGCGACGGCACCACGACACCGCGTCGCGTCCCGGTGGCGCTCGGCATCGCCCTGCCGATCGTCCAGGTCGGCGCCGGCGTCCTGCACACGTGCGCGGTGGCCTCCGACGCCGCGCTCTATTGCTGGGGCAACGGCGGCGTCGGTCAGCTCGGGGTGGTGCCGGGGGGCGTACACCTGCTCCCGACCCAGGTGGTCGGCCCGCAATGAGCTAGTCGATGGCCCCCCGTCGAGGGGTCGAGTGGATGCGCTGGCGCGGCGTCTAAGCGATCGTTTCGAGCGCCTTCCGGATCGCCGGCGCCGCCGCATCCCGAGTCCACCCGTCCGCGGCCTCCATGGCGCCCAGCGCCGTGGGCAGCGCGAAGTGCACACGAGCTTCCCGGTTCTTCTTGTCGCTACCCATGGCCTCGACCAGCCGGTCGGCGTCGATCGGCTGCTCCAGGCGAACGGGCAGTTGGAACCGGCCGAGCAGATCCGCCACGCGTGCGCTGAGGCCGGCCGGTGCCACGCCGAGGATCTCGGCCAACGCGCACTCGGCCACCAGTCCGAGCGCCACCGCCTCGCCATGGGGAATGCGGTACGCCGTCGCGCCCTCCAAAGCGTGGGCGACGGTGTGGCCCGCGTTGAGGATGGCCCGGCGGCCCTCCTCGCGCTCGTCCGCGCTCACCACCGCGGCCTTGATCTCCACGCTCCTTCGAACCAGGCGGGTCAGGGCGTCCTCGTCGCGCCGGAGGAGGGCGTCCGCCTCCCGCTCCATCCAGGTGAAGTAGGCCTCGTCCGCAATGAGCCCGTGCTTCACCGCCTCCGCCATCCCGCCGCGGAAATCGCGTTCGGGCAGGGTCGCGAGCACGCGCGGGTCCGCCAGCACCGCCGCGGGTGGGTGGAAGGCGCCCACGAGATTCTTCCCCTGACGCGTGTCCACGCCGGTCTTGCCGCCGACCGAGGCGTCCAGCATCGCGAGCAGCGAGGTCGGCACCTGGAGATGGGGCAGCCCGCGCATGTAGGTCGCCGCCACGAACCCGGCGAGGTCGCCGGCGACGCCGCCGCCGAGCGCGACGATGCCGCTGTCCCGGCCGTATCCCTGCTCGAGCAGGTCGTCGGTGAGGCGGGCCCACTGGTCGCGTGTCTTGGATCGTTCGCCGGGGGGAAAGTCCAGCGCGGTGGCCGTCCATGGCCCGCGGCCCAGACGGCCCGCCTGGAGCAGCCCGAGCACCGTCGAGTCGGCGATCATCGCGATGCGCCGGCCCGGCAGGTGTTCAGCCACCAGCGCCTCGAGCCGGGCCAGGCCGCCCGGTTCCACATACACGGGGTAGCGGCCGAGCCCGTGCGAGACGACGACCGGCTCGTCTACCACGTCACGTCGCCCGTGCCGTCCCGGGTGTTGGCCAGCCGGGCCAGCGTGAAGAGCAGGTCGGACAGCCGATTGAGGTAGACGACGAACAGGGCCGGCACCGCGCTCTCGTGCGCGAGGTGCACCACGCTCCGCTCGGCCCTGCGGCAGACCGTGCGCGCGAGGTGGAGCGCGGCGGCCTTGGACGTGCCGGCCGGGAGGACGAAGGCCTGGAGCGGCGGCAGCTCCTCGTCGGCCGCGTCCATGACGCGCTCGAACTCGGCCACCCGGTCCTCGGACAGCGCGGCCTTCTCGAGCGCCTTGGCCACCTTCTCCGGATCCGGCGTGGCGAGATACCCGCCGATGGCGAACAGGTCGCGCTGGATCGACTCCAGCAGGGCGTCGAAGAAGCCGGTGTCCGGCGTGGCACGGGCGACGCCGAGCGTGGAGTTGAGCTCGTCGACATCGCCGTACGCCGCGACGCGGGGGTGATCCTTCGGGACGCGGCCGCCCCCGAACAGACCGGTGTCGCCTTCGTCGCCGGTGCGGGTGTAGATCTTCATAGACATGGGCCGTCCACCTCCGCCGCGGCGACCACCACGTTCTCGCGCGGCTGCACGATGCCCCAGCGCACGCTGCCGTCCCGGACATCCACCTGCTCCATCCAGAGCTCGTCCCGCTCGAATGCGAAGTCGCTGATCGGCTGGAGCCGGCGCCAGTAGATCGGCGGCCCGCGCGTGCCCCAGGGCTCGAGCCGGCCGCCGCGAAGGCGGAGCAGCGTGGGGCGGAAAATGGCCTGCCGCCATGCGCCCGCGCTATCCCAGACCATCACTGCCGTGCCCACGAGCGTGTCGCCGCGCGCGCTCAGCCGGCGTGCCCGGAGCGAGACGGCGTAGCGCACCCGCTCGTCGGTGACGCGAAACGCGATGACGTCGGCCGCGTCGATGTCGGCCAGGGTGTTGATCTCGACGCCGGCAGTGGAATCGACATGGAGTCCGAGGGCGCGGTAGTCGGCGCCCAGGGTGGAATCGAGCGCCCGCTCGGTGCGGCCGACGAGCTCGCCCGTGAGGCCGGCCGAGGGCGGGGGCACCATGTCGCGGAGGATCAGCCCGCGGTCGCCCCCGCGCGCCGCCGTCCCCGTTCGGAGCGAGCCCAGCACCGGGCCTCGGAGGGGCGGGTCGCCCCGACGGCGGTCGTCGGCGACGATCAGCTCCGCCTGCGCGCCGCGTGCGCCGCACCCCGGCGAGCCGCCCCGGAGCAGCACCGTCTCCACCTGCACCTCGGTGTGTCCGAGCGGCGAGCCCACCACCGCCGATTGAACCGTCGGCCGCTGCCCCCCGACGATTCGGCGGCGGGTTTGCCCGTCCAGCGACACCACCCGTTCGCCGGCGAGGGCGGCCCACGGGTCGGGCGCCTGCGCCAGGTCGGGACGGTAGCGTCGCATGAGGGTCGCGATGAGCGCGGTGTCGCTGGAGAGCAGGTGGACCGCGCGGCTCGTGCCCTCGCCGACGAAACTGCCCGCCAGGGTGCCGGCCGAGTCCAGCCGGGCGTCGCTCGCGACGCTCAGCGAGTCGAGCGGAGCCGGCGGCCGCTCGCGCAGGAGCTCGCCCAGCAAACGCCCCGCGCCTCCGCAGGCGATGAGGACCGCGAGAGCCATCGGGAGGCCGATGGCCGGCAGAAGGGCGCGCAGCGTCAGCCCGGAGCGAGGCATGGCGCGCAATGTGTTGGGTCGCGGGGTCGGGGGGAAGGGTGGGGCGGAGAGGGCGGAGGAGGACGGAGAAGGCAGAGAAGACGAGAGAGACGGAGAGGGCGGAGAGGGCGGAGAGGTCAAGAGATCGAAGCGTCGGCCCGAGCAAGCGCTGTCATCCCGAGCGCAGCGAGGGATCTACTCCGGCCGAGTTCGAGCCATTCCTGGGCAAGATCCCTCGCTGCGCTCGGGATGACAGGGCGCTACCTTCGCACCCTCCCCGCCCGTCCGCCCGTCCGCCCGCGCTCACACCAGGCGGGGTCGTAGGAAGAACCGCAGCTCACCCGCGCCGGGCTCGACTTGCTCCAGATCGACCGCCAGCACTCCGCTCTTCGGGAAATCGATCCTGAGCAGCGCCTGGGAGCCAACCAGGAGCTGGGCGGCCAGCTCCTCCACCCAGGGCGAGTGGCCGACCAGCGCCACGATGGCGGTGGCACCTGGTTCGCCGACGTCGTCGGCCAGACGAACGAGGTCGGGCTCCGTGGCCAGCGCGGTGCACGGAATCGGTGGCTGGGCGAGGCCCAGCTCGTCGGCGAGGATCTTCGCCGTCTCCGCGGCGCGCGCCCAGGGGCTCGTGAGGATCTTCATCGGTGTGTACTCGTGCTCTCCCAGCCACCGGCTCACCTTGCGCTGGGTCTTCCGGCCCTTGTCCGTGAGCGGCCGATCGCGGTCGTCGGGCCAGCGCTCGGCGTCGCGATCGCCGGCATGCGCGTGGCGGATGAGGAGGAGCAGCATCGGGGCCTCCGGGTGAAGGACGGGCGGTCAGACGGTCGGACTGTCGGATAGGTAGTTCGCGGTCATCCTGAACGAAAGTGAAGGATCGGCCCGGTGGTGCGAGTGAGCTTCCGAGGCCAAGCGCATGCCCGAGCCGATCCTTCGCTTTCGCTCAGGATGACTCGCGCCGTTCATGTTTGCCGTGCTTCCGCCTGGCTGCCCGTCCGCCCCAGCCTCTCAGCTTACTATTTTCCCGCCCCCATCTCCACCACCACGCTGTCGATCGCGGCGATGACGGCCCGGCTCTCTTGCGTGTGGTGATTGGCCTGGACCGAGAAGGTCAGCACCCGGCCATCGGACCGCTCGATGAACCCGGAGAGCGAGTTCACGCGCCCGATGCTGCCGTCCTTCGCGCGTACCCGCCCGGCGAGCGCGGTCCCGATGAACCGCCGCCGGAGGGAGCCCACGCCGCCGGCCTGGGGCAGCCCCGCGAGGAAGGTCTGCGCCCGGGGATGGGCGCGAATGAAGCGCAGGATCTTGGTGAAGGCGAGCGGACTCACGAGGTTGCCGCTCGCGAGCCCGGAACCGTCCACCAGGGAGAATTCGGTCGAATCCACCCGCACCGAGTCGATCAGGAAGCGCCGTTCGACGCCGAGCCCTTCGGTCCACGACCCGCCGTGCCCGAACTGCCGTCCCAGCTGCTTGAGCAGCATCTCGGCGAACCAGTTCTGGCTCCGGTTGAGAATCGGGAACACCCATTCTCGGAGCGGGCGCGAGGTGATCTCGGCGAGCGGGGCTGTGCCGCGGGCCTGACGATAGCGCATCGAATCGGTCGTCGAGCCGGTGGTCCCGGTGATGGCGATACCCTCCTCCTGCAGGACTTGCCGCAGCGCCCGGGCGGTGAAAAGGTTGGGATCGGGCATCGCGAACGACTCGATACTCGTCGGATGATCCAGCGCCGCGGTGCCCTCGGCCCATACGTGCAGTGTGCCGGGATCGCGGAAGAACCGGTCGCCGATGTCCGATTCCCTGCCCGCCGGGACGGTCACGGTGCGGTTCTCGAACACAACGTCGCCGACGTCCGGCGACATGGTGATCACCGCCGGCGTCCCCGGGGTCGTCCCCGGGCCCCAGGAGAAGTCCACGCTGTTGTCGTTGAAGCCGAGGGCGGAGACCGGCGCCGCGTACCACCAGTTGAGGTCGAACGCACTCCAGTCGGGGTGCACCAGCAGCGGCTCGAAGTAGCTGCCGTCACCGACCAGGTCGCCGTGAATCTCGTGGATCCCGCGAGCGCGGAGCTTGGCCGCCAGCTCGCGCAGGCGGGTATAGGAATCGGTCTCGCAGGCGCCCTCACGCAGGGTGTCGGTCGCGAAGCAGCGCTTCCCGAACGTGGGGTCGCCCCGGCCGTAGAGCACCAGGTCGCCCTGCAGGATGCCGTTCGCCACCGGGCCGGCGGCGTACAGGCTGGTGCGCACCGTCCAGTCGGGTGGCAGCAGCGCGGACGCCACCGCCGCCACGATGATCTTGTTGTTGCTGGCCGGGATGAAGAGCTGCCGCTGGTTCCGGCCGTAGAGCAGCGAGCCCTTCTCGTCCACCAGCGCAACACCCCAGAGCTGGCGGTCGAACGGCGGCGTGTCGAGCCGGCGGTCGAGGCGCTTGGGGAGGGATTGGGCGCGCGCGGCCGAGGGCGGGACGGAGAGGACAGAGAGGACAGAGAGGACGGAGAGGAGAGTCGCCCTGAGGCGGGTGAGGCAGGCAAGGCGGCGGCTCGGCCCCTTCGCTGCGCTCAGGGCGACTCCCCGCACCCCCCACTCCATGCCTTCCGCCCGCTGCGCCTTCTCCGTCCTCTCCGCCTTCTCCGTCCTCTCAGTCATCTCCGTCCCTCAGTCATAGGCCACCCTCGGATCCACCCGCGCGTACAGCATGTCCGTCAGCAGGTTCACCAGCACGAACACGAGGCTCAGGAACAGGATGCTCCCCTGTACCGCCGGGAGGTCACGCTTGTCGATGGCCGTGAGGACGTAGCGGCCGACCCCCGGCCAGGAGAAGATCGTTTCGGTGAGGATCGAGCCGGTGAGGTAGCTGCCGAAGTCGAGACCCAGCACCGTGAGGACGGGCAGCAGCGCGTTCCGGAAGGCGTGCCGGAGGACCACGCGGCCCTCGCCCAGGCCCTTGGCCCGCGCCGTGCGGACGAAATCGCTCTGGAGCACCTCCTGCATCGTGGCGCGCGTCATGCGCGAGAGGAACGCCACCGAGCGCATGCCGAGCGTCAGGGCCGGCAGGATCAGGTACAGCGGGCCGCGCGCGCCCGAGGGCGGCAGCCGCGGAACATCACCGCGAACACCAGGATCGCAGCAGGCCGACCCAGTACACCGGAAACGACACGCCGAGGTACGCCGCCAGCGTCGAGAGCGGGTCCGCGACGCCTCCCGGGGCGCCGGCGCCGTAGATACCGATGGATATGCCCGTGAGCGCGGCGAACAGCATGGCCACGCCGGCGAGCTGCAGTCGGGCCGGGAAGCGCTCGAGCAGGTCGCCCAGGATCGGGACGACGGGTGATGTAGCTGGTCCAAGGTCGCCGCGCAGGACGCCGCCGACGTAATGGACGACTGGAGCGGCAACGGATCGTTCAGGTGCGGCTAGGCCCGGAGCCGCGCGATGGTCTCGGCGTCCGCCCGCTCGCCCACCATCGCCTGCACCGGATCGCCCGGGGCCGCGTACACGGAGGAGGAAGGTGACGGGCCGGACCCCCAGCGGCGTGGGAACCAGCGGGCCGCCCGGCGAGGAGGAAGCGGTCACGGCCCCCGCTTCCAACCCGAGGTCCACCACTAGCCAGTGAACAGGGCCCGGATCCCGCCACCCCTTACCGTCAGGTTGCACCGCCCAGACGTCGCCGGGAGAGCCAGAGGAAGATCCCAGGGCGCCAGGTCGAAGACTCGGGCGTCGATCAGGCGCGCGCGAGCCGCGCCTTCTCCACGCTGTCGGGCGTGCTCCGCGCCCGGACGATCATCACGTCGAGCGCGGCTGCTCGGCCAGGAACACGTAGTTACCCACCCGGCCCTTGTTGCTGGAGTGGAAGAGCGGATAGGAGAAGTTCTCGGGATCGGGGTAGTCGGGTTCCCAGTCGCCGAGGGGGGGATCTGCTGGCCTCGCCGTTCCGGACGGTGGGCGCGCACGCTCGGAGCGTCGCGCTCGACGATCTCGATCCGGATGCCGGGCGGCTGGAGTCCTGCTGCGCCACCGACTGCGCCACCCGCGCGAGACTCGGCACACTTGCTGCGCCCGGCCTGCAGCTGAACCCGTGGGTGGCTCCCGCCTCGGCCAGCAGCCGCCGGGCGCCCGCGGTCTCCGGGGGATACGGCGCCACGGGTCGAGTAGATTACCCCTCGATGCCCGGGGGATCGCGCCCGCGGACCGGACGCCGCGACCCGCCATCTGGGTGCGGAGCAGCGTCCCCAGCGTCGGTGGCCATGTTGAGGGCCCGGCGCACCCAGACATGCTCAGACCGCCACGGTGGTGTTCATGGCAATCTGCAGGTCAGCAAAGAGCAGCTTCGCGCCGAAGCTCCCTCGGGCCGCACCATCTCCCAGCAGCAACCTCGCCGAACGGGATCTCGACCACGCTGAGGTTGCCCGTCTCGTATTCGGCACCCTGGGTGAGCGCCTCCGGGACGATGCGCGCCGTCGGGCGTGTCGTCCTTCGGGGGGCCGGCCCAGTAGTTCGGGTTCCGGCCAGCACGATGGCGTGATGATCGGACCAGGACGCGAACTGCCACGGCCCGCTGCCCACCGGCACCTGGTCGAACCCCGGCGGCGTCAGCGTCGGCGCCACCGCGGCGACCGGCATCGCGAGAAACTTGGGGAAGATGTTGAGCGGCTCCGTCAGCGTGAACACGATGGTGCTGTCGTCCGGGACCCGATGCCTTCGATCGCTTGGCCTTGCCCGCCGCATAGTCGCGGGCGCCCTTGATGGGGAAGAGCGGCGACTGGCGGCCCGACTGGACGCGGGGTCCAGGGCGCGGAAGATCGAGGCGCCGACGTCTCTGGCGCCGGATAGGGCGGCCGTCGTCGACACTTCGCGCCGGTCCGGAGGTGGAAGGTGTAGACCGCGCCGGTCGGATGAAATTCCCAGCGGGTGGCGAGGCCCGGCCGGAACTGCGCGGCGGTGGTCGGACTGCACAAGGTTGTCGAACAGCAGCGTGATCACTTCGCCGCTCTGCACGTCGTTCGAGAGGGCCGGAACCAGCGAGGCCGGGTCGGCGCTTTCGTAGTACTCGAGACCGCTGCCGCACGGGCCCTCGCCCACCGCGCAGGCGGCGGCGAACAGGGCAAGGCACGGCAGCTGAGTCGGCGGCGCAGGGGAATGGCAGGGCCCGTCGGGAAGCGCACGTCGACATGAAGGCGTAAGGTGGTCGAACTACCGGGCTTACAGCATGTCGTCAATCGCGCCTCGCCGCCGCGCGTCCCTCGTCGCCCGGCCAAGGAGCCTCAGTGAGGGGCATGGCCGCGGTCGCGCTGGCATTGCTCCTCGGGGCCGCCGCCCCGGTCAGCGCTCAAGAGCCTCAGCGCGTCGTACACCAGCTGAGTCCGACGGCAACAAGGCAATTCCGAGCAGGTGCTGGCGAGCACCATCGCCACGACCAATTCGAGTTCGTTCGCGCGCGCCTTTCTTTTCCGGTGGCTCGGCCTGGGCGAGAAGCGCTATTTCGACAAGGAGGAGTTCAAGCGCGACGTCGTCCGGCTCGATGTGGTATACCGCCGAAACAGCTATCCCCACGTCCAAATCGACACCCTCATCCGCCGCACGCCGACAACGTCTACATCACGTTCCGCATCAAAGAGGGCCCGCCGATCCGGTGATCGATTCGCGGTCAGCGGCCTCGACTCGCTGCCGGAGGAACTCCGGCGGGAGGTGCTGGTGGACCTGCGGCTCGGCGTGAGCGATCCGTTCGACCGATTCGTCATGCAGGCCTCCGCGGACAGCATCACCCGCCGGCTCAAGGATCGCGGGTATCCGTCGGCCCGGTGTACACCGGCTTCGAGGGGTTCCGACCGCCTGACCGCGAAGGTGTCGTTCGATGTGACGCCGGGCGCGAAGGCCGTGATCGGCGTAGTCGGGTGGCGGGGACCGCCCGGATCGATCCCCAGCTGGTCCGCAACCTGCTCATCGCCCGGCCCGGACGGCTGTACTCGCAGGACGGCTGTCCGGGCCAGCGAACCTCTAGTCCTCGGACCTGTTCCGCTACGCCAACGTCAACATCGACGCGGCGAGCTTCCAGCCGGGCCGCAACTCGGTTCCCATCCTGATCCAGGTCAGCGAGGCCAAGCGCCGGCGCGTCCGCGGCGGCTGGGCGACGGTACCAACGACACCTTCCGCGGCTCGCTGGGCTGGACCACCCGGAATTTCCTCGGGAGCGGGGGCCGCGTCCTCGACCTGACCAGCCGGATCTCGAAGGTCGGCGTGGGCCGGCCGTTCGACTGGGGGCTCGCCAATAGCATCTGCCGCAACTCCAGCACGGACTCCGTCGGCTCGGCCAAGGTCAACTTCAATCTCGGCGCGTCGATCCGGCGGCCCGCGTTCCTGTCGCCCAACGACACCATCGCCGTGTCGCTGTTCACCGAGCGGCGATCGAGGTCAAGGTCTACCTGCGACAGGAAACCAGGACCGCCATCACCCTCCGGCGGGAGCCCCCCAACGGGGATCCCGCTGTCGCTCGCCTACACGCTCTCGTACGGGCGTACCGAGGGCACGGCGGAGAGCTCTGCGCCTCGTTCAACGCCTGCACGCCCGACGTGGTCGCGCTGCTACGGCGACCGGTCTCACCACCCTCGCCGCGCAGAGCACCATGCCGCAGGTCAACGACCCGCTCGATCCGTCCCGCGCGGTCGCTGTCGTCGATCGAGCTCACCTGGATCTCGCGCTTCCTCGGTTCGAGTTCGTTCCAGCAGTTATTCCGCGCGATGGCGGAACTGCTCGTGGTACCGGCCGATCGGGCGCGACGTGGTCTTCAGCTGGCGGGTGCGGGGCGGCGCCATGTTCGCGCCGTCGGTCGACGTGGCCACCCAGACCGGCGACTTCATTCCCGCCGGAGCAGCGCTTCTATGCCGGCGGTCCGAACGAGGTGCGAGGCTTCGACCGGAACGAGCTGGGGCCGGTGGTGTACGTCGTGGCCCAGGGCGAAGTCGATACGGCCGCCATCAAGGGCCGGCCCATCGACCCGAACCGGGTGACTGTGGCCGCCGCCGGCGGCAACACCCTCGCCGTCGGCAACGTGGAGCTCCGGGTGCATGCGCCGGTGTTCAGCTCGCGGCTCCGGCTGGCCGCGTTCGTCGATGCCGGCGGCGTGCTGAGGGGCAGCGCGGAGCCGAGAACTCCACACCGGTCATCCGGGTGACGCCTGGGGTGGGCGTCCGGCTTCGCCAAGCCGCTCGGTCCCGCGCGGCTCGACGTGGCCTACAACCCGTACCCGGCTGCAGGCGGGCACCCTCTTCCAGGTGGACACGCTGGGCGCGCTCACCCCGGTGGGCAGAATCCTATGTGCTGAACCGCCAGGGCAAGTTCACCGTCCACTTCGCGGTGGGGCAGGCGTTCTGATGCGCCGGCGGATCGCGCGCTTCTTCTTCGTCTTCCTGCTCGGCACTGTGGCCATGGTGCTGGGCGTCGTGACGTCCATGACCCTGACCCCGCCGGGACGGAGCCTGCTGGCGCGGACAGTCTCAGCGGGCGCTGGACCGGATCGTGATCGGGCAGATCAAGGTCGGCGCGATCTCGGGCTCGTTCGTGTACGACCTGACGCTCGAGAACCTGATCGTACGCGACACTTCCGGCGCGCTCCTCGTCGATCTGCCGCGGGTGCGGGTGACCTACCGGCTGCCCAACCTGCTCGCGGGCCAGGTGCTGCTCGAGCACCGTGACCCTCGACCACCCCACCATCCAGCTCATCAAGTACCGCAACGGCCGGATGAACTACGAGGAGGTCCTCGGGCTCGGGAAGGGGAAGGGCCGGGGCCCGTCGCCCCTGATCGACTTCTACGAGGTGAAGGTGCGGGGCGGGACACTCCGGATCGCCCTCCCGTGGAAGCCGGGGAGCTCGGTCCGGACCGTGGCGCAGAACGACTCCGCGCTCGCGGCGGAGCGGGCCCGGCCCGGACGGGTCATCGAGGAGGGTCCCGACGGCCTCCGGAAGGTGATCCTGCTCTCCGATCTCGACGCCCGCTTCTCCCGGCTCCGGATCACCACGCCCGACCGGCTGCCGTTCACGGTGGACATCGATTCGCTGGCCACGCGCGTGAGCGACCCGGCGGTGACGGTCCGCGACGCGGGCGGCCGCGTCCGGCTCCACGCCGACAGCGCCATCTTCAGCCTCTCGCGCGGCTCGCTGCCTAATACCCGTTTCTCCGGCGGCGGCGCCCTCACCTGGCCGCATGACACGACGCTGTTCGATTTCCAGATGACCTCGCCGCACGTCAATCTCGACGACCTGCACTGGGTCTCGCCCGATTTCCCGGCGATGACGGGTACCGGCGTGCTGGCGGCCAAGTCCGAGAGCGGCGCGCGCACCGCGTACGACATTCGCGATCTCCACCTCCGGAACGGCGCCCAGCGGATCGACGGCTCGCTCGTCGCCATCACCGACCGGAAACGCGGCCTCGGGTTTCGCGACATGCAGGTGACGCTCAAGGATCTCGACCTCGACGCCGCGCGGGCCTACATCGACTCGCTGCCGTTCTACGGCACGCTGAGCGGCACGGTGGCCGGCGCCGGCTTCCTCGACGCGATGGACGTCACGATCGACTGGGCGTTCGCGGACGCGCGGGTGCCGGGACACCCCGTGAGCCGGATCGCGGGCGCGGGCATCGCCGGGGCCACCCGCGACAGCGGACTCACCTTTACCGACTTCGAAGT
>CAVQGA010000012.1:0-99268 GCA_963711915.1 uncultured Gemmatimonadales bacterium
TCACCATCACCGGCTTCCACAGCGCTCACGTGGCGGTGGGCCTGCTGATGCTGGCCGTGGTGGGCGTGCGCGCGTCGCTGGGCCATTTCTCCGCCCGGCGTCATCTGGCCGTGACCAACGTCTCGTGGTACTGGCATTTCGTGGACGTGGTCTGGCTCGCGGTGTTCACGTCGCTGTACCTCTCCCCGCGGCTCGTGTAACCCCGTGACCGCCGCCTCCGCACCCCCGCCCGCGCCCGCCGGACACGCCGTGGGGCTACCCGCGCTCTGGTTCGGCCTGTTCGGCGCCCCCGCCGCCTGGAGCCTCCAGCTGCTCGTGAGCTACGCCCTCACGGCCCACGCGTGCTTTCCCGGTGCCGACCGGCTCGCCGCGCAAGCCGGTGGGGGCGTCTGGCCGGTTGCATTCGGGGTGAGCGCGATCGCGGCGATCACCGGCGTCTCGGCGGCGGTCACGGCCTGGCGGAGTTGGGGCGCCACACGTCAGGCCCGCGAAGGACGAGACCGGTTCATGGCGCTGGCCGGGATGCTGCTCAGCGGATTGTTCCTCCTCGGGATTGCGATGAACGCCGCGCCGCTCTTCCTCTTCCAACTCTGCGGGTGAGTCGATGACCTTCGCGCACGCCGATCCCCGTCCCGCCCGGCCCGCTCATTCCGGCCTCGGGCTCAACCTCGACGCCGGGTCGGTGTTCGTGCCCTGGCTACATGCCGGGATCCATGCGGCGCCACGGACGCTGGCGCGGGTGGGCGGCACGGCGGCCATCGCCCTGGCGCTGGTGCTCGTGACCGCCTGTCCGTTTCACGGGCAGGCGGGTCCGGGGGCGGGCGGTTCAGCTACGGCCTCAGGGGACACCATCAACAAGGCGCAACGCGTGCCGGACTTCGGCTCGGGCCGGCGGCCGTCGAAGGGTCTCATCGGGAGCATCTTTGACCGCCAGCCGGGCGAGGACCGGGCGCCGGGCGACCGCACCGAACGGCAAGGGCAGCAGCCGTACGTGGATGAGATGCGCCACGCTTTCGGCTCCGGCCGCCAGGCGTACGAGGTGCCGCTGCAGGAGCCGCGGCAGCCGCGGTTCCTGGGGTCCGCGCCGCGGCCGCCGCGAACGAAGAGAGGCTTCTGATGCGCTACTTCGCGCTGCTGGGCGCGATCGGCGGCGTGCTGCTCGGCGGCTGCCGCGACGCCGGACCGGTGCGCCCCGTCCCGGGTGGCGACCCGGCGTTGGGCAAGCAGCTCATCGCGCAGCACGGATGTGGCGCCTGTCACAGTATCCCGGGCGTGAGCGGAGCCGACGGCATGGTGGGGCCGCCACTGGATCACTTCGCCCGCCGGTCGTACATCGCGGGCCAGGTGGTCAACAACGCCGATTTCCTTGTGCGCTGGATCGAGGTGCCACAGGCCATCGAGCCGGGGACCGCGATGCCGAACCTGGGCGTGAGCGAGGGACAGGCGCGGAACATCGCCGCGTATCTCTACACCTTGCGCTGAGTCCCTCTGCGCCTCCCCGCACCCGCCCGGTTCGGTGCCGGCCGGGGCCGTCGCCGAGGCCGAGGTGAGTGGGTGCCGGATCACATCGGCCGGGGACCGGTTGGGCCATCGTGTCCCATGGCCACCTCGAGCCCGGCCCCACCGCCCTCCCGCTGGCCGACCCGCGATATCATCCGCGCCACCCTCCTGGTCGCCGCCGTTTGGCTGGCGCTCGAGCTTCTGTGGGTTGCGCGATCGGTGTTCTTCCTCGCCTTCCTCGGCGTGCTGTTCGGCCTGACGCTGTCGGCGGGCGTCACCTGGCTCCAACGTCGGGGGGTGCCGCGCGGGGTGGGGGCGGCGCTGCTGGTCGTGCTGGTCCTCGGTGCGTTCGTCGGGCTCGGCGCGCTGACCGCCCCGCGCATCACCGAGCAGTGGCAGGAGCTCCAGCACCAGCTTCCCGACGGGCTCTCGCGGGTCGAGCAGTGGGTGCGCGAGCGCCAGGGGGGCGTGACCCAGCTGCTCCAGCCCGGTGGGCCGGCGGCCGGCGCCAAGGGGGCCCCCGACATCGGCCAGACGCTGGCGCAGCAGGTCGGCAAGCTCGGCAAGAACTTTCTGGCGCTGTTCTCGAGCACCGTGTCGATGCTGGCCGGGCTCCTGATCATCCTCTTCGTCGCCGTCTACCTCGCCATCGATCCCGGCACGTACCGGCGGGGGATCATGCATCTCGTGCCCCACCAGGCGCGGGCGAAGGCGGCGGAGGTCCTGGATGCGACGGGAACGACGCTCCGCCGCTGGCTGGTGGCGCAGCTCATAGGGATGGTGGCGATCGGCATCATCACGACGGTCGTGCTCTCGCTGCTCGGCGTGCGCGCGGCCGTGGCGCTCGGGATCATCGCGGGCATTCTCGAGTTCGTTCCCTACTTCGGGCCGATCGCGTCCTCAGTGCCGGCGATCGCGATGGGTTTCCTCGACGGCCCGGACAAGGCGCTCGCCGTCGCGCTTGCGTATCTGGTCATTCAACAGCTCGAAGGCAACGTCCTGATGCCGCTCCTGATGAAGGAGGGTCTCGACCTGCCACCCGTGCTCACCATCCTCTGCCAGGCGGCGTTCTCGCTGGTCTTCGGCTTCATCGGCCTAGTGGTGGCGGTGCCGCTCCTTGGCGCGGTGATGGTCCCGATCAAGCTGCTCTACGTGCAGGACGTCGTGGGGGACGAGGTGCCGGTGCCGGGGAGCGGGTAGGGGTGGCGGCCAGGCGGCCAGGCGGACAGGCAGACGGTCAGGCGGACGTAGGACCGACGGATGACACCTCGTTACCTTAGCGTCCGTCTCTCCGTCTCTCCGTCTCTCCGTCTCTCCGTCCGTCCGTCCGCCCGCCCGCCCCCTACCTCCCGAAGGTCTTCCCCAACATCCCCCCGATGTCGTCGAGCACGGAGCCGTCGTTGTTCCGGTCGAGGAACTTGCCCAGCATGCCCATGACGCCCGGCGCGGCGGCCGCGGCCTGCTGGTGCTCAGCTCCGAGCATGCCGGCGAGCCCGCCGGAGTCCAGGCCACCCTGCCGCTGGGCTTTGCCCAGGGCACCCATGACGAGCGGTGCCAGCATCGAGAGCAGGGCGCCCGCCTTGGCCGGGTCGAGCCCACTCACCTGGCTCAGCCCCGTGGCGACCGCGTCGGTCCGGCCGCCCAGCACGTGGCCGAGGATCCCGTTCCCGTCGGCGCTGTTGCCGCCGCGGCCGAGGTAGCCCGCGACGTCGTCGAGGATGCTGCCGTCGTGGTCCTTGGAGACCGCGTTGGCCAGCGCGCCGGCCTGGGCCGGGTCCTGGGCCTGCCGGGCGAGCGCGCCCACGAGCATGGGCAGCGCCGCCGCAATGGCCGTCTGGGCGGTGCCGTGATCGGTGCCGAGCTGGGTGCTGATCTGCTTGACGGCGTCGCCGCCGAGCTGCTGCTGGAGCATATCGAGCATGGACATGGGAACCTCAGGTAGGGGGTGTGTTCCGTGATACCCCCAAGATCGGGCCTGGGTTATCTTCGCGCCATGCCCGCCCGTCCCCGTGCGCGACTCCAGCTCGCGGCCGCCGCGCTCCTGTTCTCGACCGGCGGCGCGGCGATCAAGGCGGCGGCGTTCACGGGGTGGCAGATCGCCAGCTTCCGGAGCGGCGTGGCCGCGCTGGCCATCCTGCTGATGACTGGAGAGGCGCGCCGCGGGTGGAGTGTCCGGGCCGTGCTGGTGGGGTTTGCGTACGCCGCCTGTCTCACGCTGTTCGTGCTGGCCAACCGGCTCACGACCGCCGCCAACACGATCTTCCTCCAGAGCACGGCCCCGCTCTATTTCCTCGTCCTGAGCCCGTGGCTGCTCAAGGAGCCGATCCGGCGGCAAGACATGGTATTCATGGCGGCGGTGGGAGTCGGTCTCGCCCTCTTCTTCGTGAGCACCGAGCCGCCGATGGCGACGGCGCCGGACCCGGTGACCGGGAACCTGCTCGCGCTCACCAGCGGTTTCTTCTGGGCGCTCACGGTATGCGGCCTCCGCTGGATGGGCGCCGCGGGTGGGGAGCACGGCTCGCCGGTCGCGGCGGTGGTGAGCGGCAACCTCACCGCGTTTCTCGTCTCCCTCGCCATGGCGCTCCCGGTCGGCCCGCACGCGCCGTCGGACTGGGTGGTGATCGCCTACCTGGGCATCTTCCAGATCGCCCTCGCGTACGTGCTGGTCACCTCGGCGCTACGGCACATTCCGGCGTTGGACGCGTCGCTCATCCTGCTGATCGAGCCCGTGCTCAATCCGGTGTGGGCCTGGGTACTCCAGGGCGAGCGGCCGGGCACCTGGGCGGTGCTGGGCGGGGGCATGATTCTGGGCGCCACAACCGCCAAGGGGTGGCTGGACGCGCGTGGACAGCGGCCGGTGATGCCGCCGGCGGAGGTGCCGGTGGCGAGCGGCGCGAGCCGGGGTCCCGGGGGGTAAGCGCGGCGTGGTACGTTGTTCGGCACCGAGGTACGGAGCGCACGGCGTAGGATTTCCCGGTGTTGCCTCCGTGCCCTTTGTGCCTCTTTGGCGAGACATCCGCGGCAACGGCAGGAGGAGCGTCGATGGACACCTTGATCGAGACGGTGCGGATGCGGAACGGCGCGGCGCCGCTCTGGTACCTGCACGTCCGCCGCCTGGCGACGAGTTGTCGGGCGCTGGGCGTGCCGATTCCGCCCGAGCTGATCACGCCCGAGGGTGGCGCGGACCGCGTGCACCGGTTGCTCGTGAGCCGGCGGGGCGTGGTGGCGGGCGAGCGGCCGGTGGGAAGCACGGCGCCGGTGCGGCTGATCACCTCGAAGGTCGTCCACCGGCCGTATCCTCACAAGCTGGTGGACCGGGAGCGGTTCGACCGCGCCCTGGCCGACGCGAAGGCGGTGGGGGCGGACGACGGGCTGCTGCTCACCGTCGGCGGCCAGGTCGCCGAGACCGCCATCTGGGGGCTCTTCTGGTGGGAGGACGGGAAGGTCGCCGGGCCGCCCCTCGAGATCGGGATCCTGCCGGGTGTGGCCCGGGCCCGGATCGCCGAGCTGGTGGGCGACGTCCAGGAGCGAAAGGCGACGCTCGACGAGATCCGGGGACGGCCGCTGTTCGTGGCGAACTCGGTGCGGGGGGTGGTGAGGGTGGCGTCGCTCGATGGCGCGGAAGTGCCGGAATCGGGTGAAACTGATGCGCTTGCAACTCGGTTCTGGCCTTGACCCGAACCCCTGAAACGCGGTATTTTGCACGGTTCTGGAACGGGGTCCAGGCTCCCCGCGGTGGTTGTAGCTCAATCGGTTAGAGCGCCGGACTGTGGCTCCGGAGGTTGCGGGTTCAAGTCCCGTCAGCCACCCTGGCAAAGGTGCAGAGGTCCGTAGCTCAATTGGTAGAGCACCGGTCTCCAAAACCGGGGGTTGCAGGTTCGATTCCTGCCGGGCCTGTGGGAAGCGGACGTGCTCGATGGCGGGCGGGATGCGAACCCAAGGCGCTATCGTCTAGGGGACTAGGACGGGGCCCTCTCAAGGCCCAAACACGGGTTCGAATCCCGTTAGCGCTATAGATCGCAGGAGAGATAGAAGAGGGGACGGCCCCATCGTCTATCGGTTAGGACGGGACCCTTTCAAGGTCCAGAGAGGGGTTCGACTCCCCTTGGGGCTATGGCGGGGGAGACAGGCAGGTCCGGCGCCGCTAGCTCAATTGGCAGAGCAAGTGACTCTTAATCACTAGGTTGTAGGTTCGATTCCTACGCGGCGCACTTTCGGAAGTGAAATCAGACAGCACGCTCAGCATGAATGGGCCACCGCCGCTCGACGGCAGGTGGCCCTTCTAGTGGTAGTCCGATTCCTCAGGCGTGGGTCAGCTTCGACCCGGTGCGGGGAAGGGTCCTCGATCTCCGTTTGCCGCCCCGTGGCAAGCCGCTCAGGATCGAGGCTGGGGCGCGGGTCACTCCACGGTCTCCCGACCGCGAGGCGTGAGCTCACACGGGCCCACGCCGCTCGGATACCCTGGTGGATCGCCGGGCTGCTCCGGCTCGGGCATCCGGATGAGTCCCTGCCTGCGCAGCCGCCGCAGCCGCTCGACTCGCCCCACCCACCTCGGTGAGTCACTGGGCTCGTCCTGCACCGGCCCGAAATGCGTCGTGCCCTCGGCGATCATCTTGAGCAGTTCCACGTCCTCCGTGTCTATCGCTTTCGGCATCCTGCCTCCCGGCGTCCGGCGCCCGCCCTGTATATCACCATCTCGTGTCTCTCTCCCAAGGTAGCCATCGGGATGGACGTACCAAAGTCTGCGAGGCTGTTCCTGGACGCCGAATCGTGCCGCTCGCCGCGCTCCGCCAGGTGTTCGTAGATGGCCATCGGTGCGCGAGGTCTGCGATTTGTTCGAGCGACTGTCGGTGCATTCGCAACGAGCGATGCTCGACTATTGGTGCCTGAGCTACCGAGCGTATCGCGACTCATCATTCGCGCCGCTGAACACGGAGCACGGATAGCCGACCCGTGCGGCACCCGAGGCGGCCAAGTCAATGTCGATCGTGGCGAATGGCGCGTCGGGCGATGTACTCGCCAGAATGTCGCCCTCCGGGCTGATGATCCAGCCCACCCCACCACAGGCGCCCGTCGGGTCCAACCGGTTGGACGAAACACTGAAGGCGCCGGAACGCGCCGCGGCCACCACGCCCACCGCCAGCCACTTGGCCATCGTTTCCGCCGCCGTCGCGCGCGGGGACAAAATGACCTGCACGCCCCGCGCAGCGTAGGCTCCATACGTCTCCAACGCCCACAGCTCGGTGCAGATGTTGAGTCCGAAGGTCAGGGCGCCGGCGTGGAATGCCGGGAAGTGCGGGTCGCCCCGGTCGAACCAGCGAGCTTCCCAGTTGCCCGGTTGATCGGGCAGAAAGAATTTGCGGCGCAGCGATGTCACGCCGCCACTGGCAGACCGGAGGTAGCCCTCATTGAAGCGGCGCCCATCGACGCTGGCCGCTCGGGTCCCCACCACGTACTCGGCGTGCAAGTCAGGCAGGCGCTTCAACTGCGTGTCGCTCTGGGTCAGGGCCGCGGCCCAGCGTGCCTGATCGAAGCGTTGTTCCACCCACACCGGCTCCAGCAGCGCGAACTCCGGCAGCAGCACCAGCTCGGAGCGATGTCGCGACGTGTGTCGGCACAGTCCGGCCCAGGCCGCCGCCAGGGCGTGTGGTTCATGGGGAAGCTCGCAGACGGTGACGCGCACTTACCAGATCCGCACCCGCGCCGCGGGCTCGAGATAGAGCCGCTCTCCCGGCCGTACGTCGAACGCGTCGTACCATGCATCGATGTTGCGGACGGTGGCGATCCGGAAGCTCTCCGGGGCGTGGCCGTCCGCGGCGATCTGGGTGCGCAACGCCTCCTCGCGAGTCTTGCCGCGCCAGCTTCGCGCGAACCCGATGAAGAACTCCCGGTCCTGCTGCCGGACGTATGCCTGGTCGGCGGACTTGGCGCCGAGGGTTCCGCGGTAGGCGTCGAAGGCCGTGCCAAGGCCGGCCAGGTCGGCGATGTTCTCGGTCTGGGTCAGCTTGCCGTCGATGGCCAGATCGGGAAGCGGGTGATAGCCGGAGACCTGACGCACCAGCGGGTCGGCGGCAGTCTGGAACCGCGTGCTGTCCTCCGGGGTCCACCAGCGGCGCTCGCGGTTGCCAGCATCCCACTCCGCGCCCAGCAGGTCAACGAAGTGACTGACCTCGTGGCCGACGATGGCGCCGATGGCTCCGTAGTTCGCGGCGTCCGACGCGGCGGGGTCGAACTTGGGCGCCTGCAACAGCGCCGCGGGAAAGTTGTACGCGTTCTGCTGGAACACGAGGACGGCGCCGACCATCTGCGGCGCGATCCACCATTCGGTCATGTCCACGGGCCGGCCCAGCCGAGCCAGGGCACGACGGTAGTTGCGGTCGGCGACCCGCCGAAGGTTGCCCACAGCGTCCGTGCTGTCCACCGCCAGGTCGGAATAGTCCTGCCACGTTTTCGGATAGCCGATGCCGAAATACAGCGTCTTCAGCTTGGCCAGCGCCTGCCTCCTGGTGCCGGGCGACATCCAGGTCGCTGAGGCGACCCGGCGGCGGAACGCCGCAATGACGTTGCCCACGATGGTTTCCACCCGGGCCTTCTGCTCGGCCGGGAAAAAGCGTTCAGCGTACATCCTCCCCAGGGCGTCGCTCATGGCCACCTGGGTCGTTTCGAGTGCGCGTTGGGCGCGCGAGGTCGCCGGCCGCTGGTCGGTCACGGCCTCGCGCATCGCCATGGCCTGCTCGGCAAAGGCACGCGGCAGCACATCGGCAAAACGGTCGACGACATGAAAGCGCAGGTAGTCCTTCCACGTCTCCAGCGGTTCGGCCGCGACCAGCGCGGCCAAGCCGGTGACGGCGGTGGGCTGCCAGGCGACCAACGCCTCCTGCCGGGCCAACCCTGCCGCGGCGAAGAATGCCGACCAGTCCATGCCCGGCGCCTGGCGCGCGAAGTCACCACGCGTCCACAGGTGGTCGGCGTTGTGGTCGTTGGACGATGCCTCGCTCGTGGCCTGGGCTTGCGCCAACGTCGTTTCCAGGGCCATCACCGCTTGGGCCCGCCGCTCCGCACGGTCAGAGCCGGCCAGTCTCAGCAGGCGGGCGATGTACTCCTGGTATCTGGATCTGAGGGCCTGCATACGAGGCTCGGTACTGACGTAGTACTCGCGGTCCGGCAGGCCCAGCCCGCCCTGCAGTAGGAAGGCGACGTAGGTCTTCTCGCCGTGGATGCCCGGTTCCACCGACAAACCCAGCGGGGAGGACGATCGGTAGACGCCCCAGTTCAGCGGGTCGACATCCGCTCGGAGCCCGCGGCCCAGGAGCCGGGCCAGCGCTGCCTTGTCCCCAACGTGATCGATGCTATCCAGCAGTGGCTTGAGCGGCGCGATGCCCCCAGCCTCGATGGCGGCCTCGTTCAGATATGCGGCGCGGAAGTCCGCCACCTTGCGCGCGGTCGATCCCACTGGCTCGGCGCCGGCGTCATCCAGCAGCTTCGCGACCTGCTGTCGGGTGAGCTCACTGATCTCGGTCCGGGCGTTCCAGCGGTCCTTGCCCGCCGGGATCTCGGTGGCCTGGAGCCAACTGCCGTTGGCATAGGCAAAGAAGTCGTCACCCGGCCTGATGCTCGGGTCCACGCCGGGTTCGAGGTCCGAATGCGGCCGGTCGGGCGTTTGGGCGGATGCTATAGTCCCGGGGCACCCCAACACCGCGGCGAACAGCAGGCCGCCGAGGGACGTGACTCTCGACATGCGCGTGACCTTCGAACGGGAAGGCCGCTAAGGTAAGGAGTTCGCCAGGCGTTGTCGCGCCGCCCGTCGGACAGGTTTGGATCAGTTTCGGACATCGGCCGGACCCCTGGAATGATCGCCCGCGCTCACCTGATCGACCTCCTGTTCGTCATCCCGCCGCACTCGCTGCTGCTCGACATTGCGGGGCCGGCCGAGGCGTTTCGCCTGGCCAACCTGCATCGGCATGCGCGCGGGCAGCCGCCACGCTTTCGGCTCCGCTTTGCCGGCCCGGAGGCGACACTCTCCACTTCCGTCGGGCTTGGACTGGTCGATCTCGAACCGTTGCCCGAGCGTCTGAGCACCCCGACCTGGGTGCTGCTTGTCGGCCAGCCGAGCGCCCAGCTCGGTCGGGTTACGCCGGCGATCGCCGCCACGGCGGGGTGGCTCCGGCGCATGTTTGGCGGCTCACGGCTCGGCACGGAGCCGCCCCACCGCGTGATCGGGATCTGCTCGGGCGCGATGCTCGCGGCGCGTGCCGGCCTGCTCGACACCCGCCGCTGCACCACGCACCACGAGCTGCTGTCCGCGCTGCGCGCCCTGGCACCAGGCGCGCACGTGATCGACAACCGTGTGTTCGTCATTGATGGGCCGGTCGCGTCCAGCGCGGGGATCACCGCGGGCATCGATCTGGCGTTACACCTGGTTGCCGAGGAATGTGGCGAGGCGCTGGCCGCCAGCGTGGCGGAGGACATGGTGGTGTACCTGCGGCGCACGCCCCGTGACCCCGAGCAGTCGCCCTTTCTGGTGCATCGCCGCCATCTGCATGCGGTCGTGCACCGGGTGCAGGATGCCATCATTGCCACGCCGGAACGGGACTGGGACATGGCCGCGTTGGCGGCGGTCGGCCATGCGACCGAGCGCCACGTGCTGCGGCTGTTCATCGACCACGCCGGCGTGTCCCCGCTGCACTACGTTCGGCTGATCCGGCTCGAGCGGGCCCGGCAGTCGCTCGAACGGGGCGCGAGCGTCACCCGCGCCGCTGAGGTCGCGGGCTTCCGGTCGGGCCTGCAACTCCGCCGTGCCTGGAGTCGGCACTGGGGTGGTTCCCCGCGCGACGCGGCGCGGGCGGTGGGACCGAACACCAGGCCTTGGATGCAGTCAAACCGGCCCGGTGGGTTGGGTGATGATGTCGGGTAGAGGGGATTATGGTCGAAGGCCAGAGGGCACTCTGGGGAGCGCTCCGGTGCACGATGCATCGGACTCCCGTGTTCTCGGTCGCGGAGCAGGCGGGCTGCTCGTAACCAGTACCGATCTTCGCTGCAACCGGCCTTATTCGGGCCGCGCCGCTCCCGCCGTCGGGACGCCTGGCTTTGCTACGACCTCGCCCTGCATGCCGGCAGCGCGTGAGAAAAGGTCTCCAAGGTGGGAACAGAATATGGCCGGCACCCAGTCCAGCGCTGCTGGCAATGCAACTGGGATGGCCTTCAATGACCAGCTTGCAGGTTCGATGCCTCTGAGGCGTATCGGCAGCGGGAGAACAACGCCAGGTTACGCGATGGGCCACCCTTTCATGTGGCCCATCGCGTTTCTGGCCTCGTCGGCGTGAGAGCGTTTTTCCGAATCGTATTATCGCTCGCTCGGGTAGCCGTCGGAGAGTCGCGGACCGCTGCCGCGACGATCAATCCACTCGCCATCACGTGGGCCCAGCCACCGGCTGAGGCCTTGTCCGTCCTGCTACGGCGTATACAGCTGACTCGCCTGCGGAGTGCCGCCGAAGTCGCCGCCGCCGTTCACCGAGAGCACGTGTGGGCGTCCGTCCAGTTGAATCCGGGCCAGGGCCCCGAAGGTGGTCGGAGCCGCTCGCGACTTCCACGTGTTGGTGGCCGGATCATAGGCGTAGGCCTTGTAGACGAACCGGTTGTTCGTGAGCGTCACGGTCACCACGAAGAGCTTGTTCTGCACGACCGTCGCCGCGGCTCTGCCGGCCGTAGGTATCGGCGCGCGCGTGGTCCACGTATTCGTCACCGGATCGTACACATCGAGCGTGGTGATTTCTCCCTTGTCACCAAAGCCGCCGGCCACGTAGAACTTGCCGTTGATGACGCCTCCGCCGGCGCTGCGATGGAAATGCGGACAGGGCTTTCGCGTCGTCCAGGTGTCGGTGCCGGGATCGTAGCGGTACAGCGTGCGGATCGCCTCGAACGCGCAATACGTGGGATCGGGATACCCTTCGCCCCCGCACAGCCCCGGCAGCACATAGAGCTTGCCGTTGATGGCTCCGCTCACCCCCTCGGCGGTGTGGAGCGGCATGGAGGCCTTCTGCGTCAGAACGTCGGTGATGGGGTTATAGGCGAAGAGTCTCGCGCTAGTGAATATCTCGCTGCTAATAGTGTACCCGCCCGAGAAGTACACCAGCGTGCCGATCTTGCCCGCGCCGTTGGTGGCGTAGAAGTAGGAGGAGGACTGCTTCCGGGTCCACTTGTTGGTGGCGAGATCATACGCCTCGATGGGGAAGCCGGTGGCCTCATCCGCGTGGCCACCGATCGCATAGACCAGCGAGTGTCCGGGCGCGATCGTGACTTCCACGGCGTCGAGCTCGGCCATCGAGAAGAGCGGTGCGGCTTTCAGGGTCCAGCTGTTGGCGGCCAGCGCGAAGTCGGGAGCTGGTGCCGGCGTGGCGGATGGCTGATCGGGTTGGGTGGGCTGGGACGTATCGCCGCACGCGGTGAGCCCAACGACGGCGAGAATGACGGCCAGATGACGGGGTGCGACGGGTATCACAAACCCTCCTTGAGGCGGAGCAGGCTGATCGGACGGATGGAGTTTAGCCGCGGGCCGTCAAGCGGTTTTCAAGCGGACCTTCTGCGAATCGGGCACGCGGGCGCCAAATATTGCATGCATGACCTCAAGGGCGCTCGACCCACGGCTCAACCCCATGTGCAGGCTCTACATCGGCCCGAGAACCGCGACCGGCGTAAAGCTCGTTGATCCGAACCGCTGTTCCCGATGCCCAGCGCCCCAAAGAAGTCGTCCCTCCAGGCCTGGGGCCAAGCGCATGCTCGCACCGGCTTTCGCATGGCCAGGTCGATGGCGGTGAGCTTGCCGTCCCACCCGGCGACGCAGGCGAGGCCACCCGCCAGGGGACATTCCGGCCGTGGTCCTTCATTGCGGGCGGGAGCCGGGTTCGATAGGCCGCACGACGCCGGTCGTCCGTCGAGTTGACGCACTCCACCCGCAGGCGCTACCATGCGTACGACCCCGCCATCATCCCACCGTCCGCGCGCGAGATCCCCGTGGATCGCAAGGCGATCATCCGCGAGTACAAGGAACGCCGCCGCCCGATGGGCGTGTTCCAGGTGCGGAACACCGTGACCGGCCAGGTGCTGATCGGCAGCACCACCGATCTGCCGGCCATGCTCAACCGGCAGCAGGCGCAGCTCCGGCTCGGCGCCCACGCGAACCGGCGGCTGCAGGCTGACTGGCACGATCTCGGTCCGGCCGCGTTCGCGTTCGAGGTCCTGGATACGCTCGCGCCCGAGGATCAGCCCGGCCACGACGCGAAGGACGACTTGCGGGTGCTCGAAGCGATGTGGCTCGAGAAGCTGGCGCCGTTCGACGATCGCGGATACAACACCCGGCCGTCACAGGCGGATTGACGCCCGGGGAACACCGAGCTCCCCGCACCGGGAATCGCCATGGCTTCCTCGCTCGCTCGCCTCTGGCCGCTCGGTCTCGCGCTGGCCGCGTGCCGCGAGCCGCCCCGCCCGCCGGCCGAGCCGCCCCGCACGCCACCGTCCGAGAGCGACATCGCCGGCGCTGCCCTCGCCGCGGTCGGGGCCGCGCCGTGGGATGCCGATCCCACCGGCTGGGGCACGCTGTGCACCGTCGAAGCGCCGTGCGACACGGTGGTCGTGGAACCGCGCGTCGTGATGTTGCCGGCCCAGGCGCCGGCGTTCTTCGTACCCGGCCGGAGGGACCGGGCCGCGACGATCAGTCCGTACACGCTTTCGCTGGCGCACCTCCCCCGGCGCAAGATTATCATCGGCTCGTGGGGCGAGTGCAGCGCGCGGCGCGACGCTCCGCGGTGGGCTCAGGGTCGGGTGGCCTGCGTGGCGCTCGGCGTGACCGGTCTCGAGAGCGCCAGGCCGGACGCGATGACGTTCGCCCTGCTGGTGGCGACGCCGGCCCGGCGGCTCAGCTGGCCCCGCGTGCGCGTCACCCGTCCGCGCGAGAGCTGGCGTGGCCGGGTGCTGAGCAACGCGAGTGAATAGCGGATGGCAATTTGACGAGCCGTACCGTGGGACGGCACGGCGTGCGAAGGGCTCGGAATGGCTCAGATGTGACCGGTTGCCGACCGGCATGAATGCGAGACATTGGAATCGTCTCGAATCCACGGCGGACGCAGCAATGGCCTCGCGGCTGAGGCTCGAGTCGATGGACCTGGAAACGTCATCGCTTGCCTGGAGCTGACGCAGTTGGAGGCGCTGGCGGTGCGCTGAAGGAGCTGTGCGAGCGGCCGGAGGGGAGAGCTACGGTATTCGATGGAGATCGCGGCGGCCGGGGCCTGCTAACGGGTCAGCGGGCTGCTCGCGAGCTGGACAGCAGCGTTTTCGGTCCGGCGTACATGTGCGTATGGGCGCACAGGACGGCGTCGAGACCGCCGCTATCGGCGGCGGCGTCGAAGATGTCGATGGGGTAGGCGCAGAAGAGACTGGCGGTGCTGCCGGTCAGGACCTCGTTCCAGTACTGCTCCAGGCGAATCGCCGCGGCTTGCTGCCCGCTCATCCAGAGCAGGCCCACCATTTCGCCGAACGCCCGGATCTTGCCGCTCGCGGCCCGAGCGCCCACGTCCCGCAGGACGCCGCCCACCACGGCCCGAAACAGCTCCTGGTCGGGTTGCCCGTCCACCATGAAACCATTCAGTGTGGCCTGTGCATCGAGCAGGACCAGCCACTGTTCCCGAAGCGCCGCCGCGGTCTCGGCTCCGGCCTCCTCGAGTTGCCGCACGATGGCTTCGGCATGCGGCCCCGTGGCGATGACCACGAGCCCATCGCCTCGCCGAACCCCTTCGGTGAGAAACCGAGCGACGTTCCGCGTGAGGAGCCGATCGTCCCCGCCGTACAACTGGACGATATGCTCCTCCGGCTCGGCTCGGTCGAGGAGCTCACTCCAGGATGACATCGGCGCGGCTCCTTCCCTCCGGGACCAGTACACGGCCGAAACGCCGCCTAGCCAGCCAAGTGTAAGGTTTGCTTGGGGATCCTGCAACCTTTTTCCGCCGGCTTCCGAGATTCGTCCGGCCGGTGAGATGGATCACACTCTCGCCGGCCTCGCCGCGCTATCTTGGTGCCGGAGGCAAGTGGTTCGGACTGCGGTAGTTATCTCCAGCACCCCACTGATTCGTCCGTATTCTCTCGATACCTGAGGTAGCCATCGCACATGTGCGCCGATGCCGCTCCGCTGGACGCGGTCCCCTCACCGACCGACCGCCCTCGAACCGAAGAGCTCGCGGCGCTGCGTACCGCCTTGGAAGCGGCCCGCCGGCGGGAGCACGAGCTCGACGACACGTTCGAGAACGGCGCCATGCCGCTGCACTGGGTGGGGCCGGACGGCACGATCCTGCGCGCCAATCGGGCGGAGCTCGAGCTCCTCGGCTACCGCCGCGACGAATACGTCGGGCACAACATCGCCGAGTTCCATGCCGATGAGCCGGTGATCGCCGAGCTCCTCGGCCGGCTCCATGCGGACGAGGTCGTGCGCAACTATGCCGCGCGGCTCAGGTGCAGGGATGGCTCGATCAAGCACGTGCTGATCGATTCCAGCGTCTATCGCGATCACGGGAGCTTCGTCCACACCCGCTGCTTCACCCGCGACGTCTCCGCTTCGGTCCAGGCCCGGGAAGAGCTGCGCCAGAGCCAGGAGCGGTTTCACCTGGCGGCCGAGGCCACCCGCGACCTCATCTGGGACTGGGACCTGATCGGGGGAAGCGTGTCCTGGGCGGGCGCTGTCCGCGATTACTTCAGCTCCTCCGCCGAGGCGACCTCGTCCGATGCCCAACCGGGCCATCACGCATGGGCGTCGCGGGTCCATCCTGACGACTTGGCGTCGACCGAGGCTGTGGCCCGGATGGCGTTCGAGAGCGGCGCGCGCTCTTGGGAGCACGAGTACCGCTTCCGCCGGCCCGACGGCACCTACGCCGCGATGGCCGAGCGCGCGTCCATTGTGCGCGATGTCGGGGGGCGCCCGATCCGCGTCGTCGGGGCCCTGCGGGACGTCACTCAGCGCAAGATCAGTGAAGAGGCCACGCTCCGATTGGCGGCCATCGTCACCTCGGCGTCCGACGCGATCGTGGGCAAGACCACCGAGGGGATCGTCACCAGCTGGAATGCCGCGGCCGAACGCATGTTCGGCTACAGTGAGCGGGAGATGGTCGGCCGCTCCATCTTCACGCTGATCCCCGAGGAGCTGCACGAGGACGAGCGAACGCTACTCGCGCGGGTCCGGCAGGGCGAGCGGGTGGAGATCTCGACCGCCGAGCGATTCAGGAAGGACGGGAGCCGGATCTTGATCGCCCTCAGCGTCTCGCCCATCTGGGACGCCTCGGGCCGCGTCCTCGGCGTCTCGTCCATCAAGCGGGACGTCACGGAGCGGCAGCGCGCCGAGCTCGAGCTCGCGCGGCGCGAGGAGCGTTACCGGGCGCTGGTGCTGGCCACGACCTCGGTCGTCTGGACCACCGATCCCGAGGGCAACTTCATCGAGCCCCAGGCCGACTGGGAGCGGTATACGGGCCAGCCGTGGGAGGAGCATCGCGGCTCAGGGTGGATGAACGCTCTGCACCCGAAGGATCGCGAGGAGATCGATCGCTCCTGGCATGGCGCCCGCGCCCGCCGGGTGTTCCTCGAGGCCGGGGGCCGGATCTGGCACCGGGCGGGGCACCGGTACCGGCATTTCGTCGCCCGCGCGGCACCCGTGCTCGGGCCCGACGGCACGGTCCGCGAGTGGATCGGCACGCTCACGGACGTCGAGGAGCAGCGCCAGGCCGAAGAGCGGCTTCGCCAGGCGGACCGGCTGGAGTCCGTCGGGCGGCTGGCCGGCGGCGTCGCCCACGAGGCGAACAACCAGATGACGGTGGTGCTGGGCTCGGCCGCCTTCCTGCTCAGGCACCTCCGCGACGGGGCGGCGATCGAGGATCTGGAACAGATCCGGAGCGCCGCTCAGCGGACCGCCGCGATCACCCAGCAGCTGCTGGCCTTCAGCCGGCGGCAGATGCTCCAGCCGCAGATCGTGGACCTGAACGCCGTCGTCGGCAAGCTGGAATCGGTCCTTCAGCGGGCGATGGGGGAGATGTCGCGCGTCGTCCTCCGGCTCGCGCCCGACCTGGGCGTCGTGAAAGCCGATCCCGGACAGCTCGATCAGGTGTTGCTCAACCTGACGTTCAACGCCCGGGACGCGATGCCCGGCGGCACGCTGACCATCGAGACGGCCAACGTCGTGCTGGACGCCCCCTACGTCGCCGGGGAGGGGCTGCCGACGATGCCCCCGGGGCGATACGCCATGCTGGTGGTCAGCGACACCGGCCACGGCATGGACCGGGACACGCTGGCCCGCATCTTCGAGCCGTTCTTCACCACGAAGGCGGTGGGGGAAGGCACCGGCCTCGGTCTCTCCACCGTGTACGGCATCGTGAAGCAGAGCGGGGGATTCGTGTGGGTCTACAGCGAGCCGGGCCGGGGCACGGCGTTCAAGATCTATCTGCCGGTGATCGCCACGCCCCCGACCCAGGCGATCGTGCCGGCCCCGGAAACTCCCCCGGGCCGGCAGGAGATGATCCTGGTCGTGGAGGACGACATCGGAGTGCGCGGCGTGCTGGCTCGCTCGCTCCGGGAATACGATTACCTGGTCGTCGAGGCCCGGGACGGCGTGGAGGCGCTGGAGCTGGTCTCCAACGAGCCGCCCCCCAGCCTGGTCGTGGCCGACGTCGTGATGCCTCGACTCAACGGCCAGCAGCTCTCGTCCGAGCTGCTCAAGCGCTGGCCCGAGCTCCCCGTGCTGTTCATCTCCGGCTACACCAACCTCGACTCGGTCAGCCGCGGGCTGGTGGAGGAGGGCCGCGAGTTCCTGCAGAAGCCGATCGAGCCGCAGGTCTTGGCGAGAAAGGTACGCGCGATGCTGGAGGCCGCCGGCAAGCGGACGGAGCAGGCGGGTCGCGCGTAGAACCGAGTCCCCGGCAGCGCCGGATCCACCGCCATCGGCCAAGCGGATGTCGTGTCGGCCTCGCAATGCGTGAGTGACTCCGTGCCCCCATCGCGCCCACGGCTCATCGGCCTCCCCTACGACGCCAGCGCTTCCTTCCTCCGCGGTCCGGCGGAGGCGCCGCCGCTCATCCGCGAGGCCCTCCGCTCGACGCGGGAAACTCCTGGACCGAAGCGATGCGCGACCACGGCGGCCCGGTGCGGCGGGGCGGAGCACGATCCGGGTGCCATCGGCGCGGGTCACGCGGAGCTTGGCGGGCTGTTGCGTGGCCACCGCTTCCGGGAATGCGTTCTGGGTTCGCCAATGCGTACAGCCTCCGGAAGCGGGCCAGACGAGCAGCACACAGAGCGTCCCGGCGCCGGCACGCCGTCCGATTCCGCTTCGCCGCATGAGGGCGGCCTCGTTCAGGGAGGGCGGCCCGCCCGGTGGGGCGGACCATATGGAAGAGAAACGCCACGGCCGGGGTGGTTTGCACAGCCGTGCTGGCGGACCGTCCACTCAGGAGGTAGATAGAGGCTCGGCGCCGTTCCGCAAACATTTCCGAGACCCAGGCGACTGCGATGGGACCTGACTGGCGTGTGCTGCGGGGTGCTCTGGTCCTGGCCTTCACGGCGTGCGGCACCGGCGGCGGGAGCGGGTGGGTGGTGCCTTCGCCTCCCGCCGGGACCGTGGGTGAGGAAATCCGGATCCTCGGCGTCGTGCGCCATTCCCAAATCGAAGGCGGCGTCTGGGTGCTTCGGGGAGCGGACAGCGTGACATACGAGCCGAGCAATCTGCCCACGAGGTTTCAGGTGGAGGGGTTGTCCGTGGAGGCGTTCGCGCGCCAACGGGACGATCTCGCCGGGATTCACCAGGTTGGACCGATCGTCGATCTGGAGCGGATTCGGACGCGGTAGAGACACATGGCCATCCAGAGCCGCATCGGCCGTGGGGGGCGGGTCGTCGCCGCGTGCCTGGCCGGCATCTGGCTGGCGGCCGGCGTAGCGGCGATTGCAATCGGCCTCCGATTTCGGCCTGGCGCTCTGCCAGTCGGGCTCGGACTTCTGGCGACGGGCTATGGCTGGGTGTGGGCGCGAGTGGCGGTCACGGGGGAACGCCTGCGGTGGCCGCGGCGACGGTGAGTGGATGCGCCGCCGGGCCGCGCGGCTTGCGGGGAAACCTCGGGGTCGGGTCACTCGTCTGTGCTCGACCGGTCGGTCTGACGCGGCGTCTCCGCGGTCCCCGGCTCCGGCCCCCGTCGTTCCGTTGTGCGGTCCGATCTCTTCTCAAACCGATGCGCGCCTGACCCGGCGCGCTCCACCCATAGGAAGCAATGATGCCGCTCCACCGTACCGCCGGCCTGGCTCTCGTGCTCCTGTCGCTCCCGCCGGCGTTCGCCGCCGCACGAGGGCCGGCGCCACCCTCCTACGCGTGCCGCTTCGTCCAGATACCGGTCCGCGACGGCCTCCACCTGAACACGAGCATCTGCGCGCCCGCCGGCTCGGGCGAAAAGCTTCCCATCCTGCTCACCCGCACTCCCTACGGGGTCGCCGGCGACACCACGGTCAGCGATGACTACCGCTTCCTCGCCGCCGAGGGCTACATCTTCGTCTGGCAGGACATCAGGGGACGGTTCGGCAGCGAGGGGGAGTTCCGCATGAACCGGCCGCTGCACGATCCGGCCGATTCCACCGGCGTGGACGAAACCACCGACACCTACGACACGGTCGAGTGGCTGCTCAAGAACGTCCCCGACAACAACGGCCGCGTGGGCGCGCTCGGCGTGTCGTATCCGGGATTCCTCGCGACCATGGCCGGCATTCATCCGCATCCGGCGGTCAAGGCGATCTCGCCCCAGGCTCCGATGACCGACACGTGGATGGGGGACGATTTCTTCCACCAGGGCGCGTTCCGGCTGTCCTACGGCTTCGAGTACAGCGCCGACCTCGAGCTCAGCAAGGACATGTCGGTGCCACTACCGATCGGCACCTGGGACACGTACGACTGGTATTACCGGCTCGGCCCGCTCGGCAACGTGGACGCGAAATACTTCCACGGCAGAGTGCCCACCTGGTCGGCCTTCGTGGCGCACCCGGCCTACGACGCCTACTGGCAGGCGCGCGCGGTCGAGCGGCGGCTCGACGCGCCGGCGGTGCCGACGTTGACGGTGGGCGGGTGGTGGGACCAGGAGGACCGCTGGGGCCCGCTCGCCACTTACCGCGCGCTCGAGCGCGGCGACACCGGCCGGCGTAACTATCTCGTCATGGGCCCCTGGAATCACGGCGGCTGGCGCGGCGGCGAGCGGCGCCGGATCGCGGTGGTGGATCCCGGCACCTCCGAAGGATACCTGCGCGACGTCGAGGCGCCCTGGTTCGCGTACTGGCTCAAGGACAAGGGCACGCTCAAGCAGCCGGAGGCCTACGTGTACGACGCCGGCGCGCAGCAGTGGCGGTCGTTCGAGACCTGGCCGCCCAAGCAGAACGGGGAGGCCCGGAGTCTCTTCCTCCATGCCGATGGCCGGCTTTCGTTCGACGCGCCCGCCGCCGGCGAGCGGCCGTACGACCAGTACGTCTCCGATCCCGCGCACCCCGTGCCGTACCGCTCGCGCCCCATCGAGCGGACCTACGACCAGCGCGGCTCGCGCTGGCGCAACTGGGAGACGGAGGATCAGCGGTTCGTCGACGGGCGGCCGGACGTGGTGAGCTGGGTCTCGGCGCCGCTCGATCAGGACCTGCTCGTCGCCGGCGATGTAACTGCGCGCCTGGCGGCGTCCACCACCGGGCGCGACGCGGACTGGGTCGTGAAGCTGATCGACGTGTTCCCCGACAGCATCCCCGACAACTGGCGCGAGGGCGGCTACGAGCTGATGGTGGCGCACGAGATCATGCGCGGCCGCTACCGCAAAAGCTTCTCCGCGCCCGCGCCGCTCCCGGCCGACACCCCGCTCGACTTCACGGTGGACCTGCACCAGCAGGCATACACCTTCAAGCGGGGCCACAAGATCATGGTGCAGGTCCAGAGTACCTGGTTCCCGCTGTACGACCGGAACCCTCAGACCTGGGTGCCCAACATCTTCCGGGCGAAGGCGTCGGACTTCCGGGCCCAGACCCACCGGATCTGGCACACGCCGGCACACCCATCGCGGATTGAGGTGACGGTGCTGCGCTAGTGCTGGTTGAGCTCGAGCGACGACCTGTCATGGTGTTGGCGTGTCGGGATGACAGCCCGGCCCGGATGACGGAGCCACCCCACGGCGCCACTTGTCGCGCGGCCGCGCCCCACCCCCGTTCGAGGCGGGCATTGCATGGTGAGCTACGAGATCACGGCGGCGGTCGAACCGGTGTGGGCGGAGCCGTACGAGGACTACATGCGCCGGCGGCACATCCCGGACGTGCTGACGAGCGGATGCTTCCGCCGGGCGACATTCGCGCGCTCGACCCCGGGCCGCTACCTGATCCGCTACGACGCGCCGAGCGCCGCGGATCTCGACCGATATCTCGCGGTGCATGCCCCACGCCTTCGGGAGGACTTCGCCGCCCACCTTCCGGAGGGCGTGACGCTGTCCCGGGAGGTCTGGAGCACCATCGAGTGCTGGAACGGCCTCGCGGACCGGCCTCCCAGCGAGCGCTCCTGACCCTCGCGCGGTCTCGCACCGCCTGGCAAACTCCGGGAGGCAGCATGCCACGCACCACCGTCACCCGAACCATCCATGCACCGGCCGACGTGGTGTTCTCGACAGTGGCCGACATCAGCCAGTTCTCGCAGGCCGTCCCCCATATCGTCAAGGTCGAATTCCTGTCCGATGTCCGGAGCGGCCTGGGCACGCGCTTTCGGGAAACGCGGCTCATGAAGGGACGGGGGCGTCAGACAGAGCTCGAGGTGACGGAGTACGTGCCGAACCGTCGGACGCGCCTGGTGGCGAACAGCCACGGGACCGTGTGGGACACGCTGTTCGAGGTTCGCGCGGAGAGCGGGTTCTCCATCCTCACGGTCACGATGGACGCGACCGCGCGGGGCCTGCTGCCGAAGATCATGAACCTCCTGATCGGCGGCATGGTGCGGAGAGCGATCGAGCGGGACATGGAATCGGTGAAGATCTACTGCGAGCGGACAGCCACCGCCTGGGCGCCCGGCGATCGCCCCGCGCCGCCGCCGGCGCGCTGACGGGCTCCCAAACACGGCGGACCTTCCCTTACGCGGAAGACGAGGGACGGACAGATTCGTCCAACGTCGTCCTTTCCCCTCCGCCGAGGCGCCCATGTCCGAACCGAGTATTCGCCCGGTACCAGCCGCCGACGAGGCGCGCGTCCACCGCACGTCGCTGCTCCGCGGCCTGGCCGTGTGCGCGCTGTGGCTGGCGACGCTGCCCCTCCGCCACTCCGGTAGCGAGGCACGCCTGGGCCTGGACGTGGTGCTCGCCCTCGCCGGCTGGTGGGCGGTGCGTCCCGGCCGGCGCCAGGGCGGGGAGCTGTTCGGTGAGCACGGACATTGGACCAGTCTCGTGATCGCGCTCCCGGTCGGGTTCGGAATCGCCGCGGCCGTGGAGTTGTGGCACTTGCTGCGCGGCGCGGGCGCCTGACGCGGACACCCCGGAGCGGATGTGGAGATACGCATGCTCGGCGCCGCCGACGCGCAGGTCCTCACTCGTGTCGCCGGCGAGGTCTTCGACGCCGAGCCGGACCCGCGGCTGACGGCGGAGTTCCTCGCTGACCCGCGCCACCACATCGCCGTGGCGATCGAGGGTGACGTGGTCGTCGGCTTCGCCTCCGCGCTCCACTACGTTCATCCGGACAAGTCCGCGGAGCTCTGGATCAACGAAGTGGGCGTGGCCCCCGGCTTTCGCCGGGGGGGCCTGGCCGGCGAGATCCTGCGCGCCCTGTTCCGCCACGCCGAGCAGATCGGGTGCGGCGAGGCCTGGGTGCTCACGAACCGCTCCAACGAGGCCGCGATCCGCCTGTACGCATCGCTCGACGGGTCCGAGGTCGGTGACGACCCGCCCGTCATGTTCGTGTTCCCCCTGGGCCCGGAGCCCGCGCGGCCGGACCCGGCGGGCGTCGAGGTCTCAGGCGCGGACGGCTTTCCGCGCGACCGGCGTCTCGACCAGCAGCGAGGCCACCAGGGCGCAGAAACCGAGGAGCTGTAGCACGAACCCCGTGGCGTGGCCGAACTCCCAGCGGTCGCGGAGCGCCTGCCACAGCGCGGGCACGGTCGAGGGAGCGCTTCGGAGCGCGGCGGCGATCCGGCCGTTGACTGGTGCGACGAGCGCGAGCCAGCTCGTGAACGCCAGGCCGAGCGCCAGCGCGCCGGCCAGCGTCCAGCGAAAGGCGGCACCTCGGCCGCGGAGCAGGAACGCGAGCCCCGCCGCGGCAAGGATCGACGCCACGGTGTAAGTCCCGCCGACGAGCGCGAAATACCTGTACATGGTCGTGTTCACCGCGGCGTAGAGCTCGGGGCCGTACGCCAGTTTCTGCGGCAGCTCCAGCACGTGCGCCGAGGTCATGGTGAGCGCGAGGGCGCTGAGGACCAGGGTGGCGAAACGCAGGGATCGGACCAGCATGGGCTTCGGCTCCGTGGGCTGGATGGCTGAGACCGGTCACATCGGCTCCCACTTAGCGCCGGGGCCGCCAGCGCTTCAGTGAGCCGGATTACATGGCGCTGAGCCTCTGGCGGTGTCCCCTACAGCTCCTTCTCCCAGGTTTCCCCCACCGCCTCCGGCCCGAAGCGCCGGTGCGGCTCCCGGCTCACGAGCTCGAATCCCTCGCGCTCGTAGATGCGGCGGGCGGCGTGGAGCGCCTCGTTGGTCCAGAGCGTTATCCGGCGGTAGCCCAGCTCGCGCGCGCCGGCCAGGCACACCTCCACCAGGCGCCCGCCGAGGCCGTGCCCGCGAGCCCACGGCTCGACCAGCAACAGCCGGAGCCTGGCGCCCCTGTCCGATCCCCGCATCACGAACACGGAGCCGGCCCGCCGTCCGTCCACCGTCGCGATCCAGGCGCGCTGCCGGGCGCCCTCCCCGCCGGCGGCGAACTCGCCGACCACCTGCGCCACCAGCCGCTCGAACGGCGCGCCCCAGCCGTATTCGGCGGCGTAGAGCTCGCCGTGGCGCTCGACCACCCAACCCAAGTCGCCGGGAGCGGGGCCACGGAGCGCCACGGCGCCCGCCGGCCCGGCGGAGTCGCCCTCGAGCAGCGACTCGACCTCGGTCATGGCGCCGAGGAGCCGCTCGAGATCGCCGCCGGCCAGGCGGCCGAGGAGCTCACGCACCTGGCCCGACGCGCGAGCATCGAGCCGCGAAAAGGCGTGGCGTCCGCTCGCGGTGAGCCGAAGCGTACGGCGCCGGGCGTCGTCCGGCGCGGCGGCGGCCGCGACCAGCCCGCGGCGCCGGAAGCTGCGGAGCATCCGGCTCAGGTAGCCCGGGTCCAGGTCGAGCGCGGCGGCGATGGCACCGGCGGACGCACCGGCGCCGTGGGCGATCTCATAGAGGACCCGGACCTCGCTGAGGGAAAACGCGCTCCCGAGGTGGCCCGCGTCGAGCAGCCGGAGCCGGCGGGTGTAGTAGCGGTTGAACCGCCGGACGCGCTCGACAGCCGAGGTCATGGGATCGATCCGCGGTTCACTGGGCATGGGGCTCTCGCGGGCGGGGATGATTGCAGGGGAAGATTCCAAGAGAAGGCCGATAGTTGCTTTTGTCAACTATCGATGCGGGCCACCCGGGTGCGGCCGGCGCGCCACTTCCGGCCCGGTCCCGCCCGCGGATACCTTGCAGCCAGCGCCGGTCCACCTCTGGAGGCACGCAGCGGCATGAGCACCCCCCCGCACCGACTCGTGCGCGATGCCGCAGGACTCAATACGGCCGTCGTGCCCATCCCCACCGATCGCCTCATCACCCCCACCGAGCTCTTCTTCACCCGCAGCCACGCCGCCATCCCCACCCTCGATCCGCGGGCATGGCGGCTCGAGATCGACGGCCTGGTCGAGCGTCCGGCCAGGTTCTCCCTCGAGGAGCTGCTCCGCGCCTTTCCGCGGCGCGAGGTGGCGGCCACGCTGGTGTGCGCGGGCCTTCGGCGGGATGAATTCCTTGCGCTGGGCCCGCTGCCGGGCGAGCTGCCGTGGGGACCGGAACCGGTGAGCACCGGACGCTGGTCCGGCGTCGCTCTGGCGGACCTTCTGCGCGCGGTTGGCGTTCGGGACCGGGCTCGGCACGTCGAGCTCACCGGGCTCGATTCGGTGGAGCGCGACGGCCGCACCTTCGGGTTCGGCGGCTCGATCGATCTGGCCAAGGCCCATGGCGCCGAGGTGCTGCTCGCGAGCGAGCTCAACGGAGCGCCGCTGCCCGTGTCTCACGGCTTCCCGGTCCGGGCGGTGGTGCCGGGCTGGATCGGTGCGCGAAGCGTCAAGTGGCTCGGCCGGATCACGCTGCGCGAGGATCCGTCGCCCAACTACTTCCAGAGCAAGGCCTATCGCGTGCAGCGCGAGATCGACCCGCGCGATCCCCGGGACGTGTCGGCCGGCGAGGCGCTGAGCGGCGTCCCGGTCAATGCGGTGATCGTAGCCCCGGCGGCGGATCAGCTCGTGCGCGCCGGCCGCGTCGGTGTACGCGGCTGGGCGATGGGCGCTGACGGGCGTCAGCTGGCATCGGTCGAGGTGTCCCCCAACGGCGGCGGCGAGTGGGTTGGCGCGGGCATCACGGTGAAGAGCGAGCCGTGGACCTGGGGGCTCTGGGAGGCCACGCTCGAGCTCGGTCCGGGCCGCCACGTGCTCGTGGCCCGCGCCACCGACTGCGCCGGCGCCACTCAGCCGGCGGGGGTCCGGGAGACCTGGAACGTCAAGGGATACTCCAACAACGCGTGGCACCGAGTACCGGTCCGCGCCGAGTGAGCGTCCGGGAGAGCAGCAGCTGATGGCGGAGGATGTAGTGTTTCTCGGCCCGGGCCGTCCGCCGATGCGCGGGCGGGAGCCGTTCGCGACGGCCTCGCGGGCCGCCGGGGGGCGAGGCCGCATGGAAGGGCACGCCGAAGTCCAGGAAGTAAAGGTGTTCGGCGATCGGGCCTATACCTGGACCCGCCTGAGGGTGACGCTTGACGCTCCGCCCTGGCGCCGGGGCTCCCGGCGCGCCTCGAGGGCCCGTCGCTGTCGGTGTTCCGTCGGATCGCGCCGGCCCGATGGGTCATCTTCCGGGACGCGAACATGATCACGCCCACCGGGGGCGGCCCTGCGGCCGAGCCGTGACCGTGTCCCGCCGATGATCTACCGCGTTCTCGCCGACGGCGTGCTGCTTCTGCACGTTGGGTTCGTGGCTTTCGTCGTCCTGGGCGCGCTGCTGCTCGCGCGCCGGCCGTGGGCGGCATGGGTGCACGTGCCCGCGGTGGCCTGGGGCGTGGCGATCGAGGTGGCCGGCGGTGTCTGTCCGCTGACACCGCTGGAGCAAGCGCTGCGGCGGAGGGGCGGGGAGGCGGGCTACGCCGGCGGCTTCATCGATCACTACCTCTCGGCCGCGCTCTACCCGAACGGCCTGACCCGCGGCGTCCAGTGGACGCTGGGAGCCGCCCTGCTGCTCCTGAACGCGGCGTTGTACTGGCGGTGGTGGCGGTGCCGCGCCGCCTGACCCGCGAACGGGAGCTACGGTGGCGCTGACGAGGGCGCAAGACGTGTCGCGGTGAGCGACGACAGCCAGCGCTCGGGCTCCCGCGGCACTGGCGCGCGGACCGCGTGACTGCTATCACTCTGCACTCCCTTCTTCTTCATTGGAGCGTGCCCATGTCATTGGGCGCCGGCTTTCTCGAGCAGGTGAACCACTCGTTCGACCGCGCGGCCACTTTCACGCGGCACGATCCCTCGCTCCTCATCAACATCAAGGCCAGCAAGAACCTCTTCTACACCAGCTTTCCCATCAAACGCGACGACGGCCAGATCGAGGTGATGCACGCCTGGCGGGCGGAGCACAGCCACCACAAGCTGCCGTGCAAGGGCGGCATCCGGTACGCGGAGACCGTGGACGCCGAAGAGGTGCAGGCGCTGGCCGCGCTCATGACGTACAAGTGCGCCCTGGTGGACGTGCCGTTCGGCGGCGCCAAGGGCGGGATCCGGCTCAATCCCAAGCGGTACTCCGTGGGCGAGCTGGAGCGAATCACCCGCCGGTACGTGTTCGAGCTGGTGCGGAAGAACTTCATGGGTCCCGGACTCGACGTGCCGGCGCCGGACGTCGGCACCGGCCCGCGCGAGATGGCCTGGATCGCGGACACCTACACGCAGCTCCGCCCGGGCGAGCTCGACGCGCTCGGCTGCGTCACCGCCAAGCCGGTGAGCGCGGGCGGGATCCGCGGCCGGGTGGAGGCCACGGGCCGGGGAGTGTTCTTCGGCGTCCGGGAGCTCTGCAGTGTAGCGGAGGACATGAAGGCGCTCGGGCTCCCGACCGGCATCGCCGGCAAGCGGGTCGTCATTCAGGGACTCGGCAACGTCGGTTACTTCGCCGCGAAGTTCTTTCAGGAGGCCGGCGCCGTCCTGGTGGGCCTCTCGGAGTCGGAGGGGGCGATCGGGCAACCCAACGGCCTCGATCTCGAGGCGGTCATGTCGTACCGGCGCGAGCGTCGGACCCTGCTCGGCTTTCCGGGCGCCACCAACCTCGCCCGCCGGGAAGACGCTCTCGAGCTTGAGTGCGACATCCTGATCCCCGCGGCGCTCGAGCGGCAGATCACCGCCGACAACGCCCCCCGGGTCCGCGCGAAGATCGTGGTCGAGGCGGCCAACGGCCCGACCACCTCCGAGGCCGACGAGATCCTGGCGCAGCGCGGGATCATGGTCGTCCCCGATGCCTACATCAACGCGGGCGGCGTGACCGTCTCGTATTTCGAGTGGGTGAAGAACCTGGGCCACGTCCGGTTCGGCCGGATGCAGAAGCGGTTCGAGCAGGGAGCCTACGGCCGGCTGTTGGAAGCGGTCGAAGGCGTCACCGGCCGGAAGTTCACCGCCGACGAGATCGAGCGGGTGACCCACGGCGCGAGCGAGGAGGACCTGGTCAACTCGGGGCTCGAGGAGACGATGATCGGTGCGTACCACCCCATCCGGGCGGAATGGAAATCGCGGAAGGGGGCGGTCGATCTGCGCACCGCGGCGCTGATCGTGGCGATCGACAAGGTGGCGATGAGCTACGAGCAGCTGGGGATCTTTCCGTAGGCCGAGGGGCCGACGCCGGGACTTCCGAGCGCGGCGCCGGACGGTATTGGCGAACGATTCGAACCGCTTTCGAGCGCGTTAGGAGGTCATGGCGGAGTGCCGTCATGCCGAGCGCAGCGAGGGATCTTGCCCGGGAATGGCTGGAGCTCGGTCCGGCAAGCTCCCTCGCTGCGCTGGGGATAACAGCGTTACCTCACGCGCTGCCCGTCGCTTCGCGCGGAGCGGCGTAGCATCGTGGTCCAGTCAAAATGTCATAAATGGCCCTTCTCGACAGATCCATTGCTTCGTAGCTTGACCGGTACGAGGAGGCGGCCATGAGCACGATGCGTGGATGGATGGCAGGGCTGGGGGCGGTGTGGGCGCTGACCGGGTGTCGCGAGGCATCGCCGGACGGCAGCGGGGCAGGCGGTGCCCAGGTCCGGGAGGTGATCGCCCAGCGGCTCCCGGCGATGGACGGCGGGCAGCTCCGGACGACGATCGTCGAGGTGTCCTACGGTCCGGGTGGCCGGTCGGCCCCGCACACGCACCCGTGTCCCGTGATCGGCTACGTGCTGGAGGGCGCGCTCCGCACGCGAACCGAAGGCGGGACCGAGTCGGTCTACCGCGCCGGCCAGAGCTTTTACGAGCCGCCCAACGGGGTGCACGCGGTATCCGCCAACGCCAGCGACCGCGAGCCGGTCCGGTTCCTCGCGACCTTCGTCTGCGACCACGACGCACCGCTCAGCGCCCCGGCCACCGGGAGGAGCCCATGACCGGCTTCGGCCTGGACCGCTGGGCGCTGCGCTACGGCCGGGTAGCGCTGGGCGCCGCGTTTCTCTCGGGGATTGCGTCGCGCTTCGGGCTCTGGGGCAAGGGGGTGGGCTACGGCGACTTTGCGCATTTCGCCCAGTACACCGCCGAGGTCAACTCCTTCATGCCGGCGGCGACCATTCCGTTCCTGGCGTGGACCGCCACGGCCGCCGAGCTAGTGTTCGGCGTGGCGCTCGTGGCGGGGATCCGCGTGCGCTGGGCGGCGCTCGGGAGCGCGGTGCTGCTGGCCCTGTTCGGGATCGCCATGGCGATCTCCTTCGGCATCAAGGAGCCGCTCGACTACTCCGTGTTCTCGGCCTCCGCCGCGGCGCTGTTGCTGGCCCGGCACACGAACGACCGGCCAGCCGACCGGGGGGTCGACCCGGCCTGAGGGGCCTGACGATCCGGCCATCCCGCCAACTGACCGTCGGGCGGTCCGCGGTTAACTTCGACTCCACCCATGACCACTCCGGCCACCACTCCCGCCCGATCCGAGCTCCTCGACCGGCTCCGCCGGCTCGAACGCGCCGCCCGGCCACTCGACCCCGGCAGCTCGCGCCGGAAGGCCTTGCGGGGCGCCGTCCTGGCGTCGTCCGAGCGGTTTCTCCGGCGGATCGGCAGCGTCAAGGCGTACGTCGAGACCGACGACAAGGGGATCGGCCTCCTGGAGTCGCCGATCTCGGAGGACGGCATCCCGATCGAGGCCGCGATCGAGCGCCTGGAGCACGACGTCGTGCGGCCCGGCGGCAACCCTGCCTCTCCCGGCCACCTGGCCTACATCCCGGGTGGAGGCCTCTACCACTCCGCGCTGGGCGACTTCCTCGCGGCGGTCAGCAACAAGTACGCGGGCATCTTCTTCACGGGTCCCGGCGCGGTGCGGATGGAGAACATGCTGCTGCGCTGGGTGGCGGACATGGTGGGGTATCCCGCCCAGGCGGGCGGCAACATCGCGTCGGGCGGCAGCATCGCCAACCTGGCGGCCATCGCCACCGCGAGGGACGCGCATGGGCTCAAGGGCGCGGACTACGGGTCGGCGGTGGTGTACCTGACGACGCAGGCGCACTACTGCATCGAGAAGGCGCTCCGGCTGGCAGGGATGGCGGAGACCCAGCTCCGCTCCGTGCCCATGGACGAGCGCTCCCGCATGCGGCCGGACGCGCTGGCGGCCGCCATCGCCGGTGATCGCGCGCGGGGCCTGAGGCCGTGGCTCGTGATCGCGTCGGCCGGTACGACCGACACCGGCGCCGTGGACCCGCTCGATGCCATCGCGACCGTCGCCTCCCGGGAGCGGTGCTGGTTCCACGTGGACGCGGCCTACGGCGGCTTCTTCATGCTCACGGCACACGGCCGCGAGCTGCTCCGGGGAATCGAGCGCTCCGATTCGGTGGTGCTGGACCCCCACAAGGGTTTGTTCCTGCCGTACGGCGCCGGCATCGTCCTGGTCCGGGACGCGGCGCGGCTCGCCGCCACGCACGGGGCCTCGGGGCACTACATGCAGGACGCCCTCCGCGAGCCGAGCGAGGTCTCGCCCGCCGACGTCTCCCCCGAGCTGTCGAAGCACTTCCGCGCCCTCAGGATGTGGCTGCCGCTCGTCCTGGTCGGCACCGGGCCTTTCCAGGCCGCGCTCGACGAGAAGCTCCTGCTCGCGCGCTACTTTTACGAGGAGATCCAGGCGCTCGGCTTCGAGGTCGGGCCGTCGCCCGATCTCTCGATCGTCACCTATCGCTGGGCGCCGCCCGGTGGGTCTCTCGAGCGCGCCAACGCGATCAACCAGGCAATCGTGGACGGGGTGCGGCGCGACGGCCGGGTGTTTCTGTCCTCCACCATGCTCGAGGGGCGCTTCACGCTGCGAACGGCGGTGCTGGCGTTCCGGACCCACCGGCGCACGATCGACCTGGCGCTCCGGGTGCTCGGGGAACAGGCGGCGGCGGTTTGACCGTCGACGTCCGCCCGGTCACCCCGACGCAAGCTCGAATTGAACGGCCACCCGCGCACAACCAACGGGTTCGTCGGGGAAGTCGATCTCGACTCGTGGGAAAACATCGATCCGCGCCTGCAATACAACCGCGCACACCAACCTCGGGGGGCGGGAACTCGGACCACGACGCCTCGGGGCGCCACGCGTCCGACACCACCTCGCCGTTCGCGTTCGGCTGGCTTGCCTTCGAACCCTGCGCAGGGTCACGTCTCGACGGCGTGCGACGGCTGGCATCGCGCTCGGCCGCGGGGTATCTATATCCCCATGGAGCAGAGCGCGGTCGAGGCCGGGCGCTTCGCGCTGGTGACGTTCACCTCGATGCTGTTCATCGTGGACCCGATCGCCGCCGTCCCGACCTACCTCGTCATCACCCAGGACGAGACCTCGGACGAGCGGCGCCGCACCGCGTTCCGCGCCTGCCTCGCGATGACGGGGCTGCTGATGGTGTTCGCCGCGACCGGCACCATGCTGTTCCGCGCGTTCGGCATCACCCTGGCGGCATTCCGTACGGCGGGCGGGCTGATCCTCTGGTTCGTGGCGATGGACATGCTTCACGGCGAGCGCCGGACCCAGGAAGGCGGGGACGAGGTGGCCGAGGGGCGCATCAAGGAGGACGTGGCGCTGACGCCGCTCGCCATCCCGATGCTGGCGGGGCCGGGTGCGATCTCGACGGCGATCGTCATCGCGGGGCAGGCGCGTGCTCCGCTGCAGACGGCCGTGGTCTACGGCTCGATTCTCCTGACCGGGCTGATCTCGTACTTCTCTCTCCGCCTGGGCGAGCCGCTGCTCCGGCGGCTGGGCAAGACCGGCATCCGCGTGGTGACGCGGATCATGGGCCTGATTCTGGCCGCCGTGGCCGTGCAATTCGTCTTCAGCGGCGTGAAGGAAGCGTTCGGCCGTTGACGCCGCTGCCGCAGGCCAGCCGTCACACTTCGGCGACCCGACACCCCGATATATTTCACGCTGGACCGAAAGGAGGACGCGCATGCGCCGAGCCGTGCTGTGGGGCCTGATGCTGGGACTGGGAACGCTTCTGGTGGCGGAGCTGCCGGACATCCGGCGGTACATCAGGATCGCGAGGATGTAGTCACGCGGGCGGGGACGGCGCCTCGCCGCCCCCGACGCGCCCGCCTGCCGTGTGGGGGCCGATCCGGCACCCCGCGGTCACACCTGGTGGATCTCCCCCGGCCGGATAGTCTTCATCCAGACGGTTTCCCCACTGGAGATCCCATGCATCGCGATCACGACCCCGACACCCTTCCTACTCCAACCTACGACCTCGTCACCGAGCGCCTGCTCCGGGCCCGCACGATCATCCTGAGCGGTGAGATCACCCAGAAGCTCGCGGCCGGCGTGTCCGCCCAGCTGCTCTCGCTGGCGGCGGAATCGGAGGCCGACATCACGGTCTTCCTCAACTCGCAGGGAGGGCACGTCGAGGCGGGCGACACCATCCACGACATCCTGCGCTTCATCACGCCCAGGGTGCGGATGATCGGCACCGGCTGGGTGGCGAGCGCCGGCGCGCTCATCTACGTCGCCGTACCCAAGGAGCGCCGCTACTGCCTCCCGAACACGCGGTTCCTGCTGCACCAGCCGGCCGGGGGCGCCGGAGGCACCGCGAGCGACATCGACATCGAGGCGCGGGAGATCCTGCGCATGCGCGATCGCCTCAATCGGATCTTCGCGCGCGAGACGGGACAGCCTCTCGAGCGGATCGAGGAGGACACCCACCGCAACTTCTGGCTCGGCGCGGAGGCGGCGGTGCGCTATGGGTTGGTGGGACGGATCATCGACCACGCGGCGGACATGGACGCCTGAGCGCCACCCGGGTCACACGCGGGGCGGGCGCCAGTTGCCCGACGGACGGCGTCGAAGGTCTCCCTGAATGGCGCGTAAGACCCGGATCCGGCGTTCGCCGCTGGTCTCGCCGGGACGGTGTCCGGTGGAGCGGGCCTGGGGTACGGTGGGCAAGCTTGATGGCGCCGGAACGGGCTCCGGCACTCTGGGCCGGCGCAGCGATAGCACTCTCAGCATCAATCCATACACGCCTGACCCACCTGACATGTGGCACATCCGGGCAGAGGTGCCCCAATACTCTGGCGGGCGTGGCGCCTTCGCGGTGATTCGGGCCACACATCCGCGTCGGTAGGAAGGACCGCAGGCTACGTCCGCAGTTCGGGAAACTCCTCCTCCCGCCATTCCCATTCTCCCCGCGTCCCGTCGGCAGCCCGCTGCTGCTCGAGGGCCCGCAGCTCCACCCGCCGGATCTTTCCGGAAATGGTCTTGGGGAGGTCGGCGAACTCGATGCGCCGGACGCGCACGTACGGCGCGAGCCGTCCGCGGATGAACCGGAAGACCGCCAACGCGGTCTCCCGCGAGAGCGGAACGTCGCCGCGCAGGGCCAGAAACGCCTTCGGCACGCTGAGCCGCAGCGGGTCCGGGCAGGGCACGACCGCCGCTTCCGCCACATCCGGGTGCTCGACGAGCGCGCTCTCCAGCTCGAACGGACTGATCCGGTAGTCCGAGCTCTTGAACACATCGTCCGCCCGGCCGACGTAGGTGATGTACCCGTCGGCGTCCCGCCGGGCGACGTCGCCGGTGTGGTACCAGCCGCCCCGGACCGCGTGGCCGGCGCGGGACTCGTCGTCGAGATAGCCGGCCATGAGGCCGAGCGGTGGAGGATCGAGCGAGAGGGCGATCTCGCCCTCGTCCACCTCCCGGTCTTCCTCGTCCAGCAGCGCCACGCGGTAGCCGGGGAGCGGGCGACCCATCGAGCCCGCCTTGACCGGCTGGCCGGGGGAGTTGCCGATCTGGGCGGTGGTCTCGGTCTGGCCGTAGCCGTCGCGGATCGTCAGGCCCCATGCCCGGCGCACACGCTCGATGACCTCTGGATTGAGCGGCTCACCCGCGCCAACCACCTCGCGCAGCCCCACGGTCCAGCGCCCCAGGTCCTCGCCCACCAGCATCCGCCAGACCGTGGGCGGGGCGCACAGCGTGGTCACGCCACAGCGGGCGATGGTATCGAGCACCCGGCGGGGATCGAACCGCTCGTAGTGGAATCCGAACACGGTGGCTCCCGCGTTCCACGGCGCGAAGAAGCTGCTCCACGCGTGCTTGGCCCACCCGGGGGAGCTGATGTTCCAGTGCAGGTCGCCCTCGCGCAGGCCGATCCAGTACATCGTCGAAAGATGACCGACGGGATAGCTCTCGTGCGTGTGCAGCACGAGCTTCGGGCGGGCGGTGGTGCCGGAGGTGAAGTAGAGCAGGAACGGGTCGCTCGCGCGGGTCTCCCCGTCGGGCGTGAATGCCGCGGGCTCGGTCGCGGTGTCCTCGTACGGCATCCAGTCGGCGACGCCGACCTCGGTCGCAATCCGGGAGTAGGATCCCGGCAGCTCGCGCAGCTTGGCGGCCCCGGCGGCGTCGGTCACGACGTGGCCGATCTCGCCGCGTTCCATCCGGTCGGCCAGGTCGGCGCGGCTCAGTTGCGTGGTGGTCGGCACCACCACGAGGCCGAGCTTCATGGCCGCGAGCAGCGTCTCCCAGAGCGGGGCCACGTTCGGAAGCATCAGCAGCAGCCGCTCACCGCGCCTGGCGCCAAGCGCGCGAAACCGGTTGGCGACGCGATTGCTTCGCTCGGACAGCTCGGCGAACGAGCGGCGGATCTCCGAGCCGTCCTCGGAGACGAGGCGAAGCGCCAGGCGCTGGTTGCCCGCGGCATACGGGTCGAACCAGTCCAGCGCCCAGTTGAACCGGTCGAGCGCCGGCCAGCGGAAATCCCGCGAGGCCGTGTCGTAGCGCTCACGCTGGGCGAGGAGGTACTCGCGGGCGTCGAGGAAGGGCTGTGCCGCGCGCATGCGGGCTCCGTCGGTGGGGAAGGCCATCCTGCCCTGCGCCCGCTCTTTGCGGCGACCGGTAGCCGAAGACGACCGGCCGACGCCTGCGCTCCAGGGCGTTCGCCTCAATCGCACACGAGGCCAGCGCCTGGCCGGTCTGGAGTAGTCAAATTGCATCCTCGTCAGGGCACGATCCAGGGGTGCGGAGCCAAATGTCGGTGTCCGGGGAATGCGCGGAGTCGAGGGGGCGAACGGCCGGGTAGACGAGGAGAGGGGTGGGGAAACAGGTCCACGGACCGACGGCTATGTGCCGGGGAGGACCCGGGATAGCCTTCGGTTCCCGGGCGTTCGAGCCCCCCGGTGGCGGCCTTGATGCCTGGGCCACCGCCGCAACGTGGGTCGCGTCACCGACCGGGTTTCGCCGAACCGTTAGTGTGTACGGTGATTTGCAGGCCGACGTCCTCACCCGTACGCTGGAGGCATGTATGATTTGGCTAGCGGTGATCCTTCTGGTCGCATGGCTCCTTGGCTGGGGTGTGTTCCACGTGGCCGGGGGGTTGATTCACCTGCTGCTCGTGCTGGCGCTGGTGGTGTTCCTGTTCAACTTCATCAGCGGGCGGAGGACGGTGTAGAGCCACTGGACCTCGGATGCAGGAAGGGCCGCCCCCCGGGGGGCGGCCCTTCCTGCATGTGCGAGCCGGTCGCGAATGAGGGATGGGCCGCGTGGTCCGCCGCTTTCCCCTTACGAGGGAGCCCGCCGGCCTGGCTCCGCGCTGGCGGCGCCGGCCCCCCCCCGGGTCACGAGCGGGGCGCCCGCGGCGTACGGTTGAGCTCCATTCCACCGAGGAGCCCGACCGTGCTGATAGCCTTCGGATCTTCACCCCCTCGCTCCCACCCTCCTCTGCGCGGTCGGTGCCCACGCCCAGTCGGTTGCCCGACCCGGCTCCTCCGCACTGTGGCGGCATTCTCCGACCGCCTGGGCGGATACCGCCGGACATCGGGATACGCTTGCGCCGGCGACCAGGAAGTACCTGATCGGCGGCACGATCGGCGCACTGGTCGCGGCACTCTTCGCGAACCGGATCTGCCACGCCGGCGGCGGCGGGAGCTCGGATGGCTGCGCTGGCGATATGATTTGGTAGGCGGCCGTCGGTGGCATCGCAGGCGGCCTGATTGGCTCGTTCGGCGGCGGCGACGGCGATCGATGATCGTTCCGCAGGGCGCGGTGCACCGATTCGCCAGGTCATCGGGGGCCGGGCACGCGGGCGGGACCCGCCGCATCGTGGAAGATGATGCCCAGCGTGTGCCGTCGTCCCGACCTGATCCGGCTAACGCCGTGCCGGAGGTTGACGCGGTAGACTTCCCGACTGCCGCGGACCGGGCGCTGTCGCACGGTGAACACCACCCCGTCGCCCTGGCCGAGGGGCACCACCTCCGCCCGCGACTGCATGCGCGGCCGCTGCTCGGTCATGACGAACTCGCCGCCGGTGAAGTCGCGGCCGGGCTCGGACAGCAGAATCGCGAGCTGCAGCGGAAAGACCTCCTCGCCGTAGAGGTCCTGGTGCAGGCAGTTGTAGTCGTCCGCCCCATACTGCAGAAGCAGCGGCGTGGGTTGGGTCTGTCCCGTCGCGTGACAGCGAGCGAGGAACTCGGCGTGACCGGCGGGATAGTGCACCGCAACGCCCAGCGCCTCGTTCCACCGGTTGGCAACCGGCGCGAGCCTGGGATACGCCGCCGTTCGGATGGCGGCCACGACATCCGGCAGCGGGTAGCGGAAATACTGATACTCGCCGCGTCCGAACCCGTGCCGGGCCATCACGATGCGGCTCCGGAAGGGCGGCTCGAGCGGATAGAGCGCGGCGAGCTCCCGGCACTCGCGCGGCGAGAGCAGCCGGTCGAGCACGGCGTTCCCGTGTGCGTCCAGGTCGCGGGCCACACGCCCCCAGTCGACCGTGCCGAACCGGTCTTCGACGCGCTCCGCCGGCGCCAGGGCCCCGGTGCTCACGCGCCCGCCTCGCGCCGGAGCAGCGCCCGCTTGCGGGCCGCCCCCCAGCGGTAGCCGGAGCGCGTCCCGTCGCCGCGGACGACCCGGTGGCAGGGGATGGCCACCGCGAGCGGATTCGCCGCGCACGCACCCGCCACGGCTCGGGCGGAGGCAGGCGCACCGATCCTGGCGGCGACCTCCGCATAGCTCGCCGTCGAGCCCGGGGGAATCTCGCGCAGCACCTGCCAGACCTGGCGCTGGAACACGGTGCCGCGCACGTCGAGGGGGGCGTCGAGTGAAAGGTGGGCGCCGTCTACGAAGGCGGCGACCCGCCGTGCGAGGCGGCCGATGCCATCCTCGCCGGCGGCGTCGGCGGCGTCGGGGAACCGCCGCCGGAGCTCGTGGATGAGGGCGGTGGGACTGTCGCCCAGCAATATGGCGCAGATGCCGCGCTCGCTTGCCGCGACCAGGACGGTGCCCAGCGAGCACTCGCCGGTGCCGTAGCGGATCGCCGGCGAGCGGGGGAGATCGGTATCGTGCCTCGCTGTCGCGCGCATGTCGGGATCCTTTCGGTTGATGCTTCATTGCTGCACTGCGATGAAGCAGTCTAGCGCTCGCGGCCGACGCGCGCGCTCCGGATCTTGCGCCCAAACTGCTGCCCGGCGACGCCGTTTCCGTCGGCACTGCGGGCGGACCGCGGCGAGGTCGCCTGTCCTGAAAATGCAGGTGCCGCTCATGCCCCACTGCCTGGCGTGAGGTCCGAGCACGTTCTCCGCACGAGGCTCCGCGTCGACCGCGCTCGCCCCGAGGTCTTCGCTTTCTTCGGGGAGGCCGCGAACCTCGAGGCGATCACGCCGCCCGAGCTCCGGTTCCGGACTCTGACGCCGCTCCCGATCGCGATGCGGGTGGGGGCAGTGATCGACTACGCGCTCCGGCTCCACGGTGTTCGGATCCGCTGGCGGACCCGGATCAGTGAGTGGTCGCCCCACGATGGGTTCGAGGACGAGCAGATTGCCGGACCCTACGCCGTGTGGATCCATACGCACCGCTTCCGCGACGTCGGACCGGATAAGACCGAGATCGAAGACGAGGTGCGTTATGCCTTGCCGTTCGCCCCCATGGGCGAGCTGGCCGGCGCGCTCGTGGCGTGGCAGCTTCGGCGGATCTTTCGCTACCGCGCGGCACGGGTTCGGGAGCTACTCTCGCCGGAATCGCCCGCGAGGGCCGGTTGAGCGGTGGATGGCGGGCCGGCGGACGCGGCCACGTCGATCGGCTGGTACCGGCGTGGCAAATGCCCCGGATCCCGGTACGCAGCACTCCGTCGCATCGACGTGTTCCGGCTGCTGGACGACCGCGGGGCCATTCGCGTGAAGCTGAGCCGCGGGGAGTGCGGCCCCGGACTCGTTTGCGGTCATTGTTTCGAGCCCGTAAGTTCTTCCCCGATGCCCCTCTCGAACAGCTCCCCGCACTCTCCGACCCGGAGCCCTGGCGAATGACCCTGGCCCCGTTTCCTCCACCGATCGTTCCCAGCGACGTGATCACGCAGGAGTTCCGCACCCCCCGCATGGTGCAGCGGGGGATCGTGGCCGGCGTCGTCGGCAACACGCTCGAGTGGTACGACTTCGCCCTGTTCGGGTTCTTCGCGCCGCAGATCGGCGCGCACTTCTTTCCCGCCCACGACCCGACCGCGTCGGTCCTGGCGGCATTCGGCACGTTTGCCGCGGGCTTCGTGATGCGGCCGGTGGGCGGCGCGTTGTTCGGCTGGATCGGCGATCGCTACGGGCGGAAACAGGCGCTCATCGGCTCCGTGATGGCGATGGCGTTCCCGTCCTTCCTGGTGGCCTTGCTGCCGGACGCGGCTCAGATCGGCCTCCTGGCGCCGGTGCTGCTGGTGTTGCTCCGCCTGATTCAGGGGATCGCCGTCGGGGGCGAGTACATGGCCTCCGCGGTCTTCCTGGTCGAGGGTGCCGACTCGGGGCGGCGCGGCTGGATGGGCAGCTGGGGGCCGTTCGGCGCCTCGGCCGGGGTGCTGCTGGGCTCGGCGGCAGGCGCGGTCGTGAACCTGGCGCTGCCACCGGAGGCCGTGCTCGCGTGGGGGTGGCGCGTGCCCTTCGCGGTGGGTGTGCTCGTGGCGGTGGGCGGGCTCTGGATCCGGCGGCATTATGTGGAGCGCGTGCCGCAGCAGATGCCCGCCAAGTCGCCGGTCGGTGAGGCGTTCAAGGCCCACTGGCGGACGATGGCCCATCTCGTCTTCCTGATCGCCGGTCTCAGCGTCGGCTTCTACACCACCTTCGTCTACTCCGCCACGTGGCTGCAGCAGATCGCCCAGGTTCCGGGGAGCCGGGCGCTCGGCATCAACACCGCGGCGATGGCGCTGCTGCTGGTGGTCAGTCCGATCGCGGGGTCGATGAGCGACCGCTACGGCCGCCGGCCCGTGCTCGCGTGGGCAGCCGGCGGATTGGCGCTGTTCGCCTACCCGCTCATGGCGCTCATGGCGCGCGCGACGCCGGTGAGCATCTTCGCGGGGCAGGCGGGGCTGGCGCTCCTGATCGGCACTGCCGGCGGAGCGCTCCCCGCCGCCATGGCGGAGCTGACGCCCTGGCGCGTCCGCTGCACGGTGTTGTCGGTGGGGTACAACGTGGGGATGGCGGTGTTCGGTGGCAGCACGCCGATGGTCGCCACCTGGCTGCTCGCCAGGACCGGCCATCCCTTGGCACCCGCGGCTTACCTCGCCGCCGCGGGCGCGGCCGCGCTTGTCGCCGCCCTGCTCCTGCCCCGGGCGGCGCGGCACGGCATTACCCGGGAGTTCGCCGCCGCGCGATTGCGCTGATCGGCGTCCGGCGCGGCCGGGCGCCGGATTGGCTTCGACGCACCGCATCGATTCGCGCCGCTGCCGCTCCAGGCTCGCGCTCCCACCCGTGGCGTGTGCGGGCCGACCTTTCGTCGGCCGTCCCTGGCTCTGACCCGGGCAGCGCCAGCATTCGCGGCGAGGATAGGAAGGCCACGCGCACCATCGGCTGTGATCCCGCCCGCTGCGGGCTGGACCTCGGGATGCTTGATTGGATGAGCAGAGCCCGCGGGGACAGGCCGCGCCCCGGGGCGCCACGCGAGTCGAGGAGCCACCGCATATGCCCAATCCGGAGCAGGCCGACCCCATCAGGGGTCACACGATCCGCCTCACCTGGACCGACGGACCGACGAAGGGCAAGACGCATGAGCACGTCTTCGGCAAGGACGGCAAGGTCTCGTGGGGCCAGGAGCGTGTGCCGTACGGCGCCATGAAGGCGGGCGACGACGTCTACCTCATGTCCTACCTGTCGGCCTCCGGCTATACCCTCACGGTCGCGCTCAACTTCCGGGATCGAACGCAGGTGGGGTTCGCATCCAGCGCCGAAGAGTGGCATCCGGTGAAGGGGACATTCGAGGTGGCGGGTTGATGAGACCGCCCCGGGGGCGTACGAGGAGCACCGACGGCTCGGCGCTCGCGTTGGGACGGGACCGGCCACCCTCGTCATGATCGTCCGGCGAGCCACCGTCGCCGACGCAAGCCGGATCGCCGAGCTGAGCGGTGTACTGGGCTATCCCGCGGATGCGGAGTCGATCGGCGCGCGGCTCGCCCGGTTGCTGGGACGGGACGAGCAGCTCGTCCTCGTCGCCGCGGCCGACGGCGGCGCGGCGGCCGCCTGGGTGCACGCGGCGGAGCAGGAGCTGATCGAGTCGGGTCGGCGCTGTGAGATCGTGGGGCTCATCGTCGACCCGGAGCACCGGGGACAGGGCCTGGGGCGGGGGTTGGTGGCGGCAGTCGAAACCTGGGCCCGGCAGCGCGGCCTCCGGCTGATCGCCGTCCGCAGCAACATCACCCGGACCGAGTCCCATCCCTTCTACGAACGGCTGGGCTACGTCCGGACCAAGACGCAGCACGCCTATCGCAAGCATCTCTGAGGCAGCCATGAGCGGCTTCTACGAGCCACCGCCGGCTTTCGGCTCTCCCTTCCGGGACCGCCTGCTCCACCCGAAGTGGGATCTCATCGCCGGCCGGCTCGGACGGCCCGCGCCGGAGATCCTGCAGGAGCTCTACGACCGCCAGGAGCTGGTGCTCCGATCCCACTTCCGGATCTCTCCGCCCGACGGCCGTGCGGAGCTGTGGCTCGACCTGTTCCTTCCGATGGACGAGGAGGCGCTCGAGCCCGACGGCCTCCGGCTCCCGCCGGGCGCCCTCGCCTTCGCGGACGACGAGCACGGCGACCCCTACTTCTACGTCCCCGACGCGACGGCAGCGGGCGATGGCCCGGTGTTCCTGCTGCAGCGCGCAGGCGGGAGCGAGACGGTGGTCGCGGTGGCACCGCTGCTCTCGGGCTTCCTGGAATGGGAGCGGCGCCAGAGCTCGTGAGAGGAGTGGCGCCGGTTCGACGTCGTGCGCCTGTTCCGGCCGGGCCCTCCTCGTGGGGAGTCCAGCCGGAGACCGGTACGCTCAGGCGTCCGGCGGCCGGTAGAAGAACTGCTCCCGCACGATCTTCCCGTCCTGTACCGTGTACAGCGCCATCTCCGACATCCGGATCCGGCGGCCGGTCTGCCTGGAGGTCGCGTCGAAGTCGTACTGCACCGCGAACTGATGCTCGGCGATGAAGGGCCCGTTCACTTCCACGGCATGCACCTCGTTGTTGGCGAGCCACCACTCGTTTTTCTGGCGGACGGCCTCGATGCCGGTCGTCTCCGCCGGCATCGTGTCGCTGCCGGCGGGCTCGATACTCACGATCTTGGTCGAGTACAGCTTGGCGATCGCGTCCAGATTCCGGCCGGCCCGGCACAGGGCCACGAGGTCGTGCGCGACGGCACCGGCGGCGGCTGGGGCTGCGGTTGGCATGGGTGTCTCCTCGGACATGGTGCCTCGGGACTAAATTAGGGCCTGTCCCGTCCACCGCCATGCCACGTGAGGTCACGATGTCGGAATTTTCTGGTGCCGCCGCGACCGCCATCGCCGATGCCCGGTCCTATACCGCCGCCATCCTCGGTACCCTCGGCGAGCGCGATCCCATTGCGGTACTTCGCGCCACGCCGGGCGCCGTGCGCGAGGCGGTGGCCGGCGTTCCGGCGCCGCTCGTGTCGCTGCCCGAGCGGCCGGGGAAGTGGTCCATGCTCCAGGTGGCCCAGCACCTGGCCGACGCGGAGCTGGTCGGGGCGTTCCGCTATCGAATGATCCTCGCCCACGACCGTCCCAGCCTGCAGGGCTACGACCAGGATCGCTGGGCGGAGCGGCTCCGGTACGCCGAGGCCGATCTGGCCGGTGCGCTCGAGCAGTTCGGGGCGCTCCGCGCCGCCAACCTGCGATTGCTGGATCGCACCACGCCCGCCGAGCGCGCGCGGGTCGGGGTCCATGCGGAGCGCGGCGAAGAGAGCATCGACCATCTGCTCCGGATGTACGCGGGCCACGATCTCGTGCACCTGCGGCAGCTCATGCGCATTCAGCGGGCGGTGGCTCCCGCCGGCACGTAGGTCGGCCGCACGATGCACGGCCGCCGGGTGCTCTGGCTCGTCCCGCTCCTCCTCGCGCTGCACAACGCCGAGGAAGCCGTCTTCTTTCCCCGCTATCTGCCGTTCGTGCTCGCCCGGCTCCCTGCGGCCTGGCGGGCGGTCGCCGGCCCGGTTACTTCCGGCCAGGTGTGGCTCGCACTCGCGATCGTCACCGCCGGCGCGCTCGGTCTCGCGGTCTGGGCCCAGCGCCGGCCCGGGAGCGCCACGGCGCTCTGGCTGCTGCTGCTGCTCCAGGCCACCGTCCTGCTCAACGTGCTGTGGCACATCGCTGCGGCCGTCGTGTTGTTCCGCGGCTATGCCCCCGGGCTGGTGACGGCCCTGCTGCTCAACCTGCCGTTCTCGCTCTATCTTCTGGCTCGCGCGGTCCGGGAGCGGTGGCTGAGCCGGGCCGCGCTCTGGTCGCTGGCGCCGGCGGCGCTCCTGGTGCACGGGCCCCTGTTGTCCGCGCTGCTGCTCGCCACCGAGCGGTGGCGATAGTGCCGTAGTTCCATGGGCGCATCCGGTCCTCGCTGGCCCGTGGGGAGGATCGTATTGGTCGCCGTCGCGCTCGCGGCGGCGGCCGCGCTGTCGATCAGCCAGGGCGCCCACCAGCGGGTCGGGCAGGACTTCCACGTCTTCTGGCAGGCCGGCCGCAACTTCTTCACCGGTCATCCGCTGTACCACGACTACCTGCCCGGCGCCCGGCCGCTCAAGTATCCGCCGTTCGCGGCCTTCGTGTTCCAGCCACTGGGCCTGTTCTCGCTTCAGACGGCCGGCGCGCTGTTCTCGTTCCTCAATCTGCTGCTGTGGGGGTGGTCGGTTTGGCTGACGCGCGACATTCTCGCGCGCCTGTGCCCCGATCGACCGCCTGGCGCGCTTCCGCTGGGGATCGCGCTCGTGCTCTCCGCTCAGTTCTTCCTGGACAACTTCCACCACGCCCAGATGAACGGGGTGATCCTGACCCTCGTGCTGTTGGGGATCCGTGCGTACCTGCGGGGGGAGGACGGGCGGGCCGCCGCCGCCATCGTGGCGGCGACAGCCATCAAGATCACGCCCATCTTCTTCGTCGCCTGGCTGGTGCTCCGGGGCCGGCGGCGGAGCGCGCTCGCGGTCGTGCCGGTCGCGCTGGCCTGTGTCCTGGCTCCGCTGCTCCTCCGCGGGCCGGCCACCGGCGCGTCCGAGCTGGTCGAGTACTATCACACCTTTCTCCAGGGGCACCAGCACGGAGAGATCGACAGCTACACCGGCGGCCAGAACATCGCGGCATTCGTGAACCGGATGACGCGGCCGACCGAAAATGCGCGGGGGGTGTCATTCCGCTATCTCCCGCTTTCCGAGCCGGCCGCCCAGACCGCGTACCGCGCCCTCTGGACGGCCGTGCTCCTGGCGTTTCTCGCGCGGTTGGCGCTCCTCCGCCGCCGCCGAACCGCGGTGTCGGCGCTCGAGCTGGCCCTCGTATTCCTCGCGGGCCTGCTGCTCTCGCCGATCACCTTCACCACCCATCTCGTGAGCCTGCTGTTCGTCTTCGCGGCGTTCCTGTCGGTGCCTCCGGGCTCACTCTCGCCGGCGACCCGGCCGGTCGCCGTCGTGCTGTGCACGGCGATGGCCGTGATCGGTCTCAGCGGGCGCGACCTCGGGGGCAACGCCGTCTACGAGGCGGTGGGCGGCTACAGCCTCTACGTCTGGACGATGCTCCTGCTGTTTGCCACCGCCGCCGTGGCCGCCCCGCGCGACTGCGCCTGATCGCCCCGCGCTACAGCGACTGCAGGAATGCCAGCAGCGCCGCCCGCTCGGCGGCCGAGAACCGGCGGACCCGATCCCGCGCGTTGGCGGCCTCGCCCCCGTGCCAGAGCACGGCCTCGAGCAGGGAGCGCGCTCGACCATCGTGCAGGAAGTTGGTATGGCCGTTCACCGTCTGCACCAGACCGATGCCCCAGAGTGGCGGAGTCCGCCACTCGTTGCCCGAGGCCAGGAAGTCCGGGCGGTTGTCCGCGAGCCCATCGCCCATGTCGTGCAACAGGAGATCGGTGTACGGATGGATGATCTGGCCGGACACTTCGGGCACGCCGCGGAGGAATCCGGTGCGCTGCGTGGGCGTATGGCATCCCGTGCAGCCCGCGGCGTAGAACAGCCGCTCGCCCTTGGACGCGGTCGGATCGCTGAGGCTGCGCCGCGCCGGCACGCCGAGGGTCTGGGTGTAGAACGCCACGTCGCCGACGATCTGGGCGCTCACCTCCGGTGCATGCGCCTCACAGCCGGGGCGCCCCTCGCACGACTCCGACGGGAACAGCGGCGACGTGATTCCCATGTCGCCGTTGTACGCGCCGGCGGTCTGCTGAAACAGGGACGGCGCGCCGGCCTTCCAGCCGAAGCGACCCAGCACCGTGCGCTGCTGCACGGCGTCCCAGACGGAGTTGGCCCGTCCCGAGATGCCGTCGCGATTGCGATCCCGCGGGTCGGCGCGCGAGACGATATCCGCTTCGGGAATCGCCTCCAGCAGGCCGAGTCCGAAGTTCATCGGCGCCACGCGCGGCGAGAAGAGCAGGTCGCCCGGCAGAGAAGTGTAGACGCCGGTAAGCGTGTAGTGCGGCACGCGCAGCGAGAACTTGCTGCCGTCGCTGAAGCTGCCCTGCCGCTCGACGTAGTCGATGACCGCCGTGATCTCGGGATCGAAGTTCGGCACCGCGTGCAGCTCGAGCTGGCCGCCGAACACGCCCGCCGGCTTCGGACCGCCGTTCGCGTCCTTGCCCGGCACGCTGGCCCGGTAGAGCAGCGAAGTGCCCTCGTCTCCTGGCAGCGGCGGACGCCCCCGACCGTCGCCCACGTGGCAGTCCTCGCAGGAAACGTTGTCGAACGCCGGTCCCAGGCCGCCATTCACCGCACCGGGCGCCGCCGGGATGAACTCGACCTCGAACTGCGCGTCGCCGGCCTCGTGGCGTGCGAGGCTCAGCCCGCTCAGGTTCGGAGCGGCGTGGGAAAAGGCGGCGGCGGTGGCGTCGAATACCGTGGTAGCACCGCCCGACAGCGCGGTGTGGGCGCTCAGGGTTGCGCGCGAGTCGAGCGCCAGCTCGAGCTCGGAGGCGGTGTCGGCCGGTGCGGCGGCATCCTGGGCGGGCGGAGACAGGTCGGTCTGATCGGCGCACGCCGCGAACAGCAGCGCCGAGGCGACAACGAGATAGCGCGACATGAGTGCTCCTCTGTCGTGGAGACGGCGGTGAATCATCACGCTCCGGCGTATCGCCGGGCGTAGCCAAGGGGCTGCGGCCGAGTGCTGGGGCCTACGAAGGGGGTTTGCTGAGGTACGCTGCGGAGTCGAGCAGATCGCGATGGAATGGCCGCCGAGCCGGGTGCCATCTCGTTGTCGTGAGCTCGCGATGAGCCACGATGGGGAACCGGACCGCCGTTGTCAAGAGTAATGTGGTGCATCAACTTGCAGTCATGACATTGCGCGCGCCTGGAGCGGTCGAATGCGTGCCGACGGAACCGGCTCGGTACGGAGAGGACCCGACGTGACCTGGAAGGGGTCGGCGGCGCGATACCATAGCCGCGGCGCTGCCCGTCCGTTACATTGAACGCTCCTGCCTCGGACGCCCGTGCACCATACCGCTAGTGTACCACCGTGAGCGAAAGCCTCCGCGCCCAACTCCAAGTCGCCCTGGGCGAGAGCCACGTCATCGAGCGGGAGCTCGGCGGCGGCGGGATGTCGCACGTGTTCCTGGCCCAGGAGCGCGCGCTCGGCCGCCTGGTCGTGGTGAAGGTGCTGCTGCCCGAGCTCGCGGCCGGGGTGAACGTGGAACGCTTCCGCCGCGAGATCAAGCTCGCGGCCCAGCTGCAGCATCCCCACATCGTGCCGCTGCTCTCCGCCGGTGAGGCGGACGGCCTCCCCTATTTCATCATGCCCTACGTGACCGGGGAGTCGCTCCGCGCGCGGATCGCGCGCGAGGGCGAGCTTCCCATCGCCGATACCGTGCGCGTGCTCCGCGACGTCGCATCGGCGCTGGCCTACGCGCACGCGCAGGGCGTGGTCCACCGCGACGTCAAGCCCGACAACGTGCTGCTCTCGAGCGGGGTCGCGGTGGTCACCGATTTCGGCGTGGCGAAGGCCGTCAGCGCGTCGTCCGAGCACGGCGGCAGCTCGAACATCACCTCGCTCGGCGTCGCGCTCGGCACGCCAACCTACATGTCGCCCGAGCAGGCTTCGGCGAGTCCCCAGGCGGACCACCGCGCCGATCTCTACGCGCTCGGCGTGATGGCCTATGAGATGCTGACCGGCGTGCCCCCCTTCACCGGGCGTTCGCCGCAGGCGGTGCTGGCGGCCCACGTGATGGAACAGCCGCAGCCGGTCGAGCGGCGCCGGGCCGCCGTGCCGGCGGCGCTCAGCATGCTGGTGACGGAGTGCCTCGCCAAGAGCGCGGCCGACCGGCCGCAGAGCGCCGTCGAGGTGATGCACGAGCTGGACGCCATCGCCACACCGAGCGGCGGCACCGCGCCTACGCTCGTGCGGATGTCCGCGGCCCGGACACTCCGGACGGCGGCTGCGGGCGCGCACCAGGCGCCGACGCGAAGCTGGCGGCTTCCCGTCGCTCTCGCGGCCGCGGCGCTCGTGCTGGTGGCGGGTGGCCTGTTCGTTCGACGCGACCGGACGTCGCCGGCGGGGCCGACGGCCGCGGCCCCTGCGCCCAAGGCGAGCGAATCCCCCGCCCCCGACGCGCGGAAGCCACCCCAGGCCGACACGACATCCCCGGCGTCGGCCCATCTTCCGATCGCTCCGACGCCTGCGCCGTCGGTGGTGGCGCCCGCGGATGTCGCCCGCCCCGGCGCCGCACCCGCCGGCCCGCGCGACGACCGACGCCGGCCAGCGGCCGCCGCCACGACGCCGCGGCCTCGCCATCCGGCGGAGCCCTCTGACACCGTCTCGACCACCTCCGACACGGTCGTCACAGCCGCGGCTCCGCCGGTGCCCAGCGCGCCGGCCGAGGCCGCGCCAGCGCCGGCGCCCGTTCCTCCGTCAGCCGGCGTCGCCCCACCGGCCGCACCCACGCCGCCGTCCGCGACCGCTCCCCCCACTCCTCCAGCCGACCCCCGGCCCGAGATCGGTGCGCTGATGTCGCGCTACGCGGCCGCCGTCGAATCCGGCAGCCTCGCGTCCCTGAAGCAGGTGTACCCGGGGATGACGCCGGAGCAGCAGCAGGGATGGGAACAGTTCTTTGGCCTCGTTCGCGACGTGAAGGCCGATCTCTCGGTGGGCCGACTCGACATCACGGGCGCTGCGGCCGAGGCGCTGGTTAGGGGGACTTACACCTACCTCAACACCAGCACGCAGCGCATCGAGCGCACACCGGTGTCCTTCGCCGCCACCCTGCGGCGCGATGCCGGGGCGTGGCGCATTTCACAGATCCGCTGACCGCCGCTAGAAGTTGTATTCCAGGCCGAAGGTCCAGATCACGTCCGGCCGGAGGCCGCCCCGGTTCAGCGGCCACTCGGCATTGCCCACGACGGTGAGCCCGTTGGCCGCGGTGAGCTTGGCTCCGATCGAGCCGTCCACCAGGTCGTCCCGCGTATCGGGAATCGCACTGGGATGGATGGTACGGACGTAGGGCGACTGGATCACCACCGGGCCCGGTACCTGGAGTGGACTGTCGCCCACCTGGAGTTGGGAGACCAGGTCGATCGCGAGCGTCGCCCACGGCGCCAGCAGATGGTCGAAGCCGAGGGTGCCCAGGACCTCGTCGGTCTCGAAGGCGCCGCCCCTATAGAGGTAGCCCAGGTTGGCGTGGGGTGAGAAGTTGCCGAAGCGGGACGAGAGGATGGCCAGCCCGCGGGCCGCGAACGAGCCCGAGCCCAGCAGATCGCTTTCGCTGCCCGTGGGAAACCTGACGTCGGCCAGGAGCCCGACCGAGAGCGGGTCGCTCCGCCGGACGTTGACCTTCACCCGGGCGTCGACGTCGCCGATGCCGGTCGCCGAGCCGCGGACGAAGCGGGAGGCGGTCAGCACGGGGTTGTCCGGCGTACCGCCGAAGAAATGGACGGCGGGGGGCGGCCCAAAGGGATTGATCTGCGCCTCGGTGGAGCCCTCGAGCGAGGTCGAGACCAGCGGCAGGACCACGCCGACATCGAGCCGGTCCGTCACACCGTAGGTCAGCAGGAACGAGGTCACCGTCAGCTTGACGTCCAGCGCCAGGTTGAGGCCGATGGTCTCGTTCTCCAGCGTGGGCACGCCAAGCAGCGAGCAGTCGCCCCCCGCGATGGAGTCGCACCCCTCGAAGTCGGAGTTCGCGTGCGTGAACGTGAAATTGAGGTTGTCGAGGTCCACGCCGCGAAGGGTCTTGAACTGCACCCCCGTCCGGCTCAGCCCCGCGAGCACGCGGCCCCGACCCAGCGTCTGGGCGCGCTCGCCGAACACCGGGCCGGCAGACGTGGAGGTGCGCACCGGCACCCCGCCCTCGAAGCTGAAGGTGGACCCGCCGCTCGTGGCGCTCACCGGAACGTTGGCGACGTTGCTGCCGATCGAGTTGGTCAGGAACGAGATGACCGTGCCGTTGCTGGCGACGGCGGCCGGCACGAAGTGATTGCCGTGGATCCGGACTGATTCGGGGTTGTTCGGATCGCCCGTGCCGCCGAGGAACAGCGGATCCTGCCCCGCGCCGAAGATGAACAGGTCGGAAAGCTCGTCCCGGAGGTGCTGGGCGGCGAGGCGGGGAACGAGCGTCAGCAGGAGCGCGAGCAACGCAAGATGGCGGGTCATGACTGGGCTCCGGAAGGCGCGTGACCATGGAGTAGCGCGGGCGCGGTGTCTACATTGTCGGTGCGTATGCGGTTTCCGCAACCTGGCTGGCGCCCGGCCGCCGCCCGGCCACCCCCCCGACCCCAGTTCCGAGAGAGCCCAGATGCCCGACGCGAAGCTTCGTGCGGTGGTGGAAGAGATCCGCGGCCAGGTGGCCGGCGCGGCCGGGCTGAGCCCCGCCGCGCGCGGCTCCCTCGAGACGCTGGTCCGCGACCTCGAGCGGCTGCTCGACCGGCCGCCCGGCTCGTCGGCCGCCGACAGCGACTCGCTCCGCGACCGCGCCATCGACTCGGTCCGCCGGCTCGAGGCCTCCCACCCGAATCTGTCCACCGCCCTCGGCAATCTCATCGACGCGCTGGCGTTCTTCGGCCTGTAGCCGGCCGCGGGCGCCGCCGCAGCGGTGCCGCCGGAGCGGGTGGCCGCCGAGTAGCTCTGGCGAGAGCCGGCGCCGCGGGCCACCTTCCGGTCCATGATCCGGAGCATCGCCGGCGCCCTTGTCCTCGCCACCCTCGCCTGTCGCGGCGCCACGGTCGGCACCGCGGCAGGCGATGCCGTTTCCGCCGACCTCGTCTTCCGGAACGGAGCCGTCTACACCGTGGATGCGGCCCGAAGCTGGGCGGCTGCCGTGGCCGTCCGGAGCGGCAGGATTGTCTACGTGGGCACGGACAGCCTGCCGGCCGGCCTCGTCGGTGCGCGGACCGAGCTCGTGGATCTCCACCGCGGGATGCTGCTGCCGGCGTTCCAGGACGCGCACGTCCATCCGATCACCAGCGGGGTGGACCTCGGCGAGTGCAACCTCGACGCGGCGACGAGCGTCGGGGAGGCCGCGGATTCGATCCGCGCCTACGCCCGGGCGCATCCTGGCCTGACCTGGATCCGGGGCGCCGGGTGGCAGTTGACGCTCTTTCCCGCCGCCAATCCCTCCAGGCGGCTGCTCGACACCCTGGTGCCGGACCGGCCGGTGGTCCTCTGGTCGGCGGACGGCCACTCCATGTGGGTCAACTCTCGGGCGCTCTCCCTCGCGGGGATCGAGCGCGGGACTCCGGATCCGCACAACGGGCGGATCGAGCGCGACCCGCGCACCGGTGAGCCGAGCGGAACGCTCCGGGAGTCGGCGACCGATCTGGTCGAGCGGGTGCTGCCGCCACGCTCGGCCGCCGAGCTGGCGGCGGGCCTCCAGCGCTCTGAGCGGCTGGCGAACTCGTTCGGCCTCACGACCCTGTTCTCGGCGCTGACCGACGAGGACGAGCTTCGGACGTTCACCCAGGCCGACCGAGCCGGGACCCTCTCGATACGGATCATCGCCGCACTGGAGGCCGAAGGCGAGTTCGGCGACAGCATGCTCGCCCGGCTGGCGGACTGGCGCCGGCGGTACGCCACTCCCCGGGTCCACCCGGTCGCCGTCAAGTTGTTCCAGGACGGCGTCATCGAGGCCCGAACGGCCGCCCTGCTCGCCCCCTATCTCGACCGGCACGGTGATGCCGGCCAGCCGCGGCGTGACCAGGCCGAGCTCGACCGGATGACGGCGGCGCTCGATCGCGCGGGCTTCCAGATCCACATCCACGCCATCGGCGATCGCGCCATTCGGATGTCTCTCGACGCCTTGGCCCGCGCGCGGACCGCCAACGGCGAGCGCGACGCCCGGCCCAGCATCGCGCACCTGCAGCTGATCGATCCGGCAGACATTCCGCGCTTCCGCTCGCTCGGCGTCGTGGCGAACTTCGAGCCCCGGTGGTCCAATGGTGACGAATACCTGACCAAGCTGGCCGAGCCGGCGCTCGGGCCGGCTCGGTCGCGCTGGCAGTACCCCATCGCTAGCGTGGTGCGGACCGGCGCGGTGGTCTCGGCCGGAAGCGACTGGTCGGTCAGCTCGCTCAATCCGCTCGAGGGCATCGAGACCGGCATCACCCACCGCGAGCCCGGGGACACCATCTCGCCGGCATGGAATCCGCCCGAGCGCGTCGACCTCCCGACGATGATCTCCCTCTACACCATCAATGCCGCCTGGGCGCACCATTTGGATCGGATGACGGGCTCGATCGAGGTCGGCAAGCTGGCGGACCTGGTCGTGCTGGACCGGAATCTCTTCGAGATCCCCGTGGACAGGATTCACGAGGTGCGCGTGGACCGGACCCTGCTGGAGGGGAAGACGGTGTATCGGAGGTAGGGAGGGCGGCGGAGAGGGCGGAGAGACGGTCGGACGGGTAGACGGTCGCACGGTCGGACGAGTCGGTGGGGCGAAGCCGAGCCACCGATGTCATCCCGAGCGCAGCGAGGGACCTGGCCGGGGAACGGTTCGAGCCATTCCCAGGCCAGGTCCCTCGCTACGCTCGGGATGACAGCGTTACCCTTCGCACCGCGCACCGCGCACCGCGCACCGCGCACGCGCACGCGCACACCACGCGCACCGCGCACCGCGCACCGCGCACCGCGCACCGCGCACCGCGCATCGCGCACCGCGCACCGCGCACCGCCTGTCCGCCCGTGGACATCCACACGGGGCGCGCTTACGGTGCAGGAAAGGAGATACCGCATGGATCTGGGGATCGGGCGGAGGCGCGCGCTGGTGACGGGCTCGACCGCCGGGATCGGCTTCGCCGTGGCACGGGCGCTGGCGCGCGAAGGCGCCATGGTGGTGGTGAACGGACGGACACAGGCGCGGGTGGACGCGGCGGTGGCGGCGCTCCACCGCGAGCTGCCGCACGGTCACATCGGGGGTGTAGCCGCGGACCTCGGCACCGCAACGGGGTGCGCCGCACTCGTCGAGCAAGTGCCCGACGTCGAGATCCTGGTGAACAACCTCGGGGTCTTCGAGCCGCTGCCGTTCGAGGCCATCCCCGACCAGGACTGGATCCGGCTGTTCGAGGTGAACGTGTTGAGCGGCGTGCGCCTCACCCGCGCCTACCTGCCGGGCATGCGTGCCCGGGACTGGGGGCGGGTGGTCTTCGTCTCCAGCGAGTCGGCGGTGCAGATCCCCACCGAAATGATCCACTATGGTGTGACCAAGACCGCGCAGTTGGCGCTCGCACGTGGACTCGCCGAGACGCTTGCCGGGACCGGCGTGACGGTGAACAGCGTGCTCCCGGGTCCTACGGCATCCGAAGGGGTGGGCAAGTTTGTCGCGGATCTCGCCGCCGCGCGCGGCGTGGACGTTCCGACGGTCGAGCGGGAGTTCTTCGCGACCGCCCGGCCGTCGTCAGTGATCCAGCGATTCGCCACGCCCGACGAGGTCGCGGCGATGATTGTTTACGTGTGCAGCGCGCTGGCCTCGGCCACGACGGGGGCGGCGCTCCGAGTGGATGGTGGCGTGGTGCGCTCCATCGTCTAGGCGCCTGGCCACGACGCAGACCGGCCGTCGGAGCGCCGCCCGGTTCACCGAGCACGCCCGGCCGCCACTCACGTGGCGAGTCCGGTACGGTCTCGGATTGGATCGCCTCGCTCTACGGGGCCGGCGGGGAGCGCTCGGGGACCTCGCCGCCCAGCGCCTTGAACAGCGCGGCATAGGACGTCGCGGCATCGGTGTGCGCCTGGGCCAGCTGGTCCTCGGCGTCGAGCTGGGTGCGCTCGGCGTCGAGCACCTGGAGAAAGTCCGCCACGCCGCCCTCGAACCGGAGCCGCGCCAGATCGGCGGCGCGGGCACTGGCCGAGGCGGCGTCCTGGATCCGATCCACCCGCGAGCGCGCGGTCCGGTAGCGCACCAGCCCCGTCTCCACGTCCTGCAACGCCCTGAGCACCGTTTGGGCGTACTGTGCCTCCGCCTCCGCCGCCCGGGAACGGCTGGCATCCACCCTGGCCTTGACGCGGCCGAGGTTGAGCGCCGGCCACGAAATCACCGGGCCCACGGCGTAGCGGAACGTGCCCGGATCGCCCAGGCCGCTCAGCGCCCCCGCCGTATATCCGGCGCTCCCGCCGACCGTGATCCGCGGCAGGTACTCCGCCTTGGCCGAGCCGACGAAGGCGCGCTCGGCCGCCACCTGCCGCTCGGCGGAGGCGACATCGGGGCGGTGGCGGATGAGCGAGTCGGGAGTCGCGACCGCGACGTCCGCGGGCAGGGTCGGGATGGCGGCGGTGGCCCCGAGCTCGTCGGCCAGGCCCGCGGGCGGCCGGCCCACCAGCACCCCGACCTGGAACTGGGCCGACGCCACCTGCGCTTCCAGCGTCGGGATCGAGGCGAGGGTGAAGCCGAGCTGGGTGCGGGCCCGCTCGGTGTCGAAGGCGGTGCCCCGGCCGGCGTCGAGCCGCTGCTGGGTCACCTCGAGCGTCCGGCGCTGGTTCTCCGCGTTGCGGCGGGCGACCGCGAGCCGCTCCTGCGCGCCGCGCAGCTCGAAGTAGGTGCGCGCCAGCTCGGCCGTGAGCGCCACCTGCACGTCCCTCAGATCCTCGGCGGCGGCGCCCACCAGCGCGCCCCGCGCCTGCACGTCCCGCCGCACCCGTCCGAACAGGTCCAGCTCCCACGACGCGTCGAATCCGCCGTCCCAGAGATCCTGGTCCGGGAAGCTGCCGCTCCCGATCGGAAAGGTCGCGCCCGAGAGTCGCTGGCGGGTGTAGCCGCCGCCGACCGTGACCGTCGGGGCCAGGTCGAAGCCCGCCTCCGAACGCGCCGCCCGTGCGCCGCGCACCCGGGCCGCGGCGGCCTGCACGTCGAGATTGGCGCGCACCAGCTCGGCCATCAGCCGGTCGAGCGTCGTGTCGCCCAGCGCGCGCCAGTATGACGCCTGATCCACCGTGCCGACCGCCCGCTCGGGGGCCGACGGGACCATCGGCGGGACGGTGTCGGTCGTGCCGGCGGCTGGTGGCGGTGGGACCGGCGCGATGGAGGTCGTATCTCGGGCGGACTCACGGAAGTTCGAGGGCACGGCCACGCCGGACGCACGGTAGCCGGGCGAGGTGGCGCACGCGGCCAGGAGGAAGCTCATCAGGGTCGAAAGATTCCGCGGGCTACGCATGGATTTCCTCGGGCGTACGGCGCTCGACCGGCGCGGTGGCAGCCGTGCGCCGACGCCGCTCGAGCAGGTGCTGGATGACGACGTAGAACACCGGCGTGAGCACGAGACCGAAGAACGTCACGCCGAGCATGCCGGAGAACACGGCCACGCCCATCGCGTGCCGCATCTCGGCGCCCGCACCGCTCGAAAACACCAGCGGCAGCACGCCCATGATGAAGGCGAACGAGGTCATCAGGATCGGCCGGAGCCGGATCCGGCAGGCCTCGAGCGCCGCCTCGACCGCGGAGCGGCCCTGCAGGTGGAGCTCGCGCGCGAACTCGACGATCAGGATCGCGTTCTTGCAGGCGAGGCCGATGAGCACGAGAAACCCGATCTGCGTGAAGATGTTGTTGTCGCCCTTGGTGAGCCACACGCCCGTGATGGCGCAGAGCAGGGACATGGGCACGATCAGGATGACCGCGAGCGGCAACGACCAGCTCTCGTACTGTGCCGCGAGCACCAGGAACGCGAGCAGCACGCAGAGCGGGAAGATGAAGACCGCGGTGTTGCCGGACAGCCGCTGCTGATAGCTGAGGTCGGTCCACTCGTAGCCGATGCCGTTGGGCAAGACCTCCTGCGCCAGCCGTTCGATGGCGGCCTCCGCCTGGCCCGAGCTCGCGCCAGGGGCCGGGCCGCCGTTGATGTCGGCCGCCGGATAGCCGTTGTAGCGCAACCCCTGGTCCGGTCCGTGCGACTGCTTCACCTGGACCACCGAGCCGAGCGGCACCATGGCGCCCTGCGCGTTCCGCACCTTGAGCTGCGCGATGTTGTCGGCGGTGGCGCGGTACTGCGCGTCCGCCTGCACCTTGACCTGGTAGGTGCGGCCGAACCGGTTGAAGTCGTTGGCGTACACCGATCCGAGGTAGACCTGCATGGTCTGGAACAGATCGGTGAGCGAGATGCCCTCGCGCTTCACCTTCTCCCGGTCCACCTCGACTTCGAGCTGGGGCACGTTGATCCGGTAGCTCGAGAACAGGCCGGTGAGCTCCGGGGTCTGGTACGCCCGCCCGAGCAGCGCCTGGGTGGCGTCGTTGAGCGCGGCCTCGCCCAGCCCGGCCCGGTCCTCGAGCTCGAGCTTGAAGCCGCCGACCTGGCCCAGTCCGTTGACCGGGGGCGGCGGGAACACGGCCACGAACGCGTCCTGGATCGCCGAGAACTTCCCGTTGAGCGCCCCGGCGATGTTGAGGCCGTACTGGTCCTTCCCGTGACGCTTATCGAACGGCTTCAGGGTGACGAAGACGATGCCGGCGTTCGGGGCGTTGACGAACCCGTTGATGGAGAGGCCGGGAAACTGCACGGCGTTCTCGACGCCCGGCTGCTTGAGGGCGATGTCGGCCATCTGCCGGATGACGCGCGTCGTCCGGTCGAGCGTCGCCGCGTCGGGCAGCTGCGCGAAGGCCACCAGGTACTGCTTGTCCTGCGTCGGCACGAAGCCGTGCGGCACCTTGTTGAACCCGAACACGGTGAGGGCGACGAGCCCGGCGTATACCGCGAGCACGATCCCCCCGCTCCGGATGACGCGAGCCACGGCGGAGCCATAGCGCTCGGAGCCCCGCCTGAAGGCCCGGTTGAACGGCCGGAAGATCCACCCGAGCGTGCGATCGAGCACACGGGTCAACCGGTCGGGCGGCGCCTCGCGGGACTTGAGCAGGATCGCGCTCAGGGCCGGGCTCAGGGTGAGCGAGTTCACGGCCGAGATTACGGTCGAGAACGCGATCGTCAGCGCGAACTGGCGGTAGAACTCGCCCGTGAGGCCGCTCAGGAACGCCACCGGCACGAACACGGCGCACAGGACCAGGCCGATGGCGATGATCGGACCGCTGACCTCTTCCATGGCCTTGTAGGAGGCATCGCGGGGCGAGAGCCCGGCTTCGATGTTGCGCTCGACGTTCTCGACCACCACGATGGCGTCGTCCACCACGATGCCGATGGCGAGCACCAGCCCGAACAGCGACAGGGTGTTGATCGAGAACCCGAAGCCGAGCAGGACCGCGAACGTTCCGACGATGGAGATCGGGACCGCCACCAGCGGAATGATCGACGCCCGCCAGGTCTGGAGGAACAGGACCACGACGATCACCACCAGCAGGATCGCCTCGAACAGCGTCTTGACCACCTCGCGAATGCCGTCCCGGACGTTGATCGTCGGGTCGTAGACGATCCGGTACTCCACGCCTTCGGGGAAGTTCTGCTTGAGCTCCTCCATCGTCCGCCGCACGGTGGACGAGAGCTGCAGGGCATTCGATCCGGGGGCCTGGAAGACGCCGATGCCCACGGCGTCCTGGTTGTCGAGCAGGGAGCGGAGCGCGTAGTCGCCGGCGGCAAGCTCGATGCGCGAAACGTCGCGGAGCCGCGTGATCTCGCCGTCGGCGCCGGCCTTGAGGATGATGTCGCCGAACTCCTTCTCGTCGAGCAGGCGCCCGCGCGCGTTCACGCTGAGCTGGTAGTCGACCGGGACGGGCATCGGTGGTGCGCCGATCACGCCGGCCGCGACCTGCACGTTCTGCTCGCGGATGGCGCTCACGACGTCGCCCGCGGTCAGGCCGCGGGCCGCGACCTTCCCGGGATCCAGCCAGATCCGCATGGCGTAGTCGCCGCCCCCGAAGACCTGGACCTGCCCGACCCCGGGAATGCGGCCGATCACGTCCTTGATCTGCAGCAGGCCGTAGTTCCTGAGATAGACGTCGTTGTACCGGTGGTCCGGCGAGACCAGGTGCACGACCATGATGAAATTGGGGGAGCTCTTGACGGTCGTGACGCCGAGTTGCCGGACCTCGTCCGGCAGGCGGGGCAGGGCCTGGCTCACGCGGTTCTGCACCTGTACCTGCGCCTTGTCGACGTCGCTGCCGACGCGGAAGGTGACGGTGAGCGTGAGGACGCCGTCCGACGTGGCCTGGGACGACATGTACAGCATGTTCTCGACGCCGTTGATCTGCTCCTCGAGCGGCGTCGCGACGGCCTCGGACAGCGTGCGTGGGTTGGCGCCGGGGTACACGGCGCGGACCACGACCGACGGCGGCACGACTTCCGGGTACTCGCTGACCGGCAGCGTGAGCATCGCGATCAGGCCCGCGATGAAGACCACGATCGACAGCACGGCCGCGAAGATCGGCCGGTCGATGAAGAAGCGTGACAGTCGCATGGCTAGCGCTCCGCGACGGCGGCGCTATCGCGCCTCATGCCCGAGTCCTGCGTCGTGGACGTGTCCGGAACCATCGCGACCAGCTTCGGGGCGACCTTCACCCCCGGCCGCACCCGCATGAGTCCGTTGACGACGACCTTGTCGCCGGCCGCGACGCCCTTGCGCACGATGCGAAGACCATCGTCGGACAGGCGACCGAGCTCGACCGGGCGGTACTCGAGGCTGTCGCCCTTGCCGAGGACGAGCAGGAACTTGCGATCCTGGTCCGTACCCACGGCCGCATCGCGCACCAGCAGGGCGGGAGCGCGCTGGCTGCCCACCAGCTTCACCCGGGCGAACAGCCCCGGCGTGAACTGGCGGTTGCGATTGGAGAAGATGGCGCGGGTGCGGATCGTCCCACTAGCCGGGTCGATCCGGTTGTCCACGAAGTCCAGCCGACCCTCGTGCGGGAACCCGGTCTCGTTGGCTAGGCCGAGATAGACCGGGAAGCGCGCGTCGCGCCAGCCCCGGGTGCCCGCCGCGGCGGCGCGCCCGGAGTAGCGCAGATAGGTCTGCTCGTCGCTGTCGAAGTACAGATAGACGGAGTCGAGCGCCACGACGGTGGTGAGCAACGTGGCGTCGGGCGGCCCGGCCTGCACCAGGTTGCCCTCGGTCACCTCGGCGCGGCTCACGCGGCCGGCGATCGGCGACCGGACCTGGGTCCACCCGAGGTTGAGCCGCGCGGTCTCGACGGCGGCCTCCGCGGCACGTACCGCTGCGACGCTGTTGGCCTGCGCGCTGGTCCGGCTGTCGAACTCCTCGCGCGAAATCGCCTGCACGTTCACCAGCTTCTCGGCGCGGGCCACCTCCCGCTGGGCGAGCTCGGCCGCGGTGCGCGCCTGCTCCAGCTGCGCCTGGGCGCGGTCGAGGTCGGCCTGATAGGGTCGGGGATCGATCTCGAAGAGCACCTCGCCCTTCCGGACCTCACGCCCCTCGGTGAATGTCAGGCGCCGGATGTAGCCCGAGACCCGGGGCCGGATCTCCACGTGGTCCACCGCTTCGAGGCGGCCACTGAACTCGTCCCACTCCGCGATGTCGCGCTCCAGGACGGGGGCGACGCTGACGGTGGGTGGGGGCGGGGGTGCCGGCGGCTTGGGGTCGCAGCCGAGGGCCGGGCCGACGAGCCAGACCGAACTGAGCAGCGCGAGGTGGCGGGACCGCATCTCAATCCTCCGGTGTTACAATAGTTTTACAACCGTCTAACATATTTGTCGCTCGAGGGCCTGACGCTTCGCGCCCGCCCCGGGTTCGCTGCCTAGGACTCCGACGACCCCATCCGGCGCCGCAGCTCGGCCGTGTAGGCGTCCAGCACGTCCCGCCGGACCTGGCAGTTGAGGTGCTGGCCCTCGCGCCGCGCGTCCACCAGCCCGGCACGCACCAACTCCTTGATATGATGGGAGATCGTGGCCTTGGACACGGGGAACTGATCGCGCAGGCGCTGACACGGGCACGCGCGCTCGCTGGCGATCGTCTCGAGCAGCGCCATGCGCCTGGGATCCGAGAGCGCCTTGGCGATGAGCTCGAACTGCCGACCGGTAAGCCGGGTCCGGGGTAGGGGTCGTGAGGTCACAGTTCAATGATTATCGAACTACCATGGGCTGTCAACCCCGAGCGCTCGCGGTCGGTGCCCCGCACCTGTCATCTCGAGCCGGCGAGGAGCCGCCCCCAGAGTGCGGGTGAGCCTCGATTCACAGCACGAGCCGATCGGTTCGGGGAGCCATGAGCGAAGCGAACGACGCTCGGCATATCGCGGTGTGCCGCCTAGCGGAACGTCCCCGGGCTCACCTCGTAGGTGAGATGGTACGCGCCCGCCTCCTCTTCCGCCGCCCAGAAGCCCAGTTGCTCCGTCCACCGCGTGGTCTGCAGTCGGCGGCCGCGAAGTGTGAGGAACCCGCCGGCGCGCGTCGTCACCACGCCGAGCCCCCGCAGGTCCTTGAGCCCGCGGAGCGTAACGCCGGTGCGTTCGTTCACCAGCCGCCGGGCGGCCACCGGGCCGATGCCCGGCACCCTGAGGAGCGTCTCGTAGTCCGCCCGCAGGATCTCCACCGGAAACCGTTCCGGATGCGCCAGCGCCCACGCCGTCTTCGGATCCACCGAGAGCGGCAGATTCCCGTTGCGCTCGAACACCACCTCGTCCGCCGTGAAGCCGTAGTCGTTGAGCAGGTAATCCGCCTGATACAGCCGGTGCTCGCGCAGCGCCGGTGCCGCGGGCGTGTGCTCCATCGGCGTGTCGGCGATCGGCCGGAACGCGCTGAAGTGCGCGTGATGGATGCCGCCACCGTTCTGCAGGCGCGCGACCGTCTCGATCAGCGTGCGATCGGTGTCGGGTGTGGCGCCGACCACGAACTGCATGGTCATGCCGGCGACGCCGCCGGGGTGCAGTGGATCCGGCGGCCGCCCGTGGGCCCGCGCCGTCCGCTCGCCCAGCACCAACGAACGCACCCGCTCCAGGTTCTCCAGCGACACCGCCAGGCTCTTCTCCGGCGCGATCCGGGTGAGCGTCTGCCCGCAGGGAGCCTCGAGGTTGAGGGACACACGCGTAGCGAGCGCCGTGAGCCGCTCGATCTGCGCCGGCTCCGCGCCGGCCACCAGCTTGACGTGGATGTAGCCCGCGAAACGGTGACGTTCCCGCAGGAGTTCGAGCGCGGTGATGAGATTGTCCATCACCTTGACCGGACTGCTCGGAATGCCGGTGGTCACGAACAGCCCGTCGACCCATCCGCGACGGACCGCGCCGAGAAAGATGCGCACCAGCTCTTCGGGCTTGAGCAGGGTCCGAGGCAGATCGCGGTCCCGCCGCATCGGGCAGTAATGGCAGTTGTAGCTGCACGCGTTGGTCATGAGAATCCGGAGGAGCCGGGTCTCCCGGCCGCTCGAGCGCAGGCGGCGGATGTTGAGCGGTCCGAGCGATCCGGATCGGCGGGCGTGGCGGAGGCGGGGCGGGGGGCCGTCGCGATCGTCCCGGGCCAGTGACATGAGAGTATCGAGCTTCTGGTCGAGATCGGGCACGTGCAGCATCGGCACCTCTCGGAGGACGTGCTCCCACAGTACCCGAAGATATCCCGAAACACAAGTCCGACAGAACCTCGCGCTCATGCGCGCGCGCCCGTTCGACATCATGACGACGGCCGCGCAGTCATGAACCTCGAGTGGGACATGGCCGGCGGGCTAAATTGCTCTGATGGACACCACCTTCCGCGACTACGTCGCCCGCCTGCTCGACTGGGAGGAGGCCCACGCCGGGTTCGCCGCCGCCGTCGACGGACTGCCGCAGCCGCTCCGCGGCCGGACCCCCGAGGGCCTCCCCTACTCGCCGTGGCAGCTCGTCGAGCATCTCCGCATCACCCAGCACGACATCCTCGACTTCTGCGTGAACCCGGCCTACCAGGAGCTGGACTGGCCGAAGGACTACTGGCCGCCCTCGGCCGCCCCGCCGTCGCCCGGCGCGTGGGACGAGAGTCTGCGCCGGTTCGGCGAGGACACGGCGGAGCTCCAGCGGCTCGCGCGCGACCCCACGGTGGATCTCAGCGCCCGGATTCCGCACGGCAGCGGGCAGACCTATTTGCGGGAGCTGCTGCTCGTAGCCGACCACACCGCCTACCACATCGGCGAGCTGATCGTGGTCCGGCGCCTGCTCGGCGCGTGGCCGAAGCGCTGAACGACTCGCGCGCCCCTTCTGGCCGCTGCAGCCCAGCCGATGAGGCCTGGGGCGCGAGGTCCAGGGAGACCCGGTGAAGCCGATCCATCTCGCGCTCGTCGCCCTGGCCGCCGGCGCCGGCCTGCTGCTCGCCGCCGCGCGTAGGTGGCGGGCGAATACGGACGCGCTGGTCGCCCACCTGCGCGCCTCATCGGCCGAAACCCGACGTCCGTCCGTCGCCGAAGCCGATCTCGCGGGGCTGCCCGGTCCCGTCGCCCGCTACCTACGGATGGTGCTTCCCGCGTCCGCCCTGTCGATCGCCTGCGCCCGACTGACCCAGCGCGGAGAATTTCTCCTTCGCCCGGGACCGAGAGGCTGGCGTCCTTTCACCGCGGTCGAACACCTCACCGCTCAACCGCCGGGCTTCGTCTGGGACGCGCGCATCAGAATGGCTCCGGGGATGAGCGTCCTGGTGCGGGACGCCTTGGCCGCGGGGGCCGGGTCGCTCGAGGCGAGCATCATGGGAATCCGGCGGATCGTTTGGACAGCGGGCACACCGGCAATCACCGCAGGGCAGCTCCAGCGTTATCTCGCGGAGGCGGTCTGGATCCCCACGGCGTTCCTGCCCGGCGCCGGCGTGAGCTGGTCGGCGCTCGGCCCCGACTCGGCCCGCGCCTCGATCGCGACCGGCGGCACGAGGGTCTCGGTGGATTTCTTCTTCGGCGCCGATGGTCTCGTGGAGCGGGTCTTCACCGAAGCGCGCGAGCGCGACATCGGCGGCGGACGGACCGCCCCAACGCCGTGGCAGGGGCGTTTCTTCCGCTACGAATCGCGCGATGGATACCGGATCCCGATCACCGGCGAGGTGGAGTGGCTCCTTCCGGACGGTCCCCAACCGTATTGGCGTGGCGAAGTCACCGCCGTCACGTTTGAGACCTAGCGGTAGTGATTGGCGGGGCAGGTGAGTCGGGCGGTCGCAGCGGCGGGCGGATGGCTCGGGGAATGGCGTCGATATCAGGTTTCCACCTGTCATCCGCTCGGGATGACATCGCGGCTTCCCCCCTTGCCCTCCAGGATGCCGTCGTCCTCCGTCCTCCGTCCCATGCTAGCTTTCCACCCAACATCCGACTCCGGACGGCGCACCACGTGACGACCGACGTAATCGACAAGCCAGCCGCCCGCCGACCCGCCGCCGCCGAGGAGGCGGAGGGCATCGGCGGCACCCGGTGGCTGATCCTGCTGGGCCTCATCACCGCGGCGATCATGGAGGTGCTCGACACCACCATCGTGAACGTCGCCCTGCCGCAGATGGCCGGGAATCTCGGCGCCACCCAGCAGGAGATCAGTTGGGTCGCCACCGGCTACATTCTCTCCAACGTCATCTTCCTTCCGATGACCGCGTTCTTCACCGAGCGGTTCGGCCGGCGGCGGTACCTCACGGCCTCGATCATCCTGTTCGCCGTCGCCTCGTTCCTCTGCGGCACGTCGCATTCGCTGGTCGAGCTGGTGGTCTGGCGCATCATCCAGGGGGCCGGCGGGGCCGCGCTGCTCTCGACCGCTCAGGCCACGATCCGGCAGATCTTCCCGCGCGAGCAGCAGGGCTTCGTCCAGGCGGTCTTCCTCCTCGGCATCATCGTGGCCCCGACGCTGGGCCCGACCCTCGGCGGCTGGATCACCGACAACTACACCTGGAACTGGTGCTTCTTCATCAACGTCCCGATCGCCATGCTGTCGACTTTTCTGGTGACGACGTTTCTGAAGGACCCGCCCGACCACAAGCGCAGCACCGCCGGCGTGGACTGGCTCGGCATCACCCTGCTCACCGTGGGGCTCGGCGCTCTGCAGTACGTGCTCGAAGAGGGCAACGCCGACGACTGGTTCAATGACGCCTGGATTCTCCGACTCTCGATCGTGGCGGGCGTCTGTCTGGTGGGCATGGTCTGGTGGGAGCTCTCACCCCGGAATCCGCATCCCGTGGTGAACTTCCGGGTGCTCAAGAACCGCGAGCTGGCCGCCTCCATCTTTCTCTTCGTCGCACTGGGCTTCGGCCTCTACGGCGGCGTGTTCATCTTCCCGCTCTTCACCCAGAGCCTGCTGCACTTCACGCCGACCGAGACCGGACTCGCGCTGCTGCCCGGCGGGCTGGCCACGGCCACGAGCGCGCTGATCTGCGGCCGGCTGCTCACCGGCGCTCGGCCCCTGGTGGATCCGCGGATCCTGATCGCGCTCGGCGTCGCGATCTTCGTCGTGGCCATGTGGGATCTGGGGCACCTGACGACCAACTCGGGCGAGCCCGACGTCCGCATCGCGCTCATCGTGCGCGGCGCCGGACTCGGCTTCCTGTTCACGCCGATCAACAACGTGGCCTACGCCAGCCTCAAGCCGAGCGAGGCGCAGCAGGCTTCGGGCCTCATCAACCTCGCCCGCCAGCTCGGCGGGTCGTTCGGCATCGCCATCCTCGCGACCTACGTGACGGTGCACACCCAGATCCACCGGGTGAACCTGCTGAGCTACGTGTACGCGGGCCGGCCTGAGGTGAACGAGCGGGTGAACGCGCTGACCGCGAATCTGGTCGCGCACGGCTACGGTCCCGATGCCGCCCACCGGGGCGCCATGGCCATCCTCGACCAGCAGCTGATGCGGCAGGCCTCGATGCTGAGCTACAACGACGCCTGGATGCTCCTGCTGCTGACCTTTGTCGCCGTCTCACCCGCGATCCTGCTGCTGCGGGCGCACCGCGGCGCGGCCGCGGGACCCGTGGACGCCCATTGAGCGAGCCGCCGCCGGCCCGCCCGGACCGCCGTGCGCGGCGTCCGAACGTCAGCGCCGGCCTGCTGCTCTATCGCCACGGCGGGCGGGGGCTCGAGCTGTTCCTCGCCCATCCCGGCGGCCCGTTCTGGCGCGATCGGGAGGCGGGCGCGTGGACCATTCCCAAGGGGGCGGTGGACGACGGCGAGGGGTTGCTGGACGCCGCATGCCGGGAATTCGAGGAGGAGACCGGGATCCGTCCGAGCGGGCCGTTCCAGCCGCTGGGCAGCATCCGGCAGAAGGCCGGCAAGCTGGTCCACGCCTGGGCCTGGGAGGGCGACGCCGACGCCGAGCGGATCACCAGCAACTCCGCACGCACCGAATGGCCGCCGGGCTCGGGCCGGTGGCTCACGTATCCCGAGGTGGACCGCTGTGCCTGGTTCGATCCCGCGGCCGCGCGCGCCAGGATCAACCCGGCGCAGGCGGAGCTGATCGGTCGTCTGGAGCAGTGGCTCGCCGAACAGCCCTGACCGTGCGGATCCTTCGCGGCCACGCTGCTCGATGATGCGGGATCGAAGGGTGCGGAAGTGCTCCGGGACCGAATCAGCGATTGGGCAGCTCGTCCATGCCGCAATAATTGAGGAACGCCACCAGCTGCTCCGCCTCCTGAGGCGTCGAGACCATCACCACGGTGCCGCCCCGCTGCACGAGCGGGATGTAGTCGAGCCCGCCGCGTCCCGGCTTCTTGAGCGGGCGCGTTCCCACCTTCCACGGTCCGCCCTGCAGATGCTCGGTCCGCTGGTTTCCCGACAGCACCTCGGTGACGAAGCGGCGCAGCAGCGCCGAGTCCGAGCGCTGTCGCCCGCGGGGACGGCGCTGATGGGACACGATCGCCGCGAGCTCGAGCGCCGCGCGCTGACAGTAGGTCTGCGTACCCAGCTCTTCCATAGAACTCCCCGCTATGTGACGACCCTCACGCGGGTGGAAAACCCGTGAGCAGGATGTGAGTTGGAACCCGGCACGGCTCGTTGGCTTTGGGTTACGGTGAATGCAGAGGCCTGGGTCAAGATCGTACGGTGAACCTGCAGGCTAGAACGGCGGATGACAAGGGGAATGACGCGGTGACGCTCGCAAACGTGAGTCTCGCAGGAGTGGTCGAGCCGGCGTTGGTGGGTCTCGCGGGCTCGTGGATCGCCCTGCTGGTGCACGAGCTGGGGCACGGCTTCGCCGCGCTCGTCCTCGGCGTACGGATCTGGGGCATCCGGCTGGGCATCGGACCGACCGTATGGCAGGGGCGGTGCGGGGAGTGCCGGGTGCATGTGCGGCTGCTCCCGTTCCTCGGGTCCGTCCAGCTCGTGGACGAAGACGCCTGCGCCATCGGCTACCGCGACATCGTCGCCGGCACGTGGCGCTTCGAGTGGGTGCCAGGGGCCTGGCGCGCACCCATCATCTCGGCCGCCGGCGGGCTCAGTAACCTCGCCGGGCTCATCATGTTGCTCGCCTGGTGGAACTGCCTCGGCCGGCCTGCTCTCGGCACGCCGATGGGCGACCTGCTGCTCTTCGCCGTCACGTCCAACTTCGCCGGCTACCTCAACCTGCTGCCGTGCTTCCGCTCGGACGGCATCCACCTGCTGGCCCATATCCAGGCCGTCCGCTTCCGGCTTCAGCCCGCTGCGGCGTGAGCCGTCCCATCGCCGGATTCTGACGGCGCATGGGGCCTCGGGCGCCGCCTCCCGACGCCCACCCGTCAGTGACAATTCCTGCACTCCCGACGTCCCTACCATTATTCATGCGGCTCGCAGATCCCGCCGCCGCGCGTGGCGCGCCAGTTGCCGAATCCTGCCGGGTCGAGCCCTAGGCGCATCGTGAAGGTTCAGCGACTCAACGGCTTCCGTGAGCCAGGCGTGATCCCGGTGATCTCCGCGCCGTCCCGCGGTTCGCCGCGTCGTGGCAGATCGCCGGGCGATTGATGCCACCGTGCTATCCGTTGGACGTCTCTTGCCGCGTGGACGCATGATCAGATCCCATCGCCTGCTCCCCGTTCTCGTGGCCGCGCTCGTCGCCTGCGGCGGCGACCCGACGGGTCCCACCACCGGCAGCCTGTCCGTCATCGTGAACGGTCTGCCGTCCGGCACCTCCGGGCAGGTCACGGTCACCGGTCCCGGCGGGTACAGTCATGACGTGGCGGCGTCGGAGACGCTGGCCGATCTCACGCCGGGCGCCTATGCCGTCGCGGCCCAGGCCGTGAGCGATGCCGGTCAGGCGTACCAGCCGGCGCTGAGCATGCAGTCGGTCAGTGTCGGCGCGAGCACCGTCGCGGCGTCGGCTCTCGTGGCCTACGGCCTGGTGGGAGCGAGCCTCACGGTCACCGTGGCCGGCCTTCCGCCGGGGGTCGCGGCGGCCATCGCGGTCACCGGGCCCGGAGGCTACGACCATCCGGTCACGGCCACCACCACCTTGAGCGCGCTTCCCGCGGGCGTCTACACCATCACGGCGCAGAGCGTGACGCCGGCCGGCGTGCAGTACGACCCGAGCCCGTCGACCCAGACCGTCAATCTCACGACCGGCTCGGGAGGCGCGGCGGGCGTGAGCTACACCTCCGCCGCGTCGCCCGGACTCAACCTGCGCATCGACGGCATGTACCTCACGCAGAGCGTCCAGACCTACGGCGGTGCGGTGCCGCTGGTGAAGGATCGGGACGGCTTCCTCCGCGTGTTCGTCACCGCCAGCCAGTCCAACGCCGCGGCACCCCAGGTGCGCGTCCGGTTCTACTCCGGCGCTACGCTGGTCTCCACCAGCACCATTCCCGCCCCGGCCGCCTCCGTGCCGCTTTCCCCCAACGAGGGGAGCCTGACGGCGTCGTGGAACGTGCCGGTGCCCAAGGCCCTCATCCAGCCGAACCTGTCGATTCTGGCGGATGTCGATCCGGCCAACGCCGTGGCGGAGACCGACGAGGCCGACAACGCGTTTCCCGCGTCCGGCACACCGCTCCCCATGGACGTGCGCACCGCGTCGGTGTTCTCGGTCCGCTTCGTCCCGGTGGTTCAGACGAATGGCCTGCAGGGCAACGTGACCAACGCCAACAAGGCCACCTTCATGGCTGCCGCCATGAGCATCCACCCGCTACCGGGCTACGACGCCGATATGCACGCGCCCTGGAACACCTCCCGGCCGGTGGTGGACAAGGACAACACCAACAACGCGTGGACCAACATCCTCGGCGACCTCGACGCGCTCCGGGTCACCGAAGGCACCTCGCGCCACTACTTCGGCGTCATCGACCCGACGTACACCTCCGGCATCGCCGGCATCGGGTATGTCGGTGGCAAGACCGCGCTGGGCTGGGACAAGGGGCAGAACGATTTCGTCGCGGCGCACGAGTGGGGACACAACTGGGGCCGGCAGCATGCGCCCTGCGGATCGGCCGGCAACCCCGACACGCAATACCCGTACGCCGGCGGCGCCATCGGCGTCTACGGCCTGGACGTCGCCGCGCAGGCGCTTAAGCCGCCCACCAGTCACGACCTCATGGGCTACTGCAACAACGAGTGGATCAGCGATTACACCTACACAGGTGTGCTGAACTACCGCTCCGCCCATCCCGACGTCGCGCCGGCGTTCGCGGAGGCCATGCAGCCGTGCCTGCTGGTGTGGGGGCAGATCATCGATGGACAGGCCGTACTCGAGCCGGTCTTCCAGATCGTCACCCGGCCCAGCTTGCCGGCCCGCGCCGGGCAGTACCGGGTCGAGGGCCGGGCCGCGGACGGCTCCCGGCTGTTCGGCCTGGACTTCACTCCCGAGCAGGTGGCCGACGATCCGCGCGGCGCACAGCACTTCGCCTTCGCGGTGCCGCTGCAGCCCGACCGCGCGGCCCGGCTGCAGGCGGTCCGGCTGACGGCGCCGGGCCGTCCGGTGGTGACCCTCCGCGCGGCCACCGGCGTTCAGGCGGCCGATGCCGGTCTGGTGCACACCACCCGCACGAGCCCCGGCCGGGTCTCCCTCCGCTGGAACGCCGGGGCGCATCCGATGCTCATGGTTCGCGACCCGTCCACCGGCCAGGTCCTCTCGTTCGCGCGGGGCGGACAGGTCGACCTGGCCACCGATCGCGCCGAGCTCGACGTGCAGCTCTCCGACGGCATCGGCGGCCGCCGGATGCGCGTGGCGGTGCCGCGGTGAGCCGGAGGCTGGGCCTCCTCACCGCCGCCGTGCTGTCCGCCGCCTGCGCACGCCCCTCGTCCGGCGCGCCCGCCGACGATGCCCATCCCGCCCCCGACTCCGGTGCCGACGCCAGCGTCTCGCTGGAGCGCCGCCCCTGCTTCGGCACCTGCCCGGTGTACACCGTCACGGTCGACGGCTCGGGCGCCGTGCGCTTCGAGGGCCGCCGCTTCGTCGCTGACTCCGGCGTGTCCACGGCCACCATCCCCCAGGCGCGGGCGGACAGTCTGCTGACCGAGCTGGAGCAGGCGGGGATCTTCGACCTGGCCGACCGCTACGCCGTGGGCGCGGCCGGCTGCGAGCGCTACGCCACCGATCTGCCCACCGTGGTCACCGAGGTACACCTCCGGGGCCGCGCCAAGCGCGTCGAGCACGATCACGGCTGCGCCGGCGCCCCCGAGATGCTCGATTCGCTTGAGCACCGGATCGACGAGGTAGCCGGCGTCGCGCAATGGGTGGGGCGATAAGGCGTCGCCTGCCCCGGAACAACCCGCGGCGTTCCCAAGTCTGTCTGTCCACGCTGGTGCGGAGGATCCCTCGATCACGCATCCCGATATGAGCAGAAGCGGCGGCGCGGACCCCGCAGGGAGCGTCAGTGCGCCTACAGGTCCCTGCGAGATGCCCACGTTCGAAGCGCACAGCAGCGACCGAAGGGGCTGCCGCGCCGCCGCTGCTGCGGCAGCATGCCCCGATCCCCCCAGCGACAGACGACCGCTCAGCCCACCTTGCCCGGATCCAGCCGGTCCCGCACCGCATCCCCCAGCAGTGTCGCGGCCACGACCACCAGCACCAGCGCCATCCCCGGTGCTGCCGCCACCCAGGGCGCATTGATCAGCGTGTCCCGTCCCGACGCGATGAGGTTGCCCCATGACGGCGTCGGCGGCTGGACCCCCAGCCCGAGAAACGAGAGCCCCGCCTCGAGCAGAATCGCGTTGCCCAGGCCGAGCGCGGCGGCCACGATGACCGGTGTCCACGCGTTGGGCAGGATGTGCCGCAGGAGGATGCGGAGCCCCGGCACGCCGAGCCCCACCGCGCTTTCGACGAACGGCCGTCCCGCCAGCCCCCGCACTTCCGCGTAGACCAGCCGGGCGATCGCCATCCAGCCCGTCAACCCGAGCACCACGATCACGAGCCCCGCGCTCGGCTGCCACAGCGAGGCGAGCAGCAGCAACAGCACCACCCGTGGCAGCGCCAGCGCGAAATCGGTGAGCCCGAGCAGCGTCGCGCCGAGCCACCCGCGCCAGAAGCCCGCCGCCGCGCCCACCGCGACGCCGACGATCACCGACAGCGCCGTCGCCAGCGCGCCCACGCCCAGCGACACCCGCGCGCCGTAGATCAGCCGGGCCCACACGTCCCGGCCAAACCGGTCGGTGCCGAGCAGGTGAAACGCGCCGAGCGGATCGGTGGCGAGCGGCGGCAGGAAGCGCGTGGCGACGATCGCCCGCTGGGCGAGGGGGTCGCCCGCGAGCAGCGGCGCGAGCAGCGCGGCGAGCACCGCCAGCGCCAGGATGGCGGCGCCGGCCACCGCCCGGCGATCGCGGAACAGCCGGCGGGTATCCGCGCTCATCGGGCCCTGGGGTCCACCCAGCTCACCAGCACCTCCGCCAGCAGGTTCCCGAGCACCACCAGCACGGCGCTCACGGCCGTGGCCGCCATGACGACCGGGTAGTCGCGCGCCTGCACGCCCTCGACCAGGATGCGCCCCACACCGGGCCAGGCGAAGATCGCCTCGATGAACACCGCGCCCGAGAACAGGGTGGGGAGCGAGAGGCCGAGCAGGGTGACGACGGGGATGAGCGCGTTCCGGAGGATGTGGTGCAGGGTGATGCGGATCTCGGAGAGTCCCTTGGCCCGCGCGACGGTCACATACGGCGCGCCCGCCACGTCGAGCATGGCGCCCCGGACGAACCGCGCGGTGCCGCCGATACCCACGAGCGTGAGCGTCGCCAGCGGCAGCGCCAGGTGGCGGAGCCGGTCCGCCAGTTGCGCCGCCGGCGGCAGGAAATCGGCGTCGAACCCCGCGGCCCCGAACGCCGGCAGCCACCGGAGCCGGTAGGTGAACACCATCACCAGCATGAGGCCGAGCCAGTAGCCGGGCAGCGCGAACAGGGTGACGCTCGCGACCGAGAGCGCCGTGTCGAGCCGCCCGCCGCGCACCGCCTGCACCGCGCCGACGGCGATGCCGATGAGGTAGCTCAGCACCAGCGAGACGCCCACCAGCCGGACCGTCGCAGGCCACGCCTGGCCCAGCATCGCCCGCACCGGCCGGCCGGTCGCGATGCTCGTGCCCCAGTCCCCGCGGGCGAACCGCCCGAGCCAGGTCACGTACTGCTCGGCGACCGGCCGGTCGAGCCCGAGCGCATGGCGCTGCGCCGCCACCTGGTCGGCCGTCGCGGCGGGGCCGACCAGCAGCAGGGCGGGGTCGCCGGGCGCGAGGCGGAGCAGCGCGAACATCAGCGTCACCACGCCGAGCACCACGCCGAGGCCGCTGAGCGCGCGGCGAGCGAGCGGGAACATGCGGTGCAAGATACCTTTCGCCGTGCTCCGTCGCCCGCCCGTTGGGACGATTCTCCTCGCCGCCCTGCTCGCGTGCCAGCCCGTCGCATCGCGGCGTGGCGCCACGGTGCTGTTCGCGTCCGGCGCCGACCTCCAGAGCATGAACCCGCTGGTGACACTCCATCCGCTCGCCCGCCAGGTCCAGCGCTACGTCCTGCTCACGACGCTCGCCCGCTACGACTCGGCGCTCGTCCCGCGCCCCTACCTGGCGCGCGCCTGGAGCTGGTCGCCCGACCGGCGCGCGCTGACCTTTCATCTCGTGCCGGGCGTGCCGTGGGCCGACGGCGCGATCACGACCTCACGCGACGTCCGCTGGACGCTCGAGGCCGCTCGCGACCCGGCGGTCGGCTACCCGCGCGCGACCGAGCTCGCCGGTCTCGTGCAGATCGACACGCCCGACGACTCGACCGCGACCCTCCGCTTCACGTCGCCGCCCGCGCGCTTCCCCGACGTGCTTACCGATCTCGCGATCCTCCCGGCCCACCTGCTCGACACCGTCCCCCGGGACCGCCTGCGGCAGGCGGCGTGGAACGAGGCGCCCGTCGGGAACGGGCCGTTCCGGTTCGTGGCGCACGAGCCCAATCGCCGCTGGGTTTTCGCCGCCAACCCCGACTTTCCCGCCGCGCTCGGCGGGCCGCCCGCGCTCGAGCGCCTCATCATCGTGGTGGTGGACGAGCCCGCCACCAAGCTCGCGGCACTCACCGCCGGCGAGCTCGACTTCGCCGGGATCCAGCCCGCGCACGCGACGTTCGTCGCCCGCGATCCCGCGCTCGCCGTGCTGAGCTATCCGCTGCTCCTCACGTACGGCATCGTGCTCAACACCCGCCGCGCGCCGTTCGGCTTGCTCGCCGCGCGGCGGCGGCTCGATGCGGCGCTCGACCGGCGCGAGATCGTGGACGGCTATCTCTACGGCTTCGGAACGCCCGCGCGCTCGCCGGTGCCGCCCGATGTCCCCGGCTATGTTCCGGTGTCCGGCGACAGCGACGCGCCCGCTCCCTCGGGTGGGCCGCTCCGGTTCGAGCTGCTCACGGTCGGGAGTGGCGAGGCGCCGCTCGAGCAGATGGTCCAGGCGCAGCTTCGCCCGGTCGGGATCGAGGCCACCATCCGCCAGCTCGAGCTGTCGGCGTTCCTCGCGCGAGTGTACGGTCCGGCGCACGACTTCGACGCCGCCGTGCTGGGCATCCCGGGCGACCCCGGACTCGGCTACCTTGGTCCGCTGGCCGCGCTCGCCGGCCTCGTGGCGCCTGGGGATCCGGCCGCGGCGCAGCGGCTGTTCGCCGATTCGCTGCCGGTGGTCGTGCTCTATCACGCGCGAGGGCTGCAGGGGATGAACCGACGGGTGCGCGGGGTCACGATGGATGTGCGCGGAGAGCTGCCCACGGTGCACGAGTGGCGGGTGGCGCCGTGAGCGGCGCGTTCCGCGCGGCCGCGCCGGTACGGCTCGACTTCGCCGGCGGCTGGACCGACGTGCCGCCGTTCTCCGCACGCGAAGGCGGCGTGGTCGTCTCGGCCGCGATCGGCCTCCTGGCCCACGCCGAGGTGCGGCCCGGCGGGACCGGGCTCCGGCTCGTTGCCGACGACCTCGGCGCGAGGCTCGATCTGCCCGGCGACGCCGTGCCGTCGCCCACCGGCCCGCTGGCGCTGCTGCAGGCCGGGCTGCACCTGCTGCCGGTCGGGCCCTGCGCCCTCACTACCCGGTCGGACGCGCCGCCCGGCTCGGGGCTCGGCAGCTCGGGCGCGCTCGATGTCGCTATTGTAAGCGCGCTCACGGCCGCGCGCGGCGAGACGCTGGACACCAGCGGCGTGGCCCGCCTCGCCTGCCGGCTCGAGAACGTGGAGGCCGGCATCCCCGGCGGCCGACAGGACCAGTTCAGCGCCGCCTTCGGCGGTTTTCTCCGGCTCGCGTTCCACGACCCGGCCGTGACGGTCGAGCCGCTGAGCCTCGACCCCGCGCTCGCCGCCGAGCTCGAGCGCCGCATGCTGCTGGTCTACACCGGGGCGTCTCGCTTCTCGGGCGACACCATCGGCCGCGTGATGCGCGCCTACGAGCGCCACGACCGCGGCGTCACCGCCGCGCTGCACGGTCTCCGCGAAGTCGCCGAGCGGATGACCGGTGCGCTCGGCGCGGGAGAGCTCGCCGCCGTCGGCGCGCTGCTCGACGCCAACTGGGCGCACCAGCGAACGCTCGACCCCGGCATGTGCACCCCGCGCATGGACCAGCTCAGCCGCGCGATGCGCGACGCCGGCGTGCTCGGCGGCAAGGCCGCCGGCTCGGGCGCCGGCGGCTGCATGTTCTTCCTGGGCCCCGACGATCCCGCCGCCGCCCGCGCGGCGGTCTCGTCGCTGGGGATGACCATCCTGCCGGTCCGCTGGTCGGCCGAGGGGGTGCGCCCGTGCTGACCGCCGCGGAGCTGGACGCCCGGCGCGAGCTGCTCGGCGAATCGGCCGACCTCGCCGCGCTCGCCCGCCGGCTCGCCGAGCGCGCCGCGCCGCTGCTCGCGCGCCCGCCGATCATTCCGTCGGCCAAGGCGCTCCTCACGGCGGACGGCGGCGTCTGCCCCGACGACGGCGCCCCGCTCGAGTTCGACCCCTGGAGCCCCGCGGCCCACCGCTGCCCGCGCTGCGGCCGGAGCTTCTCCGGCGAGCGGCACGATCGCGCCTGGGCCCGGTTCCAGCACCTGTGGCTCGCCGAGCGCGCCGCGACGCTGGCCGCGCTGGCCGGTCTCGCGGGCCACGACGGCGCGGCCGCCCGCGCCGGCGAGATCCTCTCCGCCTACGCGTCGTCCTATGTCCAGTTCCCCAACCGCGACAACGTGCTCGGCCCGAGCCGGCTGTTCTTCTCCACCTACCTCGAGTCGATCTGGCTCACCAACTACCTCGCGGCCGCGGTGCTGCTCCGGGAGAGCGGCCGGCTCGCCGACGCCGTGGCGGAGGGCGTGGCCGTCGTCGCCGACGAGGCCGCGAACGTCATCGGCGAGTTCGACGAGGGCTTCTCCAACCGGCAGACCTGGCACAACGCCGCGCTCGCGGCGATCGCCGTCTGGTTCGAGGACGAGGAGCTGCTGACCCGCGCGGTACAGAGCCCCACCGGCATGCTGGCGCACCTGGTGCAGGGCTTCGGCCCCGACGGTATGTGGTACGAGGGCGAGAACTATCATCTCTTCGCGCTCCGCGGCCAGCTCACCGCCATGGGCTGGGCGCGGCAGGCGGCCGTGGACCTGCTGGAGGACGAGCGGCTCGCCGCCCAGCTTGCCGCGGCCCTCCGCGCGCCGGCCCTGAGCGCGCTGCCCGACCACACCTTTCCCGCGCGCAAGGACTCGCGCTTCGGCGTCTCGCTCGCGCAGCCGATGTATCTCGAGCTCTGGGAGGTGGGCCTCGCCCGACTGGGCGACATGGAGTCCGATCTCTGGACCTGGCTCCGCGAGCTCTACGCCGCGCCGGCGCCGCCCGCGGGGACCTTCGACTCGTACCTGCACGAGGCCGGCGCGCCCGCGCCTTCGGCCCCGCGCACCCGCGCGGATCTCTCGTGGTGGTCGTTGCTCGAGATGCTTCCCGAGCTGACCTCGGAGAGCCCGCCGTGGACGCCCGGCTCCGTGCTGCTCGAAGGGCAGGGGCTCGCGATCCTCCGCGCCGGGGATCGCTACGCCAGCCTCGAGTGCGGCCGCTACGGCGGCGGCCACGGCCACCCCGACCGGCTGCATCTGACGCTCCACGCCGCCGGGCATCACTGGCTCGCCGATCCCGGGACCGGCTCCTACGTGAGTCCCGATCTCCTCTGGTATCGCTCGACCCTGGCCCACAACGCGCCCCGGCTGGACGAGCGCTCCCAGGCGCCGGGCGACGCGGAGTGCGACGCCTTCGAAGTGCGGGACGCCTGGAGCTGGACGCGCGGCCGCTACGGCGAGCTCTCCCGCACGCTGGTGGCGGGCGCGTACCTGCTCGACGTGGTCGAGCTCAACGCTCCGGAGGAGCGGACGCTGGAGCTGCCGTGGCACCCCGAGGGCCGGGTCGAGGTGGTGTCGGCCGGCGCGTGGGTCGCCGGCCGGCTGGACGACGGGTCGGTCGCGGAGGTCGAGCGGTTTGCCGCCTCCGGCGCCGGCGCCGTCGTGTTGCGCGCGCACGCGGAGGACGGCGCGACGCTGACGCTGCAGCTCCTTTTCGACGGCGAGCTCTTCCGGGCGAGCGCCCCGGGCCGGCCCGACCGCGGCGGCCGGGAGACGTTCTACCTGATCCGGACCCGGGGCCGTGCCGCGCGCGTGATCGCGGCGCTCGAGAGCACGCGCGGCGTGCCGGCGCTGCGCGCGCTGCGCGCCGCGGGGCAGGTGATCGAGGTCGAGACCGCGAGCGGGGTGGACCGACACCTCGGCACGCCCGCCGGATGGGAGATCGAGGGCCCAGCGGGAAGCGTGCGCCTGGCCGGGCTCCGCCGCGCCGTCGCCGTGCCGCGGCCGCTGCTCGATCTCGACCGGCCCCAGCGGGCGGCGGGGATGGCGCCGCACGTGAATCCCGCCCCCGGGCTCGACGGCACCCTCGACGCATTCGACGCGCGGGCGCCGCTCACGCTCGACTACGAGGACCAGTACCGTCGGAGCGAGGAGCCCTACGGCGGCCCCGAGGAGTTCTCCGCCACGGCCGTCCTCAACTGGGACGAGGACGGCCTCTACCTCGGCGTGGACGTCGTGACGGCCGAGGTGATCGTGCGCGCCGGCGACGCGCCGCCGCTCCGGCTCGACAACGAGCCGGACGACATCCACGCCGACGGCCTCCAGGTCTATCTGCGGCCCGATCCGGCGGGCCCGGTCTACGGCTTTCTCGTCGTGCCGGCCGACGACGCGGGCCGGATCCGCGTCCGCCCCACCACCGGCGAGGCCGGCCGGCCCGAGATGGTGACGGGCGCCTGGCAGCCGACCGGGACCGGGTGGTCGATGTCGCTCCGCATCGCGCTCCCCGACTGGAGCCCGCGCGGCGGCGACATCCTCGGCTTCGATCTGCTGGTGAACGAGATGCACCCGGACCGGCTCCGCCGGGCGGGCCAGCTCGTCTGGAGCGGCGGCGGCGGATGGGCCTACCTCCGCGGCGACCGCCAGCCGGTCGACGCGTTCGGCACGGTCGAGCTCGGATGAGAGACGCCGTCGCGGGCTTCACGTCGACCGGCAGCAAGCGGCCCGAGGCGCTCTTCGGGGGCGCGGCGGCGGGCGTGCCCGACGCGATGCTACGCTCGTCGGGCTGCCGGGTGTGGGACGCCGAAGGCCGGGAGTATCTCGATCTCGTGATGGCGCTCGGCGCGGTGGCGCTGGGCTACGCGCACCCGGCGGTGACCGAGGCGGCGGTGCGCGCGGTCCGGGACGGCGCGGTCGGCTCGCTCCCGCCGGTGCTCGAGGCGGAGGTCGCGGCGGAGCTCCGGCGGCTGATCCCGTGGCTCGAGCGCGTGCGCTTCCTCAAGAGCGGCGCCGAGGCGATGGCGGCGGCGGTGCGCCTGGCGCGGACCGCGACCGGACGGGAGCGGGTGCTGGGTTGCGGCTACCACGGCTGGCTCGACTGGTGCCAGGCCGACACGAAGGGCGTGCCGGGCTCGACGCGCGCGCTCTATGCCGAGCTGCCGTTCAACGACGCCGCGCGCACCCGCGAGCTGATCCGCACCGCCGGCGACTCGCTCGCGGCGGTGGTGTTCGAGCCGGTGATCCTGGCGGCGCCCGATCCCGACTGGCTCGCCGTGCTCCGCGAGGAGACCGCGCGCGCCGGCGCGATCCTGATCGCCGACGAGATCAAGACCGTCGGCCGCCTGGCCGTGGGGGGCGCGTGCGAGCGCTACGGCGTGCGGCCCGATCTCGTCGTCGTCGGCAAGGCGATCGCCAACGGCTTTCCGCTCGCCGCCGTCGGCGGTCGGGCGGAGATCATGGACGCGGTCGGGCGAACGTGGATCTCGTCGACGCTCGCCACCGAGTGGGTGTCGCTCGCCGCCGCGCAGGCCACGCTGGGGGTGCTCTCGTCCGAGCGGGTGCCCGAGCATCTCGGCCGCGTGGGAAGCCGGCTGCTCGCTGGGTTTGGTGGGCTGGCGGAGCGGCACGGGAGGGTGGTGAGCGGGGTGGCGGGGGTGCCGGAGATGTGCTGTCTCGTGTTTCACCGGGAGAGCGCGGGAGCGGCGGTCGCGGTCGAGGCCGCGCGAAGGGGGCTGCTGTTCAAGCGCGGGGCGTACAACTTCGTGTCGTTGGCGCATGACGAAGCTGCGGTGGATCGCGCGTTGGAGGTGCTGGAGGAGGCACTCGGCGCGGTGGCGCGCTGATCGGAGATGTGGGCATGCCGCCGCAGCTCGCCGTCGCGCGGCGGGCCCTTCGGTCGCTGCGGTGCGCTTCGAGCGCTGGGATCGCGCAGGGACCTGAGGGCGCACCGACGCTCCCTGCGGGACCACCGCGCGCCGGCGGCTGCTCGCCTTTGTCCGATTCGCCGGGCGCGTCGCTTGAGCGAGGATGCGGCCATGCCGCCGCAGCTCGCCGGCACGCGGCGGGCCCTCCGGTCGCTGCGGTGCGCTTCGATGGTTGGATCGCGCAGGGACCTGGGGGCGCACCGACGCTCCCTGCGGGGCCACGCGAGTCATCCTGGCCCCGACTCGGGCGACCACCTCGCCGTCCCCTCCGGCGAGGCCGTGGACCGACGCCCGCGCGAGCCATCTCCATTCGTGCCGACCGCGTTAGATTGGGAAAACGGCATCCCGGCGCCCCGCCGCGCGCGAGCCATGCACGCATACACTTGGAGGTCCGATGTCCCCGAGAAAGCCGACCGTCGACGATGCCGACGACGTGGACGATGAGGATGGCTTGGTGGAGGAGGAGGCCGAGGAGGAGACCGACCTGAGCCTGGAGACGCATGACGAGGACGAGGTCGGCCTGGGAGGCAGGCACGGCGACGACGAGGACGCGGAGGAGGACGAGCCGTTTCCGCCGGAGGATGACGACGATCTCGAGAGTTGACCGCCCGTGCTGATCGACGTCCACGCGCACTTCCTGCACGACCGCACGCCCCGCGCCGACTGGGACGCCCGGAACGCGAGCCGGCTCCGCGCGGGGGAGCGCGTGGGGATCACGGTCCACGTCGCCTCCATTCTCGGAAGCTGGGGCGCGACGTCGCCCACCTACTTTCCCTCGCCTGCCGACCTCCGCTACGGCAACGACCGCCTGCTCGCGCTCCAGCGCGAGCACCCCTCGCGCATCCGCGGCTACGCCGCCGTCAACCCCAACTACACCGAATCGGCGCTCGCGGAGATCGCGCGCTGTCTCGACGCGGGCATGATCGGGATCAAGCTCGCCGCCAGCCGGCGGGCCGACGATCCGCTGCTCGACCCGATCTGCCGGGTGGCCGCGGCGCGCGGCGTGCCCGTGCTGCAGCACGTCTGGCAGCATCGCCGGCGCGACTACCCGGGCCAGGAGGCGTCCGACGCCCATGAGCTCGGCGCCCTGGCGGCCCGCCATCCCGACGTCGCCTTCCTGCTGGCCCACATCGGCGGCGGCGGGGACTGGCTGCACTCGCTCCCGGCCATCCGTCCGCTCGCCAACGTGTACGTGGACCTGTCGGGCAGCGGCGTGGACGGCGGGATGCTGGAGGCGTGCATCGACGCCGTGGGCGTGGGCCGGCTGCTCTGGGGGTGCGACCTCACCATCGAGACCGGCTGGGCCAAGCTCCGCTATCTCGAGCACCTGCTGCCGGCGGAGGAACAGGAGCGCGTCCGCTGGCGGAATGCCGCCGGCATCTTCCCGTCAGGCGCCTTTCCCTCCGACTGATGCGCATCGACGTCAACGCCTTCGTCGGCTCGTATCCCTACCGCCGCGTGCCGGGCACGTCGCCCCGGGCGGTGCTCGCGGCCATGGATCGGGTCGGCGTGGACGAGGCCTGGGTCACGCACCTCCCCGGCGTGTTCTGGCGCGATCCGACCGAGGGCAACGCCTGGCTGCTCGAGGCCACCCGCGAGGAGCGGCGCCTCCGCCCCGTGCCGGCGGTGCATCCGGGCCTCGCAACCTGGCGCGACGCGCTTCGCGCGGCGGTGGATGCCGGCGTGCCTGCCGTCCGCGCCGATCCCACGTTCTACGGGCTCGATCCCGCCGGCGCCGCGATGCGCGCGCTCGCCGCGGCCTCTGGCGAGGCCGGCATGCCGCTCGCGCTCGCCGTGCGGTTCGAGGACGGGCGCCAGCGGCACCCGAACGACGGCGCGAGCGAGCTTCCGGCCGCCGCCGTCCGGGCGCTCATCCGGAGCGACCCGCGGGTCCGCCTGCTCGTGACCCACGCCGACCGGCCGTTCATCGAGGAGGTGCATTTCGGCTCGACGCCCGCGGAGGCGGCCCGGATCTGGTGGGACATCTGCTGGATCTGGGGACCGCCCGAGGACCACCTGCAGACGCTGCTCGGCACGGTCGGCGCCGCGCGGTTCGTCCTCGGCACCGGCCAGCCGCTCCGGCTGCCGGAGAACGCCGGCGCCAAGCTCGACCTGCTCGAGATCTCCGCGGCCGACCGCGCCGCGATCGAGAGCGCCAACGCGCTCGCCCTCGGCGCCCGGTGATGCCGCTCGATCGCGAGCGGGAGCACTACCGCATCAGGTACCCCACCGGGGCGCGCCCCAGGTTCGTCAGCGAAACGCTCGACCGGCAGGTGATCGACCTCTGCGAGCAGGGCCTGCGCTACCGCATGTGCGACGGTGAGATCCGGGCCCTCGGCGACGAGGTGGAAGGCCTTGTCCGGCTTCGCCGCGGGGAGGAGATCCGGGTGCTCGGCACCGTCGTGCGGATGAGCGAGCGCGAGGTGGCGCTCCGGCTCCCGGTGGGCGTGCCGCTCCGGATCGTGCTCGAGGAGCAGCGCTACCTCCGTGAGCATCATCGGGGCTCGGCGTGGTGAGCGCGTGAGCGTCGCGGATCGTCTGGCCGGTGGGCTCGTTCCCGCGGTGCCGGTCCCGTTCCGCGGCACGGCGCTCGACGAGGCCGCCCAGCGCGGCTACGCCCGCTGGATGGCGGCGCAGCCCGTGGCCGGCGTCGCGGTCTGGTCGCATACCGGGCGCGGCCCGCACCTCGCCGCCGACCAGCGGCGCGAGGTGCTCGACGTCTGGCGCGAGGCGCTGCCCGACCGGCTGGTCATCGCCGGCGCGCGCGACGTCACCATGGCGATCGAGGCCCGCCGCGGCCGGGCCGACGCGCTGCTCGCCTTCCCCGAGCGGAGCGACCCGGTGGGCTACCATCGCCGGCTGAGCAGGGAGCTGCCGGTCCTCGCCTTCTGGCTGTACGAGGCCGCGGGCGGCGTGGCCTACGACGACGCCACGCTGCACGCCATTCTCGATCTCCCGGACGTAGTCGGCATCAAGGTGGCGACGCTCGACTCGGTCATGACTTTCCAGCGGCTCGCGGCCCTCCTCCGCGCGCATCCCGACAAGCTGCTGGTCACCGGCGAGGACCGCTTCCTCGGCTACTCGATCATGCTCGGCGCGCGGGCCGCGCTCGTGGGGATGGGGGCCGCGCTTCCCGACATGCAGGCCGGCCTGCTGCGCGCGCACGCCGAGCGCGACTGGCACACGTTCCACACGCTCTCCGAGCTGTGCGACCGGCTCGCCGAGGTCACCTTCATCCCGCCGATGGAAGGCTACGTGCGCCGCATGCTCTGGGCGGCGGCGGCCGACGGGGCGCTGCCCCCCGAGGCCTGCGACGATCCCTGGGGCCCCGCGCTCCCGGCCGAGGAGCGCGCGGCCGTCGAGCGCGTGGTGCGCGATGCCCGGCCGGCTCGCGCGTGATTTCGAGCGGTTCGGCGACGCGCCCCCGCGCGACCCGGCCGCGTACGTGCGCGAGACCTACGGCATCGACCTGACGGCGCGCTACCTGGGCTACGCGATTCCGCATCCGATCGGCAAGGGGTCGGGCCAGCTCTCGCTCAACGCCGACCAGCTCGAGAGCGATCGCGCGTCGGGGCTCGCGTTCGTGGTGCTCAAGACCGTGATCGCCGAGGATGCCGCCGGCGAGCGCAGCATGGGCGCCTGGGCCGTCCACGAGACGAAGATGCGGGTCGAGCCCCGGCCCTCCGCCGCGGGCCGGGCGGGGTGGACCGTGACCTGGAAGGGTCGGGGCTGGGACCGCTCGTTCGACGACTACCTGGCGCTGGTCCGCGTCGCCGGCGACCTCACGCGGAGCGGCGCGATGCTCGCCGTGCCGTCGGTCAAGTACCACCTGCCGACGCTCGACCAGCCGTTCCGCGAGGCCGAGTACCGCCATACCACCCGGGGCCTGGCCCGCGCGTGGGGCGCGGGCGACCTGCCGATCGAGAAGGACTTCTCGCCCACGCTCGCGGGCGATGCGCTGGCCGACGAGCGCGATCGGATCCTGCGCTGGCTCAAGGAGGTCCCCGGCCAGATCCGCTCGGCGGCCGGACCCACCGCCGTCCGCCTCGCGCTCAAACTGATGAACGCCCGGTTCGACGACGGCTTCCAGCGCGAGATGATGGCCGCCGCCGCCGCCGCCGACGCGCTGGTGTGCTTCAACCGGCTCTGGGACCCGGAGGCGGGCGTGGCCTATGGCGGCTGGGACCTGAGCGAGCGCAACCTGCGCGTGCTCGCCTCCGCGCGGGTCGACGGCGGGCACGCGCCGCTCGTGGGCACCGGCAACGTCTGCTCCGGCCGCCTCGTGCTCGACTACGCCCGCGCCGGGTGCGAGAGCGTCGAGCTGCACACCTTTTTCCAGCTCCCCCTCACCGAATACCCCGCCGCCGCCGGTACCCGCACCCAGCGCGCCCTGCACGCGCTGCTGTTTCACCCGGCGGACGGTTTGGTGGCCGGCATGCTGGAGCTCGAGCGCGAGGGGGTGCTGCATCGGAGGGGCGGGGAGCTGAGGTTTCTGGATGTGTGTGGGGGAGGAGCGTGATGGTGCGCGGAATGGTGTTGGAGGTGGAAGGTGGCGCTCCTGTCATCCCGAGCGCAGCGAGGGATCTTGCCCGGGAATGGTTCGAACGCCGCGACCAAGATCCCTCGCTGCGCTCGGGATGACAGCGGCTGCACTCGGGCCCAGTCTCCCGCTCCGTCCTCTCCGTCCTCTCCGCCCTCTCCGTCCTGACTATGCGCCTGACCCACATCGACCTCCACGAGCTCGCCCTCCCCCTCAGCGAGCCGTTCACGATCAGCGGCGGCACCATGACCGTCCGCCGCTCGCTCGTCGTGGTGCTCCACGACGCCGACGGCCACGTGGGCTACGGCGAGTCCCCGCCGTTCGAGCTGCCGTTCTACTCCGAGGAGACGCTCGGCTCCGCGCGGCTGCTGCTGGCGGAGCTCCTGATCCCGCGCCTGCTCAACCGCGAGCTCGAGGGGCCCGAGGCGGTGGACGCGCTGCTGCGCGAGGGCGTCCGCGGCAATCCGTTCGCCCGCGCGGCGCTCGAGACCGCGGCCTGGGATCTCGAGGCGCATCGCCGCGGCCTCGGGCTCGCCGCGCTGCTCGCCGAGCGGCTGGGCGTCACGCCGGCGGCGCGGATCGTCTGCGGCGTGGCGCTCGGCATCCCGGCCGACCGTTCGACCGGGACGCTCCGCCGCTGGATCGCCGACGCGCTCGGCCACGGCTACCGGCGGGTCAAGATCAAGGTCGCCCCCGGCTGGGACGCGGAGCCGGTCGCGGGCGGCGCGCGCCGCGCTCGCCGGCACCGGCATCCCGCTCACCGTGGACGCGAACGGCGGCTACGCGTGGCCGGAGCACGAGTCCAACCTGCGCGCGCTGGACGAGGCCGAGCTGCTGTACATCGAGCAGCCGCTCGCGCCCGACGAGCTGGTGGGTCACGCACGTCTGGACGAGACGCTCCGGACGCCGGTGTGCGTGGACGAGACGCTGCACGATGCCGGCTGGGCGCGCCAGCTCGTGGCGCTCGGCGGACCCAAGGTCTGGAACGTGAAGGTGCACCGGATGGGCGGGCTCACCGAGGTGTGCCGCGTCGTCCGGATCGCGCGCGAGGCGGGCGTCCGGCTCTGGGCCGGGACGATGCCCGAATCCGGCCTCGGCTCGCAGGCCGCCCTCGCCGCCGCGGCGCTGCCGGGCTTCGTCTTCCCGTCCGACCTGGAGCCGAGCACCCGCTGGTTCGGCCCGGGCGTGGACGTGATCGAGCTCCGGATGGACGCCGACGGGACCATGGAGGTGCCGGGCAGCTCGATCGCCGGGCGGCTGGACCAGGCGGTGTTCCGCCGGGCGAGCCGGCGGTTACATTAGAAGGACCCATGGTCGAATACGCGTTCCTCCTCGCCAACTCCTCGCTCCACAGCTTCGCCGTCAATGCGGCGGTCTGGGCCTCCGCAATCGACTGGCAGAAGCTGAGTTATGCGCTCCTGGGGCTGATCGGGCTGAGGCTCGCCTTCTGGGCGTTCCGCCCCTCGAATCGCTGAGCGGCCGGGGGGTGGCCGGGCGGACCATCCACCTCATTCCGCACACCCACTGGGACCGGGAGTGGTACCTCCCCCGCGCCGCCTTCGTCGCCCGCCTGGTCCCCGCACTCGACGACCTGCTCGACCGCCTCGACGGCTCCCCCGACTTTCGCAGCTTCTTTCTCGACGGCCAGACCGTGCTGCTGGAGGACTACCTCCGCATCCGCCCCGAGCAGCGCGACCGGGTCGCCGCCTTCGTGCGCGCCGGCCGGCTCCAGGTCGGCCCCTGGTACGTGCTCGCCGACGAGCTGGTGCCCTCGGGCGAGTCGCTGGTCCGGAATCTCCTGCTCGGCCGGGACGACGCCGAGCGGCTGGGCGGGCGGGCCGACGTGCTGTACTCGCCCGACGCGTTCGGGCATCCGGCCGTCTGGCCCGCGCTCGCGCTCGAGTTCGGCATCCGGTACGGCGTGCTCTGGCGCGGGCTCGGCGGCGAGCCGGGGCAGGAGGGCGATCTCTATCCGCTGGCACGCGCCCGACGGCCGCGCGATCCTGCTGCACCACCTGCCGCCCGACGGGTACGAGGCGGGGTCGGGACTGGTCGACGATCCGCCCGCCTGCGCCAGGCGTGGCCGGCGCTCGCGGCCGTGCTGGCGGGCCGCGCGGCCACGTCGCATCTGGCCGTCCCGGTGGGCGCGGACCACCACGCCGCGCCCGCCGCGATCGGCCGCGTGCGCGACCTGGTCGCCGCGCTCGCGCCCGACGCGGAGGTCCGGGTCTCGCGCTTCGACGAGTACTTCCGCGCCGCCGAGGCGGAGGCGGGCGGCGTGCCCGCGCTCCACGGCGAGCTGCGCTGGAGCTACGGCTACACCTGGACGCTGCAGGGCGTGCACGGGACCCGCGCGGCGCTCAAGCGCCGCCACGCCGAGGCCGAGCTGCTGCTCGAGCGCACGGCCGAGCCGCTCGCGGCGCTGGCCGCGGCGGACGGCCGGGGCGACCGGCGGCCGCTGCTCCGGGACGCGTGGCGCGCGCTCGTGCGCTCGCAGTTCCACGACTCGATCGGCGGCTGCACGTCGGACGCGGTGGCGCGCCGCGTGGCGGTGCGGCTGGGCGACGCGGCGGAGGCGGCGGGCGAGATCGCGCGCGCGAGCCTCGACGCGCTCACCGGCAACGCGCCCGACCGCGCCCGCGACCGCCCCGAGGACACCGCGCCCCGGCTCGTGCTCTGGAATCCCGCCGCGCGCCCGCGCGACGGCGGCGTGGTGATCACCGACCTCACCTGGTTCCGGCGCGACGTGCTGGTCGGGCCGCCGGGCGCCCGCGAGCCGCGGACCGGCGAGGGCGCGCGGGCGATCTCCCTCCTCGGTCCTGACGGGCCGATCATGCTGCAGCCGCTCGGCCGACGATCCGCGCACGAGCGGCTCGACGCGCCGCGGCACTACCCCGACCAGGACGAGGTGGACGTGGTGCGGGTGGCGTTCCGCGCGCCGCCGCTCCCGGGGCTCGGCGTCGCGGTGCTGAGTCCGGTCGAGCGGGAGCGCCAGGCCGCCGAGTCCGGCGTCCGCGCGGGGTCGCGGAGCCTCGACAACGGTCTGGTCGCGCTCACGGTCGGCCGCGACGGCACGGTGACGCTGGCCGACCGCCGCACGGGTCTGCTCTATCCCGCGCTGCTCGGCCTCGAGTCCGCCGGCGACGCCGGCGACACCTACACCTGGGCGCCACCCGCGCGCGACCGGGTCCGCCGGCTCGGCGCGCCGGTCGCCGTGCGCATGCTGGCGCGCGGGCCGCTGGTCGGGGCGCTCGACGTGCGCGGCCGGCTCGCCTGCGCCAACGGCTGGGTGGACGCGCGGCTCGTGCTCAGCCTGCATGCCGGAAGTCCCGCCCTCCGCTGCACGCTCCACCTCGACAACCGCGCGACCGGCCACCGGCTCCGGCTCCGGGTGCCGACCGGCGTGCCGTCGATCGCGGCCGTGGCGGGGAGCCAGTTCGGCGCCGCCGAGCGCCCGGCCGTCGCGGTCGAGCCCGGGCGCTATCCGCGGGAGACGCCGGTGGCCACCGCGCCGGCGCAGCGCTACGTCGCCGTGGCGCGCGGACCGCGGGGCCTCGCCCTGCTGGCGCCGGGGTTCTTCGAGTACGAGCTGGCCCCGAACGGCGATCTGCGCGTGACGCTGCTCCGCGCCGTGGGCGAGCTCTCCCGGCCCGACCTGCCGACCCGCCCCGGCCACGCGGGCTGGCCCGCGGCCACGCCCGAAGCCCAGTGCCCCGGCCCCGACCGGCTCCAGCTCGCCGTCGCTCCGGTCGAGGCCGCCGCCCTCGGCGCGGGGAGCGCGCTGCCCGAGCTGTGGGAGGATCTCTTCCTCCCGCCGCGCGCGCTCTGGCTGCGGCAGGCCACGCCGCTGAGCGTGCCCGCGTGGGACGTCCGGCTCGAGGGGGCGGGCCTGGTGTTCTCCTCGGCCAAGCCCGCCGACGTGGGGGATGGGCTCGTGCTCCGGTGCTACAACGCCCGCGCGGAGGCGGCCGACGGCACCTGGCGGCTCGGCCGGCGGATCGCGCGGGCGGTGCTGGCGCGGGCCGACGAGCGCGACGGACGCGATCTCCCGCTGGCGTCCGACGGCCGGTCGGTCCGCTTCCGGGCGGGGCCTCGGGGGATCGCCACGGTGATCGTGTCGGTGTGGGGCTGAGGGGACGGCGTGTTCGGGGTTGGTGTCGTCCGGTCATCTGTCATCCCGACCGGACTGTCATGTCATCCCGAGCGGAGCGAGGGATCTTGCCGGGCCGAGTGCGATGCCGGTCGAGTAGATCCCTCGCTTCGCTCGGGATGACACGCCGCTCGCGCGAGATGACACGCCGCCAACCACCACCCATGATCCCCACGAGGAATCCATGACCCAGGAGCGTTGGGCCGCGGTCGACCGCTACATCGCGGACTTGCTGGTGGACTCGGACGCGGCGCTCGACGCGGCGCTGGAGGCGAGCGACGCGGCGGGGCTGCCGGCGATCAGCGTCTCGCCCACCCAGGGGAAGTGGCTGCACCTGCTCGCGCGGGCGATGGGGGCGCGCCGGATCCTCGAGATCGGCACGCTCGGCGGCTACAGCACCATCTGGCTCGCGCGGGCGCTCGGGCCCGGCGGCCGTCTGGTCACGCTGGAGCTCGAGCCCAGGCATGCGGAGGTGGCGCGCGCCAACCTCGCGCGGGCCCGTCTGGACCAGGTCGTCGACCTCCGGCTCGGCCGGGCCTCGGACACGCTGAAGCGGCTGGCCGCCGAGCGCGGGGATCCGTTCGATTTCGTGTTCATCGACGCCGACAAGCCGAGCATCCCGGAGTACTTCACCCGTGCGCTCGAGCTCGCGCGGCGCGGCAGCCTCATCGTGGTGGACAACGTCGTGCGCGACGGCGCCGTGATCGACGCCGCCAGCGAGGACCCGAACGTGCGGGGCGTGCGCCGGCTGAACCAGCTCATGGCCGCGGAGCCGCGGGTGAGCGCCACGGTGCTCCAGACGGTGGGCGGCAAGGGCTACGACGGCTTCGCGCTCGCGCTGGTCACCGCAGACTGACCCGGCGAGACTCGCGGCGGCAGGAGCAACGACCGATGACCGAGAACGACACTATCGAGCTCCGCCGGCTGGCGGACGAGCTCTTCCTCACCACCGACGTCAAGGACTGGCCCGCGGCGCGCGCCCACGCGGGGTGACGCCCCGGGCGGCGAGCGTCGACGCTCGGGCTCGCCGCTGCGTGCGCCGGCACGGGGTCGTGCCGCGTCACTGTCCTCTTCAGTGCACACTTCGAATATCCAACTGTCCACGTTTGGTGTCACTCGCGACGCTCACGGCGATCGGATGGATCGCGCGACGGGCACGCGCGGCGCCGCGGAGCGCGCTCGTGCGCCGACGGCGAACGCATCCGGCCCGACAGCCTCATGATTGTCCCGGCGGCGCACGCCTCGGCCCGGGCGGTGAACGCCTTCGCGCCGGTGGCGTCCAGTTCCTCCCCGGCGGCGCACGCACCGGCGCGGCGGAGCACGCCGTTTCCCCGGCGGCGGCCGTAGCGCGCCGGCGGCGGACACCCGCACTCGAGCGGTGTACGTGCGTGACGCAACGGAGCTCGCATCGGTCGCGGATGCGACAGGATTTCGCCGGCGGCGTCCACTTCTCCGCCAGCGGCGCACGCATCGCGACCGGCAGGGTTCGGGTCGCGGCGGCGGAATCTGAATGGAAACTGACGGCGTTCACTTCCGTGCGGCGCCGTTCATCTTCATTCCGGCGGCGTCCCGATCTTGTCGGCGGAGCAGACCTCGTCCGATGCGGCGTCCGTGTTGCCCGCGCGGAGCGCACCGCGCGCCCGACGACGACCCCATTTCGACAACGGGATGTGCTTCACGCGCGACGACGCTCCCACCGGTCGCGCAACGTTGGCACACTCTCTGCCTCTCGCCCCTCCCGACCGGCCGCGGTCGGTGAGCGTCCGTGTCAGATCGTCATTCGTGTGTCCACGCGCCGGCGCGGCGCCCGACCGCCTGCCGGCCGACAAGTGAGGACCGTATGGAAGCGAGATCGCGCAGGAAGTACGAGATGGGGGCGAGCGCCCGCGACTTCAGTCGCGCGCACCCCGACGAGAGCCCGGGCTACGTCGCCGCCCTGGAACGGCTGGCGGACCGGCTCGAGCGCATCGACCACCTGGCCGACCAGCAGCGCGAGGGACAGCTCGCCGTCCGCGCGAGCAGCGCGCGGAAGCACGAGCTGAAGCAGAGCATGCGGCAGGCGCACCTGGCGCATTTGGCGGAGGTGGCCAAGGCCGCCGCGAAGGAAGTGCCGGAGCTGGCGCAGAAGCTGGTGCCCAAGCCCGGCATCACGACCTACGTCGCGTTCCGGACCGCCGCGCGCGGCATGGCGGCGGAGGCGGAGAGCCAGAAGGCCGTGCTGGTGAGGTACGGGCTGGTGGAGACGGTGCTGGAGAACCTGAGCCAGACGCTCGACCAGTTCGACGTCGCCGTGGAGCAGGGGCGAGCCGGCCGGCAGGCGCACGTCGGTGCCAGTGCGGAGCTCAAGGCCGTCGCCGACGAGATCGTCCAGATCGTCCGTGTGATGGACGGACTCAACCGCTACCGGTTCATGAACGACGGTGAGCTCCTGGCCGCGTGGGAGAGCGCCAGCAGCATCGCGGCGACGCCTCGCGCCGCGGCGGAGCCCAAGCCCGCGCCCGAGCCGGCGCCGCCGACGGGCGGCGAGGAGCGGCCGGCGGCATGAGGCGGTATGAGGTGGCAGGGTGGGAAGGCGAAAGCGCCGGCAAGTGGGACTGCCGGCGCTTTCGTGTAGGCTGTGGCCGAGCTGCTGGCGGAGCCATGACCCGACGCATGCCCCCTTCGCGGAGTTTACCCTGAGCGTAGCGAACGGGCTCAGGGTGACTCCCACTGAGCGTCGACCGGCGCGCGGTGCGCGGCTTGGCACGCCCGATGCGAGTGGGCTCCCCACTCGTGAGCACGATCAGGCAGGTGAACCTCACCGACACTTCACGCCGGAGGCTGGATATGTCGCGCACGTGTACCGTCCCATTGCTGCTGCTCGCGCTCGCGGGCCCCGCGGCCGCCGTCCAGACGGCGGGCCCGACCGCCTGGACCATCGCGAGCGGCGAGTACACCATCTACGGCCACACCGATTATCTGCCCGTGCTCACCCTGCTGCCGCGCGTCGTGTACGACACGGCGAGCCGGCTCGACAGCGCGCGCGTGGTCGACAGCGTCGGCCTGACTCGGGCGAGCGCCGCCGCCGGGCTCGCGGCCGGCCTCACCGGCTGGCCGGCCGGGTCCTACTGCGACGGCGTCGCCTCGGCCACGATGCAGACGCTCGAGCCGCGGCTGCTGCTGGCCAGGATCCAGCTCGCGGCTCGGTGCGGCGTCCGGCTGGTGCTGGTGGCGCCCCGGCGGCTGCTCACGACCAACGGCCAGCCCCAGGGCGTGTTCTCGGTGGACAGTGCCAAGCGGCTCACCGACCGCTACGCGGCGGTGCTGCCGGCGGACACGATCCGGAAGTACCGCGCGACCATCCTCGGGATGAACCTGGCGGACGACTACAACTGCACCACCTGCTGGGGCGGGCGGGTCATCACCCAGGCGCAGATCGCCGCGTGGGCGGCGTACGCGCGCACCCGGCTGCCCGGTCTCCCGCTCGGCGTCCGGAAGACGCCCGACTGGGTCGCGGCGTATCCCGCGCTCGCGCCGGTGCTCGACTACACCTGGGCGCAGTACGACACCGGCCGAGGCGATCCGCAGGCGTACTACGACGACGCGGCGCGGATCGCGTCGCGGCTCGGGCTGCGCGTGGTCATGGGGATCAACGTCGTCCACTGCTACGGCGCCGACTCGGCCACGTGCACCGCGGCCGATCTGGTCCGGCTCGGGACGCTGGCGGTGACCCATCCGGCGAGCTGCGCGTTCCTCAACTGGCAGTACGTGGAGGCGACGTGGCAGCAGCCGGACATCCGGGCGGCGTGGGACGGGTTGCTGGCGCGGGCGAAGGCGCGGCCGGCGCGGGAGTGCCGGCGGGGGGAGAGTGGGGCGTGACTGGCGCCGCGGGCGCCGCGGGCGTGCCGGCGGGTGGGGAGCGGGGCCTGATGGTCCGCGGCCGCCGGCGAGGCCGATGCCGCGTGGCCTCGCGGTGGGCCGACCCTGGCCAGGCGTGCGGGCATGAGGTGATGCGGTGGGGCGGTCGTCCGTTGCGCTGTTGCCGGCGCAGCGAGCGTCGAGCCCTGGCGGCCAGGTCCCGCCGAGGCGGCGGCGCCGCAAGGCCACGGACCCTGGATCGCGGCACCGCCGCGACGCGAGGCCGACGATTGGTCTGTCTTCGATCTCTCTGCATATGAGGCCGTACCCGCGCGCGATTCGGACACGGGCCGCGCGCCGGGGGCTTTCGACCCCGACGTACGGGGAGGCAGCGTGCGGCGTGTCCTCCCAGATTCCGCCGGCTCCGCCGCCGGGCGCGCCCCGGCTCCTGAGCCGGCTGCGGTCGGCGCTCCATCTTCGGCACTACAGCATCAGGACCGTCCAGGCCTATACCGGGTGGGTGCGCCGGTTCATCCGGTTTCACGACCTTCGCCATCCCGCCGAGCTCGCCGAGCCGGAGGTCACGCGGTTTCTCTCGTGGCTGGCGGAGGACGGCCGCGTGAGCGCGGCGACCCAGACGCAGGCGGCGAGCGGGCTGGTCTTTCTCTATCGCGACGTGCTGGACCGGCCGCTGGGGCGGTTCGAGCACCTGATCCGGGCGAAGCAGCCGCGCCGGCTGCCGGTGGTGCTCACGCGCGCGGAGGTGTCGAGCGTGCTGGCCGAGCTCAGCGGGCCGCCCCGGCTCGTGTGCGGCCTGCTCTACGGCAGCGGCCTTCGCCTGCTGGAGGCGCTCCGGCTCCGGGTGAAGGACGTCGACTTCGGGCTGGGCGAGGTGGTGGTGCGGCGGGGCAAGGGGGAGAAGGACCGGGTGACCGTGCTGCCGCAGGTGGCGAAACCCGGTCTGATCGAACATCTCGCCCGGGTCCAGGCGCGGCACCGACGGGACCTGGCCAGTGGCGCGGGGCGCGTGCTCCTGCCCGGCGCGCTGGCCCGGAAGCTCCCCGGCGCGGACCGCGCGTGGCCGTGGCAGTGGGTCTTTCCGGCGACGCGGCTGAGCCTGCTCGACGGCGCGGAATGCCGGGGCCGGCACCATATGCACGAGTCGGTCGTCCAGCGCGCGATGCAGCAGGCGGTGCGGGCCGCCGGGCTCCCGAAGCGCGCCACCTGCCACACGCTCAGGCACTCGTTCGCCACCCACCTGCTGGAGGACGGCTACGACATCCGGACGGTGCAGGAGCTGCTCGGGCACCGGGACGTGAGCACGACCATGATCTACACGCACGTGCTCAACCGGGGCGGGCTGGCGGTGCGGAGCCCGGCGGATCGGCGGTGAGGTGGGTGGAGGGGGTGACGCAGGTCGGTCACGGGGAGGGAATGTCGCGATTCGGGCCCTGCGTGTCGCAAACGAGGCCTGTCGGGGGGTGGGGCGGAGGGTGGAGATTACTGCGGGAGGGGTCTGAGTGGGTGCGGCGGTAGGGGAAGGGACACGGGTGGTGGCGGCGCGGGCGCGGCGGTGCTATGCGGTCGAACCATGTGAAGCGATATTAGGCTGCAGGGCTCGCAGCGCCAATCTGACAGGTCGGCGAAGGACGCGTGTAAGTGGGTTGTCTGCTGGGAGGTGGGCGGTGCGAGGTGGGGGTCGCACTGACAGGGGTGGATTAGGCTGCGAGGGGGATGGGGTTGTGGGGGTGGGCATGCAATCGAATAAGGGTTAGGCCGATGCACCACCATATGCCCTGGACCGGAGATCTTCTGAAGAATCGACGACGTCGAACACGTATCCGCTGGGCTGAACGGATAGTTGCAAACTCATGTCGTTTATACCTGACACGACCGCGACAAGCTTACGATGCGGACGAATTGTTGGGCATCGCCAAGTCTGTACTTCAGTTGAGCCTCGTATTCCTACTGGACGCCTGGCGGCTCGTCGGGCCGGGCCACCTTCGTGGGGTTTGGCCAGCTGAGGTTGATCTCACGGCTGTAGAGGACGACGGATCCGTCGTTAGGGTCTGGGGCAAGGTCGCGTGGAGACGCACGGTCGGCGGAGTTGATCAAGATCGTATCGAAAGCTTCCGAATGGATTGGCGGCTACCGAGCCGATGCCACGCTACCGGAGACTTCCGAGTCCTGTACTTGTCCTCGGTGTTTCGGATCGCCGCACGGCCTAACCCGCTAATGCAGCCGACAAACGCGGGTTAATCATAGGCCCGCTCACATCCGGGCCTCCGCGCGGAGATAAGGACCATAGGTTTTCACAGGTCGTTTGCAGCTGATTAGCCATTCGTTAGGCAGACTCGCACGACCTGAGCCGTTGGACGACCACGACCCAGTCTAGTCCTCCGCGACAAGCACAGAAGCTCAAGCCTTGTGAGATGTCTTCGCAAAGAACGGGGTCAGGAGTTGCTCCACGTTCTTGCTCTTACACTTGGGGCAGCCTGGATGTTTGTCGCCATGTTCCGCGAGCGGCTCGACGCGATCAAACACATGGTGGCAGTCGCGACAACGATATTCGTAGGTAGGCATTGGGCCCTCCACATCCGACTCCGAGCCAAGGGCTGGCTCCTGCTGGCCCGGTCGGGCGGCAACAGGTAAGGCCCAAGCTAGCCTGGTGGTCCGCTCGCGTCTATCGCGCCGGCTCGCTGCCTAACCCGCTAATGCAGCCGACAAACGCGGGCGGCGCGACCCTCCTAGGCTGACGCCGTTCCCAGCGAGGCTGTGGACCATAAGGTTGTAAAGGGTCGTTTGCAGCTGATTAGCCAGTCGTTAGGCAACTCTCGACCTTGGTCTCACAACGAGCTTCACATGGGTGCCTGCGTGGCCGAGCATGGCCACCAGGGTGTCCACGCTGAACCGGTCGATCTTGCCGCGGACAAGATCACTGATGCGGGGCTGAGTAACCCCAAAAAGGGTGGCCGCCTTGGCTTGGGTAAGCCGGCGGGCCTTGATCACCTTGCTCAGCTCGATCATGAGGTCGGCGCGCAGCTTCAGGTTCTCGGACTCCTCAGTTGAGAACCCGAGGTCTTGAAACACATTCCCGGTGGAGCGGCGGATCTTGGTGGCCATGGTAAGCCTACTTTCTCCGGCGAGAGCGGATCACATCGGCCAAGCGCTTGGTAGCCAGCTTTAGGTCGGCTTGCCGAGTCTGGCGGGTGCGCTTCTCAAAGGCGTGGAGCACGTAAACAGCTTCCTCGTACTTCGCCACGTAGAAGACTCGGTGTTCCACGCCCGAGTGAATGCGGATTTCGGCCACTCCCGGCCCCACGGAGATGATTGGCTTCCAGTCACCGGGGAGAAGCCCTTGTTGAAGGCGCCGCAGCTGATACCCGGCCTCGCGCCGGGCGGCCTCGGGGAAGGCTCTGAGATCCCGAAGGGAAGCCCGACCCAACGGAGCGGCTTGTCAGCCATAGGGCAGTATATAAGTAGGTATATATCGCGCGCAAGAGTTGCCTAACCCGCGCATGCAGCCGACGGGCCGGAAGGGCGCGGGCCTCCGCTCGGCCACAGCGCGTCGTGAGTGCGCTGTGGAACGTAGGTTTGTGCGGGGGCCGGCTTGAGGGCCCGCAGCTGATGCGCATGTCGTTAGGCCGACAGCACCGGAGGAGGTCGCTATGACCGGCGTTGCAGTCGCGCGGCCAAGGGCCCTAGCCGTCTGCGGGGCGGTAGCACCCATCGTGTTCACCGTCGCGATGATTGCCGCAAGCCTCCAGCACCCCGCGTACAGTCATGCCAAGAACTTCATCAGCGAGCTGGGAGCTACTGGAGCTCCTGGTGCGACCGTTATGAACTTTGCCGGCTTTCTCCCTTACGGTATCCTGATGATGGCGTTTGCGGCGGCGGTCCACCGAGGAATCCGAGCGGATGCGGGAGGATGGCTCGGCCCGAGCCTTCTCGCCCTCTACGGCCTCGCCTATGTGGGAGTAGCCATGGCACCTTGCGATCCGGGCTGCCAGGCGGCGACCCCATCCGTGCATCATCGACTGCACTTGCTGATCGGGGATGTTGTCTTACTGACTGCTGTTCTCGCCCCATTCACGCTTTACGCGCGGATGTTGAGAGACCCGGCTTGGCGGTCGCTCGGCGTCGCGACACTGGTGTTGCCGGGTGCATCGTGGCTGATTCTGGAGTTGAGCGGGCTGGGAGTCTCCGGCGCTCTCCGGCAACGACTTTGGCTCCTGCTGCTATTTGTGTGGATAGAACTGGTGGCTATGCGCCTTCTCCGTGTGGGCGCTGAGCCCACCAGACAGCCGGCACCACACGCTGCCGCCTAACCCGCTAATGCAGCCGACAAACGCGGGCGGATCAACACGCCGCCCGCGTCCGACTCTCCCAGCGACGACAATGGACCGTAGGTTATCTCAGGTGGTTTGCAGCTGATTAGCATTTTCGTTAGGCCGCAGCCATTGAGATCACGCTTGCGCCGGCACGGGCCGAGAGGCAGCTTCCAACTATGACCAATCCGCATCTCGACGAGCTGCTGCGCCTGCCGCCTTCAGAGCGACTGCAAGCGATTGCCGAGCTGTGGGATAGCCTGGAAAGCCAGGCCGATCTCTTTCCGCTCTCAGATGAGGAGCGGGCGGAGCTGGACCGACGGGTCGCCGAGGATGAGGCCGATCTCCGACCTGGGGTGTCCTGGCCGGAGCTGCGCCGCCGCCTTGAAGGCGGGCAGGCAGGCTGACCCCGGTCATTCGGCCGGCCGCCGCTCGCGACATCACCGAGGCGGACGTCTGGTATCGAGAGCGGAATCCGGGCATCGCTGCCGCGTTTCGGGACGCGCTCACCGCGAATCTCGCCATCATTGAACGCAGCCCAACCGCCTTTTCGGTGGTGCATGGGGACGTCCGGCGGTGCCTGCTCGGGCGCTTTCCCTACGCGCTTTACTTTCGGCTGCTGCCCAGCGAACTCCGGGTGATTGCCTGCACCCATCTGCGGCGGCACGCCCGACGGTGGCAGCGACGGTGCTGAGGGGTTCGCGCGGGGCTGCGGTCTAACCCGCGCATGCAGCCGACAGGCCGGAGGGGCGCGGGCTCCGCGCGGGCGCAGCGCTCCTCGAGCGCGCTGTGGAACATTGGTTGGTGCAGGCGCGGGCCTGAGGGCCTGCCGCTGATTTGCCTTTCGTTAGGCGGTCCTGTGCTCGTGGAGTGATTGGTTCGGTGAGTCGGGGCTTCAGCGTCAAATCACATCCTAGTGGAGGGTGACACCATGAATGCCAAGCGGCTCGTGGTTGGAACGCTCGTCGGCGGGGTCGTGCTGTACGTAGTGGGCTACGTCATTTTCACTAGGGCCTTCGCGGCCTTCTATGCCGCCAACGCCGGCACGGCGACAGGCGTGGATCGAGGCGGCGAATTGTTCTGGGCGGTAGCGCTAGCGAACCTGGCGTATGCCGCCCTCGTCACGTTCGCGATGGGGAATCGAGCTGACTCTTTGTCGATCGTCGAAGGCGCCACGATCGGAGCGATCGTGGGTTTTCTTCTGTGGGTTACTGCGGACTTCATCTTCTACGGCACCACAAACACCGCGAACTTGACGAGGACGGTCGTGGACCCTCTCCTCGAGATCGTGCACGGCGGCCTCGGCGGCGCCGCCATCGCGGCGGTGCTGAGGGGAATGCCTGCGTCGGCTCGTAGTCCCGCGTGACGGCCGCCTAACCCGCGCATGCAGCCGGCAGGCCGGTTGGTCGCCAGGCTCCATGCCGGCGGCACACTCCCAGCGCGCGCAGTGGAACGTAAGTTGGTGCGGGCGCCGGCTTGGGGGCCTGCAGCTGATTTGCAATCCATTGCACGCGTAGCTTTCATCATGGCCTTCACCTTTGAGTGGGACGTTCGCAAAGCCGTCGGGAACGAACGGAAGCACGGGGTCGCCTTCGATGAGACAGCCACTTGCCTTCGCTGATCCCTACGGACTAGTCGTTGACGACCCGCGGCACTCAGTCGGCGAGGTCCGCGTCGCCCTTCTCGGCCATGCCGAATCTGGTCGTCTCCTTGCGGTCATGTTCACCGAGCGCGGTGACCGCACATCAGCGCTCGGAAAGCGACTCGTCGCGAGCATCGCCAATATGAAGAAGCCCGCTAAGCGCTCGACCCGGGTTGGTTCCGACGACATCCTGAGGGAGTATGACTTCCGCAAGGTCGGCGGAACCCGTACGCGGCTCGGATGGCGGCTGGCAGTCACATCATCGTCCTGGAGCCCGATGTGGCGGCGGTATTCCCAGATGCCGCGGCCGTCAACGGCGCGTTACGAGCACTCGCGGGCATCATCCGCGAACGCCGGTCAAAGGCGAGCCGCCCCCGCCGGAGATTCAGCCGCGGTAGCGTCTAACCCGCAATTGCAGCCGACAGGCCGGACGGTGCCGCGCTCCCCGGATTGGTGCGGGCGCGAAGATGATTGCCTGCAGCTGATTTGCAATCCGTTAGGCGGCTTGCATCCAGATTTATTCGCTGGCCTCGAGGCGGCCGACATCAGCCCGGCGCCCATGGACAATCGCGAGGACCTCGACGCGCTCCGTGCGCACACGGCAAATCACGCGGTAGGGACCTTCGAGGACTTCACGGAGGGCGGGATCGGCGCGCTCGGGTACGTGACGGCGGGCGCGGGCAAGGTCGTCTGCAACTGATTTGCCAGTCGTTAGTCCGCTGCGAATGGCACCCAGGCCCCGCTTGGCGCGCTCGCGCATATGCCCATTTCTTCTGACCTTGGCGTAAGTTGAGGGCGCATGTTGTGCCTCCGCCCACCCCTTGTCCGCCAGTGCCGCTGGCCTGGAGTCTCCTATGTCCGTCGCCAAAATCACCGAAATCCAATCCTCCTCCTCCAAGAGCTTCGAGGACGCGATTCAAAAGGGCATTGCCCGAGCCGATAAGACCCTTCGCAACCTGAGTGGTGCGTGGATCAAGAGTCAGAAGGTCGTGATCGAGAAGGGGAAGATCACGGAATATCGGGTCCTGCTAAAGGTCACGTTCGTCTTGCAGGACTAGCCCTAGCAGGTCGGCCTCTGCGCCGCGCACCAGCCTAAGCCGCGCATGCAGCCGACAGGCCGCACGGGCGCAGGACTCCGCTCGGGCGGCGCCCTCCGATGGCGCCGCGAGGAGGTGTAGGTTTGTGCGGGCGCCGGCGTGATGGCCTGCGGCTGATGCGCATCTCGTTAGGCAGCACTGGAAGCTTGCTCGTAACATCGGTACCTGGAGCCTCAGTGAGCGTCAAGCGGATGGACAACGTGGGCATCGTGGTAGAAGATATCGATGCCGCGATCGAGTTCTTCACCGAACTGGGCCTCGAGCTCGAAGGGCGCGCCCCGATCGAAGGAGACTGGGCAGATGACGTCACTGGATTGCGAGACATGCGTGTTGAGATCGCCATGATGCGCACCCCAGACGGCCACAACCGGCTCGAGATGTCACGATTCCTCGCGCCGCCTGTGGTCGCCGATCACCGGACCGCCCCCGTGAACGCGCTCGGCTACCTGCGCGTCATGTTCACCGTGGAGGACCTCGATGATACGCTCGCCCGGCTCCGCAAACGAGGCGCGGAGCTCGTGGGAGAAGTGGCCCAGTACCAAGACACGTATCGTCTCTGCTACATCCGGGGGCCCGAAGGCATTCTTATCGGCCTCGCCCAGGAACTGGAGCAGCAGACTACCTGACGAGCACACTTGACAGACGCTGACCTGATCTAGGCCGTGCTGCCTAACCCGCGCTTGCAGGCGACGGGGCGGCGGCCTCCGCTGGTGATAACGATGATGCTGCGGCCGGCGCCCCGCAGCTGAAGCGCCGGTCGTTAGGCCGACAACACGCATCCTTTGTTGTCGAGACCTGTGTGTTGATGCCTGACCCGTCCGCCGCGAGTCGCCCAGAACTACTTCATCGCGATCACGTGCTCCACGAACTGATCGACGGCGATCTCGGTGCCCTGGTAAAAGCCCGACGCTTTGTTTGTCTCGAGGTCCGCTTCATCCCGGTGCAGCGCCGTGAAGACGTAGCGAGTGCCGGTTCCCACGGTTTCCATCGTAACGATGGCGGTGATCGGAATGTCGTCAAAGACAGCCGGACGATAGCCGGGGAACAACATGGAGGTCCAGACAAGTCGCTCCATCGGAATAACGTCCAGGAAACAGCCGAGGTTGGGAGAGTCCTGACCGTCTCCCGTTGCGATGTCGATGCTGAAGATGCCGCCCGGTCGCACGTCCATTTCGGCTCGCGACACACGCCCCCAAGCCTTGGGCATGTACCACTCCTTGAGATGCTCCGGTTTCGTCAACGCTTCCCAGACGAGCCGCGTGGGAGCGTCGATGAACCGTTCGATAGCGAAATCAAGTTTCGGATTGATCGTGACTTGCGTGCTCATGATTCCGATTCCTTCTCCTTGAGTTGTTTGACGTATTGGTCGAACCGGTCCAGTCGAGCTTCCCACAACCGACGACGCGCGGTCAGCCAGTCTTCAACGACCTTGAACCGTTCGGGTGCGATCTCATACGTCCGCACTCGCCCGCGCTTTGTCGACCTCACCAGTCGGCTCTGTTCGAGCACCGAGAGGTGCTGCACGAACGACGGGAGTTGCATGTCGAACGGTGCCGCCAGTTCGCTGACGGTGGCTGGTCCGACAGACAGTCGCTCCAGGACTTTCCGCCGAGTCGGGTTGGACAAGGCGTGAAAAACTTCGTCAGCGGCTGCGGATTGAACCATTTCCGACACCATCCAAATGCTCGGGTTATCCGATCTGCCCGAGGGATTCTACAGCCGTGGCATACTTTTGTAAATACCTAAGTATTGGTTATCTTGCAAGCGCCAACCCCTCACACGGGGACAAGAAGTCCGGCGAAGGCGGCTTCCCTTACATCGTGAGCCGGCTGGAATTCGGCTCGGGGGCGGTGGCAAGGCGGTATGAACCGAGAAGGTAGCCATGGGACTTTCGGCGCCCCTAACTCGCAAATGCAGCCGACAGGCCGGATGGGCGCGGAACTCCGTGCGGGCATGCGCTCGCGGCGGCGCCGCCGACCGCTCCTCGAGGCCTCGCCTGGGGCGGCGATCGCTGCGGGCGCAGGGCTCCGCTTTGTCGACAGGCTCCTTGAGCGCTGTGGAGCGAAGGTTTGTGCGAGCGCGGGCCTGAGAACCTGCCGCTGATGCGCAAGTCTTAGGCGGCTGCACGAGCATCGCTGAAAGCGGGGTTTCATGACCAGGAGCGGTGGGCTGATGTACCTCGCGGTCATGCTCTGCCTGGCCGTCGCCTCGGGCGGGCATGCCTTCTTCGCATTCAGCAGCAGAGTGGAACGGAAGCGCCGCTGGTTGCCCTACTACATTCACGCTGTAGCGTTGCTCCTCTTGCTCATTCCGGTCGCGAGTGGTTCTTGGTGGGCGACGACCTTGGCCTCACCGTTTGTCGTGCTGGTGGATCAGATGTGGATCCACCAGGTGCGCTTTTGTCCCAGATGCGGTACCTACCATCCGCCACGCGGCTGGGTTGGCGCTGCCACTAACTGTCGCACCTGTGGGCAGGACTTGCCGCCAGAACATGGAGCAGGCGCGCCCCCCGACTCCGCGGACAGCCGCCTAACCCGCTAATGCAGCCGACAGACGCGGGCGAAGCCGGGCGCCGCTCGTGTCCCGGCCTCCACTCGACGACAGCGGACCATAGGTTGTCACAGGTCGTTTGCACCTGATGCGCCCTTCGTCAGGCGGATGCGACAGGCATCAGTGAACCCTAGATTGCAGTATGAGCCTGCAGGTCACCTGGGATTCGCGGAAGGCCGCGGCCAATCTGCGGAAGCACGGGGTCGTACGCGGCCAGCTCGGAGTTGCTGGTCTGGCTCAAGATCGACAGCATCTACAATCCGTTGCGGTCGGAACCGCGCTTCATTGCCCTGATGAAGCGGTTGAACTTCCTGGCGTGAGGCAGCAGCCTGACCCGCGCATGCCGCCGACAGGGCGGGGAGGGCCAGGACCCCTCGGGAGCGCGGCACTGCGGTGGCCAAGCAATGGAAAGCCGGGCCACGGTGTCCCCCGAACCAGCCTGGCAGAAACCTACCTTGCGCGGCATCTTGCGCTGACAGACAGCCCGTTCGCTCGGTAGCCCATCCTCACACGCTACGGCATCCGGCGGTCCGCTCGTTGCCCGACACGTCCGACCTCCTCGCGGCCGCCCTGGCCGATCGCTATCGCGTCGAGCGCGAGCTCGGACGCGGCGGCATGGCCATGGTCTACCTCGCGCACGACCTCCGGCACGATCGGCCCGTCGCGCTCAAGGTCTTGCGTCCCGAGCTCGCCGCCTCGCTCGGACCGGAGCGATTCCTCCAGGAGATCAGGATCGCCGCTCGCCTGCAGCATCCGCACATCCTCCCCGTGCACGACTCGGGCGAGGCCGCGGGTCGGCTGTGGTATACGATGCCCTACGTGGAGGGCGAGTCCCTCCGGCAACGGATGGCGCGCCAGGGCCCGCTTTCGCTCGACCAGGCCGTGCGGATCGCCAGCCAGGTGCTGAGCGCCCTGGGCTACGCCCATGCGCACGGCGTCA
>CAVQGA010000013.1:0-310508 GCA_963711915.1 uncultured Gemmatimonadales bacterium
TCCACCGCGACATCAAGCCGGAAAACATCCTCCTGGAAGGCGACGAGGCGGTGGTGGCGGACTTCGGGGTGGCGCGCGCCATCACGGCCGCCGGCCAGGACCGGCTGACCGAGACGGGGCTCGCCCTCGGCACGCCCGCCTACATGAGCCCGGAGCAGGCCACCGCCACCAGGGAGCTGGACGGACGGAGCGACCTGTACGCGCTCGGTTGCGTGCTGTACGAGATGCTCGCGGGCCAGCCGCCGTTCGTGGGGGCCACTGCCCAGCAGCTGCTGGCACGCCACGCGATGGATTCGGTGCCGCGGCTTCAGACCGTGCGCGCCACCGTGCCGGAAGGCGTGGAGCGGAGCGTCATGCGGGCGCTCGCCAAGGTCCCGGCGGACCGCTTCCCCACGGCCGCCGACTTTGCCCAGGCGCTGGCCACGCCGGGCGAGACGCGCGAGACGGCCGTCATCTCCTCGACGCCCCAGCCCCATCGCCGGCGCCGGATGGTCGCCCTGGCGGCAGGCGGGCTCGGGCTCCTCGCGCTCGCGCTGGCGGCGTACCTCCTGTGGCCGCGCCCGAAGGCCGCGCTCGACCCGAACCTGGTGGCCGTCGTCCCGTTCCGCGTGAGAGGCGCGGCTCCGCCGCTGGGCTATCTGCGCGAAGGCATGATCGACCTGGTAGCGGCCAGGCTGACCGGCGAGGGCGGTGCGCGGGCGGCGGATCCGAGCTCGGTGATGACCGCGTGGCGGCGGGTCGCGGGCTCCGACGCCGCTGACCTTCCCGAGCGCGCCGCGGTCGGGCTGGCCCACCGGCTCGGCGCCGGCCAGCTCCTGCTCGGCGGCGTCGTGGGCACGCCCGATCACGTCGCCCTCAACGCGTCGCTGATCCCGGTCGCTGGCGGGAGCCCGCGGGCCGACGCGAAGGTCGAAGGCGCCGCGGACAGCCTGCCCCAGCTCGTGGATCGGCTGATCGCCCAGCTCATCACGGAGGGAACGGGAGCGTCGCACGGGCTCGACGGCCTCGTCAACACGCCGCTTCCTGCGCTGCGGCTCTATCTCGAGGCCCGGGCGGCGCAGCGGCGCGGCGACTATGCCGACGCGGTGGCCCGCTTCGGGCGGGCCCTCGACCTGGACTCGACCTTCGCGCTCGCGGGCATGGGCCTCGCGAGCGCCGCGGGGTGGACCGTGGCCCCGGGAGCGGCCCGGCACGGACTCGAGCGTGCCTGGGCCGGCCGCGACCGGTTGAGCCCGCGCGACAAGGCGTTCGTGATTGCCGAGGTGGGCCCGGATTATCCGGCCGTCTCCACGGTGGTGCAGCATCTCGGCGCGTGGGAGCGGGCGGTGGACCTCGCGCCCGACCAGCCCGACCGCTGGTACGAGCTGGGCGACGTGTACTTCCATGACGGCCCCTACCTGCAGATCGAGTCGGCCCGGCGGCGGGCGGCGGACGCCTTCGGCCGCTCGGTGGCGCTCGACTCGGGCACCGGGCCGCTCGGGCACCTGCTCGAGATCGCGGTCCTCGACGACGATTCCGCTGCGGTGCGTCGCCTGGGCGCCCTCTATGTGGCCCACGACTCGAGCGGCGAGCTGCTGGGCTTCTACCGGTGGCGCATCGGCCTGGGCCTGCATGACGACAGGGCACTGACGGCGCTCCGCGCACAGTACGGGCGGATGTCGCTGCAGAGCCTGTGGCGGATCATGAACCACGCGGTGCTCGACGGCCGCCGGCTGGAGGACGCGGAGTCGGCCGCCGTCGCCATCCGCGCCAACGCGGGGCGGAGCTCCGATTGGCAGCGCAGCAAGACCTACCTGCACGCATTCGAGTCGAACCGCGGCCGTCCTTCGGCCGCGCTGGCCGACACGGCCGAATCGGATGAGGCCGAGTACGGCCCGCACGCGGCGCTGTACGAGCGCATCCTCGATGCCTTGTACGGCGATGGGGACAGTGCGAACGGCGGCCACGCGGCGCGGGAGCTGGCGCGGGTGGCGGGCCGTCCGGCATCGGCGGGAGGCGATGGGGCCGTCGCGCAGACCGACCTGTGCGTGGCAACCCTCTGGCGGCTGAGCCACGGCGAGCTCGCCGGCGCGGCCCAGGCCATCAACCGGCTCCGGAGCCGCGCGCCCGGCGACTCGCCTGGGTCGCTCACCTCCAGCAGCGTCTGCGCCGCGCTGCTCGAGGCGAAGCTCAGAGCCGCTTCGGGCGCGGCCGGCGCGACGGCCGCGCTGGACCGGCTGGACTCCCTCATTCGGAGCGGGCCCGGCGGACAGCGCAACGGGCCCGCGGTGGCCTTTACGCTCAGCCCCGCTTACGTCCGGTCCACGGTCGGAATCAGCCCCGTTGGCTTCGAGGACTTCGCGAACCTGGAGGTGGCCCGCTTGCGCGAGCGCCAAGGCGACCGGCGGGCGGCCCTGGCGGCGGTCCGAAGGCGAACGTACTCGTACCATCTCACCGACTACCTGGCCGCGCATCTGCGCGAGGAGGGCCGCCTGGCCGCCCTCACGGGAGACCGCCCGGGAGCGGTCAGGGCCTACCGACACTACCTGGCGCTGCGATCGGACCCGGAGCCGGCGCTGCGGCCGGCAGTCGACACCATACGTGCGGAACTGGCGAGGCTGGTCGGAAGCCCCTGAGCGGGATCACGGCGGGCGTGGCTATCCTCGCCGCGCAAGTGAGAATCACCCGGACTCCGCGGTCCAACCCGCGCATGCAGCCGACAGGCCGGAGGGGGGCAGGGCACCGTGTGGGCGAGAAGTTCCTCGAGGCTGTAAGGAACGAAGGTTTGTGCGGGCGCCGGCTCGAGGGCCTGCAGCTGATGCGCATTTCGTTCGGCAGCACCACCGGACATTGCAATGAGGAGCAGGTCGATGCCTCCACAAGTGCAGCCTGCCATCGTCCAGCCTGGAATGGGCCGAGAGCTGCACGCCTTCGGCGAGGTGCTCTCCGTCGTACTGGACGGTGAAAGGACCAATCGGACGCTCACGGTCATGTTTGACACCACGCCGCCAGGGAGCGGGCCGCCGCCACACTTCCACACCAGGGAGGATGAGCTGTTTCTCGTCGTCGAGGGCCGCATCAGCTTCTTCGTCGAGGGGAGCTGGACCGAAGTCGCGCCGGGTGGGGCGGTGTACCTGCCGCGCGGTACGACGCATTGTTACCGGAACATTGGGACGACACCGAGTCGCCAGTGGATTTTGACCACTCCCTCAGGATTTGAGGAATTCTTTGCCCGCTGTGCGGACGAGTTTGCCAGCCCTGGCGGGCCGTCGATGGAGCAAATCGTCGGATTCGCACGGGACCAAGGCATCGAGTTCGTAACTGAGAAGGACAGTTCGTCCACCGGTGCCTAGCCCGCAAATGCAGCCGACGCGCGCGAAGCGGGCCAGCTCCCGGGCCCTAGGGAGGGCCGCCTCACGCCCTCAACAGCGGAAGAAGCGCACCGATCAGCACGGTCGCACCGTCCATCAGGGCATGCGAAATCGCCAACGGAAGCACCCGGCGCATGCGCAGATACAACAACGTCACGAAGATCGATTCCGGCACCGGCGACAACAGCCGAAAAGCCATGAACCTCGCGTCAAAGGTCAACGGCATGAAAGCGTGCTGCAACGACCAGACGAATGCCACAAGGGCGATCGCCAGACTCGTACTCCGGCAAAGCACCTGGAACCGGGGCAACAGATAGCCGTTATAGGTCATTTGCTCGGTCAGCCCCCAAATGAACGGCCAGACCAGCACCCCATAGAGGGCGGCCGGCAATGGCAGGGGTCCACCGAAGTACGGCGGCGTCAGCGACCCGTACACGAGCCAACCGGCAGCGTAGACGCCACCAAGAATGAACACGAGGCACGCCGGGATAAGCGCTAAGCCGAGCAATGCATCGCGGACGAGGCGGGTCCGCTCGAAGCCGACAAGATCGACCAGGCGGATCCCCTCGCGGCGCGTGAGCCGCCACAGCAACGCCAGGCACCCGGCGTCGATCAAGGTCCCGTACACCGGCAGCCATGGCTCAGCGTCATGCCATGGCGTCGGCGACGATCGCAGGGTGAAGAGCTGGAGGCGCTTGTACGGGCGGCTGGATTCGACCGGCTCTTTCACGCCCAGAACGCGGTCTGGTACGCAGGCGTCTACACCCGGGCCGCTAAGGCCTAAGCCGCGCATGCAGCCTACAGGCCTGGGTGGGCCGAAGCTTCGCGCGGGCGCCGCCTCTCATTGAGGCCAGACAGCGAAACACCACTTCGATCTGAAGCCGATCGCGCACTGAGTCGGAGGGCGGGCGGCACGGCTGACCCGCACTCGGACTGCGGCGAGGTTTTCAACCCACGATACCACGCTAAGGTTCCTATGAGCCCAAAGAAGGACACGCAGAGGTCCGCCAAGACCAGCACCACGACCGACAAGAAGTCCAAGCGATTCACGGACGAAGAACGAGCCGCGATGAAGGAGCGCGCCGCAGAGCTGAAGGCGGAAGCGGGGCGCGGTCCGCGGGCGAAGACGAACAAGGCGGACGGGGAAACCGATGTGCTCGCGAAGATCGCCGAGATGCCGCCACCGGATCGCGCCATGGCCACGCGGCTCCATGCGATCATCACGGCCAGCGTGCCAGCCCTCTCGCCGAAAACCTGGTATGGGATGCCCGCGTATGCCAAGGACGGCAACGTCGTCTGCTTCTTTCAAAGCGCGCAGAAGTTCAACGCGAGGTACGCGACGTTCGGCTTCAGCGACAAAGCGAACCTCGACGAAGCCGCCATGTGGCCGGTCGCCTTCGCATTGAAGGAGGTGACTGCCACCGACGAGGCAAGGATCGTCGCGCTCGTGAGGAAAGCGGCGAGTTGATGGGGGTGGTGCGTGTCACCTGGATGAAACTCGCGGCGTCGCACATAGACTCGTCGCGACGTAAGTTCTCTCGGGTCGCTTGCAGCTGATTCGCAATTCTTCAGACGGACGAGGAGGGCGTATGAAGAACGGTCAGGCACGCGTGGGCCGGCTGATTCTTGCCATCCTTGCCGTGATCGCAGCCGGCATGTGGCTGCAGCCCTATTCGGTCTTCTCTCCGTACAGCGCATACACAGGGCCGGCTCGCGGCTTTCTTCGAGCTGCTCCGGCTCGGGACTCGATGACACTGCGGCGGCGAGCGGCCTCCCAACAGCCGATTGAATGGGCCTTGGACGCCGGCAAGGGCGATCGAAACGCCCTCGCGGTGTGGGCTGCGCTGTTGCGGCCCTACTCCGGACGGCGGCATGGGGACACTACGACCGTGGTGTTCCAGACAAGCACACGGGTCTGCTATTTGCGTCCGGTGACCATGACCTTCATCCGGAGCGCCGCGGAGCCACAGGTGCTGGTGGCGAGCTCCTCCTGCTTCGCCCAGCGATGATCGGCGGAGCTCAGCGCGGCCGGCCGTCCACCAGCGCGAGACGTGACAGCTCCACTCAGGCGGCAAGTGCGGGTGATGGGAATGGACGAAGTGATTCTGCGGGCGGAACGCTTGCCGCTTGCGGCTGTTGCGCAAATCGTTGGACGGCGCGTTCCTCCTTTTCGCTCGCCCGTGCTGACGGAGTGACCTTGCCTCATGGCGCGAAGCGTCCTGGTGATTCATGGTGCGGGGGAGCCCCGGCGGCGGCAAGGCAAAGTGTATTGGGAGGCCCCCGATAGATACATTCTCTGCTTCAGCGAGCCGAGCGCCTGGAGCGAATCGAGTTGACCGCATGGCGGGGATTCCATAGAGCTGCGGTTTCACCAAGGCATGCAGGCTATCGGTGGGACGCCAACATCGGGTGAAGTACCCGCAGTGTCAAGCTCGTCACTTCCGCGTCGGCCGCCTGACCCTCCCATGCAGCCGACCGGTCGGATAGGCGCCGGACTCCCCGCGGGTGGCTCCCTCCGCGAGCGCGTTGTGGAACGCAACGTTGTGCGGGCGCGGGCTCGAGGCCTGCAGCTGATGCGCACTCCGGTAGGCAGGCGCGTGTTGACCAAACAACTCAGCCGTCCTCGTGGCCGTACGAGCTGTCGCGCGATGGGGGTGGGCCCTGCTGGTGCTCGGATGCAGTACAACGCAGTCGCCCCAGTCAGTGACGCTGGAGGCGAGCGGGCGCGTCTACGAGGAAGCCGAGCTCGATCGCCCGGTCACGCCCATCACGATTCCAACGCCCAACTACCCGCACGGGCTTCGGTGTTGAGGATCCACGGGGGATGCCGCCGCCGCAATGGGAGGTGGCTTTTGAAACTACCGGGGCGAAGTGGCTGGGCATCACGGTACCGATCGTAAGGGCCCAGGTGCAGGAAGCGGTTGTTGATACTTGAGGGTCCTGCAGGTCGTCCCTCAGCGGCTAACGCAGCCGACCAACGCGGGCGCCGCCCGCGTCCGGCCTCCCAACGGGAATACGACCAGAGGTTGTCACGGCGCGTTTACACGGCGGATCCACGATTTAGGATGAGACCATGAAAAAGTCGGGCGCGGGCCAAGGCCAGTCGGCAGCGGAGCTCATCTCGAAAAGAATCGCCGAGCTCGAGGACTGGCGCGGAGAAACCCTCGGCAGAATGCGGCAGCTCATCAGGGACGCAGACCCGGACGTCGTCGAGGAGTGGAAGTGGATGGGCACTCCGGTCTGGTCGCACGACGGCATCATCTGCACTGGCGAATCCTACAAGAAGGTCGTGAAGCTTACCTTCGCGAAGGGCGCGTCTCTGAAGGATCCGGCCCGTCTCTTCAACTCGAGCCTCGAAGGCAACGTGCGACGCGCGATCGACATCCACGAAGGGGAAGAAGTCGACGCGTCCGCCTTCAAGGCGCTGGTTCGCCAGGCGGTTGCCCTCAACGGTTCAGGCAAGTCGAAGCCTTCGAAGAAAGCGAAATCTTAAGGATACCGGAGAGTGTCATGCCACCAACCACGACCGCAACCAGGGACGACGCCCAGATCCGCGCGCGCATCGATACATTGGCACAAGCGTTACGCGCCAAGGACATCGACGCTCTTATGACGCACTATCAGGCATAGCGAAGACCTCGAAGGCTGCAGCCTGTCCAACCGCCCCAGCGTCGACATCCCGTGACCCCTGGGCGTTGTGTCGGTGATCCTTCGGACGGCAGAGTGAGCACTTGCGCGGCCCCAGAGGTTCATCGTGTTCGGGGATCGCTGAGTCGTCGTCGTGTTGCCGTCGCGAGAATGAGGCTGCAGTCGAGCGGTCGAACAGGCGGCACGCCTCGGCGCGAGCACGGCCAATTGCGGAGGGTGGAATGAACGTGGTCCAGCAGAGTGTTGAGCTGCCCGCATCGCCCGGGGACCTGTACGCGATGTACCTCGACTCGACGGCACATGCGGCCTTCACCGGTGGCGGTCCGGCCGCCATCTCCGCGGCCCCCGGCACCGAGTGGAGTGCCTTTGATGGCCGGATTCGTGGCCGGATGCTGGCGCTTATGCCCGCCCGGCAAATCGTCCAGAGCTGGCGCAGCTTCGAGTGGCAGGTGGATGAACTCGACGCCGTCCTGGTCTTGGCGTTCACGGCAACGAGTGAAGGTGCCCACGTGGACCTCGTCCAGGTGGGCGTTCCGGACCGACTGTACGACACCCTCCTGAGCGGATGGCCGGTGCGCTATTGGCAACCGTGGCGGGCGTACCTGGAAGGGCGCCGGTAGCTGACGCCGGTGGGTTCTCCCACGAGGCTCTAAGGGCAGCAGAAACGTTGATCGGTACGGGGCGCCGGCACGGTCGCCCCGCTGATTTGCATCTCGTTCGCTGGCTCTTTCCGCTAGTCAGTGCAGATTTCAATGCATGAAAGCCATCCCCCTTCTCTGGCTCCTGGCTTTGGTCAGTGGAGCCCTGATTCCCGTGCAAGCGGCTGCCAATGCCGCCCTGAGCCGTTCGATCCATGGCAACATCCCGTTCGCCGCCGGGACGCTGTTCCTGGTCGCCGGCCTGGCCACCGCGCTCGTGGTTCTGGTCCAAGGCGGGACGCTCCCGGCTTGGTCCGATCTTCGGGCAGCACCCTGGTGGAGCTACACCGGCGGGTTGATCGTTGCCTTCTATGTCTTCACCATCACGTTTCTGGCTCCCCGGCTGGGAGTCGGGACGGCCATATCACTCATCGTGACGGGGCAGGTCCTAGGCGCCCTGACCATTGACCACTTCGGGCTCTTGCGGTCCCTGACAATCCCGCTCAACCCGGCGCGGCTGGGAGGGGCGACGCTGATCGTGGCTGGAGTCTACCTGGCGTTGCGCCGATAGATGGTGGGGCCGCGTGGGGCGGCGTGGCCGCCACCTGGTGGACGGCTGCCCAGAATCAGGAGGCGGCCGCGGACACGACGCCATCACGTTGGACGGTTCACCAGTCGAGGCTCGGCTCGCGGGCCGGAAAGTAGGACAACGGCAGCCGCGCTTCGTGATTCGCATGTAAACGATTGGAGTTCCGATGCGCATTGTCGTCGGTGAAGCCGCCCGCCTGGCCCGAGCAAAAGGCCTTTCTGCAGGTTACGGCGAGCGTTGAAGGATGCGCCTCCGTCCGGAGGAGCGGATCATCTCCCGGACGATAGCCAGCCCGCAACGGCCCCCCGGTGACGGAGAATCGGCCGCCGTTCGGGGCCGATCCTCCGTCCCACTCCTTCCCGCGGGCCGCCGCTACCTGGGGCGATAGGTCGCGTCGAGCAGCCGCCGCCACGTCGTCCCACCGTCGCGCGAGAGTTCCCACCGCTGGCGGAACCGCCCGCGGGCGAGCGGCTGCCAGGTCACCCGGACATCGGCCGCGAGCGCGCCTCCGGCGGGAAGCTTTCCATCGAGCACCAGCGTGCCGCCCTGCTCTTGTCCGGTGAGGAACACCCTGAGCCCGCGGTTGTCCACGAACGTGTGGAACCACTGGCCACTCCGCCGCCGGGCGCTGCTGAACACGCGCGCCTCGTAGCCGTGCCCGCCCGTGAGCCGCTCTTCGACCAGGCACCCGCTCAGATCGGTCGTGATGCTGCTGCGCAGGCCGCCGCTCCCGCCGCCCAGCGGGCCGTCGAGGTCCACGCTCCAGTCGCCGAGTGTGAAGTCGAACTGCCGTGGCGCCGGGAACGCCGGATCCTGGCAGACGGTGGTCGGAATCTCCGGGTCGAACGTGACCTGAGCGCGCTTGTGATAGCGCCCGTCGAACTGCACGGCATTCGGGCCGCCGTCGGTCGAGAACTGCCAGAACTGGCGCACCTCGCCGGGTGACAGGGCGGTCCACTCGATGCGGTCGTGGATCGTGCCGCCGGTTCGCGACGGGCGGTCGCCCTCCAGGAGCATGCCGGCGGGGATCGGGCCCCCGGCGAGATCGAGCACCACCGAGGAGTTGTCCGTCCAGTGCTGATACCACTTCCCGGTGGACGGGTCGAACGTGTTCATGCTCCGGCCGACGAACCCGCCTCCCGCGTAGTCCTCGAACACCGCGCAGCCGCCGAGCTCGCTGGTGATGCGATCGTCGCCGCCATCCATGGACTCCCCCGACGAGAAATCTTCGATCTCCCAGGTGCCGAGCCAGAAGTCGAAGCGGCGGTAGCCTGCGGCCGGGCACGCGCGCCCGGGCGCGATGGACGACGCGCGGCCGAGGTTGAAGGGCGCGAGCGCCAGGTCGGCGACGGCGCCAGCCTCCGCGGCGGGCGCTGTGGTGTCGGCCGACGGCGGGGCGTCACCCTGACAGGCGGCGAGCGCGGCGAGCGCGACGGCAGGCAGGAGCGCGACGGCCAGTGAAGTTCGCTGCATGGAGCCTCCTCGCCGCGACGCGGCGAATGTGGGATGGGCGCCGCTGACGACGCGGCACCCCGGAGACTCCCCCGGCAGCTCCCGCTTCACCCGTCGAGGACGAGCCGCCATGGCATGAGGACGAAAGCGCACGTTGCCCTCGCAGTGCGGTTCGTCCCGCCTCCGATGCGGGTCGTCCCGTTCGTATTGCGGCCCCAAGCGGCCGGCTCGCATACTTGGGCATGATGGCTCACCGGCACCGGGGAGTGGCTCGCGCGTACGGCTTCGCCGCCGCCGTTTACGTCGCGCTCGCGCTGCTCCGCACCGCGTTCCGGGTGATCGCCGTCCGCCGGCCGCCCGCGGCGGCGGCGCTCACGCTGGCCCAGGCCCTCCTGCTCGCCCTGCCATGGATCCTGCTCACGCCGCCGGTGCTGGCCCAGATCGAGCGGATGGGGTGGGTGCCTGGGCGCCGCGCCCGGATCGTCGCCGCGCACCTCGGCGTGGCGCTCGGCCTCTCGCTCATCGACGGCGCCTGGAGCTGGGCGGCGACCGGGTGGCTCGGCCTGCCGCGGCCTGCGTCGGCACTCCTCTGGTATCTGGGCCGCGTCGATCAGACGGTGTTCCTCTACGCCTTCCTGACGGGAGCCGGCGTGGCGCGGTGCCGGCTCCGCGATCTCGACGCGGTGGCGCTCCGCGCGGCCCGGCTCGAGGCCCGGCTGCTCGACGCCCGGCTGCACGTCCTGTCGCTGCAGCTCCATCCCCACTTCCTGTTCAACACGCTCAACGCGGTCAGCGAGCTGGTGCACCGGGACCCGGACAGCGCGGCCGGCATGGCGCGCCGGCTCCGGAGCCTGCTCGACCGGAGCCTGGCCGAAGGCACCGCGCAGGAGGTCCCAGTCCGCGAGGAGCTGGCCTTGCTCGAGGCCTACGCCGAGATCCAGCGGATCCGCTTCCAGGGATCGCTCACGGTGACGATCGCCGTGGACCAGAACGCTCTGGACGTAGCCGTCCCCCGGCTGGTGCTCCAGCCATTGGTCGAGAACGCGATCCGTCACGGCACCTCCCGGCGGGCGGCGCCCGGGCGCGTCAGCGTGCGCGGGCGGTGCGTGGAAGGCGCACTGGTGCTGGAGGTCGAGGACGATGGGCGCGGACTCCCGCCAGGCGGCGTGCGCGAGGGCCTCGGCCTCGGCAACACGCGGGCGCGGCTCCAGGAGCTCTACGGGGCCGGCGCTCGGCTCGAGCTTGCCACCACGCAGTCGGCCACGCTCGCGCGGGTCGAGCTCCCGCTCGGGCGCGTGGCCGTCCCGGTGCCGGAGTCCGACGGTGGGGCCACCGATCCGGCCGGCGGCGTGCCGGTCGTGGCGCCCCGGCCGATTCGGCCGGCAGTGGTGGCCGCAGCGGCCGCGGCCGGGTGGATCGCGGCGGCGCTGGTCGGCACCCACGAGGACGTCGTCGCCGGATGGATCATGCGGGACCCCACGCCGTTCCTTGACTTGCTCCGTCCCCGGCTCGGCGAGGCGCTGTTCTGGATTCCGCTCACGGCCGTGGTGCTGCGCTACGCGAGCGGCCTCGCGCGGCGCGGCCTCTCGGGCCCGCGGCTCGCCGGCGCGCACGGGGTGGGCGCGCTCGCGGTGCTGGGGCTGCACCTGCTGGCGGTGCGGCTCTGGGTCACGCCGGCGATGGACGGGGCCTACGCCGCGGGGTGCCTCGTCTACGACCTCTGCGCGTACGTCGCGCTGGCGGGCGGGGCGCACGCGTGGACGCTCGGACGGCTGCTCGCTGAGCGCGCGCTCGAAGCAGCCCGGCTGGAGCGCGACCTGGCCGCGGCCCACCTGGCGGCGCTGCGCTGGCGGCTCGACCCGGCCTTCCTCGGCGAGACCCTCGAGGCGATCGCCGGGCTCGCCGCCCCGGAGCCGGGCCGGGCCGACGAGCTCACCGGCCGTCTGGGGGAGCTGTTGCGGGTGCTGCTCGACCGGGCGGGCCCCGACCGCGCGCCGGCCGAGGACGACGTCGAGCTGCTCCGGCTCCAGGTGAGCGTCCAGGCGCTGGCCCGGGGCATCGTGTCCGGCGCGCCCGCATGAGCGCGAGCCTGCGCGTGCTGATCGCCGATGACGAGCCGCTCGCCCGCCAGCGCCTCCGGCGTCTGCTGCGGCGCGAGCCGGAGGTCGAGGTGGTGGCGGAATGCGAGGACGGCCCCGCCACCGTCGCCGCCCTGATGGCCCACGCACCCGACCTGCTCTTCCTCGACGTCCAGATGCCCGAGCTCGACGGGTTCGCGGTGCTGCGGGCCACTCCCGCGGATCGTCTTCCGATCACGATCTTCGTGACCGCCTACGATCGGTACGCCCTGCAGGCGTTCGAGGCGCGCGCGCTGGACTACCTGCTCAAGCCATATACCGAGGCGCGGTTCCGGGCGGCGTTCGAGCGGGCCCGGAGCGCCGCGCTGGGCCCCGAGCCCGACGAGCGTGCCCGGCTCCTCTCGCTGGTCGAGCAGATCCGGCTCGAGCAGTGGGATCTCCGCGCGGCGGTGTCGGCGGCGGAGCCGCCGCCGCCCGGCCGGCTGCTCGTGCGGGAGCAGGGGCGGGTGCGCGTGCTCGCGGCATCCGAGGTGGACTGGATCGAGGCCGCGCGCAACACGGTGCGGCTGCACGTGGGCCGCGCCATCCACGTGCTCCGGGAGCCGCTCTCGGCGCTGGAGCACCGGCTCGACCCCACCCGCTTCGCGCGCATTCACCGGTCCACCATGGTGAACCTCGAGCGCGTGACCGAGATCCTGCCGTGGTTCTCGGGCGATGGCATGGTGGTGCTGCGCTCGGGCGAGCGCCTGAGAGTGAGCCGGAGCTTTCGCGAGCGGTTCGAGGCCCGGCTCGGTCGCCGTCGGACCCGTCCCGGGGCCGACTGACCCGACAACCCGATGGGAGATCCCACATGCCGCACTCACTCCGGCTCGCGGCCGGGCTCGCGCTCCTCGCCGCGTGCGGCGCATGCACCGCGGGCGAGCGTCAGGCGCCGAGCCCCGACGATTTCGTGATCGCAAAGCCGGACAGCAACAGCGGCGACAGGCAGGTGGGCGTCGCCGGACAGCCGCTGGGGCAGGACTTCCGCGCCGTCGTGACCCGGGGCGGGCGCCCCGTCGCGGGCGTGACCGTGTACTGGACCACCGGGCAGGGCACGATGGATCCCGTCACCGACGTCACCGACGCCGACGGGATCACCGCCTCGCGGTGGACCACCGAGGTGCTCTATACCCAGCAGGAGGCGTATGCCAGCCTCGAGCCGGTGACCGGTCCCCGGGCGCCGGGCTCCGTCCTCCCCGGCATGATCCAGTTCACCGCGCTCGCATACCCCGATCCCGCCGCTCCCAACACCGTCCACGTGCTGAGCGACGGCGGCAATCGGTTCGAGCCCGCCAGCATCACCGTGGCCGTCGGCGACACGGTCAACTGGCTCTGGACAGCGGGCAGCACGGGCCACAACATCGTGCCGGACGACGGCGACCAGCCGGCCACCTCGGGAGCGCCGCACGACTATCCCAAGTTTCTCAGCTTCAGGTTCATGAGCCCGGGCACCTACCGCTATCATTGTGCGGTCCACGGTGGGCCCGGCGGGGTCGGCATGGCGGGCTCGGTGACTGTGGTGTCGGAAGCTCCTAACTAGCGCGCGTTTCGGTCGCGTGGTCCTGCCCTCTCGAGCCTTGATCGCTGCCACGGCGTTGGCCCGTGCGGGCGCTCGGCCTGCGGCCAATTGACCATTCGTGAAGCAGCACGACGAACACCGGAGACGGCAGAGCTGCTGACCGAACTTGTGACCGCGCGCTTGCGGCTCCGGCTCTTTCGAGCCGAGGACCTCGAGCCCTATGCCGCGATGTGCGCTGATTCCGAGGTGATGCGCTACGTCGGCGAGCGCGGCATCCTGGATCGAGATGACGCATGGCGCCAGATGGCCATGCTGGCCGGACACTGGCACCTCCGTGGATATGGCATGTGGGCCGTCGAAGAGCGTGCGACGGGCGACTTCGTGGGGCGGGTGGGGTTGCACTACCCCGAGGGTTGGCCCGGTCGCGAGCTCGGTTGGGCGCTGGCGCGGCCGTTCTGGGGGCTGGGGTACGCGACGGAGGCCGCCCGGGCGGCGCTTGGTCAGGCGTTCGACCGGCTGGGCTGGCCCCGCGTCATCAGCTTGATCGATCCCGCGAACACCCGCTCGGTGCGGCTGGCCGAGCGACTCGGCGAGCGCTTGGACGGCGAAGTGGTCGCGCGCGGACACCGGGTGGCCGTGTACGCGCTCGCGAGATCTGCCTGGCGGACCGGCTAACCCGGTGCTGCAGCCGGCAGACGCGGTCGGCGCCGGGCTCCGCCGGCCCGGCCCTCCCAGCGGCCAACCGGACCCCACTGAGAGGCATGCCACCTATTCGTGATGCGATGTGGGCCGACCTGCCGAGCGTCGCTGCGATCAACACCGCTGCGGCCCCCGGCGTCAGCGCGCTGACGTTGAACGACCTCGAGGAGGTGTGGCACCGGGCAACCGGCTTCTGGGTCGCCGGCGGCGCGGACGAGACGGCCGCCTACCTGTTCGGCTTCGCGGATAGCGCAGACTATGATGGTGAAGAGTTCGGCTGGTTCAGAGCCCGGGAAGCGGGCTTTTTCCACATCGACCAGGTGGCGGTCGCGGTGTGGGCGCGGCGAGCAGGTTTAGGCCGGGCGCTCTACGCCCACGCGGCGCGCGCGGCGCGGGAACGGGCCCTCACGCGACTGACGTGCGGGGTCAATCTGAGGCCGCCCAATCCAGAGTCCCTGCGATTCCACGCCGCTGTCGGCTTTCGCGAAGTCGGGCGACTGGACACGCGGGAAGGGTGCCTCGTCTCCTTGCAGGAAACGCCGCTCGAGGGCGCCGGCTAAGCCGCGCGGGCCGCCGACAGCCCGCCGAGCGGCGGGTCTGTGTCGGTTCCCCCTCCTTCGGTCGTCCTCCAGTGGTCTGCGCGGGCGCCGCCGCCACGCGCACGAGCCTCACGCGGACCGACCATGTGTCGCCTCGGTTCGGCGCTGCGCAGGTCTCTACCTCATGGAGGGCATGGGATGAAGCGGTCGCCACTCCTCCTTCTCCTTTTCCTCGCCTGCAACGCCGCCACCCCACCCGAGCGCTACGGCTTCGTGGCCTTGCTCGGCAACGACACCGTCGCTGTCGAACGCATCTCGCGTTCTACCACGCGGCTGGTCACGGACGGCGTAGATCGATGGCCGTTCGTGCGACGGCGTCACACCGAGTTCGATCTGGCGGCCGACGGCACGATCCGGCGCATGGTGATGGACGTTCGAACGCCGAATGGCCGGTCGCCGAGGGAGCGCGGACGTCGGATCACGGCCAACTTCTCCCACGATGCGGTGACCATCTCGATCCGGGACAGCAGCGGCGTGCGGGACACCTCGTTCGCCACGGGCGGAGCGATCACCGTGCCGCACGTCTCGATGATGTACAGCGTCATCGAGCTGGAGATCGCGGCGGCGCTACGCCGCGCTGCCGCGGCCAAACTTGCGGCGGGCGACAGCGTGATGTTCCGGCAGTTCTATCCGGATCGGGACGTCGGACCGAGCTTCACGCTGCACCGGGGTTTCGTGCACCCGCAAGCCGGCGGCAAGGTGGAGCTGCGACACGACTGGTTGTCGGGTACCGGCGACGTGACGGTCGACAGCAGCGGGCGGATGCTGACCTACTCGGGGATGCGGAGCACCTACAAGGTCGCCGTCGCGCGGACGACGGCACTGCCCGACGTCGAGTCGATCGGGAATCGTCTCGCGGCCGAGGAACGACGCACCGGCCTCTCGCAGCTCAGCGTGCGTGATACCGCACGCGCCACCGTCGGCGCCGCCACCTTCTCGGTGGACTACGGCCGTCCCCTGGCCCGCGGGCGCAGCCTCCTGGGCAACGTGATCAGCTATGACCATGTCTGGCGCACGGGTGCGAATGCCGCGACCCAGTTCACCAGCTCGGCGCCGATCACGCTCGCGGGGTTGTCACTGCCGGCGGGGACGTACACCCTGTGGACCTTACCGCATGCCAGCAGCGTCGACCTTATCGTGAATAAGCAGACCGGGCAGTGGGGAACGGAATACAGCCGCGCCCAGGATCTGGGCAGGGTGTCGATGCAGACGGACAGCGTGGGCACACCGGTAGAGAAGTTCACCATCTCGATCGAGGCGAGGGACGCCACGCACGGCACACTGGCGATGGCGTGGGGAACCTTTCGGTGGACGGTGCCCTTCGTGGTGCAATAAGTCGCGCGTTGAGCGTGTCATCGGGGGAGGGCAGGAGCCTGAACCGCAACATGCAGCAGGCGGAAGACGCTCGAATTCTCGTGTGGCCGTACTGGAACCTCATGGACTTTACGCCAGAGGGGCGGCCGGACCTGGGGAGTGAGAGCACCGTGGGCCCGATGGTCGATGGCGCTTCGCCCGCGAGTTGTGCAACAGCACGGCGTCGTATGTGACTGGGTCGAAGAAGGCCGTGAGCTTCGAGCCCCCGCTGCGCTTCGGGTGACCCACCCCATCGCACGCCGCTCAGCCCCCCCGCTTGAGATGGTCCCCCAGTCGCGCCGCCAACGCGACGATCGTCAGCGTGGGATTCGCGTACCCCCCACTCGGGAACACGGAGCTGCCGGTGACGAACAGGTTCGACGTGCCGTGGACCCGGCTGTCCGCATCCACGACCCCGTGCCGGGGCGACATGTGCATCCGGGTGGTTCCCATGTGATGCTTGCCGGCCTCCACCGCCTGACGCCACTCCGCGGGGGCGTCCGGAAAGGCGCGCTCCAGATGACCGACGCCGGCCCGCCTGACCGCCTGGTCGAAGAGATCCGCCACCCGGCGCATGTTCTCGACGTCCGCCTCACCGATCCGCCACTCGATGCGTACCCTGCGCCGGCCGAGGCGGTCGCGCTCGTCGCTCAGCATCACGCGGTTGTCGTGCCGGAAGCCGGTCTCGAAGGCCGCGCGCATTCGCCAGCGCCGGGCCGGCCCATCTCTCACCGCCAGCTTGCGTGCCAGCGCCACGGCCAGCCGGTGCGGGCCTCGGACGGCCTGCCTGGCGTACGGCCAGGCGGCCCCCGGCACCGCTCGCCGCTTGACCTTGTTCCACAACGTCAGCAACGCCTTCACCTCCCCGGTGGCGAAGACCCGATGGGCTTCATAGCGGGGATGGAAGAAGAGGCCCGCATTCATGAGGCGCTCGCGTTCGACCACCTCGCGGCGGAGTGACAGGACGCCGCGGACCGAGCCGGCCCCCGGGTCCCGACCGACCGACCGCGCCCGGTAGAAGCCCAGCGCCCCCGGCTCTCGCAGCACCAGGGTTCCCGGATCGACATACGCGTGGTCGGTGAAGTAGCGGCCGACGAGCCCGCCCGCATTCCCGGGAGCGCCCGCCGGCTCGGCTGCGGAGAGCAGCAGCAGCCGGGGATTCTCGACGCCGCCGGCCGCGAGCACGAACCGGTCCGCGCGGATCGCCAGCGCGTGCCCGTTCAGCGTGCGGATCTCGACCGCCGTGCAGGCCGCGCCCTCCAGCCGGGCTCGGGTGACCGGGGCGTGCAGCACCAGGTCGATGGTCTTCGACTGCTCGAGTCGCTCGCGATAGCGCCGGCCGAAGTCCTGGATCTGGACGTGAAAGATCTCGTTGGTGAAGGCGGGATCCGCGGACAATATCCGCTCCGGTCCGAGGACGCCGGCCCAGTGCTCAGGGTCGTAGTCGAAGGCGGCGAGGCCGCAGATCTCGTGCGCCCGGGCATAGTAGGGGCGCAGCTCCTCGAGGCCGAACGGCCAGCCGCCGGCGCCGTCCCGCGGCTCGAAATCGAGCGCCTCCAGCGGACGGCACCAGCCGGCCCACACGGTCGTCGAGCCGCCGAGGGCGCCGACCCGGGTATCCCGTAGCGCCGGATACGGCTGGCCGACGACCTCACCCTCGAGCAGGCGCTGGGTCTCGGGCTCGTACACCGCTCCTCCCGCCTCCAGCAGGCACACGCGCCATCCCGTCGCCTCGAGCTCGAGGGCGAGCGTGATCCCCGCAGCGCCCGCGCCGACGATGCAGAGGTCGTAGCCCGGCGGCTCGTGCCCGAAGCCCTTTCCAGCGTCGAGGATCATGGTGCGAGGTCCATGGTATTATTCGGCCGATCCCGAGGTCCAGCGATCAGGTGGATGCCCGCCGATCTCTAATGGCGGCCGCAATCCGCGTCAACGTCACTCGCCCTGCTGATGATACGACAGGTACCCGTGACCCCTCGCCGCGTCTCGGTCGGCATCGTGAACCACAATGGGGAGTCGTATCTGATGCAGACGCTCCGCGCCGTGGCCCGCCTGGGCCCCGCCGTGGACGACGTGCTGCTGATCGACAGCGGCTCCACCGACCGCGGCGTCGCGCTCGCGCGGGAGCACTACCCCCTGGTGCGGGTGATCGAGCTGGGCGCCAACCTCGGTCCCGGCGCGGCCCGCAACCGGGCCATCTGGGAGGCTGCGCACGACCGGATCCTGCTGATCGACAACGACGTCGAGCCGCAACCCGGCAGCGTGCAGGCGCTGGCCTCGGCCCTCGATGGCCACGCCAACGCGATCCTGGCGATGGCGGCGGTGCTCTACGCCAAGGCGCCCGACACGGTCCAGTATGTCGGCGCCATGCCGCACTTCCTGGGGACGCCGGTGCTGCTCCAGGCGGATACGCCGGTGGCGCAGCTGGAGGACGTCGTCCGCGTGGTGGGGACGGCCATCACGTGCTGCGTGATGGTGGACCGGGCGCGCTTCGGCGACCGGCGGTGGTTCGACGAGCGCTTCTTCTTCTACCTGGAGGACCATGAGTTCGGCCTGCGCGCCAGCCTTCAAGGCTACGACTGCCTCACCGTGCCCGAGGCCCGGTGCCTCCACGGGGCGGGCACCATCGGCGTGTCCATCCGTGAGACGGGACGCTTCACGCCCGTCCGGGTACGCTACACCATCCGCAACCGCTGGCTGACGGTCCTGATGCTGTACCAGGGGGGCACGCTGCTCCGTTTCGCGCCCGCACTGGCCGTGTTCGAGGCGCTGCAGCTGCTCGGCGCGGTCAGGAAAGGCTGGATCGGCCATTGGCTCTGGGCGGCCGGATCGGTGGTTCGGCTGCTGCCCCACGTATTGCGGGTGCGGCCGGCCATGCGAGCGAGCCGCCGCCGCGGGGACCTCGAGATCCTGAGGGCGGGGCCCTTTCCCTTCAACACCGCATGGCGCCGCTCCGCGCTGGAGCGTGCGGCGCAGCGCGCCCTCGACCTGGTCGCCCGGCTCAACTGGCGGCTGGCGGGTGGACGCGCTGCATGAACCAGGGCAAGATCCGACGCGACCTGCTGACCGCCTTCGCCTCGCAGCTTGGCTACAAAATTCTCGGCTTCGGCGTGCTCGCGGTGATGGCACGATTGCTGTCCCCCGCGGAGTACGGCAAGCTGATGTTCGCCCTCACGCTCTGCGGCGTGACCGTGCTGGTCACCGACCTGGGCGCCAGCACCGACATTTCCCGGCGCGTGGCGGCCGCCCCCGGCGGAGCCCGACGCCGGCTCGAGGCTGTACTGTCGGCGCGCCTGCCCCTGGTCGCGGCGTATCTCGTGCTCCTGCCCGCCTGGGTGGCGCTTACCAAGCCGGACGCGCTGGCGGTGGCCGCGGCGATCGCCGTGTACAGCGTGTGCAAGGACGTCTACCGCACGTACTCCGCGCTCTTCCTGGGGCTGCACCGTGTGGGGTACACGGTCGTGACGTTCGGAACATCTCTGGTCGTGCTCGTGGCCGCGGTGGCGGCCGGCGCCATGACCGGCGGCGGGCTGGCGTGGATGACCGGGGCCCACGTGCTCAGCGGCGCGGTGCTCCTGGGTATGGCGGCCACCATCACGCGACTCCGGATCGGGCCCACCCGGCTCCGATACGGGTGGCGCCGGATGAAGCGCGTCTTCGGGGAGTCCGTCTGGCTCTTCGTGCTTTCGGTCGCGGGTCTGGCGCACTTCGGCGCCGATACGGTGATGCTGGGCTATCTGCAGCCGTACGAGCAGGTCGCCCGGTACCAGGCGGCGGCGAAGCTGCTCGAGGCGTCCCAATTCGTGGTCCGGCCCCTCACGTTGATTCTGCTCCCGGTGTGCGCGATGCTCGCGTCCCGGCGGCAGTGGGACGAGCTGCGTCGCCTGATGCACAGGATGTTCGCCGGCATGGCCATCCTCGGCATGGCCGCGTGGGGGTTCGTGGCCCTGCTGTCCGTTCGAATCATCCGGATCGTCTACACCGCCACCTATGATGATTCGGCCGAGGTGCTGCGGGTGCTGTACTTGAGCGTGCCGGGACTCTACACCGCGACGGTGGCGATGCTGCTCGCCTCGTCGACGATGCGGGAGAAGCGGGCGGTGTTCATCATGGCGCTCGGCGTCGCCCTCAATGTGGCGCTCAACCTGGTGGCAATCCCGCGGTATGGCGCATTGGGCGCGGCCTGGGTCACGGTCGTATCCCAGACCTTCGTCGGCGCGTGGCTGGTCGGCGACGCCTACCTGAGCGTGGCACGCCACCCGCGAATGGTCCTGGAACCGGAGCGGCAGCTCGAGACCGCGATCGCGCTCCACGATGACTGAACCCCTTCGCATCGCCATGATCGCGGCCTGCCCGTTTCCCTGGCCGCGCGGTACCCCGATCCGGATTCACCGGATCGCCGAAGCCGTGGCGCGCCGGGGGCACGCGGTGCACGTGGTGACCTACCACCTGGGCGAGGATCTGGCCGACCCACCCTTCATCGTCCATCGGATCCGCGACGTGCCCGCCTATCGCCGGACCGCTCCGGGACCCACGGTGCGCAAGCTCTTCCAGCTCGACCCGATGCTCGCCGGGCTGCTGCGCCGCCTGCATCGGGAGATCCGCTTCGATCTCGTGCATGCGCACCACTACGAGGGCCTGCTCGTCGCGTCCCACACGCTCCGGGCGATCCCGATCGTGTACGACGCGCATACCCTTCTGGCCAGCGAGCTGCCCACCTATTCGCTCGGCCTCCCACGCCGCTGCATCCGGGCGCTCGCTCCGTGGCTCGACCGTCACCTGCCGCGACGCGCCGACCGCATCATCGGCGTCAGCGAGACGATTCGGAACACGCTCATCGCCGTCGGCGCCTCCGCGCCCGAACACGTGCACGTCATCCCCAGCGGGGTGGAGTGGCAGCGCTTCCCGGTCGAGCCCGGAACGACGCCGGACGGGCGCACGGTCATCTTCACCGGCAATCTCGCCCCCTATCAGGGGGTGAATCTCATGCTCGAGGCGTTCGCCCTGCTGCATGCGCGCCGGGCCGATGTGCGCCTGATGATCGTGACCGACTCGTCGTTCACACCCTTCGAGCCCCTGGCGCGGCAGCTCGGCGTGCTGGCAGCGGTGGACCTGCGCCACGCCACGTTCCCGCAACAGCCGGCCCTGCTCGCGGCCGCGGCGGTCGCGGTCAACCCTCGGATCCGATGCGACGGGATCCCCCAGAAACTGCTCAACTACATGGCCGCCGGCATGCCGATCGCGACCTTCGCGGGCTCGGCGGGCCCCGTGCGGCACGAGGTCACCGGCCTGTGCGTGCCCGACGGCGATACGGCCGCCATGGCCGGCGCCATGGACCGGCTGCTCACCGACCGCGTCCTGGCGCGGACGCTGGGCGACGCCGCGCGGGAGCAGGTGCGGTGCGAGTTTTCCTGGGAGCAGGTGGCCGCCCGGGTCGAGCAGGTCTACCGCGACGCCATCGGGGAGGCGCGCTGACGGGCGTCAGGGAGGACGGTTACGTGTGGGTTGTCATCCCGAGCGAAGCGAGGGATCTACTCGCCCGGGGGTCGAACTCGGCCGAACAAGGTCCCTCGCTCCGCTCGGGATGACAGCGTCGTTACCGCGATCACGTGTTTCTCATCAGTCGCCCAGCAGCTCTTCGATCGGCCGCCCCGCGAAATGGGACGGGGCCGGCGCGCCGAGCCACTGGAACACGGTGGGCATAAGGTCGGCGGTGTCGTAGGTCAGGGCGCTCGGTCCCGGCCGGATCCCGGGTCCCTTGGCGACGAACCAGCCGTGGGGCGTGTGATTGCCCGATCGGCCGGAGGCCAGCTTCCGGCCCTTGGGCCAGCGGATCTCGCCGAACTCGTCGGAGACCAGGCCGGGGGACGCCCACGCCGGCCCCGGCGGGTCCCACAAGACGACCAGATCGGGAAGGAAGCGGCGACGCGGCGCGGTAGGAGGAATCAGCTCGTCCACCTTGATCGTGCCACGAATCACCGGTTTACCCGTGGCCAGGTCGCGGAAGCTCCGGAGCGCGGCGTCCACCTCGGCGATCACGCCATCTGCGTCCCCGGGGTCCACGCAACCGTGCTTCTCACGTCCTTTGAGGTTGAGGCGGACGTACCCGTTGTAGTCCATCGGCAGGGCGAAGTACTTCGTGTTGGGCCAGTCGTGCATGCGGCCGGACCAGAGCGGGACCAGCGCCTTGTTCCAGGCGGTGGGAATCCGGCGGGTCACCTGGCGCACCAGCGTCCACGGCAGCGCCTGCCTGAGGCGGAACAGCACGCCGGGCTTGGCCGGTGCGCCGCCCCGACCGCGGTGGATCCGCTCGAGAATGCGAGGCAGGACCTCGTACCAGCCGTCGTTGGGCCCCATGCCGTGGAGCGCGAACACGACCACGCGCGCGTCGGAGGGCGCGGCTTCGAGGACCCGCCCGAGGGCCTCATCGGCGGACGCGTAGCAGTCATCCAGGCTGCCTCCCAGCACCGCGCGGCTGGGCCCGTCTCCGTCCGCGCCGTCGATCTGCGACAGGTCCCACAGATAGTGCGAGCCGCGATGCACCAGGCCGAACACGGCCAGGAACAGATCGAAGCGATCGTGCGTCAACAGGTCGCGGCAGATGTCGGCGAACTGCGGGTTCCCGTCCAGCACCTCCTGGCGCTGCGCCAGCAGCGTCGCGGCGCTCTGGGGGCCGAACACCTCAGCGGTCATACGGGGCTTGCCGTGCCGCTCCGAGAGCCGCGCCCAGAGCTCCGCCGGGAGCGCGTTGTGTCCGAAGTCGTCGTGGCACTGCCACCCGTTCAGCGTCGTCATGTTGGGCCGCGTCGGGAGCGCGGTCGCATACGGCAGATCGAGGATGGCGAGCCGATACGACGGGTCGAGCGACAGCCAGAACGGCTGCACCGGCAGCCATGCGGGGTCGACGTATTGCAGGCGCTGAAGGTCGGGGTTCCAGATCTTGTTGAAGTACCATCCCTGCTCACCCAGGCGTGTCCCGCAGAAGAAGGTGGACCAGACCAGGCTCAGGAAGTGCGGCGGCTCGGTCCGCAACCGCCCCCACCGTCCCTGCTGGCGCAGCCTGGCCAGGTTGGGCATGCGGCCGTCGGCCACGAGCCGTTCCACCACGTCGATCTCCGCCGCATCGAGACCGATGAGGATGACGGGAGGGGTGTCGGTCATCGTCGGCCGAGCTCGCGGAGCCGAGCCGTAGATTCAAGGGCCATTCAGAGCTCGCGATGGGCTGGGGACTGCAAATGTAGCATCGCCCCGGGCCGCACCCCAACCCAGCCCGAGCATTTCGGGCACCAGAACGGCTGCGCCAGTGGCAAGGCTTAGCGGGGTTGCTCGCCTCGGCGATAACGTCGGCCGGATTGGCTCCGCCGCCGGGCCGAACGGGCGCTGGACTCTGCCTGGGCGAAAAGACTTCTTTCGCCCGCCCTGGAGCGTATGTTTGGTCGGGCGCTGGCCTGAGCCCCGCAGCAGACGTGCATTCGGCCGGCCCGCTTGACGGAGGTCCCTGGTGTTCAAGCTCCGCTTCCCGGAGTCACAGGTCCACCACTGGGCCGAGCGGTATTCCTCTACTGTCGACGACGGGCGTTTCAGGGACGAGTTGCGGCCACGCATCTTGAAGCGTGGGTATCTCGACAGGGACGAATTCCTTGAGATCTGCAGGTGGAAGACCCAGCGCACGAAGTCGCGATGTGCCACTAACGATGACTTCACGATTCGCACGATCAGCCGAGCGGCTCTTGCGAGCAGCGACGAGACGCTGAAGATGGACCTATTCCGAACGCTCACGGGTGTGGAATGGCCGACCGGCTCCACATTGCTCCATTTCTGTGATGCCCGTCCTTACCCTGTTCTCGACTATCGCGCCTTGTGGTCGCTGGGGTTGAGCGAGCCGCCGCGTTACACCATGGAGTTCTGGCTGGAGTACTTGGCGTTCACCCGCAGGTTGGCTCGGCGACTGGACCTCGATATCCGTACGCTGGACCAGGCGCTATGGCAGTATTCGAAGGCGCGGCAGCGCTCCGGGCGGACATGCGACCTGACCCCCCGGAAGCGTCGGGCGGTGCGGCGGGGAATGATGGCAGCTGATCTGCGTGTCGTCAGCGGCTCCGTCCACGTTGGGGTAGACCATGAGCCTTGAAACCAAGGACATCCTCGGCGCGATTGCCATCGGCATCGGGGCGAGCCTGATCATGGACATTTGGAACCTCTTCCTCAAGCGGACGTTCGGCATGCCTTCGCTCAACTACTGTCTACTGGGACGCTGGCTTCGTCATATGCCGGGGGGCACGCTGAGGCACGCGAGCATCACCGCCGCGCCATCGAAGTCCCTCGAGTGCACGGTTGGCTGGATTGCCCACTACACCATTGGTGTCGTATTCGCTCTCGTGTTCGTCGTGCCTACCGCCGGGGGCTGGCTTACGAGACCAACCTTGCTGCCCGCGCTGGTTTACGGCATTGCCACCGTAGCGTTTCCGTTCTTCATCATGCAGCCGTCGCTCGGCCTCGGCATAGCTGCGTCGAGAACACCGAATCCGACCCAAGCCAGGCTGAAAAGTCTCATGACGCATGCCGTCTTCGGAGTCGGTCTGTATGCGTGTGCCCTTGGCGTGAGCTACGTGCTGCGAGTGCGCTCCTAACAACGGCATGCAAGCCAGGCCGCAGGGGGGCACGGCGAGGAAGGCGGGGAGCGTTGAGTGGCCATGCGTCAGGCCGCATCACCTCATTCAACCGCAGTCCGGCCTACGGGGAACGACCTATGGTGCTCACCTTGGCTCATACGCTCGGCCTCTCGGCCTTCCTGCTGTGTTCGGGCGCGGGGATGGGCGCGGCTCAGCGCGAGCCAGCAGGCGCAGGGGAGAATCCCGTGGTCGTGATGCTCGGCACCGGCACGCCCCGGCCTGAACTCCTGGTTGTGCATCACAATGGTCGGCGGGTCGCGGCCGATCGGATCCTCGCCCATATCTGGCGGTCGTTCTCTGGCCCTGTCGCTATCGCTGCCGATCTGCGCTTTTGAAGGGTGCGATAGGTCGTCTATGTCCCGCTCGCGCTCGCAGCGCAACTCGTCGCTCCCGTGTGGCCGGCCGCGGACGCCGCCGGGCGGCTCGCAGCAATCGAGGCCATGCCCGAGGAGCGGCGGCGACGTGCCGCAGTGGAGGCCCTCGGCGATGAGGACGAGAGCGCCAGCGGGAAACTTCGTCCTTGAGACTGAGCCCTTGCTGGTATTCCTACTTCTCGGATACCAACTTGTTCCTATGCTGGACCACTTGTGAGGTGCCCTTCGAATGGGAGCAGGCTCCGAAGACTGGGGCCTGGATGCAGCGACCCGACCAGGGCTGGCCGGCGCTCGGTTCGGGCGCAGCGCTCGCGGCGCCAAGCAGAGGACGCATTGATCGAGGCGGGCGCTGGTATGATTGCCAGCGGCTGGTTTGAATCCGTCAGGCGGACGACGCACACCGCTCACTCCACTGGATCCTGCGAGGAACCGGGCGAGCCCATGACCTACCTCCCTCCCGGCGAGGGCGACGCTGTCTGGATCGGCTCGTTTGGCACGACCTACAAGGTGCCGCCCGAATCTACGCCGAGCGCCATCGCCATCGTGGAACACGTCCTCGGTCCCCACCAACTCGGAGCTCCCCTCCACCGGCACAGCCGCGAGGACGAGATCTCCTACGTCCTCGAAGGGGACCTCACCGTTCAGCAGGGGGAGCAGCTCGCGACTGCGGGCGCCGGAGGCACCATCGTGAAACCGCGGGGCGTCTTCCATGCCTTCTGGAACGCCGGAACGCTGCCTGTCCGCTTTCTGGAGATCATCGCACCCGGCGCCTTCGCCCAGTACTTCCGAGAGCTCGCGCCGCTGCTCGTACCCCTAGGCCCTCCCGATCTCGCGGGCCTGACCGCCTTGGCCGGACGGTACGGCGTGGAGTTCGACCTCGCGAGCCTGCCAGGGCTGCTGGAGCGCCATGGACTGCGCGCGGGTTGACCGCGGTCCGCGCTGCCTGACACGCGCATCCGATGCGCACGGCGGCGGGCGGATCGAATGGGAGCTCGGGCTCTCAAGGGTTGATCACCCGCGAAGGCCGGAGGGCTACGGCCCGTCACGCGGAAGAGGAGTCCCACCTGTCCCACCGAAATCGTGAGAGGAGACCGCTCATGCCGAGAGTCATGGCCACGCACGCTGTCGGAAACATGGATACCTGGCTCGCCGGGGGAGCCGAGCGCGCGGAGATCTTCAAACAGTTCTGCAGCGCCTATCGTGTCTACCGGCACGAAAAAGAGAACAAGGTCGCACTCGTCTGGGAGAACGCCAACCTTCAGAAACTCGAGGCGGCGCTCACTCACCCGGACACGGAGAAGGCGAAGTCCCGGCACACCGTGCTCGAGCCCGTCGATATCTACGTGGAGGTCGAAGGCGGTCGTTGAGTGGAGCCGACTGAGCCGGTCAAGTCATTCAACAGGTGCTCGAGGAGGGGTTATAGTGAACGGGAAGACTCCCTTCTTTATCACACTCATCGCCGCCGGCCTCATGGGCGCCGCGGTTCTCGTTGTGCAACCGTACTCGGCCGATTTCCCTGGAACGGAGTACGCAAAGACCGCTCGGCGCTACCTGCGCGCAGCGATCCGTCAGGATTCAGTGAAGCTCGAGGGCATCTCGGCCTCACCTGCCGCCGTGGCATGGGCGCTGAACGTCGCCCGCGCCCATCCAGATTCGCTGGCCTCCTGGGCGGGGCGTACGTACACCTACGTCACTGCGCGGCGCGCCGACACTGCGGATGTCCTCGTCTACCCCGCGACAGATCCGTGCAGCGAGGTGCCCATCGTCCTCCTCTTCGTCGGCACCGGAAGCCATGCGAGAGTCATGCACGCCAGCTCCACGTGTCTGACGGTCGGCCGCTAGGCCGGCATGATCGACTGGCGCCCCCACGCATGCCGCCGGCGTGCGGGGAAGCGCGGGCTCGCAGGGGTCGCCTGACGCCGCGCATGCGCCTTGCAGGTCGACGGCCGACGCCTTCATGAGCAAGCTCAGCGCCGTGGGGTTTGCCGTCATATGCTGTGCCGCGGCGCTCGGGGTAGTCGCGGTTCTGCGCCGATCCGAAGACCGGGCGGAGTGGCGCGACTGGTGGGTGGGCGCGTGGGCGCCGAGGGAGGAGTTCACCCTCAAGGGCTGGTACTGCGCCGTGGGGGCGCGAGTGCTGACCGGTCTGGGATTGCTCTTGTACATGCTCGGCACGCTCGGGAATCCTGGAAGGCGATAAGCCCTGCATATCGCGAGGCGACTGGTGCCTCATACGCCGCTGCTGCCTGTCGAAGGCGTCAGCCACCCGTCGGGGAAAGGCCAGGCTGATATGATCCCTGACCTTCGGGATACGATCCTCAGCACCTGGCGGACCAATAACCGGGTGACGGTCTTCCTGTTCGAACACCTGCCGCCCGGCTTGTGGGCCGCTCCAATACCGGGGGCGCCCCGTCGCACGATCCGTATGATCGCGGGCCACGTGCACAACGCCCGTTGCATGTGGATCAAGACTCTGGGTCAGGAACTGGGCGTTACGGTGCCCCGGAGCGTCGACCGGCGGCGGGTCGGGCCCAAGGCACTGATAGCGGCATTGGAACGAAGTAGCCGAGGCATCGTGCGCCTCCTGGCCTTCGGCTATGACCGAGGTGGCAGCCTTCCGACGGTTTCGGCCTACACCTGGCGGAATCTTCCGCTCGATGTGGGACACGTGCTCACCTATTTTGTGGCCCACGAAGCGCACCACCGCGGACAGATCGTGCTGGTGGCACGAGCGCTGGGCTACCGACTCCCATCGGCGGTCACCGGCGGTCTGTGGCAGTGGACGAAGCGTGCGGCGGAGGCGAAGGATGATCAGCGCTGAGCAGACGCTGGCCTCGATGCCGTCATGGTTCACGGGGAAAATGACGAGATCCTGTCCATCGGCGGGCAGCTGCAGCTGGCCTTTCTGTATCGGCCGTGTGCCCTCAACGACCAAGCGCCGCGAAAACCACGTGGAGCATCAGCAATGCGGCGCGGGAGTCGAGCCGCAGCCGCTTGACCTCGCGATGCAGGCGGCAAGCACGGGCGGCCCGGGTCTCTTGCCGACGGGGCGCATTCCCCGAAGGCGACGAGGACCGTCAGGTCGTGGCCTCCCCGCGATAGGCTTCGGTTCCCCCGCCGTCCGCTCGACAACCGACGCGCCGGGCGGTACCATCTACTCGACCCCAGCCGCAGCCATTCGTGACACGATTCCTCCAACGTCCTGTTCCTACCTGTTCGACCACCGGAGGTCCGATGTATGACATCAGGCGCCGCCGCGGCCGTCAGCGCCTCGCGTGGGCGGCGGTCCAGTGGATGGCGGTTCTCTCGATCCCCCTTGCCGCGGGACCGGTCGTGGCTCAGGCCAAGCCGGAGGTACCGGATCTCGCGCGGGTACGATCGGCGCTCGAGAAATACAAGGACCCGTACACTGCCATCCACGATGGGTACTTCTCGACGCTCGGCTGCGTCGAGTTCGAGCGCCCTGGCGGCGCGGGGCACGTGCCCTACATGCCGGGCGGCATGGGCGTCCATTTCCTCAATCTCGGGCTCATCGGCCCCGTTCCCGATCCCGCCAAACCACAGGTGCTGATCTACGAGCCTGACGGCGAGAAGCTGCGGCTGGTAGCCGCCGAGTGGTTCGTCCCGTTGTCTACCGGCGTGAAGCAGCGCCCGGCGCTGTGGGGGCGGCCCTTCGACGGTCCGATGATGGGGCACCCTCCGCTGGTTCCGATGGAGCTGACCCACTACGACCTTCACGTGTGGCTCTACAAACCGAACCCCTTGGGTACCTTCGCGCCGACCAACCCCGAGGTGAAATGTACGGGTCATCCTTATCGCCTGGTCGAGGAGGCGCCGGAGATGGTGCCCGACCCGAAGCCCTAGCCGATGCGCATCTCGTGAGTCCGGGGTGCCGATCTCTCATCCGGCGTTAGCGGCGATGGTTGTCTGCGAGTACGTCGTGGCCATTGTCGTAGACCCCGCTTTCGGCGAGCGTCTCCACGCGCTCATCGGGCGCATGCCGGTATGGGTCGCCGACACCCCGCCCAACCGAGCCGCGGCCGAGGCGCACTGGAGAACCCGCGCGGATACATCTGATACGGAGGGTCTCACGACCTTTCTGGTGGACCCTGATCAGGCGCCGGAGGACTGGTGCGCCGGGGCACTCGATGCCGTGATTCTCCACCACGGCGAACACTCGCACGATCCGCCGGTGACCGTGCTCGAGGTCGTCGGCGCTCGGCCCGTCCAGCGTTTGGTGGCCGTGCTCGTCCAGTATGGATTTGCCGAAGTCAGGCAGACGCGAGAGGGGTTCCAGGCTCGCTGCGTAACGCGCTGAGTCGCCGAGGAACGACGACGGCCAACGAAGGCAACCGGGTGTGCGCGTGGAGACCACCGCCTTCAAGTGATTTGCTGTTGGACCGACTCGACAAGGATCGTGCAATGGCCCGAGGCGATCTCCAGGCCCTCCCCCCTGGTTTGCCGGTGCCGGTCGACGATGGGGCCGCCGCCCATTTCGTGGGTCGGCACCTGCCGCCGATTGCGCTCCCGTCGACTGGCGGCCGCCTGGTCCTGCTGACCGCGCTGGGTCCCGGCTGGGCGGTCCTGTATTGCTACCCGCGAACCGGCCGGCCCGAGGAGCCCGCGCCGCCGCTGTGGGACGCGATTCCAGGCGCGCGGGGCTGTACCCCGCAGGCCTGCAGCTATCGTGACCATCATGCGGCGCTGCGCTCCCTGGGTGCTCAGGTCTTCGGCCTCAGCACACAAACCACGGCCTATCAGCAGGAGATGGTGCGGCGGGTGCACTTGCCCTTCGAGGCGCTGAGCGATGCGGCGTTCCGGCTCACTGACGCCTTGACGCTGCCCACGTTCGAGGCCGATGGCCTCCGGCTGCTGAAGCGTTTGACACTGCTTGTCCTCGACGCTCGGATCGAGGGTTGCTTCTATCCGGTATTCCCGCCGGATGCCGACGCATCACACGTGCTCGCGTGGCTCCGCGAGCGCACCGTTTCCAGTTGATCGGCAACTTGACCGCTCGACCCAGCCGAATCGACGGCCGCCTGATGGAAGCCGCGGTCGGATCGGGAGTCTTTTCCGATGCGTTTGTCAGGATGCCCTCAGGGAGCTCGGCAGCGCCCCGGTGATCAAGCGGTCGCGGTGCGGCGTCATGTCACCGCAGGCGGGAACAGGACGGCTCCGATTCATCCCCGTCAAAGGGGCCGTGACCGTGCGCCAGGCCCACCACAGGAGGAACGAGTGTCTGCCGAGCTAGAGGCCGCCGATCGAGTTGCGCTCGAACGCATCGCCCGCCAACTGGAGGACGCCTGGAACGCCATGGACGGGCCGGCCTTCGGCGCCCCCTTCGCGGCCGACGCCGACTTCGTCACGATTCGCGGCGAGCACTTTCGGGGCCGGGAGGCAATCGCGGCCGGCCATGCGGCGATCTTCCAGACCATCTACGCCGGCAGCAGGAACCATTACACCGTCGAGGCGGCGCGCCTCCTGCCGCCCGGGGTCGCGCTGGTGCTGGTCCACGCCCGGCTGGATGTTCCCCACGGCCCGCTCGCCGGACGCCACGTGGCCCGCTTCACCCTGGTTCTGGCGAAGGGGCCTGACGGGTGGGAGATCGCCGCGTTGCACAACACCCTGGTAGCTGTCCCGGGACAGCAACGAGCCTAAATTGATCCAGGCGCGGGCGTGAGGGCCTGCGGCGGGGTCGAGGCGTCCGTGCTCGGCTGGGACAGACGCGGATGCTGCTTGCGCGAAATGGCTGCCGGGACCGATGCGCCATTCGCCCTCTTATCCGGAGCGCATCGATGCTTCTCCTGCTGCGCGTCTCGGCGCTCATTCAGTTCGCCTGGCTGCTCGGCTGCAGTGCCCCCAGGGGCAACCCGCCGCGCGAGGAGCGGGCCGACGGCTCGCCGCAGAAGTTCGGTCGGCCGGCGGTGCTCGCGCGGAACGAGGGGGAGGCTCGCATGCTCCAGGGCCGCAAGCCGATCTGGATCAAGGTCGATCCGAAGACCCTGGGCTCCACCACGCTCACCGTAGGCATGGAAGACATCCCGCCAGGCGATTCGATCGGGGTGCACAAGCATCTGCAGGAGGACGAAATCGTGTTCGTTCACCGGGGTGAAGTCGATGTCACACTCGGTGATACGATCGTGCGGGCGCACGCGGGTGCCACCGCCTTCATCCCGCGGGGGACGTGGATCGGCTTTCGGGTCGAGGGCGCCGACACGGCAACGATCCTCTTCGCGTTCAACGTGCCGGGATTCGAGAAGTGCCTGCGGCTCCTCTCGGCCCCGGCTGGCGTGGCCTTCACCGCGCCTCCGGCTCAGGTAATGGCCGCCGCCCGGCGGGAATGCCACCAGGTGCGCCGAACCGACGAGGCTCACTAGTCGGCGCTGGCCACTCTTGGAGGCGAGGCATGTGGCAGCACCTCGCCCGCGCAGGCGGATGACGTCGGCTGCAGCGGAAAGGCGTTCGAGTGGACGATGAAGCTCCTCACTCCGATCGAAAGCTCAGTGTCTGGCGCACGAGTTGGCGGACCGTTCGTCCATCGCGCCGCGCCGGCCGATAGCGACGCCAGGACCGCGGCGCGAGCCGCCGCCTCGAACTCGGGTCGCGTGCTCCTCGGGGCGCCACGAACACGACCGTGTGTTGCGACGTTGCGGAGGGCGTGCCGGTCGAAGCCTTCCGGCTCAGCGTGATGGCTGCTGCAATCGCGACGCCGTGGAGGCCCGCGGACAACAGAACTCGGTGTACACGTGGCCGAGCGTGAAGGCTTGAAGCGACCAGAGTATCGAACATGTGGATGGGGCTCCGAAGGGGGGTCCCCCACTCTGTCGGCCCAAGATGACGCCACGGTGCCTCCCCGATGACAGACGGGACGCGCCCTGATGACAAATTCCGAACGGCAGGCGAGAGTTCCGGAGGAACCCGAGGCGTCAGGCAGTCCACATCCCGGCCTTGTCGCGGGGACAGGGGCCACTCCACTAAAGCCGGCACCAAGCCTTGCCTCAGATTCACGCTACCTCGGCCGCGGGGATCGCGGCGCCTCCGCCGATCGTGTACGGCGTCCTCGCCGATTACCGTCACGGTCACCCAAGGATCCTGCCGCCCAGGTACTTCCAGAATCTCGAGGTGGAGGCGGGCGGCGTCGGGGAGGGGACCCGCATCAGCTCCCAGATGCGAATCTTCGGCAAGGTCGGACGCCTCCACGCCCAGGTGACGGAACCGGAGCCCGGGCGGCGGCTGTGCGAGACTTATCCGGATTCCGGAATGGTCACCACGTTTACGGTGGATCCCGAGGATGCCGGCCGGAGCTCGCGGGTGACGATCGCGACACGGTATGCCAAGCCGGGGCTCGGGGGCTGGCTCGAGCGCTGGTTGGTCCCGGGGTTCTTGCGCGCGGTCTACGCCGCGGAGCTGCGCCAGCTAAGCGTAGAGGCGAGCGCGCGGACATCGTCCCCTGCACCGTCCTGACCCTCGCATGCACCAACAGGCGTAAGGGAGGCGCCTGCGTTGGCCCGCGGTCACACGATGGCGCTGCTCGTGGGTTGTCGCACTCTCCATCCTCGCAGCCAAGGAGAACCATATGCGACCCGCTACGCTTTTCCTCATCGCCAGCCTGCTGGGGCTCGCCTTCGGTCTGGGATTCCTGGCGGCGCCCGCGGCCGTGCTCTCGGTGTACGGTGCATCGACGGATGCAACGACGCTCCTGATGAGCCGGTTCTTTGGTGCCGCCCTGGTGCAGCTCGGTCTGAGCGTCTACCTGCTGCGCGAGACCCGTGAGGTCGCCACCATCCGCGCGCTCGCGATGGCGGGGACGGTGGGCTCGCTATGCGGGGCGCTGGTGGCACTCCTGGGTGTCATGAACGGCACTACGAACTCGCTGGGCTGGTCGACGGTCGTCATCTATGGGCTGCTGCTGCTCGGGTATGCGAGCTGCCTCCGCGTGCGGCCATTCGGGGCGTAAGCCGCGCACGGTCCGGCCTGGCCGCTGATGCAGCCTGCGGGGGGCGCCGCGGGCCTCCTCCCGCGTTCTCGAATCACTCGTGGGCGAGATCTTGGTCCGGCGGGCGCAGGTTGGGGACCGGGTCGAGGGAGTCGAGGCCGGCACAGTTGAGGAGTCCGGAGAGGTCCGCCGCGTGCTCGGCGGTGTCCACCGCGATCTCCACCACTCCATTCGTGACCACTGGAATGGCTCGCTCGGCGTTGCGACCCGGTCGCCGCAGGAGTCGCCGAACCGGTCGCCACGGCCCATGACGTGTGTGGAGATCAATCCCTTCACGCTTGAGTTTATCGGCAAGTTCGTACGCTGGAGTGGGTTCATAGCGCCGCGTGCGGCGCTCCTGGGTGTCGCGCCGAGTGGCAGGTGCGAGCTTGAACGACTCGCCGGGCGTAGCCATGGGAACCTCCCGCGTGAATCCCTCGTAGTCGGCTTCCTGGGTTCAGCGTACGGCCGTCAGCCCGGCCCGGGCGGTGAGTTCAGTCACAGCATTGTGAGGGACCAGCCCGACGCGGGCCTGGTCGGTGAGCGGCCCGTAGACGGTAGGTTGGTGAGGGGCGGCGCTTTGGCCCACCTCCGCCCGAGGGCATTCCGACGCGCGAGTCATTTGCAGGCCGACAAGCGGACTGAACAGGATCTCGCCATGATTTTCAAGCCAGCGACATGGTATCGGATCGCGGTCGCCCTGAGCGCGATCAACGTCGTCTCGATCGGCTTCGCGGTCGGGGAGGGCCAGCCGCTGCATGCTGCAGTGCACGCGGGGCTCGCCCTGGCGTTCGCGTGGTGGGCCCAGCACCTCCGGCAGCGTCCAGCCGGCAACGAGTTCGACGCTCGCCTCGAAGTGCTCGAGGTCGACGTGAGCGACTTGCGGCAGCAGCTCAGTGAGACGCAGGAGCGTCTGGACTTCGCCCAACGCCTCCTGGCACAGGTACCCGAGCCGCGCCGCGTGGACCCGCAGCACTAGGTTGAAGCAGGGACAGGCGAGTTTCGGCGGTGTGGCACGGCGCGTCCTCTGGGGGATCGGACGCGATCACGGCATCCTCGGTGGACTCATGCCAGGCAAGCAAAGCAGTCGATCCGCAGCTCTCACCTCGGTGTCGCTCTTCACCGCGCTGCTCTTCGTGTCCGGCTTGGCAGTCGAGGCCCAGGCGCCGGGGCCACGGTTCATCAACCCCGCCGGGCTGACGCGCCCGAGCGGGTACACCCATGTGGTGGTCAGCGCCGATGGCCGAACGGCCTACGTCGCCGGCCAGGTGGCCTTCGATAGCGCCGGAGCGGTAGTGGGAGGCGGGGACTTCCGCGCCCAGGCCGAGCAGGTCTTCGCGAATCTGCGCCTGGCCCTGGCGAGTGTGGGCGCCTCCTTCGGGGACGTGATGAAGACGACCACCTTCGTCACCGATCTGCGGAACCTCCCGGCCTTGCGAGCAGCGCGGGCGCGGTATTTCGACGCGACGCGCGCCCCGGCGAACACGCTCGTTCCGGTCGCGACGTTGGCCCGCCCGGAGTTGCTGCTCGAGATCGAGGCGGTGGTGGATCTCTCCAGGTTACGAGCCAGGTAGCCATGCGGCCCGCTGCATGACCTGCCGTAATCAGTCCACGCTGCTGGACACGAGCATCCGGCAAGCCGAGGCACAGGGTCTCCACCGGGGACTGGGCTTCCATGACATCGCTCCGTACTACGAGCTGCCCGAGGCGCTTCGGAGCTGGCTGGTCTTCATGGAGCTGCTGCTGGAGGCCCAGGACCGGTCCGAGTCACGCACTAGCCGCTGCGTGCGACGCGCGACGCGATCGCGTTGCGCAGCAAGCAACGTCGTCGGCCTCGGCGCGCTGGAGTGGCGCGGCGTCCCAGTCCCGCAGGTCGAACGGGAACCGCCACTGTAATGTGGCGCACGATGGACGAGATCGCGTATGACGACCGAGCGACGCATCGTGGGTTTTCACCAGGACGAAGAACGGCATTGGGTGGCCGAACTGGAGTGCGGCCACACGCAGCACGTCCGGCATACGCCGCCCTGGCAGGTGCGGCCCTGGGTGCTCACGGCGGAAGGCCGCGCCGGCCGGCTCGGCGAATGCCTGCCGTGCCGGGCCTGTGACGACGCCGAGGGCAGCCATGGAGCCTGAACCCCCGACCGTCGATGAGCAGACGAGGACCGCGCTGGTTCGGGCGGCACTCACGGCCTACGAGGACGCTCTGCTGAGGGGACTCTGCCGTGAGGGCGCCTGGGAGATGGCGTTGGCGGCGATGCGGGACGTCGACCTTTCCCAGGTGACGGCCCAGCCTCCCGCGACGCCCGGCGGCTGAGCGACCCATTTCAAGGCGCGCCGAATGGGCGCGAAGTTCGAGGTGGGGGACTGCGTCCGCGTGCCGGACGGGCGGATCGGAAGGGTCCGGGGAAGGGCAGGGGAATGCTTCCTGTCAGGGTGTGCTTCTCCCTCCTCCTGGTGCTGATCGTAGGGTGCACGCATTGGGAGCCGTATCCCGTGCCATTGACCCCCATGTCGAGCATACCACCGTCCCTGCGGGTCTGGTCGTCCGGCCGGGTCACGGCGCTGGTTCGGCCGTTCGCCGCCGTGATACGCTGTAACTCCGACGATCGAGCGGGTCGAGCGACCTCGGCTCGACGGGGTGCGCACCGCCGGGGCCGTCGTCGTCGGCGTGGCCGGTTGGATTGCCCTGGGCCTGCTCGGTGGCGGCAGGGAGTAGGAGGCACGCGTTGTCCGGCTGGCCCGCGCACGCAGCCGGCGCGAAGCGGCGAAGAACGTGATCCGGGCCTCGCCCGAAGGCCCGCACCCGATTGTATCCTTCAGCGGCCACCCGGCCTCGAGCGCCGGCTTCGCCAAGGGGGCTGAAACCATGCGAATGATGCGGACCCGGCCGGTGCTGCTGTGCATCGTGCTCCTCGGCGGCTGTGCCGCCGGCCAGTCCTCCTATGCAGCGCGACCCGAGCCCGACTGTTCGTTCCGCTCCGCCGCGACGTGCTGGACGATAGCCGGCCGCTTTCCCTCTCGACGCCCGGCGGCCGCCACCCCGAAGCCTGACCAGATCCGGCGCACTTCCCCTTCGGTGCTGGCGAGCAAGCCCGATTCCACCCGCGGATCGAGGTGACGGCGCGGTCGCTGTAATTCAACTGGCGCAGCAGCCTGGAGACACACCGAGTCTACATGCCACGACCTTCTCGAATGACTCTGGCCACCGTGCGCCGTCTGTTGCTGGCCTTGCCGGGCGTCGAGGAGGGCTCCTCATACGGCACACCCGGCTTCCGCGTTCGGGGCAAATTCCTCGCGCGGTTGTGGGAGGACGGGGAGACGCTCGTCGTCAAGTGCGGCGACGACGAACGTGATGTCCGGATGCAGGCGGATCCCGAGACCTTCTTCGTCACCGACCACTACCGTGGTTATCCCACCGTCCTGGTTCGCCTGCCGCGCGTCACTGAGAACGATTTGCGGGACGTCCTGGAGCAGGCATGGCGGCTGCACGCCCCGCGACGGATGGTGAAGGCGTACGATCAGGCCCACCCGCATTGAGCGTCGGGCGCACTACGCCGTCAGGATCGAGTGCGGCTGATTGGTCAGTGGTGGGACGGCAAGCGAGATACTGCAGGCGCCTTGGAACGGTCATCGCGCCGCAGCCGATAGGTCGTTGCGTTTACCCCCATCCGGAGACGGAATGAAGACCGAGGTGGCCGTCGCGTTGACACCGCTCCTGGGACAACCCATCTGGGCGGCCGGTCGGAGCGCGGATCTGGTGTGGCTTCAGATCGGGGCGCGGAGGACCGTGGCGACCCCGGACAATGGTCGGCGCGAGGTCGGGACGTACGCCCTCCACCTCGCCGGCCCCTGGCGCCTCATCAGCCAGGATCGCATCCTGGTCGGCTCCGGCGACCTGTTGACCCCGGCCGACCCCGACGCGGACATCGAGACTTTCGACTGGGATGTTCCGGGGGCGAACTGGCTGGATGTGCGGCTGGCGGAGCTCTGGAGTGGCTTTGGCTCGGCCGTGCCCCGAATTGAAGGTGTGGAGCCCGACCAGTACGGGGGCTTCAGCTTGCATCTGAGCGGTGGAATGCGGCTCGAGCTGTTTCCGAACTCCACGCCGACCGGGGACGTGGCGACGGAGTTCTGGCGACTGCTCCAGCCAGGCTCGGAGGCGCCGCAGGTCGTGGTGGGCACATTCGGCATCGAGCGCGACGAGTCCTGAGGCCGGTCGCCCGATCCGCCGATGGCGACCGTTCGGGGCGCCTCCGGGCAGCGTATGTACGATGGCTGAGCCCCGAGACCGTGAGGCGAGCGCGGCTCCGCCTTCGCCCAAGCGACGCCGGCACCCCGCGGGCGATGCCGGCCGCCCGAGCTCCTGCGCCACCCCGCGCGGATGAGGTCACCCGTGCGGGAAAGGCAGACTCGGTGAGTGCGGGATGACTGAAGGAGGCCCGGATCAGCCCAGGCGCTTCTCGAACCAATGGTGGGCGTAGGGATCGGCGTTGAACGGAGCCACGTCGCGAAAGCCGGCGCTGCGGTAGAGGTGGATGGCCTCTTCGAGCGTTCGATTCGTTTCGAGCCGAACGACTCGGAGACCGAGGCCGCGCGCCTCGGCCTCCAGCGCCTCCAGCATGCGCCGGCCGATGCCCAGCCCGCGCACCGTGTCGGCGACCCACATTCGCTTGAGGGATCCCACCGTGGGCGACATCGCCTTGACCGCGCCGCACGCCACCGGCTGCCCGTCCACCGACGCCACGAGGAAGGCCCCTCGAGGTGGAACGAGCTCGCCCGCTTCGGCGGGGAGGCTGGTGGCCGGGTCGAACCCGCTCTCGAAGCGCCGGTCCAGCTCCTCGAAGTATCGGCCGATGCACCAGCGCGCGGGTGGACTCGCCGGATCGACCCGTTCGAGCCGGAGGCCGGCGAGCCCGAGCAGGCGTTGGACCTCCGCCATGGCGGCCACGAGACGCGCGCGCGGCGCGGACGGCAGTGCCTGAAGCAGGGCGGCGGCGGCCTCGTCCGAGCGCCGATTCATTTCTCGGACCTCTCGGCGGCCCGCCGCCGTCCAGCGGGCCGTCCGGACGCGTTGGTCCGGGGACCCCTGACTCAGCCGCACCAGGCCCTTCCTCTGGAGGGCGGTGGCCAGCCGGCTCACATAGCCGGAATCCAGCCCGAGGCGCTGACGCAACTCGCGCAGATCCGCTCCGGCGGGCCCGATCTCGTACAACAGGCGCGACTCCCCCAGCGGGCGCGCCCGCCCGAGGAAATGGTCGTCCAGCGCCCCGGCGCGCTGGGTGACGAGCCGGTTGAAGCGCCGGACCTGAGCCGTCTCGTCGCTGGACATTGTCTGACTTTAGTCAACAATGTACGATCTGTCCAGATATCATCGGCATGAGGCCGCATCGGAGTGTCGTCATGATCCAGCCGGGCTCGCGCTCCCTGACCCTCCTCACCGGCCTGTGTTTCTGGTGCTCCTCCGCCCGGGCCCAGGACTCGGCCGCGATCCGTCGCGACCACGCGGCCCACTACGCCTTCACCATGGATCGGTTCACGTTCGAGAGTGGGGCGACGGTGCCGCGCGTCACGGTGGTCTACGGCACCTATGGTCGGCTCAACCCGGCTCGCGACAACGTGATTCTCCTGCCCTCCCACTACCTGGCAGACCACCACGGCTACGAGTGGCTCATCGGGCCCGGACTGGCCCTCGACACCGCGCGCTACTTTCTGGTGGCGACGGAGCTGTTCGGCAACGGGCATTCGTCGTCACCCAGTAACACTCCAGAGCCGTTCCACGGGCCCAGGTTTCCGGTCGCGACCATCCGCGACAACGTCGTGGCGGTCCACCGGCTGCTGGTGGAGCAGCTGGGCGTCGCCCACCTCCGGGCCATCGTCGGCTTCTCGATGGGCGCCGAGCAGGCCTTTCAGTGGGCGGTGAGCTACCCCGGCTTCAGCGACCGCATCGTCGCGACATCCGGCACCGCCAAGTGCTGGCCGCATGGTGTTGTTCGGCTGGAGGCCCAGATCGCGGCGATCGCGCTCGACCCCGGGTTCAACGGTGGGGACTACACCCGGCAGCCCAGGCAGGGGGTGGAGCTCTTCGGCCTGGTCTGGGCCGGCTGGTTGTTCTCACAGGAATGGTGGCGGCAGGAGCTCTGGCGGCAGATCGCACCCCCCGGATCCACCTTCGACTCCTTCGTGACGGATCTGAGGAAGAACTTCATCCCCGGCGCCGACGCCAACGACCTCATCCTTCAGGCCCGTACCTGGGAGCGGCACGATGTCGGTATGACCCCGGGGTTCGGCGGGAGCGTCGAAAAGGCGCTCGCCTCGATCCAGAGCCGGGTGCTTTACATGCCGTCAGAGACGGACCTGTACTTCCCGCTGACCGATGCACGTTACGAGGCGAAGTTCATTCCCCGCGTCACGCTGACGCCGATCCCGTCGCTCTGGGGGCATCCTGCGGGGGCCGGGATCGATTCAGCGGACGCCACTTTTCTGAACCAGCACATTGCCGCATTTCTCGAGGCGTCCGCTCCGTAACCGGCCGTTGCGCCCGATTCCCCGGTCGGCAACGCCCTTCGTGATGGGGAGCCACACCATGCCGGATACGCCGCTTCATCGGTCCTTTGCCGTTCTGTACTTGACGGTGGGCGCGGTCGTTCTCATTCAGAGCATTCAGACGGTCCTTGCGGCGGTTCGGGATCTGCTTCCCGCCGGCGGCCAGCACCACGCGATCGTGCTCGGGAGCGCGGAGGCCCTCGCGGCGATTCTCTTTCTGGTCCCCCGAACCATGCGGCGTGGCGCGGACGTGCTGCTGGTCATCTTCGCCCTGGCATTCGGCCTGCACGCGGTGCGCGGCGAGCTGGCGCTGGCGCTGGTCGTCTACGGCGCGACGGTGCTGTTCGTGCGCACCCATGGCGTTCCGTGGTCGAGGTTCTCGACGGCGGCCGCCTCACCGGCCACCGCTCCCCAAGCCACACGGGTGGGGGCGTGGCTTCCTGTCCTCTCGGAGTGGGATGATGCGTTCACGGCATCTTGAACTGCACCGTACGGAGCGCATCGGTTGGCTCCGAGCCGCGGTACTCGGCGCCAATGACGGGATCGTCTCCACGGCGAGCCTCGTCCTGGGCGTCGCGACGGCCGAGGCGAGCCGATCGGCCGTCCTCGTCGCCGGGGTCGCGGGTCTCGTGGCCGGCGCCATGTCGATGGCGGCCGGCGAATACGTGTCGGTCAGTTCCCAGGCCGATACCGAGCACGCGGACTTGGAGCGGGAGCGCGGTGAGCTCGCTGCGGGCGGCCCGGCGGAGCAGGAGGAACTGGCCGCGATCTATGTGAGACGCGGCTTGACGCCCGCGCTGGCTCAGCAGGTGGGCCAGGAACTCATGGCCCACGATGCCTTGGCGGCGCACGCCCGTGATGAGCTCGGGATTTCCGCCTCCCTTCGGGCCCGCCCGGTGCAGGCGGCGCTTACCTCGGCCCTCACGTTCGCCGTCGGGGCGGCGCTTCCTCTGCTCATCGCGGTTCTCGTGCCTGGCGGCTCGCTCGTGCCCGCGGTGGCGGGCGCCTCGCTCCTGTCTTTGGGAGGATTGGGGGGATTGGCGGCCCGCGTGGGTGGTGCGCGTCCGGTGGTCGGCGCGGTCCGGGTGGTTTTCTGTGGCGCGCTCGCCATGGGTCTCACCGCAGCCATCGGCGCGCTGTTTGGCACGGGCGTCGCCTGAGGCGGCGCCGGCAGCGGAGCTCCCAGGTCCCGCGCACGCCGTCAGAACCGAAACCCCATGATCGCCGAGGGCGTACATGGCCACCCCAAAGCGAAGAACTCTCTGCCTTCTGCTCGGCGGGCTACTTCTCGCCATCGGCACCCCGGTGTACCTCGCCCTGGCTCGCCCCGGCATGCGAGTCTACCTGCTGAATCCCACGATCATCGCGGCACAGGCCGTGGGCCGCAAAGCCGACTGAAAGGCGGAGAAAACGACACGGCGAGCTTCCCGTTGCTCCGGTGAGCTCGCCGTGCGAATTGCCCCCTTGCCTCTCGGTGTTACGAGGCGGTTTCCATGTGCGAGAAGAACTCCTCCGCACCCTTCTGGAGCTCCTCGGGGGTCAGATCCTGGATATGCTGTGCGAGCCACCACCGGTGGCCGAACGGATCCTCGAGACAGCCGCTACGGTCCCCCCAGAACTGGTCGGCGAGTGGCATGACCACCTTGGCGCCGGCATCGACCGCGCGCTTCCAGGCAGCATCCACGTTCTCACCGTACACGAAGAAGCTGACCGGCGTGCCGCCATACGATTTCGGCCCTTTGCCGCCCTGCTCCGGCATCTCGTCGCCGAGCATGATGGTCGAGTCGCCGATCCGGAGCTCCGCGTGCATGATCGTCCCGTCCGGGCCCGGGAACCGCATCACCTCTTCGGCTCCTAACGCTTTCTTGTAGAAGTCGATAGCCTTCGCCGCCCCGGCGACGACTATGCTGGGCGTCACAGTGTGGTAACCCTTCGGAATTGCCTGCGCTACCTTTGCCATGATGAACCTCCTGGAACCGTGAAATAGTGGCAGAGGAATATTGGGATTCCGCTCCGGACGGGCAACCTTTTCGCGTCTCGAATGTGAACGTGCAATGTCACAGATTTGGGTCTATCTCGGAGCGCCACTCTGGTTTCGTACCGCCCGCACGGTCACGCGCTAGGGCGCCGCGGAAACCGCACCCGACTCCCCCACGGCGCGACGGGTACAGTCTGCTTGGCTCCCGCCTCTCCGCCGCGCTCCCTCGAAAGGCCGCCCGGAGCATGGTACGTGCGGTGGATTCCGCAGGCCGGGACACCGGGCCGCAGCGCCCGTCGGGGTACGTGGATCCGTACCAGGTCGCCCTGAGCCTTGCCGTACCGATCATTCGCGACCTCATTGCCGTGCGCATCGATGCCTCGCAGGGCATGGAGGTCTGGGTGATAAACTGTGAGGCGGTCCCGCGGCCGCCGGTGTGTGCCTCGTGCGGGGTTACGCTGAAGGGGTCAGCTAGAGCGCGTTGGGCAGTGGCGACTGCTCTTGCAACCGGGCACCCGCGCTAGCTCACAACTAGGTCCGTTCGGCCGACCCCAGTCGCCTAGATTTTTCAACCGCCGCCGGCTTCACACATGTGTGGCCGGGCGGCTATGCTCCAGGCTCGGGTCGAGCCCTGTTCCACCCCCACCGCTTCGCCGGAGGGCACATGCGTACCCCGACTGACGCCTGGTCAGAGACCGTGGCGCGTCTCGACCGCCTTGAAGGGCAGTACCACCGCCTCCGTCGTGCCGTGCTGGTCGCGCTCTGTGTGCTCCCACTCGGCCTCGGAGCCTTTGCGATCGATCCGCATACGCCCGTGGTGCAGGCCGAGCGTGTCGAGCTCGTCGGCGCGGGAGGCAAGCGCCAGGCCGTGTTGAAGGCCGACAGTGCCGGCATCGACCTCCTGCTTTTCGACGCCAAGGAACGCGTCACCAGCGCCGTCCGCCTGGGCGCTGACTCGACCTTGCGGGTGCTGGACGGGAGAGGCACCGTGGTGGCGACCCTCGGCGGGCCGCGAGTGAGGCTGGTCAAGTAGGCAAAATGCATTCGGCCTGGCGGCAGCGTCCTTGTCCGAGCGCGCCGTACACCGATCCGCCATGTCCATCTCTCATGCCTGCGACTGTCCCGCCACAAGGGAGCGAGAGTTCGTGATCGAATCCGCCTTTCAGCTCGCCCAGGTCAACATCGCGCGGGCACGGGGAGACATGACCGACCCGGTGATGGCGGAGTTTGTCGCTCGCCTCTCGGACATCAACGCGCTTGCCGACGCGAGCACGGGATTCGTGTGGCGTTTGCAGACCGAGGACGGTGACGCGACCGCGGTTCGGCCCTACGCCGACGCCCGCGTCCTGATCAATCTGTCGGTCTGGACTGATCTCGCGGCCTTGCGCGCGTATGTCTACCGGAGCCCGCACGCGGAGGTGATGCGCCGCCGCCGGGACTGGTTCGAGCGATTCGAGCGGGTGTATGTGGCGCTCTGGTGGGTGCCCGCGGGACATCGGCCGGCGGTGACCGAGGCCGTCGAGCGCCTGGCCCACCTGGAGCGCTACGGGCCGACGGGCCGGAGCTTCACCTTCGCGGAGCCGTACGACGCCAACGGACGCCCGGTGCCGCGCGAGGAGGTTCCCCGAGGAGATACGTGCCCGACGACCTAGCGCGCCCTGCGGATTGGAGGAGGGTTTTCGATGGCCGTGGTAAGCGTTCGCTACATCGTGCATGACCTCGAGGCGGCGATGGCGTTCTACACCGCGCACTTGGGGTTCGAGGTCGAGATGCATCCGGCGCCGACCTTCGCCATGCTCTCGCGTGGAGACCTTCGCCTGCTTCTCAGCGTACCGAGTGGGCTTGGCGGCGGCGGCCAGGCCATGCCCGACGGGCGGAAACCCGAGCCGGGCGGATGGAACCGTTTCCAACTCCTGGTGAGCGATCTGGCGGCTCTGGTCGGCACCCTCCGCGCCGCCGGCGTTCGGTGTCGCAGCGACGTGATCAGGGGCATCGGCGGCGATCAGATCCTGTTGGAGGATCCGTCGGGCAATCCGATCGAGCTGTTTGAACCGGCGGCCCGGACCTGAACCAGCGGGGTGCTGGCTCCTGGTGGTGCTCGGGCCGCTGCCCGCCACGGCTCCGCTGGCACGGACCGGCGCGCGAGCGCAGCGTAGTTGGAGCTCGACACAGCTCTCGAGGCGCCTGGTGGTGAAGCTCGTCTATTGCATCTGCCGGAGGCCCGGACTCAGCCGCGACGAGTTCGCCCGCTACTGGGCCGACGTTCATGGACCGATCGGCGCTCGGATTCCCGGTCTCCGCCGGCTCGTCCACAGCAACGCGCTCGAGCCGGCGGGCGACAGCCGGCCAGGCGATTTCGACGGCATGGCCGAGCTCTGGTTCGACGACGTGGCGGCGCTGCTCGAGGCGCGTCGGTCGGTCGAGTGGGCGAGGTCCACGGCCGACGAGGCCAACTTCGTCGACGACGCCCGGACCGCCTACTTCGTCTCCGAAGAACGACAGATCGTGTAGTCGCGGCGGCGGCGAACGCGGACTGCCCGTCGAGGGCGGCTGGGCTGGCATCCACCATGGCCCCTGGGGCAGGTATGCCGGTCACCTATGAGATTGACAGGGCCAGGCAGCTCATTCACACCCGCTGCGTCGGCGCGGTGGTGCTCGACGAGGTGCGCCGGCACTTCGCCGATCTGACCCTGGATCCCCAGTGCCCTGAGCGGCTGGATGTGCTTCTGTAACCCTGGATCTGAGCGAGATGACGACCCTCCCCGGCCTCGGGGCAACTGCGGGTGGTGACCGCCGAGATTGCCCGCATCACTCCGAAGGTCCGGTTCCGTAGCTGCGGGATCATCGCCCGGGGCGACGCGCTCTTCGGCATGGCCCGCATGCTCCAGGGTCTTCGCGGAGAAGTATTTCTGCGCCACGCAGGTCTTTCGCACGGCGCCGGAAGGCACGGTCTGGCTGGAACAGAGGATGCGCCAGGATGGCGATTGATGGTCGCTCTCGTGCTGACGTTGGGCGGACGATCCGCAACCGCAGGGAGGTGACGGTGTGACCGACCTCGTCCATCTGTTCGCGTTCGATACCCTGGCTGACTGGGAGCCGGGTTTCGCGGTCGCCGGGATCAACAATCCCCAGCTCCAGCGCCGGCCCGGCCAGTACCGGATTCAGGTCGTGTCCGAAGGCGCCCGGCCAGTGACCACGATCGGCGGCGTGCGCATTCAGCCGGACGGCGCGCTTGAAGCGCTCACTCCGGCGGACAGCGCGATGCTGATTCTGCCTGGCGGGGAGGTATGGGATACCGAAGGCGGCAACGCCACCGCGGTCGACATCGCGCGCACCTTCCTGGAGTCAGGAGTACCGGTTGCCGCGATCTGTGGGGCCACGGCCGGTCTCGCCCGCGGTGGGCTGCTCGACACCCGCGCGCACACGAGCAATGCGCCCGCGTATCTGGCCGCCACCGACTATCGGGGTGCGGCGCTCTATCGGGACGAGCCGGCGGTCATGGATGGGGAACTCATCACCGCGTCCGGCCTCGCCGCGCTCGACTTCGCCCGGGCGATCTTCGAGCGGCTCGAGCTCTACACCCCCGAGATCCTCGCCTCCTGGTACGGGCTGTTCTCGACCCGGCGGCCCGAGTACTTCGCGCAGCTGATGCAGGCCGCCGGAGCCCGATAGCCTCGGTCTCGGGACGCGGTGGCGGCTCGGTCAGGCGCGGCCGGCCGATGCCGGGTTGCCCGCAGCTGCGCGGAACACCGGTTGCCGCTCCGGCGTAGCCGCCGCCAGTGCCCGCCGCACGCCCGCCGTGTCGAGGTCGGAGCCGTAGACCGGTGTTCCGGGCTGTTGCCGCCACGATTCGTCCAGGCTCCCGCTGTCCACCCCGTCGAATCCCAGCTCGTCCAGCAGTCGGATGACGATGTCCTTCGCCCGCCGGTCGTCGCCCGCCACGGGCAGGGCGATGCGGCCGGGCGCACCGCCGGGCTGGCCGCGCTCGAGCAGGTGACGCGCATAGATGTTGTTGAACACCTTGATCACGGGCCGCCCGAGCTGATCGGACACCCACTGGCTCTCGGCGGTGCCGTTCTCGATGGCGTCGATCCGGCCGTCGCGCTGTTGCGGGTAATAGTTGCCGGTGTCCACCACGACCACGTCGTCGGGGACGCCGTCGAACAGGCCTGGCGGCAATTGAGGGATGCTCTTGTCCGGAATGGCCACGATCACCACCTCCCCGGAGCGAGCGGCCTGGGTGACCGTCACCGGCTTTGCACCGGTCTCGCCGGCCAGCCCGGCCAGCGAAGCGGGGCCGCGCGAGTTGGCGATGGAAACCTCGTGGCCTAGCGCGGTGAGCCGGCGGGCCAGCGTGCCGCCGATGTTGCCCGCGCCGATGATGCCGATTCTCATGTCGCCTCCTGGTGGTGGTGCCGCCGCGGCCGGGAGCCGGGATCCAGGCCCGCCGCGACGACGTGACGTTCGATGGAGAACCGCTGCGGCCCGGCGCCGGTTCCGGGCATCACGTAACCCACCGGCATCACCTTATGTTTCGGCCGGTCGCATGCGCCGAAGCGTTCGAACTCCGGGAACCCACATGATCCGCCTTCGCACTCCCTTTGCTTGTCTCACCGCCCTCCTCGGCCTGAGCACGCCGATCCACTTCGCGACCCTGGTCGCCCAGCAGGCCCGTCCGGCGACCGCGCTCGATACGGCGGGCATGGATCGCTCGGTGAAACCTGGCGACAGCTTCTTCGACTACACCAACGGCACCTGGCTCAAGACCACCGAGATTCCGGCCGACCGCAGCTCCTACGGAGCGGGCGTGATGCTGACCGACCTGACCGACCGGCGCGTGGGTGATCTCATCCAGGAGGCCACCAGGGCCAAGGCGCCGGCGGGCTCCGACCTTCGCAAGATCGGCGACTACTACGCCAGCTTCATGGACACGATGACGATCGAGGCGGCCGGCCTCGAGCCGCTCCAGCCGAAGCTCGATTCGATCGCCGCGATCCGCGACCGGAAGGACCTCGCCCGCGTGCTCGGGTCCACGCTCCGGGCCGACGTCGACGCTTTCAACAACACCAATTTCTACACCGACAGCCTGTTCGGCCTCTGGGTCGCGCAGGACCTGGATGATCCGACGCGGTACTCGCCGTTCCTGCTCCAGGGCGGGCTGGCCATGCCCGACCGGAGCTACTACCTCGATTCGTCGTCTACGATGGCGTCGATCCGCGCCAAGTATCAGGAGCACGTCGCGGCGATGCTCGGACTGGCCCACATCGCCGGCGCCGCCGCCAGGGCCGCCGCGATCGTCAAGCTCGAGGCCGCCATCGCGACGGCGCACTGGAGCCGGCAGGAGTCCGGTGACGTCAGCAAGGGTAACAATCATTGGGCGAACGCGAACTTCGCCAGCACTTCGAGGCGTCCGCCGCTCAGCTCGTCGCGCAGTACGACGCGTACACGCCGATTCCGGATCTCGCGGTAAAGGGCCGGCAGACCCTGGGCGAAAACATCGCCGACCTGGCCGGTCTGACCGCGAGCTACGACGCCTACCACCGGTCGCTGCAGGGCACGCCGGCCCCCTCGGTGCAGAGGTTCACCGGCGACCAGCAGTTCTTCGTGAGCTTCGCGCAGAGCCGGCGCGGCAAGGCGCGCGAGCCGGCGCTCCGGAACCGCATCCTGACCGACGGACACGCGCCGCCCCGGTATCGCGCCTCCACGGTGCGCAATATCGACGCGTGGTACCGGGCCTTCGGTGTGACAGCCGGCCAGGCGCTCTACCTGGCGCCGGCTGAGCGGGTGCGGATCTGGTGAAGCGGGTGGCAGGGGCTCCGGGCGCTCAGGCGGAGGCTCGCCGCAGCGTGCCTCCGCGGTGGCGACGGTACCATCGGCGTGCCTCGCGCACGACCCAGATGGCCGTCGCGCCGGCGAGCGGAAGCAGGAAGTAGACGACCCGGTAGGCCACGAGACCGATGAGAACGGACGCGGTCGTCAGCGCCGGGGTGAGGCCCCACAGCATGACAGCCTCGAACACGCCGAGACCAGCCGGTACCTGCGCCACCAGCCCCGCGATCTGCCCCAGCAGGAACACCGCGAAGAAGACGTGGAACGGCATGCGGTGCGGCAGCAGCACGTACAGCGCCGCACCCGAGAACACCCAATCCGCGATCGAGACGCCGATCTGCGCGATGGCCCGGCGGAGCGTCGGACGCGGGAGCCGCCAGCGCCAGAGCCGGAGGTCCCCGCCGGGCCGGCTGCTCCATACCAGGTAGCCGGCCACGACGGCGAGGCAGGCGAAGCCGATCGGCCGGGCGGTGCGAAGCGGCAGGTGGAGGAAGCCGGGGACGAGCACCGGCTGCAGGGCGAATGCCAGGCCCGCCGACGCCAGCAGGCCGGCGACGTAGGTCACGGTGTTCAGCGTGATGACCCGGGCCGCGTCGCCGCGCGCGATGCCCCACTGCGAATATAGGCGGAACCGCACGGCCGCCCCGGTCACGACGGAGAGCGGCAGCGAATTCGCGAACGCATATCCCAGGAACGCGGCATACGCCACCCGGCGGAACGGCAGGCGCCGTCCAAGCGTCGCCAGGGAGAGCGCGTCGTATCCGGCGAGGGCCAGGTAGCCGAGCCCGGTCGCGGCGAGGGAAAGCATCAATCGGAGGGGCGGGAAACGTCGCAGCTCGGCCAGGATCTCATGCAGCGGGTGATCGCGCAGCTCCGAACGCAGCACGAACATGGCGGCGACGAAGAGCACTAGGCTGAGCGCCGCACCGACGATCCGCCGCCGGACCGGATGGGAGCGGGAGTTCGCGGCCATCGTTCACCAGTACAGGACCCAGAGCTCGGCTGCCGTGAGTCGCGTCACGGAGGTGCGCTGGCCGTTCGGTGCGATCCTGGATACTTGGTGGCGGCCTCGTTGACTTCCGTTCGAACAGGATGGAGGATAGACCGTGCCCGCAGGAGCCGGCGGAGGTGACGGAGTCGCCGCCGGGCAACCCCTCTCGCCGTCGGGTCACGCGCTAGTCTCGCAGCGCTCGAGTACGTCTCGCCCGGAGCCTGAATCCATGCTCGACATCGATTGGCATGCCGCCTTCGTGCCCACGGTCAACCTGCTCGAGCTGGTCCTCCGGGGCTCGGTCATTTACCTGCTCATCCTGGCGGCCCTACGGCTCTTTCGTCGCGAAGCGGGCGCGCTCAGCACCGCCGATCTGCTCGTGATCGTGCTGGTGGCGGACGCCGCCCAGAACGCGATGGCCGCCGAATACCACTCGATCACCGAGGGAGTGGTACTCGTCGCCACGATCTTCGCGTGGAACTACGCCCTCGATTGGCTGGGGTTCCGCTATCGGTGGGTCTACCGCCTGCTCCATCCCGCGCCGCTCCTGCTGATCAAGGACGGCCGCGTCCAGCGGCGCAACCTGCGGTCCGAAATGCTCACCCTCGACGATCTGACCGAGCAGCTGCGCGAGCAGGGCGTCCAGGATGTGGCCGAGGTGCGGCGTTGTTACCTCGAGGCCGACGGCCACATGAGCGTCATCAGGCGCGAGCCCGGAGCCGAGGCGCCGCCAAGTCGGAAACGAACGCTTTCGTGAGCCCGGCGCTCACGGCCGCCATTCTCGGCCTTGGGTGACCCTCCGCGGCGGCCGCCTGTTCTAGACGCGTCACCTTGTCGGGACTCGTAGGCTGAGTCGACCGGTGAGGCAGAGCTCCGGAGCTCTCCTGGATCTCACCATTCCGTATCCCCACCATGTTCGCCTCGATGGACCTCACCTTCTTCCTGCACAACCTCTAGATCGAGCAGCCCCGCGCGCGAGCAGACTCAAGTGTCCGTGGCCCGATCGGCCCGCGCGATGAAGCACCCGGCCTCCGCGTTTCGCAGGTGAGCGTACCGCGCGTCCGGGTGCTCGAACACCTCGTCGAGGATGGCTTCGACGCTCGCCGCGCCAGCGCCGCGGGGTCGGTGAACGGCTGGTAGGTGAACAGCAGCCGCTCCTCGGCCCCGAGGTCGAACGTGCGCAGGCAGAGGCGGCACGGGCCGTACTCGGTCGCCACTTCGGCGTGGACGGGGTGGCCGTACTGTGGCGATCGCAAGGTCGAACGGACCGCGGTCGCCAGCAGGTCGGGAATGCCATGGACTCGGTAGACCGGCACGATGAACCTCCGTCAAGGATGCCGGTCAAGATAGGGACGGAACCGCGGCCGTGCGTCCCGAATCATGCGCGCGAATCACGTCCGGCCGGGTGTCGCCGTGCGCGGCGCCGGCGGCCGGCGAACCGCTCAGGGTCACAGCGAGATCACGCCGGTTCCGTAGCCTGGCTCATCCTTACTTCGACGACGGTCCGATGTGGCGCCAGCGGTTCCTTTGCGGGATGGCAGGACTCGGCACCGCGGCATGTGGCGCCGGCTGGCATCAGCCTCCCCGGGTCGAGCCCGGCGCGTGGCCGGCGCGCAGCAGGTGCAGGTCTGGACCGGTGGGCAAGCCATCCGCTGGCACGCCGTGATGATTCGGGGAGACTCGATTGCCGGCGTGCCGTTCCTTCAGCCGCCGGAGTGCAAGAGCTGCCGCCGGGCGGTCCCGTTGGCGGCGGTGGACTCGATTCGGATCGGGTGGCCGATGGCCGGCTTTCTGAAGAACGCTGGGTCTGGTTGTGGGCCTGCCTCTCGCGGTGTTCTTCGTGGCGTGCGGGCTTGGTGGCACTGCGTGTTTTTCGGAGACGTAGCCTTGGCGACGTCACCGGTCATTCACGCCTCGGAGGAGACCGATCGAGGCGCGGCGCCTCGGTGGAGAAGCGCTCACCGGTCCTGGCATGCGAGATGGTCGGCGTTGGACTTCGGCCTGCCCGGGCGACCCGGGTACTGCTACGCGGGCTCGATATCCACCGCGATCCCACGCCACCGACCCTGATTGAACCTGATCACGCTGAGCACGCAGCGGGTCACGTGTCCGAGCAGAATCGCGACCCAGATGTCGATCGGGTCGAGCGTGCCGGCCTCCCGGATGACGAAACAGATCCCGAGCGGCACCACGATCTGCGAGACGATCGAGATGTACAGAGGGCTCCGGGTGTCGCCCGTGCCCTGGAGCCCGCCGGTGTAGGTGAGCGCCACGGTGACGAACAGGCCGGACAGGCTCAAGACCCGGAGCAGCTGGAGCCCGATGTCCACAACCGCGGGCTCGTGCATGCCGAAAATCGCCAGCAGCTGGCGCGGCAGGAACAGGAAGAGTCCCCCCACGACCGCCGCCGCCGCGAGCCCGTAGCTCGCCGCGGTGTGCACCGCCTGGTCGGCCCGGTCCGGGTGGCCAGCGCCGAGGTTCTGCCCCGCCACTGCCGCCGCGGCGCCCATGAGCCCGACCGACGTCCAGGTGATGAGGGAGAAGAGCTGCGTGTACCCGATGGCGAACGCCGCCTGTGCCGGCGCGCTCTGGGCGAGCGAGCCGATGAACCCGAGCATCAGGACCCCCCCGATGTTCATGGCGATGCCCTGGATGCCGGTGGGCAGGCCGAACCGGAACAGCGACCGGATGACCGTCCAGTCGGGACCCCAGCCGTGCCCGCGCGGGAACGACACGACCCACCCGCCGTGCCAGAGGCGCCAGAGCGAGTACCCGCCGACCAGGGCCGAGGCCGTGACGGTGCCGATGGCGGCGCCGGCGGTCCCGAACCGCGGTACGGGACCCAGGCCGCGGATCAGGATGACGTTCAGCACGAGATTAAGCGCCGTCAGCGCGACGCCCAGGAGCATGGGCGTCCGCGCGTCGCCGGCGGAGCGGAGCGCGCCGCTCAACAGGTAGAACACCAGCATGCCGGTGCTGAACAGGAACATGATGCGGAGGAACGGCAGCGCCTCGGCCTTGACCGCGGGGGCGGCGTTCACCAGATCGAGCAACCACGGTGAGGCGAAGTAACCGATCGGCGCGATGACGCCCAGCGACAGGGCGGCCGAGCTGAGAAAAGCCTGATAGACCGCGCGATTCACCTTGTCGGGCTCGCCCTGCCCCGCGAAGCGCGCGACGAGCACGCTCATCCCCGTGAACAGCGAGGAGACGAAGATGATGACCACCAGCATGATCTGCCAGCTCACGCCGATCGCGGCGTTGCCGGTGTAGCCGACCAGATGGCCGACCAGTGCGTGGTCCACGATGCCCTGCAGGCCGCCGACCATGTTCGTGAGCATCGTGGGCCAGGCGATCTTCCACACCGCCCGCCGGAGCGGCCCCTCGACGATGGACCGGTCGTAGGCCCGGCCCGCGACGCTAGGTGTGGACACGTGTCACCGACATGGCCCTCTCCTCTTCGATGTCGCGAGCCCGTCCGAGGCCCGTGCAGAACGATTGCCCCGCATTGACGGCTCTACAGACACGACGAATGGCGATGTCTGCGATCGACACCCTGCCACGAGCCACCGCACACCGCTAAGTTCCCGCATGCACGAATATCCGTCACTGCCGTGCTATCCCTGTCCCCATCTCTCGTCCTGCTGCGCCTACGGCGTCACCCTCAGTGACGACGAGGCGGCTGCGATCACGCGTGTCCACGGGGCCGCGGTGGTCTACCGGACCCGCTGGGGGGAGTGGCGCACGCGGGTACGCGGCCGCCGCTGCGTGTTTCTCAGGAACAACGTCTGCACCATTCACGCGGAGCCGTTCTACCCGGCCGTCTGCCGGGGCTTCCCCTGGACCGACGCCGAGACGGGCGGGCCGTACGAGTACGACCGGACCATCTGCCCCGAGTTCATCACCCGTCCGGAGCTGGTGCAGCTCGGTCGGCCTTCCAACGGTGGAACCATGAACGGTGATCTGTGAACGGCCCCCGCCTCGTCGCCCTGTCCCTACTCCTCTCGACCCCGATCCTCGCGATGACCGCACCCGCCGCCGCGCAGGCGCCCACGCCCGACGCCGCGCTCGCGCACGCCCGCGCGTTGCTCCGGTCCACGCCGCTGATCGACGGGCACAATGATCTCCCCTGGGAGATTCGGCGTGCGGCGGGCCACCCGATGGACGTGGCGGCGTACGACCTCCGCACCCGCTCGCCCAAGCATACCGACCTCGAGCGGCTCAAGCAGGGGCAGGTCGGCGCGCAGTTCTGGTCCATCTACATCGACGGCGAGATGAAGGACAGCGGCTACGCCCGGGTGCAGCTCGAGCAGTTCGACATCGCCCGCCGGATGATCGCGCGCTATCCCGACCGGCTGGCCTTCGCCCTGTCGGCGGACGACATCGATCGCGCGGTCAAGCATCGGCGGCTGGCCTCCCTCCTCGGCCTGGAGGGCGGGCACGCCATCGAGAACTCGCTCGGCGTGCTGCGCTCCTACTACGCCCTCGGCGCGCGCTACATGACGCTGACCCACAACGTGACGCTCGACTGGGCCGACGCCGCACTCGACAGCGTGCGGCATCAGGGACTCACGGAGTTCGGGCGCGAGGTGGTGCGCGAGATGAACCGGATGGGCATGCTCGTGGACCTGTCGCATGTCTCGCCCGGGACCATGAGCGATGCGATCGACGTGGCCGAGGCGCCGGTCATCTTCTCGCACTCGGCCGCGCGCGCGCTGGTCGACCATCCGAGGAACGTGCCGGACTCGATTCTCGCCCGGCTGCCGAAGAACGGCGGTGTGGTGATGGTGACCTTCGTGCCGCAGTTCGTCTCGCGCGAGTGTCAGGCGTGGGAGGACACGGCCGATTCGGCGCGGAAGGCGATCCGGGCCGCCGTCACCACCGATACCGCCGAGGGCCGCCGGCAGTACGACCAGTGGGAGGCCGCGCATCCGGCCCCGAGCGCGACCCTGGCCCAGGTGGCGGACCACATCGATCACGTGCGCCAGGTGGCGGGCGTCGACCACGTGGGGATCGGCAGCGACTTCGACGGCATCGATCATGTCCCGGCTGGCCTCGAGGACGTGTCCAAGTTCCCGGACCTCTTCGCCGAGCTCATCCGTCGCGGCTGGAGCGACGCGGATCTCAGGAAGCTCGCCGGTCAGAACCTGCTCCGGGTGCTGCGCCAGGCCGAGTCCACCGCGGCGCGGCTGCAGCGGGAGCGCGAGCCGTCGACCCGGACCATCGAGCAACTGGACGCGGCGAGGCCGACCTTGTAGCGGGGAGCGGAAGGCTGTGATCGGTGTCATGGTGTCACGATTCACACCGAACCCGACCCCTGTCATCCCGAGCGCAGCGAGGGATCTTGCTCGCTCAGTTCGGACCGCGCGGCGTTCCGGAAACGCGCCGGCAAGATCCCTCGCTGCGCTCGGGATGACAGAGTCGGACTCGGGACGACAGAGTCGGACTCGGGATGACAGAATCGGGTTCGAGATGACAGCCGACACACTGACCGCGGCTACCGATCCGTCCGCCGGCCCACCACAAGCAGCGCGAACGCGACCGCCAGCCCGGCGAACAGGAACCACTGCACCGCGTAGCTCAGGTGCGGCCCCTCGTCCACCGGCGGCGCTTCGAGCCGCCGCGGGAACCGGGGCAGACTCGCTGTCCGGGGTCTGCCGGATGTAGATCGGGAGCACCTGGTACGGGAGGCGGGCGGAGAGCGCCGGCAGGTCCAGCCGACGCCAGGTCGTGGTCCCGCCGTGCCGGACCGGCTGGCCGCCGCCTAGAGGGACCGGCAGCGCGATCCCCCGCACCGTGAGCTCGCCGGGTTCCTCCGCGCCTCGGGCATTTACCGTCACCGCGTCCGGCGCCGGCAGGAAGCCGCGCTCCACCAGCACCGCTGGTCCTTCGCCGGCGATGAGCAGCGGCGTCACGATCCGCACGCCCGGGACACCATCGAGCGCGTCGCCTCGAACCACGATCTCGTGTGCGAAATCATAGCGGCCCCGGGCGACGATCCGGCGCTGAGCGAGGGTGTCCGTCCGCGAGGAGCCCGGGGCGAGCTCGTACGGCGGTGCCCGCCGGGCGGCCAGGGTCACCAGGTTGCCGGCGCGGCGATCCCCGAGACGGCTGAGCTGCCAGACGCCCAGCCGGGCGAACCCGGCGGCGGCCAGCAGCGTGGAGCCCATCACGAGTCGGCGAGCGGTCGGTGACATGGATGTGCGCGGCAGAGGACGGTCCCAAGGACGCGGACGCGGCATGCCGGGTGCTAACCTCCACCGGACCAACCGGATGTCCGCGGGAACGCGCGCGGTCCGGCTCTTGCCTCGCTCCGGACCACCTTCCCTACGACCGCAAACTTAACGACGGCGAGGTGCGGCATGAGGACACGTCGGCGAGGCGCCACCATCGCAGCGGCCGTCCTGCTGCTGGTCGGGACCGCCTCCGCGCAGGAGCCGCCGCGCGGGCTGGTCGAGGTCCACGAGTCGGACCGCCGCGGGTTCTGGGGCGCGCTTGGAGTGGGCGCGGGCGGCGAGGCGTTCGATCTCCGCGACGGCTTGGGCTACAGCCAGGATCTCTACCGGCCCACCATCTCGGCCAGCATCGGCGGCACGCCAAATCAGTATCTTCGTCTCGGCGGCGAGATCCTGGGGTGGATCGACGACCAGGGCCGCCGGACCGAGTCGCTCACCAGCGTCCTGTTCATCGCCCAGCTCTATCCTGTACCGTCCACCGGCTTCTACCTCAAGGGAGGCGCGGGTCTCGGACGGAACGAGGTGGATTTCGACGAAGGCTTTGGCGTAGGGGATACCGGTTTTGCGGACTTGATGGGCGTGGGCTGGGAGGTGCGGGTGGGCCACAGGCTGTACCTCAATCCGGCCATCGACCTCGTTCAGCAGCGCTACACCGGGCGGGGGGCGGATCGCTACCGCGAGCGGATCGTGAATTTCGGCGTGGGTGTAGTCTTCCAGTCGGGGCGCTAGTCGCGTATGCTACGAGGCCCGGAACCGAGGATGCGTAGGTAGCAAATATGAAACACTTTGCAGTCTCGATCCGTGTGGCCGCCACCGTGCTCGTGCTCGGGCTGGTGAGCTGTGGCGGTGATCTCACCCTCCCGAGCTCTACGGCGGCGGGGCTCAAGCTGACCATCCTCGACGGCGAGGGACAGGTCGGCACCGTGGGACTCGCGCTGCCGAAGGCCTTGCTCGTCCAGGTGGAAACCGAAGGCGGGACTCCGCTCGCCGGACAGCGCGTCGCCTTCGTGGTCGCGGGCACCGACACGCAGAGCTTCGAGCCCGACACCGCGGTCACCGACTCCAAGGGCCAGGCCGTCGCGCGCTGGACGATGGGAACGGCCACCGGCGCGTACACCGCCGAGGCGCGCATCGTTGCACCCGCCGACTCGGTGGTGCCGACCTTCACCCTGCATGCGACCGCCAAGGCCGGAGCACCGGACACGCTTCGCGCCATCGGCCCGATCAACCAACCTGGCCGCCGGGGCCAGCCTTTGGCGGAGCCGCTCGCCGTCATGGCGGTCGACCGCTTCGGCAACGCCGTAGAAGGCTCGGCGGTCTTGTGGAGCACCAACGGCGGCGGGTCGCTGAGCGAGACATCGAGCGAGACGGGGGCCGACGGCACCACCAGCGTGACCTGGACGCTGGGCCAGCAGGTCGGCGTCCAGAAAGCCACCGCCACGCTCGAGGGCGCCTCGGGCTCGCCAGTGACGTTCGGGGCCACCGTACTCTTCTGACTCGGGCCTGTTGTGGCAGCCACGCAACATAGGCCGTGCGGGATAATTCAAGCGGTTCTCCCACAACCGCTTGCCGTTGCCTGGTGGGCCCTCGCCGGGGCACATATCCTGCTTTGTTCGGCAGGCTGACGGCGGATCGGACGCTCCGATCCGCCCGGCGCATTCGCCCCCTGTCGGGGCATCCCTCAACCCGATTCTTCGTGATCACGACCCGGCGACGTTTCGCGTCCCTGATCGCGTTCTCCGCGGCCGTTACCGTGCTCGCGTGTGGCGGAGATGTGCTGCTGCCGAGCGACGGCACGCCGGCGACGATCACGATCATGGGCGGCAACGGACAGTCCGGTCCGGCTGGAACCGCCCTCGACGCGCCGCTCGTGGTGCAGGTAAAAGACGCCGGGGGCCGGGCGGTCGAGGGGCGCGCCATCGCGTTCACGATCGACGCGGGCGGTGGCCAGGTGGCGCCCGCGAGCGCCCAGACCGGTGCCGACGGCCAGGCGTCCGCCAACTGGACGCTCGGCGCCCCGGCCGGGGAGCAGCGGGTCCAGGCCAAGGTGACCGGAAGCGATGTGCCGGCCACCCTGCTGGTGAAATTCAGCGCGACCGCAGTCTCCGGTGCGGGATCGGTGCTCGGGATCGCCAGCGGAGACAATCAGACGGCCCCGGTGCTGTCGGCGCTCGGCGATTCGCTGGTGGTCGAGGTCGCCGACGCGCTGGGCAATCCCGTGGCGGGCGTCGAGGTCCAGTGGACCGCAATTGGCGGCGGCTCCGTCAGCCCCGGCACGGTCGTCACCGGTGCCAACGGCCTGGCGGCCACCGAGCGCGTCCTCGGCGCCGCGTCGGGCACGCAGACAGCCGAAGCATCCTCCGCGGGCCTCACGACCGTCACCTTCACCCAGACCGCCATCGCCGCCAATCCGACCGTCCTCAAGCTCGTGTCCGGCGATGGCCAGAGCGGGCCCGTCGGTGCCCCGCTGACCGACTCCCTCGTGGTGCGGCTCGAGGACGACAACGGCAACGGGGTCGGCGGCAAGGCGATCACCTGGGTCCCCGGACCGGGCGCGGGAACGCCCCATCCGGTGAATTCCACGACCAACGTCAACGGCTTCGCGAAGACGGAGTGGACTCTCGGTGCGACCACGGGCACCAAGCTGTTGAGCGCGGTGTTCTCGGGCCTGCCCTCGGTGCCGTTCGTGGCGACGGCGGGCGCCGGCGCGGCGACCAAGCTGGTGTTCACGCAGGTGCCGGTGAACACCCGCGCCGGCGCGACCATCACGCCGAGCGTGAAGGTGGCCATCCAGGACGCGAGCGGGAACACGGTCACCTCGGCGCAGGACGCGGTTACACTCGCCATCGGGGCGAACCCGTCCGGCGGCACGCTCGGCGGGACGCTGACCGTCGCCGCGGTCAACGGTGTCGCGACCTTCGGTGATCTTTCCATCGACAAGGCGGGCCCCGGGTATACGCTCGTGGCGTCGGCCGGCGCCCTCACCGGCGCGACCAGCGCCGGGTTCGACGTCCTCCCGGGGAACGCCAGCCGGCTGGTGTTCATCGTGGGCCCCGGCGCTCGCGTCGTCGGCCAGACCTTCTCCCCGGCGATCCAGGTCCAGGTGCAGGACGCGGGCGGCAACCCGGTCCTGACCGCGTCGAACACGATCACGATCGGATCATCGGTAGCGGGCACGCTGTCCGGCAACGCGAGCCAGACCCCGTTCCTCGGCACCGCGACGTTCTCGAACCTCGCTCTCACCAAGGCCGGAGTAGGCTACGTCCTGACCGCGCACTCGTCGGGGCTCGTGGATGCCGCGTCTGACCCATTCGACGTGACCCAGGGCGCGACGACGATCGCGATCGGCAACCGCTCGCCGGGCTCCTCGGTGCCGGGCCAGAACGTGACCGTCAACTACGACATCAACGTCACGGCCCCAGCCGCCGGCAGTCTCACCGGCGGCGTGACCGTGAGCGACGGCACCACGAGCTGCAACGGCGGCGTCAACGCCGGGACCGGCATCGGCAGCTGCACCCTGGCATTCCCTGACGCCGGGAGTCACCAGCTCACGGCCACGTACTCGGGCGACGCCAACTTCCAGGGCAGCGCCTCTGCGCCAGTGGACTACACGGTGAACCAGGCGCCGACCACGCTCGCGATCACGCAGGACACGCCGGACCCGTCGGTGCTCGGCGACCCCCCGGTCACGGTGCACTGGAACCTGACATCCACCGGGAGCGGAGCGCTCACGGGGACGGTGACGCTGTCCGCGGGCGGCCCAGATACATGCAGTGCGGCCGCCTCGCTCGGCGCCGGTCAGTGTGACCTCCCGTTCAGCGGCGCCAACGGCTCCCGGCCCATCACCGCCAGCTACGCAGGGGACGCCAACTTCAAGGCGTCGACCGACAACGAGCCGCACACCGTGCTGGGCCAGACCGCCACGACGGTGAATACCTCGGGCACGCCGACTACCGCCGGCCAGAGCGTGACCTTCACCGCGCACGTTTCAGTCGTGTCGGGGTCGGGAAGCCTGGGCGGCACGGTACAGTTCTTCGACGGCACCGCCCAGATCGGGTCGGACGGATTGAACGGCTCCGGCGACGCAACCTTGAGCACCAACGCGCTCGCAGTCGGGCCGCATTCCATCGCTGCGACCTATCAGGGCTCCAACTCGTTCGCCTCGAGCACCTCCAGCGCGCTGACGCAGATGGTCGACGTGGTCGCCAACGTCTCGCCGACGGCGGTCGATGACCCCTCGTACTCCGTGCAGGAGGACGGCACGCTCAACGTGGGTCCGGGGAACAACGTTCTCAAGAACGACGGCGATCCCGACGGCGGGCCCCAGCCGCTGACCGCCCGGAACGCGAGCATGCCGGCGCACGGAACCGTGGCGCTGGCGAGCAACGGGACGTTCACGTACACGCCCGAGGCCGACTACAACGGCACCGACAGCTTCACCTACGAGGCGTTCGACGGGGCGGACGCCGCGACGGCCACCGTCACGATCAGCATCACCGCGGTGAACGACGCGCCGAGCTTCACCAAGGGCGGCGATCAGAGTGCGTCGCTGCTGGGCCTGGCGCAGACCATGCCCGGCTGGGCCACCGATATCAGCGCGGGCCCCGCCAACGAGTCCTCCCAGACGGTGCAGTTCGACGTCTCGACCAGCGACGACTCGCAGTTCCTGCTTGGGCTCACGCCGCAGGTAAGCGGCACGACCGGTACGCTGACGTACACACCGAACCTCCTTGGGTCACCGGGCGCCGTCACCGTCACGGTCCGGGCGCGCGACGACGGGGGAACCGGCAATGGCGGCGTCAATGTGAGCGCCGACCAGACCTTCACCATCACGCTCACACCGTAGCGCGTCGACGCGTGTGACGCACTTCACGGACGGCGCGCGCGCGCCGTCCCATTTTTTGCCGTCCTCCGTCACCGTCCGCACTTCGAATCGCAGAGCCCTGTGTCGACCATCCGTCAGATGCTTCGCGTGCTTCCCGCCGTGGTCCTCGTCCTCGCCTGCGGTGGCGCCGATCTCGTGCTCCCCGGCGACGGTGAGCCCGCCGCAATCGCCATCGTGCAGGGTGGCGACCAGAGCGGGCGCGTCGGCCTCCCGCTCGCGGAGCCGGTCGTGGCGCGGGTGACCGACTCCCAGGACCGGCCGGTCGCGGGCGTGGAGGTCGCCCTGGTCTTTACCGGCGGCGGCGATGCCACCGTCGTTCCCGACACTGCCACCACGGGCCCCGACGGGCGCGCGTCTTTCCAGGTGGCATTCGGCTCGCGGGTTGGGACGGCCACGGCCGAAGCGAGGGTGGCGATCGGCGGACCGCGAGTGCTGGCGGCCGCGCTCCGGTTCGACGTCCTCTCCGCCGACGCCGACCAGCTCGTGGCCGTGGCCGGCGACAGCCAGTCCGCGCCGGCCGGAGCGATGCTCGCCGAGCCGCTCGTCGTCCAGGTCACGGACGCCTTCGGCAATCCGATCGGCGGCGTGTCCGTCGCCTGGAGCGCGGACGTCGGCAGCGTGAGCGCCGAGACGACCACGACGGGGAGCGACGGCCTGGCCTCGGTCGAGCGCACGCTGGGCGGGTCGGCCGGTGTGCAGCACGCCACCGCCACCGCGCCTGGCCTGGCGGGGTCCCCGGTGACCTTCACCCAGATCGCGTCCGCCGGAGCGGCTGCCTCGCTCGAGCTGGTCTCGGGCGACGGGCAGTCGGCGCTGGTCGGCACGTCGGTGGCCCGCCCGCTCGTGGTCCGGGCGCGTGACGGCGCCGGAAACCCGGTGGCCGGCATCGCGGTGGCTTGGGTGGCCGGAGCAGGGCAGGGAGTTCTCAATCCAGAGACGAGCCTGACCGACGAAGCCGGCCTCACCTCGACCAGCTGGACGCTCGGACAGACGCCCGGACCGAACAGCGCGACGGCCGTGATTTCCGGCGTCGGGACCGTGGGCTTCACAGCCACGGCCAATGCGGGTCGGCCGCCCGCGCTCTCGTTCGCGACCGAGCCGCCGCCGGCGGCCGTGCGCGGCGTGTCGCTGAGTCGAGCGCCGGTGGTCCAGCTGCGCGACCCCGGCGGAGCCGTGCGTCGGCAGGGCGGCGTGGCGGTGGGTGTCTCGCTGGCCTCGGGCGCGGGGGCGCTGCGCGGCACCCTCACACGGGTGAGCGGTCCCGATGGGCGGGTGGAGTTCCGGGATCTCTCGCTCGAGGGGCCCCCGGGCACCTTCACGCTCGCCGTTGCCGCGGCGGGATACGCCGGCGTGCGCTCGGGGCCGATCCAGCTGTCCCGCGCCCCCACAGCGGTGACGATCTTCTCCGACCAGCCCGATCCCTCGGTCAGCGGAACGCCCGTCAGGGTCCGGTTCCGCGTGCAGTCGCCGGGCGGCGCGCCGAGCGGGACCGTGCGCGTGAGCTCCGACGACGGCACGGGCTGCTCGGCGAGCGTCGCGACGGGAGAGTGTACCCTGAGCCCGGTCGAGGTCGGCGCGCGCACGCTCACGGCCTCCTACTCCGGCAGCACCGAGTTCGAGGGCAGCACCGGCGTCGCTGCCCATACCGTGCAGACACCCGCCCCCCCGCCGCCGTCCGGACCGAACGGCACCGCGTCCACGCTCTCGGTCGCGGACGCGAGCGTCGGCCTGGGGCAGCACACACAGGCGACCGTCACCGTCCGGGACGACGGCGGTCAGGCGCTCGAGGGTGTGAGCGTGAGCCTCACCGCCTCGGGCTCGGGCAGTACGATCGACCCGGGGTCCGGCAAGAGCGGGCCGGACGGCAAGGTCCGCTTCGACTTCAGCTCGACCGAAGCGGGCGCGAAGACCCTCACCGCCGTGGCGGGCGGCGTGACCCTGGCGGCGCAGGCGACCGTGACGGTGGCGCAGGCCGCGACCACCACCCGCATCACCGCTGACGACCCCGATCCGTCCTCGCCCGGCGCGTCGTTCACCGTCCGGTTCACCGTGACGAGCTCCGCGGGTGCGCCGACCGGCGACGTCACCGTCGCTCTGAGCGGCGGGGGCACCTGCCGCACGACGGTGTCGGCAGGCTCCTGTGACCTGACGCCGGCGACCGAGGGGAGCCAGACGCTCAGCGCTACCTTCGCCGGCACGGCCAGCTTCGCCGGAAGCTCCGCCACCGAGCCGCACAGCGTGGCCATGCCCGCGATCGCGCTGCGCCGCCAGCCATCGTCCACCGCGGCTCCGGGCGAGGTCTTCCGGCAGCAGCCAGAGCTCGAGCTCCGCGGCGGCGACGGGAAGAATCTGCGGCAGTCCGGCGTCGCGGTGACGGCGTCGCTGGCCTCGGGAACGGGCACGCTGACGGGCACGGTGGTGGTCACGACGGACAACCGTGGCCGCGCCCGGTTCGACGACCTGGGTATCGCCGGCGCGCCGGGGAGCTACACGATCCGGTTCAGCGCCGACGGCTTCGCCCCGACCATCTCGGACCCGGTCGAGCTCAGCCAGGCGACGACCCAGACCTCGATCCGGTCCGACGGCCCGGACCCCTCGCTCACGGGCACCACCGTCAGCGTACGGTACCAGGTCACGTCGGCTGCGGGGACCACGACACCGATCCGGATGGCGGGGCCGGTGTCGGTGGCCCGACCACCCTCAGGATCACCCTGACAGGCCCCGGTCCGGGGGTGTGATCCATCTCCTAGTCGGGCCTCGGCGGCGGCTGTACCGTAGATCATGTCCGCATCCAGCTCCAGCCTTCTCCTCGCCTGCTTGGCGGGCGTGGCCGCTTGCGGCGGAGACTTGGCGTTGCCCGGGACCGGTCTCCCCGGCCCCGAGGAGCCTCTCCCGGTCCCGGAGCTGACGGCGGCGGACGACCGGTTCTCGGCTCCGGCGGACGTGACGCTCCTCGTCCCGGCGCCTGGCGTGCTGGCGAACGACCAGGTGGACGGGGTAACGAACCCCGCCCTCCAGGCCGTCATGGTGGATGGCCCCTCGCATGGCCGGGTCGACCTCGGTTCGGACGGCTCCCTCGAGTACACACCGGACGCGTCGTGGCTCGGAAGCGACCGCTTCACCTACCGGGCGAAGCTGGACTCGACGGCCTCCCCGGCGGCCGAGGTCGTGATCGACGTGGCGGGGCGGGTGAATGCGGTCCCGAGCTTCGTGCCCGGGCCGGACCAGCGCGCGAGCGGGAAGCGGAAGGAGCGCAAGGTGGAGCACTGGGCCACCGCGATCAGCCCGGGGCCGGCGGCGGAGGCGGGTCAGAGGCTGAATTTCCTCGTCACCGTTGTTTCCGGCGCGGATATCCTGGCCGGCCTGCCAACCATAAGCGACTCAGGAACACTCACTTACAAGCCGTCGAAAGAAGCGGGGTTCGCGGTCCTCGAGGTCCGGCTCCAGGATGACGGCGGCACGGCCAACGGCGGGCAGGACACCAGTCAGGCACACACGCTGATCATCACGGTGACCCAGGAAGACTGAGCGATCGGGGTACTTTCGGCCGGCCGGCTCGCAGGGTAACGTCAACGAGCAGGTCCCTCTCATTACCTCCCATTCTGGTGCGTCCATGCGCCGCTTCTCCCGGTCGGCCGTGCCCTTCACACTGCTCGCCCTCGCGGCTTGCGGCGGGGGGGATCTCGTGCTTCCGAGCGAGGGCCAGCCGGCCAACGTGGCGATGCTCTCGGGCGACAACCAGACCGGAACGATCCTCGAGCCGGCGCAGGACTCACTGGTGGTCAAGGTGACGGATCGCTTCGGCTCCCCGGTGGCCGGAATCGCTGTGGCCTGGACGGCCGACGGCGGGGGGTCGGTGAACCCGTCGAGCGCGGTGACCGGAGCGGACGGACGCGCCGCCACTCAGCGAATCCTCGGCGACCAGCCGGGCGACTACGGGACCACGGCGGTGGTCACCGTGCTGCCGGAGGATGTGGTCTCTTTCAACACCACCGCAGTCGCGGCCAGACTCGTCTTCATCACCCAACCGGGCGCCACGGGCTCGTCGGGCGCCACGATCGATCCTGCTCCGGTGCTGCAGCTCCAGGATCCTGCGGGCAACGCGCTCGCCCGCGCGGGCGTGTCCGTCACGGTGCAGATCGCCTCGGGCGACGGCACGCTTCAGGGCACCACGACCCAGGTGACCAACGCCGACGGCCAGGCGACGTTCGGCGATCTGGCCATCGTCGGTGGGCCCGGCGCGCGCACGCTCATCTTCGCCGCCTCGGGCTACGCCCCGGCGGTGAGCACGCCCATCGCGCTCGGCCTCGGGGCCCCCGCCGCCGTGGCGCCCGCCGCAGGCGACGGACAATCCGCCACGGCCGGTGAGCCGGTGCCGGTGGATCCGGCCGTGGTGGTGCGGGACGGTGGCGGCACACCTGTGCCCGGGGTGCCGGTGACCTTCGCCGTCGCGTCGGGCAGCGGCAGCCTCACCGGCGCGAACGCGACCACCGGCGCCGACGGCATCGCCACCGTCGGCCGCTGGACACTGGGCGGCAAGGCGGGCCCGAACACGCTCACGGCCACGGTCAACGCCGCGGGTGTGGCCGGCAATCCGGTAACCTTCACCGCCACGGCGACGGGCGGAGCGCCGAGCGCGGACCGGAGCACCGTGAACGCCGCGCCGGGCGACGATCGCGGCATCGACGGGCTCGATCACCAGTACGATCACCGTGACCGTCCGGGACGCCCGAGGCAACGGCCTCGCCGGGCAGACGGTGACGCTCTCCGCGACCGGCGCCGGGGTGACACTCACGCAGCCTGGCCCCACCAACGGCTCGGGGGCCACGACGGCGGCGTTCAGCGCGACTGGCACCGGGCAGCACACAATCTCAGCCGCCATCGGGAGCGTGAAGCTCGGGGACGCGACCGTGAACGTGGTGGCGGGGGCGCCGGATGCCTCCCGGGCCTCGGCGAGCGTGGGCAACGGAACGGCGGGAAGTCCCACCCAGGTGCAGATCGCGCTCCAGGATCAATTCGGCAATCCGGCGGCGGGCGCCGCAGGCCAGATCGCCGTGTCGGTGTCGGGCACGAACTCCACGGGGAATCTGCCCGTGACGGATCAGGGCGGCGGGAGCTACGTCGCGACCTACACGCCGACAGAGGTGGGGACCGATCAGATCGATGTGCGTGTCGGGGGCGCCGAGGTGCCGGGATCACCCTTGACCAGCACGGTCGCGCCTGGGGCCGCGGACCCGGAGCAGACGACCGCGGACGTGCCCGACGGCGCCTTCGGCCAGCCACTGGAGATCATCGTTCACGTCGCGGACGCCCAGGGCAATCCGCTGGGCCGGGGCGGGGACCAGGTGGAGGTGACGATCGAGAACGCGGTCACTTTGCCGGTGCAGGATCGGGGCGACGGGACCTATCGCGCCGTCTGGGTGCCGTTCACCACCGGCAAGTTCACGGTCAACATCCGGCTCAACGGAACGCCGATCAAGGGCAAGTACGAGACCCGAATCACGTTCTTTTCCTGAGCGCTTTACTTCCCGCGTGGCAAGCACTTATCCCTCATTCGCGAGGGGTTGACCCCCCTCCGCGCGCGAGCTATCTTGCCGCCGCACGCCCTGGTGGTGAAACTGGTAGACACGCTATCTTGAGGGGGTAGTGCCGAAAGGCGTCGCGGTTCGAATCCGCGCCAGGGCATGATACGGGGGCGCACGCGCGTGCGCCCCCTCGACGTTGACCCGCCACTGTAGCTCAGGGGTAGAGCTCTCGATTCGTAATCGAGCGGTCGTCGGTTCAAATCCGACCAGTGGCTCTCCGCAGCTTCGAAGCCTTGCGCGTCGCCCGCCTCCTCGGCGGGCGTTGTGGCTTCGGGACGTTGCGCCACCCGCGCGCACGCCACCCACACCGGACGGCGGAGCTCCGCATGGACGTGGCATCTCGCCCCGGCGCGGCGGCCGGCTCCCCTCCACCGCACCGCGTGCGCACTATCGTGCGCGGGATCTGGGGCGCGCTCGGTCCCGGGGTCATCACCGGGGCGGCCGACGACGACCCCTCGGGCATCACCACGTACTCGCTCGCCGGCGCCCAGTTCGGGACGGGGCTTCTGTGGACCGCCCTGCTCACTTGGCCACTGATGACCGCCGTCCAGACCATGTGCGCCCGGATCGGCATGGTGACCGGCCGAGGGCTGATGGGCGCGCTGCGCCAGAGGTTTTCTCGCCAGCTCCTCGCCCCTGCCGCGGCGGCGCTGCTCGTGGCCAACACCATCAACATCGGCGCCGATCTCTCGGGCATGGCGGACGCCGCGGAGCTGCTGCTCGGCGTGAATTCCCACGTCTGCGTGGTGCTGTTCGGCGTGGCGATCGCGTGGGCCACCATCCGGCTTCGCTACGCCGTCATCGCGCGCGTGCTCACGTGGCTGGCGCTGGCGCTGTTCGCGTACGTCATCACGGGGGTGTACATCCACCCGCCGTGGCCCGAGGTGCTGCACGCGACTTTCGTCCCCAGCCCGCCATCGGGCCGCGCCGGCTGGGCGACACTGGTCGCCATTCTCGGCACGACGATCAGCCCTTACCTCTTCTTCTGGCAGGCCTCGCAGGAGGTGGAGGAGGAAAAGGCGCGGGGCCGCCGCACCCTGAAGCAGCGCCGTGGCGCCTCGAGCGCCGAGCTGCTCGACCGGGCGGTCGACATCGGCGTGGGCACGTTCTTCTCCAACCTCGTCATGTTCTTCATCATCCTGACTACGGCGTTCACCCTCCACGCTCACGGACTCACCCAGCTCAAGACGAGCCGGGAGGTCGCCGAGGCCCTCCGGCCGCTCGCGGGGAGGTTCGCCACCCTGCTGTACAGCCTCGGCCTCGTGGGCACCGGTCTCCTGGCGATTCCCACGCTCAGCGGCTCGGCCGCCTACGCCTTCGCCGAGCTGTTCGGCTGGCGGCAGGGAATCGACGCCCAGTTCACGCGCGCGCCGGCCTTCTACATGGTCGTGGGCACGGCGATGGCCTCAGGTGTCGCCATGGATTTCGCGAACCTGAATCCCGTGAAGGCCCTGTACTGGACCGCGATCCTCAACGGGTTGCTGGCGCCATTCCTGCTGCTGGGGGTCCTGCTCGTGGCGTCGGATCGCACGCTGATGCAGCATCAGCCCAGCTCGCGGGCGAGCCGCGCCGTCGTCGGGATCACGACCGCCTGCATGTTCCTCGCCGCCGTGGCCATGTTCGTGGTGTGACGCTTCGCAAGGCGGGGCGGCCCGACTAACTTTGACCTCGGGCGCGCGCGGTCATCCCCCGCCCGTCGCGCCACACAGCACCGCCACCCCACTCCTGCGTCCGATCGTGAACGATCTCGGGACCTCCGCTGACATCTCCGCGCCCGCGCCGGCCCTGTCTGCCGGCGGCGCCATGGGCGCGAACATCCGCGCCAAGGACTGGTCCGCCACCCCGCTCGGACCGCGCGATCGCTGGCCGCAGAGCCTCCGAACCGCGGTCGGCATCTGCACCGAGTCGCGCTTCCCCATGGCCATCTGGTGGGGTCCCGACGCCGTCCAGCTTTACAACGACGGCTACATGCCGATTCTCGGGACCAAGCATCCGCGCGCGCTGGGGCAGAGCGGCATGGAGTGCTGGGCGGAGATCTGGGATGTGGTGGGCCCGCTGTACGCCCAGGTGATGCTGCGCGGGGAGGCGACCTGGTCGGACGATCTGCTGCTCATCATGGAGCGGTACGGGTACGTCGAGGAGACCTACTTCACCTTCTCCTACAGCCCGATCCGGGACGAGACCGGTGGCGTCGGCGGCGTTCTGATCGTCTGCGCGGAGACGACCGAGCGCGTGATCGGCGAGCGCCGGCTGCGGACGCTGCGCGATCTCGGCGGACGCATGGGCGACGCCCGCACGGTCGCCGCGACGTGCGAGCTCGCCACGTCGATCCTCGGACAGAATCCCCATGACGTGCCCTGCGCGGCGCTGTACCTGCTCGACGCCGGCGGAGGCACGGCCACGCTCGCGGGCCTGGCCGGGCGGTCGGAGCACTGTCCCAGCGTGACGCCAACGGTGGAGGTCGGCGCGTCGGCGCTGCCGATCGCGGAAGTGCTGCGCACCGAGCGGGCGGTCGTGTGCGCGAACCCGGCGGGCGAGGGGGCCACAGGCGAGGTGCCGGCCGAGGCGATCATCCTTCCCCTTCCCGGCGCGGCCCAGTCCAGTGGGCCGGAGCGGACGATTACCTCGTCAAGCCGTTCGCCGCGCGCGAGCTGGTGGCCCGGGTCGAGGGTCTGCTGGCGCTGGCGCGCGTCCGGCGCGAGGCCGAGGCGGCCGTGCGCGCGAGCGAGGAGCGCTATCGGGCGTTCATCGAGCTCACCTCCGAGGCCGTCTGGCGGGTGGAGCTCGACGAGCCGGTGCCGGTCGCCCTGCCGGTGGATGCGCAGATCGACCACTTCTATCGCCACGCGTATCTCGCCGAGTGCAACGATGCCATGGCGCACATGTACGGCTACGGCGCCGCCCGCGAACTGCACGGCGCGCGGTTGGGCGACCTGCTCCCCCGCGAGGATCCGGCGAACGTCGAGTACCTGCGCGCGTTCGTCACCACCGGCTATCGGCTGAACGAGGCCGAGACCAACGAGATCGGACGCGACGGCCTGTCGCGCTTCTTCGTGAACAACCTGTTCGGCATCGTGCAGGACGGCCGGCTGGTGCGGGCCTGGGGCTCGCAGCGGGACATCACCGAGCGGCGGCTCACGCTGGAGCGGCTGCAGCAGGCGCAGCGCATGGAGTCGGTGGGCAAGCTCGCCGGCGGCATCGCCCACGAGGTCAACAACATGATGTCCGTCGTGTTGGGCTGCGCGGAATTCGTGCTCCGGCGCACCGATCTCATCCCGGTGGTGCGGGCCGACGTCGAGCAGGTGCGCGAGGCGGCGGAGCGATCCGCCGCCATCACCGCGCAGCTGCTGGCCTTCAGCCGGCGCCAGATGCTGCAGCCGGTGCCGCTCGGCCTCAATGACGTGGTCCGCGACCTCGAGCCCGTCCTCCGGCGGACGCTCGGCGAAGGCGTCGTGCTCGAGCTCCGGCTCGCCCCGCTCGGTTGGATCCGCGCCGACCGCGGCCAGCTGCAGCAGGTGCTGCTCAACCTGGCGCTCAACGCCCGCGACGCGATGCCCGCCGGGGGGCGGGTCGTCATCGAGACCGCCGCCGTCGACCTCGGCGACGGCGCCGCGGCCGCCCACCCCGAAGTCCGGCTCCGGCGCGGGCCCTACGCCATGCTCGCCCTGGCGGACACGGGCCACGGCATGGACCGCGACACGGCGAGTCACGTGTTCGAGCCCTTCTTCACCACCAAGAGCGTCGGCAAGGGCACCGGGCTCGGCCTGTCGACCGTCTACGGCATCGTCAACCAGTCCGACGGCTACATCTGGGTGGAATCGGAGCCCGGACGAGGCGCCACCTTTCGGCTCTATCTCCCGATCACCGAGGCGGAGCCTCCGCCGGCCTCAGATGACGCCACCCCTGCGCACGCCGCCGGCAGCGAGACGCTGCTGATCGTCGACGACGAGCCGTTGGTCCGGTCCATGGTGGTGCGGACGCTCCAGGAGGAGGGCTATACCGTTCTGGAGGCCGAGAGCGGGAGGGCGGCGCTGGATCTGCTCGAGCGGGAAGCGCGGCCCGTCAGGCTCGTCCTCACGGACCTCGCCATGGCCGGCATCAGCGGCGGGGAACTCGGCCAGCGGCTGCGGGAGCTGCGGCCCGAATTGCCGATGCTTTACATGAGCGGGTACCCCGAGGACGAGGTGGTCCGGCGCGGGCTGCTCGAGGAAACCCGCCACTTCATCCAGAAGCCGTTCGCGCCGTCCGTGCTGGCGGATACGGTGCGCCGGCTGCTCGATGCCCCGGTCATGACTAGGAATAGCGGGTGACGCCGGTCGCCTTGAAACTGGCGTAGACCGGCAGGCCCTCCTGCAGGGCCAGCGCGGCCACCGCCTCACGGGTGACCTCCGCCACCAGCATCGGTCGCGTGCCTACCACGACCCGGACCCGTTCGCCGACGGGAGGCTCCGGCACCAGCTCGACGATCGGGCCGTGAAACACGTTCTGCGCGCTGCCGCCCGGGCGCTCGCGGAAGAGGGTGATCTCCCGCGGACTCACGGTGAGAAAGACATCGCCACGGCCCGGATAGTCGGACACGAGCACGTCCCCGTCCGGCGTCCGGACCGTGCCGCCGTGCGGCGCGCCGATGTCGCCGGCCTTGCCGATGAAGAGGTTGGTGCCCATCAGCTCCGCCACGAACGGCGAGCGCGGGTAGCGCAGCAGATCCTCGCGCGGACCGGACTGCGAGACGCGGCCGCGCTCGAGCACCACGATCTGATCTCCAAAGACCAGCGCCTCGACCGGGCTGTGCGTCACGTAGACCGTGATGCAGGGCAGCCGGCCGAGCAGCTCGCGCAGCTCGGTGCGCACCGCGCGGCGCGTCTGGAGATCGAGCGCCGCGAGCGGCTCGTCCAGGAGCAGCAGAGCGGGGGCCGGTGCCAGGGCGCGTGCGAGGGCCACGCGCTGCTGCTCGCCGCCCGAGAGCCCCCGCGGCAGGCGCGGTCCGAGGCCCTCGACGCCCGCCGTGGCAAGCGCATCGCCCACGCGCCTCCGCCGCTCGGCCGGGCCAAGCCCGAGGGCGCGGAGGCCGAAGGCCACGTTCTCCTCGACGCTGAGGTGGGGGAACAGCGCGTGGTCCTGGGGGACGTACCCCACGTCGCGCTCCCAGGGCGGCCGCCAGATGGCTCGCGCCGTATCCAGCCATTCGGCGCCGTTCACCTCGATCCGCCCGGCGAGCGGACGATCCAGCCCGGCCAGCAGCCGAAGAATGGTCGTCTTGCCGGCGCCGCTCTCACCCACCAGGACGGTGGTCGTCCCGGGCGGTGCGGCGAGCTCCGCGTCCAGGGCGAAGTCGCCCCGCCGGTCAGCGAGCCGGGCGGCGAGCACGAACGCGGATCGCGGAGGGGCCGACCGAACCGGACCGCACGATGAGCAGCACGGCCACGGACACGCCGAGCAGGAGGACGGCGAGCGCGATCGCGGCCTCCAGGTCGCTCTGGAGCGCGAGGTAGACGGCGAGCGGCATCGTCTGGGTCACGCCCGGGAGATTGCCGGCGAAAGTAATCGTCGCGCCGAACTCACCCAGGGCGCGAGCCCAGCTCATGGCGGCGCCGGACAGAAGCGACGGGAGGGCCAACGGCAGCATGATGCGGAAGAAGGTGCGTCCCGGTGCGCTTCGCAGCGTGGCGGCGATGTCGAGATAGCGGCGATCCACGTCAGCGAGTCCCGCGCGCGCGGCGCCAACGAAAAACGGCGCCGCCACGAACGTCTGGGCCACGATCACGCCGAGCGTGGTGAATGGCAGGCTGATCCCGAGCCAGCCCAGCGCGCCGCCCGCCAGTCCGGCGCGCCCGAACGCCATCAGCAGCGCGACGCCGGCGACCGTCGGCGGCAGCACCAGCGGGAGGTCGATCAGCACCTCGACCGCGCGCTTGCCGGGAAAGCTCCGGGTCGCGAGCAGGTAGGCCACGGGAAGCCCCAGGGTCACGACCGCGAGCGTGGCCGCGACGCTGGAGATGAGGCTCAGGCGCAGCGCGTCCAGCACCAGGGGGTCCATGAGGCGCCGGGCGAGGTCCGCAGCCGGCACGCGCAGAATCAACGCCACGAGCGGGAGGCCGAGCAGGACGAGCAGCGTCGCCGCGGCGAGGGCGACACCGGCCTGCGCGAGAGCCGGAGACCGCCTCACGGCCAGCGCGGGACGGCCGCTGGCGTCCCGGGGCTGTTCGCGCTCACCCCGGCGCATCCTTGCCGATCATGATTTCGGTGGATTTGATCAGCGCGTACACCTCATCGCCGACCCGGAGACCGAGGCGCTCGGCCGACCCGCGCGTGATGATGGAGACCAGGTCCTGGTCGCCGATCCGAAGGAGGACCTCGGCCATGACGCCGTCGATCGTGAGCGCCTGGATGCGGCCCCGCAGCTGGTTGCGCGCGCTGATGTCGAGCCCGGCGGCGGTGGCGGAAGGGCGGCCGAGGAGTTGGTCCAGGTCGCGCCGGTCGAACAGCCACTTCCGCCCGACCCGACGGCCGGGGAGCCGGCCGGCGCGAGCCAAGGCTTGGATGCGCTTGACGTTGAGATGGAGGAGCTGGGCCGCTTCCTGCGCGTTCAGGAGTTCCATAAGTAACCTTATGTTACTCCGACAACCCGCTGTAATCCAGGAGCCTGGCCCTCAGGGCTGAGACGACGCCCGATGCTCGAGCCGCATGATGGTATGGAGGATGATCAGCTGAAGTGCCGCGGCGCCGATCGCGAGGACGTAGTGGCCGAGCCCGGCGGCGATGCCGATCCCCGCGGTGGACCAGATGGAGGCGGCGGTAGTGAAGTGGTGCTCCTGCCCGTCGGCCCGGCCGGCCGAGATCACCCCACCGCCGAGGAAGCCGATGCCGAGGGCGACCGCTTGGATGATGCGGACCGGATCGCCCCGAGCGGCAGGCACGAGGTCCTGGACGTCAGTGATGGCCAGCGTGCCGAGCGCGGTGTACAGCGCCGAGGCCATCCCCACGAGCATGTGGGTGCGAAGCCCGGCCGGCTTCCGCGCGCGTTCGCGCTCCCAGCCCAGCGCCGCCGCCAGCGCCGCCGCGAGTATCAGGCGCAGCAGCAGCAGCGCCTCGGCGCCTAGGCTCCCGGGCATGGCGGGCGGCGTCGTGGTGACCTACGCCGCGGCCCACCGGCGGCAGCGGCACTGGCCGCACGAGAGGGCGTCGGTGAGAATATCCGTTGCCTCGCTTCGAGCCAACGTCAAGCAGAGCCGGAACCCACAATCGAGACATCGCAGCGTGATCGTCATGCCTCGCTCCTGAAGGTGCTGCCGCATGGTAGTGCCGCGGATGGGTCGCGGGCCGTGCGCCGCGCCACGTTGGGTCTGGGGGCCCACTCACGCCGTGGGTAGTGGCCGCGCTGGCCGTCCTGGGAGACCGGCCGATCTGTCGCCTTTCCGGCCCCTGTACGCCGCAGCGCCGCCATCGCCTGCAAGGCTGGCTTGGTTCGTGCTCTGCCCCTCCTCCCGAAGCCGTACCGGAGGCCGCCGCCCATGATCGTCTGCCGCACCCTTGGTGGCCTCGAAGTGACCCTCGCGCGCGATCCACCGCCCGCCGAGCTGACCTGGCGCAAGCATCTCGCCCTGTTGATCTATCTCGCGCGCTCACCGCTCGGGCGCACTCGCGAGCACCTAGCCGGGCTGCTCTGGGCCGATCGCCCGGCCGCCTCGGCGAGGCACTCGCTGAACGTGGCCCTTCACACCGTGCGGCGGCACGCGGGCGGAGCCAGCATCGAGGCGGACGGGAACGCGATCCGTCTGGCCCCGGGGATAGTGCGACTCGATGTGAATGAGCTGGATGCCTTCGTCGGGCGGGCGGACTGGAGAGCGGCCGCGCGACTCGTGCGCGGTGAGTTCATGGAGGGTTTCTCGCTGGCCGATGCCCCCGCCTTCGAGGCCTGGTTGAGCGCAGAGCGGGAGACGTGGCGGCAGCGCAGCGTCGAGGCGCTGGTGTCCCGCGGCGAGCAACTGGCGGCCGGCGGACATGCCCGCGAGGCTCTGGCTGTGGCACTGCGTGCCGCGGCGCTCGATCCGAGCTCGGAGATCGCGGCGCGGACGGTGATGCGGGCCTCCGTGCTGGCCGGCCACGCCGAAGGGGGCCTCGAGCACTACCGCGCCTTTGACCGTCTGGCGGCGCGGAATGGCGCCGGTCCCGGGCCCGAGCTCGCGGCGCTCGCGAGCCGGGTACGAGCGGAGTGTCGGGTCCGACGTGACGGTGCATCGGACCGCAGGGCCACCGCGGAAGGCCGGCTGCCGCCGATCGGGCGTGAGGCCGAGCTCCAGCGTCTGCTCGAGGCGCTGTCGAGCGCTCGCGCGACACCGCGGGCGTCCGCTCTGATCGTGGAAGGCGCGGTGGGCATGGGGAAGACCTCGATGCTGAACGAGGTGCTCGTCCGGGCGCGGCTCGAGGGGATGGCCGTCATTCTTGCCCGGCCGATCGAGGACGACGCGGGCGACGCATGGAGCGGTGCGCTCGCCCTGGCGCGCGGCGGGCTGGTCGAGGCCGCCGGGGCCGCGGGTCCGGCGCCTGGGGCGCTGGCGGCCTTCGCCGGCATGGGTCCGGCGGGGGCGGAGCCGGCCACGGTCCGTGCGGGCGCGCCGGCTTGGGCGCTCGGTCCAGCGCTGGGCGAGCTACTGCGTGCCGCCGCCGAGTCCCAGCCGGTCCTTCTCGCGGTAGACGACGCTCAATGGTTGGACCGCGAGTCACTGCTCGCGCTGGTAGCCGCGCTGCGCGGCCTCACGCCGTTGCCGGCCGCGCTGATCCTGGGCCTGGACCCGGTAGCGTGGCGAGCCGAGGTGGAGGAGCTCCGCGCCCTGCTGGGACCCGAGTTGGGCGGCGTGTCCGTGACGCTGTCCGCGCTGGGCCAGGGACCGCTCCACGCGCTCGCGCGACGGCTCGTGCCGCGGTCCACCGGCAGTGCGCGCGACGGTCTCGTCCGGCGCGTGGCGGAGGTGTCCGGAGGAACGCCCGGCCTGGCGGTCGCGCTCTTCCGCGCCGTGCTGCACGGGCTCGATCTCGGCGCCATCGCCACAGCCGACGCCGCACCGGAGGCGATTCGAATGAGCTACCGGCGACTCTCCCCCGAAGCTCAGCGTGTGCTCGGTGCGGCGTCGGTTCTGGCGGGACGCACATCCTCGGCCCGTCTGGCGCGCGCGCTCGACGCGGATCCCGAGGCGGTTCGTGGCGCGCTCGACGAGCTGAGGTGCGAGCAGTGGCTGGTCGCGGAGCCGAGAGGCTATGGATTCGTGGCCGCCGATGCACGCCAGATCATCCAGCGTGAGATGGTGACGCTGGGCCGGCGTAACCGGTTGCTGCAGAACGACGCCGCACCCTGGCCCGCGTGAGGCCAGCGTCACCCCAAACGCGTCGAAGGGGACCTGCCCGAGCGCAGGTCCCCTTCGACGTGGTCGATCGCCGGCTCTACCAGTTGCCTCCGCGTGCCTACGCGGCCGATCGCCCGGTCGTGAGCAGCGCCCGCAGTGGGTGGTGGCGGAAGAGCGGCTGCATGGCGAAGTATCGGGCGAGTGTCCGGGTTCCCGGGACCAACAACTCGTAGTGGTCCAGCGTGGCAGCCTCGCCGGCGGGGTCGCGGCTCGCGGCCGTGGCGAACAGGAAGTGCACGGCGAACGCGGCCGCCTCGGCCTGGTGCTCGCCGACGCTCGCGTAGCCGTACCGCTTGGGGTCCCTGATTGCCGGCACGCCGTTCCAGAGCAGGGCGAGCTGAACGCCCGCACGGGCCTGCCACCGGTGGGCCAGCTCGTGGGCCACCGTGTGGCGGAGTTGGGCGACGCTCGTCATCCGTCCGGGATCGAGCGCGAGCGAGTCGCGGCTCGCGATGTACTCGCCCAGCCGGCCTGCGGACCGCCCCCGCTCTCCCACGACGCCGGCGGGCCGCTCCGGCCGCCCGAACAGCGCGTACAGCGAGTCCGCGTACGCGCCGTTCATGATCGCGTCGAGCCGCGAGCGGACCGCCGGACCGTCGGCGGGGTCCACCAGCGGTCGCTCGTCCCGCCACTCCACCGAGCCCAGGCTGTCGAGCCAGGTCGGATGCGAGGCCACCTCGAGCAGCGGCCCCGGGGCCTCGGTCTCGAACACGCCACCATCGACGCGGAAGAGATACGATGGACGCCCGAGCGCCTCGTCCACGTAGGCCAGCGAGACCGCCGAGGCACGCCACCGCTCAGCCGCGCGCTGGCGGACGGGACCCACGACCGGCAGCGTGACGCCGTAGCGCCCGTCGGCGGAGGTGAAGACGAGGCCGGTGTCCGTCAGCGCCAGGGCCCCCGGCACGGGCGGCAACCCGCGGGGCGAGAGATATCCGACCACCAGACCGCTCAAGGTCATGCGCCGCGGACGCTCGCGGGCGGGCGCGCCGGCGAGGCGGGCTCGCAGGGTGTCGCCCGCGTGGGTTGCCGGGGCATAGCCGGACGCGGCGGGGGCGTGCGCCGCGTTGCCCGCTGGCGACAGCAGAACGAGGGCCGCGAAGCCGAGCGTCCGGCGCACCGTCACCGCTGCGCCAGGCTGCTGCCGTCGGCCGCCGGCGGGGGCTCCGCCGCGCTGGCGGAATCGATCCAGGTGGTCTGCACCAGGAGCAGCGTGAGGGCCAGAATCAGGAACAGCATCGATCCGAGGACCGCGAAGGCGGTTCGCTCGGAAACCGGGGCGGCCGGAGCGGCCGGTGTGCTGACGGGCGCGGTGCTGGAGGCGGACACGGTGTCTCGGCGGCGGAGCCTGGAAAAGGGTGGAAGGTCAGCCGGGGATGCGGATGCGCATCCCGGCACGGAGCGCGTGGTCGCTGGCGAGCGAGTTCACGCGACGGAGCGAGCGCACGGTCACACGGTATCTCCGCGCGATTCCCGTGAGGGTCTCGCCGCGGCGGACGCGGTGTGTCGAAGCCAGGGCGGAGCCGCGGCGGATCCCGCCGACCGTCCCGGTCGCCTTCATCGCCAGTGCCGACGGCACGGCCACGGTCGGGATCACGAGCCGGGTGCCCTTGGCCGGACGCGTAGTCGTCACTTTCGGGTTGGCGAACTGAACCTCGCGCATCGGCAGGTGATAGCGTGCGGCGATTGCGCTCAGCCGCTCCCGGCGCGAGGTGACGTAGGTCAGGAAGTGCACCCGCGACTTCGGGCTCAGCGCGGCGTACCGCTCGGAGACGAGCGGACCGGTGCCGGCCGGGACGCGGATCACCATGGTGGAGCGCGGAGGGGTGGCGAGCCGCAGATATTGCGGGTTGAGATCGCGGAGGTCGGCCAGGCTCGCACCGGCCAGATGGGCGACCACGTCCAGCCCGGTCGCGTCGTGCACCACCAGTGAGTCGTAGGTGAACGGAGCGGGCACCGGCGCCGCGAACCCGTAGCGCTCCGGCGCCTTGGCGATGATCGCGGCCGCGATCAGCTTCGGCACGTAGTCCTGGGTCTCGGCGGCGAGGAGATCGGTCGAGGCGAGCCGGAAGAAGGCGGCGTCGCTGGTGATGGCGGCCGGGTCGGGGGCGGGTACAGCGACGTCCTCGACCGGGGCCTCCTCGGCGGCGTCCTCCGCCGCGGCGTCGAGGGAATCGGCGGCCACGTCCGAGGAGTCCGCGGTGAGATCGGCGGCGGTGTCCGCCGCCGGCTCCTCGACGGGTGCTTCCCATTCGAGCTTGCCCAGGCTCCGCGACACCTTCCCGGCACCGGCGTTGTAGGCGGCGGCGGCCAGGTAGAGCGAACCGAAGCGAGCGCGCAGGTCGCGCAGATGGCGGGCGGCGGCGTCGGTAGCCTTGACCGGATCGCGCCGCTCGTCGACCCAGGAGTCCACCCTGAGGCCATAGCCCATGCCGGTCCCGCGCATGAACTGCCACATACCGACGGCGTAGGAGCGGCTCACCGCTTCGCTCGAGTATCCGCTCTCGATCAGCGCCAGGTATCCCAGATCGCCCGGAAGCCCCTCGGCTTGAAAGCGCTCGCGGATCATCGAATCGAACCGGGCGCCGCGGCTGAGAAAGATCTCCATCCGGCCGCGCGCCGGCCCCCGGAAGTAGTCGAGGTAGTAGCGGACCCGCGGATGGGCCGCGTACGTCAGGACGTCGATGTCCCAGCGCACGGCGGGCGCGTCGAACGCCGGCACGACGGCATCATCCGGCGCCGCGGCGGCCAGATCGTTGAGCACGGCAGCGTCGGCGGCGATGCTCTCATGAGTAAGCGCGTCGAGATCGACTACGGGGACTAGGGAGTCATGAATAGCGGTCGACACCGGCGCCGCCGTGGGAGCGGGCGGCAGTTGGCTCGCGCAGGCCGCCAGGCCGACGAGGAGGCAGCAGAGAGTCGGTCGCGTCATGCCTGGCGTGTAAGGGATGCAGGGTTTGGAGAGGCCCGTCGAACGCACTCGCATTCTGCACGAAACGGGCCGCCCTTCCTCTGGAAGTAACTCTTGCAAGATCAAATGGTTAGAGCTGCTCTGACGGGGACGCGCGCACGGCTCTCCCGCAAATTCTTTTCGCCGCTCGCAAAACGCGCCGCCGATGGACTGCAGGATTTTTCGGGCGAACTCCGGCGCTCTCGGTCGTCGCACGTCGCCATCGGGATGGTCGAGCAGGGCCGGTTCGATGTCGTGCTCTCGGCACCGGCGCCGATGCACAAACACCATGCCGCGCCCAGAGGGCGCGGCCGGGCCTGGTTATCTTCCCGCCGCCATGGCCGCGCCCCAGGTCCGACACGATCCCTACGCTTCGCTGCGGATCCCGAACTTCCGCTGGTTCATCGTCAGCCTCCTCACGATGAACGTGGCTACCCAGCTCCAGGCGGTGGTCGTCTCCTGGCAAGTGTACGGGCTCACTCGGGACCCGCTGTCGCTCGGGCTCATCGGGCTCGCCGAGGCGCTTCCGTTCATCGGCTTCGCGCTACCGGCCGGCCACCTCGCGGACCGCGCCCGCCGATTGCTCATCGCGCGGATCGCGCTCGCCGCCCTGCTCGGCTCCTCGCTCGCCTTGCTCTGGTTCACCGTGCATCCAGGACTGGTGCATCCGGGGCGGGTGTGGCCGATCTATCTGGTGATCTTCATGAGCGGCATCAGCCGCAGCTTTCTGCAGCCGGCTCGCACGGCCCTCAGCGCCGAGCTGGTGCCGCGGCCGCTCTTTCCCAACGCGGTCACGTGGCGGAGCTCCACCTGGCAGCTCGCCGCGGTCATGGGTCCCGCGCTCGGCGGTCTGATCTACGGGTTCGGGAACATCAGCGCCGCGTATGCCGTAGATGTGTCGCTGATGCTGGCGGCATCGCTCGCGATCGCCCGCATCGATCACCTCCCGCCGACCCGGGCGGCGACCACCGAATCGGTGGCGGAGAGCCTCACGTCGGGAATCCGGTTCGTCCGGAGTCAGCCGGTGGTGCTCGGCGCGCTGGCGTTGGACCTGTTCTCGGTTCTGTTCGGCGGAGCCACGGCGCTTCTGCCGATCTTCGCGGACGACATACTGCACGTCGGTCCGCAGGGCCTGGGCCTGCTGCGCGCCGCACCCGCCGCCGGGGCGGTGGTGATGTCGCTGGCCCTGGCCCACCGGCCGCCGCTCCAACGAGCCGGCCGCACTCTGCTGATCAACGTGGCGCTGTTCGGGATTACGATGATCGTGTTCGGCTTGTCGCGCAGCTTCGCGCTGTCGCTGGGCGCGCTGGCCGCGAGCGGGATGGTCGACACGGTGAGCGTCGTCGTCCGCAGCACGCTGCTCCAGGTGCTCACGCCGGAGCACCTGCTCGGCCGGGTCTCGTCGGTCAACGCCATTTTCATCGGGAGCTCCAACGAGATCGGCGCCTTCGAATCCGGTGTGGCTGCCCGGCTCCTCGGGACGGTGCCGGCGGTGGTACTGGGCGGGATGGCCACGCTCACCGTGGTGGCGGTGACGGCGAGCCGGGTGCCCGAGCTTCGCCGGCTGCGGGAGATCAGAGAGGGCGGAGAAGACGGAGAGGGCGGACAAGATGGAGTCACCCTGAGCCCTTCGCTGCGCTCAGGGTGACTCCGTCGCCCCTGCGAGGATCAGGCCGCCGACTGGCCGCGTGCCGCCTTGCGGGTTTCGACCTGGCGTTTGAGCCAGTCGATCTGGTCCTTGATGGTCTGCCGGGTGGCCTTGCTCGCGAGCCACTCGAACGCGCGCCGGCGCTCCTCCTCGGTGAACACCGGCGACTCGGCCAACCGCGTGTAAAACGCGACCTGCTTCTCGGTCGGCGCATACGGGCCGGCCCGGGTCACGACTTCGACCGGCATGGTCGGCTCGAGCCGCTCATTCGGCACCGCTGGTGCGGGCGCTGCGACCGGAGCGGCTTTCGAGGTTCCGCGCAACGTGCCCGGGCGCGCGTCGACCACTCGGGCGCTTCCGCCCTGGCGTGCGCTCGCGATGACCTGCGCGCGAACGTTGCCCGGGATGAGCCGGAACCGTGCATTGCGCGCGGCCTTCATGGCCCCGGCCTCGTACCAGTGGGGGTTCATTTGCCGCCCGCGCTGGGCCGTGATTTCCTCGCCCGCGAGAATGCGGCGCACGAAATCGCGGATGGCGGGCTCGCTGAAGTTCTCCGCCATCCAGCCGAGGTATTCGCGGCCGTCCGTGCTGCCGAGCAGCTCACGATAGGTCCGGCCCTTGTATTTCTTGGACGGAACCCGAGCGTCCAGCTCGAGCTGCGCCGGCTCGAAGTACAACGGCTGGCGCTTGACCCCGATGACCTGGTCGAGCCGCACCTCCTGGCCCGCGGGCGAGACCGCGAACCGGGCCGCCTTCACCTTGAAGAGCGCCTCCCGATCCTCGTCCTCACCGATCACCTCGTATTGCAGATCCTCCTCGCGAATGACCTGTCCCTGTGTCACCAGCGCCATGCAGCACTCGTCGACCCCCGTCTTCGAAAGCCCCACTACCTCCTGGTTCCCCTCCTTCACCACGTAGACGAGGTCGGTTGCCGCGATTCCATCCATCTCCTTGCGGAGCGCCTCTTCGTCCATCCGGTCCATCAGTTGAAACGGATCCCACGGCTCGGGCACGGCGGCCACGGCCTCGTTCGGCGTCGATTCGGACATCGTTTTCCCCTTCTCCTGCGTGCATGGGACCGCCGGCGGGCGATCCCTCCGGGTCCATGATCCCGCAGCGGCGGGATCTTCGTAACAACAAATATAGCAATAACTTAGATTGCGTCAACAGGTCCTATATTCCGTGCTGACAAGAGCTTAGGGGACAGCGGCTTCGGTTTTCATTCAGGGGTGAAAAATGAGGAGGGGCCGGTGTGATCTCCGGCCCCTCTCATGTGGCGTCGCGACGGCGGTTCCTACTCATCATCGCCCTGCTCCTTCTTGTAGAGCCAGTACTCCGGGCCAGCCAGATTTTCCGGCCATCCGTCCTGGTGGAGATCCCCTCGCCACGCCTCGGAATCGGCGGGCTCCCATTCCCCATCCGGCGTGTCCCAGGGGAGATCTCCCTCGCCTTCCCAGGGTCGCCCATCGTTGAGGCTCATCGCGGTCTCCTTCCGACCTGCAGGGGTGCCAGCGGGCTCCGACAAATGCAAATGCCGGGCCCACAGTTGAGGTCCCCGCTTCGGCAGTGGTCCAAGTATCGGTGGGAGGCCCGGGGAGATGAGGTGGCTCGGGTCACCCGGGACAGGTGTCGCGGAAATAGCCGGTCAGCAGGCTCCCGGGGCGCGTGTGCCGCTGGTAGAATACCCTGGCTGAGAATCGGTCACCCGGTCGACGGCCCCACTCGCTGACCGGTGACGGGCGCCTAGACATCGCCGAAAGGGCTCGGGGTCGGGATCGGCCGAAGCACTTCCCCCGGCGGACCTCGACGGCTACAATTCCGCCTCGACAACGGGACGTAGCGCAGTCCGGTAGCGCACTGCAATGGGGTTGCAGGGGTCGCGGGTTCAAATCCCGCCGTCCCGATTCCTGGGGGCCGACCTTCGGGTCGGCCTTGTCGTTGATAGGCCACCTTCGACGCTTCCCTCTCTACCTCATCGATCCGGAGTAGGCATGCGACGTCTCTCTCTCCTCTCGGTGCTCGCGCTGGCGGCGGCCTGTGGCTCGCGGGGCGACGCCGGCGGCGGCGGCTTCAGCGCCGAGCTGGGTGTCGATACGACCAAGATGACCAAGGCGTCATCGGGCTTCTGGTATACCGACGTCGCCGCGGGGCAGGGCGCCGAAGCGGAGCCAGGCCGGACGGTCCGGGTCCACTATACCGGATGGCTTCCGAACGGGAAGAAGTTCGACAGCAGCCGCGACCGCGGCGAGCCGTTCGCGTTCACCCTGGGGGCGGGCCAGGTGATCAGCGGCTGGGACGAAGGGGTGAAGGGGATGAAAGTCGGTGGGCGGAGAAAACTGGTGCTTCCGCCGCAGTTGGCCTACGGCGAGGGCGGTGCACCGCCGGATATCCCGCCGGGAGCGACGCTGGTCTTCGACGTCGAGGTGCTGGGCATCGAGTAGAACTCGACGACGGCCCCCTCACGGCGCGCCGCCAGCTCATGGCGTCGTGCCGGGAGCACGCGTCGGTGACGCAGGGTGTGGCGCGGCCGACCGTGCCCGCGACGCCGCTGGTCGGGGGTGACGCGACCTCCGCCGCTCAGGTGTCACCTGCGTGGCGTGGCCGTCACTCGGGGGAGCGGTGTCGGGCCGGCGGCGCAACTCCACCCGCCGATTGAGCGCGCGCCCCGCCGCGGTCCCGTTGGCCGCCACGGGCCGGTCGGGCCCGAAGCCTCGCGACGTCATCCGCTCGAGCGGCACGCCGCGCTGATGCAGGTACTGCCGGACCGCCTCCGCCCGGGCCTTCGCCAGCACGACGTTGCGGCGATGCAGACCACTCGAGTCGGTGTGCCCCGAGACCTCCACCGACACGTCGGGGAGCGCCTCGAGCTGGCGGGCGATGCTGTCGAGCACCGGCAGCGAGCTGCCCAGCATTACCGCCATTCCCGACTCGAATTGCACGTCTCGAAGCGTGAGCACGGGTGCCGCCGGAGTGAACAGCGGGGCACACCCGGAGGCGTCCACCGGCTCACCGACGGGGCTGGCGGGACAGACGTCCACGGCGTCGAGGATCCGGTCGCCGTCAGCGTCGGCCGGCGGTGGCGGGACGAGTCGATGAAGCGTGTCGGCGCCGCCGCCGCGAATGGTGTCGATCGGAGCCGTGGGGACCGGTGGCGCGGCGGAGCCGGGGGGGTCCGCCACCGCCCGGCGCAGGATGATCTCGATGCCGTGCGCGGAATTCTCGGGCTCAGCCACCGTCTCGGCCGGCGCGGCGACCACCTCCCAGCGGCCCGGCAGCAGGAACTCCTCGAGCGGAACGGAGATCTGGTAGCGCTCCGGGTGGCGGACCCGGACGAAGAACTCCCCGCGCGAATTCGTGAACGCCATGTCGCCGCCCAGACTCACGGCGGCCCCCTCGACCGGGTCGCCGGCCTCGTCGCGGACACGCCCGCGGACGACGTACCGTCCGAGGCTTTGCCCGAGCTGCTGCGGCTGTACCCCGCCGAACGACCCCATGTACAGGAAGGTGCTGCCGGAGGCCGAGTAGTCGACGGCCCCGTCGGGGCGCACATACGTGCCGAGGTTGGTGGAGTAGCGGCCGAGCTGCAGGCGGGCGGTCAGGTTGAGCGCGCTGCGGAACGGCTGGAACGGCTGGAACGGTTGGTGCACGATCTGGTAATCCGCGCCGAACTCGCCAAGCGGGGTAATGAGGTTTGCGCCGAAGAGGATGGTCGGCCGGTGATCGTGCACGGAGATCTGCTGCATCAGCCGCAGGCGGGGCGAGATGCGCCAGCGCAGGTTGACGATCGGCGTCGTGCTGGAAGCCCGCCCCGATGGCCGACTCTGGAGCACGAACAGCTCGGCGTCGAGCCAGGACGACACTTCGCGCCCGACGGCGAAGTACGAGCTCAGATTCGTGGTGCCCTGCGAGCGTGAGTCATACACGCCTCCCGTCAGCCGGATCTCGTGGACCCGCCCGCTGGCGAAGGCGGAGTTGCCGACTGCCCGGATCGGTGGCGCTGCGTCGGCGGAGTCCTGCAGGAAGTGCTGGCGAGCCACGCCCACCTGAAATGCCGAGCCGAGGTCGTAGGTGAGCGAGATGTTTTCCTTTTCCGACTCGGTCTGGGTCGGGCCTGGGACGTCGGCGCGCCGGAACCGGTCGGGATTCCACGCGTATAACGCCTTGAGTCCGAGCGCGCCTCGGCGGGCGGTCACCGCGCCGGCCGCGTAGGGACTCCCCGCACCGGTGCCGGCGACGAGGGCGGCGGTGAGGTCCGGCGTCGGCTGCCACGTGATTCCCGGCACCACGGTCTGCCGTTCGGCCACCAGGAAGTTGCCGGTGAGCCGGACCGTCGGCGAGAGCCGGTGCTGGAGAAAGAGCGCCCCCATCGGCTTCTCGATGCTCGTGGCCTGGAACGAGGGGGCGGCCAGACTGGACGAGCTCGCGCCGGCAAAGGCGAGGTAGGACGTGCGGCCCGATGTCCCGCCGAGGCTGGCACCCTGGACCAGGAGGTTGTAGCCGTTGCTGAAGAGATCGGTCGGGAACCGCATCGCGAGCGCGTCGTTGCCCAGGCGCAACGTGTCCTTGCCCACCGCCGTTCGGAGGAACGCCCCGGCGCGCAGCCCATCCAGGTAGCCCAGTCCGATCCAGCCGTCCACGCCGTTCCGCCAGAAATTCGCCGTGGCACCGTATCCGCCGACCAGCGACGAGCCGCCGCCCTGGACCTCGACCACCGTTTGCGCCCTGCCGATGGCGGGCACGACGAGCGCCGCCACGGCGAGCGCGGCGGCGACGGCGGCGAGGGCGAAGCGCGGCCGGGTGAGCACGGGCTAGGGTGACGACGTGGCCGACAGCACGGTATCCACGGTGAACTTGGTGAAGCGGATCGTCAGGCGCTCGGGTGACTGGGGACCGGGCCAGTCCACTTCGGTCCAGCGGAGCATGTGAGGAAAGAGTGGAAAGCCGGCACCGGCAGGGCTGGTCGCCTTGTCCGCCGCGGCGGTCACCTGCTGAACGCGGCCCAGGTTGGGCCCCAGGTTCTCGAGCTGCACGCGAAGCTTGCCGGCGGCCGAATCGCGCTCGACCTTGCGGACGGCCACCTGCTCCTTCCGCAGGGCCTCCTTCTGGTTGAGGTAGACCACGTGCGGGAGCAGGATCCGCACGTTGAGGCCGCTCTCCGTCCGGGCCCCGGTCATGGCGCTCAGGATGTTGAACCAGGCCGGCAGGCTGTCGGCCGTCGCCTCGTAGAACACGGTGTAGGTGCCGCGCGGCGGGATCCGGAAGCTCATCGCCGAGAGCTTGACGTGCACCTTGCTGGTGTCGAGGATGGCGTCCTGGACCTCGCCCTGCTCGGTCACGCTGAAGCCCCGCACCTCGAGCACCACGTTGAGCGGGAAGATGCCGGAGTTGATGAGCTGGAAGCTGGAGCGGGCGCGTTCCTGATATTCGGCGATGGGAGGGCTGACGGATTGAGCGACGAGCGGGGTGACGGCGCCGAGGCCGGCGAGCATGCCGAGCGCGGCGCTAGCCCGGCGGACCGGCCGCGGGAGGTGAGAGGGACAGATCGCGGAAACGCGCATGATACCTCATTGCGTGATCACCAGGAGGTTCAGGGTCCCGGTGTAGCTGCCGGCCGGCAGCTCAGGGGTGCCGGACAGGTCGATTCTCACTTCCAGATGGTCGCTTCGCCGGCCGACCGCGTTGGCGTCCGAGATCGCCTGCGTGAACAGCACCAGCGTTCCGCCGGCCGCGCCCGCCAGCGTCGATCCGGTCGCCACCGGGCTCCCGGTAAACGGCGTGAAGCTCTTGGGGCCGCCAGTCAGCACCCGCCCGAGCACCGCCGTCGAAGGGATCGCCGCGGCGCTGCCGGCGAGTGCCCGGGCCGGCTGCCCGAAGTAGGCGACGAGGGCCACGGCCGCGGTGCGCCGGGGATCGACTTCCCACGAGGTCGCGACGGGAATGGGCGCGAGATCGTTCGGCCCGGTGACGAGGGCGCCTGGGAGGGTGGCCGAGCTGCCGCCGGGGAGCGTTACGCTCACCGATGCGGCCTTGGTGGCCGACAGCGCGACCGCCGTGGCGGCGGACGCGAGCCCCACCTGCGCGCCGAGCGGCGCTGCCCACAGCGCCAGGACGGTGAAGACACCGAAACGGCTGGTCATGCCCGAACTTACGGGTAAAAACGGGCGCTCGCCATCGCCGGCTGGCACGGGCCGGGATCCTCAGGCTGATCGGTCGGGTCGGGAGGCCACCTCTTGGTCTGAAGGTTGAGTATCGCCTGGGCGGTTCAGCACTTGAGCCGCTGCGAGTTATTGCGTGACGGCCCGCAGGTTGAGCGTGCCGCTGTACAGGCCTGGGGCCAGTATCGGGAATCCGACAAGATTGAGCTGCAGGTCCAGGTTGTCCGTCCGGCTGGCCTTCTTGTTCGGGCCGCTGATGTTGACCGAGTAGAGCCGGAGGCTCCCTCCCGCCGTGCCGACGCCCCCAAATGCGTTCTGGGTGATGGCGGTGAAGCCGACCGGGAGACCCGTTGTCATCCGCCCGAGCACCCGGCTCGAAGGGATCAAGGTGCTGCCCCCCACCAGGGCCTGGGCCGGCGTCGAGAAGTACGCCATCAGGTTGACGGTGTTGGTCTGTCCCGGGTTCACGTCCCAGGACGTGGTGATCACGACCGGGGCGGGGAAGCTGTTCAGGGCGTTATCGGTGAGGCTTGGAATCGATTGCACGGCCCCGGAGGCCACGATCACCGTGAGCGCCGAGGTCTTGGTCGCAGCGAGCGAGATCACCCGTGCCGCCGACACCGTCCCACCTTGCGCCCCGGCCTCCCCCGCACCGAGTGCCAGGACGGCACCCGGAGCGAGGAGTGTGAGGCACAAGCGGACGCGGATGCCGAGCCGGGCTGGCATGACGACTTACTGAACGACAGCCTGGACGTTGAGCGTGCCGGTGTAGAGGCCGGCCGTCGTCGTCGGGTAGCCCACCAGGTTCAGCCGAAGGTTGAGCTGGTCGGTACGGCTCGAGAAATAGTTGGCCGCGCTCACGCCCACGTTCAAGAGCTGAAGACTGCCGCCCGCCACACCGAGGCCGCCGACTGCCGCACCGGTGAAGGGGGTAAAGCCGCCGTTGTTGATGCCGCCTTCGACATTCGCCGACGGGATGACCGCCGTGCCGTTGACCAGGGCCGACGCCGGAGTTCCGAACCAGCCGACGAGGCGCACGGAGGTGCCGCTGGTCAGGTTCCAGGCCGTAGTGAGACCGACGTCGGGGAAGACGTTGGCGGCCGAGTTGTCGGTGATGCTGGGGAGCGTCGTGGTCGACGTGGCCGGGCTTACGGTCAGGGTCGACAGCTTGGTGGCGTTGAGCGTCACCGTGGCGGGGTTCGACAGGGTTCCGACCTGCGCCTGCGCGGTGCTCGCAAGGGCCAGGGTCAGGGCCGCCGCACCGGCCAGGGCGCGATTGAAGGGGCGCTGCATCGATTTGCTCCAGAGCTAAGGGTTGGGGGCGATCTACCGGGCACGGCCCAATGGGCTAGAGGGCTGGCCGGAGCGGGTTTACAAGACCTATGCCATGCGTGGCATTTTTTGCCATGCCGAAGACTTTTTTGACGGCAATGTCCGAGCCGGCCAGCCGACTCGGCTGGCTAAACTGCGACTGGCTACGGGATTATCGAGTGGGAAAAAGCTGGTGGACCCGAGGCAGCTTTGGCTGTATCAGACTGCGGCACCCGCAGGATGTGCTGCGGTGGCGCGTGGCAAATCCGTTCATATTGCGGCGGCACCACCGCTTCGAGTTACCGATCCTTGTCCTTGTCCCTGTCGTGGTCCTCATCGTCGTGCTCGTCCTGGTGCTGGGGATGATGTCCCGGCCGCACCAACTGCACCGAGCCCTGGAACGACTCCAGCGTCACCTGCGCGCTCCCCGCCCCGATGGTGAAGCTGAACCGCTTCCCCTTCCGCGTCTCCCGCAGCGACACCGGGAACTCCGACTCGAATTCGCCATTGTAGGTGCTGACCGACACCGTCGCGCTGGCGCCATCCGCGACGGCCAGGGTGACGTCGCCGTTGTGGCTCGAGAGGGCGTATCGGCCGCCGTTCCGGATCGGTCCATCGTACGCCACGTCGCCATTGATGGTGTTCGCGTCCAGGCTGGTGGCGTCCACCCGCTCGAGCGTGATCTCTCCGTTCACGGTCTCCGCCACGATTTCGCCGCTCGCATCGGACACGCGGACGTCCTCGTTCACCGAGTGCACGTCGATCCGGCCCTTGGCCTGCCGGAGGATGACCTGCCCCTGCACCGATCGGAGCGAGACCAGGCCCTCGCCGCCGGTCACGTCGACCTCGCCCTGCACCGTCTCCACGCTCACCGGAGCGCGAATGCCGGTGACCTTGACGTCGGTGTAGACGCCCGAGAGATCGAGGCCCATCCAGGCGGGCACCGTCAGCTTCAGGTCCACCGCCGACGGCGGCCCGCGCCGGCCCTCGGTTCGCACCGACACCGCGCCGGCTGCCGAGTTGATCTGGACGGTGGTGCGCGATGTGGGGTCCGCCTCGAGCCGCACCGCGTTCCGGGCCCAGGTCTGGACGTCGATCTCGCCACCGTAGGCGTCGACCACCAGGCGCTGTCCCTGCCGCGCCGGCACGGTGGTATCGATCTGCTGGGTTAGAGCGAGGGCCGAGATGGCGGCGGACGCGAGGGAGAGAAACACGGTCGGTCCTTTCAGCTCACGGAGGAGACGAGCGCCGCCGCCTGGCGGAGCAGCTCGAGCTTCCGGCGCATGGTTTCGGCCAGATGCGAGTTGAGATACAGGTTGGCCGAGTCGGCGGCCACGGCGCGCTGGGCCTGCGCGATGGCGCTGTCGATGGTGGCCAGGTTCCGCTCGATCACCTTGACGGTGGTGGTGTCGAGCCGGCCGCGGCCCGCGTCGAGCACGCGCTCGAGATCGTTCACCGCGGCGTCGTAGCCGCGGGTGGCGGTCCGGGCGCTCGTGAGTGCCACCGGCGGCGCGGGCACCACCGCCGCGATCGGAGCGGCCGCGGGTCCGGCCGCGGCCGGGTGGAGCAGCCACGCCGTGCCGCCCGACACTACCATCAGTGCCACGCCGGCGGCCGCGAGCTGAGGCAGCGAGAAGGTCCAGCGCCGGCGCCGGGAGTCGAGCGTCACCACATTCGTCACGGGCGACGCGCCGATCCGGGCGGCGATGGCCGGCCACAGATCGTGCTCCGAGGCGCGGTCCTCGAGGCCACGGGCGCGGGCGACGATGCGCTTGAGGTCGGCGAGGGCCGCGCCGCAGGCCACGCAGTGCCGGAGATGGGCCTCGAGGGCCACGCGCTCTTCCGCCGGCATCTCGTCGTCCAGGTACTCGGACAGCCGGTCGGTCCACTCGTCGCTCATATCACGCTCCTACCGCTCGAGATGCTGCCGCAGCGCCATCCGGGCGCGGTGCAGCTGAGACTTCGATGTGCCGGTCGCGAGGCCCAGCATCCGGCCGATCTCCTCGTGCCGATACCCCTCGACGTCGTGCAGGACGAACACCTGGCGGGCCCCGTCGGGCAGGCGCGCGATCGCGGTTTCGAAGTCCATGGAGATCTCCGGGGTCGTCCGCCGTCCCGGTACCAGCTCCAGCACCGTGTCGCCATCCAGATGCCGCCGGCGCCGGATGCCCAGGGTCTCGCGCCGGCCGAGAATGACGTTGACCGCCAGCCGGTGAAGCCAGGTCCCGAAGGCCGCCTCACCCCGGAACGTGCCCAGCTTCTGCCACGCCCGAACGAAGACGTCCTGGATGACGTCATCCACGTCGTCATCGCCGAACATCCGGCGGGCGAGACTCGCGATGCGGGCCAGATGGCCGCGGTAGAGGCGCTCGAAGGCGTGCGCGTCGCCGCTGGCGGCCAGTGCCGCGTCCACCGCGTCCGGGTCGGTCCTGCCGGTTGCCTGATGCTCCAGCGTCGCTACTCCAGTCCCTGGTGGGCTCATTGCGGGGGGTTGGATCGACTGACGGATCAAAAGGTTGCAGAGGGCGCGGGTGGAGGGAAGGGCGGCGGAGAGGGCGGAGGGGGCGGACAGGAACAGTCGGGCGCGGCGCTGTCATCCCGAGCGAGGCGGGGGATCTGCTCGCCCGGCGTTCGAACTCGGTCCGAGCAGATCCCTCGCTTCGCTCGGGATGACAGTTGACAGTACCATCGCGAGCCGCCCTCTCCGCCTTCTCCGCCCTCTCAGTGCCACGTAGATTCCGGACCATGAGCACCGTCGCCCACGCTCCGATCACGGCCCCGACCGGCACCACGCTCTCCTGCAAAGGCTGGCATCAGGAGGCAGCGCTCCGCATGCTGATGAACAACCTCGACCCTGCCGTCGCCGAGCGGCCCGAGGAGCTGATCGTGTACGGCGGGGGCGGCAAGGCGGCGCGTAACTGGGACTGCTATGAGCGGATCGTGGCGACCCTCCGCCGGCTGGAGAACGACGAGACCCTCCTGGTCCAGAGCGGGAAGCCGGTGGGGGTGTTCCGGACCCACGAGGAGGCGCCGCGGGTCCTGATCGCCAACGCGCACCTGGTGCCGCGCTGGGCCACGTGGGACGAGTTCCGCCGGCTGGACGCGCTCGGTCTCACGATGTACGGCCAGATGACGGCGGGATCGTGGATCTACATCGGTACCCAAGGCATTCTGCAGGGGACCTACGAGACGTTCGCCGAATGCGCCCGACAGCACTTCAGTGGCACACTTGCGGGTCGCCTGGTGGTGACGGGCGGGCTCGGCGGCATGGGCGGCGCCCAGCCGCTCGCGGCCACCATGAACGGCGCGGCCTTTCTGGGCGTGGACGTGGACGAGGCCCGGATCCGCCGCCGAGTCGAGACCCGCTACTGCGACCGGCTCGAGCGCGACCTCGACGCCGCGCTCCGCCTGGTCGAGGAGGCGCGAGCGGGGCGTCGCGCGCTGTCGGTGGGCCTGGTCGGCAACATTGCCGAGGTGCTGCCCGAGCTGGTCCGGCGCGGCGTGGTGCCGGACGTGCTCACCGACCAGACCTCGGCGCACGATCTCCGGGTGGGCTACCTCCCCGTCGGGCTCTCGCTGTCCGACGCGGTCGCGCTGCGCGAGCGCGATCCGGCCGCCTACGAGGGCCGCGTGCTCGACTCGATGGTGATCCACATGCGCGCGATGCTGGACCTCCAGGCGCGCGGCGCGGTAACGTTCGACTATGGCAACAACCTGCGGGGCCAGGTGGCCGACCGCCGAGCCATGCCGGAGGCGTTCACGGTTCCCGGATTCGTGCCCGCGTTCATCCGGCCGCTCTTCTGCCGGGGAGCCGGGCCGTTCCGCTGGGCGGCGCTCTCGGGCGATCCCGCCGACATCGCCGTGACCGACCAGGCGGTGCTGGAGACGTTTCCCCGGAACGAGGCCCTGGCGCGCTGGATCCGGCAGGCGCAGGAGCGGGTACAGTTCCAGGGACTTCCGGCCCGCATCTGCTGGCTCGAGTACGGCGAGCGTGCCGAGATGGGCCTTCGGTTCAACTGGCTGGTGAAGCAGGGGAAGGTGCGCGCGCCGATCGTGATCGGGCGGGACCACCTCGATACCGGGTCGGTCGCGTCGCCCAACCGCGAGACCGAGGGCATGAAGGACGGGTCCGATGCCATCGCCGACTGGCCGCTGCTGAACGCGCTGCTCAACACGGCCTGCGGAGCGAGCTGGGTGTCGCTGCACCACGGCGGAGGGGTGGGTATCGGCTACTCGATCCACGCCGGCATGGTCGCGGTGGCGGACGGCACCGCGATGGCCGATCGTCGCCTCGAGCGGGTGCTGACCGCGGATCCGGGCACCGGGGTCATGCGGCACGCGGATGCGGGGTACGAGCTGGCGATCGAGACGGCGCGGGAGCGGGGGGTGGATCTGCCGATGGTCGATGGCGCAGCATGAACTGCGAGTCACCCTGAACCCTGAGCGGAGCGAATGGGCTCAGGGTGACCCGCGAGGCCGGCACTGTCGGGGGAGCCTGCTCCAGGAGCCTGCGGCATGAAGCTCCTCCAGCACATTTCCCAGCTCGCCACCTGCCGCGCCGAAGGCAGGCAGCGCGATATCCACACCATCGCGGACGCCGCGCTGGTGTGGGAGGGGGACACGATTCGCTGGGTGGGCCCGCGGCGCGAGCTGCCGGCGGAGTTCGCGGCCGCGGAGCGGTTTGACGCCGCCGGCCGGTTGGTGATCCCAGGCCTGGTCGACTGTCACACCCATCTCGCGTTCGGCGGGTGGCGAGCCGAAGAGTTCGAGAAGCGCATCCAGGGTCAGAGCTACCTCGACATCGCCGCGGCCGGCGGCGGGATCGCCCGGACGATGCGGCTCACGCGGGCGGCATCGGACACCGAACTGGTCCAGCGCGCGGCCGGGTTTCTCGGCGAGATGCTCGCGCTCGGCGTGACCACGGTCGAATGCAAGAGCGGCTACGGGCTCGACCGCGAGCACGAGCTCCGGCTGCTTCGGGTGTATCGCACGCTCGGCTCCCTGCAGCCCATCCGGCTGGTGCCGACGTTTCTCGGCGCCCACGTGGTCCCTCCGGAATACCGGGACGACCGCGCGGGCTACCTCCGGCTCCTCATCGACGACCTGCTGCCGATCATCGGGCGTGAGCGCCTCGCCGTGTTCTGCGACGTCTTCGTCGAGCGCTCGGCGTTCACCGTCGAGGAGGCCCGCCGGCTGCTCGCCGCGGCGCGAGCGGCCGGACTCGGAGCGAAGCTCCACGCCGACCAGCTGAGCGCGGGCGGCGGGGCCGAGCTCGCGGCCGAGGTCGGCGCCGTGTCGGCGGACCATCTGGAGTGTGCCTCGGAGGCGGGGATCTCGGCCATGGCTGGCGCGGGCGTCGTCGCCGTGAGCCTTCCGCTGGCGTCGCTCTATCTCGGCCAGGCGCCCGCGCCCGCCCGCCGATGGATCGACGCCGGCGTCGCGGTGGCCGTCGCGACCGACTTCAACCCCGGATCGGCGCCGAGTTACCATCTGCCCTTCGCGCTGACGCTCGCCTGCACGCTCCAGCGGATGACGCCCGCCGAGGCGCTCAAGGGCGCGACCATCATCGCCGCGCGCGCGGTGGGGCTCGAAGCGCGGATCGGATCGCTCGAGGCCGGCAAGGCCGCCGACTTCGCCGTCATCGACGCGCCGGACGTCAATCACTGGCTCTACCACCTGCGACCCAACGCCTGTCAGCTCACCGTGAGCGGAGGCCGGCGAGCGTGGGGCAACGCGGGGGACAGCTCGCAGCTCTGACAGACCCCGAGTCCGGGACGCCTTGCCGATCCGGCCTCCTCGCTGCAACGTAGTACCTCCCGCTTACAGTGTCGGCAAAACCTCGGAGGCGCCATGGCACAACGCATGGTCGGTGTCCTCGTCTCACTGCTCCTCACCCTCGGCGTCCGGGTGGGGCAGTCGCAGGTACGTCAGATCAGCGGACGCGTCACCAACGCCCAGACCGAGCAGGGACTGTCCGAAGCGACCATCGCGGTCCTCGGTACCCAGATCGTCGCGCAGGCGGGCAACGACGGGCGATTCACCCTGAACGCGCCGGAGGGCGACGCGAACCTGATGGTTCGCGCCATCGGCTACAAGCGTCAGCAGGTGAGCGTGACGGCGGGGCAGGCGTCGGTGGATGTGGCGCTCGAGCCCGACGTCTTCAAGCTCGAGGAGATCGTCATCACCGGCCAGGCGACCGGCGTCGAGCAGCAGAACCTCCCCAACGCCGTCGCGACGGTGGATGCGGGCGAGCTCACCCGGGCCCCGACGCCCACGCTGGAGAGCGCGCTTCAGGGCAAGATTCCCGGCGCACTCATCCAGGCGAACTCGGGCGCGCCGGGCGGCGGCATCCAGCTCAGCCTCCGAGGCGTGTCGACCATCGTCGGCAGCGTGGATCCGCTGTTCGTGGTGGACGGAATCGTGGTGAGCAACGCGGCCATTCCCAACGGCGCCAACGCGGTCAGCTGCGCGCAGTGCGGCGGCAATCCACGCAACCAGGACAATCCGGTCAACCGCACCGCGGACCTGAACCCGGCGGATATCGAGCGGATCGAGGTCCTGAAGGGAGGTTCGGCCGCGGCGATCTACGGATCCAAGGCCACGAACGGCGTCGTGATCATCACGACGAAGCGGGGTCGGGTAGGGAAGCCGCAATTCAACGTGACGCAGCGTGTCGGGGTCACGGGTCGCTCCAATTCACTCGGCAGCCGCACGTTCACGGACCTGGCGGATGCGCTGACGTTTTCGTCCGACACGGCGCTCGTGACCTCCCTCTTCCAAGCGGGGCGGACGTTCGACGCCGAGAAAGAGGTGTTCGGCCACAAGCCGGTCTCGTACGAGACCGATGCCAGCGTCAGCGGCGGCACGGAGAGCACGAAGTACTACGTCTCCGCCCTGGTGAAGGATGACGGCGGCATCGCGACCAACACCGGCTACAAGAAACAATCGCTCCGCTCGAACATCGACCAGGAGCTGGGAGGCGGGTTCCAGCTGGCCGTGAATCTCAGCGGCACCCACAGCCTTTCCCGCCGCGGCCTCACGAACAACGACAACTCGGGCACCAGCCCGTTCCTCGTCTTCCCGTTCACGCCGAGCTTCGTGGACCTGCTGCCCGCCGCCAACAAGCCGACGGACTCGCTCATCCCGGCCGATTTTCCGGTGAACCCGTTCGAGCGGAGCAATCCGCTCCAGACGTTCCAGTTCCTGAAGAACGACGAGGACGTCTGGCGGCTGCTCGGCACCTCGACGCTGCGGTGGTCGGCGGTGCGGACGGCAAAGAGCAATCTCCAGCTCATCGGCATCGGCGGGGTGGACTATTTCCAGCAGGACAACAACCTGGTCTCGCCCCCCGAGCTGCAGTTCGAGCCGAACGACGGCCAGCCGGGGACGGTGGTGCTCAGCAAGTCCTCGAATCGCAACCTCAACCTGGCGCTGAATGCCACCCACACGCTGCTCCCCGGCGATCCGGACCACGGCTCGCAGTGGACCACATCGGCCGGCATCCAGTTCGAGGAGCGGCGACTCTTCGCCACCCAGGTGCTGGGCCGCACGCTGCTGACCGGCCAGCAGAGCCCGCAGCAGGCCGCCAGCCAGACGGTCCTCAGCCGGATCGAGCCGGTGCGCGATCTCGGCGTCTTCGCGCAGGAGGAAGTCCTACTGGCCGACCGTCGTCTGCTGCTTACGGCGGGACTCCGGGCCGACCGGAGCAGCGCCAACGGCCGCCCGAAACTCTTTTTCTTCTACCCCAAGCTGGCGGCGTCGTACCGGTTCCTGAAGCCGGTCGGCGGGATCGACGAGTTCAAGCTGCGCGGTGCGTACGGGCAGACGGGCAACCGGGCGCTGTTCGGCGCCATCTACGTGACGGACACCACCGCCACGATCGGGGGCGCATCCGGGACGTTCATCTCGGTCCGAGCCGGCGATCCCAACATCCGGCCGGAGCGTCAGGAGGAGTTCGAGGGCGGGTTCGACGCGACCTTCGCGAACGGCCGCGCCCTGTTCTCGTTCTCGGCGTATCAGCGCAACATCCGGAACCTGCTCCTGGAGCAGAGCGTGGCGCCGTCCACCGGGCAGGAGCTGCGGGTCTTCAGCTCGGACAGCCGGATGCGAAACCGCGGGGTCGAGGCGTCGCTCACCTTGTCGCCGATCCAGACGCGCGACCTCAACTGGGTCTTCCGGACCACGTTCTTCGCCAACCGGAGCAAGATCACCCGGCTGACCGTTCCGACCTTCCAGACCGGCGGCTTCGGACTGTCCCTCGGCACGTTCCAGATCGAGGAAGGCGCCTCGGCGACCCAGATCTTCGGCAACGTCGGGAAAGACGCCAACGGGAACGCCATCGCCGGCAAGGTGGGCGACGTCACCCCGGATTTCCAGATGTCGTTCTCCAGTGATGTCGACATCCACCGGTTCACCCTGGGCCTCCTGTTCGACTGGAAGCATGGGGGCGACATCATCAACCTCACGGAGTTCCTGTACGACGCCGGCCGCACGAGCGTGGACTTTCTCGGCGCGGGCGAGGCGCGGACCGCACGGGCGGCCGCCGGCTTCACCGACGCCTACGTGCAGGACGGCAGCTACCTCAAGCTCCGCGAGCTGAACCTGAGCTACAATCTGCCCGACCGTCTCGCCTCGAGTCTGTTCGGGCACAGCATCCGCACGGCACGGCTCTCGCTCACGGGCCGCAACCTGCTGCGGTTCACGCCCTACCGCGGGCTCGATCCCGAGGTCAGCAATTTCGGCAACCAGGCGATCGTCCGGAACGTGGACGTCGCACCGTTCCCGCCTAGTCGTAGCTTTTTCTTCTCCGTCGACCTGGGGTTCTGATCATGACGACCATTACGAAGCTGTCGCGCGCGGCACTCGTTCTCGGCGTCCTGGCTACGGGAGCCTGCTCGTTCGACATCGCGAATCCGAACAGTCCGAACATCATCGGGGACAATCCCAACCGCTCGGAGGTGGCGGCCGCATCGCTCGGCATCCTGATCGCCACGCGATCGGACCTGGCGGACTTCGCCAGAAACGTGGGCATCCTGGGCCGGGAAGCCTACCGCTTCGACGGCTCCGACCCGAGGTTCGTGACCGAGCTGATGCAGGGGCCGCTGGACGCCGGTGGGCGGGCGTTCGGTGGGAATCACTGGAACGAGGAGTACGCCGCGATCCGAAGCGGCAACGACCTCCTGCGGGTCATCGGCACGGCGACGGCGCTGACCGCGGCGGAGCAGAGCGCCGTGAGCGGGTACGTCCGGACATTGCAGGCATACAATTTCCTGCTCGTTCTCGATACCCACACGCAGGACTCGATCCCGATCGACGTCGGCACGGATGTCACGGCGCCACCGGCGCCCTTCCGGAGCAACGCCGACGCCTACGCCCACGTGGAAGGGCTGCTGGACTCCGCCGTCACCGACCTGACGGCGGGAGGCTCCGCGTTTCCCTTCACGCTCCCGTCCGGGTTCAGCGGCTTCAACACGCCGGCGACGTTCATCCCGTTCAACCGCGCGCTGCGCGCGCGGGTCGCGGTCTATCGTGCGGATTTTGCCGGCGCGCTCGGCTTCCTGGGCCAGTCGTTCTACACTCCCGACTCCACCCAGCTCCAGGTCGGGGTATACATGGACTTCAGCGCGGGCCCCGGCGACCTCGCCAACCCCCTCGCCATCGACCCGCAGACGGGCGAGAACTTCGGGCACCCCTCACTCGAGACACATGCCCAGCTGCAGCCGAGCGGCGCGCTGGATCGGCGTTTCCTGACGAAGCTGATCAAACGGCCCCTGCGCTCGGCGGGCACCCCTCAGCAGCTGAGCTCCGACCTGGGGTGGACCCGGTATCCCAGTCCCAACACCCCGATCCCGATCATCAAGAACGAAGAGCTGATCCTGCTGCACGCCGAGGCGAGCATCGGCCTCAACGACGTGACGACGGCCACGACGGACCTCAACTTGATCCGAACCGCGTCGGGTGGCCTGGCGCCCGTCGCGCTCTTCGCCACGCCGCAGGACGCCATCACGGAGCTGTTGTACAACAAGCGCTACTCGCTGCTGTACGAGGGCGGGCACAGCTGGATCGATTACCGCCGGTACGGACGACTGACGGACCTCGCCACCAATGAGCGTCCCGGACCGCCGCCCGACAAGATCTTCCCGACCCTGCCGATTCCGACCGCGGAGGTGCAAGCGCATCAGTGACGCCCGTTGAACGCCTTCGAAAACGAGCCTCCTCTGGCGGTACGGGGGCTCGTTTCGCATTTTGGTACGCTCTGCTCGGTTAAGCGCTGCTGGCCGCCGCCATTGGTGTCTGGAGGGGATGTCCAATATTGCGTTCGGTGACGCGCTCGCGTTCGAGGTGTGGCTGAGCTACCTCTGAAGTGTCGTGGTCTCCATTACCTCAAGGGAGGAGTTCACATGCATCACCGCATTCCAACGATCCTGTCGGCCCGCCGGCTGGCGCTGGCCGCCGCGGTCCTCTCGCTCGCCGGCTGCGCTGGCGGCGAGGCCTCCAAATACGCAGGGACCTGGTCCCGAGACCTGTACGGCGAGGGCGAGGTCAAGATGAACCTTGCCCGGAACGGCGCCGTGGAGCTGATGCTGCCCTCGCCCCGGTGGCCGGATTCGGTGGACATGAAAGGGCGGGCCGACTTCGTCGGCGATACCCTGCTCTTCAAGGCCGACACCACCGGCAGCCCGTGCCAGACCAGTGACGCCCGATACGTGGTCAACCGGACCCAGGACGAGCTCCACATCGCCGGCGTGGGCATGGACAACTGCGGTGGCAGACGCGCGGCGCTGGTGGGAACCTGGAAGAAGAGCTGACTCAGGCCGGCCACTGCTGGGTGACGCAGTGGAAGGCGCCCAGTCCCCATACCAGGTCGGTGCAGTCCATGCCCACCACGTCGCGGCCCGGGAAGAGCCCCGCCAGCGTGGCCAGCGCCTCCTCGTCGCGCGGCGGATCATAGGTGGGCACGAGCACGAGACCATTGGCGATGTAGAAGTTCGCGTAGCTCGCGGGCAAGCGCTGCCCTTCGTGGGCGAGTGGCCGCGGCATGGGGAGGCTGACAACCCGGAGCGGGACGCCGTCCTGGTCGGACATCGAGTGGAGCCGCTCCAGGTTCGCCTGGAGCGGCTCGTAATTTTCGTCGGCCGGATCGGCTTCGACGACGGTCACGACCGTGCGCTCGTCGACGAAGCGGGTGAGGTCGTCCACGTGCCCATCGGTATCGTCGCCCGCGATGCCGTCACCGAGCCAGAGGATCTTGGTCACGCCGAGAAAATCGCGCAGATGGGCCTCGATGGCGGCCCGGTCGAGCTGGGGGTTGCGATTGGGGTTGAGGAGGCACGCCTCGGTCGTCAGCAGGGCACCGCGGCCGTTGACGTCGATCGAGCCGCCCTCCATCACGATGCCGGGCTCGAACACGGGGAGCCCCAGCTCGGCGCCGATGCGGGTGGGGATGACGTCGTCCAGGTCGTACGGCGGATACTTCCCGCCCCAGGCGTTGTAGCCCCAGTCCACGATCGCCTGCTCGCGGACCCCGGCCCGGGTCCGCTGCACGAAGATGGGGCCGTGATCGCGGCACCAGGCATCGTTGGTCGGGTTGCGATGGAAGAAGACGCTGCCCACGTCGGCACCCGCGTGGGTGAGCCGTGCCAGCACGGACGCTTCCATCGCGGGGTCGGCTACGTTGATGTGCACCTCCTCGCGCTCGGCCAGGGCGCGCACCAGCGCCGCGAAGATGCCGGGCACCGGGCCGAACTTCCCCGGCCAGGATGCCTCCTTGTGGGGCCAGCTGAGCCAGGTGCCGCGGTGCGGGGCCCACTCGGCGGGCATCCGGTAGCCTAGCGCGGTGGGAGTGGGATCGGCCGTAGAGTCGGTCAATGGACTCGCTCGTAAGCTCGTGAGCGAGTCATCCTGAGCGCAGCGAAGGAGCCATTCCCGGAGGCATGCCCCCTTCGCTGCGCTCAGGGTGACTCCGTCCTCAGTCGAGATACCGCTTCGTGATGTCCTGGTACGCGTCGATGCGCCGGTCCCGGAGGAAGGGCCAGTGGGTCCGGCTGACGTCCACCTTGCCCAGGTCCACGGTGACGGTCAGCACCTCCTCGTCGGCGCCGGCCTTCACCAGGATCTGGCCCCCGGGGTCGCTGACGAAGCTGCCGCCCCAGAACTCGATGCCGCCGGCCGGATCCCCCTCGTGGCCGGTGCGGTTGACCGCGCAGACGTAAACTCCGTTGGCGATCGCGTGGCTGCGCTGGATGGTCTCCCACGCCGACTGCTGCTGGGCGCCGTGCTCGGCCTTCTCCGACGGGAGCCAGCCGATGGCCGTGGGGTAGAACAGGATCTGGGCCCCGGTCAGGGCGGTGAGACGCGCCGCCTCCGGGTACCACTGGTCCCAGCAGACCAGGACGCCGATACGGCCGTAGCGGGTGTCCCAGCTTCGGAAGCCGAGGTCGCCTGGAGTGAAGTAGAACTTCTCGTAGTATTGCGGATCGTCCGGAATGTGCATCTTCCGATACTTGCCGAGGTAGCGGCCGTCGGCATCGATGATGGCGGCGGTGTTGTGATACAGGCCCTCCGCCCGCTTCTCGAACAGCGAGGCGATGACCACGACCCCGAGCTCCGCGGCGAGCGCGGACAGGGTCTCGGTCGACGGCCCGGGAATCGGTTCGGCGAGCTCGAAAAACTTGTGGTCCTCGACCTGGCAGAAATACTGACTGCGGAACAGCTCCTGGAGGCAAACGATCTGGGCCCCTCGGGCCGCGGCGTCGCGGATGCCACGCACGGCCTTCCGCACGTTCTCATCGGGGTCGAGCGTACAGCGGTGCTGTACCAGCCCGAGCGTCACGCAGGTCCGGGAGCTGTCGATCATGGCGGGAAGATAATTCCTCCCTCGCGCCGGGGCACCGGTGACGGGGGTCACCGGACGATTCCCGGATGCGGCTTCATTTTAGGAGCGGACTTCGACAGGCCGGGTTCCGGCCCCCCGGTCCCCCAAACCGAAAGGACGGCTCCATGGCTTCGATGCAACTTCGCGTGCCCGCCGCGCTGCTCGCTCTGGGCCTGGTGGCGGCGTGCGGCGGCGATCGGTCTCGACCGGCCGCCGGCGCCGACACGAGCGGCACGGCGGCGACGACACACGACTCGGCCGCGATGCCGCCGACGGACACCACGCCGCCTCCCGGCGCGTCCGACACCAGCGCTCAAACGAGCAAGGCCACGCCCGCCCCGGCGCCCGCGGCCGACACCGGCCGCAAGACCGCCGCCGCACCCAAGCACGAACCCAAGAAGGTTGCGGCCAATTCGCCCCGCCCCGCCAGGCCGGCGCCTTCGGCGGCGGCTGCAGCGGCCCCGCAGGCCGGCGCCGACAGCGCCGCGTCCGCCCCGGCGGCCGCGCCCGCCCCGGCGGCCGCGCCCGCGCCTGCCGTGCAGGACACGGCCAAGCAGGATACGGCCAAGGCCGCGGCCGACGCGGCGGCCGAGAGCGGCGGCGAGCTGCGTGACGCCTATCACCAGGCGCCCAAGGACACAGTCAGCGAAGCGGTGTACGACGGCTGGAAGCAGTTCAACCTGAATTGCGCGCGATGCCACGGTGAGGACGTCCAGGGGACGACCATCGCGCCGCACCTGATCCTGTCGCTCAAGCCCGACGGCCCGATCAATACGAAAGAGCTGTTCATGCAGACGGTCTGCGCCGGACGGCCCGCCAAAGGGATGCCGGCCTGGTGTGCCCTGGGCCTTGGGATGGACAAGATCGGCGACATCTACCAGTACGTGAAGGGACGCAGCGACGCGAAGATCAGTCCGGGACGGCCGGCTGTGAAGCGGGCGGGCTAGCCATGAGGCGGGAGCTCGTATTGGTCGCGCTTTTCGCGGCCGCGGCGGCGGTCGAAGGCCGCGCCCAGAGTCCGACTCCGGGGCCGGAGGTCAATGTTCGAGAGTACGAAGGCTGGCGGCAGTAGAGCACGCACTGCGCCCGGTGCCATGGGCAGGACGTCCTCGGCAACTCGGTCGCGGCCGACCTGCTCAAATCCGTCGCCCCCGGCGGCCCCGCGGCCGACCCGCAGAGGTTCGCCGGAATCGTGAAAGCCGGCCGGCCCGCCAAAGGGATGCCGGCGCTCGCCGGCAGCCTGACCGACGCGCAGATCGATGCGGTCTACGCCTACGTGAAGGGGCGGGCAGAAAGCCGGATCGGCCGCGGAGACCCGGGCGGTAGCCGGGCGGCGGCAAATCCCGAAATCAGTCGTGCCCCAGGGCCCGAAACTCCACGGAGGCGGCGCCGAGCTCCACCGGCCAGCGGAGGGTGACCGACTCGCCCTGCCGCGTGCGATCGAGCCCGCGCTCCGACTTGGCCACGGTCTCGATCTCGAAGCGCCACTCCTCCGGCGTCGGCGTCCCTTGGAGCTGTACCGGTCCGGCCAGCGAGAGCTCGGTGGCGAAGGAATCGCCCGGCTCTGCCACGGCCGGGTCCCACGTCCAGCTCACCGCGACCCGCCCGTCGGTCTCGCACCGGATCCGCTTCTCGAGCGGTGACCGTCCCTCGGGGGCGGTGCACACGATCTCGACCCTGCCCTTTCGCCGCTCGACGGCGAAGCCGCACGGGCACCGGGCCCAGGACTGGATGGTCCAGTATGCTCCACGGGCATAATCGTCGAGCGTAACGCCGTGGGGCAGCACCCGATCCACGAACAGCGCGCGGTCGTCGACGTCGAGCGGTGGCCGCGACTCGAGCCGGAGGCCCTCCTCGATGTCGTGAATGCTCGCCGTGCCGCCGGGTGCGTCGGGCTGCTCGGCGGCCCGCTCGAGCGCGAGATCGTGATAGGCCTCCCGCCGGCGAGTCAGGGCGTTGGCGTAGTTGATGCCCTCGGCGAAGAGGGTAAACTCCTCGATCGCGCCGCCTCTGGCCGGGCTGATGAGCGCGGAGAAGGCGGGCGAGTGGACCCAGACCTCGTCGTTGCCGTCACCGTCGAAGTCGAGCACGTCCCACGCCAGCCCCTCGCCCACGCGCAGCTCCGCCTCGGCCGCCGCGAGGTTGCGCCAGACCGCGTCGCGGAGATGGGGCAGGTAGAGGCCGCCGAACACACCGTGCCAGTAGGCATCGTTGCACTGCGCGCGTCCGATCGCGCGGCGCACCGCGGGCGGATCGCCGCGCCGGCGGGCCAGCGCGCTCAGCGCCATCATCTTCTTGTGCATCCGGTTCGACTCGGCATACTTGACCAGGAAGTTGCGCCAGTGCGCGCCGCGGAGCAGCGCCCCGTCGGGGCCCGCCACCCGCTCTGCGCCCAGGTCGCGCTCGAGCCTGGCCAGGCGGAGGGCGGCATCGGGCGGGAGCGACCAGCTCTCCATCTCCCGGTAGGAGGCCGTCGGCAGGTAGGCGAGGCCGCCGCTCGGCACGGCGTCGAGCGCGTCGTCGAGCCGGCTGAGCACGACCTCCCCGCGCTCGACCAATCCCCCGATCGTCGCGATGAACCGGTCGAGCCATCCTTCCCCGTACACCCACTCCTTGGTGCCGGGCCAGCCGCCGAACTTCTCGCCGTCGTCCGCGAGCACCGCCAACCGGTGGCCGGCGCCGCGCAGCTCGCGCAGATAGTCCGCGGTCTCCTCCGGCGGGCGGAACGGAATCAGGTAGCGCAGCCGTTCGTCGATCGGGAACAGCGCCACGCGCTTGCCGTCGCTCTCGGTCCAGAACGGCGCGTGCAGCTGCTCGGCCGCGAAGCCGGTGACCAGGAAGTGCCGGTCGTCCACCAGCGCGTAGCGCACGCCGGCGTCCGCCAGGTCCGCGGCCAGCTCGGGCTCCCAGACGCGCTCGGTCAGCCACAGACCGTGGGCGTCGACGCCGAAGCGGCGCCGGACCGCGTCGTGCATCCAGCGGATCTGCTCGACCCGGTCGTCGCGCGGCAGCGAGGCCAGCACCGGCTCGTAGAAGCCGGCGAGGAGGATCTCCAGCCGGCCGTCGGCGGCGAGCCGGCCGAGGCGGTCGAGGTAGGCCGGCTCGTGCGCCTCGATCCACTCCAGCAGCGGCCCGCTCAGGTGGAGCACGGCCGGCAGGAACCCGCGCTCGGCCAGCGCGTCGAGCAGCGGGCGGTAGACGTCGTCCACGTGCTGGGCGAAGACGTGATCGAAGTTGCCGACGGGTTGGTGGAGGTGGAGCCCGAACGCGAAGCGGATCGGCGCCATGCGCTACCCGACCACGAGGGAGCGCGACCCGCCCAGGGCCGCCGCGATCGCCGGCAGGACGTTGGGGAAGAGGGCGTCGCGCTCGGCCAGCTCGGCGGCGCGCCGGTGGCCGCGGTCGAGCGCCGCCTGCGAGCCGTCGGCCAGCACGGCGATGAGCTCCTCGGTGTCGCTGCAGTGCTCGCGGAAACGCCGCTCGCCGTAGTCGGCGGCCGCGCCGGTCGAGATGATGAACTGCCAGTCGGACGATTGCGCCAGGAGCAGCTCGCGCGCCGCCTGCGCCAGGATGGGCCGGGTCTCCTCCGATCCGAGCGCGCCGGGGGCCACGTCCCAGAACCGCTCTTCCAGGGCCCAGAGCCGTTCCCAGGTCCAGGCGGTCTGGTCACTGAGCCACATCGAGAAATCACCGTTGGCGCCCCAGGAGCCCGCCGGCATGCGAATCGCCGACCGGCTCGGATGGCGGACCAGATGTCCGGAGCCGGTGGTCGGCTGCACCTCGCGTCGAGTCGAGAGCGCCCGGTAGACACCGCCGAGAAAATCGGGGCCCTCGAACCACCAGTGCCCGAACAGCTCGGTGTCGAACGGGGCCACGATCACGCCGTCCCGGCGCTGGCCATCGGTCCGGGCGATCCCGGTCAGGAGGCCGGCGAAGTGCTCCGCGTGTCCGCGGGCCCGCTCGAGCGCCAGCGCGGGGTCGTAGGCCTCCTTGGCGCCCAGGTCCACGCTCGGGCCGCTGACCCGCCAGAGCTTGAGCCCGCCGGGCCAGCGCATCTTGTGGAACTCGAGATAGCCGCCGTCGCCGGGGTACCCCTCGAACCGGCTCCAGACCTGCATGGACGCGCGCGGATCGCGCACGAACGCGGAGACGTCGCCGGCGCCGCGAGTGTGCGCGATCCGGTAGGCCTGGTATGGCGTCCTGAGGGCGGGCTCGAGCCGAGCTCGGCTCGAGCCCGCCGGCTGGTGGACCTCGGGGTCGAGCGCGGCGGGATCACCCGACAGTCCCAGGGGCCGTCCCGCGGAGGCGAGGTGCGCGTCCACGAAGAAGAACCGGAAGCCGGCGTCGGCGAGGTGCTCCTCGATGCCGCGGCGCACGCCGCTCCGGGGCGCGGTCGGCCAGGGCGCCCAGGGTCCCCGCGGCCGGTACGCGCACTCGGGAAGCCAGCAGCCGCTGGGCATGCGGCCGAACAGCCGCCGGTGCTCGGCCGCGCCGACGGCGAGCTGGAGCCGAATGCTTTCGTCACGGGCGAGCAGCGGCAGGAATCCATGGGTCGCGGCGGAGCCGATGATCTCGATCCGGCCGGCCGCCTCCAGCGCGCGATACGCCCCGACGAGGTCGCCGCCGATGTCGTGAAACAGGGCCCGCAGCCGCTCCAATCGCTCGCGCCAGAACTCCACCAGCGGCAGGAGCGCGTGCTCGCCGGTCTTGGCCAATGAGGCCGGTGCTTCGGCGCAGGCCGTGAGCCGCTGGCCGAAGAACAGCTCCATCTCCCGCACGAAGGTCGGGCTCACGAGCTGGTTGGCGAGGACCGGGGTGAACCCGATCGTCACCGGCGCGGCGATGTCGTCGCCGGCCAGCCCCCGCAGGGTCTCGAGCAGCGGGAGGTAGGTGTCGAAGGCGGCCTCGCACAGCCAATCGCTGCCGTGCGGCCAGCGCCCGTGATTGAGCACGTACGGCAGGTGGCTGTGCAGCGTGAAGACGAAATCCATCCGCGCATCGGTCATCGGGTCTCCGCGTGGGCGAGCGCCCTGCGATAGACGTCCAGGTAGGCGTCGACCGAGCGCTCCCAGCTGAAATCGCTCGCCATGCCGCGGCGCACCAGCGTCTGCCAGCGCGCGGGGTCGGCGAAGCAGTCGAGGGCCCGGAGCGCCGTTTCGGCGAACGCCTCGGGCGTGTACTCGTCGAAGGAGAAGCCGGTCACGCCGTCCTCGACCGTGTCGCGGAGGCCGCCCACGTCGCGCACGATGGGCGGGGCGCCATAGCGCTGGGACCGCATCTGGGTGAGGCCGCACGGCTCGTACAGCGACGGCATGAGGAAGATATCGGCACCCGCCATGAGGCGGTGCTCCAGGCGGTCCGAGAAATCGAGCTGCACGCCGATCCGGTTCGGCGCGGAGGTGGCCAAGTCCACGAGCGCGTGCTCGTAGCGCTGCTCGCCGCTGCCCAGAAACACGAACTGCGAGTCGGTCGCCAGCAGCTCGTCGGCGCCCAGGATCAGGTCGAGGCCCTTCTGCGTCACCAGGCGGCCGGTCATACCGAAGAGCGGCACCTTGCGGCGCTGCGGCAGGCCGAACGACCGCTGCAGCGCCGCCTTGCACCGCCGTTTCCCGCTGAGGTCGTCGGCCGAGTACGGCGCGGTGATCTGGGTGTCCCGGACCGGGTCCCACTCGCGCTGGTCGATCCCGTTGAGGATCCCCGCCAGCCGGTCACCCAAGGCCTTGAAGAGGTCGTGCAGTCCGAAGCCGCCTCCCGGCGTCTGAAGCTCGAGCGCCTGTGTGGGACTCACGGTGGTCACGAAGTCGGTGAAGGCGAGCCCGCCCTTCAAGAAGTTCATCTTGCCGTACCACTCGAGCTGATGCCAGTTGTAGATCTCCCAGGGCAGCCCGACGTCGGCCATGGTCTCGGGCGGGAAGTGCCCCTGGTAGCCCGGGTTGTGCACCGACAGGACGGTGGTGGCGCTGGCGCCGAGCCGGACGTCGGCCGCCCCCGCGCGGAGGTACACCGGCACGAGCGCGGTGTGCCAGTCATGGGCGTGGAGCAGCACGGGGCCGCTCACCAGCCGCGGCAGCGCGGTCAGGGCCGCCAGCGCGAAGAAGGCGAAGCGGCGGGCGTTGTCGGGATAGTCCACGGCGGCTTCGCCGTAGATGCCGGGGCGGTTGAAATAGTCGAGGTGTTCGATGAACAGCACCTGGGGCCCCGGGCGCCGGCCGGCGGCGCGGAAGACCCGGGCCTCCTCGGTGCGGCCGCCGATGGTCACCTGGAACGGCGGACCGACCGGCTCGAGGTCCGGCTCGACATCCCGAACCGTGCGGTACAGCGGGAGGATCGCCAGGACGTTCAACCCGGCCGCCCGCTGGAAGTGCGCGAGCCCGCTGACCGCCTCGGCGAGGCCGCCGGTGCGGGCAAACGGGAAATACTCCGCCGTCACGTGGACGACGGAGACGGACTCGCCGGCCGCCGTGGTCAGCGGTAGGCGGGACCCCGCCGGCGCGTGCGCCGGCTCGTGAACCGTGGCCATGCTGCCGACCTCATGCCGTGGGCGGGTCGTCGCCCGACGACTCTCCCCGGACCGCTGATGCATAGTGTTCCTGAACGTAGTCCTGCACCATCCGACGGGCCGTGAACCGGCTGCCGGCCAGACGCAGGGCGTGGCGCATCTTTTCCACCCAACCCAGCGGCACGCCGGCCGCGTTGCGGGTGTAATACAGCGGAATGACCTGCTCCTCCAGCAGCCGGTAGAGGCGATCGGCGTCTGCCGCGTCGGCATCCTCGGTCTCGCCCGCGGGGGAGATCGCCCAGCCGCTGAGCCCGTCGTAGCCCTCCTGCCACCACCCGTCGAGCGTGCTCAGCTGCGGGATGCCGTTGAGCGCCGCCTTCATGCCGCTCGTCCCGCTGGCTTCAAGTGGCACCCGCGGCAGGTTCATCCAGAGGTCGACCCCTTGCACCAGCAGGTGCGCCAGGTGCATGTCGTAGTCCTCGAGGAAGGCCACCCGGCCCTCGAACTCCGGGTCCCGGGTGAACTGATAGACGCTCTGGAGGACCTCTTTGCCGGGATTGTCGGCGGGGTGCGCCTTGCCCGCGAAGATGATCTGCACCGGCCGCCACGGGTCGACCAGGAGCCGGCGCAGGCGGTCGAGATCGCGGAAGATCAGGTTGGCCCGCTTGTAGGTGGCGAACCGCCGGGCGAAGCCGATCGTCAGCGCGGTCGGGTCGAGCAGCGTCCCCGCGCCCACGACCTGGGCCGCTTCCTTCATCTGCGTGGCGAAGCGGCGGCGGGCATCCTCTCGCACGAAGTTCGCCAGGATCTGTTTGAGCCGGACGTGCACGTCCCAGAAGCGCTCGTGGTTCAAGGTCAGCACCCGGTCCCACAGGCCCGGCTCGTCGAGCCGGGTGCCCCAGTCGGGGCCCAGGTGCTCGTCGAGCAGACCCATCACGGGGCTCGCCATCCAGGTGGCCAGGTGCACGCCGTTCGTCACGTGGCCGATCGGGACCGCCTCCCAGTGCCGTCCCGGCCAGAGGTCGCGCCAGATGTTGCGGGACACCTGGCCATGCCGGCGCGAGACGCCGTTGACGCTCGCCGCGAGGCGCATGGCGGTGACGGTCATGTGGAACTGGTCGGGGAGGTCCGGATGGGCGCCGAGCCGGAAGAAGGTGTCCCGGTCGATCCCCATGTCCTCCCACACCGGGCCGGCGACCTCGGCGAGCTGCTCCACCGCGAAGGCATCGTGCCCGGCCGGCACGGGCGTGTGGGTGGTGAACACGCTGTGCGCGCGCACCCGGTGCACCGCCTCCGGCAGGGCGACGCCCTGGGCCGTGTACTCGCGCAGCCGCTCGACCATCATGAACGCCGCGTGGCCCTCGTTGGCGTGCCACACCGCGGGGTCGACCCCCATGGCCCGGAGGACCCGCACGCCGCCGACGCCGAGGATCCACTCCTGCCGGAGCCGCATGTCCGGCCCCCCGGCGTAGAGCTTGTTCATCAGCGCCCGGTCGTCGGGGTGGTTCACGTCGAGGTTGGTGTCGAGCAGGTAGATCGGCACGCGGCCGACCATCATCCGCCAGGCGCGCACATGCACCGGGCGTCCGGACGTCTCGACCGTCGTGAGAAACGGCTCCTGCTTCGCGCCGGTGAACGGGACCAGCGGGGTCAGGGAGACATCGAACTCCTCGTCGCTGTCCTCCTGCCATCCGTCCAGCCGGAGCCGCTGGTCGAAATATCCCTTCATGTAGAAGAGGCCCACGCCGACCATCGGCACGCCCAGGTCGCTCGCCGCCTTGCAGTGGTCGCCCGCGAGCACGCCCAGGCCACCGGAGTAGATCGGCACCGAGTTGTGCAGCCCGAACTCGGCGCAGAAGTACGCCACCGGCCGCCCGTCGAGGCCGGGATACGCCTGTGCGTACCAGGTATCCGGGCTCGTCGTGCCGTGCGCCAGGCGCGCCATCACGTCGTCGTAGCGGCGGAGAAAGTCGCTGTCGCTCGCGCAGGCCGCGACGCGGGCGGGATCCACTCGGCAGAGCAGCTCGAGCGGGTTGTGGCGCGTGATCTGCCAGAGCGGGCCGTCGATCGAGCGGAACAGCCCGCGAGCCTCGCGGCTCCAGCTCCACCAGAGGTTCATGGCCAGGGTCGAGAGACCCTCGATGCGCGCGGGAAGGTACGGAATCCGGCTGTGCGGGCTCGTCATCGCCCAAGTATAGCGGGCCGGGGGTGAGCGGGGCAGCGGGGCGGTGCGTGACGAAATTGTTGCGGATTCAAAAGCGGGGAAGGGGGCATACCGAGGCCGTTCGCTCGCGCAGGATGACCGCGTGCCCCGGCCCGGAGCGCGCCCGTCTAGTGCACCAGCTTCTTGTACCGGATCCGGTGCGGCTGGTTGGCGTCGACGCCCTTCCGGCGCTTGAGGTCGGCGGAGTAGTCGGCGTAGTTGCCCTCGTACCACACCGCCTCGCTGTTGCCCTCGAACGCCAGGATGTGGGTGGCGATCCGGTCGAGAAACCAGCGGTCGTGGCTGATCACCACGGCGCACCCGGCGAAGCCGAGCAGCGCCTCCTCCAGTGCGCGGAGGGTGTCGACGTCGAGATCGTTGGTCGGCTCGTCCAGCAGCAGGAGGTTGCCTCCGCTCTTGAGCAGCTTGGCCAGATGAAGCCGGTTGCGCTCGCCGCCGGACAGGAGGCCGACCTTCTTCTGCTGGTCGGCGCCGCGGAAGTTGAAGCCCGCGCAGTACGCCCGCGCGTTGACCGTGCGGCGGCCGAACTGGAGCTGGTCCTGCCCGCCGCTGATTTCCTGATAGACCGTCCGGTCGGGGTCGAGCGCGTCGCGGCTCTGGTCCACGTAGGCCACCTGCACCGTGGCGCCGACCGTGAGCGTGCCCGCGTCGGGCGGCTCCAGTCCGGTGATCATCCGGAACAGCGTGGTCTTGCCGGCCCCGTTCGGCCCGATGACGCCCACGATCCCGCCCCTCGGCAGCGAGAAGCTGAGGTTCTCGAACAGGAGGCGGTCGCCGAAGCCCTTGGCGAGCTCGCGCGCGATCACGACCTCCTCGCCCAGACGCTCGGGCACCGGGATCAGGATCTCGGTGGTGCCCTCGGTCTGCCGCTCAGCCTCCTCGCGCAGCTCCTCGTAGCGCGTGAGTCGGGCCTTGCTCTTGGCCTGCCGCGCGCGCGGGGACAGGCGCACCCACTCGAGCTCGCGCTGCAGCGTCTTCTGCCGCGCCGAGGCCTGCTTCTCCTCCTGGCTCAGCCGCCGCTCCTTCTGTTCCAGCCACGACGAATAGTTGCCCTCCCACGGAATCCCGGCGCCCTGGTACAGCTCGAGGATCCACCCCGCGACATTGTCGAGGAAGTAGCGGTCGTGGGTCACGGCGACTACGGTGCCCCGGAACTCGGCCAGGTAGCGCTCCAGCCACCACACGCTCTCGGCGTCGAGATGGTTGGTGGGCTCGTCGAGCAGCAGCATGTCGGGCTGCTCGAGCAGCAGGCGGCAGAGCGCGACGCGGCGGCGCTCGCCGCCCGAGATCTTCGACACGTCGGCGTCGGACGGCGGCAGGCGCAGCGCGTCCATCGCCATGTCGATCTTGTGGTCGAGCTCCCACAGGCCGAGGGCGTCGATCCGCTCCTGCAGGTTGCCCTGCTTCTCCAGCAGGCGGGTCATCTCGGCGTCGTCCATCGGCTCGGCGAAGCGCGCGCTGATCTCGTGGAACTGGTCGAGCAGCGACTGCTGCTCCCGGACGCCGTCCATCACGTTGCCGCGGACGTCCTTCGACGGGTCGAGCCGGGGCTCCTGGGGCAGATAGCCGACGCGCGTGCCGGGAAGCGGCCGCGCCTCGCCGAGGAAATCCGTGTCGACGCCGGCCATGATCCGGAGGAGCGAGGATTTCCCCGCGCCGTTGGCACCGAGGACGCCGATCTTGGCGCCGGGAAAGAACGAGAGGTAGATCCCCTTGAGGATCTCGCGAGACGGGGGCACGACCTTGCGGAGGTCGCGCATCGTGAAAATATATTCGCCGGCCATAGGGCGGGAAACATAACAGAAAGGGCGTCCCAGCGGGGACGCCCTCCATTCTGCTCCGGCACAGCCGGACGACTAGCTCACGTGCTTGCTCACCAGCTTGGTCATGTCGAACATCGAGACCTGGGACCTGCCGTTGAAGACCGGGCGCAGCTTGTCGTCCGCGTTGATGTTCCGCCTGTTCTTGGTATCCTGCAGGCCGTTCCGCTTAATGTACGCCCAGAGCTTCTTGGTGAGCTCGGTGCGCGGCAGCGGGCTGCTCCCGACCACGGCGGACAACGCGTTGTCCGGGGTCACCGGCTTCATGAACGCCGCGCTCGGCGTGCGCTTCTTGCCCGACTTCTTGGCGGCTTTCCTGGTGGCCTTCTTGGCGGGCCTGCGGGCGGCCTTCTTGGCGCTCTTCTTGGCGGTCTTCTTCTTGGCGGCCATCGCGTTTCTCCCCGTAAAATGTGAGAAGCCGGCGTGTCTCACCCTCGGAACTACCGTGACAAACAGTACACAACCGCCGCAGATTTACAATAGGGAAACGGCTGTTTTCCCTCGGAAAACACCGATTTTCGCCCATTTTCCCCTCGGAAACCCCGTTCGAGGACCGATTTTCCCTCGGAAAACCCCCATTCTCCCTCGGAGATGAGCGCTCGCGGCGCGGCCGCGCGCTATCTTGCGAGAGCCGTTCGTGGGGCCGCCGGCTCCTCCGTTTCCCCCAGCTCTCGGTGCCCGATCATGCCGCTGTCCGCCCGATTTCGCCGTCCGGCCGCCATGGCCTTCGCGCCGCTCGCGGCGCTCGCGCTCTGCCGCCCCGATGCCGCCCCACGCTGCGCGCCGGACAACGGCGGCCTCACTTTGCCCGAGGGCTTCTGCGCGGCGGTGATCGCCGACGACGTGGGGCCGGTGCGTCATCTGGCCGTGGCGCCCAACGGTGACTTGTACGCGGCCACGAGCGGCGGATTCGTTCGCGGCGGAGTCGCGGGGTTCCGCGATCGCGACGGGGACGGTGTGCCGGACGAGCGCGTCACGTTCGGGCCCCGCGGCGGCAACGATATCGCCGTGCACGACGGCCATCTCTACCTCACCCTCAAGGATCGCGTGGTCCGCTGGCCACTGACCGGTGGGCGCCTCGAGCCTCAGGGCGACCCGGAGACGGTCGTCGGCGCGCTGCCCGATGGCGGCGACCATAGCGAGAAGACGATCGCTTTTCCCGGTGGCGACGTGATGCTCGTCAAGATCGGCTCCGCCACCAACAGCTGCCAGCGGTCGAATCGCGCGCACGAGTCGCCGGGCCGGGATCCCTGCACCGAGCTCGAACGGCGCGCGGGCCTCTGGCGCTTCTCCGCCAGCCACGCGAACCAGACGTTCGCCGACGGCCGGCGCTGGGCCACGGGCCTCCGGAACGCGGAGGCTCTGACGGTGCAGCCGGGCACCGGCACCGTGTGGGCGGCGGTGCACGGGCGCGACCAGCTCGGCGACAACTGGGGATTCAGCGCCGAGGCCAACGCCAACAATCCGGCCGAGGAGCTGGTCGCGCTCGCGGAAGGCGACGACATCGGCTGGCCGTACTGCTACTTCAGCAATGACGTGCACAAGAAGGTCCTGGCCCCCGAATACGGCGGCGACGGGCGCAAGGTGGGCCGGTGCGCGGGCGCCAAGAACCCGGCGATCGCGTTCCCCGGGCACTGGGCGCCGATGGCGCTGGCATTCCATCCTGGGGGCGAGCTCGGGGCCGCGTACACAGGTGGGCTCTTCGTCAGCTTTCACGGGAGCTGGAACCGCGCCCCCCTGCCGCAGGCTGGCTACCGGGTCGTGTTTGCCCCGTTCGCTGACGGGAAGCCGACCGGGAAGTACGAGACCTTCGCCAGCATGAAGTCGGGACAGTTCCGGGCGGTGGGGCTCGCCGTGGGGAAGGACGGGGCGCTGTTCGTCTCGTCGGACGACGCGCGGAAGATCTGGCGGATCGTGCGACGCTGATGGGCGTGTGGGCGCCTACGGTGCTTCGCGAGGGGCGGTTAAGGCTGGTGTCATCCTGAGGGAGCCCTTCGGCAGGGCTCAGGGCAGGCTCCGCGACCGAAGGATCTGCTCCGCCACGCTCGGGCCGTTCCGGGCAAGATCCCTCGCGTTCGCTCGGGATGACGTTTGGCAATCCCCGTCAATCGCCACAGGTGACGCTCACTAGCTCGACGCCAGCACCCGCTCGATCTCCCCCAGCGTCGCGTCGATCTCGATCGGCCGGTTCGCGCCCGCCGGCGGCGGCTCGGTGTCGCGGTGGTACGTGAGCAGGATGCCCGGGTCCTTGAGGATGTGGCCCGTCAGCACGGCGACGGCGTGCTGATCGGGCGCCATCAGTCCGCGGCGCACCAGCTCGCGCACGCCGGCGACGCTCGCGGCGCTCGCGGGCTCGCAGCCCACCCCGCACCCGTCCACCGCGGCCTTGGCCTCGAGGATGACTTCGTCAGTCACGGCCAGCACCACGCCGTCCGTTTCCCGGATGGCATGCACCGCGCGCTCGAATGACGCCGGGTTGCCGATCCGGATGGCCGTGGCGACCGTCTCGGCCTGTACGGCGTAGCGCTGCTCGAAATCTTCGGCGAAGCTCCGGGCGAACGGCGCCGCGCCGACGGCCTGCACCGCCGCGAGGCGCGGGATCCGCGAGATGAGGCCCCAGCGGTGCGCCTCGAGCAGCGCCTTCCCGAACGCGGCCGTGTTGCCGAGGTTCCCGGCCGGCAGCACGATCCAGTCCGGCGGCTCCCAGTCGAGCTGCTGCAGCATCTCCAGCACGATGGTCTTCTGGCCCTCGAGCCTGAACGGATTGATCGAGTTGAGCAGGTAGACGCCCAGGCGCTGGCTCGCCTCCTCCACGAGCTTGAGGCAGGCGTCGAAATCCCCCCGGACGAGCAGGGTCTTGGCCCCATAGGCGAGCGTTTGTGCGAGCTTGCCCATGGCCACCTGGCCCGCGGGCACCAGGACCAGCGCCGGCAGCCCCGCCTGCGCGGCATAGGCCGCGAGCGACGCGGAGGTGTTGCCGGTCGACGCGCACGCCACCGCGGTCGCGCCGATGCGGACGGCCTGGGTCACGCCCACCGTCATCCCCCGGTCCTTGAACGAGCCCGTGGGGTTGTCCCCCTCGTGCTTGAGCAGCAGGTGCTCGGCGCCGGTCCAGCGGTCGAGGGCCTCGCGGTGGAGCAGCGGGGTGTTCCCCTCGGGATGCGAGATCACGTCGGTGGCCGACGGCAGGACCACCTCGCGGAAGCGCCAGACTCCCGAGGCGAGCGCGCCGGGGCGCTGGCCGCGCCGCTCGGTGAACCGCTCGATCAGCTCCGACCGGGTGAGCCGCGGCGGCCGGTGCTGCACCTCCAGCAGCCCGCCGCAGGTGACGCAACGCGGATGGGGGTCGAGCTCGGTCATCTCCCGGCCGCACGCGAGACAGACCTGCCAGCTCTCCGGCCGCTCCGTCTTGAATTTCATGCGCCCCCTTCCGTCGGTTCGAGTAGCCGGGCCCCGACCCGGTCCACCGCCGCGACCCGCGCATCGCTCCGGAGGCCGGCGGCCGCGTAGGCGGCGATCATCGCCGCCGCCACCCGATCACCCGCCGCGCGACCCCGAGTCAGCGCGAACGCCGTGGGGCCGCCGCCCGAGATCGAGCTCCCGAGCGCGCCCGCCGCGAGCGCCGCCGCCTTCGCCTCGGCGAACCCGGGCAGCAGTCCCGCGCGGGCCGGCTCGGCGATGCGGTCGTCGATGGCCCGCCCGAGCAGCGCGTAGTCGCCGAGCGCGAGGGCCGCCACGAACGCTCCGACCTGGGCCGCCTGGTACAGCGCGACGTCGCGCGGAACCTCCCGCGGCAGCACGGCCCGCGCCTCGGCCGTCCGGAGCTGCTGCTCGGGCCGCACCAGCACGACCATGAGCTCGCCCGGCACCGGGAGCTGCACGATGTCCGGCGTGTCCATGCAGCGGATGAGCACGATGCCGCCGAGCAGGGAGGGGGCGATGTTGTCGAGGTGGCGGCCCGCGACGGTCTCCTCGGCCACCAGGCAGGCGGCAAGGAGCTCGGCGCGGTCGAGCGGTGCTCCCAGCAGCGCGTTCGCCGCCACGGCACCGGCCACGGCCGACGCCGCGCTCCCGCCCTGGCCGCCCGAGAGCGGCAGTCCCTTCCGCACCCAGAGCGCGATGCCGCGCTCGCCCGTGAGCCGTTCGCCGGCGGCGGCGAGGACCGCGCGCGCCGCCAGCGCCGACGTGTGCCGGGCGGGATCGCGCGGGAGGCTCGGATGTCCCGGATCCAGGATCCGGATGCCCGCGTCGCGGGTCCACTCGGCGCGAACCGTGTCGCCGGCTCCGTCCACGGCGAGCCCGAGGATGTCGAGCCCCGGGCCCACGTTGCCCACGCCACCCGGCGCGAAGGCGGTGACGGGACCGGGGGCCCTCATGCGCCGGCCAGCCGGAGGATGTCGTTGAGCACGCCGGCGGCCGTCACCTCGGCGCCGGCGCCGGGCCCCGTGATCACCAGCGGGTTCGCCTTGTATCGCGCGGTGGTGAAGACGAGCTGGTTGTCGGAGCCCTTGATCGCGGCGAGCGGGCTCGTGGTCGGGACGGCGCGGAGGCCGACCGCGATCTTCGACGGCGTCACGGTCGCGACGTAGCGGAGCACGGTGCCTTCGGCCGTGGCCGCGTCGCCTCGCCGGCGCCAGGCCGCGTCGAGCTCGTCGAGACGGTCCAGGAAGTCGGCGAGCGGGAGCGCGCGCGCCCACTTCGGCACCAGCGACTCGACGGCGGTGCGCGAGAGCTCTCCCGGATAGCCGAGCAGCCGGGCCAGGATCAGCGCCTTCCGCCCCACGTCCATGCCGGACAGATCCTCGCGCGGATCGGGCTCGGTATAGCCCCGGCTCATCGCGGCCCGCACCGCCCGCGAGAACGGCACGCCCGACGACACCTCGCTCAGGACGTAGCCCAGCGTGCCGGAGAGCAGGCCTTCGATCCGCTCCACCCGATCGCCGCTCTCGATCAGCTTGTGGTAGGTGTCGATGATCGGGAGCCCGGCCCCGACGGTGGCCTCGTGCTGGACCCGGCGTCCCCGCGCGCGCGCCGTCTGCCAGAGCGCTTCGCTCACCGTGCGGCGGCCCGCCAGCGGACGCTTGTTGGCGAGCACCAGGTCCATGCCGTGGGTCAGCGCCTGCTCCAGCACCGGTGCGGTGTCGTCCGCCGTCAGGTCCACCAGCACGGGCCGGGTCAGCGCGTAGCTCGCGATGTGGCGGATGGCCTCCTCGGCGGTCGCGGCCTGACCGCCGGCGAGGTCGGCCAGGCGCTTGCCCTTCCGCTTCTCCGCGGCGAGCGAGGCGAGCCGCCGCGGCCCCAGCCCCTCGGGGTCGAACACGAAGCCCGAGCGGTCGATGACGCCCGCCACCTTGAGGTCGAGCGCGGGTCGGCGGATCTTGCCCACCAGCGCGGCGAGCGTCCGTCCGATCTGGCCGAACCCGAGCAGGACCACCTCCATGCGCTCGGGCTGGATCACGCCGCCGCCGGCGATGCGCGAGAGCTGGAACGCGCCGTGGATCCGCCGCTGCGCCTCGCCGGCCTGCCGCGCCTCGACGACCACGGAGATGTTGAGCTCGGAGCTGCCCTGCGCGATGGCCACGACGTTGATCTTGGCCGCCGCGAGCGCGGAGAACACACCGGCCGCGACGCCGGGGGTGCCGTGCATTCCCAACCCCACCACGGCCACCGTCGCCATGCCCAGGCTCAGCTCGACGCCGTCGATCTCACCGCGCCGGATCTCCCCCGCGAATTCGCGCTCGAGGCTCGCGCGCGCATCGCTGGCCAGCGTCTCGGGGACGCTGAAGCAGATCGAATGCTCCGACGATGCCTGCGAGATGAGCGACACCGAGATCCGGCGGACGTGGAGCGCGTGAAAGGTGCGGGCGGCGATGCCCGGCACGCCGAGCATCCCGTTGCCGGTGACGGTGACGAGCGCCTGGCCCAGGGCCGCGGTCAGCGCCTTCACCGGAAACCGCGCCGGCGCCACCCGCTCCGAGACCTCGGTGCCCGCCGAGTCGGGGTCGGCGAACGGGCGGACGTAGACCGGAATCCGGCGGCCGGCCACCGGGATCAGCGCCCGCGGATGCAGCACCTTGGCGCCGTAGTACGCGAGCTCGGCCGCCTCCCGGGCGTGGAGCTGAGGGATGACCCGCGCGTCGGGCACGACCCGAGGATCGGCGGTGAGCAGGCCCGGGACATCCTTCCAGAGCGACACCCGCGCGGCGCCGAGCCCGCGCGCCAGCAGCGTGGCGGTGAGGTCGGAGCCGCCGCGGCCGAGCGTGGCTACCTCGCCTTCGGGTGTCGCGCCGATGAAGCCGGGGACGACCGGAATGATCCCCCGGGCGAGGAGCGGCAGCAGCGTCCGCTGGATGCTGCGGTCGGTCCGCGCGAAATCCGGTGCGGCCTGCCCGAAGGCCCCGTCGGTGTGGACGAGGTCGAGGGCGTCCACGTACGTTGCCCTGGTGCCGGTGGCCTCGAGCGCCGCCGTGACCAGGCGCGCGCTCAGCCGCTCGCCGCGCGAGGCCAGGTAGTCGGTCGTGCGCGGGGTCAGCTCGCGCAGGAGTCGCAGGCCCTGCGCCAGCGACTCGAGCTCCTCGAAGACGTCGCCGATGTAGGCCAGCAGCTCGGCGCGATCCCGGCCCGCCGGCAGCAGCGCGCGCGCCACTTCGGCGTGGCGGGAGCGCAGCCGGGCGATGAGCGAGCCCACGGTGCGCGACTCGCCGGCTCCGGCCTGCTGGGCCACGCCAAGAAGCGCGTCGGTCGTCCCCGCCATCGCGGAGACGACCACGACGGTGGGCTCCTGGCGGTGGCGGCGGATGATGTCGACGGCGTGGCGGACGGCGGCGGAATCGGCCAGCGACGCACCGCCGAACTTGTGCACGTGAGGTGCTCGGCGGGCCCGTGGCATAGGTCGTGGAGGATATCTCGCGGTAGTCCGAAAGTCCATTACTTTGCGCCTATGTTCGCCCTCCTAAAGCTGATACAGTCGATCATCAAGACGCTGCACTCCGACGGGACGCCGGGACAGGTGGCCCTCGGCATCGCGCTCGGCTCAGCGCTGGGTTTGACGCCGCTGGTGAACGTGCACAACCTGATCGTCTTCAGCGTGATCGTGCTGCTGAACGTGTCGTTCGGCGGCGGGATGCTGGGGTGGGCGCTGTTCGTGCCGGTCGGCTTCGTGCTCGATCCGCTGTTCGACCGGATCGGCGCGAGCCTGCTGCAGGCGCCCTCGCTCCGGCCGCTCTGGACCTCGTGGTACAACACTCCGCTCGTGCCGTACACCAACTTCAACAACACCGTCGTGCTCGGCAGCCTCGTCGCCTGGCTGGTGCTGACGGTACCGATCTACTTCGCGGCGCGCTGGGGCATCGTCCGCTACCGGGCGACGATCGGCGAGCGGGTCCGGCAGTCGAAATTCTACAAGGCCGTCACGGCGTCGCAGGTGTACAACTGGTACAAGCTCTTCCGGCCGAGCTGAGCGTCCGCATGAAGATTTTCCGCTGGAAGGCGGTCGGCCCCCTGGTCCTGCTGTTCGTCGCCATCGCGGTGCTCGTGGTGCTGTTCGCCGAGCCGGTGGCGCGGCAGACCACCGAGGAGGTGAGCACCGAGCTGCTCGGCACGCAGGTGGACGTGGGCCGGCTGGACCTCATTCCGAAGACGGCATCGGTCGACCTGGGCGCGCTCCAGATCGCCAACCCGTTCGAGCCGAGCCGGAACCTGGTCGAGGCGGACCGGATCGTGCTCAAGCTCAATCCCGAGGCGCTGACGGAGAAGAAGCTGGTGGTCGAGCGGCTCGCCCTGCAGGGCATGCGCTTCGGCACCATCCGGAAGTCGCCGGCGCGTCCCGTGAGCGGCAACGGCTTCGCGCCCCAGGCGCTGCGCTCCGTACGGCAGTGGAGCAAGCAGTTCGACGTCCCGCTGCTGCAGCTCACTCCGATCGACACCCTCAAGCAGCTCGTGCTCAACCCCGCCCAGCTCGGCACCGTCAGAGCGGCGCAGGAGCTTCTCGCGCGCGCGGACTCGACCCGGCAGGCGTTGGAGCAGGGGTTCCAGACGCTCGACGTGAAGGGCACCGTGGATTCGGCGCGCGCGCTCGCCGACCGGCTGGCGGCCACCGATCCGCGGACGCTGGGCCTCGACGGCACCCGCCAGGCGATCCAGTCGGTTCAGGCCACGCTCAAGCAGCTCGACGCCGCCAAGCGGCAGGTGAGCGCGCTTCAGCAGAACGTCAGCCGGGGCGTCACGCTGCTCGGGACCGGAGCGCAGGGGCTGGACGAGGCCCGGAAACGGGACTACGCGTTCGCCAAGTCGTTGCTCAAGCTGCCCAGCCTCGCGGCACCGGACATCGGGAACGCCTTCTTCGGCAAGGTCAGCGTGGACCGGTTTCAGCAGGCGCTCTACTGGGCCGAGCTGGCGCGGCACTACATGCCCCCGGGCCTCCTGCCGCGCCAGGATCCCGGGCCCAAGCGCCTGCGCGCCGCGGGGACGACGGTCCGGTTCCCCAAGGAGCACGCCTGGCCGGCGTTCCTGGTGCAACTCGGTCAGGTGGACTTCAGCATCGCCGAAGGCCTGCTCAAGGGCGCCTACGCCGCCACCGTGCAGGGCCTCACCTCCGAGCCGGCGCTCTACGGCAAGCCGATGATCGTGGCCGCCAGGCGCAGCGCGGCCGGGTCGGCGATCGCGGGGATCGACGTCGCTGCGGTGGTGGATCACCGCACCGACAACGTCCGCGATTCGGTGTCCGCCAGGCTCCGCGGCGTGCGGCTGCCCTCGTTCGACATTCCCGGGCTGCCGTTCCGGCTCGCGCCGGGGACCGGGTCCGCCGCGCTCACCTTCGCGCTCCGCGGCGACCAACTGCGCGGGCACTGGTCCATCGGCTCCAGCGAGGTGGCGTGGGCCCTGGACAGCGCCGCGGGGCGGCGGAGCGATCTGGAGCAGGTGGTGTGGCGGGTGGTGTCCGGCCTCAAGCAGCTCGACGTGAGCGCCGAGGTTCGCGGGCCGGTCAAGTCGCCCACGCTGTCGGTGAAGAGCAATCTCGACGATGCGATCGCCCAGCGGCTCAAGGCCGTGGTGGGCGAGGAAGTGGCCAAGGCGGAGGCCATGGCCCGGGCCAAGGTGGACAGCCTGGTCACGGCCAGGGTCGAGCCCGTGAAGCAGCGGGTCGCGGCGGTGCAGGCGGACGCCACCCGGCGGGTGGCGGACCAGCAGCAGCGTCTCGACCAGGTGGAGACCGATCTGCAGGCGCAGCTCAAGCGGATGACGGGCGGGCTCGCGCCGGACATCAAGCTGCCGGGGATCAAGCAGTAATGTGCTCCGCGTATATCGGTTCACGGCCATCTGTCATCCCGAGCGCAGCGAGGGATCTTGCCCTGGAACGGCCCGAGCGCGGCAGAGCAGATCCTTCGGTCGCGGAGCCTGCCCTGAGCCCTGCCGAAGGGCTCCCTCAGGATGACACCAACGTTAACCGACGAAGCACATTGGCGGCCTACTTCCACGACTCGGGGTATTCCGACCCCGGGCCGCCCGCCAGCACAACGCCGTCCCCGCCACTGGACGGGATGACCATGAGCTGGCTGCTGCCGTTGGAGGTGCCGATCGCGAAGGCGATCCCTGAGCCGTCCGGGGACCACACCACCGGGCATCCCGCCCCGGCTCCTGCGAGCTGTTGCCTGTCGCTGCCATCCGCGTTCGCCACGAACAGGCCCACGAACATGGAGCGGTAGGCGAGCCTGGTCCCATCCGGTGCCCAGGCGGGGCACCCGCCATCGGTGACCAGCTTGCGGAGCTGATCGCCGGTGGGGCTCATCACGTAGAGATCCTCGTGACAGATCACGAAGAAGATGCACGGGCGCGGAGCCAGTTGGCTGAAGGCGATCAGTCTCCCGTCGGGCGACCAGTCTGGCCTACGCCCGGCGGCGAGCGATACCAGGTTGCTTCCGTCCGCGTTCATCACCTCGATCGTGCCGTTCGACTCGAAGACCACCCTGGAGCCGTCCGGTGACCACTTGGGGGCTACGCCGGCGACGGCCAACTCGACGAGGTGGGAGCCGTCGGCATTCATGGTCGCGATCCGAGCCTCGTCGTGGCGGTTCATAGCCAGGACGATCCGCGACCCGTCCGGGGACCAGTCGCCGTCGAACGCCTCCGTGGACGGCGTCAGGTCGACCACGTTCGCGCCGTTATCCCGAACGGTGAAGAGGTGGGACGTCCCCGTCCGATCGCTCGCGAACAGGACGGTCCCGGTCCCGGTCGGAAAGCAGCTCACCTGGAACGCGGCCGGAGCCTCACCCCCGTTGGTCACCGTCACCACTCGGGGGTTGTCTCCATTGACCGCGCAGTTCGCCGCCACACCGGAGAGCCGCACGCTGTGGTCGCCCAACGGAAGCGCAGCCAGCGTGAGGGTCCCGTTGGAGCGGATCGCCTGCTCGGCGCCGCCGTCCAGAGTGGCGGCATAGCCGTCGAGGTCCGGACCTAGGCCGGCGGTCGTGGTCGAGATGAGGATCGATCCGGTCGGCGGTGCGCACGCGATCTCGAAGGCGACCTGCGCGGCGTCGCTCCCGACTGTCACCGGCGCGGGATTCTCACCGGCGACCAGGCAGTTGGGGGCTATCTCCGTCAGGATCACCCGGTGGCTGCCCGCCGTCACACCGGCGAAGCTGACCGTTCCGTCGCTCGCGATCGGCCGGCCAGGCGACCCGTCGAGCGTGGCCAGGTAGCCATCCGGGTCCGGGCTCTCGCCGGTCGTTGCGGTGGTGACCTCGATGCTGCCGGTCGCGGTGCCGCATCCCACCTCGAACGCGGTCCGGACCGTGGCCTCGCCGGCCAGGGCGACCGTGCGGGGGTTGCGCCCGATCAGCACGCAGTTCGGGGCGATGCCGCTGAGCTCGACAGTGTGCTCGCCCTCCGGCAGCTTCGGCACCGACAGGGTCGCGTTCGGGCCAACGGGCGTACCGACGCCACCGTCGACCGTCAGGGTGTAGCCGTCGGGGTCGGTGGGACTGCCGGTGGTGACCGTGGAGACCTCGAGCGTGGCGCCGGCGGTGGTGGACTCGACCGGTCCCTCTTCGCAGGCGGAGAGCGCGAGCGAGGCTGCGAGCAGAAGTGATCCGCCACAGGCGGACAGCGGCGCGACGAGCGCCCGCCAAGTGCTCCTGGGCATTGAGATCTCTCCCGAGCTGCGGCTCGCGCGAAGGGTGAGGTGGTTTGGGTACGGCCGGACATTAGGCGGGGACGGTCAGCTTGCGGTCAACTGGGAGTCAACTGCCGGACGGGAAGGAGGAGCGGTTCAAAAGACGACGCCGGCCCCCAGCTGCATCCGCCAGCGGGAGGCCTGCACGTCGGGCTGGAGCCGATTTCGCGATTGGAACCGGTAGATGCCGCGGCCCCGCGCCGCGTCGTAGCCCGCGAGCGTCAGCAACTGGGGGTCGTCCAGGCCTCGCACGCGGCCCCAACGGGAACTGAACAGGTTCAGGAGGTTGAAGATGTCGAGCGTAAGCGTGAGGGATCGCGACTGCTGCCCCATGGGAAAGGTGCGGGAGAGCCGAGCCGTTGTTTCCGACCGCCACGGGTTCCGGCAACTGTTGCGTGCCATCAGCCGGCCGCGCTGGTGCCTCAGGCACGCCTGCGAGCGCAGGTACTCGGCCAGGGCCTGGTACACGCTGTCGGTTGCCGGCACGGTGCCGGCCAGGCCGTCATCCATCACCAGGGTTACGTCGCCGCCGGCCCGGGCGTCCGCCGGCACGTAGATCGGGTCGTTGACGTAGCCGTCCGCGTTCGCGTCCCCGCCGACCGTATGCGTATATGGCGAGCCCGACAGTCCTGAGTAGAAGAGCGTGGCGGACAAGTGCAGCGGCAGGTCGACGGCGACCAGCAATGTCACCCGGTGCGGCACACTCCACGCGGACGGCCGAAGCGAGCGCTCGAGCGGCGACTCGACCGTGGTGGAGTCCAGCACGGCATCGAGTCCGTCCTGCGTGGCGCTCAGGAAATCGCGTGCGTCGGTGTAGGTATAGGAGGCGCTGAGCGTCGCACCAGCGCGAAGCTGCTTCTGCGCCTGGATGGTGAGTGCGAGCGACCGGGTGCGATTCTCGCTCCCGAGCGCGATGACCCGCTCGAACGCCGCCGAGCGCCGGCGCGTGAGGATGTCTCCAGTGGAGTCGATCGTGCCGAACATCGGCCGGCCGGCTTCGGCCTGGGCCGTCCCGATCGCCGGGAGCAGATTACGGTTCTCCAGGCTCAGCTGATCGGTGCCCCGCGTGTAGGTCAGGTCGGTCGTCAGCACCACGCCGCCCGGCAGGCGGACGTCGCTACCCACTGATGCCTTGAATGTGTGCGGGGAGCGGAACGTCGGGTCGAAGAGGACGACCGGCCCGGGAATCGGCTCGCTCGCGGCCCCGACGCACGCCGTCGGCTGGCGCGCGCGGTCGGGCGTGAACGGGGGCACCGCGGCACCCTCGCACAGGATGTGGACCTGGTCGAGCCCCGTGTGCCCATACACCTGGGCAAACCAGCCGAACGGGGGGCGCCCGCCGAACCACCCGACGCCGCCGCGCAGAAAGAGCCGGCCGTCTCCCCGCGCATCGTAGCTCAGGCCGAACCGGGGCGCCCACAGGACGTGGGTGCCGGGCGTGCGCCGGTTGTCGAGCTCCAGCGAGTCCACGAGGGTCGGGTTGAAGGTGGGCGCCTCGAGGCCGAACGTCGCGTCCACCCGCAACCCCGCGATCGCTCGCCACCGTCCCCACGCAACCTGATCCTGCGCGTAAAACGCGACCTGCTCGGACGCGAGCCCCACGACGTCGGTGGTCCCGGCACGGGCCGGATTGGACGCGAACGCGTCGTATCGACTTGGACGCGCGGCCGCCAGGGAGTCGAGGCTCTCGAACTGCCACGTCGCATTCAGCGGGACGACGGAGGCCTCGCCGAGCGATACGCGCACCCGCTCGGCGTGCGTGCCGAGCGTGAGGCGATGAGGGCCAACCCCGAAGGTGACGTCGTCCGTCAGCTCGAGGATGTGCTGCACGTCCCGGTCGCCCCCGCAGACCTCGTTCGCCCCCGCCTGGAACACCCCCGCATCGGCGTCCACGTACACCGTCGGGAACCGAGCGGCCAGGCAGCGCTTGGTGTAGCGCCGGCGGGCGAGGACGAGCTCGTTCGCGGCGCCGGAGCCGAGCGCCGCCGCCCAGGCGAGGCGGGTCGCGTGGGTGCGCAGCGGCAACGCGAACTTCGAGGCCGTGAGGCAGTAGATCGTATACGCGACCCGACAGCCATCGGCGAGGAAGTCCACCGTACTGCCGTCGTAGGCGTGCGAGAGCTCGAGCCGGCTGTTCACGCGCGGCTGCCAGGTCACCTTGGCGAACAGGTTGGCCGCCGGCAGGTTGAGCGGGAATCGCTCGGCGGTGCCCGCGTCGAAGGCATAGTGGTCGAGCAGGATCTGACGCAGCCGCCGCGCGCTCGCCTGGGTGAAGCCGAGTCCGACGGAATCCGAGCCCCGGTGGTGTCGCTCCGGATCACCGGCACGTCGGTCGGCAGCACGTAGTGCTGCAGCCCCGCCTCGAGGAAGTACGCCGCTCGGTCACGGACGATCGGCCCCCCGAGGGTCACACCGCCTTCGCCGGCAGTGGCGTTGTCGGCGCCGAGATCGGGTCCATCCGAACGCTGCAGGTGGCGCGAGGTGTAGTAGCCCCAGGCCGAGCCTTCGAAGCGATTGGTGCCGGACCGGGTGACCGCTTCGACCGTTCCCGCGGAGGAGCTGCCGTAACGCACATCATAGGGCGCGCTTCGCACCTCGAGCCGCTGGAGTGCTTCCAGGGCGAGGGGACGCGCCGCCAGCGCGAGGTCCGGGGCGGAGGCGCCGCCAAGGAGGTCGCCCGCGGCGGCGCCGTCGATCTCGAGGGTGGTGAGTCTCGGGTCCTGGCCGGCAATGGACACCTTGCCGTCCTTGACCGTTGCGCCCGGTGCCAGGCCGAGGGTAGCGGTGAAATCGCGATTCCTGACCGGAAGCCGCCGGAGCGTGGAATCGGACAGGACCTGCTCGGGCCCCATGCGCTCTGCACCGACGTTGGGGTCGGCCCCGGCGCGCGTCACGAGCGGCTCGAGCAGCTGCACCCGCTCGCCGAGCGCGACATCGAGGCGTGTCCGCGTGTTCAGGGCCAGCAGCGCGTCCGTGCGACTCGTCGGGACGAAGCCGATCGCTCGTACCTCCACCCGGTATGGCCCCCCAGGGGAGAGGTGCTCGAACACGTAGCGACCGCCGCGTGACGTCGTCACGTGCCAGCGCTCGCCCGTCGAAAGGTTGGTGGCGAGAACCTCCGCCGCCTCCAATGCCGAGTCGGCACCGCTGACCACGCCCTCGAGCGCGGAGCTGGTGACCCCTTGGGCCGCGGCGGATACCGGCACCACGTAAAGCAGGAGTACGGCCGGAGCGAGGATCCGAGGTCGGAGCTTCAGGCGCTCGCTTGTTCGCTCTGGGCGCGCACTCATCCCTTGGGCCGCATCAGCTCGCGGTATGGTGGATAATCGCGCAGCGACTCGAAATCGGGGTCAATGTGAATAAAATGCCGCTGACATCCAGGTTCATGGCTCGACGGAGCAGCTCAACCGCCTCCTGAGACCGGCGCTGCAGCGCCGCCACCCGGGCCAGCCCGAGCATGGCCAAGGCATCCGCGTGCGCGGCCAACCACCGGCGCTGGGCCTCAACTTCGGTAGACTCTCCTGCACGGACCGCAATCGCGGCGAGGGCGGAGTGGGCCTGCACGTCGGCGCTGTCGCTCGCGGCCTTTCGGGCGTATGCCGTCTTTGCGTCTACCAGACGGCCGGCGTAGTACTGGGCGCTGAACAGGTTCCAGAGGCAGGGCCCGTCGCCGGCCGCGGCCGCGCTGTCCCGCCCCCGCGCATCGGCGATGCGCTCGAACAGAGCCGCGGCGGTGGGGGCGGATCCGTGTGCACGGAGCTCGAGCGCCGCGCACTCGGCCCCTTCGAAGTCGGGCCCGTCGGGCGCAGGCTGCTGGAGCCTGCCTTCCACCAGGCGCCGCACGGTGCCCGAGTCGCCGAGCCCCGCCAACGCGGACGTGGTCGACGGCCCAGTGGCGTCCAGTTCCTTGCTGAACTGGCCCAGATCGTGATAGGCATAGCCCACGAAGCTCCAGTACACTTCGTGCTGCTGGGGGCTGAGTGGGACATGGGCCGCGTCGAACCGCCGCAGCACCTGGAGCGCCTCTCTCGGCCGCGAGAGCTCGATGCCGTCGATGCCGGCGAGCACGGTGGCGCCGACCGACTGCGGTGCGACCTGGACGATCGCCTTCGCCGCCGCGAACTTTGCGGCGCGGTCGTTCTGGCACGTCGCCCGGGAGTATGCCAGCCAGCCTCGGTCCGCCGGAGCGAGTTGGCCTCCAGCCCGCGACAAGCTGCGGACGAGCGAATCCACCTCGCGGCACCCGCCCGCGCCCGCGAGCGCATAGGCCAGCTTGACCTTGGCTCCGGTGTACCCCGAATCGCTGGCGATCGCACGGCGTAGATGGTCGATGGCCTCGTCCGGCTTGAACTGCCAGAGGTCGTCGCTGGCCGCGAGCATCTCCTCGTATGCCTCGTAGGTCGCCGGGATGCCGACACCTTGCATGTCGAAGCCCGGTCGAAACAGCATGCCAAAGCCACCCATGACCCGCTGGCGCAGCTGCTCCAGCACTTGGGTTTCCTCATGGAGGGCGCCGACGACGGGCTGCAACGCCAGTACGAGCCTCCCGCTGGCGGCATCGACGACCTGGATCTCGAAGTGGAGACTGTCGCGCTCGCGATAGTAGCTCCCGCCGAGGACCGTGCCGGCCCCGACGCGTTTCGCGAGTTCGCGTCCGGCCGCGATGCCACCGCGGGCCGCCTGGCCCGCCTCTGGAGCAGTCGCGCGCGCGTCGTACACGTCCCGGAGCAGCTGAGTGGTGGCGAGACTCCGAGCGATGTAGTCGGACGCGATGTCGCCGATGGGCGCAAGGGTGGAGTCGCCGGTCTTGTTCTCGAATCCGGCAACGACGACTCGCCCCGTGTCGGACCTGTGCCATCGGCCTGGCAGGAACGCCAGGGCGGCCACGATGGACACGAGCGCCGCTGCCCCGGCGGCCATCCAGCGCGTGCGATACGCGGGGGCGCCCGCCCAGGCCGGCGTCGCCTGAAGAGCCGGCAGGGAGCGCCCGTCGAGCGCGCCGCGCATCTCGGCCGCGGTCGTGAATCGGTCCTCGGGTCGTGGTGCGGTGGCACGGGCCACGACCTCGGCGAGCCACGGCGGCGCGTCCTGACGCAGCTCGCCGGGCCTCCGCAGCGGCTCGGCGAACCGTCGCTCGAGCCGCTCGCGGGCGCCGGCGCCAGGACCCGCGGCCACCATCTCGTAGAGGACGCAGCCGAGCGCATACACATCGCTGCGCGGGTCTACGGCGCGGCTCCCTGCCGCCTGCTCTGGGCTGGCGTATGCGGCGGTCCCGATCGGCAGTCCCGAGTCGGTGATCGCCCCGTCGCCCACGGCCCGGGCGACGCCGAAGTCCGCGAGCAGGGCATGCCAGTCACCCGTGGCGTCAGCCGGGTTGGAGGAGTACCCCTGCAGCAGGATGTTGGCCGGCTTCACGTCCCGATGGATCACGCCCTGGACGTGGGCATGGGCCAGGGCATCGGCGATCTCCCGCGCGATCCGGATCGCCTCGGCCACGCGGAGCGGCGGCACCTGATCGAGGCGCGCCCGGAGCGACTCGCCTTCGACGTAGGGCATGACGTAGTACAGGAGACCGACCGCCTGGCCGGAGTCGTGGAGCGGGAGGATGTGGGGATGGCTGAGCCGGGCGGCGATCCCGATCTCGCGAAGGAAACGCTCAGGGCCCACGGCCGCGGCCACATCGCGAGGGAGCACCTTGATGGCGACGCGGCGGCCATGCTTCCGGTCCAGAGCGAGATACACCGTGCCCATGCCGCCGCGGCCAAGCTCGCGCTCGACCGCGTACCGGCGCCCGAGCGCCGCGGTGATGCCGGCCAGAGGATCCGACAGGCGTGGCCGTCCCTGGAGGGGGTACGACCCCAAGATGCGAGCGCCACGCGCGGACCGCTAGCCTATGTCTGCCAGGGGAGGTGGGAGTCACCCTGAGGGCAGCGATGGGGCACTCGGCCGATCATGGCTCCCTCGATCCGCTCAGGATGACTCCCGTGCCGGACTCAGCCTGACCTGCGGGGCGGCCATGCGGCGGCCAGCTAACGCACGATGATCCAGCCGTACATGCGATTGAGCACGAAGTGAGGGGCGGACGTGCAGATCACGAGGTAGCGCCCCGGGGCGTCGAACGTCCCGGGAGGCGTGGTCCACGTGTGCTCCGCCAGTGCCTGGGGCGGCGCCAGCGCCAGACGGCCGTTCGGATCGTTGATGCGAAAGCCGGGGAGAACGATCCCGAAGCCGAGGTCAGCGTCTTCGAGCGTCGCCCCGTCCACCCGAATATCCTCGGGGCCGACGCCGGGCCGGTACACCGCCGCCTGGTGCACCTCGTCGATCTGGTACGTCACGCTGCCGCCCCGGGCGATCACGACGGTCTGAGGCACCAGCATGTCGGCCGCGGTGCTCGAGTGGTCGTGGCCGTCCTGCGGCGGGAACGGCGAGCCGAGCTCGTTCAAGCCGAAACGCACGTTGGCGGTTGACCGCGCGACAGGTGCGATGGTGGCGCTGGATGGGAGGGCGGTCGGGCCGTCGCACGCGAACGTCGCGGCCGTCAGCCCGAGCGCCGCGATACACCCGAGCACGGCTCGGCCCAGGACCTCATCGGCGGGCCTCATGAGAGCGCCTCGCATTCCTGCGCCACAGCGGCGCCATTCACGAAGTCGTGCGGCCCCCCCTCGAACGTCTGACTGCTCGGCGTAGCGGCGGCCACGGCCGAGCTTCCCTCCGCGGTCGGCCCGACCGCGTAGGCAGCGGCACAGGCGGCGGCCAGGATGGACGGCGTCAGGCTCCAGAGCTGCTTCGGTGAGCGTCTCGGCATGCATCCTCCCGTGGTGGCTTGCCCGGGGCAACGTGGACGACGTATATGCTAGAGGCGAGGCGGTCAACCGCCGGTCAGCAAGGAGTCAAAAGATTTCATGCTGCAGCTGCGGACGTTCGGCGGGCTGTCGCTGGCTCGGGGGAGCGAGAATCTGACCGGCGCCGTGACCCAGCGGCGGCGGTTGGCGATTCTCGCTCTGCTGGCGGCCGCGGGCGATGTGGGAGTGAGCCGGGACAAGCTCGTCGCCTATCTCTGGCCCGAATCCGGGGCCGAGCGTGCACGGCACGTCCTCAACCAGCTGCTGTACGCCCAGCGGCGGCAGGTCGGCGCGGACGCGCTCTTTCTGGGGCGCAAGACCCTGCGTCTCAACCCGGCCGCCATCTGGACCGACGTCGCCGCATTCGAGCAGGCGAGCGGGGCGGGGGACTTGGAGGCGGCTGTCGCACTCTACCGCGGACCGTTCCTCGACGGATTCTTCCTGAAGGACGCGGCCGAATTCGAGCGATGGTGTGACTCGCAGCGAACGCAGTATGCGAGGCGGGTGATCGCCGCCATCGAGCGGCTCGCCCGGCGCGCGGCTGACCAGGGCGATCATCGTCAGGCGGTCGGGTGGTGGCAGCGCGCGGAGACGCTGGACGGCTACGACTCGGGCATTGCCCTCGCGCTGGTTCGGGTCCTGGTGGCGGCCGGCGACCGCGCCGGTGCGATGATTGCGGCTCGGCGACACGAGGAGCTGCTGCGTCGAGATCTGGGCGTCGCGCCCGACCCGGCTTTCATGGAGGCTGCGGCCCGGCTGCACTGACAGCCGCGGGAGATCGGCAGGCACGACACCCGGCAAGGGCAGGGCGGGCAGCGTTGCCTTGACCATTCCACAATCAGCGGCACATTAGGCCGGACAATCCCACCACGATTGCGGAGCTCCAATGCGCATCGGTGTTCCCAAGGAAACCGCCCCGGGCGAGCGGCGCGTCGCGCTAGTACCCGAGTCCGGCAAGAAGCTGAAGCAGGCGGGCTACGACATCGCCATCGAGTCGGGCGCGGGTGCGGCCGCCGGTTACCCCGACGCGGCCTATCTCGAAGCCGGCGTCGTCGTCGAGCCCGATCCCGCGGCGGTGCTGGGCGCCGCTGATGTGGCGCTCAAGGTCGGACCGCCGATTCTGGATGGTGAGCGGGACGAAGTGGCCTGGATGCGGCCCAACGCCGTCTATCTCGGGTCCCTCATGCCGCTCAGGCACCTCCACGCTGTCCGGGCGCTGGCCCATCGGCCGGTGACAGCGTTCGCCACCGACGCGATCCCGCGGACCACCCGGGCGCAGAGCATGGACACGCTCTCGTCCATGGCCAACATCGCAGGGTACAAGGGCGTGCTCCTCGCCGCGGCGAAGCTCAACAAGTACTTCCCCATGTTCATGACGGCGGCGGGCATGGTGCCGCCGGCGAAGGTGTTCGTGATCGGCGCCGGCGTGGCCGGCCTCCAGGCCATCGCCACCGCCAAACGGCTCGGCGCCCACGTCACGGCCACCGACGTCCGCCCCGAGGTCAAGGAGCAGATCGAGAGCGTCGGCGGCAAATACGTGGGCATCGAGCTCAAGGAGAGCGCGGCGGCGGGCGGCGGCTACGCCAAGGAACTGTCGGAGGAGGACCAGGCGCGCCAGCGGGGGATTCTGGCCGCGCAGGTCGCCCAGTCGGACGTCGTGGTCACCACCGCGCTCATCGGCGGCGTGTTCGCGCCGAGACTCGTCACGGCCGACATGGTGCGGGCGATGAAGCCCGGGGCGATCGTCGTCGATCTCGCGGCCGATGGCGGGGGCAACTGCGAGCTCTCGCGCCCGGGCGAGACCGTGGTGGTCGGCGGCGTGACCCTGCTGGCCCCGCTCAACCTGCCCGCCTCGATGCCGCTGCACGCGAGCCTGCTGTTCTCCCGCAATCTCACCGCCTTCCTGCAGGCCTTCACCAAGGACGGCGCGTTCCAGCTCGACCTGACCGACGACATCCAGCAGGGCGCGCTCATCACGCACGCCGGCGAGGTCCGGCACGCCCGCACTCGCGAGGCCCTGGCCAAGGAGGCCGCATGACTCCGATCGAAGTGGCCGCCACGGCATCCGACTTCTGGAGCCAGCTCTACGTCTTCGTCCTGGCCTCGTTCATCGGGCTGGGCGTCATCCGGCGGGTCAGCCGGCTGCTGCACACCCCGCTCATGTCCATCACCAACGCGATCTCCGCCATCGCGGTCGTCGGGTCGATCATCGTGACCGGCGCCGACTACCCGCCCACCATCCGGCTGCTCGGTGGGATCGCCCTGTTCGCCTCGATGACGAACATCGTGAGCGGGTTCCTCATCACCGACCGCATGCTCAAGATGTTCAAGACCGAGACCAAGCCGGGCGAGGGCGGCCACGCATGAGCCACGGCCTGGTCCAACTCGCGTACATCGTCGCCACGGCGCTGTTCGTCTTCGCCCTGCACTGGATGAACGCGCCGGCGACCGCCCGGCGGGGCGTGTACGCCGGCGTCGCGGGGATGACGCTCGCGGTGCTGGCCACCTGGGCGCAACCCGAGGTGGTCCACCACGGCTGGATCGTGCTGGCCATCGTGGCCGGCATCGCCGTCGGCGTGCCGCTGTCGCAGGTGCCGCTCACCGCGGTGCCACAGCGGACCGCGCTCTCACACGCGTTCGGCGGACTGGCCGCGGGGCTGGTCGGCACGGCCAAGTTCTATCTCTGGCTCGGGGAGGGGCCCGAGAACCTGACGGCGTTCCGGATGGTGGCGATCATCATCGAGATCATCCTCGGGTTCCTCACCTTCACCGGCAGCCTCATGGCCGCCGGCAAGCTCCAGGAGGTGAAGTGGATCCCGCAGCGGCCGGTGACCTATCCGCTGCAGAACGTGACCAACCTCCTGCTCCTGGTGATCGCGGCGGTCGCGGGCTGCGCGCTCATCTTGTACCCGACGGCACCCTGGGCCGCATCCGTCTTTCCGGTCATCATCGTCCTCGCGCTCCTCTTCGGCGTGCTCCTGATCATCCCGATCGGCGGGGCCGACATGCCGACCGTGATCGCGATCCTCAACGCCTACGCCGGGCTCTCCGCCGTGGCGATGGGGTTCGTGTTGGACAACAAGCTGCTCATTACGGCGGGTGCCCTCGACGGGTCGAGCGGCCTGATCCTCGCCGTGATCATGTGCAAGGCGATGAACCGGTCGTTCGCCAACGTGCTGTTCGGCGCGTTCGGGCAGGTGCAGCAGGCCAAGGCGCTGGGGGAGGGCAAGGCCTACAAGTCGGAGTCGATCGAAGGCGCGGCACAGGTGCTGGAGCAGGCCAATCTGGTGGTCATCATCCCCGGCTACGGGATGGCGGTGGCCCAGGCGCAGCACAAGGTGCGGGAGCTGTACGACCAGCTCAAGAAGCGCGGGATCACGGTCAAGTTCGCCATCCACCCGGTGGCGGGCCGCATGCCGGGCCACATGAACGTGCTTCTCGCCGAGGCCGACATTCCCTACACCGATCTGGTCGAGATGGACGAGATCAACCCCGACATGCCCCAAGTTGACGTGGCGCTGGTCGTGGGGGCCAACGACGTGGTCAATCCCGCGGCCCGGACGGAGAAGACCAGCCCGATCTACGGGATGCCGATCATCGACGCCGACCGAGCGCGGACCGTGTTCGCGATCAAGCGCAGCAAGAATCCGGGCTTCGCCGGGATCGACAACGAGCTGTACTTCTCGGACAAGACCTGGATGCTGTTCGGCGACGCGAAGGGCGTCATTGGGGAGCTGGTCAAGCAGCTGGCCGGCGGGAGCGGTATGCACTGACCAGGTATGGGCTGACCGCGGCCCCGCGTGCCAGGACGGCACGCGGGGCTCTCTTTCGTCGGCGGGCCAAGCGGCCGAGGACGGGGACAGTCGGGGCGCGACGTAGTATGACATAAAACTCCTGTCACATTAACATGACGTGGCCCCGCAGGTCAGCAGCCACCCCTGCCGCCCTGGGCGCGAGCGCAACTGCCAACGGCGTCACGTTTTAGCCTAAGGTGTTGATTTTAGGCATCTTAGGCGATATATTGGCCCGTCTGAATTTCAGTCGGCCTCAGATTCCTTGGCTGGTATACTGTGCGGGGGACGGGAGTCCTGGAGGAGGCGAATAGCGTGACTATGAAGGCACGTGGCAAGCGTCGCCCGGTGCGACCGGCGCAGATCGCTCGTGCAATTGACGAAGGCCGTGAGAGCCTGGACCTGTACCTGGACGAGATCAGCCGGGTCCCCCTCCTCAACCGCGAGGAGGAGATGGAGCTTGCCCGCAAGGCGTTCAAGGGCAACGTGGCCGCCCAGGAAAGGCTGGCACGCCACAACGTCCGCTTCGTGGTCTCGGTGGCCAAGAAGTTCCAGAATCGCGGCGTCCCCCTGGTCGATCTGATCGGCGAGGGAAACCTCGGCCTCATGACCGCCGCCCGGAAGTTCGATCCCGACCGGGGCGTCAAGTTCATCTCCTACGCCGTCTGGTGGATCCGTCAGGCGGTGCAGGCCGCCATCGCGCGCCACGGCCGGCCGGTACGGGTGCCGCTCAACCGCACGGCGGACCTGAGCCGCCTCGGGCGCACCACCACGTTGCTGAAGGACAAGCTCGGCCGCATGCCCACCACTGAGGAGCTGGCCCGCGCCACCGGGCTCACGGTCGAAGCCGTGCGCTCGCTCAGCGCCCTCAACTCCGAGGCCGTCCGGCTCGACCACCCGACCCGCGATGGGGAAGGCAACGAGCGCATCGAGCGGTTCACGAGCGGTGAGCAGGAAAGCACCGACATGAGCACCATGGCCAACAGCCAGACCCGCGACATCGAGGCGGCCCTTGCCGCCCTGCCGCCGCGGGACGCCAAGGTGCTCCGGCTCTACTTCGGGCTCGATGACGGCAACAGCCGTACGCTCGAGGAGATCGGCCGGATGATGGGCGTCACCCGCGAGCGGATCCGCCAGCTCCGGGACCGTGCGCTCCTCCGCCTGCGCGAAGGCGAGACCGGCGACCGGCTGCGGGATCTCGTGGCCTAGGCGGCCACGGAGTCACCCTGAACGAAGTGAAGGGGGCATGCCTGAACGCATGCCCCCTTCACTTCGTTCAGGGTGACTCCGTCGCGTCCTACGCGTCCTGCTTGAGGAACTGGCGCAGCACGCGCTGCAGGATCCCTCCGTGCCGGTAGTAGTCGAGCTCCACCGCCGAGTTGAGCCGGACGACCGCCTGGAACCTCGTCTCCTTGCCGGCCTCGTCCCGCGCCGTCACCGTCACGGTCCCGCCCGGCGAGAGTCCGGCGGCGATTCCCGTCACATCGAAGCGCTCGGTCCCCGTGAGGCCCAGCGATTTCCGGTCGGTACCCGGCTGATATGCCAGCGGGAGCACGCCCATGCCGACCAGGTTGCTCCGGTGGATCCGCTCGTAGCTTTCGGCGATGATCGCCCTGACGCCGAGCAGGGCGGGACCCTTGGCGGCCCAGTCCCGGCTCGACCCGGTGCCGTACTCCTTGCCCGTAAGGATCACCAGGGGCGTTCCCGCCTCCTGATACTTCATCGCCGCGTCGTAGATCGAGACCACCTCGCCGGTCGGGAGGTGGAGGGTCCAGTTGCCCTCCTTGCCCGGCACCAGGGCGTTCGCGATGCGCACGTTGCCGAAGGTGCCGCGCATCATCACCTCGTGATTGCCCCGCCGGGAGCCGAACGTGTTCCAGTCGACCTGCTCCACCCCGTGCTCGCGCAGGTAGCGGGCGGCCGGTCCGTTCTTCGGGATCGAGCCCGCCGGCGAGATGTGATCGGTGGTCACCGAATCGCCCAGCACGGCCAGCACCCGCGCGTCGGCGATGTCCCGGAGCGGCGGAGGCTCTGCCGGCAGGTTGGTGAAGAACGGCGGCTCCTGCACGTAGGTCGAGGCCGGATCCCAGGCGTAGCGGCTGCCCTCGGGGATCCTGAGCGCCTGCCAGGTCTCGTCGCCGTCGAAGACGGCACCGTAGCGCCGTTCGAACAGCTCGGGTTTGAGCGCACCGGCCATCGCGTCCCGGACCTCCGCCTGCGTCGGCCAGATGTCCCTCAGAAAGACCGGACGCCCGTCCTTCCCCACGCCGAGCGGCTCGCGGGTGAGGTCGATGTCGACCCGACCGGCCAGCGCGAAGGCGACCACCAGCATCGGCGAGGCCAGATAGTTGGCGCGCACCTGCGGGTGCACCCGCGCCTCGAAGTTCCGGTTGCCGCTCAGGACCGCCGCGGTGACTAGCGAGTGCTCGTCGATGAGCCGCCCGATCACCTCGGGCAGCGGGCCGCTGTTGCCGATGCAGGTGGTGCAGCCGTAGCCGACGGTGTTGAACCGGAGCTGCTCGAGATAGGGCAGCAGCCCGGAGCCCTCGAGGTAGTCGGTGACGACCCGTGAGCCGGGCGCCAGGCTGGTCTTGACCCAGGGCTTGGCGGTCAGGCCGCGCTCGACCGCCTTCCGGGCCACCAGGCCGGCGCCGATCATCACCGACGGATTCGACGTGTTGGTGCAGCTTGTGATCGCGGCGATGACCACGGCACCGTCGTGCAGCGTGATGTCCGAGCCGTCGAGCTCGCCGGAGACGATCGGCGGCGCGTCGGGGTCGGCCGTGGCGACGCCGCTGGTGCCCTCGGCCGCCCCTCCGTCCCCGATCGTGACGTTGGCGCCGCCCTCACCCATCCAGCGCGAGTACGCGGTCTGGGCCAGCTCCTTCCGGGCGGCGGGCACGTTGGCGCTCATGAGGCCGGGCAGGTTGACGATGAAGTTCCGCTTGAGCTGCGGCAGCGGGACCAGGTCCTGCGGCCGCTTCGGGCCGGCCAGGCTGGGTGTCACCGTGCTCAGGTCGAGCTCGAGCGTGGCGGTGAACTCGGGGTCGGGCGTGGCATCGGTGCGGAAGAGGCCCTGCTCCTTGGCGTAGCGCTCCACCCGCTCGCACACGGCGCGACCGCGTCCCGTGCGCTCCAGGTAGCGCACCGTCTCCGCGTCCACCGGGAAGAAGCCCATGGTGGCGCCGTACTCGGGCGCCATATTGGCGATGGTCGCGCGATCGGCGAGTCCGAGCGCGGACAGCCCGGGCCCGTAGAATTCGACGAACTTGTCTACCACCCCCTTCTTCCGGAGCATCTGCGTCACCGTGAGCACCAGGTCGGTGGCCGTGGTGCCCGGCGGAAGCTGGCCCACCAGCTTCATCCCGATCACCTCGGGGATCAGCATGAAGTAGGGCTGTCCCAGCATGACCGCTTCGGCCTCGATCCCGCCAACGCCCCAGCCGACGACGCCCAGGCCATTGATCATGGTCGTGTGGGAATCGGTGCCGACAAGGGTGTCGGGGTAGGCCGTCGGCTCGCCGAACTGGGGGCGGAGCTGCACCACCGGTGCGAGGTATTCCAGGTTGACCTGGTGGACGATGCCGGTCCCCGGCGGCACCACCCGGAAGTTGTGGAAGGCCCGCTGGGCGAACTTGAGCAGCTGGTAGCGCTCCAGGTTGCGCTCGAACTCGAACGCGACGTTGAGCTGGAGCGACCGATCCGAGCCGTACGAATCGACCTGGACGGAGTGGTCGATGACGAGGTCGCAGGGCACGACCGGGTTGATCCGGTCGGGGTCGCCCCGCATCCGGCCCATCGCATCGCGCATCGCGGCCAGATCCACCACGCACGGCACCCCGGTGAAGTCCTGGAGCACCACCCGGGCCGGCATGAACGGCACCTCGCCGCGGCGTGTGGAGGCCGGGCTCCACGCCGCGAGATCGCGCACGTGGGCTTCGCTCACGAAGCCGCGGCCGACGTGCCGGAGCGCGTTTTCCAGCAGGACGCGGATGGAAAAGGGAAGCCGGTCGAGCGTGGTGAGGCCCTGCCGGGCGAGCTCGGGGAGGCGGTAGACGACCGCGGACTCGTCGCCGAAGCGCGACGTGGCACGGGCGCCGAATGGATTGGTGGCGTCAGTCGGCATGGTCAGTCGTGGTTGATGTCAGGCCCAATATACTATCCATGCATCCCCTCCTGCCCGGAGCCCCGTATGCCCAAGCCCATTCCGTACGCCATCACGCGCCTGGACGACGGATTGCGGATCGAGTGGGATGAGGCCGGGCACGTGGGGTTCTATCCGGCGAGGGCGCTCCGGCTCGCCTGCGGCTGCGCGCTCTGCACCGAGGAGCTGAGCGGGCGCCCGTTGCTCGACCCTGCGTCGGTCCCTTCGGACATCCGGCCGGACTCGGTGGCCCTGGTGGGGACCTACGGGCTCCGTGTGCGGTGGAGCGACGGGCACGGCACCGGGATCTATACCTTCGAGCGCTTGCTTGGGTCGTGCCCCTGCGAGCGATGCGCTGCCGCTCGGCCGCCCTCCTGACCGTCCCACCGGCACAGTCGGCCCGACGTGACCCCGGACACATCCCCGCCCGCCTGGCCAGGACACTCTGAGACCAACGCAAGCGCAGCGATTCAACCGTGCCGGGGGCGACCATGCACCTGCAGGAACACTCGACGGTTCGCGAAGGGGTCGTGGCGGGGGCCATCGGCGGCCTGATTGTGGCCGTCTGGTATCTGATCGTGGACACGGCCGGCGGGCAGCCGTTCCACACGCCGAATACCCTGGGAAGGATCTTCTTCCGGGGCGACCTGACCTCCGGTGCCCAAGGGATCGTGCCCAAGGTCGTGCTCGGGTATACGGTGGTGCATTTCGTCCTGTTCGCCCTGGTGGGAATGGGGCTCACGCTGCTGGTGCACCTCGCCACGCGGAACCTCACGCTGAGGATGGGGGTGTGGCTGGGCATGGTGGTGTCGTTCGGGCTGTTCGCCGGGCTTACCTACATGCTGGGAACGGCCACTGGGGAGCGGCTCTCGCCCTGGTCGGTCGTGAGCGGCAGCCTGCTCGGCGTGCTCGGCATGGCGGGCTACCTCTGGCGCCGGCACCCCCGGTTCGGGCGCTCTTTCGATGAGGCGCCGCTGGGCGGCGAAGGCCCGACCCCGCCGCACCCGCCGGAAGGGCCTCGGGTGGCCTAGTCACACCGAGCATGCCTTGCGCGCGTCCGCCCGGGGTCCCACTGTGAAGGGAGACCGAACCAACGCGGGCCGGGTGGATCCGGGCTCCCGGCGCCGCGGACGTTTCGCCCGGACTTTGGCGGAGGTGGCATGCCCGAGAACCGTCACTCGATCATTGGCGAGGGCACCGACGTCGGCATCATCGGCGGCTTGGCGGTGGCCGTCTGGTTTCTGGTGCTCGATGTGCTGGCGGGCCATCCGTTCCAGACCCCCAGCCTCCTCGGCCAGACTGTCCTGCTGGGTGAGCACGTCCCCGACGCCACCCATCTCGCCTTCGGCGCCATTCTGCTGTACACCGCCTTTCACTTCATCGTGTTCGCGTTGATCGGCATGGGCCTCGTGGCGCTCGTGCACTGGGGCATCGAGAACCCGGTCGTGCGCTACGCCCTGCTGCCGGTGTTTCTCGTGTTCGAAGTGTTGTTCTACGGATTCCTCGAGATCGTGTCCGAGCAGACCCACGACCTGTTCCCGTTCTGGGCCGTCGTCTCCGCGAACACGCTGGCCGCGGTCTGCATGGCGGCCTATCTCTGGCGCCGGCACCCGGCATTCCGGCAGAGCATCCATGATACGCCGCTCGGTGCAGCCCCCCGGTGATTTAGTCCGCTGAACGGTGGAGGCGCGTGGCGCGCGTCCCACGCGCCACGCGCCTTTCCCGCCTCGGTTCACCTTTCCCGCCGGAGCGGTGTACCTTCCTGCCTCACCAACTCCTGGCCGGGACTGTGCGTCACCGCTTGCTCGCCGTCGCGCTCGCCCTTCTGCTGCCCTTCCCCCTCGCCGCACCGCTGTCGGCCCAGCTCGAGCCCCCGTCCACGGGGGGCATCGTCGCGCTGGATCGCGAGCTCCGCATGCTCGGGCACGAGAAGCGAGTCCTCATGATCGGCGCGCATCCCGACGACGAGGACACCGAGCTGCTGACCGTGCTGGTGCGGGGGCTGGGAGCGGAGGCGGCCTACCTGTCGCTCAACCGGGGCGAGGGCGGCCAGAACCTGATCGGGCCCGAGCTGGGCCAGGCCCTCGGCCTCGTCCGCTCCGAGGAGCTACAGGCGGCCCGGCGGCTGGATGGGGCCCGGCAGTTCTTCACGCGGGCCTACGATTTCGGCTACTCGAAGACCCTCGACGAGACTTGGACCCACTGGCCCCGCGACACGGTGCTCAAGGACGTCGTCAGGATCGTGCGGCGCTTCAGGCCGCAGGTCATCGTGTCGGTGTTCAGCGGGACGCCGAGGGACGGGCACGGCCAGCACCAGGCGGCGGGCTGGGCCGCGCAGGAGGCTTTTCGGGCGGCGGGTGACTCGAGCCGCTTCCCCGAGCTGGCGCGCGAGGAGGGGCTCGCGCCCTGGACGCCGCTCAAGCTGTACCGGAGCGCGCGATTCGACACCGCGGCCACCACGGTCACTCTCGAGGGCGGCGAGGTCGACCGCGCGGCGGGCCTTTCGTACCATCAGATCGCGATGGCGGGCCGGAGTCTCCATCGGTCGCAGGACATGGGGCAGCTCCAGCGGCTGGGCCCCTCGCGTGTCCGGCTGGCCCTCGTCGTGGATCGCACGGGGCGGGGCGCGGACGGCGTGTTCGCCGGCCTCGACACGCTCTCACCGGGCGCTGGCCCCGTCCCGCGCCTGGCCGACGCGAATGCCGCGAGCCTGCTCGCGCTGCGCCGGCGCTGGGCGGCGGCCGGGGTGCCGGCGGACGAGCTGGCGCATCTGGACCGTGCGGCGTTCGTGGCGTCGGGCGTAGTCTGCGACGCCCGCGCCGACGACGACCGGGTGGTCGCCGGCCAGCGGGTCGCGGTGGTGCTCGAGTGCTGGAACACGGGCGACGGCGCCCACAGCGTCAGGGCTTCCCTCCGGGTCGCCGCGGGCGTCGCGGCGGACAGTGGGGCCGCGACCCTGCAGCTCGAGCCCGGCGCGCTCGTCGGCCGCCAGGTGACCGCCGCCGTCCGGGACGACGCGCCGCTCACGGCGCCCTACTTCCGGGTCGGCGCCGGCGAGCCGGCGCTGTATGACTGGAGCGCCGCCCCGCCCGCCGTTCGGGGTGAGCCCTTCGGCCCGCCGGAGCTCGAGGCGGAGTTCGTGCTTGACGGCGCCGCGGTGGCGCGCCGTGAGGTCAGCCTCCGGCTCAACGACCAGGCTCGGGGCGAGGTGCGCCGCCCGGTGACGATCGTGCCCCGTGTGGACGTGGCCATCGATCCGGCCACCGAGGTCTGGCCCGCCGCCGCGTCCACGCCCCGCCGCTTTACCGTCACGCTCACGCACGGCGCGCGCGATACCACGTCCGGCACGGTGGCGCTCGAGGTCCCGGCCGGCTGGCCGCCGGTCCCCGCCCGGCCCTTCCGGCTCACCGGGGAGGATGAGCGCGAGACCTTCACCTTCGATCTCCGGCCGCCCGCCGAGACGGCTCTGGGTGTCGCGCAGCTCCGGGCGGTGGCGCGCGATGCGGCCGGCCGGCGCTACCAGACCGACGTGGTGACCGTGGACTATCCGCACATCCGGCCGCGTTCCTATCTCCGGCCCGCGGTGGCCACGATTCACGTGGCGCCGCTGGCACTGCCGGCGGTCACGCGAATCGGCTACGTGCGCGGGGCCGCGGACAGAGTGCCGGAGGCGCTCCAGGGTGTCGGCCTTCCCGTGACGCTGCTCGACGCCGTCACGCTCGAGCGCGGGGACCTGAGTCGGTTCGACGCCATCGTGGTGGGGCCAAGAGCGTACGAGACCGATTCCGCCCTGGTTGAGGCCAACGCTCGGCTGCTCCAGTACGCCCGCCACGGGGGCCGGGTGCTCGTGCAGTACCAGCAGCAGTTCTTCTTCAACGGCGGTTTCGCGCCCTATCCGATGACCGTGGGCGGCCCCCCGATCACACCCGGCGGGTTCCCGGTGGGGCACGACCGCGTCACCGACGAGCGTGCGCCGATCCGCCTCTTGGTTCCGGCCGACCCCGCCTTTCGCATCCCCAACCGCATTGTGGACGCGGACTGGGCGGACTGGGTTCAGGAGCGCGGCCTGTACTTTGCTCGAAGCTGGGACCCGGCGTACCGGCCGCTGCTGGAGACGCACGATCCGGGAGAGACCCCGCTCGAGGGGGGGCTGCTGGTCGCCAGGGTCGGCCGCGGCACCTGGATCTACACCGGCCTCAGCTTCTTCCGGCAGCTGCCGGCGGGCGTGCCGGGGGCGTTTCGGCTGTTCGCGAACCTGCTCGCGCTTCCCAGGTGATGCGGGCCTTCCGAGTCACCCTGAGCGAAGCGAAGGGGTCGAACCCAGGCATTGCTCCCTTCGCTTCGCTCAGGGTGACTCGACGGGTCCGGCGCGGCTCCACGTCCCGCCTCCTCTCCGTCCTCTCCGTCTTCTCGCTCGCCTGCTCCGACTCCCGCACCCCGCTCGTTCTCTACTCGCCACACGGCCGCGATCAGCTGACCCTGCTGGAGCACGCGTTCGAGGCGCAGCGCCCGGACATCGACGTGCGCTGGCTCGACATGGGCTCGCAGGAGATTCTGGACCGGCTGCGGTTCGAGCGCGTCAATCCCCAGGCCGACGTCTGGTTCGGCGGACCGACCACGATCTTCGACCGGGGGGTGGCCGACTCGCTCCTGACGCCGTACCGTCCGGCCTGGGCGGAGCACGTCGGGCCCAGAGGCATCGGCCCCGGCGATCGGTACTTTCCGGCGTACCGCACACCGGCGGTGATCGCGTTCAACAGCCGGCTGGTGCCCCGGGATCAGGCGCCTGACGATTGGAACGCCATTCTGCAGCCGCGCTGGCACGACAAGGTGCTGATCCGGGACCCGATGGCCAGCGGCACCATGCGCGCGATCTGGGGGCTGGTGATCGAGCAAGGCCTGCGCGCCACCGGCGACACGGCCCGGGGGATGGCTTGGCTCCGGCGGCTCGACGGCCAGACCAAGGCCTATGCGCTGAATCCCGCCATCCTCGATGCCCGGCTCGCCCGGGGCGAGGGACTGGTCACGCTCTGGGACCTGCCCGACATCCTGATCAGCAAGGCGAAGGGTATGCCGTTCGATTACGTGTTTCCCCGGAGCGGAACCGTGGTCATCGACGACGCCATCGGGCTCGTGCGCGGCAGCCGGCATCCGGACGCCGCCCGCGCCTTCATCGATTTCGTGGGGAGCGAGGAGGGACAGCTGCTCGCGGCGGAAAAGGTGTACCGATTGCCGGCGCGCCGGGACCTGCCGCCGGAGCGGGTGCCCGCCTGGGTCGCCGAGGTGGAGCGTGAGATGGTGGTGGCCGACGTCGACTGGGACCTGCTCGCGCGCGAAGGTCCGGCCTGGATGGGATACTGGGACCGGCACGTCCGCGGCACCGGCCGGGAGCAGAGGCGGTGAGCCCCTTCCTCCGTCTCGACCGGCTGACGAAGCGGTTCGAGAGCACGGTCGCCGTCGCCCAGCTCTCGCTCACCCTCGAGCGGGGCGAGATGCTGGCGCTCCTCGGCCCGAGCGGCAGCGGCAAGACGACGACGCTCCGTCTGCTCGCCGGGTTCGAGGTGCCGGACGAGGGCCGGGTCCTCGTCGAAGGCGAGGACGTCACCGGCGTCGCCCCGGTATCGCGGCGGTTCGGGATGGTGTTCCAGCACTACGCGCTGTTCCCGCACCTCGATGTCCGGGCCAACGTGGCTTTCGGGCTCGAGTCCATCGGTGTGGGCGGCGCCGAGCTCGACCGCCGGGTGGGCCGCGCGCTGGCGCTGGTGGACCTCACCGGCTTCGGGGCCCGGCGGATCGGGCAGCTCTCGGGCGGGCAGCAGCAGCGCGTGGCGCTCGCGCGCGCCCTGGCGCCCGAGCCGCGCGTGCTGCTGCTCGATGAGCCGCTCTCCAACCTCGACCCCAGCCTGCGCGAGCGCACCCGGCGCGAGCTCCGGGACCTCATTCACCGTCTCGGCATCACCACCGTCCTGGTGACCCACGAGCAGGACGAGGCCTTCGAGCTCGGCGACCGCGTCGCCGTGATGCAGGGCGGGCGCCTGGAGCAGGTCGGCACCCCCGACGAGCTCTACGGCGCGCCGGCCAATCGCTTCGTCGGTGGGTTCATCGGCCGCTCGAGCACGGCGCAGGTCGAGGTCCTCGGCCCGTCGGCGCGCGGCGTCCGGATCTCGCTCGAGGGCGCCGAGTGGGACGTCGAGCGCACCCCCGGCCGGCCGCTGCCGCCGGTCGGGCCCGCGCTCATGCTGGTGCGTCCCGAAGCGCTCCGGCTCACGCCGCGCGAGCCCGGCGCCGCGCCGGCGACGATCGTCGCGCGCCGGTTCGTCGGCCCATCGGCGGTGTACACGGCGCGCACCGACGGCGGTGCGCTGCTCGACGTCGTCGCGCCGCCGCAGGCCGTGCCGGCCGGCGCGCCGGTCGGGCTCATGCCGAGCCGGCGCGTGGGCGGAGGTATCCACCTCTTCCCGGCGGACGCGGGGTGAGCCGCTCGCTTCGCGTCCGGCTGCTCGCGGCCGCGCTGCTCGCCGGGCTCGTGTGGCTCGTCGTCTACCCCCTCGTGCTCGTGCTGATCGAAGGCCTGCGCGATCCCTCGGGGTGGACGCTGCGGTACGTCCGGCTCTTCTTCGAGCGGCCCACCGAGTGGCGGGCGCTCTGGGGCAGCCTCTGGATCTCGGTCGTGAGCGTGGTCCTCGCCGCGGCGATCGGGATTCCCCTGGCGTTCCTGTTCGCGCGCTACGACCTGCCGGGCGGGCGGATCCTCGGCGGGCTGGTGGCGCTGCCCGCGGTCCTGCCGCCGCTCGTGGGGGTGCTCGCCTTCCTGTTCCTCTACGGCGAGACGGGGTTCGTGTCGCTGCTGGTGCAGCGCATCCTCCGCCTCGACGATCCGCCGTGGCGGCTGGAGGGCGCGGGCGCCATCCTGCTGGTGCACGCCTACTCGATGTACGTGTACTTCTACCTGTTCGTGCGGGCCGCGCTGCAGTCGCTGGACGCGAGCCTGTACGAGGCCGCCGCCAGCCTGGGCGCCCGGCGCTGGCGGACGCTCCGGCGGGTGATCCTGCCGGAGCTCTATCCCGCGCTCGGCGGCGCCGCGCTGCTCACGTTCATGACGGCCCTCGCCTCGTTCAGCGCGCCGTACATCTTCGGCGGCGGGTTCCGGGTGATGCCCACGCAGATCGTGGCCACCCGCCTCAACGGCGACGATCGGCTCGCGATGGTGGAGACCATCTCGCTCGCGCTCGTGGCGCTGGCCGCGCTCTGGCTCTTTCGCGGCGCGCGGGCCGTAGGGGGCTCCGCGGGCGGACGGAAGGGCGCGAGCCCCGCCCGACTGGTGGTTCGAAGCCGGCCGCTCCGGCTCGCGCTCGCCGTGCTGGGCTGGGGGCTCGCGGCCGTGCTGCTCCTGCCGCACCTGACACTCCTGGTGGTCTCGTTCGTGCCGATCGGCACCTGGACGACGGAGCCGGTGCCGCCCGCCTATACGCTCCGCAACTATCTCACCCTGGTGCAGGACCCGGTCCGGGCGCGCCCCCTGGTCAACAGCCTCTGGCTGGCGACGGTCGCCACGATCGCCGCGGTCGCGATCGCGCTGGTCGGCGCGCTCGTGAGCGTCCGGGGCCGGGCGCGAGGCGGACGCTGGATCGAGGGGTTGCTCGCACTCCCGTGGGCGGTGCCCGGAACCGTCTTCGCGATCGCGCTCGCGGGGGCGTTCAGCGTCTGGTCGCCCTGGACCGGCCGGATCATCCTGGTCGGCACGCTGTGGATCCTTCCGCTCGCGTATCTCGTACGGAACCTACCGATCACCAGCCGCGCCATCCTGGCGGGCGTCCGTGCCCTGGACCCCTCGCTCGACGAGGCCGCCGCCACGCTCGGAGCGGGGCGAGGTCGCACCCTGCGACGCATTACCCTGCCGCTGCTCCGGCCGGCGCTCCTGGCGGGGGCGAGTCTCGCGTTCGTCACCGCGTTCGGAGATTTCGTGACCTCGATCATGCTCTATACCTACGACACCAGGCCCATCTCGCTGGAAATCCTCTCCAGCCTGCGGCAGTCCGACGTCGGGGTGGCGGCGGCCTACGGCGTCGTGCTCATGCTGGTGAGCGCCGCGGTTTTCGCGGTCGGGGCCGACGGCGGCCGCGACGGATGACGGCGCCGGCGGACAGTAACCGCGCCCGGCTTCGCCGGCTGGCGGTGCTCATCTTCGTCTGCTTCGTCGACGCCATCGGGTTCATGATCATCCTGCCGCTGCTGCCGTTCTATGCCGTGCGGCTGCAGGCCACGCCCGAGACGGTCGGCCGGCTCATCGCCTCGTTCTCGATCGCGCAGCTCCTGGCGGCGCCGTTCTGGGGCCGGGTGTCGGACCGCTACGGCCGCCGTCCGGCGCTGCTGATCGGCCTCGGCGCCTCCTCGGTGGCGTTCGCCGTGTTCGGCTTCGCCGACTCGGTGTGGCTCCTGCTCGCCTCCCGGATCGTGCAGGGAGCGGGTGGGGGCACCACCGGCGTGGCCCAGGCCTATGTCGCCGACACGGTCGAGGCCAAGGACCGCGCTCGCGCCCTGGGGTGGCTTTCTTCCGCCACCGCCGCGGGCATCATCCTCGGTCCGGCGATCGGCTCGTTCGCCTTCAATCTCGGGCCGGCGGCGCCGGGCATCGTGGCCGCGACCCTCTGTCTCGTGAACGTGGCCATCGCCTGGCGGTGGCTGCCCGAGTCCCGGCCCGGACAGCGGAGCACCAGCGCCCGGAAGCCGATCTGGCATCCCGCCTGGCTGGTCATCCGGCACCCGGCCAACCTGGTCTCGCGGCTCATCTGGATCTACGGCATCGGCATGGTCGCGTTCTCGGCGATGACGTCGGTCCTCTCGCTCTACCTGCAGGCCGAGTTCCACCTGACCGAGAAGACGATCGGGCCGATCTTCGCCTATGTCGGCGTGCTGTCGCTGGTGATGCGGAGCGTCCTCCTGGGGCCGATCGTGGACCGCCTGGGCGAGAGCTGGACCATGCGGGCGGGTACCCTGCTTCTCGCGGCGGGTCTTCTGCTGTATCCTATTCCACGGAGTCTCTGGCCGCTCGCGGCCGTCATTCCCCTCGTCCCGATCGGCACCGCGCTGCTGTTTCCGTCCACCACCTCGCTGATGTCGCGTTACTCGGATCCGCGCGAGCTCGGGACGACGATGGGCGTGGCGCAGACCTTCGCGGGGCTGGCCCGGGTGGTCGCGCCGCTGCTGGCCACGATGATCTTCCAGCGCTTCGGACACGGATGGCCCTTCTACATCGCCGGCGCGGTCGTGGCCCTCGCGGGCGCGCTCACGCTCCAGATTCCACGCGAGGGCCGAGGCGTCGCACCGGCCCCGGAGGAGGCAGGCGCAATCTGACGATCGCATCGTGAGCACCGACGACCGGCTCGACCGGCTCGAGCAGCGGATGGCCGTCCTGGAGACGCTCGTTCGGCGCCTCGCGGCGGAGCCCGCGCCAGCCAGACCCCGCGCCGGGCTGGCGCCGCCCCAGCCGCCGGTTCCGGCGGCTGGGGCAGCGCCCGTCTCCCCGGCCGAGCTTCGAGCCCCGCCGATCGCCGGGACGGAGCACGTGTCCCGGCCGATTTCCCCCGCGAACGCGCCGCCTGCGCCGCCGCGGCCGGTATCGCCGCCACCGGCGTCGCGTCCGGCCAGCGCATCCACCACCTCCCCGCTCGCCTCCGAGAAGTGGATCGGCCAGCGCGTCTTCCTCGGCATCGGGGTCGTGGCGCTGCTGGTGGCGGCCGGCTACTTGCTCAAGCTGTCGTTCGACCGGGGCTGGATCTCGCCAGTCATGCGCTGCGCCGGTGGCGTGCTCGCCGGGATCGGCGTGGGCGCGCTCGGCTGGCGACTCGAGCCCCGCTACCGCACATACGGGGCGGCGCTGGTCGGCGCCGGCGCCGGCATCATCTACCTGTGCATCTGGGCGGCTTCGCGACTCTACGGCGTGCTGCCTTCGGCCTCGGGCATCGTGGGGCTGGCGCTCGTGTCGGTGGCGCTCGCGATGATCGCCTACGCGATCGACGTGGAGGCGCTCGGCATCACCGCCGCGCTCGGCGCGTTCTTCGCGCCGGTGCTCCTGGGCCAGGACCGGAACAATGCCGACCTGCTGCTCCTCTACCTCGCCAGCATGGCCATGGGATTGGGACTGGTCTCGGCCCGGCGGCGCTGGCGGCTGGCCGCGTTCGTCGTGGCGGCAAGCTATTTCGGTGTCGGCACGGTCGGTGCCGCGGACCACGCGAATCCGTGGGCGCTCCTCATATTCGGACTGATCGGTGGCGCGGCCGGCCTCTACGTCGGGCTGCGGGAGCAGTGGTGGGAAACCAGGCTGCTCACCTTCTCGGGCGGCTGGACCATGCTCAATGAGGCAAGTCGCCGGCTCGACCAGCACTGGGCGGTGCTGGCCGCGGGTGTCGTCCTGTCGGCGCCGGTGTGGTGGCACGCTCTCCGTCGGCCCAAAGTGGTGCCGCTTCGGCTCGGCGCGCACGGCCCGGAGTCCGGCTGGTCGGCGGGTGAGGCGCTCTATTTCTTCGTGACGCCGATGCTGTTGGGTTGGGCGGTGCATGGCCTCGATGTCGCCCGATTCGACGCCCGGCCCTGGCTCGTCCCGCTGATCGTGGCGGTGCCCTATCTGCTCGCGGGCTACGCCCGTCCGCGTCCGGCATTTGCGGCCGTCGGTGCGTCGGCGATGGCGGTTGCCGCCATGCAGCGCTGGGACGGGTCGCCGCAGGTCTGGGCGCTGCTCGCGCTGGCCGTGGTCTGGGCGGCGCTCGATCTTCAGCTCAGCCGAACCGACGGCCGGTGGTACGGCCTGCTCACGCTGGCCGCGGCGCTCCAGCAGCTGTTCGACGGCGCCGCCGGGACCCGGGGCGCGGACGACGCGGCGTTCCTCGGGCCCTGGGCCCTGGCGCTGTGGGGCGGCATCGGCACGACGCTCGCGTTCGCCGCCAGGCTCTGGCGCGTGGAAGGTGGCCGAGAGGATACCCGGCTCATCCGGGCGGGACTCTGGGTCGTGGCGGGTGCGATGGCGCTCTTTGGCGTTACGGGAGAGCTGCGCCGGTTCTTCGAGCTCAGAAGCCTCGACGCTCAGACCGCGGCCCTGGCCTCGGGCCTCGCGGTGAGCGCGTGGTGGCTGCTCTTCGCCGCGGGGCTCGTGACCCTCGGCTTCCGGCTCTCGCTTCAGCCCGCGCGGGTGGCGGGGCTCGCGGTGGCGGGGCTCGCGGTGGCCAAGGTGGTGTTCTTCGACCTCTCGTCGCTGGACGCGCTCTACCGGGTCGGGTCGGTCTTTCTGCTTGCGCTCGTGGCCCTCTCGCTGGCGTACTTGTACTACCGGCACGACCGGACCGAGCCGACCTGACCGCCGCGGGTCCGCGCCCGGGCGCGGCCGACGTGACCGACTCGCGTCCGACGTGACCGACCCGGCCTTCCTCACCGTACCCGAGCTTGGCCGCCTGCTCCGGCTGCGCCGTTTGTCGGCGGTCGAGCTGGCGGGAAGCCTGCTCGACCGCCTCGAGCGCCTCGGTCCCGCCTACAATGCCGTCATTCAGGTGCTGCGCGAGCCCGCCCTGGCCGAGGCCCGTGAGCGGGATGCGGAGCTCGCTCGCGGCAAGGACCGCGGCCCCCTGCACGGCATTCCCTACGGCGTGAAGGATCTGGTCTCGGTGGCGGGCGCGCCGTCGGCCTGGCCTGGGCCCGGCGGGCACGGCCGGCCGCTTCGCGGCGACGCGACCGTCGTCCGTCGGCTGCGGCGGGCCGGCGCCGTGCTGTGCGCCAGGCTGGCCATGACGGGCCCGGCGGGCGGCACGGACTCCGGCCAGGCATCCGACGGATCTCCGGGACCCGGCCGCAACCCCTGGGATCCGGCGCGCTGGTCCGGCGGCTCGTCGAGCGGGCCGGGCGCGGCGGTCGCGGCGGGCCTGGTCCCGTTCGCGATCGGCTCGGAGACCTGGGGCTCGATCCAGCATCCCTCGGCGTTCTGCGGTGTGACCGGCCTCCGCCCAACGTTCGGGCGCGTGAGCCGGCATGGCGCCATCGCCCTGAGCCCCACGATGGACAAGCTGGGGCCGCTCGCGCGCACTGCGGAGGACTGCGGCCTGGTGCTCGCCGCCGTGGCCGGGGCCGACCCGGAGGACCCGACCGCGCTCACCGGCCGGCTCAAGCTGCCAGCGCGGACACCGGCGCGGCGCTACCGGATCGGCGTGCTGCGGGGAACCCTCGACCGGACCCAGCCGGAGGTTCGGCGGAACTTCGAGACCTCGCTCGAGCTGCTGCGAGACTTCACTGATATCGCCGAGGGTCTGGTATTGCCGGATTTCCCGTACGACCGGATGGCCGGCCTGGTGCTGAACGCCGAGGCGGCGAGCACCTTCGGGCAGGTGGCGCAGAGCGGCGCCGGCCGCGCCGCCGGCCGCGTCGCCGGAGGCCTCAGCGTCCCCGAGGACCGGATCGGTCGGTTTGTGCTGCCGGTCCCGGCCCGGGACTATCTCGGCACGATGCGGCTTCGGCGAAAGGCCGCCGCGGCGCTGGACCGCCTTTTGACCCAGATTGCCGCCCTTGCGGGCCCGACCCTCCCGACCGTGGCGTGGCCGGCGTCTCTCGCCCTGGATCAGGCCTACCCCGAGTTTCCGGGTGGCACCAGCGTGGCCGGGGCGGCCAACCTCTGCGGCGTTCCGGGCCTGTTTCTGATGAACGGCACGGGGGAAGCCGGGCTCCCGACGAGCCTGCAGCTCACGGGGCGCTCGGGCACCGAGGTGACCTTGCTCGAGATCGGCATGCAATTTCAGGCGCGCACGGAATTTCACCGGCAACGTCCGCCGGGATTGTGAGGCTTGCGCGACCGGCGTTATATCTCGGCAACTCACCTCTCGTCCAACTGTCGCAGGAGCGCCCGTGACCGCGTCGGTCCTTCCCACATCACCTGCCGCCTTCGCCAAGGCCACCTGGGACGACGTTTTCCCCTACTTCGATGATCTGGCCGAGCGGCCCCTCACGGCGGCCACCGTCGAGGACTGGCTGCTCGCGTGGTCCCGGCTGGAGGAGCTGGTCACCGAGGCCGCCGCCCAGGCGATGATCGCCTACACCATCGACACGTCGGATCCGGACAAGGAGCGGGACCACCTCCGCTTCTCGACCGAAGTCCTGCCGAAAATGGAGGAGCGGAGCGTCGAGCTGGCGCGGCGGTTCGTGGCGCTGGGGTACAGCACGCCGGAGCTCGCCACGACGCTCGCGCGCTTCCGGACCTCGATCGAGATCTTTCGAGAGGCCAACGTCCCGATCTTTTCGGAGCTCGAAGAGCTCAGCGCGCGGTACCAGCGCATCACCGGGTCCATGACCGTGGAGTTCGATGGCGTGGAGCGCCCGTTGCCGCAGCTCCAGCCGTTCCTCAAGAGCTCGGACCGGGCCGTGCGGGAGCGCGCCTTCCGGGCCGCCACCCAGCCGTACATGGAGGAGCGCGGAGCCTTGGCGGGGTTGTTCGACCGGATGTTCGAGCTGCGGCAGCGGGCCGCCCGCAACGCCGGCTTCGCGAACTATCGCGACTATATCTTCCCGGCCAAATTCCGGTTCGACTACACCCCGGGCGACTGCGAGCGGTTTCACGAGGCCGTGGAGGCCACGGTCACGCCCGCCGTGGCCCGGGTGCTGGAACACCGGCGCCAGCGCCTCGGGCTCGGCACGCTTCGTCCGTGGGATCTCGCGGTCGATCCCTATCGTGCCAGCCCGCTCCGGCCGTTCGCCACGGTGGACGAGTTCGTGGGACGGGCGCGCCGGGTGTTCGACCGGGTGGATCCTGCCCTGGGGGACCAGTTCCAGACCATGATCGACGAGCGCCTGCTGGACCTGGACAGCAGGAAGGGCAAGGCCCCGGGCGGCTACTGCGAGACGCTCCACTTCCGGGGCCGGCCGTTCATCTTCATGAACGCGGTCGGGCTGGTGGACGACGTCATGACCCTGCTTCACGAGGCGGGCCACGCATTTCACGCGTTCGCCGCGCACCGGCAGCCGCTCATCTGGCAGCGCCACCCCGGCTCCGAGGCGGCGGAGCTGGCGTCGATGTCCATGGAGCTGCTGGCCTCGCCCCACCTGGTGCAGCCCACGGGATACTTCACCCCCGAGGACCATCGGCGCGCCTGGCTCGAGCACCTCGAGGATGTGCTGCTGAGCCTGGTTCACATCGCCTCGGTGGATGCTTTTCAGACTTGGATCTACACCAGCCCCGACGGCCGCGACGCCGGGGCCCGGGATGACGCCTGGCTCCGTCTCCGGGAGCGGTTCGAGCGCGGCGTGGACTGGAGCGGACTCGAGCGCGAGCGGGTCGCCCGGTGGTACCGGCAGCTCCACATTTTCCTGTACCCGTTCTACTACATCGAGTACGGCATCGCCCAGGTCGGTGCGCTGCAGATCTGGCGGAACAGCCTCGCCGACCGCACCCGCGCCGTCGCCGACTATCGCGAAGCCCTGGCGCTCGGCGCCGTTCGCGGCCTCCCCGACATGTACCGGGCCGCCGGTGCCAAGCTCAGCTTCGACGCCGGGCTGCTGGGCGATCTGGTCGGGCTGGTGGAGCAGCAGATCGAGGGGATCCGAGCCGAATTGCCCCCGGGCCCGAACTAGCCCACCCCCCGCCCGGTCGTCGAGCGAGTGGTTGCTTCCCGGCCTGCGGGGCGCAAGATTCCACGCCCGAGACTCCCAGCGCCGCGGCGCCGCCGTTCCGTCGTCTTGTATGGAGGGCCTGGATGGCCAAAGAAGAAGGGATCGAGATGGAGGGGGTGGTGACCGAGGTGCTCCCCGACCGCAACTATCGCGTCATGCTGGAGAACGGTCACGAGATCCTGGCGTACGCCGCCGGGAAGATGAGCAAGTTCAAGATCCGCGTGCTGGAGGGCGACCGCGTCAGCGTCGTCCTCTCCCCCTACGATCTCACCCGCGGCCGGGTCATCTACCGCCACAAGTGACCTCGCGCGGAGCGCGAGGCACCCTGAGCGCGAGCGAAGGGGACCATCCCCACTGGTTAGACCCCCCAACGCCGACGGGCCGCTCGATTCGAGCGGCCCGTCGTGATTTTCTCCGGCCCGTCGCCTTACTTCACCTTGGTGACGTTCTCGGCGGCAGGCCCCTTCGCACCCTGCACGATGTCGAACTCCACCCGATCGCCCTCGGAGAGGCTGCGGAAGCCCTCCGCCTTGATGGCGGTGTGGTGGACAAAGCAGTCCTTGTCCCCGTTCTCCGGAGTGATGAACCCAAAACCTTTTGCGTCGTTGAACCACTTCACCGTGCCGAGGGTGCGAGCCATTGCTTCTACTCCGTGTTTGTTTGACTGCGTCGGAGACCGGACCTGCCGGCCACCGAGTTCTTATGAGCGCGGGCCCATCCCGCGTCATAAAAAGCGTTCAGCCGACCTGCGTCAGCTAGAATCCTTGGGCCTGAAACCGGATCGATGAGCCCGAGTCGGGCAACGCGGCCGTTGCCGTGCCGGGGGGATGGCGCCGCGCTTTCGGCTAAGCGCGGCATAAATGTGCAGCCGGGCAGCGTTTAGTCAAGAGGCGAACCCCGGAGCCACCGGGCCGCCGCCCGGGCCCAATCGGCGACCGGCTCCCGGGCCCCCGCCTCGGCCGCCCGGTTCACGGCCTGGAGGAACTCGGCCGCCGACGGATAGCGGCTCTCGACGTCGGCGCTCAAGGCCCGGTCGAGCACCCGCTCGAGCGCCTCCGGGACGTCATCGCGCCGCTCGCGTGGGGCGAGAAACTGGTTGGTGGTCTGCCGTGCGAGCACCTGCTCCGTGGTGGCTCCCGGGAAGGGCGGCACACCCAGCAGGGCGTAGTAGACCACGGCGGCGAGGCTGTAGAGATCGGAGCGCTGGTCCACGCGCTCGCCCAGGAGCTGCTCGGGGCTCGCGAACTGCGGGGTGCCGCTCTGGCTCGTGGCCCCGCCGTACTTGCCGCGCAGGGCCAGGGCCAGCCCGAAGTCGGTGATCTGCACGCTGCCGGTCGGATCGATCAGGATATTCTCGGGCTTGATGTCGCGGTGGACCAGGCCATAGCCGTGCGCGTGCGCGAGCGCCGAGAGCGCCTCCCGGAGCAGACGGAGCACCTGCTCGAGCGAGAGCGGCCCGTTCCCCTCCACCAGTTGCGCCAGGCTCGGGCCGTCGATGAGCTCCATCGTGTACCAGATGAGCCCGAACCGGCCCGCGATGTCGTAGATGTTCACGATGTTGGGGTGGCTCAGCCGCGCGGCCAGCTGGGCCTCCCGCCGGAACCGCTCGACCACCTCGGGGTCCTGGGTGAGCGTCGGGTGCAGCACCTTGAGGGCCACCTCCCGCTCCAGGTGGAGGTCGCGCACCCGGTACACCCGCCCGAACCCGCCGCTTCCCAGCAGCGCCAGCAGCTCGTAGTCGTCGCCCAAGGCGCGGCGCAGCCACTTCTCCCACCGCCCCCGATCCTCGCTGCCCAGCGCTGGCCCCTGAATGACGGCCGCCGCCCTGGTCTCGAAGGTCCCGGCGTCGGACGCGAGGTCCTCCAGCATTTCCGCCGCCGTCAGATAGCGGTCCTCGGGCGCTGGTCTCAACGCGCGAAGGACGATGCGCTCGATCGTGCGCGGGCAGGTCGGCCGGAGCTCGGTGGGCCGCCGGAGCTCCCGGGGGTCGAGCGGTGGCACCTGCCCGGTCACCGCGAAATAGAGCAGAGCCCCGGCGGTGTAGACGTCGCATGCCGGGTCGCCACCGGCCCCGTCCCGGATCTCCGGGGCCATGAACATCGTCATGTCCGGTGCGTTGCCGGGTGGGATGACGGGGAGGACGGAGCTGCTGAAGCGGAGATCCGTAATCGTGCCCCGGCCGCTCGCATCCACCAGCACCGACGCCGGCACGATCCGGCGCACGATGATGCCGTGCAGGTGGGCGTGATCGAGCCCCCCCAGCAGGTCCCGGGCGAGCGACAGCACGGCCGGGATACTCCGCGGGCCGCGCTGGACCGCCTCCTCGAGCCCTTCGCCCTCGATCCAGTTACCGATCCGATACGCCAGGTCACCCACCACCCCCGCGTCGTACACGTGCCGAATGGCCGGATGGTCGAGCCGGCCGAGCGCCTCGGCTTCCCGGAGAAACCAGGCGCGGGTCGGCTCGTCGCGGTAGAAGTTGACTCGGATGCTGACCCGGCGCTTGAGCATCTCGTCGTGCGCCTCGAACAGCACCCGGCTGGCGTTGGCGGCGGCGATGCGCTCCAGCCGGTAGCGGTGGCCCAGGGCGGCGTAGGTGCGCTCGAAGGCGGCGACCGGATTCGGCCCGCTCACCGGCGCAGCCCTCGCCTGCGCTCGATTCGGGCGTCCTTGCCGCAGGCCTCGGCGTCGCACCAGAGCCGGCGCTCCGCGTGCGCCTCGTCCGGGAACAGCAGGGAACAGCCGTCTCCGGCGCACTGGCGCACCGCCACCCGGCCGTCGGTGAGGGTCGAGGCGGCCGACCGTGCGATGGCCTGGAGCGGGCGTGGCGCGCGGGCCGGCACGAACCGGAGCGTCCAGCGCCCACCCACGCGGATGAGCTGCCGGCTCCCCGTGTTCCAGGCCAGTTGTTCGTTGAGGGTGGCGATGGCGCCCGCGGGTGCCTGGCGCCCATCACGCATGGCCTCGGCGAGCTCCGTCAGGCGGGCTCTGAAGTCGAGCACGAGCGGGAACGGCACCGGATCCGCGGCCGCGTCGAGGGAATGGAGCCGGGACCACTGCCCGAAGGCGGCGGAGTCGGGGAGGAGATCCGGAGGGAAGGGCGTGCGCCCACGCGCGCTATTGACGAAATCCAGCCAGAGGGCATCGCCGAGGAGGACGAAATCCAGGGAGGGCATGACAGCCTAGCTGTCCGCAACCTCGACGGCGTTGCGCCCGGCCCGCTTGGCCTTGTACAGCGCCGTGTCCGCCGCGGCCAGCACGCTGCTGACCGTGGTCCCGTGCCGCGGCGACTCGGCCACGCCCATGCTGAGGGTGCAGGGGCCGAACTCCGGCGTGGTCTGCTCCATGTCGCGCAGGCTGGCCTGCACCCGGCCCACGAAGACCTGGGCCTCGCTCGGCTTGGTCATCGGGAGGATGACCAGGAACTCGTCGCCCCCGAGCCGGCCGACGACGTCGAGCGCGCGGCACTGCTGGCGCAGCACCTTGGCCACCTGGATCAGCAGCCGGTCACCCGCCGCGTGACCCATGGTGTCGTTGATCATCTTGAACCGGTCGAGGTCGATCAGCAGCACGCTGGTGTGGAGCTGGTGCCGAAGGCTCCGCGAGATCTCCGCGGCCAGCCGCTCCTCGAGTGCACGCCGGTTGTAAAGTCCCGTCAGCTCGTCGGTGGTGGCGGCGCTGTGCAGCTGCTCGACGAGCTCGGAGTTCTTGAGGGCGATCGCGGCCGCGAACGAGAGCGTGCCCGCCAGCTCGAGCTCGGCGCGCCCGTAGAGCTTGTCGCTGATCCGCGAGCCGAGCACCAGCACGGCCATGCGCTCGGCCCCGGCGTCCAGCGGCACCACCAGCTCCGCCCCCGGCCCGACCAGCGCGGCCACGGCCGCGTCGTCCGCCCCGGTGGCCGCGCTGCCGGGCGGCAAGGCCCGGTCGAGGGCGGCCTTGTCGATCGGCGCCGGGCGGAGCCGGTCGTTGAGGGAGCGGAACACCTTCGGCGTGTAGCTCTCGCCCTCCGGCCGGTACAGGCAGGCCCACCAGGCGAAGAACACCTCGGCCATGAAGTCGAGGATCAGCTGCTCCGTGTCCTCGATGGAATGCACCGAGGAGAGCAGGCGCGCCACCTGTCGGAGCGCGCGAAGCTGAAACACGGCGTCGTCGAGCGCCGCCTGGCGCTCGAGCAGGATGCTGCGGAGCTCGAGCACCACGCTGAGGCCGAGCGCCAGCGGCATGGCCACCGCCCGCATCTCGCCGGCGACCGTCGGGTCCGCATGGATGACGACCTCGGTCTCTCCGCTGCCGAGCCGGGCCACCTCCTGTGCCGTCTCGAAGCCCCGGGCCGGGCCCACCCGCGGAAGCTGCTCCGTCGGGGAGACCAGCGTGAGCCAGATGAGCTCGCTCTGGAACCGGCGCACCAGCGCGACGCGACAGCGCTCGAAGAGCTCTCCCTCGGTCCGGGAGAGGCGGCAAGCGGCGGCGAACGCACTGGGAAGAGTGACGAGAGTCGGCGGCGTGGAAGCCATTCCCCAAGTATACCCGCAGGCGTGATGGGAAGGGAGCGGGAACCGTCGCCCCGCGGCCGTGGTTTGCTATCTGGCGGGCCGCGCCGAGACTGTACGGTAGCGGCCAAAAGTGGGCCTGTAACGTTGTGTAACAACGACTTGCATCTGCCATCGGCGGTGGTTACTCTACGGCCAGGCAGAATAGAACATAGCCCTTACGGGCTCCAGGGATTTCGGCTTTGCGACCTGGGTGATCAAAATCGCTAAGGCCACCGGTCCCGGCGAGCATCCTGCTCAGCCGGGATTTGCGTTTCCTGCCCGCACGATCCGTCCCATTGCCGGCGGGACCACCTGGCCCCCGAGCGAGTCGGCCACGTACTTCATCAGCAGGTCCGCCGCCCTGGGCGCGGCCGCCCGTGCGGCGCAGGCCGCCGCCGCCTCGGGCACGTCGTAGCCGTCGCCCCCATCGCACGCCGGATAGACCGGTATCGCCACGCGGACGGTGTCGGCCGCGCCGATGATCGTCCCACCGCTCCGCCGGACGTCGCCCCGGATCCGGCTGCCGGAGGGCGCCGCCGGGTCGTAGGTGTACGAGAGGCCCGACACCTGGAGAAATCCGCCTTTCCCGAGCGAGCCGTCCGCGACGCCATGTTCGAGGACCTGCCGCAGCCTCGCCCCCGCCAGCGGCACGGTGAGCACCCGGGTCTCGTCCGGGAACAGGAACATCGCTTCGAGCTGGTAATTGCTGAGCGACCCGGGTCGGATGACGTCGTCCAGCCGGAGCGTGCCCGCGTTGAGCAGGGCCGCCTCGGCGCCGGTGCCCCAGCGCATGGCATCGGTCACCAGATCGCCGAGCAGCGACTCCTGCTGTCGCCCCAACGCGTCCCGGGCGTCGATCGGCACCGACGTGCGGCCGAGGGGCCGCTCGGGGCCGAGCCGGGCGCGGAGGCTGTCCTCCCAGCGCTCGACCACCGCGGCCACGGCGGTGTCGTCGGGCAGCCGGTCATCGATCTTCACCAGGCCGACCGCCTGTCGCCATTGTCCCTTGCCGCCCCAGAGGGTCACGAACTGGGCGGTACGGGAGTTGGCGTCGGCCTTGAGCACGTGCCGGCCCGATACCACCGAGTCATGCGCCTCGTGCTCGTGGCCGCCGAGGATGAGGTCGAGCCGCGGCTCGCGGGCGAGGAGGTCGCGATCGGCCTCGATCGTCTGGTGCGTGAGGCCCACGACCAGCTCCGCGCCCTGGGCGACCAGTGTGTCGATGGTCCGCTGCGCGGCGCTGTCCGGTGCGGTGCAGCGATAGGCCTTCCGGTAGGCGCCCTGGAGCGTGAGCCCGAACAGCCCGACCTTCTGTCCCGACACCCGCAGCGTGTCCCAGGCAAGCACCTTCGCGATCGGAGTTCCGTCCGCGCGGGTGCAGTTGCTCGAGATCCACTTGAACTTCGACTCGGCGATCCGGGCCTCGAGCGTGTCGAGCGGGAGCTCGAACTCGTGGTTGCCGAACGTGGCGAAATCGAGCTTCGCGGCGTTGAAGGCCTCGACCATCTGCCGGCCCGAGTAGTACTTGCTCAACAGGCTCGGGCTGAGGACGTCACCGGCGAGGACGAAGACGATCGGCCCCTGGTCGGCCAGGCGCCGGCGCACGGTCGCGACGCGGGCGAGACCACCGTTGCCGTCCGACATCGTGTCGGCCACGTAGACGTCGTTCACCAGCAGAAACCGCACCGGGTTGAGCGGCGCGGGCTTGCCCGGCCCGCCACCGCATGCCGCCAGGGCCACCACCGCCGCGCTTCCCAGGACTCCGGCCCAGCGTGCCCGTCCGCTCACAGCCCCTCCTCGCTCTGTCGGAGACTCCGCACCATGTCCGCGCTCATCCCGCGGAGCTCGGAGAGCATGTCCCGGCGCGGCCAGTCCGACCGGGTCGAGAGGATCTCGAGCAATGAGCGGTACCACCAGATGGTCTGCTCCGATCCCGCGCGTGACACGGTCCGGAGGTACTCCACGCCCAGCCGGCGCAGGGCGGTCATGGTCGAGCCGCACGCGTGCATCTCGTCGGCCACGATGATGTCGAGCGCCCGCGGCTCGGCCGTGGCGAGCCGGGTGAGGTATTCCTGCTTGCACGGCTGCCATGCCCGCTCCCCGCGCCAGTCGTACTTCGGCTCCATCGCGTCCTTGGCCACCGCGAGCGCCACCGGCCCGAACTTGTCGCCGATCTTCTGCTCGAGCACGGGCCATCGGTCCGGCGGGCTCTCCTCCAGCACGTGGTGCAGGATGCCGGCCACCACCGTCACCTGCTCGCAGCCATAGCGGGCCAGGATGATGGCCACGTTGGCCGGGTGGGCCACGAAATCCATGCCCCCCCCACCGGTGCGAGGGCGTTGTAGTACTTGGCCGCGAACGCGAATGCGTGATTGATGCGGTCGGAATATCCGTGCATGGCAGGGAGGTTAGGGAATGCCGAGAAGCTTATGCGTCTGCAGGCTGAGTCGCCAGCGCGGATGCGCCAGGCAATACGCCAGCGCGGCGCGCGTGTTGGCCTCGCGCTCGGGACCGTCCATCGGCTGGAGGAAAAAGTGCTGGAACGCCAGGCGCTCGTATCGGGCCGGCTCGGCTCCCTGCTGCGGGTAGACCAGCTTGAGCTCGTCGCCGGAGGCGACGACGAGCGGCGCTTCCGCCTTCGGGCTGACGCACAGCCAGTCGATGCCAGGCGGGGGCGCGAGCGTGCCGTTGCTCTCGACGGCGACCTCGAATCCCGCCGAGTGGAGCGCGTCGATGAGCGGGACGTCGAGCTGGAGCAGCGGCTCGCCGCCGGTGCAGACCACGAGCGGCCGCGCCGCCGAATCTTCGGCGGGCCACGCCGCCTGGACCGCACCCGCCAGAGACGCCGGCGTGGCGAACCTGCCACCGCCCGGCCCGTCGGTGCCCACGAACTCGGTGTCGCAGAACCCGCACACCGCCTCGGCCCGGTCCGCTTCGCGACCGCTCCACAGGTTGCACCCGGCGAAGCGGCAGAAGACTGCCGGCCGGCCCGCGTTCGCGCCTTCGCCCTGAAGGGTGTAGAACAGCTCCTTCACCGCGTACGTCATGTGTGGGCGGCCTGGTACCGCGCCGGGTCGGCAACGCCGGCCTCCTCGAACCCCTTGAGCCGCAGCAGACAGGCCTCGCACCGGCCGCAGGCCGTCCCGTCGGCTGCGGGATCGTAGCACGTGCTCGTGAGACCGAAGTCGAGGCCCAGGGCGAGACCCTGCGCCACGATCTCGGCCTTGGTCAGGCGGAGCAGGGGGGCATGGATCGTGAGCCGCGCGCCGTCGACGCCGGCCCGGGTGGCGAGGTCCGCCATCCGGGCATAGGCCTCGAGATACTCCGGGCGGCAGTCGGGGTAGCCGCTGTAGTCGAGCGCGTTGGCCCCGATGAAAATGTCGCGGGCGCCGAGGGTCTCGCTCCAGGCCAGCGCGAGCGAGAGAAAAATCGTGTTCCGCGCCGGCACGTAGGTGGCCGGAATGCCGGCGCCGATCTCCCCCATCGGCGTATCCTTCGGCACCGCGATGTCCGCGGTGAGCGCCGAGCCGCCGAAGGCGCGGAGGTCGAGCTCGATCACGACGTGCCGCCGGAGCCCGAGCCGTTGCGCCAGCCGGCGCGCCGCCTCCAGCTCGATGGCGTGGCGCTGGCCGTAGCGCACGCTCAGCGCGTGCACGTCGAAGCCGTCGCGCTGCGCGATCGCGGCCGTCGTGGCGGAGTCCATTCCGCCGCTCAACAGCACGACGGCCTTGGGAAGCGTCATCCGGGAAAGGTACGGGACCGCGGGAGGGCTGTCACCTCAGGGTGGTGCGGGACGGCCGAGCAGGAAGCGCAGGGCACTCTCGAGCTCGGGGTAGCGGAAGACATAGCCCGACTCCTGGAGCCGCGCGGGCAGCACGCGCGTGCTCGAGAGGATCGCGACGTCCGCCATCTCGCCGAAGGCGATCCGGAGCGCGGCCGCGGGCACGGCGACGGCAGACGGCCGGTGGAGTACCCGACCCAGCGTCTCCGCGAATGTCGCCGACGTCACCGGGTTCGGGGCGGTCGCATTGACGGGGCCCGCCAGGCTGTCGGTCCTGAGCGCGTGGTGCACGGCGCCCAGCAGATCGTCGATCGCGATCCAGCTCATCCACTGCCGCCCGCGGCCCAGCGGTCCGCCCACGCCGAGCCGGAACGGTGGCAACATCCGGCCGAGGACGCCGCCCGCCGGCGTGAGCACGATTCCGAACCGCAGCAGGACCACGCGGATGCCGGCGGTACGCGCGGGCTCCGTCGCCGCCTCCCACTCCCGGCCCACCTCGGTGAGGAAGTCGGGTGGCGCCCCGAGCGTGGGGCTCGCCTCGGTGAGCGTCTCGTCGCCGCGGTTGCCGTAGATGCCGACGGCGGAGGCCGAGATCATGACGCGCGGCGGCCGGCGCAAGCGGGCGATCGTTTCCGCGAGAAACCGGGTGCCGATGGCCCGGCTGTCGAGGATCCGGCGGCGGCGCGCTTCAGTCCAGCGCACGCCGATATTCTCGCCCGCCAGGTGCACCACGGCGTCGAGCCCTTCCAGTTTCGACGCCTCGATCCTGCCGTGCTCGTAGTTCCAGGCCGCCTCGCCCGGGCCGGCGCGGCCCCGCACCATCGGCACGACCGCATGGCCGCCGGTCGTGAGAAACGGGACCAGCGCCCGCCCGATCATCCCACTGGCTCCGCTCACCGCCACGCGAAGCCGCGGCGCGTCGGCGAACCGGGCGTGGGTCTCGAGATCGCGACGCACCAGCTCGTGACGGTAGGCCAGCATGCGCTGGAGCCGGGGCCGGATCAGCAACGGCTCTCCCAGGGCTCCCACGGCCCCCAGCGGCAGGGCGTACTCGATCCGGTCGGTCATGATGCTGGCCGCGGCTCCGTCGGGCTCGAACCGATGGACGTGCCGCCAGCTCGCGAACGGTCCCCGGACCTGCTCGTCCACAAACTGCCGCCCGCGCTCGAAGTCGCGATGCCGGGCGACCCAGCGAACGCCGACGGGTGAACCGACACGGAGCACGACCTGTCCGCCGTCCTCGATCCCACCGGAGCGCTCCACCACTCTGGCGTGCTCCCAGGGGGGCACGAGCCGCTCGAAGGCGCCGGGCCGCTCGTGCCACGCGAAGACGGACGTGGCAGAGAACGGCAGCCGGCTGGAGCGCTCGATCACGTCCGGGGACGCTGGCATCGTCGGAAGGCCTTCCTGGATATGCGAACTACCGTGTGCGCTCGCCTCGGCCGCGGTTCGGTCCGGGGCTCATCGACGAGGCCATCGCCGGCGGCGGCTGGGCGGTGGGCTCCATGGGTGCCGCCTAGCGTGAAGTATGTCACCGCGTGGAACGGGCGCAAACGGCGTGACCGCAGACCGCGCGGTGCCCTAGGGCGGATCGGGTGCTTCGGCGGACTGCCGCCACGGCGTCCCCACGCTCGGCGCCCCGTCGATCCGCTTGCACCGCGCCTCCCCGGCGGTAACTTCTCGCCTTCCCTTCCGACGTGGAGTCCGCATGCCCGGTCGTCTCCCGGTGGTGATCGCCCTCGTACTCTCCCTCACGGGCGCCGCGACGGCTCAGAACGCGCCACCCGCCGCGGCCTCGCCATTCCGCCCGCTGGAGTTGCCGGCGCCGAACCAGCTGCGCACCGGCTCCGGCCGCCCGGGTCGGGCGTATTGGCAACAGCGCGCGGACTACCGGATCCAAGCCACGCTCGATCCTACCCGCCGGGAGCTCCGTGGCCGGGAGACGATTCACTATGTGAACCACAGCCCCGATGCGTTGCCGTATCTCTGGCTCTTCCTCGAGCAGAACATTTGCGCCCCCGGCAGCGTCACCAACCAGCTCGACCAGCCGCCGCTCGTCTTTCTGGGCTCGACCTTCGATTTCTCCTGCAAGGACTTCAGTGGCGGACTGACACTCGATCACGTCCGTATCGGAGCCCGGAGCGTCCCGGCCACGGTCTTCGGGACGACGATGCGGCTCGACCTCCCGCATGCGCTCGCGCCCGGACAGTTTCTCGATCTCGACCTCGGCTGGCGCTTCACCGTGCCCGACTACGGGGCGGGACGGATGGGCCACGACGGCAGCCTGTACGAGATCGCGCAATGGTATCCGCGGGTGGCGGTCTACGACGACGTCCGCGGGTGGAACCACGAGCCCTACATCGGCGGCGGCGAGTTCTATCTCGAATATGGTCGATTCGACGTCGCCCTGACGGTGCCGGCGGACTACATCGTCGGCGCCACGGGCGTCCTGCTCAACCCCGAACAGGTGCTCACGCCGCTCCAGCGCGCCCGCCTGGCCCGGGCGCGGCACTCGAAGGAGCCGATCGCGATCATCACGGCGGATGAGGCCGGCCAGCCGGCCCGCACCCGGCCGGCTGACGCGCGCCTGCTCACCTGGCGCTTCGCGGCCGACAGCGTACGCGACTTTGCGTTCGGCGCGGCCCCCGACTTCCGGTGGGACGCGAGCGCCTACAAATCCACGCTGGTGCACACGCTCTACCGGCCGTCCGCCCCCGAGTGGGAGGAGGCCAACCGCATGGTCCGCGATGCGGTCGAGTACTACAGCGAGCAGTGGTACCCGTATCCCTATCCGCACATCACGAGCATCGAGGGGCCGATCGAGGGTATGGAGTACCCCATGATCACGTTCGATCCCCGCGCGCCCGGCCGGGAGGAGCGCCAGTGGGTCCTGGCCCACGAGCTCGGCCACCAGTGGGTCCCGATGATCGTCGGCTCGAACGAGCGGCTGTACCCCTGGATGGACGAAGGGTTCAACACCTTCATCGATCTCGGCAACGCGGCGCGCTACTTCAAGGGCACGGCCTACGGCGACAGCATCGAGGTCCACCCGCTGCACCTGTATCCGGACCACGCGATTCCCGGGAAGGAGGAGCCGCTGATCTGGCGGCCGGTGGAAGCGCACGACCTGTTCTGGACCGGTTACCAGAAGCCCGCGCTGATGATGCAGACTCTGCGGTACGAGGTACTGGGGAAGGAACGATTCGACCACGCGTTCCGCACCTATCTGCGCGCGTGGGCCTACAGGCACCCGACCCCCGCCGACTTCTTCCGCGTCATGCGCGATGCGTCGGGCATGGATCTCGACTTCTTCTGGCGGGACTGGATCTACACCACCGCGCGGCTGGATCAGGCGGTGGACTCGGTGGGCACGGCGGAGGGGAGCCAGAAGGTCTTCTTGTCAAACCGCGGCACGATGACGCTACCGGTCGAGATGGACCTGACCTATGCCGATAGTACGACCGAGCGCGTGCGCTTGCCGGTCGAAATGTGGAACCTGGGACCGCAGTTCGCGTACCGCGTACGGGGCGGGAAGAAGGTAGGAAAGGTCGTCGTCGATCCACGGCAGGTCTACCCGGACGTCGACCGGGGCAACAATACCACCTCGAGGTAAGCTCCTGGGTTTGTACCAGACCTGGCCGGAGCGTTTGCCTTCTTTTCCCACCCGGATGAGGAGGGCCAGGAAGCAGACGCGCAGGTACCACGGGTAGGTATAGCCCCACGCGCATTGCGAGCGACGATTTCGTGCACACGTGTTCGTGCACACGTGATAGATTGCGCTCGAGCATCTCACCCGTGGACGACGGAAATGCACCAGCCGGCGCCGGGCGCGTCGCACCTCCGGCTCTGGATGGTCAGGACTCGGGTTGACGGGCCCCACCAGGGTCGTGCCGCAACTGCCGCGGGTTACCAGCCCGCTCGCGCCACTGCATTGGTCATTGGTGAGCCCAGAGCACGGCGCGCTCAGTCGCAAAGTCCACGCCCACGACGTCTCCCAATGCGTTGATGCCGTACGCCTGGCCGTGGGCCGGCCCTCCGCCCGCGGCGGGCAGATCGAACATGACGCCCTTGATCCAGAGCAGGGCGCGGCTCACCCCGTTCAACTGCGTCGTCCCGACGACCAGCCCGGCGGTGTTGATCCCGAACGCTGCTGAAATCTGCCCCACGAGCGGACCCCAGTAGCGCGGGAGGCCGTCTATCCACACCGTCGCCCGGGGTCCCTGCCTGCTGGCCCCAACGACCCGGGCGCCGCTGCCGCTGCTGTTGATTGCTTGCGCAAAGCTCCGGCCTCCCTGGGGAAGCAGATCGGTCATCTTGCCATCGGTCCAACGAAAGGCATGGATCCGGCCGTCGGCCGTTCTGCTCTCGCCGACGACCTCGCCGAAGTTGTTGATGCCGAAGGCCTTGCTGTAGTCCCCTCCCAGGGTTCCCAAATCTTTCATGGCGCCGTTCTGCCAGAGGAACGCGTGCGTCACCGGTACTACTCCCGGAGCCGCTTTGAGCGTGCTCCAGCCGACTATCTGCCCCACCGCGTTGATGGCCGTGGCGCTGCTCTGTTGCCCACCCAGGGTACCCAGGCTTCGCATCACACCGTTGGACCACTGAAAGGCGCGCCCTGCCCCGTCGGAGCGGTTGGCTTCGCCCACGATCTTGCCTGCGTCGTTGATCCCGAACGCCTGGCTCCACGCCCGCCCGGGAGCAGGCACGGCGCCGAGGTTACCGAGATCCTGCATGACGCCGTTGGACCAGAGGAACGCATGGGTCTCCAGTTGTCCGGTTGAACCGAGCGCCCCAGTCGCCCCCACTACCTGACGGTTGCGATTGACGGCGTACGCGACCCCGCCCAACGCGGACCCCGGGAGCCTGCCCAGGTCCACGACCTTGTAGCCGGCGGCGACCGTCGCGGCCGCGGCCGCGACGTCCGCCTGCGCTTCGGGCGCGACCGGTGCGGAGGCATCACCCCCGCACGCGAACCCACCCACCGCCACTGCCGCGGCGAGCCACAGGAACCGAGACAACAGGCCGGCATGGGCAGCTACGGGGACGACTTGGCGCGAGTGGATGAAGGACCGCATGGTACGCTCGCTTTCGATTGCCGAGGGATCAAGGTCCGATAAAACTGGTAATCCAACTGGTGGATGCTGTGGATGCTAAGGGTCCGCTCTCAAGCAGGTCTCAAGCGCCCCGTGAGTCGTGCCCGCGGGTAGGCACGCGCGGCCCGGACCTGGCGCCTGAATGCGGTGCTCGCGCGACTTGACCGGGCGCGCTGCGGACGCCGGCCGGGGGACAATCGGGTGGGCTAACGATCAGCCGCGAGCGCGGCGGACCAGCAGCAGGTCGGTGATGTTGTCCAGCGAGAGGAGGCCGACCAGCGACCCCTGGGCGTCCACCACGGGCAACGCCGGGAGCCCGCTGGCGCGCAGGCGGTCGAGTGCTTCCTGGAAGCCGAGCGTGGGCGGCACCGTCGGAGCCGCCGCCGTCATGGCCGTGGCCACGGTCGACTCGGGGCCGTGCCGGCTGAGGCCGCGGATCAGGTTGTCGCGGGTCAGAATGCCCTCGGTGCGGCCCAGGTTGTCCACCACCGGGAACTCCCGCTGTTCCCCGGCGAGCAGGAGGTCGGCGGCCTGCGAGAGGGTGGCGTGCACCGGGATCGTGCGGAAGTCGGTCACCATCATCTCCGCGACGTGCAGTCCCCGGCCCGCCACCCGCGTCGCCACCGCGCTCGCCTCGCTGCCGGCGCCGAGGAAGATGAAAAAGGCCACCAGCATGAACATCGGGTCGCGTTCGATGAGGCCCCACACCCCGAAGCCCACCGCGAAGAGCTGCCCGATCGTCCCCGCGATTCTGGTGGCTCGCCCGAGCCCCAGCCGGTAGGCCAGCAGGGCGCGAAGCACCCGGCCCCCATCGAGCGGAAATGCGGGAATGAGGTTGAAGAGCAGGACCAGGACGTTCACCTCCAGCAGCCGGACCGCGAACGCCCCTTGCTCCGCGAAAGGATCGCTCAGCGCCAGCGGCTGCCCCGCGAGCGCCGCGACCAGGAGCAGCGCCCCGATGATGGCCACCGTGACGGCCGGCCCGGCCAGCGCGATCAGCAGCTCCTGCGTCGGCTCCTCCGGGATCCGCTCCAGCCGCGCCACCCCGCCGATCGGCAGCAGAATGACGTCGGGGGTGCGCACGCCGAAGCGCCGGGCCATCGTGATGTGCCCGAACTCGTGGAGCAGGATGCAGGCGAAGAAGGAGAGGACGAACAGCGTGATGCTGACCGCGGCGGCGGTGCCCGCCTGCCGGTAGGCGCCGTACGCGAACCACGCCAGCAGGAGGAGAAAGGTCACGTGGACCTTGACCTCCGTACCCCGGATCCGTCCGATCGTATAGGTCCACCGCATGACGCCGCTCCCTTTCCCTCGTTCCGGCGGGTTCGACACCCGCCGAAAGATATACCCGGGCGCGGCGCCGCTGACCCCGCGCGGCTATCCCGCCACGCGGAGGCCGAACGAGATGCGCGGCACGACCGGCAGGCTCGCCGGCATGGGTCCGCGGCTGCCGGCGAGCGCCAAGTCACGGACGGGGTGGCGCTCCGCCCACGCCGCGAGCGTGCGCCGGAAGATGATCTGGGCCTCGACCGACGGCAGGTTGAAGTGTCGGACGTAGTGCATGATGGCCTCGTCGGCGCTGAGGTCGTCCTCCAGCAGCGCGACGGTCTCGAGCGCCATGGCCACGTGCGTGGCGGCGATGGCCTCGTCCGAGACCGAGGCCGCCATCCGGCAATCGAGGCTGGTCTCCTCCTGGCTCTGTGCCCGGCGGCGCAGCGTGTCGATGAGCTGGTCGGGCCGCAGCCCGGTCCAGCCGCCCTGCGCCCGGGTCTCGGGCTCCGGCAGGTCCCTGGCCGTCGGCGCGAGGGCGATCAGGGCGCGCGCCCGTACCGTCACCTCCATCGCATGCGGCACGCCGACCTCGCGGAAGTAACGATCGAGCGCGTCCTCCACCGACATCCGCCCGCGGAGCCGGCGGACGAATTCGGTGGCCTGGGCGCGATAGGTATCGGCGAGCGCCTCGAACGCCTTGGCGAACAGCACCTGCAGGCGGAGACGCATCGGGTGCGAGAACCGGCGAACGGACATCAGACTGGATGTGCCCATGACGGGCCTCTCTTCCTTGAGACAGTGCCTGGTCGTGAAGTGGTGCGTCAGAAGGTGCGTCGCTCAAAAATGCGAGGATCGTGCCCGCCAGCGGCACGTGCAGCCCGACGTACCGGGCGCCGAACGCGCTGAAAGGACTGCAGTTAGAGGGGGTGAAACGGCCTGCAGGGACGGCTGAAATCGCTCACTGTGGCGCCCGTGCTACTGCGCCCGCCCGTCGCAATCGCGGCGCCGGGACCCCGCGAGCGTGGGCTCGTCCGCGGGGAGGATTTATGCCCGGGACCGCATTACATTTGCCGCTTGCCCTCTACGCCGGAGCCCATCATAGCCACCACCGTCGCCGCACCCCCGGGCTGGTCGATCAAGGACGCCGAGAAGCTCTACAACATGAGCGGCTGGGGACTGGGCTACTTCCGCGTGAGCGCGGAAGGGCACGTCACCGTGCATCCCGATGCCAACAAGAAGCGCGGGCTGGATCTCTACCAGCTGGCCATGGATCTCAATGCCCAGGGGGTGGGGCTGCCGCTGCTGCTTCGCTTCTCCGACATCCTGCGCTCGCGCATCCAGTCCCTCGCGTCGGAGTTCGACCACGCCATCAAGGAGTTCGGCTACGGGGGCACCTACACCACGGTGTATCCGGTGAAGGTGAATCAGCAGCGCCACGTGGTGCAGGAGATCGTTGAGTTCGGTGCCCCGCACGGCGTGGGCCTGGAGTGCGGCAGCAAGCCAGAGCTGCAGGCCATCCTCGGCCTCAACGAGAGCACCAACCACCTGATCGTCTGCAACGGGTACAAGGACGAGGAGTTCATGCGACTGGCCCTCATGGGCCAGAAGCTCGGGCACTCGGTGATGGTGGTGCTGGAGCAGTTGAACGAGCTCGAGGTGCTGCTCAAGGTCGCCGACGAGATGGGCGTGCAGCCCACCGCCGGCGTGCGCGTGAAGCTCGCCACCGAAGGCTCCGGGCGGTGGGCCAAAAGCGGCGGTGAGCGCTCGAAATTCGGCCTGGGTGCGGTCGAGCTGATGCGGCTCCTGGACGAGCTCGATCGCCGCGGCCGGAAGGACATCCTCAAGCTGGTCCACTTCCACCTCGGCAGCCAGATCACCGACATCCGCTACGTGAAGGCGGGACTCGAGGAGATCGGCCGCTACTACGCCGAGCTGCGCGGGATGGGCTTCGATCTCACGCATGTGGACGTGGGCGGCGGGCTAGGCGTGGACTACGACGGGTCGCGCTCCACCCGGCCGGCGAGCATGAACTACTCGATGCGCGAGTACGCTAACGACGTCGTCTACACGATCGGCTCGGTCTGCCGGACCGAGGGCCTCCCGATGCCGCACCTGATCTCGGAGTCCGGCCGGGCGCTCACCGCCCACCATTCGCTTCTTCTGATCAACGTCATCGACGTCGAATCCCAGATCGAGCCGGTGCCGCCGGAGCTCGAGCAGGACGCCCATCCGCTGCTGGTCGAGATGGCCGAGAACCTCGACGGGCTCAGCGCCGACCGGATCGAGGAGGCCTTCCACGACGCGGTGTTCGCCAAGGAGCGGGCCCAGGAGTATTTCGCGAGCGGGGTGTTCTCGCTGCGCGAGAAGGCCAACGCCGATCAGCTCTACCTCGTCACCATGAACGCGATCCAGCACGCCATGGGCGAGGACCGGGCGGCGTTTCCCGAGATCGCGTCGCACATCGAGAGCGAGCTGGTGGACCGGTACTTCTGCAACTTCTCGGTGTTCCAGTCGCTGCCCGACAACTGGGCGATCGATCAGCTGTTTCCGATCATGCCGATCCACCGGCTGCTGGAGCAGCCCATGCGGCGCGGCACGCTGCAGGACGTCACCTGCGATTCCGACGGGGTCATCGACCGGTTCACTGGCGGGAGGAAAGGGAAGCCGTCGCTGGAGCTCCATCCGGTGCGGGAGGGCGAGCCCTACATTCTGGGGATCTTCCTCACCGGCGCCTATCAGGAGATCCTGGGCGACCTGCACAACCTGTTCGGCGACACCAACGCCGTCCACGTGCGGCTCACCGACCAGGGCTACGAGATCACCGACCTGGTCCACGGCGACACGGTCACGGAGGTGCTCAACTACGTCCAGTTCCACGCGTCCGACCTGCTGGCCACGTTTCGTCGAAAGGTGAGCGCCGCCAAGGATCTCAGCCGGCAGGAGGCCAACGGCTTCATCGCGGACTTCGTGGCGGGGCTGGAAGGGTACACGTATCTGGAGGGGGACGTGCCGGTGGGGTGAGAGTGGCCCCCCAGCGGTCCACGAAGTCACCCTGAGCGCAGCGAAGGGGGCATGCCCAGAGGCGTGTCCCCTTCACTTTCATGGTGACTCCGTTCGTTCAGGCTGACTCCGTGATCCGACCCAGGCCCCTACGCTTCTTGTGATTCGTACATGTCCTTGAGCTTGGCGACCACGGTCGGATCGGCGAGCGTGGTGGTGTCGCCCAGCGCCCGGCCTTCGGCAATGTCCTTGAGCAGCCGCCGCATGATCTTGCCGCTTCGGGTCTTGGGCAGGTCCGCCGAGAAGAAGATGTCGTCCGGCCGGGCGATCGCCCCGATCTTTTCGACGACGTGCGCCTTGAGGTCGTCCTTGAGGCCGGGGGTCGCCTTGTGTCCGTCCTTGAGGGTGACGAATGCCGCCAGCGCCTGGCCCTTGAGCTCGTGTGCCCGGCCCACCACGGCGGCTTCCGCCACCGCCGGATGCCCGACGAGTGCGCTCTCCACCTCCATGGTCCCGATTCGGTGCCCCGCCACGTTGAGCACATCGTCCACCCGGCCGAGCAGCCACCAGTATCCATCCTCGTCGAGCTTGGCGCCGTCGCCGGCGAAATAGCGTCCCGGAAAACGTGACCAGTACGTGTCCTGGTAGCGCTGGTCGTCGCGATAGATCGTACGCAGCATCCCCGGCCACGGGGCCGCGAGCGTGAGAAAGCCGCCGCCCTGCTGCAGCGCCTTCCCATTGTTGTCCACCAGCTCCGCGACAACCCCGGGGAAGGCCACCGTCGCCGACCCGGGTTTGGTGGTCGTCACACCGGGCAGCGGGGTGATCATGATCCCGCCGGTTTCGGTCTGCCACCAGGTGTCCACGACTGGACAGCGGCCGCCACCGACGTGGGTGTGGTACCAGATCCAGGCCTCGGGGTTGATCGGCTCGCCGACGCTGCCGAGCAGCCTGAGAGTCGAAAGATCGTGCCTGGCCGGATGCTCGATGCCCCACTTCATGAAGGCGCGGATCGCGGTCGGGGCCGTGTAAAGCACGGTCACCCCGTAGCAGGCGATCAGTGACCAGATCCGGTCGCGGGCGGGCCAGTCCGGGGCGCCCTCGTACATCAGCACGGTGGCCCCGTTGGCGAGCGGGCCGTAGACGACATATGAATGGCCGGTCACCCAGCCGACGTCGGCGGTGCACCAGAAGACGTCCGTGGGCTTCAGGTCGAAGACGTACCTGGTGGTCGCCGCCACCTGCGTGAGATAGCCACCGGTCGTATGGACGATGCCCTTCGGCTTCCCGGTCGTACCCGACGTGTACAGGATGAACAGCAGGTCCTCCGCGTCCATCGGCTCAGGCGGGCAGTCGCTCGTCACGTCGTCGAGCAGCTGGTGCCACCAGTGGTCCCGGCCCTCGGTCATCGTGGCGGACGCCTCGTCGCCCACCCTTCCCGGGTACCCGGATACGGGTGCTTGCCGCCGGACCACGAGGCAGTGCTCGATCGACGGCGTTTCGGTCATCGCCTGATCGGCCAGGCGCTTGAGCGGTACGACCTGGCCGCGCCGGTAGCCGGCGTCGGCCGTGATGAGCACCCTGGCCTCGGCGTCGTTGACGCGGTCCCGCACCGACTCCGCGGAAAATCCCCCGAAGATCACCGAATGTACCGCCCCGATCCGCGCGCAGGCGAGCATCGCGATGGCGGCCTCGGGGACCATCGGCAGGTAGATCGCCACCCGATCGCCCTTCCGGACGCCGAGCCGCTTGAGCACGTTCGCCGCCCGGCGCACCTCGCGAGCGAGATCCCAGTACGTCAGCACCCGACGATCGCCGGGCTCGCCCTCCCAGATGATCGCGGCACGGTTGCGGAGCGGTCCGGCCAGATGCCGGTCGAGGCAGTTGGCGGAGACGTTGAGCTTCCCCCCCACGAACCACTTGGCGTGGGGCGGCGTCCACTCGAGCACGTGGTCCCACGGATGCATCCACTCGAGCGCGCGGGCCTGCTCGGCCCAGAATGCCTCACCGTCGCGCGCGGCAGCATCGTAGAGCGCCTGGGTGGCGTTCGCCTGGGCGGCGAAGTCGGGCGGCGGCGGGAACCGCCGCTGCTCCAACAGCAGGGTGTCGAGCTGGTCGGTCATCGCGCCTCAGCGCTTCTCGATCGGCACGAATGGGCGCTCGCCGTGGCCGGTGAAGATCTGCCGTGGCCGGGCGATCTTCTGATCCTTGTCCAGCAGCATCTCCTCCCACTGGGCCAGCCAGCCGGGCATGCGGCCAAGCGCGAAGAGGACCGTGAAGTACTCGGTCGGGTAGCCCATCGCCTGGTAGATCAGGCCCGAGTAGAAGTCCACGTTGGGATACAGCTTGCGCTTGATGAAGTACTCGTCCTCCAGCGCGATCCGCTCGAGCTCGAGCGCGATCTCGAGCTTGGGATTGAGGCCGGTCTGCTCGAACACCTCGTCGGCCACCTTCTTGATCAGTTTGGCGCGCGGATCGTACGACTTGTACACCCGGTGCCCGAAGCCCATCAGCCGGCCCCGCCCCGACTTCACCTCCTCGATGAAGCGCGGGATGTTCTTCTTCTCGCCGATCTCGTCGAGCATCAGCAGTACCGCCTCGTTGGCGCCGCCGTGGAGCGGACCGTACAGGGCCGCGATCCCCGCGCTGATGGCCGAAAACGGGTCGACGTGCGACGATCCCACGGCTCGCACTGCGCTGGTCGAGCAGTTCTGCTCGTGGTCGGCGTGCAGGATCAGCAGGATCTCGAGCGCGCGCTGCAGCACCTTGTTGGGCTTGTGGCGCCCGCCGATGCTGAACGTCATGTTCACGAAGTTGCCGATATAGTCCAGGTCGTTGTCCGGGAAGACGAACGGCAGGCCCCGCGAGTGGCGGAAGGCGAAGGCCGCGATGGTCGGCCCCTTGGCGAGCAGCCGGACGCGCTGGAGATAGCGGTTGGCCGGATCGTGAATGTGCTTGGCGTCCGGGTAGAAGGTGGACAGCGCGCCCACCACCCCGAGCAGCATCCCCATCGGGTGCGCGTCGTAGCGGAAGCCCTCGAGGAACTTCGTGATGTTGGTGTGGACGTAGGTGTGATACTTGATCGTCTCGTCCCACCGCTGCAGCTCCTGCGCGTTCGGCAGCTCGCCCTCGCAGAGCAGGTACGCCACCTCGAGAAAGCTCGCCCGCTCGGCCAACTGCTCGATGGGGTAGCCGCGATAGCGGAGGATGCCCTTGTCGCCGTCGATGAAGGTGATGGCGCTCCGGCACGCGGCGGTGTTCATGAAGGCCGGGTCGTAGGTCATCAGCCCGAAGTCGTCGTCGGCGACCTTGATCTGTCGGAGATCCGTGGCTTTGACGGTGTCGTCCTGGACGGGCACCTCGTAGCTTCTGCCGGTGCGGTTGTCCGTGATCGTGAGCGTATCTTTAGCCACGAGCCTGCTCCTTGCCGATCGCGCGAGCGGGTGAACTGCAACCAACTTCCGAGTATAACGTGAGCCGGGTGCGGTCCGCCACTCGGAGAAATGCATGGGAGGAACGGCTTGTCCAAGTCAGCGCCGCCGCTCGCGCGACGCGCCGCCGGCGCCCTCGTGGGACTCGCGGCGGGGCGCGAGCGAGCCCGGGGTCCGGGACCCGACGGCAGCCTCGCGCTCGCCCGCATTCTCGCGGAGGAGCTGGCCGCCGGGCGGCGCGATCTGCAGAAGCTCGCGCACCTCTGGGTGGAGCGCCATCGGGCCGGGCCGCGGGACCTCGAACCCGAGACGGCGGCCGCGCTCGCCCACCTCGCGCGTCACGACACGCCGCCGTCCCAGGCGGCCGGACGCGGCAGCGATCCGCTGGTGCGGTGCGTGCCCGTGGCACTCGCGGCCCATGCCGTGCCCAGGACCCTCGTGAGCGCGACCTACCACATCGCCGCGCTCACCCACCCCGACCCGCTGGTCGCGTGGTCCGCCGTGGCCGTCAACGTGGCGCTCGCCTGCTTCCTGCGAGGCCAGCGAGATTTCGTGCCCGACGTGATCGAGGCCCTTCGAGCCAACGACGTGCCCGAGCCGCTGCTGGCGGCGGTGCGGCGCATTCCGTTGCCCGCGCGCATGGGAACGCCGGACGCCGGCCTCGCACTGGGCCAGGCGCTCGGCGATGCGGAGGCCGCGCTCCGGCTCGCGTACCACGAACCGCTGCTCGAGCGCGGCCTGAACGGAGTCGCGGCCAGTGGCGCGATCGCGGGCGGCCGGGCCGGTCTCGCCGGAGCGCTCTTCGGGGCCCGCGACGGCGCCGACGCGATACCATCCGGCTGGACCTGCACCGTCGACGCCGGCATCTTGGAACCCATCGCCGCGCGCCTCGCCGGCGTCGCGCCGGTCGTGGCGTAGCGCCGGCGATCGAGCCGCTTCCATCCACCCCGCGGCTGCTGCACCAACCGGCAGCCATTTCGCGTCAACCCCGACCTCAGACGAACTCCATGTCCCGACCGCTCCTCGTCATCGCATCCCTCCTGTTTGCTCCCGCGGCTCTTCCGGCCCAGATGCCAGTCGACACGTCGGGGGCCGGCGCCCTGATCGCCCAGGCCATGGACCACTCCGAGGTGATGGCCAACCTCCGTCACCTGAGCGACATCATCGGGCCCCGGCTGTCCGGATCGACCGCGATGCGGAAGGCTAACGACTGGACCGCTGGGCGATTTCGCGCCTATGGGCTGACGGCCGCCCTCGAGCCCTACACCTTCGGCGTCAGCTGGGAGCGTGGCACGGCGTCACTCCGGCTGGTGGCTCCGTTCACCCGGGAGATCACCGCGCAGAGCTGGGCCTGGACGGCAGGCACCGCCGGCAAGACGCTCAGCGGCCCCGTCGTCCTCGTGGACCTGTCGACGCCCGACAGCCTCGCAGCCAACAAGGGCAAGGTGCGCGGCGCCTGGCTCCTGCCGAGGACGGCGTATCCGCTGTGGAACCCCGACGGCCCGCCCATGACTGCCGACGACTCCACGCGCCTGGCCGAGGCGCTCCGGATCAGGGGACTTCCCACCGCCGACACGTCCGCCGCCGCGGTCCTCGCCCGGCGCCAGTTCCAGCTCGATCTCCCGTACGTGCTCAAAGCCGCTGGCGCGCTCGGGACGCTGTTCGACGGCTCCAAGGAGCACGGCCTGATGACGATGAGCGGGTCGCCCACTCGGCTCGCGCCCTTGCCGAACCTCGTCGTCGCGCACGAGGACTACGCCATGCTCGAGCGCCAAGTGGTCGCCGGCGCGAATCCGCGGCTCGAGGGGCGGGTGGAGAACGCGATCGGCCGGGTTCCGGTCCAGCAGTGGAATACCGTCGCCGAGCTCCGCGGCAGCGAACGGCCTGGCCAGGTGGTCATCCTCGGCGCGCATCTCGACAGCTGGGATCTGGGGCAGGGGGTGACGGACAACGGCACCGGGTCGATGATCGTGCTGGAGGCCGCCCGGGCGTTGGCCGAGTCGGGGCTCAAGCCCAAGCGGACGATCCGGTTCATTCTGTTCAGCGGGGAAGAGGAGGGCCTGCTCGGGTCCCGGGCCTACGCCGCGGCGCATGCGGCCCAGGCCGACAGCATTCAGGCGGTGCTGGTGGTGGACAACGGAACCGGCGCCATCACCGGCCAGGCGCTGCAAGGGAGGAGCGAGCTCGAGGGACTCTGGCGTGCACTGCTCGCCCCCGTGTCGAGCCTCGGCGCCGACAGCGTGCGCAGCGCCTTCAAGACCGGGACCGACCACCTCAGCTTCCTGCCCTACGGAGTTCCGGGGTTCAACTTCGACCAGCTCGTTCGGGGGTACAACCACACTCACCATTCGCAGACCGACACCTACGACAAAGCCGTGCCCGGCGACCTGAAACAGGCCGCGGCCGTCATGGCGGTCACGGCCTACGAGCTCGCGAACCTGCCGGACCTTCTTCCCCGAGGACCGCGAGCGGAGCCGGAGACGATACCGACGAGGCCGTCGGTGGCAACGCACTAGGGGCACACCCAGGGGGGGCGCGCCCGATCGCTCTCAGTTGCTCCGGGGCAGGGTCACCGTGCAGGTCGTATCGAAGCCACCGCGCGTGTTGTAAACGGTGGTCACCGTGAGGCGCTGTGGCCGGAGCACCCCGAACAGGTCCTCGGCGATCTTGGCCGTCGCGTGCTCCTGGAAGATTCCCACGCTCCGGTAGCTGGTGATGTAGTACTTGAGGCTCTTGAGCTCGATGCACCGGTCGCTCGGGACGTAGACGATCCGGAGCGTCGCGAAATCCGGGAGCCCGCTGTAGGGACACACGGGACTGAACTCCCGGGTCTCCGTCACGATCTCCTGCTCCGGCCCGGCGTACTCGAACGTCTCGAGCACCGCGACGTCGACCGCGTCCGGACCCGTGAACGGCGTCGTCCTGCCTTCTGCCAGCGCCATCGGTCGCTCTCGTTGAGGTTGTTTGAAAGATGGCGGGCGCTACCGCTCGTCCGCCAGCCTCACCATGCCCTGTTCCAGCCAGGTGTGCTCGTTCCGGAGTACCTGCTGCGCCACGGCGTAGGCGGCGACATCGTCGTTGTCGAACACCGCCTCGAACCGGTCCTCGACCCGGCGGCGCGCCTGCCGGCTGAAGAGGTCGGCCAGCTCGACCGGCCCCCGATTGGCGGGGTCCTCGGTCACCATCGCCTGGGCGCGGCTGCATGCGGCGGTGATCGCCAGCAGCTCGGCGCCGATCTCCACCAGCCGGCCGAGGACCGCCTGCCGCTTCTCCAGCTTGGGGCCGAACCGCACCATGCAGTGGAACAGCGTGCGGGCGAGCTTCCGGCTGGCGCGATCCACGAACCGCACATGCGTCGCGAGGCCGTCGAACTCACCATAGCCCAGCCGGCCGCGCAGGCCGAACCAGAGCCGTGGGTACCATGTGGTGTAGAAGAGCGCGGAGCGCGCCAGGGCGGCGAGCTTCTGACCCGCGGTCGTTTTGGGGTCGATCAAGTCGCCCGCGACCTTCAGATGGGTATCCACCGCCTCGCGGGCGATGAACAGCCGCATGATCTCGCTCGAGCCCTCGAAGATCAGATTGATCCGGAAGTCGCGCATCATGCGCTCGACGGGGTCCGGCCGCTCGCCCCGGCTCCGAAGGCTGTCGGCCGTCTCGTAGCCGCGGCCGCCCTTGATCTGGAGCGTGTCGTCGATGATGCGCCAGGCCACCTCGGTGTTCCACATCTTGGCCATCGCGGCCTCGAGCCGGATGTCGGTCGTGCCGCGGTCGGCCATGAGGGAGGCCAGATCCGCCACCGCTTCCATCGCGAAGATCTCGGCCGTCATCCGGCCGATCTTCTGCGCGATGGCGTCGTGCTTGCCGATCGGCTGGCCCCACTGCACCCGCGTGGCGGCCCACCGGCGTGCGATCTGGAGGGCCCGCTTGGCGCCAGCCACCGCCGACGCGGGAAGCGTCAGCCGGCCGGTGTTGAGCGTGATGAGAGCGAGCTTGAGACCCTTCCCTTCGCCCCAGAGCACGTTCTCCACGGGCACCTTGACGTCGGTGAAGCGGATGATCCCGTTCTCGATCGCCTTGAGGCCCATGAAATGGAGCCGCTGTACGACCTCGACGCCGGGCCAGTCGGTCTCGACGATGAACGCCGTGATCTTCTTCCCGTCGGTTCGCGCCATCACCACCATCAGCTCGGCCACGGTGCCGTTGGTACACCAGAGCTTCTCGCCGTTGAGGACGTAGTGCGTCCCATTGGCGGAGAGCACGGCGGACGTGCTCATCGCGGCCGGGTCGCTACCGACGTTCGCTTCGGTGAGCGCGAAGGCGCTGATCGCGCCCTTGGCAAGCCGCGGGAGGTAGCGCTGTTTCTGCTCCGGAGTGCCGAACAGCTTGAGCGGCTGCGGCACCCCGATCGACTGCGCGGCGGAGAGCAGGGCTGTCAGGTTGCCGTCCACGCTCGTCACCAGCCCGATGGCATGGGTGTAGCCGGTCTGGCTCAGGCCGAGCCCGCCGTATTCGAGGGGGATTTTGATCCCGAACGCGCCCAGCTCGCGCAGGCCCTGGATCACGTCCCCCGGGATCTTGCCCTCCCGGTCGATGCGGTCGCTGTCCACCCGCTCCGCCAGGAATCGCTCGAGCCGTTCCATGAACGGGCGGGCCCGCTCCAGGTCGGCGGCGTCCATCGCGGGGAAGGGGTGCACAAGGTCGAGCCGGAACGAGCCCTCGAACAGCTCCCGGACAAAGCTGGGGGCCTCCCAGTCCTGCTCGCGGGCGGCTTCGGCGACCTCGCGAGCCTCCTGCTCGGTTGCGAGCTCGGTCCGTCCAGGCTTGACCGGTGGGTGGAGGACGTCAGTCATGGCTCTCGGCCTCGGTGAGGGTGATGGCGGGTGACGCGGTCAGCCCGCGCATTCCGTGCAAAACCAGTTCCACGACATGACGCTTCCGGCGCTCGAGGTCCTCGATGCCGTCCAACTCCACGCCGACCGCGGGTGCCACCGTGCGCGCGTGAATCAGGTGAAACCAGCAGAGCGCGATGATGCTGAGCAGCAGTTGCGCCGCGTCGCGGGAGTCGCCGTCGTCGAGACCGAGCTCCGAGCTGATGGCCGCGAGCGCCTCTTGCCCGGCCGACAGATGGTCCACCCCCTCGAGATGGCGCGCCCCGGCGAGAGCCTCGCGCTCGATGAGCCGGATGAAGTTGGGCCGCGCGGCGAGGAAGTCGAAGTAGTCCGACACCGCACCGGCCAGAATGGCCTCGGGAGCCTGGGCGCTGGCCTGTGCGCGCCCCCGGCCCGCGCGGACGGCCTCCCGGACCTCGGCGAACGCGCGCTCGAGCACCGCGCGATAGAGCTCTTCCTTGCTGCCGAAGAAGTAGCCGGGGGTTCCGCGGCTCACGCCGGCTGCCGTGCCGACATCGTTGAGGCTGGTGGCGTCGTACCCGTGGGCCGCGAAGAGCCGCTCGGCGGCGTCCAGGATGGCGGCGCGGGATCTGACGGCATCTCGTTCTTTTTCAAGGCGTTGGGGCACGGAAAGCTCCATGGTTTGCAGCTTGCTTGTCGTTCAGCAAGCTAAGTAATTCGCCCCGTTCCGGCAAGCGGGCCACGCCGGTGTGCCCTGCGCTGGGACCAGCAGCGGTTCGGCCAGGATCCGACTGCCTCCGGGCTGACTGCACCCGAAGCAAGCCGCCAGGTAGGACGCTCCCCGGGTTCCTCTCCGGCCGTCCGTTGGACCACCCGCGTCGTCCCCCCTCCTGTGGGAAGCCGACCGCAAGGGAAACCGCCCCGGCCGCACGCTCGTCATGGCGACCTATGCACCACCACCCACCTCGGTCGCCAGCCGCCAGCCGACACCTCTGGGGTGACGGAAGCGTCCATGTGTCGCTTGTGGAGTACTCTCCCGGCCGCTCAATGCCCGCGCACCAGCATGAGTCGTTGGGGATCAGCATCGTGCTCCGTGGCGTCGTAGAAGAAACCGTCGGGCGGTCGGCGGAGCAGGCCGCTGCCGGGACTCTTGTCGTGAAGCCCGCCGGGACTGTCCACGCCAACCGGTTCGGGCCGACCGGGGCACGCCTGCTGTCGGTGGCCCTCCATCCCGTTCGCGCCGAGGAGCTGCTCCGCGGCAACCGGGGCCTATCGCGGTGGCGGTGGATTCGAGCGGTGAGCTCGCTCCGGATTGCGGCACAGGCGCTCGTCGGCGGCAGTTCCGCGCGGCATCTCCGCGGGGAAGAGGCCGAGCGGCTCGTGCTGCACTTGCTCGATCTTGTCGGGAGTGACGACGGCAGCTCGACGGAAGGAGTGGCACCTGCGTGGCTGCTCGCCGTCCGCGAGCGGCTGCATGCCGAGCACGCGGTGCCCTGCCGCGTACGTGACCTCGCCCGGGATGCGGCCGTGCATCCCGTCTATCTCGCCCGGCGCTTTCGCGCGCACTTCGGATGCTCGGTGACGTCCTACCTCCGGCGGATCCGGGTGCGGGCTGCGGCCGCCGCGCTGGGTGACGCGGCCGACCCGATCGCGTCGGTGGCCGTCGGCGCAGGCTTCGCGGATCAGAGCCATCTCTGCCGGGTGTTCCGAGCCATGGTGGGCGTCACGCCCGGAGGCTATCGCGCGCTTGCCGCAGGCGGCGTGGGGCCGCCACCCGCGTAGTTCCATCCGTTCAATCCCTCCTGCCGGGCGGGCGCTACGTTCTGCGAACCATTGCCCGGAGAGCGCCGTCATGCTCCTCGTTCGCCTCCTTGTCCCGAGCCTGCTGTGCTTATGTGCTTGCCGGACGGCAGCGCCTGCAGGATTCGCCTCCGGCGCTAACCCGCTCGCCGCATCGGCCCCGGGCGACTCGATCGACCGGTTCGTCCACCGAGTCGTCGCCCGGCTGACCGACCTGCCGGCACTTGCCGTCGTCGTCGTCCGGGATTCGGAGGTCGCCTACCTCGGCGCCGCCGGGTACCGCGACCTCGCGGCCCGGCGCGCGGCGACGCCGGAGACGCCATTCTACATCGCGTCGAGCACCAAGTCGTTCACCGGATTGGCGGTCGCGATGCTGGCGGCCGAACGGCGCGTCGATCTCGACGCTCCGGTGTCCCGCTACCTGCCCGAGCTGCGCCTCCCTGCGGGCTGTTCGCCGGCTTCGGTGACGCTGCGCCGCCTGCTGACGCACACGGCGGGCCTGGAGAATGAAGCGGTCGACATCCGCACCGCCTACACGGGGGAGTACACGTCCGGGCAACTGGTCGCGCTCCTGGAACGCAGCACGGTCACCGACGGGGCGTTCCGCTACGACAATCTGGGCTACGTGGTCGCCAGTCTGGTGCTGGATCGCGTGACCGGCACCCGGTGGCAGGACCTGCTCCAGGCATCGCTCTTCGAACCCTTGGGCTTTCGGCGAACGAGCGCGTACATGTCCCGGGCGTCAGGCTGGGGGGTCGCGCTGCCGTACCTGGCCGGGAGTGAAAAGGTTCCCCGGCCGCTCGAGTGGGCTAAGCGCGACGCCACGATGCACGCAGCGGGCGGGATGGTCAGCAGCGCGGCGGACCTCGCGCGGTGGCTGGAGGCCAATCTGAACGACGGTCGAATCGACGGCCATCAGGTGCTGCCCGCGGCCGCGGTGCGGGAAGCCCACCGGATGCAGGTGGTCGTCCCCGACCAGCGATTCGGTCCGTTCCGCCGCTTCGGCTACGCCCTGGGGTGGTATTGGGGCGAGTTCGACGGTGACACGCTGCTCCACCAGTTCGGCGAATATGCGGGCGCGCGGGCGCACGTCTCGTTCATGCCCGGGCGACACATCGGCGTCGCCGTCCTCCTCAACGCGTCGGGCCCGGTGGCCGATGTGGCCGATCTGATCGCGACCTATGCGTACGACGCCCTCCTGGGGAAACCTGACCTGGGAACCAGATACGACTCCGCGCTCACCGCGCTGGCCGACCGTCTCCGCGACGCGAAGGCGCGGGCGGCCGCGCGGCGCGCCGAGCGGGCGGCGCGCGCCAGCACGCTCTCGCGGCCCGCCGGCGAGTACGTGGGCTCGTACACCAGCCTGGAGCTGGGGAGGATCGACGTTCGAGAGGAGGGTACCGCATTGCGCGGTGGCGCACTGCGCATCCGGCTCGGGCCGCTCTCTGCGGTGTCCGCGTTCTACACGCGGCCCGAGGCGGTGCGCGTCGAGTTCGCCCCGGGCCAGGGCGAGGTCCTTCAGTTCTTCGTGTCGTCCCGGGGCGTGGACAGTCTCGCATACTCCGGCTACGTCTTTCGTCGCCAGCGCGCCGCGTATCCCGCGCGCCCTAGGCGCTCCGCCGAGCCAGTACCGGCTCGGGCTCGGTGTGCAGCGACTGCAGGTACGCGTCGCGCGCGGCCGCGACGAGTCCCTCGGCTCCCACCGGTTGCACCTTCCGGAACGAAGACACGAACTGCTCCCATTGCACCAGGATGGTCCGGGCCCGAGGGCTGGCCGTCTTCTCCTCGTGCTCGCGAATGAGCCGATGGAGCAGCGTCCGGTCGGCCTCGTCGAGCGGCGACAGCTCGACCATGTCCCTGTTCACCCGGCTCTCGAACGTGCCCGCCTCGTCGATCACGTACGCCACGCCATTGGACATCCCCGCGCCGAAATTCCGCCCGGCCCGTCCGAGGACCACGACGATCCCCCCGGTCATATACTCGCAGCAGTGGTTGCCCGCGCCCTCGATGACCGCGACCGCCCCCGAGTTGCGCACCGCGAAACGGTCGCCCGCCTGGCCGGCCGCGAACAGCTTGCCCGCCGTGGCGCCGTACAGAATCGTGTTGCCGATGATCAGGTGCTGGTGCGACACATCGGCGTAGGCCGCGCGCCGGAACGGCCGGACGATCAGCTCCCCCCCGCTCAGCCCCTTGCCCACGTAGTCGTTCGCCTCGCCTTCGAGCTCGAGGTGCATCCCGCGGCAGGTGAACGCGCCGAAGCTCTGGCCCGCGCTGCCCGTGAAGCGGAGCCGCACCGCGCCCGGCGGAAGCCCGGCGTCGCCGTGACGCTCGGCGATGAACCCCGCCACCCGGGCGCCCACCGTCAGATGGTGGTTGTAGATCGGGTAGTTGCCCGAGAACGGGAGGCCGCTCTCCAGATAGGGCTCGAGCTCGGCCAGGATCTCCGCGTCGAGCGACACTACGCCCGGCCGGTCGTTTCTCGCCTCGGTGCTCCGGAGCGCGACCGGCCGACCCGCCGGCCCCTCGTGAAGCGACGGCGCGAGGAGCAGCGACAGGTCGAGCATCTGCGCCCGGGGCACATCGGGCCGCTCGATCCGCTGGAGCCGGTCGTTCCGGCCGATGATCTCGTTCAGGCTCCGTACGCCCATGCCGGCCAGAATCTGGCGCACCTCCTCGGCCAGCAGCGTGAAGTACGTGATGACCTGCTCTGGCGTGCCCTTGAACTTGGCGCGCAGGTCCTCGCGCTGAGTGGCGATGCCGGTGGGACAGGTGTTGAGGTGGCATTGCCGGGCCATCGCACAGCCCATCGCGACCAGCGGGGCCGTGCCGAACCCGTACGACTCGGCGCCCAGCAGCGCCGCGATCACCACGTCGCGTCCGGTCTTGAGTCCGCCGTCGGTGCGCACCTCGATCCGGTGGCGGAGGCCGTTGCGCACCAGCGTGGCCTGGGCCTCGGCCAGCCCCAGCTCCCAGGGGGACCCTGCGTGCTTGATCGAGGAGAGGGGCGAGGCGCCCGTGCCGCCGTTGTGTCCGGCGATCAGCACGTAGTCCGCGTAGGCCTTGGCCACGCCCGCCGCGACCGTGCCCACGCCGGTCTCCGACACTAGCTTCACGCCCACCCGGGCGCGGGGGTTCACCGTCTTGAGGTCGTGGATCAGCTGCGCCAGGTCCTCGATCGAGTAGATGTCGTGGTGCGGCGGCGGCGAGATCAGCGACACACCCGGCACCGAGTGCCGCAGGCGGGCGATCAGGTCGGTCACCTTGTGGGCCGGGAGCTGTCCGCCTTCGCCGGGCTTGGCGCCCTGCACGATCTTGATCTCGAGTTCCTCCGCCCGGGCCAGATACTCGGTCGTGACGCCGAACCGCGCACTCGCCACCTGCTTGATGCGGTTGTCCGCTCGGTCGCCGTTGGCGAAGCCGTGGTAGTTGTGCGGATCCTCGCCACCTTCGCCCGAGTTGGAGCGGGCGCCCATGCGGTTCATTGCGATCGACAGCGTCGCGTGCGCCTCCGGCGACAGCGCGCCGAGAGACATCGCCGACGAGATGAAGCGCGTGCGGATCGACTCGGCGGGCTCGACCTCCTCGAGCGGAACCGGCGCGCCCGGGCGGACCGCCAGCAGGTCGCGCGGGCCGGCGGGGCGGCGGCTGCCGTTCTTCACGAGAAAGCCGCCATAGGCGTCCGAGCCACTCGCCTTGACGGCCTGCTGCAGCGCCACGACCACCGGCGGGGCCCAGCCGTGGTCCTCGCCCTCCTTCCGGAACCGCACCCGGCCGTGGTCCGGAAGCGAGGCCGGCCCCGTGCCTGCTTCTGCCGGAAACGCCGCGCGATGGCGCGCGACGACGTCCTCGGCGATCTCCTCGAAGCCGATCCCGCCGATCGGCGAGGCGGTGCCGTCGAAACAGGCCTCGATGACCTCATGGCCAAGACCGAGCACCTCGAAGATCTGCGCCCCGCAGTACGAGCTCAGCGTCGAGATTCCCATCTTGGACAGAATCTTGAGCAGCCCCTTTTCGGCCGCGCTCCGATACTGGGCTCGACCCTCCGCCGGTGAGGGCCGGGGCACGCTCTGGGCTTCGCGCTCGCGCCGGGATGGCTCGCGCGCCTCGCCGAACAGACCGTCCAGGCTCTCGAGCGCGAGCCACGGATGCACGGCCTCGGCGCCGTAGCCGATGAGGGTGGCGAAGTGGTGGATGTCGAACGCGTCCCCGGCCTCGGCTACGAGGCCCACGCGGGCGCGGAGGCCGGTGTGGACGAGGTGCTGTCGGACCGCGCCCATGGCGAGCAGCATCGGGATCGGGGCGTGGGTCGCGTTCGCGGCCCGGTCGCTGATGATCAGGATGTGCGCGCCGCGCCGCGCGGCGCGCTCGGCGGCCCGGCGGAGGGCCGTGAGCGCGGGGCGGAGCCCATCGACGCCCCGGCTGGTGTCCCAGACCGCGTCGAGGGTGACGGTGGAGAATCCGGCGACGTTCCGGAGTGCCGCCATCTCCTCCGGCAGGAGCACGGGATGCTCCAGCCGCAGCATCCGCGCGTAGCTGGGCCGCTCGAGCAGCGGGGAGCCGCGGCGCCCCAGGTGCATCCGGAGCGACATCACCATCGTCTCCCGCAGCGAATCGATCGGCGGGTTGGTTACCTGGGCGAAGCGCTGGCGGAAGTAGGCGTACAGACTCTGCGGCACCGCCGACAGCGGCGGAATCGGCGTGTCGTCGCCCATGCTCCACACCGGGTCGGCCCCGGTGCCACCCATCGGCTCGAGCACCAGGCGCAGATCCTCGAAGCCGTAGCCGAAGCTGCGCTGCGCGCGGGCCAGCGCCTCCCCGGCGTGGACCGGCGGCACGCGGGCGGGATCGGGGGCGAGCGTGGCCATGTAGCGCGCCACCCAGCGGGCATAGGGCCGCCGGCCCGCCACCTCGCGCTTGGCGTCGAGGTTCCGGATCACCTCGCCCCGCCGGGTGTCCACCACGAGCACCTCACCGGGACCGACCTTGCCGCACTCCACCACCTCGCGCGGGTCCAGGTCCACCAGGCCCACTTCCGAGCCCGAGACCACGAGCCCGTCCCGCCGCACCTTGTAGCGGGAGGGACGCAGGCCGTTCCGGTCCACCGAGGCGCCGCACAGCACGCCGTCGGTGAATGCGATCGCGGCCGGGCCGTCCCACGGCTCGAGCACGCACTGGTGGTACTCGTAGAACGCCTTGATGGCGGGGTCGAGGTCGGGATATTTCTCCCACGCCTGAGGCACCATCATCATCGACGTGTGCACCACGTCCCGCCCGGATCGGGTGAGCAGCTCCATGGCATTGTCGAGGCTGGCCGAGTCGCTGCCATCGCGCCAGATGACCTCGCGGAGCCGCTCGATCTGCCGCCCCCAGACCGGTGAGGCCAGCATCGGCTGGCGCATCGTCATGGCGTTCCGATTGCCCCACAAGGTGTTGATCTCGCCGTTGTGCGCCAGCAGGCGGAACGGCTGGGCCAGCGGCCAGCTCGGCAGGGTGTTCGTGGAGTAGCGCTGGTGGAAGACGGCGATGGCGCTCTCGTACTCCGGGTACCGGAAGTCGGTGAAGAAGGCGGGGAGCTGGGTCCCGGTGAGAAGGGCTTTGTAGACGATGGTGCGGCAGGAGAGCGAGCAGGCGTAGAACCCGGGCAGATTTCGCTCCTCCGCCCGGCGCTCCATCTCTCGTCGCGCGAGGTACAGCGCCCGCTCCCACGCCTCCTCGTCGGCCGCGAGCGCTGGCCGTCCCACCAGCACCTGCCGGATCACCGGGCACGAGCCCAGGGCCGTGGGCCCGAGCGCCGCGGGATTTGTCGGCACGTCCCGCCAGCCGAGGAACGGCACGCCGTCCTCGGCGAGCACGGACTCGATCAGCGCCACGGCCTGGCCCAGCGCCTGGGGCTCGCGCGGGAGGAAGAACACCCCCACCCCGAAGGGCAGCCCGGGCTGCAGATGCAGGCCCAGGCGGTAGGCATCGCGATAGAACAGTCGATGCGGAATCTGGGTGAGTAGGCCGGCGCCATCCCCGGAGTTGTCGGTGGAGGCGGCACCGCGATGCGCCACCCGGGCGACCGCGGTGAGCGCCATCGCGACGACCTCGTGGGAGCGGACGCCCGACGCGTGCGCGACGAAGCCGACGCCGCAGGCGTCGTGTTCGCGCTGCGGGTCGAGGCCTGCCGAGGCCGGGGTCGCGGCATGTCGGGGGTCGGACGGACGGGAACCGGCCGGGTGGATCCGCTGCCCAAGGGCGGCCATGGTGCCTCCTGCGGTTGGCGCCCCTGGCGGCCGGAGAGGCCGATGCGGGGCAAGAAAAAGCCCGCTCCATTTCTGGGAGCGGGCCGGGGATCATGCGCGAAAACGCTCGCTACCCGGTCGCTCCCGTGGAGCTGGCGAGATTCGTAAGCACGACGGCCGGGATCAGCTTGAGCGTCTTCATGGTCGAATTATTATGCATGTCGGTGCATGTGTCAAGCGGTTGTGTCCCCCTTGACAGTGCCCGGGATCGCCGGTTAGGCTGTCTAAATAGTCGGCCCCCACTTTCCGGGACCAGAGTTACTGATGCCGCTCAATCTCGTGCTCGTCGTCGTCCTTAGCCTCCTGCTTACCAGCCTCATTGGTGAGCAAGGGGTCCGCGGCGTGCCGATAGAAGCAACGTGAGACGGTAGAGTCTCTCCCGAATGCACCGGCGCCGCGGACCTCGAGTCCGCGGCGCTTTTTCGTTTCACCCTTTTTCCGACGAGTCGTTCCCGTATGGCACTCTCCGACGTCTTGATCTTCGACACGACCCTGCGCGATGGCGAGCAGGCTCCCGGCAACAGCCTCTCGCCCGAAGAGAAGCTCCGCCTCGCGCGCCAGCTCGACACGCTCGGCGTGGACGTGATCGAGGCCGGTTTCCCGGCGGCGTCGGAGGGCGACTACCGGAGCGTGCTGCAGATCGCCACCGAGGTGCGCCGCCCGGTCATCGCCGCGCTCGCCCGCTGTCACGAGCGCGACATCGAGCTGGCCGGGGAGGCGCTGCGCCCGGCGGCCCGGGGCCGGCTGCACGTGTTCATCTCCACGTCCGATCTGCACATCACGGAGAAGCTCAGGACCACGCGGGACGAGGTGCTCGAGCGCGCTCGCGCCGCGGTCCGGCAGGCGCGGACCTATACCGACGATGTGGAGTTCTCCGCCGAGGACGCGAGCCGAACCGACCCCGACTTCCTGTGCCGCATCGTCGAGGCGGCCATCCAGGAGGGCGCGACCACCGTCAATCTTCCCGACACGGTCGGCTATGCCATGCCCGCCGAGTACGGCGACATGTTCCGCCAGGTGCTGGCCCGCGTCCCGGGCGCCGACCGGGTGGTCCTCAGCGCGCACTGCCACGACGATCTGGGCCTCGCCGTGGCCAACTCGCTAGCGGCGATCGCGGCGGGCGCGCGGCAGGTGGAGTGCACCGTCAACGGAATCGGCGAGCGCGCCGGCAACGCCGCCATGGAGGAGCTGGTCATGGCCAGCCACGTGCGCGGGTCGGCCCTCGGCTTCCGCTGCAACGTGGACACCCGCGAGATCTATCGCGCCAGCCAGCTCCTCTCCTACCTGACCGGGTGTTTCCCGCAGCCCAACAAGGCCATCGTCGGCCGGAACGCTTTCGCGCACGAGGCGGGCATCCACCAGCACGGCATGCTGCAGAATGGCCTGACCTACGAGATCATCCGGCCCGAAATGGTGGGGATTCCGCGATCGACCCTGGTGCTGGGCAAGCACTCGGGCCGCCACGCGCTGGAACGCCGCTACCGCGAGCTGGGCTACGATCTGACCGAGCTCCAGTTGGGCGAGGTCTACCGCCAGTTCACCGCGTTGGCCGACCGGAAGCGGGAGATCCTGGACGAGGACCTGCTCGCGCTGGTGCACGAGAGCTTCCACGACGCGCCGGAGGAGTACCAGCTGAGCCATCTGCGGGTCGTCTGCGGGAGCATCACGCCCACGGCCGAGGTGCGGATGACCGGTCCCTGGGCCGGCGAGCGGGCGGCCCGCGGCACCGGCGACGGGCCGATCTCCGCGGCGTTTACCGCCATCAGCGAGATTCTCGGCCGGCCGATCGAGGTGCTGAGCCTTTCGCTGCGATCGCTCACCCCGGGCCGGGACAGCGTGGGCCAGGTCTTCATGCAGGCCAAGGTGGACGGCAAGTCGCTGAGTGGGAGCGGCGCCTCGACCGACATCGTCGAGGCCAGCGCGCGGGCGCTGGTGCACGCGCTCAACAAGGCCCACCACGCCGACACCCTCGAAGCGAGCTCGCTCAACGCCATCTATCTGTGGGGCGTGTGATGGGAGAGCAGCTGACCGGGTCCCAGATCCTCTGCCGCGCCCTGCTCGAGGAGGGGGTCGATCTGCTCTTCGGCTATCCGGGCGGGGCCATCATGCCGTTCTATCACGCACTCCCCGAATACCCGGCGCTCCGCCACGTGCTCGTGCGGCACGAGCAGGCCGCGGCCCACGCGGCCGACGGCTACGCGCGGGCGAGCGGGCGGCCGGGCGTGTGCGTGGCCACCTCGGGGCCCGGCGCCACCAACCTGGTGACCGGCATCGCCACGGCGCATATGGACAACACGCCCCTGGTCGCGATCACCGGCCAGGTGCCGCGCCCGATGATCGGGCGCGACGCGTTCCAGGAGACCGACATCATCGGGATCACCCAGCCCATCACCAAGCACAGCCGCCTGGTGGAGGACGTCGAGGAGCTGGCGGACGCAGTGCATGAGGCGTTCGCCGTGGCGTGCGAGGGGCGGCCGGGCCCCGTGCTGCTGGACGTCCCGAAGGACGTGCAGAACCAGAAGCTGGAGTACGCCGGACGGCCCGCGGGTGGCGGCTTGCCCGCCGCCGGCCGGCGCGAGGGCCTGGTCGGCCGGCCCACGCCGATGGCGCTGGTCGAGGCGGCACGCCTGATCGGCCGGGCGGAGCGGCCGCTGATCATGGCCGGGCACGGGATCATCCTGAGCGACGCCTACGCCGAGCTGCGCGCCCTCGCCGAGCGGACCGGCGCGCCGGTCATCACGACCCTGCTCGGCATCAGCGCGTTTCCCGGAGTCGCACCCGCTGCACCTCGGCATGCCGGGGATGCACGGCGAGGTGCACGTGAACCGCGCCATCCAGCAGGCCGATCTCATCATCGGGGTGGGCCTCCGGTTCGACGACCGCGTCACCGGCAACCTGGCGGCGTTTGCGCGCGGCGCGAAGGTCATCCACATCGAGCTCGATCCGTCCGAGATCGGAAAGAACGTCCCCGTGACCGTGGGACTGGTGGGCGACGCCCGGGCCATCCTGCGCGAGCTGCTCGAGGCGGTCGAGCCCCGCGACTGCGGCGCGTGGCGGGGCGAGATCGCGAGCTTCGTCCGGCCCCGCGCGGACAGCTTCAAGGGCGGGCTCGGGCCCGAGGGCATCCTGAGCGCCCTGGAACGGGCGAGCGCCGGCCGCTGCACCGTCGTCTCCGACGTGGGCCAGCACCAGATGTGGGTGGCGAAGCTGTTCCGCTATCAGCGTCCCAACACGCACATCACGTCGGGAGGGCTCGGGACGATGGGCTTCGCCGTGCCGGCCGCGATGGGCGTGGCGCTCGCGCGGCCGGACGAGCCGGTCTGGGCCATCTCGGGCGACGGCGGGTTCCAGATGAACATGCAGGAGATCGCTACCATGGTGCAGGAGCGCATCCCGGTGAAGATGGCCATCTTCAACAACGGCTACCTCGGCATGGTGCGCCAGTGGCAGCAGTTCTTCCACGGCCGCCGCTACTCGGCCACGCCGATCTGGAGTCCCGATTACGTCCGCCTGGCCGAGGCGTACGGCATCCCGGGCTGGCGGGTCGAGCGCGGTGAGCAGGTGGACGGCGTGCTGCAGGCGGCGCTGCACCACGACGGGCCGGCGCTGGTCGAGTTCCTGATCGAGCAGGAAGCCAACGTCTTCCCGATGATCCCCCCGGGCGCCTCGCTCAGCGAGCCGATCGAGTCCGAGGCGGTCACCGCGTGATCGCCGCCCGCGCCGTGACGGTGCTCCTCGAGGACCGCCTGATCACGTTTCACCGAGCCGTCGGACTGATCCGGCGGCGCAACCTGCCCGTCCGGAGCATCGCCGTGGGACCCACGGTGACCCCGGGCATATCGAGAGTCACGATCATGATCCAGTCCGATGAAGCGACGGCCGACCGCGCGGTGCAGCATCTCCAGAAGGTGGTGGGCGTGGCGGAGGCGGCGACCTTTCCGGCGCGCGACGGGGTAACCCGGGAGCTGGCCCTGGTGAAGGTGCGCGCCAGCGGTGAGCGCTACGGCGAGCTGCTGGACGTGGTGCAGCTGTATCACGCCTCGGTGGTCGACGATAACCCCGAGGCCACCATCGTGGAGCTCACCGGGTCGGAGGCATTCGTGCTCTCCTGCATCCGGGCGCTCGAACGGTTCGACATCCTCGAGGTCGCCCGCAGCGGCGCCGTGGCGCTCGAAACCGGCCTGACCGACGCGGCGGTCCGCGTCCCGGCAACCATTTAATCACTGAGAGACGGAGCCATGACGAACCAACCCGTGCGCGTGTACTACGATGCCGACGCCGATCGCGGCCGGCTCGCGGGCCGCACCTTCGCCATCATCGGGTACGGCAGCCAGGGGCACGCCCACGCCCTCAACCTCCGCGAGAGCGGTGCGACGGTCATCGTCGGCCTCCGTCCCGGGGGAGGCTCCTGGGAGCGCGCCCGCGCCGCCGGGCTCGACGTGCGGCCCGTCGCCGAGGCGGCCGCCGCGGCCGACGTGATCATGATGCTGACGCCCGACCAGGACGGCCGGGCCATCTACGAGGGCGGGGTTGTTCAGGGGCTCAAGCCCGGCAAGACCCTCATGTTCGCTCACGGGTTCAACATCCATTACCAGGAGATCGTCCCGCCCGAAGGCGTGGACGTCTCCATGGTCGCGCCCAAATCGCCCGGACACCTGGTCCGGAGCGAGTTCGAGGGCGGCCGCGGCGTGCCGGCCCTCGTGGCGGTGCACCAGGACGCGAGCGGGCAAGCGCTGGCGAACGCACTGGCCTATGCCTCGGGCATCGGCTGCACGCGCGCGGGGGTGATCGAGACCAGCTTCCGCGAGGAGACCGAGACCGACCTCTTCGGCGAGCAGGCGGTCCTGTGCGGCGGAGTCACGGCGCTGGTCAAGGCCGGCTTCGAGACCCTGACGGCCGCCGGATACCGGCCCGAGATGGCCTACTTCGAGTGCCTGCACGAGCTCAAGCTGATCGTGGACCTGATGTACCGCGGCGGTATGCAGTTCATGCGCTATTCCATCAGCGATACCGCCGAATATGGCGACTACACCCGCGGCCCGCGCGTCGTGACCGAGGAGACCCGCGCCGAGATGCGCAGGATTCTGGCGGAGATCCAGAATGGGTCCTTCGCCCGCGAGTGGCTGGCCGAGAATCGCGGCGGACGCCCCAACTTCGAGCGGATGCGCAAGGCCGACCGGCATCACCAGATCGAGCAGGTGGGCGCCCAGCTCAGGGCCATGATGCCGTGGTCCGAGGAGGGGAAGGGCGGCACGCGGGCCGCCACCGAGCCCAAGGAGCCGGCGGCCCGAAAGCCGGCCGCGGTCTCGTGACCACTCCCCGGACGCTGTTCGACAAGGTCTGGGAGACGCACGTCGTCGGCCCGGCGGGAGGGGTCGGTGTGGCCGATGCGGGACCGGCGCTCCTGTATGTGGATCTTCACCTGGTTCACGAGGTCACCTCCCCCCAGGCGTTCGAGGGTCTCCGCCTGGCGGGGCGACGGGTCCGCCGTCCCGAGCTGACCGTCGCCACGGTGGACCACAACGTGTCGACCGGCGATCGGCGCCTCCCCATCGCCGACCAGGTCTCGGCACGACAGATCGAGGCGCTGGTCCGGAACGCCCGCGAGTTCGGAGTCGAGCTGTTCGACCTGGAGAGCCCCGAGCAGGGGATCGTCCACGTCATCGGGCCGGAGCTGGGGCTCACCCAGCCCGGCATGGTGATCGTCTGCGGCGACTCCCACACGTCCACCCACGGGGCGTTCGGGGCGCTGGCGTTCGGCATCGGGACCAGTGAAGTGGAACATGTCCTGGCCACGCAGTGCATCGTCCAATCCCGTCCCCGGACCATGGAGGTCAGGTTCGACGGGGTCCCGTCGGCCGGGGTCACGGCCAAGGACCTCGTACTGAGCCTCATCCGCCGGATCGGGACGGCGGGGGCCACCGGATACGTGATCGAGTACACCGGAGAGGCCATCCGGGCGCTGTCGATGGAGGGCCGGATGACAGTGTGCAACATGTCGATCGAAGCCGGCGCCCGGGCGGGCATGGTGGCGCCGGATGGGACGACCTTTGCCTACCTGCAAGGTCGTCCCCGTGCCCCGTCCGGACCGGCCTGGGAGCGCGCCCGTCGCCTGTGGCAGGAGCTCCGGTCGGACCCCGGCGCCACCTACGACGCGACCCTCCGGGTCGATGCCGCCGGCGTCGGTCCGCAGGTCACCTGGGGCACCAGCCCGGGAATGACGGCGGCGATCACCGAGTGTGTCCCCGACCCGGCCGAAGCTCCGTCCGAGGCCGACCGCCAGTCATACGAGCGCGCGCTGGACTACATGGGACTTCGCCCTGGAACCCCCTTGGAAGGGCTGAAAGTCGATCGCGTATTCGTGGGCTCCTGCACCAACGCTCGGATCGAAGATCTGCGGGCGGCTGCCAAATTGGCGCAAGGTAGAAAAGTGGCCGGCGGTGTGCGCGCCATGGTGGTCCCGGGCTCTCGGCAAGTCCAGGCCCAAGCCGAACGCGAAGGGCTGGATCGGATCTTCACCGAGGCAGGCTTCGAGTGGCGGAATCCGGGTTGCTCCATGTGCCTCGGCATGAACGACGACATCCTCGCTCCCGGCGAGCGCTGTGCCTCCACCTCGAACCGAAATTTCGAGGGACGGCAAGGGAAGGGGGGCCGAACGCACCTTCTCAGTCCTGTCATGGCGGTCGCGGCGGCCGTCGAGGGGCGCCTGGTGGACGTGCGGGGCTATATGCGGGGATAAATGGGGTCGTATGCAGGCGCGTTACGGCGGCATACGTGATGCCATGTCAGTCGAATGAATGTCAGCCAAACCTTGTAATGGCGTGTGTTATAGATTTTATTTAAAGCATTATCTCACGTATCGACGAATTTCGGCCGTATTTTTATCCAAGAGCGTATGCAACCCTTCCTGAAGCACACCGGACGCCCCGTTTCGCTTCCGCGGGCCAACGTCGACACCGATCAGATCATCCCCAAGCAGTTCCTGAAGCGGATCGAGCGGACCGGCTTCGGACCCGCGCTGTTCTACGACTGGCGCTACCTCTCGGACGGCACTCCGAATCCGGATTTCGCGCTGAACCGTCCCGCCGCCGCGGGGGCGACGATCCTGATCGCGGGCGCCAATTTCGGCTGCGGCAGCTCCCGCGAGCATGCGCCGTGGGCGCTCCTGGACTATGGTTTCCGGGCCCTGATCGCGCCCTCTTACGCCGATATCTTCTTCGGCAACTGCTGTCAAAATGGCGTACTACCCGTCGTACTGCAAGAGGCCCTGGTGGACGAGCTGTTCCGCCGGTCGGCCGCCGCAGCGGACGGCTATGCCCTGACTGTGGATCTTGAGAAGGGGAGAGTAGTGGACGGGGAGGGGTTCGACGCCCGGTTTACGATGGATGCCTACCGGCGAGACATGCTGCTGAAGGGACTGGACGAGATCGGAAAGACTTTGGTGGAGGAGCCCCGGATCGCAGCGTTCGAGCGCCGCCGGGCCTCGTCGGCGGGCGGGGCCACCGCGTGACGCGCTACGCCATCGCGGTGCTCCCGGGCGACGGCATCGGGCCCGAGGTCACCGCCGAGGCGGTCCGTGTCCTCCGGGCCGTGGCTGACCTGCATGGGTTCGGGATCGACACTTCCGAGCACGCCGTCGGCGCGGCCGGAGTGGCGGAGAGCGGGGATTCGCTGCCGGCTACCACCGCCGAGGCCGTGACCCAGGCCGATGCGGTCCTGCTCGGGGCCGTCGGGCACCCCGCGCTCGCTGCGGCCGAAGGCCGGCGACGCCCCGAGGCCGGCCTGCTCGCCCTCCGGAAGCTGCTCGGAGCCTACGCCAACCTTCGGCCGGTGACGCTGCACCCGGCCCTTTCCCACGCCTCCCCGCTCCGGCCCGAGCGGCTGGCCGGGGTGGACCTGCTGATCGTGCGGGAGCTTCTCGGCGGCCTGTACTATGGTGAGCCGCGGGCACGGGAGCGCGACACTGCGGTCAACACCATGCGCTACTCGGTGCCCGAGATCGAGCGCGTGGCGCGCGTGGCGTTTCTCGCGGCCCGAGGTCGCCGCGGCTCCGTGACCTCGGTGGACAAGGCCAACGTCCTCGAGGTCTCGCAGCTCTGGCGGGAGACGGTGACCCGGGTGGCGGCCGACTACCCCGACATCAAGCTGGAGCACCTGTACGTCGACTATGCGGCAATGCGCCTGGTGGCCAATCCCGCTGCCATCGATGTCCTGCTCACCGAAAACCTCTTCGGCGACATCCTGAGCGACGAGGCCGCGGTCCTGACCGGTTCGCTCGGACTCCTGCCCTCGGCCTCGATCGGCGACGGCCCGGGCCTGTTCGAGCCGGTACATGGCTCGGCACCGGACCTCGCGGGGAAGGGGACGGCAAACCCGCTGGGCGCCATTGCCTCGGCGGCCATGCTCCTGCGCTACGGCCTGGGGCAGCCCGAGGCCGCGGACGCCGTGGATCGGGCCGTGGCGGCGGCTCTGACGGCCGGGGTCCGGACCGCGGACATCGCTCGCCCCGGGGAGCCCACGGTGAGCACCCGGGAGATGGGAGAGCGGATCGCTGGGCTTGTGGCCGGAGCGAGGCGAGTGGCGGTGTAGCGGCTTCAGGAGGGGCGGCGAGGAGACGGAGAGGACGGAGAGCGGTCGCCCGCCGGGCCCGCCCGCCTCACGCCCTCCCCGCCCGCTCCCACCACCAGACCCACAGCGCGCCCCAGCCCGTGCCGAGCAGCAGGCCGGCCACGACGTCGGTGGGCCAGTGCAGCCCCAGGTAGACGCGGCTGAAGCCGATCAGCAGGGACAGCCCTGCCGCAACCGCGAGCAGGGTCAGACGCCGCCGTCGTGGCCAGGGGGCCGACCAGATGACAACGCCGAGACCGAAGACCAGCGGGCCCAGCATGGCGTGCCCGGAGGGAAACGAGTACCACCCGGCGCCCCGCATGAATCGGGTGATGATCCGGGGCCGGGCGCGGCGGAACGCAAACTTCGCTAGTCCGTAGAGGGCCCAGCCGCTCAGCACCGCCGCGGCGTAGCCGGCGGCTTCTGACCGGCGCCGGATCACTGCCAGGCGGTAGCTCAGCAGGAGCCCCAGCGGGATCTCGATCGCTCCGGAGCCGATCGTGCTCGCGACCCGCATGATGGGCGTGGCCCAATCGGGGCGGGACCGGCCGACCGCCTGCATCAGGGCGATGTCGAGCGCCTGCGTCCAGCCCGCCTGCACGGCCACGGCAAGCGCCGCGAACAGGCCGATACAAGCGGCGGCGATGAGACCGCTGACCGTACCCCGAGAGGCCGAGCGGGGACGGTCCGCCGTGGCCGGATCAGAGATCGGTCACCGCTCCCAGGCTCGCGCTCGACACCTGGCGGGCGTACTTGTGGAGCACGCCGGCGGTGTAGCGCGGGGCGGGCGCCTGCCATGCCGCGCGGCGCCGGGCCATGTCCTCCGTGCAGACGTCGACCGAGAGCAGCCGCGCCTTGGCGTCGATGGTGATGAGATCGCCCTCTTCGAGCAGGGCGATGGGCCCGCCCACTGCGGCTTCCGGCGCGACATGGCCCACCACCAACCCGTACGTCCCTCCGGAGAATCGGCCGTCGGTGATCAGGGCGACCGAATCGCCGAGCCCCGCGCCGATGATCGCGGACGTCGGCGCCAGCATCTCTCGCATTCCCGGACCGCCCCGCGGTCCCTCGTAGCGGATCACGATCACGTCACCGGGCCGGATCCGGCCCGAGAGCACGGCGGCGAGGCAGGCCTCTTCCGACTCGAAGATCCGGGCCGGTCCGGTGATCTTCGGCACCTTGACGCCCGTGATCTTCGCGACCGATCCCTCCGGCGCCAGGTTCCCGCGGAGGACGGCCAGGTGCCCCTCAGGGTAGAGCGGGCGACCCCAAGGCCGGATCACGTCCTGGTCGGCACGGGGATCGTCCGGCAGATCGCGCAGCGTCTCCGCCACGGTCTGGCCGGTGATCGTGAGTGCCTCGCCGTGAACCAGGCCGTGGGCGAGCAGCATCCTCATGACCTGCGGGACGCCGCCCGCGGCGTGCAGGTCGGTGGCGACGTACCGCCCGGAGGGCTTGAGGTCGCACAGCACGGGCACCCGCGCGCGGATGGCCTCGAAGTCGTCGATCGTGAGCGGGACACCGGCCGAGTGGGCGATCGCGAGCAGATGCAGGACGGCGTTGGTGCTCCCGCCGATGGCCATCGCGACGCTGATGCCGTTCTCGAACGCCTGCCGGGTGAGGATCTGGCGCGGCAGGAGCCCGCGGCGGATCGCGGCGACCAGCACCTCCCCAGAGCGATACGCGCTGTCGGCCTTCTCCGCGTCCTCGGCGGCCATGGTGGAGGACCCCGGCAGGCTCAATCCCATGGCCTCGATCACCGAGGACATCGTGTTGGCGGTGAACATCCCCCCACACGAGCCCTTGCCGGGGCAGGCGTGGCGCTCGACCTCGAGCAGCTCGCGCTCGTCGATGCGGCCCGCGCTGAACTGGCCGACCGCCTCGAAGGCGCTCACCACGGTCAGGTCGCGACCATGGAGGTGACCGGGCTTGATCGTGCCGCCGTAGACGAAAATCGCGGGGATGTTCATCCGGGCGATCGCCATCATCGCGCCGGGCATGTTCTTGTCGCAGCCGCCGACCGCCAGGACGCCGTCCATGCTCTCCGCGCCGCAGGCGGTCTCGATCGAGTCGGCGATCACCTCGCGCGAGACGAGGGAGTACTTCATCCCCTCCGTCCCCATGGAGATCCCGTCGCTCACCGTGATGGTGCCGAAGATCTGCGGCATCGCGCCCGCGGCCCGCACGGCCGCCTCCGCCCGCCGCGCGAGCTCGTCCAGCCCGGCGTTGCAGGGCGTGATGGTGCTGTAGCCGCTGGCGATACCGACGATCGGCTTGCCAAAGTCGGCGTCGCCGAAGCCGACGGCGCGGAGCATGGCGCGATTGGGCGCGCGCTGCACGCCCGCGGTGATGGCGTCACTTCTGAGACGGGGAGGCATAGGGGTGAAATGTAATGGTCCGCGTGCGGCCGGCGTCATCCCGAGCGCAGCGAGGGACCTGCCCAGCGGGCATCGAACTCCCGTGGAGCAGGTCCCTCGCTGCGCTCGGGATGACGGCCGAGCGCAGGGGATGACGGCCGAAGTCAGGCGTCGTAGTACAGGAAGAACTCGTACGGATGCGGGCGCAGGCTGATCGGTGCGATGTCCTTGGTCCGCTTCATGGTGATCCAGGTCTCCAGCACATCGGGCGTAAACACGTCCCCCGCGAGCAGGAAGTCGTGGTCGGCCTCGAGCGCCGCGACCGCCTCGGCGAGCGAGCCGGGCACGGTCTTGATCGACTTCTTCCGCTCGTCATGCAGCTCGTACAGATCCTCGTCGATCGGCGCAGGCGGCTCGAGCTTCCGCTGGATGCCGTCGAGCCCCGCCATGAGCAGCGCCGAGAAGGCGAGATACGGGTTGGCTGTCGGATCCGGGGCGCGGAACTCGACCCGCCGCGCCTTGGGACTGCTGGAGTAGCAGGGGATGCGGCAGATGGCGGAGCGGTTCCGCGCCGAGTACATGAGGTTGACCGGGGCCTCGAACCCCGGAACCAGGCGGCGGTAGCTGTTGGTGGTCGGCGCGCAGAGCGCGAGCAGCGCGGGCGCGTGGGCGATCAGCCCGCCGATGTAGTGCCGGGCCGTCTCCGACAGCAGGGCGTAGCCGTTCTCGTCGTAGAACAGCGGAGCGTCGTTCTTCCACAGCGACTGATGCACATGCATACCCGAGCCGTTGTCGCCGAACAACGGCTTGGGCATGAACGTGGCGGTGTAGCCGAGGTTGTGGCACACGTTCTTCACCACGTACTTGTACGCCAGCAGGCGGTCCGCGGTCTGCACCAGCGTGCCGAACTTGAAATCGATCTCGGCCTGGCCGGCGGTGGCCACCTCGTGGTGCTGGACCTCGACCGGGATGCCGGCCTGGATGAGCGCGAGCATGATCTTGGAGCGCACGTCCTGCAGGCGGTCCACCGGCGGGACGGGGAAGTAACCCTCCTTGTGGCGCGGCCGGTGGCCCAGGTTGGGCGTGCCGCCGTTCCGGCCCGAGTTCCACACCCCCTCCTCGGCATCGATGTGGTAGTACCCCTCGTTCGCGTTCTGGTCGAATCGCACGCTGTTGAAGATGAAGAACTCGGCTTCGGGACCCCAGTACGACGTGGTCGCGATCCCGGTCGTCTTGAGGTACTCCTCCGCCTTGAACGCGATGAAGCGGGGGTCGCGCGAGTACGGCTCGAGCGTGAGCGGGTCGTAGATGTCGCACGTGAGGGAGAGCGTCGGGACCTCCAGCACCGGATCGACGAAGGCCGTCGACACGTCCGGCAGGAGCAGCATGTCGCTCTCGTTGATGGCCTGGAAGCCGCGAATCGACGAGCCGTCGAAGCCCAGTCCTTCCCGGATCATCTCCTCGTCGAGGGTCGCGGCGGGGATCGAAAAGTGCTGCCACGTGCCCGGGAGGTCGCAGAACTTCACGTCCACGACCTGGATGCTCCGCTGCCGGAGGAGGTCGAGCAACTTGCCGACTTCGCTCGTCTGGGGAACGCGCTTCTGCGTGCTGGGGCGGGCGGTGGTGGCCATGTCGGTCTCGCGCTGAGTGTGGAGGTCGGTGGTCTTACTGCGATGCCCCTGCGACAACTGGCGAACGCAGGGGCATCGGGGGCGCTGTCGGACGGACGGACCCGGGTCCCGGCGGTTCGCGATCGTGGGCGGTGCGCTGGGCCTGGCGCATGGCGGTTCCGGACACGGGGGTCAGTCGACTTCGCTGGGGGGAGTATATGGAAAGGAGTGGTGCGTGTCAAGTGAATTGTGCATAGTACGCACAACTCGACGGGCATTGCGGCGAAAATTTGGCCAATAATGCCACTCTGTGAGACAAATTGTGCATTTAGTGAGCAATTTTAGCACCATAATGCCTCGGCCAGAGTCGGCCTGACCGGCGGGGGCCCGACGCGTTAATCTTGGGTGGACCGAAACGACCGTGCGCCATCGCCGGAGGACTCCTGCCACTGCTGGTCTGCTCGTCCTGCCACGCCCCCCTGGCGGAGGGGTCCACCCACTGCCCGCGCTGCGGCCCGGGCAGCCTCGCCCTGCTCGGCACCGAGCACCTGGGGCCGGCCCCGCGGGCGCGAGAGCCCGACCGCGCGGACGCGCTGGCGCGGGCCCTCGGGCGCCAGTACCGGGTCGTGCGCCTGCTCGGCCGGGGCGGGTTCGCGGAGGTGTACGAGGTGCGCGACGAGGACCTGCAGCGGCGCCTGGCCATCAAGGTCCTCCGGACGGACATCCCGTGGAACCCGGCCACGCTGAGCCGGTTCAAGCAGGAAGCGCGGGCCATCGCCCGGCTCAGCCATCCCAACACGCTCGCGATTCACTTCGTGGGCGAGGCCGAAGGGCTCGTCTTCTACGTGATGCCGTACTGCGAGGGGCGCACGCTGGCGGAGCTGCTGCGCGCCGACGGCGCCCTCCCGGTCCAGCGGGCGCTCGCCATCGCCGAGCCGATCCTCGAGTCGCTGCAGCACGCCCACGAGCACGGTCTGGTGCATCGGGACGTCAAACCCGACAACATCCTGATCGAGGCGGTCACCGGCCGCCCGCTCCTGGTCGATTTCGGGATCGTGAAATGGCTCGACGGGCCCGCCGGCCACACCCAGACGGGCTTCATCGTCGGAACCCCGCTCTACATGAGCCCCGAGCAGGCGCTCGGGCGCGGGGACGTCGACGCGCGAGCGGACCTCTATGGCATGGGTGTGGTGCTGTTCCAGATGATCACCGGGGCCCCGCCCTTCGAGGGCGATGACTCGCAGGAGATCGTGAACCGGCACCTGCACCAGCCGGTGCCGGTCGCGACGCTGTCGCGCGACCGGGTGCCGCCGTGGCTCGCGGCGGTGATCGTGCGCTGTCTCGCCAAGCATCCCGACGACCGCTACCCCAGCGCCCGTGCCGTGCTGGACGCGCTCCGCGCGGGACGAGCCGCCGGACCCGAGGTCTTCGCGGCGGCGGCGCCCGCCGTCACGGCTACGCCGCGTCCGGAGGACGACACGCCCACCGCGGCGATGCCGCGCGCCCGGCGGACACGGTCCGCGGGCCGGCGCCGGAGCCTCGTGGCCATCGGCCTGATCGCGGTGGTGGGCGCGCTCTGGGCCTCGGTCCGGCCGCACGCCTCGCTCACGGTCTACAATCGGCTGACCGAGCCGATCGCCCTGTCGCTCGATGACTCCGGCTTCACCGTCGCCGCGGGCGACAGTATGCGCCTGCCGGTCCGTCCCGGGCAGGCGCTCGAGGCCCATTGGGCGATGGTGCGCCCCGCCGCCGGCGACGGCCGGATGCTGGGCGACGAGCTCGAAGGCAGCATCGTCACCGAGGACGCGCGCGGCGAATTGCGCGAGGTCGTCGCGGCGGGCGCGGACGGGCAGCCCCGCTTCTCGCCCATGGTGGTGAACGGGACAGGCCGGCGTCTCGGGGTGACGGTCCTGAGCGGTGGCGACACCACCGACTGCGGCTGCTCGATCGCGCCCGGCGATTCGCTTCGGCTGGGCTACTACCCGCTCGGGTCGGGCAGCGGCATCCGGGTCCGCGATACGAGCCGCGCCACCGGCCGGTTCGACGTGGCCGCCGCGCAGATGGATACGGCGACCGGCGCGGTGGTCTTCCGGGTGTCGCCCGCGTCGCTCGCCGTCCCGGCCGCGGGCGTCCGCCACGGCCGGACACGCGTGGAAACCGCGGATCGCTCGCCGGTCACCACCTTCCTCCCCGTTCGCTGATGCCGCTCTCCGATCCTGCGGTGGCTCCGCCGGCGCCCGCCGCCGGCGGGCCTCGGGTCCCGCTGCTCGGCCTGATCCTGGTGCTGGTGCTGGTGGCCGCGGCCGGGGCCGGGGTCGTCCTGCTGCTCCGGCCTCACCTCGAGCTCACGAACCGGCTTGCGGGTCCGGTGCGCCTGGTCGTGGGCGACGGGCCTCCCCTCACGGTCGCGCCGGGCGCCGCGGTCCGGATCGCGGTTCCGCGGGGGCGGACGGTGGTGGCGCAATGGGAGCTCGTCCGACCGCTCTCCGCCGACGGGCAGCCGATGGGGGAGGAGGTGCGCGGGTCGTCGGTGCTGCGCGATCCGTCGGGCACCATGCGCATCGTCGCCGCGCCGAGGACGCCGGACGACGCCTGGTTCGCGCCCCTGATCACCAACGGGTCGACGCATCCCCTCCGCATCACGGCGAATGTCGGCCTGCAGGGGGCCGTGGATTGCGGATGCGCCGTGCGGCCGGGCGCGCGCCGGGTGTTCATCGGTTACTACCGGCTGTTCCGGAACAGCACGGTCGGGGCTCGGGCGCAGGGAGCGGTAGCCGCGACCTTCCGCGACCTTGGTCCGCAGGTGACGGCGCCGGACGGCGCCGTCGGGCTTCGCTTCGAGGACAAGGACCTGCGCTAGTCGGGCGCCGCTAGTCGCGCCGCCGGCGCTTGCCGCGCAGCGCGCTGGCGGGGGTCACCGCCGCGAAGCCGTACTTTTCCCGCACATGATCGACGGCGGCGGAGAGGTCGCGCAGGCGGCGGCGGGAGGGCGGCTCGAACAGATCGGCCTCGGCGGCGGAGCCGAGGTTGGTGGCGGCGATGCCGATCAGACGGACGCCCCGGTCCCGCCCCCGCACCTCCTCGAAGGCCGCCCGGAACAGCTCCCGCGCCGCGCCATAGAGCTCGCCGTCGAGATCGGTGGCCATCTCGAACGTATGCCGCCGGGTCACGGTTCGGAAATCGTCGTGCCGGAGCTTGAGCGTCACGGTGCGGGCGACCAGGTGGTCGTCGCGTAGCTGGCCGGCCACGCGGGCAGTCAGCAGCGAGAGCGTGGCTTCGAGCCGGGCCGGATCGCGGACGTCGCGCGACAGGGTCGTCTCCCGGCTGACCGACCGCGGCAGCCGGTCGGCCCGCAGCGTCGTGCCGCCGTACCCGTGCGCCCGGCGCTTGAGCGCGCGGGCCTCCGCGCCGATCAGGCGCTCCAGGGCGGCTTCCTCCATGCCTTGGACCTGCCAGACGTCCCGCAGTCCCAGCTCGGCCCACCGCTCGGCCGTTTTGGTTCCGACGCCGGGCATCGCCTTGAGCGGCAGGCCCGCCAGGAACCCCACCTCCCATCCAGCGCGCACTTCCATCAGCCCCTTCGGCTTGGCCGCGTCGGAGGCGAGCTTGGCGATCATCCGGTTGGGGCCGATGCCGACGCTGCAGTCGAGCCCGGTTTCGCGACGGACCTCGTCGCGCAACTCTTCGGCCGCGGGGAGGAGCGAGACCGGGTACAGCCGTTCGGTGCCGGCGAAATCCAGATAGGCCTCGTCGAGCGAGGCCATGACCACGGTCGGCGAGAACCGCTCGAGCACCGCGCGCACCGCGCGCGAGGCCGTCCGGTAGTGCGGAAACTCGCCCTGGAAGAACGTCGCCTGCGGGCACAGCCGTACCGCCTGCGCGATGGGCATGCCGGCGTGGATCCCGAAGCGCCGCGCGCCGTAGGAGGCGGACTGCACCACGCCGCGCTGCTCCCGGCGCCCGCCCACGACCAGCAGCTCGACATCCCGGAGCTCGGGATGTCGCTGGCGGCAGACTTCGACGAAAAAGGCGTCGAGATCGACGTGGAGGATGCGCGCGCCCATGGTACCGCGAAATTTACCCTGCTAGCTTTCCCACCGTTCGCTCGCCCGCCTCGCCCCGAAAGGACCACCGCCCGATGCACGTCGGCTTCCTCGGCCTCGGCGCCATGGGCGCTCCGATGGCCGCCCACCTGGCCCGGCGGGGACCGCTCACGGTGTGGAACCGCACCGCGTCGCGGGCGGCGGAGTTCTGCGCCCGCCACCGGGCCACCGCGGCCGCGACCCCCCGGGCGGCGGCCGCGGCCGACGTGGTCATGACCTGTCTCGGCACTTCCGCCGACGTGGTCTCCCTGCTGGACGGCGCCGACGGTCTCCTGGCCGGGCTCCGTCCCGGCGCCCTGTTCCTCGACTGCACCTCGGGCGATCCCGCCACCTCTCGGCGGGTCGCCGAGCGCGTCGCGGAGCGGGGCGCCGCGTTCGCCGACGCGCCGGTCAGCGGCGGGACCAACGGCGCCGAGGCGGGGACGCTCACGGTGATGGTGGGCGCGGATCCGGCGACCTTTGCCCGCGCCCGGCCGGTGCTCGAAGCGTTCGGCCGGCGAATCGAGCACGCGGGGCCGGTCGGCGCGGGCGACGCGCTCAAGGCCGTGAACAACGCGCTCCTCGCGGTCAACATACTGGCGGCAGGGGAAGGGCTCGCGGCACTGGTCCGGGCCGGCGTGCCGCCACGGACGGCGCTCGACGTGGTCAATGCCTCCAGCGGACGCTCGTTCGTGACCGAGGTGCTGGTCCCCGAGCGCGTGCTGACGGGGATGTGGCCGCGCACCTTTCGCCTGGCGCTGCTCGACAAGGACGTGGGCATCGCGGTCGATCTTCTGGCGGAGACCGGCGTGCCCGGGCCGGTCGTCGAGCTGGCGGGCGCGCTGCTGCATGCGGCGCGCGCCGAGCTGGGCGAGGCCGCGGACTATCTCGATCCGATCCGACTCACCGAACGCGCGGCCGGCGTGGAGATCCGTGGCTGAGGGCACTTGCCGCCACGCTCGGCTGTCCTCAGTTTCCCTCCACCCGCCTGAAGCGAGCACATGAGCGACTGGGGAATCACCACCAAGGTGCCGGCCGAAGTCGTGCTGGCCGAAGGCATCGTCCTGGCGGGCGACCTGCACCTGTACGCGCGTCCGACCTACCCGCCCGGGCCCGAGACTCCCCTGGAGATGCTCAACCGCGCGGACACATTTTTCGCGCTCACGCTCGATGGCGGCGTCCGCTTCATCCCGAAGGACCAGGTGGTCGTCGTGACCTGCCGCAGCGAGGTGCCGCTGGCGGACCCCGACCGGGTGTCGGCGGCCAAGCTGATCGAGCTCGAGGTCGTGGTTCAGGGGGGCGCGGAGTATCGCGGACGCGCCGTGCTCGAGCTGCCGCCCTCCCGTGGACGAACGCTCGACTTTCTCAACGGCGCCGGCATCTTCTTCACGCTCGGCACCGAGGACGTGAGCTGGTACATCAACAAATCGCGCGTGCGTCTGGCGCGTCCCCTCGACTGAGACTGCCTGTGCCCCGGCTCGATCGTCTGATTCAGGTCCTGTACGAGCAGCGCGCGGACGCCCTGCAGCTCGCCGTCGGCAAGCCGGCGATGCTGCTGACGAACGGCTCGGGCCGAGCGCTCACGAAGGAGCCGCTCACCGACGCGCAGATCCTCACCCTGGTGCGCGAGGTCGCGGACCCGGCTTCGGCCCAGCGCGTGGGCAGCGCCGAGGCGCTGTCCTTTCCCTATCGCTCGCCCAGTGGCCAGGTGACGGTGGCGCTCACGCCGGGCGCGGCCGGACCGCTCGTCGAGGTTCGGGTGGCCGGGGGCTCGCCGGCGGCGCCGGCCGGCCGCAACGCGGCCGAGGTCGCCTCCGCCCTGGCCGAGCTCGAGGGCCTGTTCCGCCTGCTGGTGGACTCCGGCGCCTCGGACCTGCACCTTCGGACCGGGGAGCCGCCCCTGCTCCGGCTGCATGGGGAGCTGGTGCGCCAGGACCGGCCCGCGGTCGCCGCCGAGCGGCTCGAGCTGATGCTCTTCGGCATCATGTCGCCCCGGGAGATCGGCGAGTTCCGCGAGACCGGGGACACCGACTGGGCCTACGAGATGCCGGGGCTCGCCCGCTTCCGCTGCAACGCCGGCCGCGACCGGCACGGGCCGCTCGCGGTCTTCCGCGTCATCCCGACCACCATCCGCACCGCGGACGACATGGGCCTGAGCCGTGAGGTGCAAAACCTGTGCTACCTCACCAAGGGACTGGTGGTCGTCACCGGGCCGACCGGCTCGGGCAAGAGCACCACCCTGGCCGCGCTCGTGGATCTCATCAACCGGACGCGCACCGACCACATCATCACCATCGAGGATCCGATCGAGTTCGTCCACCAGAGCAAGAAGTGCCTGGTGACGCAGCGGCAGGTCGCCGTGCATACCAAGTCGTTCAAGCATGCCCTCCGCGCGGCGTTGCGGGAAGACCCGGACATCATCCTGGTTGGCGAGATGCGCGACCTCGAGACGGTGTCCATCGCCATCGAGACCGCCGAGACCGGCCACCTCGTGTTCGGGACGCTGCACACCACCACCGCCTCCTCCACCATCGACCGCATCATCGACCAGTTCCCCCCCGACCGGCAGGCGCAGGTGCGGGTGATGCTGTCGGAATCGCTCCGCGGCGTGATCGCGCAGACGCTGTGCAAGAAGATCGGCGGCGGCCGCGTGGCGGCGCGCGAGATCCTGCTCTCGATACCGGCGGTGTCCAACCTGATCCGCGAGGGCAAGACGTTCCAGATCCCGTCGGTCATGCAGACCAACCGGAAGGCCGGCATGGTGACGCTCAACGACGCCCTCATGGAGCTGGTGGACGCAAAGCTGGTGGAACCGAAGGAAGCGTACATGAAGGCCGTCGAGAAGGCCGGGTTCGCCGCGGCGCTCAAGGCGAAGCGGTATGACGTCGCCTTCCTCGGCGAGGGATGACGCCGGGCGCGCGTCGCCCATCCTGGTGCTGGTCAATCCCCAGGACATCGTCAACATCGCGAGCGCGGTGCGCATCGCGAAGAACTTCGGGATCGGGCGCATGCGGCTCGTCGATCCCGAGGTGTTCGATCCCTGGCGGATCGAAGGGATCGCGCACAACACGGCCGACTTCGTCGCCCGCATCGAGCTCCTGCCCTCGCTCGAGGCCGCGCTCGCCGATTGCGTGTCCGCGTACGTGCTCACGGGCCGGGAGCGCGCGGCCAAGCGGCGGACGCTGCGGCCCCGCGAGGCGGCGGCCGAGCTGGTGGCGAGCCTGGCCGATGGGCCCGTGGCCATCGTCGCCGGCCGGGAGGACAGCGGGCTCACCAACGCCGAGCTCGACCTGTGCCGCACGGTCGTCACCATTGCGACCGATCCGACGCACCCCTCGCTCAACCTCGCGCAGGCGGTGGCCATCATGGCCTACGAGACCTGGAACGCGCGCGGCGGAGACGGGCTACCGCTCAAGCCGCCGCGCCGCGAGGCCGGACCGGCCACGTCGGACCAGCTCGAGTCGCTCTTCGCCGACTGGCATCGGGCGCTCTGGGCCATCGATTTCTTCAAGACCCGCCGATCGGAGAGCGTGATGCGCTCGTTTCGGGAGATCGTGTTCCGCGCGACCCTCGATGGCCGGGAGGCCTCGCTGGTGCGCGCCATGGGCATCGAGGTCGCGCGCTATCTGGAGCGGGTCGGGGCGCCGTTCGCCGGCCGGCCTCCGGCGGAGAGCGGCCCGTCCGGAGGCGACGCGCCGTGAGTCAGAGCCGGTCGAGCGCCTATTGGGCGGGCAACCGCTACAGCGACGAGGCCCAGGAGCCGGAGCCCACGGCCCCGCTCGAGGATCTGCCCGCGGCCGCCGCGGCCCGCTTTACCGTGCTGCGCTCCGGGCTGATCGCGCTCGAAGGCGTCGCGGAGGCGGTGCGCTACATGGGCCAGAGCTGGCGCTGGGCCTGGGAGTACGGCGTCGGCAACCGAAAGCTGTGCTGGCTCCACGTGGTCCGCGACGGACTGTCGGTGACCTTCACGATGAGTGACGCCGAGGAGGACCGCCTTCGACGCGCCGGTCGCGTCCCCGCCGACGTGCTCCGCGCCATCGGCGAGGGCCAGCGGACCGGTCCGCTCCGGTGGTGCTGGATGCCGCTCGACGACCGGCGCGCCGTGGATCACTTTCTTCGGCTGGCCGTCCGCAAGGCGGAGTGGCTGGGCGAGCGGCCGACGGCGCATCGGGCTCCCCACCTCCGGACCCGCCGCCGCGCCGTCGACGACGCCGACGATGGTGAGTAGCTCCGCAACATTCCCGAATAACTCGCTCGCAATGGCGAGGTGCACGAGCGTTGTGGCGGGTTGTGTAGTCGAAAGCGCCGGATATACTTCGGCGGCCTTCGGGCCGGGGGCATCGTGGGGGGCCGTCGAGCACGCGATGATCTCACGAGCGACTTGCAGCGGCGATTCTCTCTCAGCGGTGGATCGATAATGCGTACGTTGGCTCTCGTCCTCGGCGGCATCGGCGCCGGAGGGCTCGCGGCTCTGCTTGCCTTGAGCGGACCGCCTCCCCAGGCGCAGCAGGCCAAGCCCGCCGCCGACTCGATCACGGCCCCCGTCCTCACCGACACCGGATCGCTCAAGGGACCGCGCCAGCCGATCTTTTTCCGCCACGACATTCACGCCGGGCAGTTCAAGATCCAGTGCCAATACTGCCACTATTCGGTCGCGGTCTCGCCCGAGCCCGGCATCCCGTCGATGCAGACCTGCATGGGCTGCCATCTCGTGGTGTCCGGCAGCGACAGCTCGGCCAAGACCGAGATCAAGAAGCTTCGTCAGGCCTGGAACGACAAGAAGCCCGTCGAGTGGGTTCGCATCCACTACCTCGCGCGCCACGCGCATTTCCCACATCAGCGTCACATCAAGGCCCTCGGCCCCACGGCCTGCACCACCTGCCACGGCGACGTGAGCCGCATGCCTCAGGTTTACAAGGTGAACAACGTCAACAACATGGGTTTTTGCATCACCTGTCACACCGAGCGCAAGGTCATCCGCGACTGCTCGGTGTGCCACTACTGATGACGGTGAGGAATCGCGATGTCTGACGCCGGTCACCAGGCGGACATGGACCGCCGGAAATTCCTCACCGTCCTCGGCGTGTCGGGTGGCGGGGCGCTGGCGCTGTCCGGCTGCTCCACCAGCCGGGTGGAGAAGCTGGTCCCGTATCTGGTGCAGTCCGAGGATCAGATCCCTGGGGTCCCCACCTTCTACGCCAGCACCTGCACCGAGTGCGCCGCGGGCTGCGGTGTGCATGTGCGGACTCGTGAGGGCCGCGCGGTCAAGCTCGAGGGCAATCCCGAGCATCCCGTCAACCAGGGCAAGCTCTGCTCGCGGGGCCAGGCCGCGCTCCAGGGGCTGTACAACCCGGGTCGCATCCGCGCGCCGATGGCGCGGAACGCCGATGGCACCTTCGCCGCGATCACCTGGGACGACGCGATCGGCCGGCTGGCGGCCAAGCTGGGACCGGCCGCCGGCAAGCTGGCCGTGGTGAGCGGGGCAGGGCGGGGAAGCTTCGCCGACCTGCTTGCGGACTGGACCACCACCGCCGGCGGGCGATTGGTCCGCTGGGAGCCGTTCGACCACGAGCCGGTGCGCGCGGCCAACCGCCAGGTCTTCGGAATCGATCAACTGCCCGCGCACGACTTCGCCAGCGCCAAGTACATCCTGTCGTTCGGCGCCGACTTTCTCGAGACCTGGCTTTCGCCGACCGAGAACCAGCGCGGCTTCGCGGACGCGCACGGATTCGCCGAGGGCGACGTGGCCAAGTTCGTCTACGCCGGCCCGCGGATGGACCTCACTGGTCTCAATGCCGATGAATGGCTCGCCATCCGGCCCGGGACCGAGGCGGCGCTGGCGCTCGCGATTGCCGGCGTCGTCGCCGCCGACCGCGGCGCGCCCGAGGCCGCCCAGCTCGCCAAGTTCACTCCGGCCGCGGCCGCGCAGGAGACCGGGATTCCGGCCGAACGGATCGAGCGGATCGCCAAGGAGTTCGCCGCCGCCAAGCCGAGCCTCGCGGTCGCGGGTGGCATCAGCGCCCAGCATGCCGGCGCGGCCGAGCTCTGCGCGGCGGTCAACCTGCTCAACTTCGTGGCCGGTAACGTCGGGCAGACGGTACGCATGGACGCCGATCTCGCCGCGGGGGACGGCTATGCCGCGCTCGCGCGACTGGGCGCGGCCATCGACGGCGGCCAGGTCTCGGTGCTGATCCTGCACGACACCAATCCGGCCTACGCGCTCCCCAAGGCCGGCGGGTTCGCCGCGCGGATGCGAAAGGTGCCGTTCAAGGTCGGGATCACGCTCTTCCTCGACGAGTCCGCGGCCCTGTGCGACCTGCTGCTCCCCTCGCACCACGCCCTCGAGCGCTGGGACGACCTCGCGTCACGCGCGGGAGTCCGGAGCCTGATGCAGCCGGTCATGGAGCCGGTCTTCAACACCCGGGCCGCGGGCGACATCCTGCTCGCCGTGGCCAAGAAGGTCGGCGGACCGCTGGCGAAGTTCGCCGACGCCTCGTGGGAAGCGCATCTTCGCGGCCGCTGGGACGCGTTGGCGGCCGAGCGCAAGGAGGCCGACGCGGGCGAGTTCTGGCGGGCGGCGCTCCAGCGCGGCGGCGTCTTCGACGAGCCGGCCGCACCGGCCCAGGTCGCGCTGGCCGCGACTGCGTCGGACGTCTCGTACACCAGGCCGCCGTTCGAGGGGAACGGAGGCTTCGTCTTCCTGGCATACCCCCACGGCATGTTGCACGACGGCCGGGGGGCCAACAAGCCGTGGATGCTCGAGAACGCCGATCCGGTGACCAAGATCACCTGGCACTCCTGGGTCGAGGTGAGCCCGGAGACGGCCCGGAAGATGGATATCCGGAATGGTGAGATCCTGCGCCTCACCTCGCCGCACGGGACGCTCGAGGCCCCGGCCTACATCCACCTGGGCCTGCATGCGGACGTCGTGGCGATGCCGCTGGGCTTCGGTCACAGCGAGTACGGCGCCTTCGCCCAGGGCCGGGGGGTGAACGCCCTCGACCTGCTGGGCGCGCCGTCCGGCGATTTCGTCTCCTATCTGTCGACCCGGGTGGTGCTCGAAAAGACCGACGGATTCCGGAAGCTCGCGACCATCGAGGGGGTGCCGCGGCAGCTGGGCCGGGGGATCGCCGAGGCGATGCCGCTGGCGGCGGCGCGGCAGGGGCTCACGCTCAAGCAGGCCCTGCTCGAGGAAGGGCACGCGGAGCCCGAGGGGAACCCGCCGGGCGAGCGCGAGGCGCTCAAGGGATGGAGCGACGCCCAGTTCCGGGCGACGCGGTATGGCGACTACGCCCGGAGCCTGCCGCAGTGGGGCATGGCGATCGACCTCGCCCGCTGCACGGGGTGCCAGGCATGCGTGACCGCGTGCTACGCCGAGAACAACATCCCGACCGTGGGGGAGCACGAGATCCTCAAGGGCCGCGAGCTGACCTGGATGCGGATCGAGCGCTACTGGGAGGGGGGCGAAGATCCGGGCGAGCCGGTCACCGCCCGATTCGTCCCCATGCTCTGCCAGCACTGCGCCAACGCGCCGTGCGAGCCGGTGTGTCCGGTGTATGCCGCCTATCACACCGCCGACGGGCTCAACGGCCAGGCCTACAACCGCTGCGTCGGCACCCGGTACTGCGCCAACAACTGCCCGTACAAGGTGCGGTACTTCAACTGGTACAAGTACAACGAGATCGCGTGGCCGGAGCCGCTCCACCTGCAGCTCAACCCGGACGTCACGGTCCGGGCCCGCGGAGTGATGGAGAAGTGCACCTTCTGCATCCAGCGGATTCGCGGCGCGCAGAATCAGGCGCGGGTCGAGGACCGCCCGATCAAGGACGGCGAGTTCACGACCGCCTGCGCCCAGGCCTGCCCGTCCGACGCGATCGTCTTCGGTGACACCACCGATCCGGACGCGCGCGTGGCTGCGATCAAGCAGGATCCGAGGGGGTATCGCATCCTGGAAGAGACCAACGTTCGATCGGCGATCACCTACCTCGCCAAGGTCCTGCATTCGGTGGAGGCCTGACCGATGGCTGTCGTCGCACCACCCGTCCCGGCGCGCCGCCCGGAGCTCGTAATCAATCAGACCCACGCGGACGTCACGCGCGACGTGGTCTCGACGCTCGACCCGCCGAGCCGGGGCTATCTCATGCTCCTGGGCCTGGCCGTCGCGCTGTTCCTCGGGGGGCTCACGACCTTCCTGATCCTGGTCAAGGACGGGCTGGGTCACGCCGGCTACACCCCGCCGATCTTTTGGAGCGTCTACATCACGACGTTCGTGTTCTGGATCGGCATCGGGCACGCCGGCACGCTGATCTCGGCGATCCTGTTTCTGTTCCGAAGCCCCTGGCGGACGGCGGTGTACCGCTCGACCGAGGCGATGACGGTGTTCGCGGTCATGACGGCGGCACTGTTCCCGATCATCCACATCGGGCGCCAGTGGATCTTCTACTGGCTGCTGCCGTATCCCAACCAGCGCTGGCTCTGGCCCAACTTCAAGTCGCCGCTGATCTGGGACGTGTTCGCCATCTCCACCTATTTCACGGTGAGCTCGAGCTTCCTCGTGTTCGGGCTGATTCCCGACGTGGCGGCGGTTCGCGACAAGGTCACCGGCTGGCGGAGGTCGGTCTACACGCTGGCATCCGCCGGGTGGCAGGGCACCGACAACCAGTGGCGGCACTACTCGCGCGCCTATCTCTACCTGGCCGCGCTGGCCACGCCCCTGGTGCTCTCCGTGCACTCGGTGGTGAGCTGGGACTTCGCCTCGTCGATTGTCCCCGGCTGGCACGGGACCATCTTCGCCCCCTACTTCGTGGCCGGGGCCATCTACTCGGGGCTCGGCATGGTGCTCACCCTGCTCGTTCCGCTCCGACGGACGCTCAGGATCGAGCACATGATCACGGACTACCATTTCGACAACTTGGCCAAGCTGACGCTGCTGACCGGGTCGATCCTGTTCTACGCCTATTCGATGGAATACTTCGTGGCGTGGTACAGCGGCAACACCTTCGAGCAGACCACCTTTTTCCGGCGCCCCTTCGGATCGATGTGGTGGGCCGGCTGGACCATGATCATCTGCAACGCCTTCGTGTCGCAGCTGCTCTGGTTCCGGAAGATCCGGACCAACCTCACGGCGCTGTTCGTCATCTCGATCTTCATCAACCTCGGGATGTGGTTCGAGCGCTTCGTGATCATCGCGTCCTCGCTCAGCAACGACTACATCCCGTGGGCCTGGTCCAATCCGAACATCACCTGGGCCGACTGGGGAATCCTGCTCGGGTCATTCGGGTGGTTCAGCATGTGGTTCCTGCTGTTCGCCAAGAGCTTCCCGATCGTCGCGATCCAGGAGATCAAGGAGATGATCCCGATGCCGCGGAAGCGGGCGGGGGGGGGGCACCACTGATGGCTCTCACGAAGCGGGTCCGGCGGGCGCCGGGCGTGCTCGCCTCCTTCGTTCACGTGGACGCCGCCGTGGAGGCAATCCGCGCGCTTCGCGCCCGGGGTCACCGGAATCTGGTCGTCTATTCCGCCGCGCCCTATCACGAGATCGAGGAAGTGCTCGACCAGTCGGTGAGCTGGGTGCGGCTGTTTACGCTGGTGGGCGGCCTCACGGGCTGCGCCGCCGGGTTCGGCATGACGATCTGGATGTCGCTCGACTGGCCGGTGCTCGTGGGCGGCAAGACGATCGGCTCGATCCCGCCGTATGTCGTCATTGCCTTCGAGCTCACCATCCTGCTGGGCTCGCTGAGCACGCTGGCGGCGGTGGCGCTGCTGAGCATCCTCATGGGCAAGCGGGGCATCGCCTACGATCCGAGGTACAGCGACGACCAGATCGGCGTGTTCGTGCCGGCCGGCTCCGACCAGCTCGCACCGGTCGAGCAGCTCCTCAAGGCGGCGGGTGCCGTGGAGGTGCGCCATGAAGCGGCCTGAGCGGCTGCTGTGGCTCGCCGCGGTGACACTGCTCGCCGGCGGATGCGATTTCTGGTACAACCGGGTCCCGTCGCCCGACGATCTCTGGCACGTCATTCCGTGGTTCGACCACATGATTCGCTCCAAGTACGTGCGGCCGTACCAGACCGACAGCGTTCCGCGCTACACGCCGGCGGGGGCCGTGCCCGTGACCGGAGGCGAGCCGGACTGGTCGAGTGAATGGACCACCGGGAAGACGACAACGGCGGACGGGCTCAGGAATCCGTTCGCGGCCGGCGCGGGTGACAGCGTCAAGCCGGGCCCTCCGGGGCCTGAGGTGGCGGTGCTCCGGCATGACGTGGACGCCGCGGGCGACACGCTGTTCCAGAACTTCTGCGCCGTCTGCCACGGTCCCGCCGGGAATGCCAAGGGCACCGTCTCGTCGCGAATCGGCGCCCCGTCCCTCCTCACGGGCCGGGCCCGCGGTTACTCCGACGGCTACATCTACAGCATCATCCGGTACGGGCGCGGCGTCATGCCCCGTTACGGCGACAAGGTCTACCTGCCCAGCGACCGCTGGGCGATCGTGAACCACGTGCGAAAACTGCAAGGGCAGGCCCCGCTGGCGCCCGAGCCCGCGGGTGCCGCCGTGGGGATTCCGCCCGGCCCCAGCGCGACCGGCTCCACCGGAGACAGACCCCGATGAGCTCCACGCTCCACGAGCGCCTCGTCCAGCGCTCCCTGGCCGGCCGCTACCAGCTGTTCCTGGGACTCGGCGGCGGGCTCTCCGTCCTGGGTCTCATTTTCTTCCTCCAGGCGCTCGGATCCGGTCAGGGCGAGCGGGCCTGGCAGCTCTTTCACGTCAACTGGCTCTACTTCTCCGGCCTCGCCTTCGGAAGCGTGGCGTTCGTGGCGGTCCAGAAGATCACCAATGCCAAGTGGTCGGGCCTGATGATCCGCTTCGCCTCGGCGTCCGTGGCGTTCGTGCCGATTTCGCTGGTGGCGTTTCTGCTCATCTTCACGCTCGGCTACACGTCGGTCTACGGACCCATGACCGCGGCCCTGCCCGAGCTGCAACACGGGAAGGCCCTCTGGCTCTCCCAGCCGTTCATGTTCGCCCGGCTGGCCCTCGGCCTCGCGCTGCTGACCGTCGTCGGCTGGAGGCTCGTCCTGGCCGACCTCGTGCCCGATCTGCTGGCCGTCCGCTCGGCGGCGCCGGCCGGCCGGCGCGAGCTGTACGACCGGCTGACCCGCGGCTACCTGGGCACACCCGAGGCGGAGGCCTGGCAACAGGACCGGATCGCGCGGCTCGCGCCCGCGTACGCCGTCATCTACGCCATCGTCCTCACGCTGATGGCGTTCGACGGGGTCATGGCGCTCCAGCCCCACTGGTTCTCCAATCTGCTCGGCGCCTTCTTCTTCATGGGCGCGTTCCTGGGCGCGCACATGCTGCTCGCCCTGATGGCGATCCACGGCGCCGCGCACCTGGGCGTTCGCGACCTGGTCTCCCCGAAGCAGCGCCACGACCTCGGGAAGCTGTGCTTCGGCTTCACCGTGTTCTGGTGCTATCTGATGTGGGCTCAATTCCTGGTGATCTGGTACGGCAACCTTCCCGAGGAGACCGGGTTCGTCTTCGCGCGGCTCTGGGGCCACTGGCTGCCAGTGGGCAAAGCGGTGTTCATCGGGATGTTCCTCATTCCCTTCTTCGGCCTGCTGGGTGTGGCCCCGAAGAAGAACGCCGCCACGTTCGGGCTGTTCGCAACGGTGAGCCTCGTGGCGCTGTGGTTCGAGCGCTATCTGCTGGTCATGCCGTCGATCACCCGGCTGCCCGGACCGGTCATTCTCGTTCCCGAGCTCGGGCCAACGATGATGTTCCTCGGGCTGTACCTGCTGAGCTACGCGCTGTTCGCCCGGCGGTTCCCGATGCTCTCGCCGCGGCTGGCCGAGATCACGCTCGAGCGCGAGCGCGGGCACGCCAGCGCGGAAGTGTCGGCCGAGTTCGATCACGAGGAGGGCTCGCGGGACTACGTGACGCCGGAGTCGATCGACCGGCGGTCGCAGCCGCGGGGGTGAGCCGGCGGGCGGGAGAGGAGAAGGGGGCATGCCCAGCGGCATGCCCCCTTCTCGAGTTTACCCTGAGCGCAGCGAACGGGCTCGGAGTGACAGCGCCGTGGCCGGCGCTGTTATTTGCTGCGCATTTCCGCGTTGAGCCGACGGATCATGGCCCGCAGGCTGTCGGAGGGCAGATCGCCGGTGATGGCCAGCATCCGATCCCCCACCTGCATCGCCATGGCGTGCCCGGAGTCGGGCCCCAGGCCACCGGAATCGCGCGGGATGAAGAACGAATCCACGTCGGCCACCGAGCGCCGTGACAGAAGCTGCGAGACGTCGGTCGCCGGTCCCTCGATCGTCCGGATGACCTGGCCCGACGAGAGCTGTTGCGCCACGACCATCACCGGCCGCGAGCCCTGCTCGCCGCTCTGGACCTGGACCTGGACCACCGGGAGGCCGTCGATGTGGGGCAGCCGGGCGCCGGCTTCCGCCTGGGCCCCGTCCCACGACATGGTCCGCCACATGCCGTCGAGCTCGCCACCGGTGCTGGAGCGCTCCAAGCCGCTCAGCTCCAGCGCCGGCTTCGGGTCGAGCACGGACAGGGCGGCCTCGCGCCTGGCGCGGCCCGAATCGCTCGAGGGGGCCACGACCTCGACCGACTTGACGGTCGGGCGGGCCGGCCGGGCGCTCCCGGTATCCCGGGCCGCCCGGACCGCCTCACCGCGAGCGCGGGGCTTGGGCGTCGAGATGCGGACCGGCATCGACGGCGTGGTCGGATCCGGTGCCGGGGCCGGCGCACTGGCCAGCGCCGGCGCCGGACGCCCGGCGCCGGCGTCCCGCACCACCGAGCTTGCGACCCATCCCAGGCCGACCGCCGCGACCAGGCTGGCGGCCCAGGCGAGCCCGTGCACCCGCCGCCGGCGCTGGGAGGCGATCGCCTCGGCGCGTTCGCGCAGGCTGTCGAATCCCGGGGGCAGGCTTCGCCGCGGGCCGAGCCGCGCCAGCAGCGCGGTCGTCCGGTCCCGGAGCGCGGCGATACTGTCGCGCGAGGCCTGGCAGGACGAGCAGTCCGCGAGATGACTCTCGATCTCGACGCACTGGGTCCGACTCAGGCCCTGATCCAGGTAGGCGTGAAGCTCGTCCTCAGGAATGTGACGCATCGGTCCCCGTGCGAGAGTGCTGACGGTCGTGGGCATCCACCAGCCGGCGGCGCGCCCGGGCCAACGTCGTACCCACGGCGCCGACGGCCAACCCCGTCTGCGCCGCGATCTCCGGATAGCTCAGCCCCGCGTCCCAGAGCAACAGAATTTCGCGATCCCGCGGCGTCAGCGTATTCAGCGCCTCCTGGACCGAGGCCACCTGCTCGTCGTGCTCGACGGTATCGTCGGCGGCCGGCGTGATGGTCGGCTGCGCGATCGGATCGCCCTTCAGCAGCGTCAGGTGGCGCTTCCGGCGCATGGCGGCACGGGCCTCGTCGCGCGCCAGATTCGCCGCCACCGCGAACACCCAGGCCCGCGGCTTCTCCGGCCGGTGTGACAGCGCGCGGACGAACACTTCCTGGGCCAGGTCTTCGGCGCGCTCGGCGTCCCAGACCTTCCGGTACAGGAAGCGCACCACCGCAGTGTACGTGCTTTGGTAGAGCTGCTCGAGGTCGTCGGTCACCAGAGCTCCAGAGGTGTCCCGCGGGGGGCTGGCCTCCGCGGGTGACCGGGGAGGTCGGATCGCCTTGGATGACGGCCAACTCCCCGGTCCTTGCACACTTGCGGAGGCTAGCCCCGGCCTCGGCGCCGGCGGGGCGCGAACACGCATCCCGGATGAAGGCCCCGGTGCTTGGGAGGCCATTCGAAGCACAGGTCCGGCTTGGCGGTCCGACCGTCGGCCCGGTGGCGGCCGTGAAGGGCGCAGCTCACCCCGTCGCCCTCGAGGTAGCCGCAGGCGGAGATCATCTCCACCTCGAGGCTGTAGTCGCCGGCCCGCTCAATCTTGCAGAGATACGGCGAGCGGCGCGAACGCACCAGGGACTCCAATCGCCGCTGGTTCCGGGTGCACATGATCTCGATCTGCAGGTCACGGCAGCAGGCGGCTTTACGCGTGTTGTCGGCGGTGCGGCATGGGGCCGACGCGCAGGGGTTCTCGCCCGCGGGACCGGTGCCGTTCTCGAGCACCGGCAGCGAGCGCGCGGGGAAGGGAAGCTCGAGCAGCGCGTTCCGACAGTTGTCGACCACCACGAACCGGTCAGCGCCGAGCTGGAGCGGCTGCGGCTGGCGTCGGAGGGCGCGCGGGGCCCGCCCCTCGAAGCCATGGGCCCGGCATCGGGCCTGGTCGCCCTCCTGGTGCAGGTAGCGACAGGGGACGTGAAGGAGGGCATCGACGTAGAGATCACCTTCGCCCTCCCAGAGTTCCAGGAAATCGATCTGAGCTGTGTGCCCCAACAGCCATGTGGCTTCGTGGTCGAGCGAGTCCGGCCCCTCCTCCAGCTCTCCGATCCGAAGAGTGACCTTGATGCTCCGGCACTGGCTCCCGAGGCGGTGACAGGGCGGTACGCTCGGCGCCTGGGACGGGGCCGCGGTCCGGAATTGCGCTGGAGATTCCATGATGCTGATAACCTAATGGAGACCCGGTACCGGTCGGCGTCCCTCTTCCCTTCGGCGACCTTCCCTATATACTTGAGTTCTTGTGAAAGGGTTCACAAGGTGGCAACTATCCTGTTTGGGGAGGCGAGAGCGGCGATGCGTGTGACTTCCATGGTGGCGGGGCTGGCCCTCGTTCTGGCGGCCTGCGGCGGCGAGAAGAAGGCTGAGAATCAGACGACGGCGGCCCCCGATCAATCCGCGGGCGCCCCGGCTGCGGCACCGGCGGCAGCGCCGGCCGCTGGCGGCGGCTCCCATGACGTGAACATGACGCTCGAGGGCAGCACCTACAAGTTTGATCCTTCCGACCTCACCATCAAGGTCGGCGACGTGGTCAACTTCCACAACAAGACCGGCGGGCCCCACAACGTCTCGTTCTGGGCCGACAGCATTCCGGCCGGCGGGGCGGACGTGCTCAAGAAGGCCATGCCCGACCAGATGGCGCCGCTCGAGGGTCCGCTGCTGACGGAGCCCGAGGGCGTGTACAGCGTCAGCTTCGCGGGCGCGCCGAAGGGGGACTACAAGTTCTACTGCCTGCCGCACCTCGCGCTGGGCATGCACGGAAAGATCACCGTCCAGTAGGCGGCGGAAGCATTCCGGAGGCGCAGGGGGGACTTCTCGGAGTCCCCCTTTGTCGTCCGATGCATCCTCGCTGTCCTCACTGGGCCCACAGCCGTGAGAACCGCGCCGTCGCCAGCGCGACCGCGGCGCCCACGCCGAGCCCCGTGAGCGCGTCCACGGCGTAGTGCATCTGACAGTACACCACGCCCACGGTCAGGAGCACGGTTGGCGCGAGCAGCACGAGGCCGAGCCGCCGGGACCCAAGTCCCGCGGCAATCGCCGCGGCGACGGTCGCGGCCACGTGCGAGCTCGGGAAGGCGGCGCCATACGAGCTTCCGCGCGCGAGGGTGTCGTAGACCAGGCGGGCTGCGGGATTGTCGATGAACCATGCGGCCGGGCGCGGAAACTCGTAGTAGGGCCCCGCGACCGGAAAGAGCAGAAACACCAGGTAGCAGAGCACGAAGGCGGCCATGACGGTCAGGACGAAACGCCGGACGGCGGCCACGTCGTCGCGCCAGAGGAAATAGAACGCCGGAATCGAGACGATGAAGTAGTACGAGAAGTATGCCGCGTGCAGCACCGTGGACCAGAGCGCGCTGGGCTCGGCCTGCCACCACACGCGGCTCACCTGGGCTCCGAACAGGGCGAGCTCCCACCGTTGGACGAGCGCGTCGTGCACCGCCGCGCCTCCCCGGTTGAGCACGTCGAGCTGCGCGTAGAGCACCACAAGGAGCAGCAGCGGATGGATCTCCCGCAGCACCCGCCCCACGCGCCCGAGGCCGGGCCGGTTGAGCAGCAGGATGAGCACCGCCATGAGGGCGTTGCCCGCGACGACCCACCAGCAGCCCGGGCGCCCGGGCGCCCGGTGCACCGCGATCACGGTGACGATCCCGAGGTAGACGAGCAGCAGGCGATCCACCGGCAGCAGGCCCGGGCGGGGCGGCGGGCGGTGCACCGATGCGCTGGGACGCACCGCTACAGCCATCCGGCCGTCCGGTACCACTGGTAGGTCTCGCCCAGGCCGGTGCGTAGATCGCGCGAGGCGCGCCAGCCGGCGTCACTGGCGAGCGGCTCGGGGTCGCCGGTCCAGGCGGGCTGGAAGAATTCGTTGGCCTTGTCGGCGGTGAGAATGGTGGTCTGGCCGGTGAGCCGTGCGGCTGCCTCGGTCAACATGAGCACGCCGCGGCCGATCGGCGCGGGGACCCGGATGATCGCGGGGGATCTGCCCATCGCCCGGCCCACGGCCCGCGCCAGCTCGGCGCCGGTGAAGATCTCGGGGTGGCACGCGTAGTAGGCGCGGCCCACCGTGGCCGCGCTGGTCCCGGCCGCGATCAACGCGTCGGCCAGGTCCGCGCCGTGCACGGCGGAGAGCTCCTGGGTCCCGTCGCCCAACACGGGCGCGAGCCCGAGCTTCGCCAGGCGGAACACCTTCAGCACTTCCAGGTCGCGCGGGCCGTAGACCATCGGCGGACGCACGATGGACCAGGCCAGCCGGCTGGCGGTGACGGCGGCCTCGGCGGCCAGCTTGCTCCGGCCGTAGGCGGTGACCGGCCGAGGGCGCTCGTCGCCCCGGAGCGGCCGGCCCTTGATGGTGGGCCCGGCCGCCGCCATCGAGGACACAAGCACCAGACGCGCGATCCCGGCGCGCTCGGCCGCCTCGATCACGTTGCGGGTCCCATCCCGGTTGGCCGCCATGAACTCGGCCTCGCTGCGGGCGGCCACGACGCCGGCGACGTGGTACACGACCTCCTGGCCCTCCACCGCGAGCTGCAGGGCGGCCCGATCGTGGAGGTCGCCGGGCACCACTCGCACGCCGAGCGGCGCCAGCACCGCGGCCTTGGCCGCCGACCGCGCCAGTGCCGTCACCTCGTCACCTCGGCGGCGCAGGGCTTCGGCCAGATGGCTGCCGACGAACCCCGTCGCCCCCGTGACCAGCGTCCTCATACGGGGCGGTCGTACAGCCGGTAGGTCTTGTAGACCTTGAAGGTCATCTTCTCGAGTCCGGCGTTCATGGCGGGATTGTCCTCGAGAATCCACCCCGCCTCGCCCCAGTAGATGCCGCGGTCGCCGGAGCGGGTCCAGATCCAGTGGTACAGCATGGCGTCCACGCCTTTGCCCCGATACTCGGGCAGCACGCCGAGCAGCAGGATGCGGGCGCGCCGGATCTTTCTGGTCTTGAGGGCCCACAGGAGCTTGAGGATCATCGGAAACAGCCTGCCCGAGCGGTTGGAGCGGAACACGACGTTGAGGTCGGGCAGCGTGATCCCGAACCCGATGACGCGACCGTCCTTCTCGGCGATCGGCACGAGGTCCGGAATGACGACCGGCTTGAACTGCTCCGCGAGATGGTCGATCTCGTGATCGGTCATCGGGACGAAGCCCCAGTTCTTCTCCCAGGCGGCGTTGTAGAGCTCCTTGATCCGCTCGACCTCGGCCTTGAAATGCTTCATGTCGAGCGGCCGGATGGTGATTCCCATCCGCTGCCGGATCAGCTCCGTGCCCCGCGCCAGGCGCTCGGGGACGGGGACGTAATGGCGCTCATCGCCGCCTTCGTACACCCACAGATCCTTGGCCTTGTGGAACCCGGCCCTCTCGAGCAGTGGGATGTAGTACCGGGGGTTGTGCGGCATCATGAGAGTCGGTGGGGTATCGAACCCGTCCACGAGGAGGCCGCACTCGTCGTTCACGGAGAACGACGCGGGGCCGCGGAGCACGTCGTGTCCGCGCTCGCGGCACCACTCGGCCGCGGCGTGCAGGAGTTGATCGGCCACGGCCTGGTCGTCGACGCTCTCGAAGAACCCGAAGAAACCCACCCGGTCGCCGTGGGTCTCGTTGTGGAGGCGGTTGCTGATCGCGGCGATCCGCCCGACGACCACGCCATCCCGCTCGGCGAGGAAGTATTCGGCCTCCGCGTGCTCGAAGAAGGGGTTCTTCTCGCGCGAGAGCAGCAGGGATACGTCCCGACGCAACGGCGGGACCCAGAGCGGGTCCCGCGCGTGAAGTCGGTAGGGCAGGTCGATGAAGCGCTTGAGGTCTCTTCGATCGCGTGCCGCGCGGACGCGCAGCGGGTCGGTCAGATGACCCCCAGGTCCCGCCCGATCCGCCCGAACTGCTCCAGCGCGAAGTCGATCTGCTCGAACGTGTGGGTCGCCATCAGGCTGGTGCGGAGCCGGCACTGCGACGGCGGCACGGCCGGCGGCGCCACGGGGTTGGTGAACACTCCGGCGTCGAACAGCCGCCGCCACATGAGGAAGGTCTTCTCGAGCGGGCCGATCAGGACCGGCACGATCGGGGTCTCCGTCGGCCCGATGTCGAAGCCCAGGCTTCGGAACCCGTCGTGCAGCCGGCGGGTATTGGCCCAGAGCCGGTCCCGCCGCTCGGGCTCGTCCTGGAGCACCTGCAGCGCGGCGAGCACGCCGGCGGTGTTGGCCGGGGGCAGCGAGGCGGTGAAGATGAGCGGCCGACTGTGGTGGCGGAGGTAGTGGATGACGCTGTCGGACGCCGCCACGAACCCGCCGATCGAGGCCAGCGACTTGGAGAAGGTGCCCGCGATGATGTCCACCTCGTCCGTCAGCCCGAAGTGCGCCGCGGTGCCGTCGCCGTTCGGGCCCAGGACGCCCAGGGCGTGCGCGTCGTCCAGCGCCAGCGCAGCGTTGTAGCGCCGCGCCACCCGCACCAGGGCCGGGACGTCGGCGATGTTGCCTTCCATCGAGTACACGCCGTCCACGACAATCATGGAGCCCTTGCCGGACCCGTTGCGCTCCATGCGGCGCTCGAGGTTGGCCAGGTCGCCGTGGTTGAACCGTTCCGTCTCCCCGTACGACAGCTTGGCCCCATCCACGATCGACGCGTGGTCGAGCTTGTCGAGGTACACCACCTCGCCCCTGCCGACGAGCCCGGAGATCAGGCCCAGATTGGCCGAGTATCCGGTCGAGAAGACGAGACAGGCCTCCTTGCCGAGGAACTCGGCGAGAGCGTGCTCGAGCTGCTCGTGCAGATCGAGCGTGCCGTTCAGAAACCGGCTGCCGGTGCAGCCCGAGCCATACCGGCTCAGCGCCCGCGAAGCTGCTTCGAGCACCTTGGGATGGTGCGTCAGGCCGAGGTAGTTGTTCGACCCCAGCATGATCCGTTTCTGTCCGTCGATGACGACGACGGTGTCTTCCGACTCGGAAATCGGCTTGAAATACGGATACAGGCCGATCGCCTGCAGCTCATGGGCTTTGGTGAATTCGCGGCACTTGTCAAAAAGCGCGACCTGTTGAAGCTCTTGAGTATCCACGACGCCTCGGCCGGAAGAGGAGGTGAGGAGCGGGCCTCACATCGCTTTGTAACAGAACGATTTAAACTAGTCAACGCCCATGAGTGACACAAGTTGCAGAGGCCCCGGTCTCCACCCCCCCCGACGGAACCGGCGACCGGGCTGCAAGGGCCGCGCCCGGACCCCATGATTCTGCTTGACTTGGCTCCGGAAAGGGCCGAGGTTTGGAGGCCTGGTGGCAGCCCGAAGGAGCCGCTCCGTGATGCCGGAACAATCGTCCTCCCGCCGTTCGTTTCTTAGGTCCTGCCTGCTCGCGGGTGCCGCGCTCGCCGGCTCCGGCGGCCTCTTGAGGGGAGAGCGCCTGCTCGCCGCCGGCGGTCCGGCCGCTGGTCCGGGTGATCCCGAGGTCCCGAACGAGCAGGTGGCCAGGATCCTCAAGGATCTCTTCGGTGACCGCCCGATTCGCACGGGCCACCTGTCGCTCGACATGCCGGCGGTGGCCGAGGATGGCCGAGTCGTCCCGCTCATCATCGAGAGCGACCTGCCCATGACCGCCGAGCGGTACGTCAAGGCGGTGCACCTCATCGTGGACCACAACCCCGATCCGCACCTGGCCGCCTACCACCTGACCCCGGCCCTCGGGTCGGTGTCGATCCAGAGCCGGATCAAGATGAAGCGGACGACCTGGGTGCGCGCCATCCTCGAGACCTCGACCGGCGACGTCTGGGCGGCCTACGCCCACGTCAACGTCTCGCTCAACGGCTGCGGCTGATGACCATCGGCGACGCGCGAATCCGGATTCCGGACCACATTGCCCGCGGTGACCTCATCATCGTCAACGCCATCGTCTCGCACCCGATGGACACCGGGTTCTTCCGCACGGCCGACGGCCAGCCGATTCCGGCCTTTTTCATCAAGGACGTCGTGGTGACGTACGGCGACGAGCCGGTAGCCCGTTTCGAGTGGACCTCCGGTGTCAGCAAGGATCCGATCGTGAGCTTCACCCTCAAGGCCGACCGCGAGGCGCCGGTTGCCATGACCTGGACCGACAACAAGGGCGGCGTGTACAAGCAGTCCGTCAACGTCGCGTTCGCGTCGGCCTGATCGGTCCCGCTCGGGCGGCACTCGCCGCCCGGCCTGTTCATCGGTGAGCATCCTCTTCCCCCTCGGCGTCGCGCTGCAGCTTGTCACCGCCGTTCCGCCGGCGGCGGACTCGCTGCGTGCACCCCCGTACGTCGCGCGCCGGCTCGCCGAAGGGGTCTACGCCGTGCTGGGCGACACCGGCCGCGGCTCCGAGGGACGCTCCAACGCGGGCTTCGTGGTCACCAGCGACGGCGTCGTCGTGATCGACGCGCTGGCGAGCCCGCGGCAGGGTGAAGCGCTGCTGCGCACCATCCGGGGCGTTACGCGGCAGCCGGTCCGGTGGCTGGTGCTGACCCACCACCACCCCGATCACCACTTCGGCGCGATCGTGTTCCGGCGCGCCGGCGCCAGGGTGATCGCTCATCCGGACAGGCGCACGCTGGCCAGCGAGGCCGGGCCGGACGCGCTGGTCGCGGACTGGGTCCGGGTGGTGGGGCTCGACGCCATGCAGGGGTTCGAGTTCGCCGACGTGCCCGACCGGCCGGTGACCGGCAGCGACACCCTGCGGCTCGGCGCGCGGACGATCGTGATCACCCATCCAGGGGCCGGCCACACCGCCGGCGACCTGATGGTCTGGCTCCCGAAGGAGCGCGTGCTGTTCGCGGGTGACTTGTTGATCGAGGATGGAGTGACGATGGTGGTGGACGGGAGCGCGCCCGCGCTCGAGCACGCACTGGCCGCCATCGACAGCCTGGCGCCGCGGATCGCGGTGCCGGGTCATGGAGCGATTCCCGACGTCCCCGCCGACCTGGTGGCCCGGACGAGAGCGTACATCACGGGACTCGAGTCCGACATGCGAGCCGCAGTCGAGAAGGGCGTCCCGATGCAGCGCGCGCTGTCCGCCTTGCCGCCACCGGACCAGGACCGGCCGGTCTCGCTCAACTCGCGGCGGCGGCGCAACGCGGCCAGGGTCTACGTGGAGGAGGAGCGGTCGTACATGGGGCTCAAGGATTCCACGCCGTGAAGCGGCTGCTGAGCGTCCCGCTCGCCGCCCTCGCGCTGGCGTGCGCGGGTCATGCCGCGCCGGGCCCTGCCCCCGCTGCGGTCGGTCTCGCCCTCCCGAAACTGGTTTCGACCGACTCGCTGGCCCGTTGGCAGGCCGAGGGCCCGGTCGTGCTGCTCGACGTCCGCACCGATGTCTTCGCCTATCTCAAGGGCCACCTGCCGGGCGCCGAGTACCTGAACTCCGAGACCCTGCGGGCGAGCGAGGGGGGCATCCCGACCCGGCTTCTCTCCGGAGAGGCGTACCGCGAGCTGTTCTCCCGGCTCGGCGTCGCTCCGGACCGGCGCGTCGTGATCTACAGCGCCGGCGAATCGCGCAACATCGACGCGACGTTTCTCGCCTGGCTGCTCGCCGGCTTCGGGCAGCCGCAGGTGTACGTGCTCGACGGTGGCTTCTTCAAGTGGCAGCTCGAGCAGCGGCCGGTGGTGCAGCCCTATCCGCGCATTCCGGTGACGCGGTTCCCCGATCGTCCATTCCACCCCGAGACGGCCGGCCTGGACGAAGTGCGGCGCGACGTCCGGGCGGGAGCCCTGCTGGTGGACGCCCGGCCACCTGACCAGTACGCCGGCGAGGCGGGCGCGCAGATACGCCGCGGGCACATCCCGGGCGCCATCAACCATTACTGGCAGGACGACCTGACGCAGGAAGGGTTCGGACACGTCTGGAAGAGTCTGGATCAGCTCCGGCAGGCGTACGCCGCCCAGGGGATCACGCCGGACAAGAACATCATCGCCTACTGCAACAGCGCGACGGAGGCGAGCCACGTTCACTTCACGCTGCGCTATCTGCTGGGGTATCCCCGGGTGCGGATCTACGTGGGCTCGTGGACCGAGTGGGCGGAGGACCTGGAGCTTCCGGTGCGGACGGGGGCGAGGCCATAGGAGGACGGAGAGGACGGAAGGGGAACAGTGGTCCCGGATTCACCGTCCTATTCTCTCTTCACCTCTCCGTCCTCTCCGTCCTCTCCGTCTTCTCCGTCCCTCATCTCATCGCGATCCCGCTCCGGAGCTGTCCAGGCCGCCAGATCTGGCCGCCGCGCATCACCCATTCGACCGCGTCCAGGTTACCGATGTCGTCGAGCGGGTTCTGGCTGAGCATCACGAGATCGGCGAAGTGGCCGGCCTCGATGGTGCCGATCCGGCGGCCCGCCTCGCCGCCGACGGCCCGGGCGGCGTCGCGCGTGGCCGCCAGGAGCGCCGCCGTGGGCGAGAGCCCGATCGAATCCACGTACAGCCGTAGCTCGTCGAGCAGCGACGCGCGGTCGCCGACCGGGCCATAGGCCACATGGTCGGTGCCGGCGCTGATCCGTACCCCCCGGCCCACCGCCTCGCGAGTCACTTGCATCCCGAACCCCGCCGCCGCCCGCACGTAGCCCTCCTGAAGCGACGGCACGTGGCGCAGCCGGGAATCGTAGGTCACGAGGCTGTGCCGGATGGCGTCGAGCGTGGGCTCGAACATCGTTCCCCGTGCGGCCATGGAGTCGAGCGTCGCCAGAATCCGGGGGTCATGCGCCGACAGGGCCGTGGCGGCCTTGGCGGTGACCGACTGCAGGTCGCCGTCGTTCACCAGGGTATCGCGCTCGTCGGCGCTGAACAGCTCGCCGGTCAGCCCCGCGGCGTGCACCACGCCGTCCATCCCCGCGCTGGTCTGCTCGCCGACGCTCGCCGGCTGCACCCAGGCATGCCCCCACACCGTCATGCCCGCCCGGTGTGCCGCGATGGTGAGGCGGCGAACCGACAGGCTGTCGAGCTGGGCGTACAGCTTGAGACCCACCGCGCCGGCCTCGCGCGCGGCGGCGACCACGGCGTCGGGATCGTCGTCGCGGTTGAACTGGATGGGCGTCCACCCGAGCCATTGCATGACGAGCGCGGGGGCCTGGCGGATCTCCACCCCACGGTCGGTCTTCACCGGGCGAAGGGCGGGGGAGAAGAATCGGCGCCCCGCGACGAGCTGCATGGCGTAGACCCGCGGCGCCGCCGCGAACCCGCCCACCCGTGACAGCAGGGCGACCGGGCTGCTGCCCATGTCTCTCACGGTGGTGATGCCCTGCGCGAGCATGTCCCGCAGGTCCAGGCCGAGGTCCTCGCCGGCACTGCCGTTGGTCAGGAAAAGCAGATGGACGTGGCTGTCGATGAGGCCGGGAATCAGATACTGCCCCTGGGCTTCGATGACCTTGGCCCCTTGCGGCACCGGGCATTCGCCCGCCGCCCCGGCGCAGAGGATCCGGTCGCCCCGGACCACGGTCACGGCGTTCGACACGGGCGCGCGGCCGGTGCCGTCCCACAGGGTAGCTCCGACGATGGCGGTCGCTGGGCTGACAGGAGGAGGTGGAACCAGCTTGGCGGGGGGCGCGCCACAGGCGGCGGCCGTCAAGCCGACCAGCACCGGGAATGCGCGAACAGCGGAGGTCCTCATGCGCTGCCTGCTCCATCTTGCCTGGACAGCCGGGGGCCCGTCTTTGCGGCGCCGCGAACTGCCCGACCATGATACAAGATGCGAACGGACGCGGTGGCGATGCGGTGATACAACGAGGATCACGCGTCGTGACCCCGGCCACCGGCGAACCATGCGGCAAGCCCCGTGCCCGGTGGTTGCGGCGATGCCCGTCGCTCCCCTAGTCTTACCTCCGTGACCACCTCCCCGATCCATCGTCCGCGGCGACGGCGGCGCACCGAGGCCCTCCGGCGGCTCGTGCGCGAGCATCGGCTCGAGGCCGCCGACTTCATTCAGCCGCTGTTCGTCGTCCACGGTTCCCGGGTCGAGCGCGAGATCCCCTCGATGCCGGGCGTCTGCCACCTGTCGGTGGACGAATCCCTCGATCGCGAAGTGGACCTTATCCGGAGCCTCGGCATCCCGGCGGTGCTGCTGTTCGGCCTGCCGGCGGCCAAGGACGACGTCGGCTCCGAAAACTTCGCCGAGGACGGCGTCGTGCAGCGCGCGCTCCGGCGGCTCCGGGCGCGTCATTCCGACCTGCTGCTCCTCACCGACGTGTGCTGCTGCGAGTACACCAGCCACGGCCACTGCGGCGTGCTGCGGGATGGCGCCGTGGACAACGACGCCACGCTCGAGGTCCTCGGCCGCGTGGCGGTGACGCACGCGGACGCCGGCGCCGACATCGTGGCGCCGAGCGGCATGATGGACGGGATGGTCCGCGCCATCCGCTCCGCGCTCGACGCGGCCGGATACACCGATCAGGCCATCCTGAGCTATGCCGTGAAGTACGCCAGCGCCTACTATGGCCCCTTCCGCGAGGCGGCCGACAGCACGCCCGCGTTCGGCGATCGCCGGCAGTACCAGATGGATCCCGCCAACGTGCGCGAGGCGCTGCTGGAGGCAGCGCTGGACGAGGCGGAAGGCGCCGACATGCTCATGGTGAAGCCGGCCCTCGCCTATCTCGACGTCGTGCGGGCGGTCCGGGAGCACACGTCGTTGCCGCTCCTGGCCTACAACGTGAGCGGCGAATACTCCATGGTGAAGGCGGCGGCCCGGCTGGGCTGGATCGATGAGCGCAAGGTCGTCCTCGAGTCGCTGACCGGGATGCGCCGGGCCGGCGCGGACGCCATCGTGAGCTATCACGCCAAGGATGTCGCACTCTGGCTGGCCGAGGAGGCGGGGGGATGACCGAGCTGCGCGCCTCGGCGCGCCCGACCGCGGTCTCCGAGCGGCTCTTCGCAGCCGCCCGGCGCGTCCTGCCTGGCGGCGTGAACAGTCCGGTGCGCGCGTTCGGAGGGGTGGGCGGGACCCCGCGCTTCATCGCCCGCGGCGAGGGCGCGTGGCTGGAGGACGCAGACGGCAACCGCTACGTGGACCTGGTGTTGTCGTGGGGTCCCCTGATTCTCGGCCACGCGCACCCCGAGGTGGTGGCGGCGGTGCGGGAGGCGGCCGGCCGGGGAACCACCTACGGCGCGCCGACCGAGCTCGAGGTGCGCCTGGCCGAACGGGTGGTCGCGATGTTTCCCTCGCTCGAGATGGTGCGCTTCGTCAGCAGCGGGACCGAGGCCGCCATGAGCGCCGTCCGGCTCGCGCGCGCGGCGACCGGGCGGCGGGCGATCGTCAAGTTCGACGGCTGCTATCACGGCCATGCCGACGCGCTGCTCGCGGCGGCAGGCTCCGGTGTCGCGACCCTGGGACTGCCGGACTCGCCGGGAGTCACCCCTGCCACAGTCGCCGATACCCTGATCGTCCCGTTCAACGATCTCGCCGCGGTCGAAGCCGTGTTCGCCGCCCGGGGCGGTGATATCGCGGCCGTCCTGGTGGAGCCCGTCGCCGGCAACATGGGCGTCGTCCCGCCCGTGCCGGGATTTCTGGATGGCCTCCGGCGCCTGACCCGGCGCGCGGGTGCATTGCTGGTGTTCGACGAAGTGATGACCGGGTGGCGGGTCCACCCGGTCGGCGCGCAGGTGCTGTACGGCATCGAGCCCGATCTGACCATCCTCGGGAAGGTCGTGGGCGGCGGCCTCCCGGCGGCGGCCTACGGCGGTTCCCGGTCGCTGATGGAGCGAATCGCCCCGGCGGGTCCGGTGTATCAGGCGGGAACGCTGTCGGGCAACCCCCTGGCGATGGCGGCCGGTCTGGCCACACTCGACGTGCTCGCGCGGCCAGGGATGTGGGACCGTGCCGAGCGCTGGGCGGCGCGGGCGGCCGACGCCGTCGCCAAGGCGGCCGCGGCCGCGGGAGTCGCGGTCACCGTGCAGCGCGTCGGAACGATGCTCACCCCGTTCTTCACCGAAAGTCCGGTGCGTGACTACGTGTCGGCCAAGCGCTCCGACCGGGCGGCGTATGCCGCCTTCTTTCACGCCATGCTGGAGAGCGGCGTGTACCTCGCGCCCTCCGCTTTCGAGGCGGCTTTCACCTCTGCCGTGCACGGCGACGCGGAGCTCGCCGCGTTCGAGGCCGGCTTGAGCTCCGCATGGGCGCGGTAGCGGTCGTCGGCGGCGGGCTGGCCGGGCTCACCGCCGCCTACCGGCTGAAGCAGCGGGGGCAGCGCGTCGTGGTCTACGAGGCCGGGGACCGCGTCGGCGGCGTCGTCCGGACCGAGCGCCGCGACGGCTACCTCGCCGAGCTGGGTCCCAATTCGATCGCCGCCCCGTCCCCGACGGTGCAGACCCTCCTGAACGAGCTCGGGCTGGGCCCGAGCATCATGCCGGCGTCGCCCTCGGCGCGGAACCGCTATATCGTCAAAAAGAAGAAGTTGCGCCCGCTGCCGGTCTCGCCCCAGGATTTCCTCACCACCAGGCTGCTCTCCAACAGCGCCAAGCTGGCCGTGTTCGGCGAGTCGCTGGTGGACGCCGGCGATTCGCTGGTCGAGGAAAGCGTGGCCACGTTCGTCCGGCGACGTTTCAACCAGGAGGTGCTCGACTACATCGCGAATCCGTTCGTCGGCGGCATCTTCGCCGGCGATCCGGAGCGGCTGGCCGTGCGCCACGCCCTGCCGCGGCTGTATGCGCTCGAGCGATCGCACGGATCGGTGATCAAGGCATTCGCCGGCATGATGCGCGCACGGAAGCGCGAGGACGAGGGACCCGGCGAGCTGGGGGATGGGATGATCTCGCTCCTCGCCGGCTTGCAGGAGCTCCCGGACGCGCTGGCGCGCGAGCTGCGCGCCGAGATCCGCGTGCGGGCGCCGGTGACCGAGATCCGGGCGAGTCCCAGGGGGTGGACGGTCGGCGCCGCCTTCCAGGCCACCGAGCTGTACGATGCGGTGATCTATGCCGCCCCCGCCCACTGCGTGGACGAGATCGAGCTCGCCTTTCCCGGCGGCGACCGGCTCAAGACCCTGGCGAGCATCGGCCATCCGCCGGTCGCCGTCCTCGCGCTCGGCTTCCGGCGGGAGGACGTGGCCCATCCGCTCGACGGGTTCGGATTTCTCGTGCCGGAAGTGGAGCGGCGGAACGTGCTCGGCGTGATCTTCTCGTCCACCCTGTTCGCCGGCCGTGCCCCCGAAGGGCACGTCCTGCTCACGGCGTTCGTGGGCGGGGTCCGGAATCCGGACCTCGCCCACGCCGACGTGCCGACCGTGACCGCCCGCGTTCTGGACGATCTCCGGTCGCTCCTCGGCGCCACCGGAGAGCCCACCTTCCGCGCCTTCCACCTCTGGCCCAAGGCCATCCCGCAGTACGATCTCGCCTATGGCCGGTTCAAGGACATCATGGACGAGGCGGAACGGCGCAACCCCGGCCTTGCCCTGGCGGGATCGTACCGCGAAGGCGTGGCCCTCAGCGAGGTGATCGGATCGGGGGAGGCCGCTGCCGCCCGGAGCGTCGTACCGGGTCCGGTGGGCGGGTGACCCCGGCGCTTCGCATCGGAACGCGCGGGAGCGCGCTGGCGCTCTGGCAGACCGAGCACGTGCGCGCCCGGCTGTACGCGGCCGGTCAGGCCACGGAGCGGATCGAGATCCGCACCACCGGCGATATCGTCCAGCACGTCCCGCTGGCGAAGATCGGGGCTCAGGCGCTGTTCACCCGGCAGATCGACGACGCGATGCTCGAGGGCCGGATCGATCTGGCGGTGCACTCGCTCAAGGATCTGCCGACGACACTGCCGGCCGGGATCACCCTCGCGGCCGTGGGCGAGCGTGAGGATCCGCGGGACGCCCTCGTCGGCCGCGGGCCGCTCCGGTGGAGCGACCTCGCGCACGGAGCGCTGCTCGCCACGAGCAGCCTGAGGCGCCGGGCCCAGGTGCTGCACCTCCGGCCCGACCTCCAGGTGCGAGACATCCGCGGGAACGTGGACACCCGGCTCGCGAAGCTCGAGGCTCACCCGGAGTGGGCGGGCATCCTGCTCGCGGCCGCCGGTCTCGTGCGCCTTGGCTTCGCGGACCGGATCGGAGAGCGGCTGCCCGACGAGGTGATGTTGCCGGCGCCTGGGCAAGGCGCACTCGCCGTCACCGCCCGGGCCGGCGACGCGGCGGCAGCCGCGGCGGCGGCGCGAGCCCTCCATCATGGCCCCAGCGCGCTCGTGACCGCCGCCGAGCGGGCATTCCTCCGGACGCTGGAGGGTGGCTGCCAGGTGCCGGTCGCGGCCCACGCGACTCTGGACGAGACCGGCCGGCTCCGGCTCCACGGGCGGGTGCTGTCGCTGAGCGGGGAACGGGCGATCGAGGGCATCGAGACCGACCGCGCGCGCGAGGCCGCCGAGGCCGAGGCCATCGGCGTACGGCTGGCCGAGCGCCTGCTCGAGGATGGGGCAGGGGAGATCCTCGCGGAGGTTCGCGCGGCCGCACTCCCCGCCGTGCCCGAGCCGTAATGCGCGGTACCGTCGTCGTCACGGCGTCGGTGGGAACGTTCTCGGGGCTGATCGAGGCCTTGCGCGCGATCCCGGTGGGGGTGGAGGAGGCGCCGCTGCTCACGTTCGCGCCGCCGCTGGATTGGGCACCGGTGGACGCCGCGCTCGCCGACCTGCGGCGCTTCGAGGCGCTGGCATTCACCTCTCCCAGATCGGCCGGCGCCTTTGCCGGGCGGGCCGCGGCGCGGGGAGTCGAGGCGTCCGGGGTGGCCGCGATCTGGGCGGCCGGCACCGGGACGGCCCAGGCGCTCGGGTCCTGGGCCCGCGGCGTACGCCGTCCCGACGATCGCGCGGTCGGCGAGCGGGGCGCGGCGGCGGCGCTCGCGGCGGCGTTGTTGGCGGCGGGCGTCCGGGGTCCGGTGCTCTTTCCCTGCGGCGACATCCGGCGGGACGAGCTGCCGGCGCGGCTCAGAGACGACGATGTCGCGGTCGAGGAGGTCGTCTGCTACCGCTCGGTGCTCGCGGTCGAGTCCGACGCCCGGCGGGCGGCAGAGCTGGGGCGGGTGATCGTGGTGGCGAGCCCGAGCGTAGCGGATCTCCTGGCGCGCGCGTGCCCGCCGGGAGCTCGTCCCGCGCTGCTCGCCGTGGGGCCGACCACAGCGGCCGCCGCCCGGGCCTCGGGCTGGCCGCCGGCGGCCGTCGCCACGCGACCGACCACCGAAGCGCTGGTCGCCGCGGTCCGGAGCCTGGTCGCCAGCTGAACCATCTCGGAGGAACATGAACGATCTCTTCCTGCGAGCCTGCCGGCGCGAGCCCGTGGAGCGGCCGCCGGTGTGGATGATGCGCCAGGCGGGACGCTATCTCCCCGAATACCGGGCGGTGCGCGAGCGCGCCGACTTCCTCACGATGGTGGGCACGCCCGAGCTGGCGGTCCAGGTGACCCTCCAACCGGTGGACCTCATCGGCGTGGACGCGGCGATCATCTTCAGCGACATCCTGGTCGTCCCGCAGGCGATGGGGATGGGCCTGTCGGTGGACGAGGGCGTCGGCCCGCGATTCCACCACCCGCTCCGGGCCCCGAGCGACTTCGGGCGCCTGCGTGACCCCTCGCCCGAGGAGCACCTCGGCTACGTGCTCGACGCGCTCCGCCTGGCACGCCGGGAGCTCGCGGGCCGCGTTCCGCTGATCGGCTTCGCGGGCGCGCCATGGACGCTCATGAGTTACATGGTGGAGGGCCAGGGCTCCAAGTCGTTCACCCACGCGAAGCGGCTGTTGGTGCAGCAGCCCGCCCGGGCGCACGCGCTGCTCGAGCGGCTGGCTCGGGCAGTCGGCGAATTCCTGGCCGCCCAGGTGCGCGCGGGCGCGCAGGCGGTCCAGCTCTTCGATTCCTGGGCGAGCGCGCTCGGCCCGCGCGAGTTTCGCGAGTTCGCGCTGCCGTACCTCGCGGAGGCGGTGCGTATCGCGCGCGGGGCCGGTGCGCCGGTGATCGCCTTTGCCCCGGGGGCCGGCTGGGCGCTTGAGGAGATCGCCGCCGCGACGCACGCCGACGTGATCGGGGTGGATTGGCAGACCGATGCCGCCGAGGCGAGACGCCGGCTCGCTCGCCAGCCGGTGGCCCTGCAGGGGAACCTCGATCCGTGCTGGCTCTACGCGCCGCCGGCCACGATCCGCGAGCGCACGCGCGAGATGCTCGCCGCCTTCGCCGGGGTCGGACACATCGCCAATCTGGGGCATGGCATCCACCCGGACGTCCCGGTGGAGAACGCACGCGCGTTCGTCGACGCGGTGAAGGAATGGCGGACGCCGTGACCGCAACGCCCGTCCGGGAGCGCGTGTCGGCACTGATGGCGCGGCTCCACGACGAGATGACCGAGTGTTTCACTCGCCTCGACGGCGCCGGAGCGTTCCGCGAGGATCGGTGGGACCGGCCGGGCGGAGGCGGCGGCGTCGCCCGCGTGCTGTCCGAAGGCGCGACGTTCGAGAAGGCGGGAATCAACCGCTCGGAGGTGACCGGCGAGCTCCCGCCGGGAGCGGCGGCCCGTCTGGGTGCCCGGAGCGGCGAGGCCACGCGGTTCTACGCCACGGGCATGAGCCTGGTCGTCCACCCGCGAAGTCCGATGGTGCCGACCGTGCACCTCAATGTCCGCTACTTCGATCTCACGGACGAGACCGGGCAGACGCTGGACCGGTGGCTCGGCGGCGGGACCGACCTCACGCCGACCTATCCCTTCGCCGACGACGCCGTGCACTTCCACCGGGCGCTCAAGGCGATCTGCGACCGCCACCACCCGACCTTCTACCCACGCTTCAAGACCTGGTGCGATCACTACTTCGTCAACGCGCACCGGAACGACGAGCGGCGCGGCGTCGGGGGTGTCTTCTTCGACAACCTGCGCGACGGCGAGAGCGGGCTCGCGCTCGATCGGCTGCTGGCTTTTGTCGCGGACCTCGGCCGGGCGCTCCCGGCGGCCTACCAGCCGATCGTCGAGCGCCGGCGCGACTTGCCCTATGGGGAACGCGAGCGCCGATTCCAGCTCGCCCGGCGCGGCCGGTACGTGGAGTTCAACCTGGTGCACGACCGGGGCACCGTGTTCGGGCTTCAGACCAGCGCGCGGATCGAGAGCGTCCTCATGAGCCTGCCCCCGCTCGCGGCGTGGGAGTACGCGCCGGAGTACCCGCCCGGCTCCTTCGAGGCGGAGCTGCTCCGGATGCTGGAGCCGCGCGACTGGGTGGGCGGCGGGTGACTCGACACAGCCTGGTCGCTGGTGACCTTGCGGGCCGGCGTCCGGCCTAGGCCACATGCCCCGGCCCATGTCCCGGAATCGGCCGGTCCCGGTAGGGATACCAGTAGGACTTTCGTTCCATCACGTAGTCCAGGTGCACGTGCTTCGGCTCCCGAAACGCGTCCAGCCCCTCCTCGCCCAGCTCCCGCCCGACCCCGCTCCAGCGCATCCCGCCGAACGGCCCCGCGTCGTTGTCGGTCAGCGGGTCGTTGATCCAGAAGGTGCCGGCCTTGATCTCCTGCATCGCGCGCATGGCGGTGCCCAGGTCGTTGGTGTAGATCGATGCGCCCAGGCCGTACCGGCTGTCGTTGGCCATGGCGATCGCCTCATCGGCGCTTGCCGCCACGGTAAGCGAGAGGACGGGCCCGAAGATCTCCTCCGTGGTGGGCAACGAGCCGTGCGGCACGTCGGTGAGAATGGTGGGCGCGAGGAAGTGGCCCGGGAGCCCGTCGGGCCGGATCCGGCACCCGCCCAGCCGGACCTTGGCGCCCTGGCGCACCGCGTCCGCGATCTGGCGCTCGACCGTGTCGAGCGCTTCGGCCGAGATGAGCGGGCCGACGTCGACGGCCGGGTCGCTCGGGTCACCCACGCGGAGGGTGCGGACGTAGGCGTCGAGCCGCTCGGTGAACTCGCGGGCGATGGGCTCGAGCAGGTAGATCCGTTTCGGAGAGGTGCAGACCTGCCCGGCGTTGAGGAGCCGGGCCCACGCCACGCCTGGTACGGCGACGTCCAGGTCCGCGTCCGCGAAGACGATGAAGGGATCGACGCTGCCGAGCTCGAGATTCACCTTCTTGAGCTCCTGGCCGGCCTGGGCCGCGATCCGGCGGCCCGCGCTCACCGACCCGGTGAAGGCGATCAGATCCACGCCGGGGTGCCGGACCAGCGCCTCGCCCGTGCCGGCCGCTCCGGTGATCACATTGACCACGCCGCTCGGCAGCCCGTCGAAGCAGCGGGCCAGAAGCAGCGTGGAGAGCGGATTCTGGTGCGGCGGCTTGCAGACCAGCGTGTTCCCGGCCGCCAGTGCCGGGGCCACCTTCCAGGCGAGCAGCAGGAGCGGAAAGTTGAAGGGCACGATGGCGGCGACGACGCCGTACGGCTCCTTGATAGTGAAGTTGATCTGGTGCGCCGCCACCGGCGGGATGGACGTCCCGTAGCTCCGGCGCCCCACCTCGGCGTAGTAGTCGAAGCAGGCGGCCACCCATTCGATGCAGTCCACGGCTTCGATCAACGGCTTCCCGGTCTCGCGGGCCATCAGGGTCGAGAGCTCCCGCTCGTGAGCCCGAACCCTGGCGGCAATGGTTCTGAGGTACCCCGCCTTCTCGACGCCGGGCACACGCCACCAGGCGGGCTGAGCGCGCGCGGCGGCGGCGACCGCCACCCCGACGTCGTCACCGTCGCAGTCGGCCGTCACGCCGAGGAGCTCGAGCGTGGCGGGGTTTCGGATCTCGCGGGTGACCGCGGCGCGCGTGGACATCCAGGCGCCGTCGATCAGGATGGGCGCGACGTCGGGCATAAGGTCCCCAGGCAGGGTGAGAAGGGAAGAGGCTGGAGCGGTGGAAGGCGCCGATCGGTGCGCTTGCATACCGCCGGCGACCGCCACCCCTGGCACGGACGATGCCCACTGCATCGTTCCGCGGCTGACCTGTCGCCACGACGACTTGCGCCAGCGGGCCGGGCTTCCCTAATTGGACGTCGGCCAGAGGCTGGCGCAGTCGCGCACGCTGTCACAGTTTAGGAAGGCCGTCCCGCTCCTCCCCAGCAAGCAACTCGAGTACAAGTCTACCCGTGCGCTCTTGGCGACCGAGGGTGTGGCGGGCTCAAGGCGGGGTCATGATGACGCGTATGCCTGCCACATCTCTGTGGCCTCTTTCCATCAGCGCGCTGGTTCTCCTGGCCGGGTGTGGCGAGGAGGGGCAATCACCGCCCTCGCGTCCCGAGCCTCCCGCCGAGCAGGATACGCCGGGTGGCAGCATGCTCGCGCCGCTCGACCTTGTGTACGTCTGCGGAAACAAGTTCCTCGCCACCAACGGAACGCACTCCCCGGTCCAGGTGACGTACCGCGTGGTCGGCACCGGCGAGAGCGGCGCCCTCACGCTGGACCAGGCGCCGCTGGAGGACCCCGCCCACAGCGAGCTGGAGCTCGAGACCACCGAGCAGGGAACGGTCGAGCTCTACCGGGGCGAGGAGCGGGTGGCCCGGCGCCGGAACGGCGGCCTGTCCTGCGGCGCGAACGCCATCTCGCCGAGCGTAGCCGCGGCCGGCGATCCGGTCTCGGCCGGGTCCTGGTCCGCCCCGTTTCCGTGGCCGGTGGTGGCCCTGCACCTGAGCCTGCTGCCGGACGGCCGGGTGCTGAGCTGGGGGCATGCGGGCACGCCGCAGGTCTGGAATCCGGCCACCGGCGAATTCCTCAGCGTGCCGAGCCCCTCGCTGCTCTTCTGCGCCGGCCATGCCTTCCTGCCGGACGGCCGGCTGCTCGTGGCCGGCGGACACATCACCGACGACCACGGGCTGCCCGATATCAATCTGTTCTCCCCGGGCTCCACCGACTGGACCGTGTCCACGCCGATGCGCCGGGGCCGCTGGTATCCCACCAACACCACGCTCGCCTCGGGCGACGTGGTGATCCTGGCGGGCCGGGATGAGGCCGGGCTCGTGGTCGGAGAACCCGAGGTCTGGTCGGGCGGCACCTTTCGGGTGCTCACCGGAGCGAGCCGAACCTTCCCCTACTACCCCCGGACCTTCCTCGCCCCCAACGGCCGGGTGTTCTACGCCGGCGAGCAGCAGACGACGAGGTATCTGAATACCAGCGGGAGCGGCTCGTGGACCACGGTCGGCACGCGGCGCTACGGGACGCGGGACTATGGCTCCGCCGTCATGTACGATCGGGGGAAGATTCTCTACGCCGGCGGCGGGCGGACCACCAACACCGCCGAGACCATCGATCTCACCTCGGCGGCGCCGGTTTGGCAGTATACCGGCTTGATGGCGTACCCGCGGCGGCACCTTAACGCGACGGTGCTCCCCACGGGAGACGTCCTGGCGACGGGTGGCGTCGGCGGAACGGCCTTCAACGATCTGAGCGCTGCCGTGCACGCGGCCGAGCTCTGGAATCCCGGGACCGGAACGTGGACGACCCTGGCCAGCAACACCGTCAGCCGGGGTTATCACGCGACGTCCATCCTGCTGCCGGACGGCCGAGTGCTTCACGCCGGCAGCGGCGACGGCGCGGGCACGGTGAATGAGCGGAACGCCGAGCTGTTCTCGCCGCCCTATCTCTTCAAGGGCCCCAGGCCCACCATCAGCGCCGCGCCGTCCATTGTCGGCTACAACACGACGTTCACGGTGACGAGCCCCGACGCGGACGGCATCACGCAAGTGAGCCTGATCCGCCTCGGCTCCGCCACGCACGCCTTCGACATGAACCAGCGCTTCCAGTGGCTCAGCTTCGGGCACGCCGCCGGGGCGCTCACCATCTCGGCGCCGACCAGCCGGAACGACACGCCGCCGGGCCACTACATGCTGTTCCTGCTGAACGCGAACCAGGTGCCCTCGGTGGCGGCCATCGTGCGGGTGGGAACGGATGCGGAGATCCTCCCGCCGCCCAACTCCCCGCCCGCGGCGGACTTCACCCCGAGCTGCAGCGGCCTGGCGTGCACGTTCACCGACAAGAGCGTCGACAGCGACGGCAGCGTCACCGCCTGGAGCTGGGCGTTCGGCGACGGGACCACGTCCACCAGTCGCAATCCGGCGATGACCTACGCGGCCGCCGGCAGCTACACCGTGACGCTCACCGCCACCGACAACGTCGGGGCGACCCAGCAGAAGTCCAAGCCGGTCGCGGTCGGCTCCGGCATCACGCTGAGCGTGACGGGCCGGGTGGATGCGACGAAGCAGTACATGACGCTGGTCTGGAGCAAGGCCAACGGGGCATCGGTCGACGTCTACCGCAACGGGCCCTACCTGACGAACACGCCGAACGACGGGAAGTACACCAACTCCCGCGCGTTCCTCGGCCCGACCACCTACACCTACAAAGTGTGCGAGGTGGGCACGACGGTGTGCTCGAATCCGGCGACGGTGACGTTCAAGTAGTCGGCGGGGGTCTCCCCGCCGCCGGATGGGCCGGTTATTCTGCAGGGGCTTCTCGGGGCGTTAGCTCAGCTGGGAGAGCACCTGCTTTGCAAGCAGGGGGTCACCGGTTCGATCCCGGTACGCTCCACTTCGGACACGGAAACCCCGCCAGCCCTTGGAGACTGGCGGGGTTCTGGTTTTCTATGAGCCTGAGTCGCCTCCGCCGTCGCTGTCCCTGCGATAGTTCGGAGCCGTGCCACGACCCGCACCAGATCAGACCGGAGAGCCGGCCGCTCGTTCGATCAATTCTCGAACGGTCTTGACAAAGGCCTCGGCCGCAAACGGCTTCTCGAGGAATGGTACGGAGGAGCTCGGCCCTCCGCGGTGAAAGATGTCAGCTCGGGGGTACGCCGACATGTAGAGCACCGGCACGGCGGGGCAGTCGATCGCCAGACGTCGGCCCAGCTCCCACCCGTCCATCCCCGGCATGACTACATCGGTCACTACCAGACGCAGCGATGGCGCGGCCAGGTGCGCCAGGTGAAGCGCCTCCCCACCATCCCGTGCCTCCAGGATGCGGTAGCCCTCTTCGCCCAGCAGCCGGCTCACCAGTTGGCGAACCGGGCCCTCGTCCTCGGCGACCAGGACGGTCACAGGGCGCTCGGATACCCTATGCGGCTCCGTCACAACCCGACCTCGGCGTGGTTTATGGGGATTTGTTGCTGCGGCGACCAGATGCAAGACCCTCGCCACGGGCCACCACGAGAACAGGCGCCGCTTGGGTGGCCTAACTCACAGCAGCGCCTGGCTCGCGGGGCCATATAGCCTTCCAAACGCGCCCGGGAACGAGGGTCCGGGCGCAGATGTGGACCAATTGGAACGTTGCGCGTTGGCAACGGTCGTGGATGAAGAGAATGGAGCAACCCGTCCGCCTGGCGGCACTGAGAGCGGCCGCCGCGAAGTTCTACCCCTTTCTGCCGGTCCGCATGTGGACCCCGGCCGCCCGCCTTGCCGAGCTCGTCGCGAGCGAGCGCGGGATGACGGGGGTGGCCTCCGGCCGCGGCAATCCGATTCTCCCTGAGGCCCACTTCAGGTTCCGGGACGGGGGAAACCGGACACCAGGGAGCCGCCAAAGGGCGTGGGACTCAGGAGCCCGATCTTCAACCCAGCAAGCCGACGTCCGAGCCGGAAGTAGTCAGTACGGCAGCGTACATAGCACTCCCATGAACGCCGGCCCGATTGACATCGATGGTACCGGCCGGTAACTCGTGGGGCCATCTGTTGACCGGCGCAGACGCGCGAAAGCCGGGACCGCGCAGGCTGGATCCTCGCTCTCCGTGACGGTTCGGGTGTAAGGGACGAGCAGCGGTCCGACAGCGAATGGTGTGATGATGGCTACTCCACGGGAGTGCCGGCTGAGGCCGGAGTTCGCGATGCTCTATCCCAGCGTGCCCGCCGGTCAGTGGAAACCGACCGCCGAATTGGTCGACTGCGTCATCGCCGCTCGGCTGCAGGCCGGCAGACGATCAGGCGAGCTCCTTCGGAGCCGACTGCTCGACGAGAGACATTTCGAGTTCCGCGGTGGCCTCGACCGCCCATCCTCGGCGCGGACCGGCTCGAGGGTGAGCGACTGACCTCGCCTGACACATCGGTTCTGCCACTCTCTACCTTGCCCACGTCAATCGAGCTTGTGGCTGCCGCGCCACGCGTCGCCATCACAGCAGCTCCGCGGGTGAACCGATAGGCTTATTGGAGTATTGCAGACGCCCTCTTCGTGAAGAGGGCCGACGGCGGCTGTTCGGCATCCCGGAGGCCCTATGCCCGGAGAGGACATGAAGATCCTGCCTCTCGAGCTCGACCCGATGGTCCTGGTGGTCGATGACGAGCCCACGCCGCGCTCGCTCATCACGGGAATGGTGCGCACACTGGGGTACCGCGCCCGGAGCTGCCCGAGCGGTCGGGCCGGCCTCCGCTTCCTGGCGGCCCATCCCGGCGAGGTGCGTTTGCTGCTCGCCGACCTCGGAATGCCCCGGATGGACGGCGGCGAGCTCGCGGAGCGCGCGAAGGATCTCGATCCCAGCCTGGTCGCAATGCTCATGGCCGATCCGGGCGATCCCAGTGTGGCTGAGCTCCTTTTCGGTTACCGGGACCTTCCCTTCGTGCCGAAGCCGGTGAGTTTCGGCGATCTGGCGGAAAAGCTCGAGCGGCTGCTCGGCATCCCATCGCAGCCGACCAGCGCTCCGCGATCCATGGGGCCGTCCCGGCCGAGGAGCCGACGGCGGACCTCCGGCCACCACGAGGTCTGACCCCATGACGGACCTGACCGTTCTGACACTGCCCCAGGTCGAGCCGATCGCTCCGGTTCTCCGCGAGCAACCCTTCGACGACCCGGAGTACCTCTTCGAGCCGAACTACGGCGGCTTTCGAGGGCTCGTCTATCTGACGCGCGACCATTGCTTGATCCGCTCGAAGCGGGGGGCTGTCTCTACCCGCTTCGCGGAGCTGCTCCCGAAGCTCCGCGAGCATCTGCTGGCACGGGAGGCGATTCTCGACGGAGCGATCGTGACGTTGGACGACGCCGGCCGACCTCGCTGCCATGACGTCTTCGCCGCTCGCGGGACGGCGACCTATGCCGCGTTCGATCTGCTGTGGGTGGACGGGCGCGATCTCCGAGGGCAGCCGCTGGCGAAGCGAAAGGACCGACTCGAGCGTGTGCTGCCGGAGGATACGCGTGATGTCCTGAAGGTGCTCACCGTCGAGGGCAGTGGGCGGAGCCTCCTGGATGCGGTCCAGTGCCTGGATCTCGAGGGAATCGTCGCCAAGCGGAAAACCGATCCCTACGCAACCGGGACGGTGTGGTACAAGGTAAACAACCCCGCGTATATCCCGACGGATCGGAGGTGGGAGCTGTTCCAGGATCGGCCGTAAACACCAGCCCTCGCTTCCGGAAGTCACCCTGCCAACCGCGTCGGCCGGTTGTTGCGGCCGCCGACGTCGCCAGCGGCGACGTGCCAGCCATCACGTGCTTCGATTTCCCGCGCGGCCAACCGGATTCCGAGCGTGAGCGGTGCAGACACCTGCAGTGATGCGGCGCGGCCCAGTGATGGGCCCCACAGTCCGCCGCATACGGCGCCCACGGACATTCGTCGCGGGCAATCCTATAGTGGAATAGGCGCTCGGTGCGAAAGATCATCCGACGCGGCCATTGGTGCACCCGTGCCTTGTACGCCGTACACCGGTTGCAGAAGATCGGCGGTCAGGGGGGAATGGAACGAGACCTCGTCGTCCGGCGAGGCGCTCCCTTCTCCAACAGGCAGAACCCCGATGGGATAGTCCCGTGCGCCTCGCCGCGCTGCCGCTCCTGCTGCTTCCTTCCCTGGTTTCGGCCCAGAGCGAGGCCCTGGTCTACGACCGGCCGATGGCCGACATGCTTGGATCCGCTACGCTCCCCATGATGCTGATCGACGAGAACACGCTCGCTGGCGGACTCTACCTGACCATGCCCTTTCCGGCGAGGCCGTGGGAGGAGGCCAAGGCCTGCGTGGAGGCGCTGTCCGGCGGCCGCGCCCTCGCGCCTCTCGGCGAGGCCCCGCAGATGCTCGTGGTCCCCGTCGCGCGCACCATCCGGGTCCGCGACATGACGCTCGACAGCCTCGATGACGCCTCGGACAGCACCTTCTCGGGTGCGCGCTTCTCCGCTCCGACGGTGGCATATAGCCTGGTCCGCTCGAACGCCGTGCTGGTGGTGGAGCGGTATCGCGAGAACCTGCCGGTGCTGCGGCACGAGGCACTCCACTTCATTCTCTGGCGATCGCTCAAGCTCTACGGTCACCCCGAGAAGTTCTTCATGCCTTGTGACAAGGCGTACCCCGAGTGATGTTCGACCTACATGTCGCCGCCACCGCAAATCTGACATCCTGGGGCAGGCCTCGACCCCATCATGACGCTGAAGCATCTCCTCGGCCTGGCAAGAGAACGGCAAGCGTTCCTGTTGCCGGCATGCTCGCCGCTTTACCCTGAACTGCCCCCGGGCGTGTGGATCGCCGCGCGCGATGTAGCCCACAAGATTCGGCGCGGCGTGGAAAGCCACCAGCGCTCATGGCCGACCTCGGGCCCCCGCGTCCTGGCGGAGGAGCATTTTCTCTTTCGTGACGGCCAGTCCGCATTGCAACGCGCGTTGCGATCGTGGCGGATTGCGCGCCGATCCGAGCGCCGGGCAGGGAGGCTCTGACACGCCTCAGGGAGTGCGCCGTGCGTGTTCCCTGTTTTTTCCTCTTCCAGAGCGCCTTCGTCACACCGTGGGGCCCGCCCCTCGATTATTGGACCGAAGCCCCACGTCCCGCCCCTCGGCCCAAAGTCCAAGGTCGAGGGGTTCACGTCCGGGGCGAGCGGGGCAGTCGAGGCTCTGCACGCATTGGCTGAGATGAACGGACTGGACGTGGCGCTGACGGGTCTGGTGGCGCCACGTCCCTGTGCTTCGTCTCCGAGCGAGAGCGTCGACTTCCAGGAATGGAGCGCGGTCGTCGCCTGCTCTACCCTCGCCGAGGCGGACGGGCGCACCCGGCCAGCAGGGCGGATCCGAGCAATAGCGACATAGCGCGCATCAGCGGTGCCGGTACAGGTAAGCTGCGATGTCACGGGCCTCGGACGTCGTGACGCCCAAGGCCGGCATCACGGTGAGCGAATCCACGGCCGGCGGATCAACGATCCACCTGACCATGTCGTCCGGCGTGTTGACCAACACCCCCGCGATGAACGACCGCGCGCCAATCCCGGCGAGCGGCGGACCGACCTGCCCCGAGGCGCCCGGGATTCCGGGGATCGTGTGGCACGCGCCACAGCCGAACCGGCGAATCGCCTCGGCACCGCGCCGGTCGTTGCCACCGCCGGTGAGCCGGGCCGCCTCCTTCGCCGAGAGTGCGCTCCGATCGCAACCGGAGACCGCCACTGCGATGAGGAGCAGCCCGCCTACCCGCAGCGGTGCGTCCCTCATTGGCACGGACTCAGCACCAGGGCGGGTACGGCCTGCGAAACGATCGTGAGAGCGAACAGCAGGCTCACCGCGACCCCAAGCCCGCCCATGAAGTGCGTGCGGGCCACGTGGCGCTCGCCCGAGCGCGCCGCCTCGTCCCTCGAGCGGCGGTTCCAGTTCGACAGGACCAGGCCGGCGAGCGCGAGCAGCAGGCAGGCAAGGTGGACCGCGTGGATCGGCAGGGTGGTGCCCAGCCGGCACGCCGTGGGAACCAGCGCGTAGCCGAGCTCCAGGTTGGCGAGGAACGCCACTGGCGCGAGCAGCAGGCCCGTCCAGAGCGCGGCGATCCGCCGTGCGCCACCGATCGTGGTATAGGGGTCGGTCATGGCGCCCCGGGGCCGCTACGTCAGGTACGGTGAGAGGAAGACGATGGCCGCGAGCGGCAGCCAGGCGATCGTCATGAAATACCAATAGACGGCATTGTCCGCCGCCGCGGACAAGTCCCGCTGCTCCATGCTCGGGCTGAAGAGCAGGGCTGTGAACACCACGGTCTCGACGGTCTCCAGCAGCAGCAGGGTGCTGTGGGTGACGAGCGTGGCCCAGGCGGCCGATCCATAGGCGTTGGTGTCCCAGCGGACGTGCAGCGCGCCAAACTCGAACGCCCGGACCACGCACATGCCGACCGCGAGCACCGAGCAGATCACCATCCCGACGCGCACCGTCCCCAGGTCGAGACGCCGGGCGGCGCGGTCGACGGCCACCATTGGCACATTGCTGGCCAGCATCAGAGCGGCCTGGATCGCCGCCGCGGTGAGGGCTGGCCGGAACACGTGCTCCGGCGGCCAGGTCGAAAAGTTCCGACGCAGGTAGAAGTAGCAGCCGGCGCTGATGAGGAGCGTCGTGCCCTCGATCACGAGATACCCCAGCGTGCCCCACCACATCATGCTCCGGTGCCCGAACGTCGTGGTCGGGAGGGCGGAGACATCGGCGACGATCTCCGTTTCTCTCATGACGTGCCCTGCCGCGGCTCGCCCTCGACCCGCAGCTGCTCCTCATGGTCCCTTCCCCTCGGCCACGCCCATCCGAGAAAGCCGGCGAACAGCAGCGGCAGACCGAGCACGATGCCCCACGGCGTAAAGATCAGCACGATGAACGTGATGGCCGTGGCCACGGCGGCAAGGAGCGGCCAGATGGTCGGCGGAGGATGGCGATGCCGGCTGTCGGGCTCGGCGTCGAGCAGCGTCGTGACCAGAACTTCCTGCACGTCGGTTCTGAGCCCCGCCGCCGCCGGCAGCGGGCCGGCCCTATCCCATAGCGGCGTCCGGCTCTCCACCACCGGGATGAAGGCGAAGTTGTAAGGGCGAGGCGGCGACGACGTGGCCCACTCCAGCGTGTCGGCGCCCCACGGGTCGTCCCCGACGGCAGCGCCGCGCCCGACACTCCTGGCGACGTTGACGAGGAAGATCGCCACGCTGACCGCGACCACGGCGGCGCCCAGGCTCGCCAGCAGGTTGAGATTGTCCCACCCCATCCCGGCGAGATACGTATAGACTCGCCGCGGCATTCCGTCGAGCCCGAGCTGGTGCATCGGGAAGAAGGTCAGGTTCACGCCGATGAGGAACAGCCAGAAGTGCCACCGCCCCAGGCGCTCGCTTAGCATCCGGCCCGTGACCTTGGGAAACCAGTAGTACACGGCGCCAAACAGGGGAAACACGGCACCACCGATGAGCACGTAATGGAAGTGCGCAACCACGAAGTACGTGTCGTGCACCACCTGGTCGACCGGTACCGACGCCACCATCACCCCGCTGAGGCCGCCGATGACGAACACGATCACGAACCCCAGCACGAACAGCATCGGCACGGCCAGCCGGGGCCGCCCCGCCCAGATCGTGGCGATCCAGCAGAAGATCTGGATGCCGCTCGGGATGGCGATCATCATGCTCGAAGCGCTGAAGAAGCTCTCACCGAGCGCCGGCAGACCGGTCGCGAACATGTGATGTACCCAGAGCCCGAACCCCAGGAACGCCGTCGCGATGAGGCTCAGCACCATGGCGGGGTAACCGAACACGCGGCGCCGCGTGAACGTCGGCACGATCGACGACACGAAGCCAAGCCCCGGCAGCAGGATCAGGTAGACCTCGGGGTGGCCGAAGAACCAGAACAGGTGCTGCCAGAGCAGCACGTCCCCACCTTCCGCCGGGTTGAAGAAATGGGTGCCCACCAGCCGGTCCATCGCCAGGAACTGGCTCGCGGTGGCGATCCACGGCATGGCGAACAGCACCATGAACGCCTGCACCAGCATGGCCCAGACGAAGAGCGGCATCCGGTGGAGCGTCATGCCCGGCGCCCGATTCTTGAACACCGTGACGATGATCTCCACCGCGGCCACGAGGGCCGAGATCTCGGTGAAGGTAATCGTCTGCGCCCAGACATCCACCCGCTTCCCGGGGGAGAATTCCGGCCCGGCGAGCGGGACGTAGCTGAACCAGCCGGTATCCGGTCCGGTGTTCAGGAAGAACATCACATAGAGGAAGACGCCGCCGAAGAGATAGACCCAGTAGCCGTAGGCGTTGAGCTTGGGAAAGGCCACGTTCCGGGCGCCGATCATGAGCGGCACCAGGTAGAGCCCGATCGCGTCCATGACCGGCACGGCGAAGAGGAACATCATCGTCGTGCCGTGCATGGTGAAGAACTGATTGTAGGCGTCGGGCCCGAGGATGGTGCCCTCCGGCCGGGCAAGCTGGGCGCGCATCACGGCCGCCTCGATGCCTCCCAGCAGGAAGAACACGAACGCAGTGACGATGTATCGGAGGCCAATCGATTTGTGGTTCACGCTCCGGAGCCAGCCGAGCAGGCCGGGCTCCGGCCGCCAGGTCGCCTCCAGCTGCCGCACGATGTCGCCGGCGGAGGCCGGCGCCCGCTCCGGCAGCGTCGCGCTCACCGGAGGGTCTCGAGGTAGGCCAGCAACGCGCGCAGATCGGCCGGCGTCAGGTTGTTTGGAGGCATCTTGGCCCCGGGCTTGATGGACTGGGGATCGAGGATCCAGCCGGCCAGGTTGCCGCGCGTATTGGGCAGCGTCCCGGCGGCGATGGTGCGGCGGCCGGCGAGGTGAGTGAGGTCGGGGCCGATGCGGCTTCCGGCCGGCGTGCCCGAGACGGCGTGACACATCGCGCAGGAAGACGAGAGGAACACCGCCTGCCCCCGGCGCGTGAGGCTGTCGCCCGGGGTGGCCGCGGTATCCCGCTGGGCCACCAGCCAGCGCTCGAAGCTGTCCGGCGGCTCGGCGACGACCAAAAACGCCATCTTCGCGTGCTGGTGCCCGCAGTACTCGGCGCACTGGCCGCGATAGACGCCCGGGCGGTCGGCCTCGAGCCAGAGGCTGTTCTCCCGGCCGGGGATCTGGTCCCGCTTGGTGGCCAGGCCGATCGGCCACACGCTGTGAATCACGTCGGTCGACCGGAGCTCGAGCACCGCCACGCGGCCGACCGGCAGGTGGATCTCGTTGGCGGTCGTGACCCAGCGCTGGGAGATGGCGTCACGGTACTGCACCTCCCACCACCATTGGTGTCCGGTCACCACGATCTGGATCGCGTCCTTCCCGGGAGTCGCCGTGGTCGCCCGCGAGACCGAGATGTCGAGGCCAAGAAAGACAAGCAGCACCGCCACCGTCAGCGCCGTCGCGAGGCCGACCGTCCAACCCATGCCGCGCGCGTGCCCGGGGTCATCCGGGGGCTCGGCCGCGGCCCGCCGCCGGAACACCGCCCAGGCGAGCGCGCCCATCACGAGCGCGAAAACCACCAAAGCGGTGATGTACATCGGGTCCCACAGCCGCTCCATGATGAGGGCGAGCTGCGCGCCGGCGGGTTCGAGCGGGGAGTGCGCCTGAACCACCGGCATCACGGCTGCTCCGAGGATTTCGGCACCGAGGACTGCACCGGCACGGCCTTCTCAGTGGACTGTTCCTGGCTCCGCACCTGCATGTCGTCGTTCCGGCCGCTGGCGACGTCCTTGGCGAGGAGCCCGCTCATCGAGCGCACGTAGGCGACGAGCTGCCACACCTGGTCGTTCCCCAGCCGGCCGGCAAACGAGGGCATCCCGTTGGGACGCCCCTCGACGATCGTCTCGAAGATGTTCTCGGGCTGGCTGCCGTAGATCCACTGGTCGTCCATGAGCGGCGGCCCGATGCCGCCGCCACCTTGGAAGTGGCAGCCGGAGCAGTTCCAGGCGTTGTAGAGGCGCTTGCCCTCGCTCACCGCGTAGGCGTTGGCCTCGGCGGCGGCAGGCACCGACACGTCGGGTGTCGGAGCGCCGGGCTGGAGCGGGACCTCGCGTACCACCGAGCTAGGGTCTGCGGCAGGCGGCCACGCGCGAAAGCTGCGCTCCTCACGCCGGCAGCCGACACTGAGCAGCTGGAGCGCCACAACCGCCAACACCCGTACCGGACTACGGCAGGGCAAAGACATAGAGCATTCCGCCTTTGGTCGTAACCGCAGGCAGATCCTTCATCGCGTTGGCGAAGCCGAGCGCCGCGCTCGAGTCCCGCGTGTCGAGGCCCCCGGCGACCACGGCGCCGGCCCACCCGCCGACGCCAGCGAGCACCGCGACGTACTGCTTGCCGTCCGGCCCCTGATAGGTGATCGGCTGCCCGACGATCCCGCTCCCGGTGCGGAAGCGCCACAGCTCCCGGCCGCTCCTCGCGTCGAGCGCCTTGAACCAGCCGTCCATAGTGCCGTAGAACACGACATCGCCGGCCGTGGCCACCGTTCCGCTCATGACGGGCATCCGCTCCCTCACCTCCCAGGCTGCCTTTCGCGCGACCGGGTCCCATGCGGTGACGACTCCCCGATTGCCCCCGGGCCCCGCGTACATCTTCACGATCGCGGCCACGTACGGCGTCCCCGCGATGTAGTTAGCCTCGGTGGCTTCCTCGTCCTGGCAGAGATTCTGGTGCGGGATGTACAGCAGCCCCGTGCGTGGCGACCAGGAGCTCGGCTGCCAGTCCTTGACGCCCGGGGCGGCGGGGCAGATCCCGCGTACCACAACACCGGTGCGCGGCGCCTTGTCCGGGTTCTCGATCGGGCGGCCGGTCTTGAGATCCACCCCCTTGGTGGTGGTGATGTAGCCGTAGGGGTCCGCCGAAAGCACCTCGCCGGTCCGGCGGTCGAGGACGTAGAGGTAGCCGTTCCGCTCCGGCCGGACCAAAACCTGCCGCATCTGGCCCCCAAGGCGGAGATCGAGCAGCAGCTGCTCGTTGATTCCATCGTAGTCGAAGAGATCGTGCGGGCTCCACTGGTACGCCCAGACCGCCTCGCCGGTGTCGGGATCGCGCGCGAAGATCCCGGCGGTCCATTTGTTGTCGCCCTGCCGGACCTCGGCATTCCACGGTCCCGGGTTGGCAGTGCCGTAGTAAATGAGGTCGAGCGCCGGATCGTAGGAGATCCAGCCCCAGGCCCCGCCGCCGCCCGTCTTCCAGGCGGCGCCCGGCCAGGTCGAGACGCCGAGGTCGGGGCCGCGATCCTGCGGGTAGAACGGCCGGAACCGCGGCCCGATCAGCACGTCCTTGTCCGGACCGGTAGCGTACGCGCGCCAGGCGAGCTTTCCCGTGCCGGCGTCCAGCGCGGTGAGCCAGCCGCGCACGCCGAACTCGCCGCCGCTGTTGCCCACCAGCACCTTTCCCTTGACCACGAGGGGGGCCATCGTCGTGCTCTCGCCCACTTTGATGTCGCCGACCCGGGTGTTCCAGACCTCTTTGCCCGTGGCAGCATCCACGGCCACCGTGTGCGCATCCAGCGTGTTGAAGTAGATCCGGCCCGCCGCGTAGGTGGCGCCGCGGTTCACCACGTCGCAGCACGCCACACCCTGCGACGCCAGGGCGGGGTGGGGCTCGAATTTCCACTTGATCGGCGCGCCGGGCTGGGTCAGGTCGAGCGCATACAGAATGTTGGGATACGGCGTCAGCACGTACATCGTACCCCCCACCACAAGCGGTGCGGCCTCGTGGCCGCGCATGACACCCGTCGAAAAGGTCCAGGCGAGCTGTAGCCGAGCCACGTTGCTGGAGGTGATCTCCCCCAGGTCGCTGTAGCGGGTCGAGGCGTAGTTTTTGGCGGGAATGCTCCACTGGCCGCTGCCGCTGTCGGGAGCCAGAGCGGCGGCGTTCGGGGCGGACCCCGCCGAGACGGTCTCGCGGAGGGCCGATCGGGCAGCGGCGCTGCTGGCTCCAGCCTCCGGTGCCTGGTGGGGCCGGCCGGAAGACCGGTCCGCGCAACCGACCAGGAGGACAAGAGCACCGAGAGCGAGGTAGCGAGTGGTCATCACCATTCGGGCTGATCGACCGCCACGATCGGTCGGGTGGAAAACTCACGCAACATCATGGCGCCTCCCTCGACTCGCAGCGACGTGGCTCACATCCCCGCTGATCCCGCAGCACTGGTCGCACCCCCCGGGGGTCGCGAGCCTAGCCAGCCGGGTAGGTCAGGCGTGATCCTCTGTCCCGGTCCTACTCAGCGCGCCGCTGTCCACTGGGGGCCCTCCTCGATCTCGAACCAGTCCCGCGGTACACTGCGGAACTGAGGGCCGCCGACATCGATCCACATATACCCCGCGAGGGGTGGCGGGAGCTGGGCGGCTCCGGTCGTTCCCTCCAGTACAGAATACCAGCGATACGCCTGGAGGCCCGGCATCATGAAGTATTGCCGCCGGAGGCGGGCGCGTCCCGTCACTTGCGGTCGCGCCGGGCGCGTGCGCTCGTATCGTCGCCGCTCGGGGCCGGCGAAGGACCGAGGCTCGCTCATGCCCGGGGCCCCAGGCGGCGGTCCTGCTCGAGTGCCTGCCGCCCCGCGTCCGTCAGATCGCACGGACCCGCCATGAGGTAGCCGCCGCGCTGACTCTTCATCAGGCGCCCGTCGTCGAGGCGGAGGAGCCCCCGATCGCGGAGGCCTCGCAGCTGCTCGACCAAGGCGTCGAAGTCGCCACGATCGGCATCGGCGGCACGGTAGGTGTACCCGCGCTCCGCTAAGGCGAGGAGGCGCACTTCTTCGTCCGACAGTTGGGGCGCCGCCCTGGCCGGCGGAGGCGCCGTGGCCGTTCGGCGTCGGGAGACCGCCTGTTGGACCACTGCCGCGAGGTCCTGCGGCTTCCACGGTTTTTTCACGACGCCCGCGACCCCGAGCCGACGGGCCTCCTGCAGCAGCGGCGATGCGTCGCCCTCAGTCGTCGCCACGATGACGGGGATCTCCGCGTACTTCGGCCGCTGTCGCAGAGCCCGCAGGAACTCTACTCCGTTCATGTCCGGCATCATGAGGTCCAGCACGATGGCGTCGAACGGCTGCCCCGCGCCCGCAATGAGGGTGAGGGCCGCCAAGCCATTCTCGGCTTCGTGGAGCTCGTATTCGCTCGAGGGAAAGGCCAGGTGCGTGACCTTTCGGATGAGGGCGGAGTCATCCACAATCAGGAGGCGCATGGGTCCTTCCTGCGGGTCAACCTACGGACGGTATCTGTGGGGTCATCGGCTGGGGCCTCCGGCGGGCCCGGGTCGTACCGAAGCTCCACGCCCCGGAGCTTCGGGGTGTGGAACCCGGCCTGCAGCCTCTGGTGCTCAGCCCGCCTTGAGCACCACTTTCTCGCAGTTGTCCCGCTTGTGCAGGAACATGTCGAACCCCTGCGCCGCATCCGCGAGCGGCATGCGGTGGGTGATGATGAAGCTGGGGTCGATCTCCCCGCGCTCGATGCGCTCGAGCAGTGGCCGCATGTACCGGTGGACGTGGGTCTGCCCGGTCCGGAGCGTCAACCCCTTGTTCATCAGGGCCCCCATCGGGAACTTGTCGATGAAGCCGCCGTACACCCCGATGACCGAGATCGTCCCGCCGCCCCGGCACGCCATGATGGCCTCGCGGAGCGCCAGGGGCCGGTCGGTCTCGAGCATCAGCGCCTGCTTGGCGCGATCATACGCGTACATAGCGGTATGCCCGTGCGCCTCCATGCCCACCGCGTCGATGCACGCGTCAGGCCCGCGCCCGGCCGTCAGCTCCTTGAGCCGGTCCAGCACGCTGTCTTCCTCATAATTGATGGTCGTCGTCGCCCCCGCCTTCTCGGCGGCCATCCGCAGACGGTAGGGAAAACGGTCGATCGCGATGACCTGCTCGGCCCCGAGCAGTTTGGCGCTGGCGATGGCGAACTGCCCCACCGGGCCGCAGCCCCAGACCGCGACGACGTCGCCCGGCTGAATGTTGCACATCTCGGCGCCCATGTAGCCTGTCGGCAGAATGTCGGAGAGAAAGAGCACCTGCTCGTCGGAGAGACCGTTCGGCACCTTCAAGGGACCCACGTCCGCGAACGGCACCCGCACGTATTCCGCCTGGCCGCCGGCATAGCCGCCGAGCATGTGCGAGTACCCAAACAATCCCGCCGGCGAGTGCCCCATCAGCTTCTCCGCGATCCAGGCGTTCGGATTGGAGTTCTCGCACAGGCTGAACAGGTCACGCTGGCACATCGCGCAGGCGCCGCACGCGATCGGGAACGGCACCACCACGCGGTCGCCGGTCTCGAGGTTCTTCACGGCCCGGCCGGTCTCAACCACCTCGCCCATGAACTCGTGACCGAGGATGTCGCCCTTTTCCATGGTGGGGACGAAACCATTGTAGAGATGCAGGTCGGAGCCGCAGATCGCCGTGGACGTGATGCGGATGATCGCGTCTCGCGAGTTCAGGATCTTGGGGTCCGGCACCTCCCGGACCTCCAGCCGCTTCTTCCCCATCCAGCAGTTCGCTTTCATCGTCCGGCTCCTCTGGTGACGGGTGAGGCGGAAGGCTGGGCCGGGTGCATCCCGCGGTGCATGCTGGCATCCGAATGCACCACCTCGCCGGTCTCGATCACTTGCTTGAGGCGGCGCAAGTCGCTCTTGACCTGCTGACCGGGCTCCTCGCCGAAGAGCTTTGCGACCAGCGAGCCCAGCTTGCCGCCGGGCGGCTCGTACCGCAGCTCGACGTGGATCTCGGTGCCGCGATTGCCAGGCGCCGGCGTGAACCGAACGGTGCCGGTATTCGGGACCTCGACGTTCGCTACCGATCGCCAACTGATCCGCTGATTCGGCCGATCCTCGACAATCTCGGCATCCCATTCGACCGAGGAGCCCGCGGGCGCGCGAGCCCGCCAATGCGACCGGCGATCGTCCAGCACCTTGACCGACTCGAGGTGCTCCATGAACCGGGGCAGGTTCTCGAAGTCGCGCCAGAAACGGTAGATCTCTTCCGGGGGCCGGCCGACCGTGATCGACTGTTCCACATGGATTCCGCCCCCGGCCTGCGCCGAGCCGCCGGCAGGCCGGGTTTGCTCCCGTGCGTCGCGGACCAGCTCCCGCCCGGTCAGGATGTCGAGCACCGTCACCCCCAGAACGGCGGCCGTGGCCAGGGTGACCCGGGGCCGGCGCGACTTCCCTGAGGCCAGGCCCCCCCCCAGGAACGCCAGGTCCATCACGTCCCCGCCGACCCGGGCCCACACTCCGGCCCTGGGCCGGTCCTGGGACAGGATCGCCACGCCGGACGCAATCTCCCGGAGCCCGTAGAAAAAGAGCGTGTTCCGGTTCCTGTCACTGTCCTCGACCCCGATCAGGCGGGCGAGGCGCCGCGGCGCAACCACCTCGGCCAGTCCTAGGCCGAGGCTGAACCAGCCGAGCGCACGGGCTGACTGGGCCGGATCACTCAGCGACCCCCTCCGCGCAGCGTTCGGTCGGGTGCGGCGTTCTTCCACCTCCGGGGTCCACCGTTCGTCATAGTTGTCACCGACCGACGGGTCGGTTCGCATCATCGTGGTCATTCGGCCCCCTTTTGCGTGGCACGCGTACGCGCGCCTCCAACTGCCCTGTAGTTGAGCTCCGGCCGCGAACTCGTCGTTCGCCCGGCACCCGAGGGACCGCACGCCGTGCTTGGCCTTCGAGGTGAAGGAATGAGAAGCGCCTGGTTTCAGTCACCACGATTCGCATTCGCCTGGCTTGCGGCAGTGCCGACAGATACGGCTCGCGACCGCAACGAGCGGTGACCCGTGTCACCGGATCGGGCTTGTATCCTGGTGCCTGACGGTCTTGGCGGGGGCACTGGCCCTGGAAGGCTTGCGCTCTCCTGCGACTGGGATCCGTGCGCTGCTGCTGTCTCGCAGGTTCCGCTCTGAGGTCCGGTACGCAACCGTACAATGTGACCCGCCTGGCCGTGACCCCTCAGGGTCCCGGCCGTGCTGCGGTCTGGCCCTGTGGCGAGAGTCCCATTCCCGGGCTGCCGGACAGATGCGCAGACGGCGGGGTAGAACGTCACCCCGCCGTCCATGCTCGCTCCATTCCACTTCCTGCGCGGAAGGCCCGAACTTTACTTCCGCGCCGCAACGTGCCGGCTGCGGGCCACCATCGCGGAATCGACGCCGACCTCCTTGCCGATCTGCCGCGCCGCGCGCAGGTGCTCCTGCAGCAGGGGAAGCCCGTAGCCGACCAGCTTCCGGACCGGCTCGGAATGGGCGGCCATGCCTTCCTTCTGGAAGTAGTCCACATCATCCATATGGTTCTGGATCATCAGGGTCATGTAGGCCTGGTCGAAGCCCTTGGCGTCCGCCCGCTGCAGGCGGTCCAGCTTCTGCTCGTGCCGCCGGCCCAGGGCCGGCTTCACCACCATGCCGTGCTTCGATGCCATATCGGTCCACTGATCCTCGAACTTCTGATGCTCGGTGACCATCCGCTGGGCGAACTGCTTGACCTCGGGCTTCGTCGCCTTCTTGAGAGCCACGTCGCCCAGCCGCACCTCCAGCAGATTGTCGGCAGCCACCTCGCGGACGAACTTGCCGTCGGCGGTGATGCTGTCGGTGCTGGCGCGGGCCGGCTTGGCCTGCGCATGCAGCGGTGAGAGCGGTATGGCTGCCATCAGAACCCCGCCAGCCGCTACGATCGCGATGAAGTGTCGCATTGGTATTGCACCCTTCTTTCGTATGAGTTCTCGTACGCATCTCCGGGACGGCGCACGCTGAAATTGTCGCCGGCTCACCCGGCGGGCAGATAGTCTGGCAACTCTCGGACCAGCGCCGGCGCGCTCTCGTGCCCCACCATTCGCGCCGAACGCGTCATTCCGCGGGACAGGTTGACCTGTGAGGGGGACATCGCGCGGACAAGATGGCGGTGTCCTCGGCGGGAAAATCAGCAGCCGGGGAAACCGGGTGCGGAACATCCGATGCCAGGGGGCACGAATGCGAATCCGCGTACGGTAGTGGACGCACCCACCGTGAGCGCGATCTTCCGAGCCCGCAAAGGTCCCGACGCCAGGCCTACAGGCTCGGCGAAGGGCGGGCTACGGGAGTGGGGAAACCGGCACCTTTCACGCAACACAAACGGCGGAGGTGAGAGGGAGGCGGCCGACAGGACGCCCCCCTCTCCCGTGGCACCACTACTTCTTTCTCCCGCCGTTCGTCGCCTTCACGGGCGTGGCCTCGACCATGGCCGACTGTGACATGAGCTCTCGGGCCACCTGCGTCAGGAGGCTGTCCGCAATCTCCTCTTCCGCGAGCGTCTTGCTGAGGAGTCGCGCGACGTCCGGCCGCCTGATCTGCCGCGCCATCGTACGCGCGGTGCCGTAGCCCGAGATCTCGTAGTGCTCCACCTTCTGGGCCGCGGCGATGAGGGCGAGGTCGGCCGCCACCTCATCCTTGTCCTGGCCTTCTTCCACTACCTCTTGTCCCTCCTCGAGCAGGCCCGCCATGCCTTTGCATGGCTTCGGCTTGGCCGTGACGCCCAGGAGCTCGAAGGCCTTCTTCAGCCGCTCGACCTGCTGCCTGGTTTCCTCGAGGTGCGTCTGAAATGCCATGCGCAAGCCATCGGCCTTCGCGGCCTTCACCATCTTCGGCAGCGCTTTGACCAGCTGCCCCTCGGCGTGAAGCAGGTCCTGCAGCGCCTCGACGAGCAGCTTCTCCAGCATCTCAGGGGCGGCAGCCATGCTGGTGCTCCGGTCAGCGATCCCGCCGCCGTCGATGTCGTTGGCCTGTACCATCGCCTGGAACGCGGGTGCCTCGACGTACTTCCACTCGTCGCCCTCGTTCCACGGGCCGCGGGCGTCGATCTCTCCATCCTCGCCTTGGCCGGTCGAATCGTTGAAGAACTGATCCACCAGCACGGGCGTCGGCGGAATCTGCCCGATCGAGAAACGGGGCTTGCCGAGGCTCTCGAGCGCCGCGGTGAACGCCTTCATGTGCGTGATTTCGCGGGTCATGAGGAACTGGAGGGCGTCGATCGTCCCGGCGTCCTGCGTGAAGTTGATCAGGCGCTCGTACACGATCTTGGCCCGGGCCTCCGCCGCGATATTGCTCCGCAGATCGACGTCAAGCTCCCCGGTGATCTTGAGGTAGTCGGCGGTCCAGGCATTGCCCATGGAGTTGTAGAGATTGACGCCGCCTCCGCCGGCGATGGCGATCAGCGGGTCGGCCTCCGCGTCCTGGCGATTGAACAGCATCGGTTTCAGGTGCAGCCGGGCGAGCGCGCCCACGATCTCCAGGTGGCTGAGCTCCTCGGTGCCGATGTCCATCAGCAGGTCCTTGCGCACGAGATCGTCGCAATTAAGGCCCTGAATTGAGTACTGCATCGCCGCGGCGAGCTCGCCGTTGGCGCCGCCGAATTGCTCGAGCAGCATGTTGCCGAATTTCGGGTCCGGTGCATCCACGCGGACGGTATACATGAGCTTTTTGACGTGGTGATACATAGATAGCTCCCGAGGTAAGCGAGAACCCGAGACGCAGGAGCGGAGTTGCGGATCGAGTCTCTCGCAGACGTGAAGACCGAAGAAGGGGCCGCGTTCCTGCTGGCGGTCAGGCCGGCTCAAGCACAGGCCAGGCGAGCCGCGAAAGTCGAGCGGTCCGAAGGGCCGGCGGCGAGTACCCGCCGACCCCAAGAACCCTAGGGCGGGGAAGGCTACCGCGTCGCCAGCCGGCGCTCCGGGCCCGCGTAGCTCGCGTCGTCGGTGTAGCGCCGCTCGTTGCCGCGCCAGGACTCCGACTTCTTGCCGCTCCGCTCGCTCACGCGCGCGTCGCCCTGGCTCTCGATCCGGGCCTCCTCGCGCTGCACCGTCTCGGAGACCCGCTCGGTATCCTGGACCTGACGCTTGCGGACCGAGACTTCCTCGCGGACCACCGGCGTCTTCTCCACCCGCACCTGCTCCTCCATCAGCGGGACGCGGAGCTCCTCGCCGTCGCCGATCGCTCCGTCCGCGGGCCTGTCACCCGCCGCGCCGTGGCGCTCGATCACGACCTCCTCGCGCGTCACCGGCACCTCGATGTTGCGCTGCTCGGTGACGACCTCCTTGCGGAGCCGCACCTCACCCGCCTGGACCTGGCGCTTCTCCACGTCGAGCTGCTCTTCCCTGAGCTCGAGCCGGTCGGCATCCTTCGACGACGAGGCCATCGGCGCCCGTGAGGCGTCGTTGCTGCCGGGACCGAGGTCGGCGCCCCCGTCGAGCAGCGCCTGCCGGGCCCGCGTGGCGTCCCCACCCGCCTGAACCGTCACGAGCACACCGCCCTGCTTGAACCCGCGCTCGAAGTGCTTGGCGTCCTCGTCGGGCACGCCCATGCCGGTGAGGGCCCCGATGAGGCCGCCGGCGGCCGCGCCGATGCCGGCGCCGGCCAGCGTCGAAGCGAGCGCTCCACCCGCGATGATCGGCCCAATGCCCGGAATGGCCAACGCACCCACGCCCGCGAGGAGGCCGACGACACCGCCCAGCACGCCCCCGCCCATGGCGCCCGTGGCGGCGCCTTCGGCGGCCTGGGTGCCGGTGCCCTCGGTGAGGTCCTTCTGCTGCCGCTTGTCCTGCACCGCGACCCCGATCTGCTGCTCCGAGAAGCCGGCGGCCTTCAGGGCCTCTATGCCCCGCTCGGCGCCCGGCTGGTCGGGGTACATGCCGACGACGGTCTCGCCCGCGACGCCTGGCGTCGGGGCTTCCATGTCCTTCTTACGTGGTGCCATTGATGACTCCTGACTATGTAGAACCCGAACGTCCGAGTCTGCTCAAGAGCGGGAGACGAGACGGTGCGATGTCGCGCTTTCCCACGGAGCGCGGCCATTCGGGAAAGGAAGGAGAACCTATAGTCCGGGCCGGACGCCGGAGGTGATCATGCTCACCATCCGGCAAGTCCGGCGCGGCCTAGCGCGCCGTGGTCGAGCTGTCGACGCCGGGATTGACCGTGTCCCCCTTGGAGGTGACCGGCTGGCCCTGATCGGGGCGGGTCTTCTCGGCTCCCTTGCCCAGGGTCGAGTGCCCGCTCGAGTCGGTCATGCCGGATTCGGTCTGGTTGACCTTCGCCGAATCGGTGATGCCCGCGGTGCTCGTGTCACGAGCCGCGCCCACCTGAGTGTCGGACGATTTGTTTCGCGCGCAGGCCACGCCCGCGAGGAGCAGGGCCAGCACCGTAGTACGAGTCAGCGATGAGGTTCGCATGGAAATACCTTGGGAATGCAGATGGCGAATGGGTCCTGCCGGCCCGGTACCTCGAGCCGGCGCAGAACAGGGCAGGTTAGACTCGGCTGGTCGTAGCGCGGGGGGCGTCGTTCCGGGTGGCACCGCGTTCGTCCCGGCGCCGGAGCCCCAGAAGTCCAGCGAGGCCCACCAGGCCGAGCAGGCCCTTGTCGAAGCCGTTGTCGCGGTGCGTATCGGCCGGCGGGTTGCCGGTTTCCTGCGCTACGGCGCGCGCCGGTGAACCGAGGCCAACAAGAGCGATCAAGGAGAGCGAGCCGACCAATGATCGGCGCAGTAGATTCGAGTGCATATTCAGCTTTCTCGTTATGAGCGACTGGTACCGGACACCAGCATCTCGCCGGAGCGATGTTCCAGCGAAGCCTGCCAAGTTAGCATTGGTCCGTCTCGATTGGAGTGACGCATGGCCCATCCTCGACTTCATCACGGATGCTGAACGGAATCGGAATGCCCCGACACCTGCGCCCGGAGTGCGTTTCCCGCCGTACCGAAATCGCTTGCGCTCACTCACAGCCCCGCTCGTAACACCGATATTGGACGAACCCGCTCTCCATTGCGCACCGTTCCCACCCAGTCCACGACTAGTGGTTAGTGGCTTTTGTTCGGCCCGAGGGTAGCGTTGACCCTCCCCGACCCCCGCCTCTGCCCCCCGAACCCGACGGCCCGGGGCGCGGCACTACCTTCACCATCAACTTGCCCCGCGCGGTCGCGAGCGCGCCGAGCCGACCCTCAACGCCCGCGAGCGTCGGCGCGCTCGGAGACCATTCTCATCGCAGAGGTCGACGATGCGGGCCGGACGTGGGTGAGCCGGGCCCTGGCCGAGGAGGGCTATACGGTGCTCGAGGCGCGGGACGGCGGCGAGGTGCTCGAGGTGATGAGCGCCACGCAGGGCAGCGTCGCACTCGTCCTGGCGGACCTGGTGATGGGCGGCATGGGCGGCGGCGAGCTTCGGGACCGCCTGGCGGATATCGCGCCGTTGGTGCCGGTGCTGCTCATGTCCGGCCATGCATCGGACGAGCTGCTCGGAGGCCGCCTGGTCAGCCACGACGATCAGGTCCAGCAGAAACCCTTCGACCTCGCGCACGTGGCCCCGCGAATTCGCAAGCTGCTCGACACCCGGAACGCGCCACCGTCCTAGGGTCTAGCTCGCGGACGGGCTTGGTGACAGTTGCCTCTGCGCGTGATCGCGGTGAGCCGACCGGCTTGACGACGAGCGCGACTGCACCCCTGGCGCTCGACGACACTCGCCCCGCTACGGCATGTTGACGATCAGCCGGCGCGCGACTGGCCCACCGATACGCCCGCAGTCACGCCGCCGGCCGGCGTGTGAGCCGCTGTGGCCACCTCGCCGCCACGTACTTCCTGAGCCGCCTTCCTGCCCGCGATGAAGGCGTGATCGGAGTTGTAGTACTCCCATTCGCTATACCGACCTGCCAGCACGATGTCGTGGTTTGCCAGCCACTCCCGAATCCGCTCGACCTTCTCTGCCCGCCCGTGGTCATACACCACGTAGGCGACGGGAAGATCCACTTGGTTGGCGGCCCAGATCGGGTCGTCGGCCCGGATGAAGCCCACCGCGACCGCGTCCGCGATACAGCGGCGGATGAGGTCGTCGCCCTCGCACGGCAACGGCTTGGACGGCGAGTAGGTGATCTCGCAGGTGAACCCGAAACCGCCGGGAGGATTGCAATGCGGGCTCGCGTTGCCCTGGACGAAGATCCGGTGGAAGACCGTCTCCTCCGGGTAGTAAATCCAGTGCTTGTCCGTGATGTTCGGCCGGCCTACGCCGATGTTCACACACCGGACCGATACGTGGCGAAGCGCGCGGGCGGCCGCCTGAATCTCCACCGGGACCTCGTCTCCTGCGAGCGCGATCAGCTTGGGCAGCGGCATGGTGCTGACCAGGTGCTCGTAGCGCACGGCCGTGCCGTCGCCGAAGGTGGCCGTGCGGTGGGTGGGCGACACGTGGATCACGCGCGTGTTGAGGCGCAGCTCGCCTTGCAGATGCGGGAGGAAGCCGTCCATCAGGGCCTGGAACCCACCGACGAGCGGATACCCGAAGCGGGCATTGGGGCCCATCGGCTTCGCGACGGGGGAGAGCGCGCCTTCGATCATCTCTTCGAGATCCGGCAGCGGCACCCGGCCGCCGAGCCATGAGGTCTCCATCTCCTCTAGCGGCACCGCCCACAGCTTCTGATTGTACGGGATCGCGAAATGGCGGGCGATCCCCGCGCCCCACACCTTGTAGATGAACTCCTTGAAGTTGCGTGGCGTCCCGGTGACGACGCAGCGCCGGCGGTCGGGGCCGCCATAGTGGCGGCGAGCGACGGAGGCGGCTGGCCGGGCACCGGGACCTGGAAGGAGCGGCTCGAACATCCCGCGGCGCTCAGGGCCGGTGTAGTCCGCGCTGGCCTCGTCGGTCGAGGCTTTCTTGGCCATAGGAGCGCCGAAGCGGGCCTCGATGGCCCCGACCACGCACTCCTTGATGACCGCCGGCGGCAGTCCGTAGAGCGCGCCTTGGAACGGGTAACGGGTGTAGACCCCCTTGCTGTGAATCCACGCCTCCCGGTCCTGCCAGTGCACGTTCTCGCCGAGCAGGATCTTGTAAAGCTCGTGCACATAGGGATCGCGCGAGAACATGATGTGACCCGCGTAGTCGAAGGTGAAGCCGTTGTCGACCAGCGAGCGACACCATCCCCCCACGCTCTGAGCTTGCTCGACCAGCAGGGTATCCTCGCCAAGGTGATACGCGGCGCTCAACCCGGTCGGGCCGGCGCCGGCCACGAGCGTCGAGACGCGCTGGGGCAGCGGCGGCTTGGTCGGCGCGCGCCCCGGCCGGTGGGAAGCACGCTGCACCTCCGATTCCTCGATACGCTCCTCCATGCGGGCCACCGTCCTGTCCCAGCTCGTCATGGCGAGGGCGGTGCGTGCGGCGCTTGCCCGCGCCTTGCGGTCCAACGGAGAGGCCGCCAGCGCGCGCTCGCAGGCGCGAACGAAGGCGGCCGCCGTGTCGGCCACGTGGACGATGTCGCCGTACATGCTGACCACATCCGTAATGGGCGTGCTCACGATCGGCCGCTCGGCCGCCATGTATTCGAGGGTCTTGGTAGGGCTGATGAACCGAGTGGCGTCGTTCAGCGCGAAGGGCAGCAGGCACACGTCCCAGCCCGAGAGATAGGCCGGGAGCCGCTCATAGGGCTGTTGTCCGAGGTAGTGGATGTTCGGCCGCCGCGGCAGCAGCGCCGGCTCGATCTTCACTATGGGCCCCACCATGACGACCTGCCAGTCGGGGCGGGACGCGGCCACGACGTCCAGAAGTCCGGCGTCGAGGCGCTCGTCAATCACGCCGAAGAAGCCCAGACGCGGACGCGGGATCGCTGCCTGGTCGGCGGGCTCGGCGAGGACACGGGCGCCGGGCGCCGCCTGAGCGAAATGGCGGACGTCCACGCTGCTGGGAAAGCAGTGGACGTGGGGATGCCGTATCCGTTTTGCCTGGTACAGACTGACGCCGCCGGTGAAGACCAGGTCGGCGCGTTCGAGGAGTGCCGCCTCCATGCGCAGCAGCTCCGGTGGTGCGCCGAGGAAGAGCGACAACTCGTCCATGCAGTCGTAGATCACCAGGGCCGCATTCACGGCGTCGAGGAGCGGCATGGCCATCGGCGTGTACAGCCAGGCCACCGGATAGATGATCTCCTCGGCGCGCATGAGCCGGCGGAGAAGCGTCACGGTCGTCACGGCTACGTCCTCGGGCGTTCGGTCCGGAAGGTTGGTCAGGCGCGGGCGCGCGACCAGCACGTTGGCGGCGGCGCGCTCCAGCTCCCAGCCATCCGCCTTCTGGCGGCCGTCGATGGGCTCTTCCACATACAGCACGCGGCGATGAGCGGCGAGGCGGGACAGGATTTGTTGAGGACGCTGGTACACGAAGTTCCAGCGGAGATGCGAGAAGACGACGATTGGGCGATAGACGGACACGTAACACCTTCTTTATGGCGGTTCGAGCCTAGACACGGGCGGTCGGGAGAAACCACAGGCGGGCGACGACGGGGCTCTGTGAGCCCCGCGTACGATCGGCTTGCGGGTTGAATGGAGTTTTAGGCGTTACTCGTCCGATTGGGCGCCCGCGGCGACGGCCGCCTGATTGATGCCGCCCTCGCCCAGCGCCGTCAGGGCCTTGTCGGTCGCCTCTTCTTCCGCGAGAGTTTGCTGCAGCAGGCGGTCGGCCTCGGTGTTGCCGAGCAGCAGGGCATAGGTCCGCAGGCAGCCGTAGGCCGCGATCTCGTAGTGCTCAACCCGTTGGGCAGCGGAGATGATGGCCGCGTCAATGACCTCCGCAGCGCCCTCCTCCTCGAGAATCTCCTTGCCCTCCTCAATCAGGCCTTCCATGCCCTTGCACTTCTTGCCGCGCAACGGCTCGCCCAACGACTGGAGGATCTGCTCCAGGCGCTTGACGTGGACTTCCGTCTCTCGCAGATGCTTCGTGATGGCTTGCTGGAGCTTGGGGGACTGCGCCGCCTTGGCCATCCGGGGCAGCGCGGCCACCAACTGCTTCTCCGCGTTGTAGACGTCCTTCAGTTCATTGAGGAATAGCTGATCCATGGAATTGAGCGGCATGGCCGTTCTCCTGTTCGGTACCGTACGGTGCACGCCCCCGAGCGGGGGCGGGTGGGCCGATTGCCACGAAGTCGGCCATCGAATAAAGATGAAGACGAAGCAGCTTTGGCGCTGTGACGCGCGTCGCCGCAACGAGGAGTGGCGTTGGCGTAGTTGATGTTTTGGTGGGGAGAGCCAGGCACTGGAAAGATTGCAAAGCCCTCCTGCAGCGGCATCAGTGCACCACTCATAAAACGCAGCCATGGCTGCGTGTCTCCGCCTATGTCAATACGCCAGCGTACTCGAGTCCCACGGCGCAATCCAGTTCGCGTTCCTCAACCTGGCGCGCCGGCTTTGGCCTGCTCAGCCGGGAGGTCCCCCGCGGCCGGAAATGCCGCGACCGCCTGCTGGTATCCCTCTGGCACCCCGACGTCAAAAAACTCCGCGTTGCAGCGTACGCCCGATGAGCGCGTTCCGCCGGGCCAGTCGCTGAAGCAGCGGCACATCGTCCAGCTCGGACCCGGGCGCTAATGACCCCGCGATCTCGTCGAGCTCGGCCCAAGTGCCGGCCGGAAGCACAAAACGCCCGATGGGGGTGGCCGCACGGTCTCCACCCCCGGTATCGAAGTGTCCGCGGCCCTTGTCCGTCACATCGGTCACCCGAACCGTGCCATCGGGGTCCTCCCGCGTCCGCGCCCGGCCCGTGGCCCCTTTCGATTGCGCATCCGAGGCTGCGATCTCGGCGATGAGCACGGTGGCGAGGGCGAGCCGGTCCCAGCTGGTCAGCACGGCGGCGGTCTGATTGGGTCCTCTGAACAAATTGTCCGGCAATACCACCGCGAACGGGTGCTCGCCGATCAGCTCGCGCGCCCGGAGCATCGCATCACCCAGCCCAGCGGGGCGTTCCTGGGACACCAGCTCGACCGCAAAGCCTGGCCGCTGGAAGTGGCGGGCCACCTGGCCCAGGATGGGCTTGGCGGGGTTAGTCACCAGGATGGCGCGCGTCAGCCCCGCGCCCAGCGCCTCCGCCAGCGCCCAATGGATGAGTGGCAGGAGTGAGACCGGCAGCAGCTCCTTCGGCAGCCAGCGCGAGATTGGCTGCATCCGCGTGCCCAGTCCGCCGCATGGGATAATCGCGGTGTCGGGCCGTTCAACGAACGTGTCGATGCGTCCCTCCCTGTGAGCCAAGTCACTCACGCTGAGCAAAAGGTGGGGTTATCATGCCGGATGCCTGCCAGTAACACGCCGTCGGCCGCCTTTCCGGCTGCTGCCTTCGACCATGTCATCTCGCTATTCCACAAGTCGTACGGAGTCGCCCCCGCCGTCGTCAGCTCCGCGCCCGGTAGAGTCAACTTGATCGGAGAACACCTCGACTACAACGGGGGACCGGTGCTCCCGTTCGCGGTCGAGCGGCGTACCTGGGTGGCCGCTGGCCCGGGGACTGGGTTCGCCATGGCGAGCACCGACCCGCGGCACCCGCCGGTGCGTCGGACCAGCGGGGAGCCGAGGGGCGACTGGAGTGACTACGTGATGGGAGTGGTGCGCGAGGTTGGCCGCGCGGCGCTCCCGGGCGCACGCCTGGCTATCGCCTCCGACTTGCAGCCGGGCGCGGGGCTTTCCTCGTCCGCAGCCCTGGCCGTCGCGTCCGCGGCCGCGCTCGCCCAGCTGGCGGGGTTCGACATTTCGGCCGCCGCGCTCGTCGAGGCAGCGTTCCGGGCGGAGTTCGACTACGTTGGCGTGCGCTGCGGACGGATGGACCAGACCGTGGTGGCGCAGGCGGAGGAGGGGACGGCCTTGTTCCTCGACACCCATACCGGCGCCGTCCACCCATGCCCGTTCCCCTACCGACCCTGGATCGTGCCCACCGGGGTGGAGCACGCGCTGGCCGACGGCCGGTACAACGCTCGGCGCGCCGAGTGCGAGCTGGCCCTGGAGCGCTGCCGCGAGCGTTGGCCCCATTTGTCCGCACTGGCCGCGCTCGAACCGGCACTTCTCCCCGAGGCGCTCGGGTTCCTGCCGGCGCCACTCGACCGGCGCACCCGGCACGTCGTGACGGAAACGGCGCGGGTCCGCCAGGCCCGCCGGGCGCTGGAGGGCGGAGACCTCGCGGAGGTGGGCCGCCTGCTGGTGGCGGGGCACGCCTCGCTCCGCGGCGACTTCGAGAGCTCCGTGGCGGAGGCCGATGTTTTGGTGGAAGCCGCGGTCGAGCACGGCGCGTTCGGCGCTCGCCTCACCGGCGCCGGGTGGGGAGGTTCGGTCATCCTGCTCGTGCCGGAGGAGGGGGAGGGCGAGGTGGTCCAGCGCACGGTCGCCGCCTTCGCGCGGCGCTTTGGCCGACCCCCTACAGCCTGGCATACCCGCGCCGCGGGTGGCGTCCGACTGGACCTGGTGGCATGAGGCACCGGCTGTCACTGGACGGACCGTGGGAGTTCGCCATCGATCCGGAGCGGCGACTCGGCCCTGCGGCGCTGGCCCAGACCGAGCGCCGCCCGATCCAGGTCCCCGGGCCATGGCAGGCGCAATTCGCGGACCTGCGCGACTATACCGGGGTGGCTTGGTACCGACGCACTTTCAGCTGGAGCGAGCCCCAGGACGCCGGCGATACGGAAGGGGTACACCTCCTCTGCTTCGGGGCCGTGGACTACTTCGCCACCGTGTGGCTCAACGGCGTCGAGGTGGGCGAGCATGAGGGCGGGTACCTGCCCTTCGAGCTCCCGGTCACATCGGCGCTCCGGCGCAACGAGGAGAACGAGCTCGTCCTCCGGGTCATCGACCCCGGCTCCGATGCGGACGCCGAGCTGGGCTTTCCTTTCGCCGAGGTTCCCCATGGCAAGCAGAGCTGGTACGGCCCGGTCGGCGGCATCTGGCAGAGCGTCTTCCTCGAGCGCCGCGCGGCGGATCACCTGCGGGCGGTGCGGGTCACGCCCGATGTGCCCGGCGAGCGCGCCGCCGTCCGCGTCGAGTTGAGCCGGCCCGCGGCACGGGCGCTGCAGCTCGATCTGGTGCTGACGGCACCGGGCGGCGACATCCATCGGGTCGCCTATCGGATCGAGCCCGGAGAGGATGCGGTGGATGGAGAGCTGCCCGTCCCCGCGCCCGAGCTGTGGGACACGGAATCCCCCCGGCAGTACGTGTTGGTGAGCGCCCTGGGCGAGGAGGCGGGCGAGCCGCTCGACCGCCGCACCGATCGTTTCGGCATGCGCACCATCGGGTCGTCGTCCGACGGGTACCTACTGCTCAATGGCCGCCCCGTGTACCTCCGGGGCGCGCTCGACCAGGACTATTACCCCCACGGGCTCTATACTTCGTTCAGCGACGCGGAGCTCGACCAGCAGTTCGCGCGCGCGAAGCACATGGGCCTCAACTGCCTCCGTACCCACATCAAGATCGCGGATCCGCGCTACTACGACGCGGCGGACCGCGCCGGCATCCTCATCTGGACCGAGCTCCCGAACTGGCAGGAGCTGACGGACGGCGCCAAGCGGCGGGCCTACGACACCATGGTGGGGATGGTCGCGCGGGACTGGAACCACCCCTCGATCGTCATCTGGACGATCGTGAACGAGAACTGGGGCACCGACCTCGCGGTGAATGCGGCGCACCGGGCCTGGCTGGTCGGCATGTACACCGAGCTCAAGCGGCTGGACCCGCACCGCCTGGTGGTGGGCAATTCGCCCTGCTTCACCAACTTTCACGTCGTCACGGACATCGAGGACTTCCACAACTACTACGGCATGCCGGATCATCATCGGCAGTGGCAGGATTGGGTCACGGCGTTCGCCGCGCGTCCCCCTTGGACCTTCGCGCGCGAGTACACCGGCATCGAGAGCTGGCGGGAATACCTCCGCGATCCCTGGAACCCGCAGCCCGCGGCGGCTGCACCGGAGGTGCATCGGCGCGGCAACGAGCCGATGGTCGTTTCCGAGTTCGGCAACTGGGGGCTTCCCGACGTGGGACGGCTGCGGGAGGCGTACGGCGAGGAGCCGTGGTGGTTCGAGACCGGGATCGAGTGGGGCGACGGCGTGGTGTATCCCCACGCCATCGAACAGCGCTATCGCGCGTACCACCTCGACAAGGTGTTCCCCACGCTCTCCGACCTCACCACCGCCAGCCAGCGGATGCAGTACGCCGCCCTCAAGTACCAGATCGAGCAGATGCGGCGCCACCCCACGATCGTGGGCTACGTCATCACCGAGTTCACCGACGTTCATTGGGAGGCCAACGGCTTACTCGATATCTGCCGCAATCCCAAGGCGTACTACGACGTCATCGGCCAGGTGAACAGCGCCGACGCGATTGTGCCGATGGACTGGGACCGTATCGCCTACTGGGAGGGCGAACGATGCGAGGTTCGGCTGGGCCTGTCGCACTTTTCGACTCTGGAACTGCGCGATTGTCGCATCGAGTGGTTCCTGGATTCCCATGACCAGATTCGTGGCTCCTTCGATAACTTCGGGCCCAATCGCGCGCGGCTCACCACAGCGGGGACGGTGGCGTTCACCGTGCCGGCGGTTCCGCGAGGCATGCGGGTGCGCCTGGAGTTGCGGCTCCGTGCCGCCGACGGTCGCGAGCTGAGTCGCAATCACCACGAGCTCTATTTCTTCCCCCGTCGGCCCGCCCCGCCGCCGCTCCGGCTGCACCTCCCAGAGGCGCCTCGGCTCTCGGCGCGGCTGAACGATCTCGGCTACGAGACGATCGGCGAGCCGGAACGCGCCGAGCTGGTGATAGTGGAGACCTTGACGGATGGGTGGCGGCAATACGCGCAGATGGGCGGGCACGTGCTCTGGCTCGCCGAGCGGCCCGATTCGTACCAGACCCACCTGGGAACCTGGAGCGTGGCCGCGCGTGCGGGACGAACGTGGCAGGGCGACTGGGCCAGTAGCATGAGCTGGCTGCGGCAGGACCGCCTCTTTACGGGCATTCCCACCGGCGGCACCGTGGACTTCGCCTTCGCCGATCTGACGCCCGACGCGGTGCTCGTGGGTCTCAGCCCGCGCGACTTCGCCACCCAGGTGTACGCCGGCCTGTTCGTCGGCTGGGTGCACCACGCCGTCGCGCTCATCGCCGAGCGGCGGGTCGATGCTGGGAAACTCATGGCGTGTACCTTCCGCCTCTGGGAGCACCTGGGCCAGCACCCGGTGGCGACGATCCTGCTCGAAGACATGATTCGCCACATGGCGCGACGATTGGAGCCCGCATGATCACGCGGGGCCCGTCCTCGCCGCTGGAGCTCTGGGGTGGGGTCGAATGCACAGTGAATCGAGTGGGCGACGAGTTCCGCGACCAGGTGGTGCTCACTGGCCACCACGCGCGCGAGGACGACTTGGACCGCTTCGCGGCCCTCGGCCTCCGCACTCTGCGATTCCCAGTGCTGTGGGAGCGCACCGCCCCGGCGGGATTGGGCCTCGCCGACTGGCGCTGGCCCGATGCGCGGCTGGCCCGAGCGAGGGCGCTCGGCATCCGCCCGATTGTGACGCTGCTGCATCACGGCAGCGGCCCCGCGGAGACCAACCTGCTCGACCCCTCGTTTCCCGGGTGGCTCGCGGCCTACGCGCGGGCCGTCGCCGAGCGGTATCCCTGGGTCACGGCCTACACTCCCGTCAACGAACCACTCACGACGGCCAGGTTCAGTGCGCTGTACGGGCTGTGGTATCCGCACGTCCGGAGCGACGTGGAATTCCTCCGCGCCGTGCTCACGGAGTGTCGCGCGACCGTGCTGGCGATGCGTGCGATCCGCGAGGTCGTTCCCGAGGCAGAGCTGGTGCAGACCGAAGACCTCGGCCGGACGTCGGCTACCAATCTGCTCGCCTATCAGGCGAACTTCGACAACGACCGACGCTGGCTCGGCCTCGATCTGCTCACCGGACGGCTCGGGCCCGGCGATCGCATGTGGCGCCACATGCGGGCGCTCGGCATCGATGAGGCGTCGTTCGCGTGGTTCCGCGAGCATGCCTGCCCGCCCGACATCATCGGCGTCAATCATTACCTCACCAGCAACCGCTATCTGGACACCGATCTCGACCACTACCCGCCCGACACGTGGGGCGGAAACGGGCGCCATCGCTACGCCGACGTAGCGGCCGTTCGGGTCGTGGAGGAGCCGGCCAGGCTTGCGCATCTCCTCGAGGAGGCTTGGGAACGCTATGGGCTGCCGATCGCCGTCACCGAAGCTCACCTGGGCTGCACCCGCGAGGAGCAGCTGCGGTGGCTCCGGGAGATGTGGGAAGGGGCACACACGGCCAGGGCGCGGGGGGTGGACGTCCGCGCGGTCACGGCGTGGGCGTTGCTGGGCGCCTTCGACTGGAATTCGCTGCTGACGCGTGCCGCCGGACACTACGAACCTGGTGCCTTCGATGTCCGGGGCCCGGCCCCGAGGCTCACCGCGGTCGGCCGAATGATCGGCGAGTTCGCCCAGGGACGGCAGCCCTCGGCGCGCCTCGCACAGGAGCCGGGATGGTGGCGGCGGCCCGTTCGCTTTGCCTACGGTCATACTGCCGGGGCGCCGGACGCCCGCGCGTCCGGCGCGCTCCGCGCCGTGGGCCAATCAGAGCGGCCCATCCTGGTGACGGGCGCCGGCGGGACGCTCGCGACTGCGATCGAGCGGCTGGCCGTGCTGCGGGGGCTCGAGGTCCGCGCGCTGGGCCGGGCAGAGCTGGATATCGCGGACGCCAGGTCGGTGGCTGCGGCGCTGGAGGGGCGGCGTCCGTGGGCTGTCGTGAACGCCGCCGGCTACGTCAGGGTGAGCGACGCAGAGCGTGACCGCGACCGCTGCTTTCGCGAGAACGCCGACGGCCCGGCCGAGCTCGCGCGGGTGTGCCGCCGGATCGGCGTCGCCCTGGTGACGTTTTCCAGCGACTTGGTGTTCGCTGGAACAGGCCGCCGTCCGCATGTCGAGAGCGATCGGCCGGCGCCCGCAACCGTCTACGGCGCGAGCAAGGCTGAGGCAGAGCGTCGTGTGGGCGAGATCCTGCCGGAGGCGTTGATCGTCAGGACCAGCGCCTTCTTTGGACCGTGGGACCGCTCGAACATTCTCACGCGGGCGCTCGCCGCGCTTCGCGCCGGCCGGGACTGGACGGTGCCGTCCGGGATGGTATCGCCCACCTACGTGCCAGACCTGGCCAACGCCGCACTGGATCTATTGATCGACGGGGAGCGCGGTATCTGGCACCTCGCCAACCAAGACGCGGTGTCGTGGCTGGAATTCGTGCGCAGGGGTGCCGCGCTGGCCGGTGTCGACGCGACAAGGCTGCACGAGGAACAGGTCGCAGGACGGTATACCGTGCTCGGCAGCGAGCGCGGGGCGCTGCTGCCGCCGCTCGACGACGCCCTGGCTCGGTATATCGCCGAGCCGGCCGTGCAGTCGGCGCGCGCGCGGCCCGCGGAGCTCGATACGACTCGGACTGCCGCCGGCGCCTGAGCCTGACTGTTGCAGGCCACGCTGGGACTGTCCCGGCAGGGAAACGGAGTCTTCGTGCGCCGCCCGACAGTCTGCCGGCGAGACTTCCGGCAGGTCCCCGCCGCCGATAGTCGCCGTCGGCGGCGGTCGCGGTTCTGCTACGGCGTGTACAATTCGTTCGGGCTCGGCGTCCCGTCGGAAATCTCCTTGCTGCCGCCGACCGCCAGAATTCCGGCCCGGCCCTCGAAGGTCACCTTCGCGGCGGCCAGGAACGCCCGTCCCGTGGGCAGCGCCGCTTTCGTCCTCCAGGTGTTGGTTACGGGATTGTAGGCAAAGACGCTCGTGTGTCCGCACGATCCCGATGGGCACCCCGGATCGGGGACCTCATCATAGGCGTCGCGTCCCAGACCGCCGATGACGTACAACTGGCCATGGAGCTCCGCCGCTCCGGCGTAGACCCGAGCGTCGGGCATGGGGGCGAGCGTCTTCCACTTGTTCGTAGCCGGATCATAGACGTCGAGAAAGGCGGTGGGACCGGTCGTGCCATCGAAACCTCCGGCGACGTAGAACCTGCCCGCGATGACCGCCCCCGCGCCGGCCCGGTGAAAGTGAGGCGACCACGGCAACGTGGCCCACGTATTCGTGGCAGGGTCGTAGCGGTACAGACGGCGCACGGTCTGCTGGGCGCAGTCGTCGCAGGTTCCGGCGAGCACGTAGAGCTTGCCGTTGATGACCCCCGTGACGCCGTCCGCAGTGTGCCGGGGCATGTCCGCCCTTCTGGTCACGCGGTTCGTGCCCGGATCGTAGGCATACAGGGCATTCCTGATCGATCCGAAACTCCCGCCGCCTACGCCGACGGGATAGCCGCCGGAGAAGTACAACTTCCGTCCAATCTTGCCGACCCCATTGCCATAGGAGAACAGCGTCTCCGGGAAACTGCCCTTCCTGCTCCACACATTCGTCACGTAGTTGTAGGCTTGGAGGTCGTCCCACTGGGTCTGGTCGGCATTACCGCCGAACACATAGAGGATCGGCTCTCCGGTGGAATTGGGAACGATCCCCGCAGCAAGTCCGTCCCGTGGGCCGGAGTTGGGCACCGGCGCCCGGGTGGCCCAACTGTTCGACGCCACCGCGGACGACAGGGCCGCCGGGGGCAGAGTTACCTTCTCGGGTTGATCGGGGGTTGTCGTGTCATCGCAGGCGGCCAGGCCAAGGACGCCCACGAGGAGCGCCAGGTTGAACGCGTTGGAACGTTTCATGACCAGCTCCCTTCATGGGTGCGGAAAGCATAGGCCTCCTCTGTCAAGCAGATCTCAAGAAATGTCGCCGTGCGGTCCGATCCTGTTGGGCATTGTCACCGTTCCGCATTAGTTTGCTTCTTCGACTCTCTGCGGAGCGCTGATGCAGTCTCGCTACGGCCACCACCACTACTGGCTCTGGATGTTCAGCCGGCTGCCGTACGGCCTCCGGGTGGTGGTGATGGTGTTCATCGCCGCCTGGGTGGCGCTGGCGCTCCACGAGCTGGCCCACGCGCTGGCCGCACGGCTGCTGGGAGTCAGGATCTGGAGCATCACGCTCGGGCGGGGACCGGTGCTGTGGGAAGGGTTCGTGGGCCGGTGCCAGGTGCGGATCGCGCTCCTTCCGCTGCACGGAGAGGTGCGCCTGGTCGACGGCGACGCCGAGCGGCTCGGCTACCGGAACCTTCAGGCTTCCGCCTGGGGATTCGTCTGGCTCGCCGGGAGCTCCTGGCGCGCCCCGATCATCAGCGGGGCGGGAGGCATCGCCAATCTGCTGGGAGCCAAGGCAGTGCTGCTCTACTGGATCGCGATGCCGAAGCTGCTGCCGCAGCTCTACTCGCTCTCGGCCTGCATCTTCGTCGTGAACGCCATCATGTTCCTCAACCTGGCGCCCATCCGCGGCCTCGACGGCTGGCGGCTCGCGGTGCAGACGGCGGCCTGGCGGCGGGCGCCCCGTCTGCAGGCGCCGTAGGGGCATGGCGAGGGCTGGGATCGGCCCGGCGGGACTGCTGCTCCGGGTGCTCGGGGCACTCGCCCTGGTCTACGCCACCTTCAATCCCACGGGGCACTCCTACTTCCACTGGGTCCTCGCGCCGCTCATCGGCATGGGCGCGCCGTCGGGCGGCTCGGCGGCGCTCAAGTTTCTCGCGGGGATCGTGCTCGTCATCGGCTGGGTGGTGGTGCTGCAGGCGACCCGCCGGTCGATCGGGCTGACCGGCGCGGTGCTCGCCCTCGCGCTCTGCGGGGGACTCATCTGGCTGCTGGTCGAGCAGCACGTCGTGTCACCGACCGGGTCGGCGGCGATCGCCCACATCACGCTGGTGGCCATCGGCCTGGTGCTGGGCGTCGGGATGAGCTGGTCGCTGCTGTCCCGCCGGTTGACCGGTCAGATCGACACCGATCAGGTAGGCTGAAGCCCCGTCTCCGCGCCCGCATCCGCGGGCGACCCCGCCAGCAGGTGGGTCACTTCCGCCCACAATGGATTCAGACCCCCCCGAATCACGACGTCCCACGCCCCCCGGCGCCGGGCGGCCTCGCGCGTCGGGACGCCGAGAAAGATGGAGTGCGAGAGAATCGGCGTGTCCGGCGCGCAATCGCCGACCGCGCGGAGCGCGGACAGCGCCGACGCATCCCGGAGCTTCGTGTCCAGCAGGATGAGGTCGAAGTGCCGCGCGGCCAGCAGCGCGAGGCCGGCCGCGAGGTCGCTCGCCTCGGTGACGTGGACTCGCCCACGCCCCTTCAGCGCGACCAGCTCGAGCACCAGCTGGCGATCGGACTCCTCGTCCTCGATCAGCAGCATTTCCGCCGCGGGTATCATGGTCACTGTCCTGACGTGGGGGCGGAGGGTGCCGGCGCCAGGGCGGCGGGCTCGACGCGGAGCTCGGGCTCCGCCAGCGCCAGAGCGCCGAGGGTGAGCGAGAAGAGACTGGGCGAATGCATGGAAGCCTCGTGGGTCGGGAAGCGTGAGCGCGAGCCGAGTCATCCTGAACGGGCTCAGGGTGACTCGTCAGAAAGACGCATGCCAGTGTGACCGCGCCACTGACCGATCCTGTGACAGCGGCGATAACGGGCCCCTCACGAGCGGGTTACCGCGACGCCCTGTCCGATGTCCAGGCACTCGCGACAACGGTTGCAGTACCGAAAAGCGTGACGCGGGCTCCCGCCTGTCGCCCAGGTCCCACAACGACCACACGCCGGCAACCGCGCCCGTGGGCGTGGCTGCCGGCGTGTGGGGCTGGTGGCCCCGGGGCCGTGCCCCGGGAGAGCTCAGGTCGTCAGGACGTTGCCGTACCTGGTGAAGTCATCGAGAATCCGGCCGGTGCCTCGGACGACGGAGGTGAGGGGATCGTCGTCCACGCGGACGGGGAGGCCGGTCTCTTCGATCAGAAGCTGGTCGAGCCCGCGGATGAGCGAGCCGCCGCCCGTGAGGACGATGCCGCGCTCGAGGATGTCGCTCGCGAGCTCCGGAGGGGTCATCTCCAGCGCCCGGCGCACGGCGTTCACGATCCGGGAGACCGGCTCCTGGATCGCGTCCCGCACGCCCGACGAGTCGACCCGGACCGTCTTGGGCAGGCCCGACACGAGGTCGCGCCCCTTGACGTCCATCTCCTCTTCGAGCTCCAGCGGCACCGCCGAGCCGAGCCGGATCTTGATCCGCTCGGCCGTCGGCTCGCCGATCAGCAGGCTGTAATTCTTGCGCATGAACTGGACGATGGCCTGGTCCAGCTCGTCGCCGCCGGTCCGGATCGAGGCGTCGCAGACGATGCCGCCGAGCGCGATGACGGCCACATTGGTGGTTCCACCGCCGATATCGATCACCATGCTCCCGACCGGCGTCTCGACCGGCAGGCCCACCCCGATGGCGGCCGCCATGGGCTCGGCCACCATCAGGAGGCGCTTGACCCCGGCCGACCGGGCCGAATCGCGGACCGCCCGGCGCTCGACCTCGGTGATGCCCGACGGCACGCAGACGATGACCGTCGGCTTGACCTTGAAGATGGTTCGGTCGATGACCAGCCGGAGGAAGTGACGGAGCATCTTCTCCGCCACGTCGAAGTTGGCGATCACGCCGTCCTTCATGGGCCGGACCGCCAGGATCCCGTCCGGCGTCCGACCCAGCATCCGCTTGGCCTCGAGGCCGATCCCCATGATGTTCCCGGTCGCCTGATCCACCGCGGCCACCGAGGGCTCGTTGAGGACGACGCCCTCGCCTTTGACCAGGACCAGGGTGTTGGCGGTGCCGAGGTCCACGGCGAGCTCCGTGGCCGGCCGCCACGCGCGGCGCTTCGGGAGCGCCCGCCGGCGATCGGACCCGCCATCGAAGTGGGGTTCGTGGGACGAGGGAGTGGTCGGGTCGACGGCGACGGTCACGGGATTCGCAGTCCTTCCTTCAGCGTTGGTGCGGCAGAGCTGATCGGCGACGTGCAGGCGCCTTGCAGATAACCTGCGCGGGTTGCGTTTCACCCGTCATCTCAGGCGCCAGCTTCGCGATACGAGCGCTGGCTTTCGGCGATTTTCCGAGGGAGCGGCGCGGCACGGGCTCACGGGGCCGTGTTGGAATCATACGGCCGTGCAAATTGTGATCCACTTCAACATACCTGGTCGCATGACTCCAGTGGAAGCCGGATTCTATCTGATGGTCGCGGGGGCGGCGCTCGTCCCGGAGGCTCGGGCCCGCGCGGCCGGCGCCCTGGCCGCCGTGGCCGGCGGCCTCGCGCTCGCCGGTCTGCACGCCGCGCTCGAGACGGCCGTGCTCGACCCCGGATTCGTGTCGGCCGAGTCGGGTCTCCTGCTGCTTTCCGGTCTGGCCGGCCTGATCGCGGCGGCCCGCGAGTGGCGGCGCGGCGGATCGCTCCCGGGGTACGCGAGCGCCATCGCATTCGTTGCCGGGTCCGGTGCGATGGGATGGAGAGGCGCGGGCCTCCTGACCGTTGCGACATCCGGATGGACCCTCCTCGCGATCCTAGCCCTCTCGGGCGCGGGATTCCTGCTGCTGGCGGCCGGCCGAGCCTCACGCCGGGGCGGCGCCACGACCACGGACGGGGCGGGGCTGTGGCCGCTGGCGACTGTCGCGGGACTCATCCTCGGCACGGTCGCGGCGGCGGCCGGTCCTCATCTCGCCGTCGTGTTCCTGGGCGCAATCGCGGCGGGATGGGCCGGGCACCTGCTGCAGCGGGCGCGAGGCGGGTCGAGCGTGGCCGTGTCCCCCGCGCTCACGCTGCTGCTGCTGCCCGCGTGGTGGTTGATGGCCGCGATCGCCGGTCCCGAAGGGCTGAGCGTCAGCGCCCTCGGTGCCCTCCCGGTGAGTCCAGCCGCCGAGCGGCTGATCGCGCCGTGCCTCCTGGTCGCCGGATGGGCGCTGGCCGGCCTCTGGCCGCTTCACCGGCAACTGCGGGGAGCGCTCACGGCCCCGGCCGGCGCGCTGCTCGTCGGCCGCGTGGCGCTGTCCGTCGTTCCCGACGGGCTCGACCACTGGCGGCCGCTGGCAATGCCGATCGTCGTTGCCGGCATCTGGCACGCGGCGCTCACGGGACGCCGGCCGCTCCTGGCGGTCGGTCTGGCCTGGGTGGGGTTGCTCGCTCCCGGAGGCGACGGGCTGCTCGGAGCGAGCGTACTGCTGATCATCGCGGTGGTGCTCGAGCTGGGCGGCTCCGCCGAGGGCCACGATCGGCGAATGGACCTGGGGCTGCGGCTGGCCATCGGCGTCGCGGCCGGCTACGGGAGCCTCGCGGTGGTCCAGGCCGCACTCCGCGGCGAGGTGGTGTATACCGCACTCGCCGCCGGCGGCCTCATCGCCGCAATTGGCCGCGCTTCCGGCCCTCAGGCGAGCACGGCGAGCACGGCGAGGACCACGGCACCGAGCGCGTGATCGCCCTCGAGGCCGACCCTGGCGCGCGCCGCGCCGGGTGTGAGGCCCTTGGAGAAGAGCCGCCAGGCCGTGTCGTCATCCAGCGTCACCGTGGCATCCGCCCCGGGCGCGACTCCCCCGTACAGCCGCCAGTCGTCCTCCTCCCGGCGGAGGGTCCAGTCGCCGCCGGCAGGGCCGGTAATCGAGAGCCGGAGCGTGGTTCCTTCCTTCCGATCCGTCGCCCGGAACGCGCTCGGCAGGGCGCGGACGAACAGGTCGAGCACGGGATGCAGCCACGCTCGCCCCGTGAGCCCCGGCGCGCCGACCGCGTTCCGGATCTGCTGCTGGTGGAGCCAGCGCTCGGTGTAATCGCGGCCCACGTCGAACCAATGGGCGGATCGCTCCTCCCCGGCCCAGCTCACGGCCCAATGCGCCGGGGCGAAGGGGTCGATGGAGCGGAACAGGGCGACGACCCATGGCCCCGTCACCTCCAGCAGGTCGACGATGACGCGGGGACTCAATCGCCGCGCGACAGCCACCCACTCGGCGTTCATCCGGTTGACGAACCGGACCAGCGACGTGTGGTCCTCGATCGCCACGGCCGCCGGCAGGGGCTGGCCATCGCGGTGCGCGGAGAGCCGGCGCAGGTCGTCGTCGAGCAGATGGGCCGCGATGTCGCGCACCGACCAGAGCGTGCAGGCGGTCGGCCGATCCCAGTCCGCCGGCTCGAGGCCACGCAGGAGGGTGATCAGCTCCGCGTGGAGCGGGGCGAACCGGTCCACCAGGAACGGCGACTCGAGCGGACGAAGCGACGCGGGTCGGGAGTGCACGCGCGGAATGTGGCGCCGTTTGTTTCCGCGGCAAGGGGCGCGTTGACCCCTCCCCCGGGCGTCCTCATATTTCGCGGGCTTGGAGTGCGCTTCACTCGTCGGGAGGTTTCGCAAGCACTCTTGGAGTGCATTAGTGCATTTCAATACTGTGCCACTCTCGAGTCACCCTGAGCGCAGCGAACGGGCTCAGGATAACTCCATTTCAGCAAGTATCCAGCCCGAGGAGTCGGTCATGGCCTTCACCCTTCCCCCCCTGCCGTACGCCTACAACGCGCTCGAGCCCCATATCGACGAGCGCACGATGCAGATCCATCACGACAAGCATCACGCCGCGTACGTCAACAACCTCAATGCCGCGCTCGAGCCCCACGCCGACCTGCAGAAGAAATCGGTCGAGGAGCTGATCGCCAATGTCGACGCGCTGCCCGAAGCCATCCGGACCGCGGTGCGCAACAACGGTGGCGGACACGTCAACCACACGATGTTCTGGGAGATGATGGCACCGGGCGGCGCCAAGGAGCCCGCCGGCGCGCTGGCCGGCGCGATCACCAAGGCGTTCGGCGGCCTGGCCCAGTTCAAGGAGCAGTTCGGCAAGGCCTGCGCGGGGCGGTTCGGCAGCGGGTGGGGCTGGCTCATCGCCGACAAGAAGGGCGGCCTCAGCATCGACAGCACGCCCAACCAGGACAGCCCGCTCATGAGCGGCAAGGTGCCGATCCTGGGCTGCGATGTCTGGGAGCACGCGTACTACCTCAAGTACCAGAATCGCCGGCCGGACTATGTCGCCGCGTGGTGGAACGTGGTCAACTGGACCGACATCGGCCGCCGGTACGACCGCGCCAAGGGAACCTGAGCCGCATGGCTTCGCTGCCCGCCGCCGGGTCGCCCGCGCCGGACTTCACGCTCCCGTCGACCGCCGATACGGACGTGACGCTCTCGCAGCTGCGCGGGACCAATGTGCTGCTCGCGTTCTTCCCGCTGGCGTTCACGAAAACCTGCACTCGCGAGCTGTGTGCGTTCTCGGACGACTACGCCCAGTTCCAGAGCGCCGACACCGTCGTGCTGCCCATCAGCGTCGACTCCGTGCCCACGCTCAAGGAGTTCAAGGCCAAGGAGCGGATGTCGGTCGACCTGCTGAGCGACTTCAAGCGGGACGTGAGCCGGCGCTACGGGACCCTGCTCGAGGACAAGTTCTTCTCCAACCGGGCCTACGTTCTGATCGACCGGGGCGGCGTGGTGCGGTGGAGCTTCATGGAGGATACGCCCGGCACACGCCGAGAGAACTCGGAGCTTCTCCAGCAGTTACGCGCGCTCCAGTAGCGCGCAGCGATCGAGGCGGCGCGGCCATGCGGCGAGTGGCGGTAGTGACGTCGGCCGTGCGGGCCACGCGCCGGGAGCAGGCAGCCGACGCGGTGGGAGAATGGCTCGCCGCGCTCCCCACGGGCGGCATCACGCTCGCCGACCGTCTCGAGGACCTGGCGCTCGCCGACGTCGACGTGCTCTGGCTCCGGGATGTGCGGGAGCCGGATCCGCGTCTCGCCGGCTGGCTTCGCTCGGGCGGCCGGCTGCTCGCGACGCAGGACGCGACCCTGCTGCCCTCGGAGCTCGGGCTCGAGCCCCACCCGCCCGGGGTCGCCGACCTTCCCGATCCGGTGCCCGCCGCCTTCGGTCTGGCGGGCTTCGGCTTTCATCCGTTGTTCACAGGTCTCCGCGACGGCGCCATGCTCGTCCCGGGCCGGTCGCGTCATGCGCTGCGCTGCTACGATGGCGTGCGCCCGGCGCGGGCCGGCGTCGTCGCCGTCGAGCGCCGGGGTCTGGATCTCCGTGCCGAGCGGATTCTCTGCTGGGAGTACCCGGTCGAGTCGGGCGGCGCGCTGTGCCTCGGCTTCGAGCCGGCGCTCCGCCCGGACGGCGCGGCCGCCTCCCGGCGCGAGGCCGAAGTCGTGCTGGCCAACGCGATCGTCGGCGACGCGATTCCGCACCGTGACCGCGCGGCTCCGGTCGTGCTCTGGCCCCCACCGGGGAGGCGCGCCGTCCAGGAGCACTCGAGTCTGCCGACGCTCGCCGCCCCGGCGGATCCGTGGCCCGACACGACCTCGCCTGCGCTCGATGTCCCGCCCGCCGCCGCGTGGAGCCATGCCGGGCGCCGGCTGCTCGTGAGCGGCCGTTCCACCGGCGTGCGGGAGGTCTGGGCGCCACCGTTCCGGCTCATGCACGCAGCCCAGGTGCGCGACGCGATTCCCTGCGCGCCCTGGCATCTGGCGGCGGATGAGGTGGCGGGCGGGCTCGCGGTTGGCGGACATCGCCTGCTGGAGCGGTGGGTGGCGGCGCCGGACGTGCCGGGCATGGCCTGGGAGATCGGCGGACCCCCCGGTCTGGACGTCGTCGTGGAGTGGACAGTCGACCTCCGCCGCGCATGGCCCTACCCGGCCGGCTCCTACGGCGACCTGGCGTTCGCCGTGGCGGACGACGGCCACACCCTTCGCGTGAGCTCCGGCGGGGGACCGAGGGCGGTGTTCGCCGTCGCCGGCGGCGGGATCGCGGCCGCCGCGTCCGAGGGGCCGGAGATCCGGGTCACCTGTTCCGGAACAACTCCGCTCCGGATCGTGGCCGCGGCCGGCGTGGACGGTGACGAATTGCGCCGGGCGCTCGGCGTGCTCGAACGCGGGGGTGCAGGCGCGCTGGCGGGCGCGCGGGCCCGGAAAGCGGCCCAGCTCCATCGCTATGGCACCGCATTCGAGGCGCCGGACGAATCCCTGGCCCGCGGGTTCGACTGGGCTCGCCAGCGAGGCGACGACGCGCTGGTCGGCGCGCCTGGGGTCGGTCGCTCGATGCTGGCGCCGTGCCCCCGGGCGGCGGGTGAGGTGGCGTGGTGCTTCGGCGCCCAGGCGTGCGCTTCGGCGGCGGCGCAGCTCATCGCCGGCAACCGCGACCCGGCGCGCGAGCTGCTCAAGTTCCTCGCGCAGACCCAGCACCCCGACGGCGGCATCCCCGCCTACCATCCGCTCGGCGGGCTCGTCTCTGCGCCCGACGCGCCGAGCACCGTGGCCTTTCTCGAGCTCGCCGCTCGCCTCCTCGTGTGGACCGGCGATCTCGACGGGCTGCGCCGTCTGGGGGAGCCGCTGGCCGGCGCACTGGAGTTCCTGGCCGAGACCGCGGCGGGCGTTCCCAGCGTCCGGGTGCTCGACGCGCTCGATTCGCTGGTGGACGGCGCCGGTGCCGGCATGACGCTCGCCGTGCTGCGCCGCCGAGCCAGTGAGCGGCCCGCGACCGCCGAAGTTCAGGCCCACGCCGTCGTCGAAGCCGCCGCCGCGGCGCTCCGCCGGGCGCCGGGCGTGCTGCCGGGACCCGGAGCGGCGCCGGCGCTGCTGGAGGCGGTCGCGGCGCTGTGGGGGCTCGAGCCGAATGCCCCCGACGGGGCGCTCGTGCTCGCGCCGGCCGCACCTGCGGGGTGGGACGGCTTCGCGCTCCGGCGGCTGCGGGTGGGGCGAACCCTGCTCGACCTCGAGGTCCGGCGCCGCCCGCGCTCGCTCGTGGTCCGCGCCGCTCACCTCTTCGGGCCGCGCCTGGTGCTCACGGTCGGCGTGCGGGGCGTCGACATCGAGGGCGTGGAGGTGGACGACGTGCCGCTCGGGGGGACGTGGGCGCGGTTCGAGGCGCATGCGCGGCACGAGATCCGGTTTCACGTGCGGGGATGAGCGTCAATGGGCGTCACGGATGACGGTTACGTTGATGTCGTCCCGATGTCAGGTTTCGTCCCGAGCGAAGCGAGGGATCTTGCCGGGCCGAGTTCGACCCATTCCCGGGCAAGATCCCTCGCTTCGCTCGGGATGACCCATGACACCCCGCCCCCCCGAGCGCGTTTACCTTATGTTCACCCACCAAGGACGTCGATGAACCATCGCTGCCGGACGATGCTCTGCCTCGGCGTGCTGCTGGCCGCGGGGTGTCGCATCGAGGATCACACGCCGAGCGGGTCGCGCCGCGACGAGGAGGCGGTGCAGACGCTCGTGTCGCGCTATGCCAGGACGCTGTCGGAGCGCGACTGGAGCGGCGCCCGCGCGCTGTTCTGGACCGATGCCACGTACGCCGGCCCACTGCTGCCGATGTACGGCGCCCACCAGGCCGTCCCGATCGAGCTGGCGCTCGGAATGATCGCCCGCCGGTTGGAGGGGCTCGACCCGGGGCGATTCGACGTGCGGATCCTGCGGTCGGACTACCGCCAGGAAGGCGATCTCGCGGCGGTCTGGCTCACGACGCGGCGGCTGCTGCCGGTCGCGGGCTCGGTGGTGGACGGCGAGTGGATCGAGCACCTCGTGCTGCGCCGGATCGGTGGGGAATGGCGGATCCTGAGCCTCGCCGCGACCGCGTCGCCCCGCGGAGCAGCGCGTGAGTCGCGCTGAGCTGGCCTTGGTCGGGGCGGTCGCCAAGCTCCTGAACGAGGGGCTGGGCACCGAAGCCACGCTCGCGGCAGTGGCCGAGACGCTGAGGCGCGGGCTGCCGGCGACCGCCGTGAGCGTGTGGTTTCGGGAACCGGGGACGACCGCCTTCCGCGCGGCGGTGGCGCCGGTGGCGCCGGACGCCCCCACGCGTGTCCAGTCGCTCGACACGCTGCTGGCCCGGCCCGACTGGCGCCGGTTCGTGCTCGAGCACGAGGGCCTCCGGCTCGGCCTGCTCGAGGCGCGGCTCGACGCGCGCGATGCCGAGCTTGCGGCCCTGCCGATCGTGGCCGACGTCCTGGCGCCGTACCTCGCCGCCGGCGAGCTCTCGGCCGACCTGGCGGGGGAGGTGGCGGCGCAGTCGCGCGAGATCGAGGAGCACCGCCGCTTCACGAGCCTGATCGTGGACAGCCTGCCGCTGGGCCTCTACGTCGTGGACCGGGACTACCGCATCCAGAGCTGGAACCGGAAGCGCGAGACCGGGACCCAGGGACTCCGGCGCGACGACGTCGTCGGCCGCCCGGTGTTCGAGGTGCTCACCCGCCAACCCGCGGCCCAGCTCCGGGCCGAGTTCGACCGGGTGTTCGAGACCGGCGAGATCCAGCAGACCGAGCAGGAGGTGACGCTCGGCGGGGAGTCGCGCTTCTTCCGGCTCAGCAAGATCCCCATGCGGTTCGAGGGCGACGAGATCACCCACGTGATCACCGTGGGTGAGGACGTGACCGAGTGGCACCGGGTCCAGGGCCAGATCCTCCAGAGCGAGAAGCTCGCCGCGGTGGGACAGCTCGCCGCCGGCGTGATGCACGAGATCAACAATCCGCTCGCCACCATCAGTGCCTGCGTGGCGGCGATCGAGGGCCGGTTGCCGGCGGCTGGTGCTCCCGGGGCGTCGGCCGACACCGCCCAGGCCGCGGAATATCTCGGGCTCATCGATCGCGAAGTCGACCGCTGCACCCGCATCGTGGACGGGCTGCTCGACTTCAGTCGTCCGAAGGCGACACCCAAGCAACCGGTGTCGGTGAACGCGCTGGTGGACGAGGCCCTGTTCCTGCTCACGCATCACCGGCGGTTCAGGCAGCTGCAGGTCGTGCGCGTGCTCGGCGCCGGCCTCCCGGAAACCGTCGCGAGCGCCGAGCAGCTCATCCAGGTGCTGATGGCGCTCATGCTCAACGCGCTCGACGCGATGGAGGAGGGCGGGCAGCTCACGGTCCGGACCGTCCACCACGGCCGGTCGGACGAGGTGGTCGTAGAAGTCCAGGATACCGGCGTCGGGATCCCGCGCGCCGACCAGACCAAGATCTTCGAGCCGTTCTATACGACCAAGCCGCCGGGCCGCGGCACGGGACTCGGGCTCTCGATCTGCTACGGCATCGTGGCCGACCACGGCGGCCGGATCGAGGTCGACAGCGCGCCCGGCCGCGGCGCCACGTTCCGGGTCTACCTGCCGGTGCCGGCATGAAGATTCTCGTCATCGAAGACGACCGGACGGTCGGCCAGTACGTGAAGCGCGGGCTGGAGGAGCATCACTTCCAGACCGATCTCGTCGATGACGGCATGGAGGGGCTCCGCCTCGCGTCGGGTGGCCGGTACGATCTGGTCGTGCTCGATCTCCGGCTGCCGGGCATGAGCGGGCTCGAGGTGCTCCGGACCCTCCGCGACCGCGGAGCCACCATCCCGATCCTGGTCCTCACCGCGCAGGACGCGGTGGACTTCAAGGTCCAAGCCCTCCGGTCGGGCGCCGACGACTACGTGACCAAGCCGTTCGCCTTCGAGGAGCTGCTGGCGCGGGTCGAGGCGCTCGGCCGGCGGCCCAAGGAGATCCGGGAGCCGGTGCTCCGGGTCGGCGACCTCGAGCTCGACACCGCCACCCGCGAAGTGCGGCGCCTGGGCGAGCGAGTCGAGCTCACGCCGAAAGAGTACATCGTGCTCGAGTATCTCATGCGGCACGCGGGGCGGGTCATGTCGCGGACGCTGATCACCGAATACGCCTGGGACTATCACTTCGACCCCGGCACCAACATCGTGGACGTGGTCATCAACCGGCTGAGGAAGAAGCTGGATTCGGGACACGCCCAGAAACTGGTGCACACGGTGCGCGGTGTCGGCTACGTCGTGAAGGCGTGATGTGACGACGATCCGCCGCCGGCTCACCCTGTGGTACACGGTCGCGCTGGGCGTGACGGTGCTGGCGTTCGGCACCCTGCTGTACCTCGAGCGGCGCCAGTCGAGCCTGCGCGAGCTCGACCAGCGGCTCGCCCTCGAGGCCGACCTGGCGAACCGCTGGCTGAGCGAGTCCTACAACGTCCTCGGCCGCATCGTGACGACGGCCGGCACCAGCCCCTCGCTCGATCCCGGCATCAGCGCCTACCTGGAGGCGGTGCGCGATTACCTGGTCGTCGCCGACACGAACGGCAAGGTGCTGGCGCTCTCGGAGGCCGCGCGCGGCCTCAGCGCCGACGCGCTCGAGCGGCTCACGGCGCCGCTGGACTCGCTGCGCCCGTCCAAGCGCGCCGGCACCCTCGGCCTCGGCGGTGGAGGCGGGAGCGTCCGCTATCTCGCGCTCCGGGTCGAGGCCGCGGGGCCCGAGATCGGCGGGCTGCTCGTGGCCACGTCCACCGGCCAGTTGGCATTCGGGCCCACGGAGCTGCTCCGCTCCATGCTGCTGATCGCGCCGGTCATCCTCGTGGGCGCGGCCCTCGTGGGCTACTGGCTGGCGGGAACGTCGCTCCGGCCGGTCGAGGGTATCATGGACGAGGTGGACGCCATCTCCGACGGCACCAGCCTCCACCGGCGGCTCGCGGTGCCGATGGCGGGCGACGAAATGGCGCGCCTGGCGCTCACCGTGAACGGCATGCTCGCCCGGCTGGAGCAGAGCTTCGCCAGCCTGCACCGCTTCACCGCCGACGCCAGCCACGAGCTCAAGACGCCGCTCATGGTGCTGCGGGCGGGGGTGGAGCGCGCCCTGGTGCATCCGGGAGTGCCGGGCGAGATCCTCCAGTCGCTGGATGAAACGCTGGCGCAGATCAACGAGATGACCGAGCTGGTGGAGAGCCTCCTGACGCTGGCCCGGGCGGACGAAGGCCGGGCGCCGCTGGCGGTCGAGGAGCTGGACTTGCGCGACATCATGGGCGACGTGCTGGAGACCGCCGGCATGCTCGGCGAGGGCGTCGACGTAGGCGTCACCAGCCGGATTCCCGACCATCCCGTGCGCCTGGCGGTGGATCGCCAGCGCATCCGGGAGCTGCTGCTCAACCTCGTCACCAACGCCATCAAGTACACGCCGCAGGGCGGGGCGATCGACCTCCGCCTCTCGGAGCAGGACGACGCCGTGATCCTCACCGTGCGGGACACGGGCATCGGGATCGCGCCGGGGGACCTGCCGCACATCTTCGAGCGGTTCTGGCGCGCCGACCCGGCCCGCTCCCGGACCGGCGACCGTCCCGGGACCGGCCTCGGCCTGGCCATCACCAAGTGGATCGCCGAGGCGCACGGCGGCTCGATCACCGTCCAGAGCCGGCCGGGACGCGGCACCATCTTCATGGTGCGGCTGCCGCGGTCGGGGGCGCCGGTCGCCGTTCCCGGAGTCACCCTGAGCATAGCGAAGGGGGCATGACCCGAATCATGCCCCCTTCGCTGCGCTCAGGGTGACTCCGCGGGTGACTCCGCGTCCCGTGCCGTTCCCGATTTCAACGCCACGAGAGTCTAATCCGCTTGTCATCGAATTGTCATCTTCGGGCTACTAGCCAGCCATCGGGTGGGTGATAGCTTCTCGGGCACGATCACCCTCCCCTGGAGGTAGTTGCGTGTTCGAGAACTTGATCGAGTCGAAGCAGAAGGGTCAGCGGACGATAGGACAGACGGTCCTGTCCCTGCTCGTCCACGGCGGCATCATCTTCGCTGCCGTGAAGGCGACCCAGGGTGTGGCGGAAAGCATCGCGAACCGCCCCATCGACACCACCATGGTGTTCCTGAAGCCGCCGCCACCTCCCCCGCCGCCACCCGACCAGCCGCCGCCGGACGTCATCGTGTCCCAGAACCCGCCCCCCAAGGGGTTCCAGACCGTGGTGGCGCCCACGGACATCCCGAAGGACATTCCGCCCATCGACCTCAACGAGAAGCCCTTCGACCCGAAGGACTTCACCGGGAAGGGCGTGGAGGGCGGCGTCGCGACGGGCGTCGTCGGCGGAACCGGGCCGGTGACGGGCGAGGTGTTCCTGGAGGCCCAGCTGGACGATCCGGTGCAGCCGATCTCCATTCCCACGCCGCGGTATCCGCCGGTGCTCCAGAGCGCGGGCATCGCGGGGGCCGTGGACCTGCAGTACGTCGTGGACACCACCGGTCACGCCGAGCCGAATTCATTCAAGGTGCTCAAGACGACGCATCCGGCGTTCGTCGAGCCGGCCAAGGAAGCGATTCAGAAGGGCGTGTTCAAGCCGGCCAAGTTCAAGGGTCAGCCGGTTCGCCAGCTGGTCCAGCAGCGCATTTCGTTCAAGGTCGGCCAGTAAGACTTTTCACTGCCCAGGAGGCACGGTAACATGAGTCTCGATCTGCTTCACCTGTGGGCCCAGATGGGGTCGTTCGCCAAGGGTATCGTGGTCATCATGGCGATCATGTCCATCTATTCGCTCACCATCGTGATCACCAAGCTCATCCAGCTCAAGCGCAGCGAGCGTGAGACGCGGAAGTTCGCGCCCCAGTTCTCGCGGGCCATCCAGGAGGAGAACCTCGACCAGGCCATCTCGCTGGCCGAGAAGAACAAGAAGAGCCACGTCGCCCGGGTGCTGGGCGAGGCGCTGGCCGAGGTGAAGCCGCTGCTGCGCGACCGCGCGACCATCACCGCCGCCGACATCAACTCGGCCGAGCGGGCGGTGGAGCGCCAGATGCTGATCGTGCTGGCCGAGTTCAAGCGGGGCCTGGGCGTGCTGGGTACGGTCGGCTCGACCGCGCCGTTCGTCGGCCTCCTCGGCACCACGATGGGTATCGTGAACGCGTTCGTGGGCATGGCGGCGCAGGGTGCCTCCGGCGGCCTGGCAGGCATCTCGGCCGGTATCGCCGAGGCGCTGATCACGACGGCGTTCGGTCTGATGGTCGCGATTCCGGCGGTGTGGGCCTACAACTACTTCACGACGAAGATCGAGAACCTCACCGTCGAGATGACCTACACCTCGAAGGAACTGATCGACTACCTGATCAAGAGCGTGGGGAGCGAGTTCGGGCGTTCGATCTTCACGAAGGAATTCCAGGCCCAGAAGGCGGTGACCGGCAGTGGCCATATCCACGGGTAGCGCCGGGGTCGGCGCCGTCAAGGCCGACATCAACGTGACGCCGATGATCGACGTCATGCTGGTGCTGCTGATCATCTTCATGATCGTGACGCCGCTGATCGCCGCCGGGTTCAAGGCGACTCTGCCGAAGGGCAAGAACCTGGACCCGCGGCCTGAAGGGGACAACGAGGTGGTCCTGGGCATCGACGAGTACGGCCGGTATTTCCTCAACGGCCGGGGACTGCCCGACGGCACGCTTGAGGACCAGCTGCGGGGGATCTACGCGGCGCGGACCGAGGACAAGATCCTGTACTTCAAGGCGGACAACAAGCTGAAGTACTCCAAGATCCAGGAAGCCGTCGAGACCGCCCGCCGGAGCGGCGTTCGGGTCATGGCCGCCATCACGGAGCCCAAGAACACCGGGATCTTCGTGGCGGACAAGGACAAGAACAAGAAGGAGAAGAAGTAATGGCGATGAGCTCAGGCTCCAGCGGAGGCGTCCAGTCGGACATCAACGTGACGCCGATGATCGACGTGCTGCTCGTGCTGCTGATCATCTTCATGATCACCCAGCCGCTCTCCCGGATGGCGCTGGACGTGCAGGTGCCGCCGCCGGACGAGACCCAGGTCACGAAGACGCCGCCCAGCCAGATCGTGCTCGAGCTGGCTGACAATGGTAGCTACACCATCAACGGTCAGCCGGTCCCCAAGGATCAGCTCGACACCCAGATTCACGCCATCTACGACCAGCGGCCGGCCAAGCTGCTCTTCATCAAGGCCGGGCCGAACCGGATCTACCAGGACGTGGTCGAGGCGATGGACGTCGCGCGGGGGGCCGGTGTGCAGATCATCGGCTTCACGCCGAAGGAAGCGAACGCCTCGAAGTAAGCCATTCCGTTCAGCGGCTCGCGCGGGGACCGGTCATCGGTCCCCGCGCGTGCGTTCGGGCGGCGGCGGCGCGTCTCTCCCGGAGGGGCGGCCCTGGGCCGCCGTTATCTTTCGCTTCCCATCCACCCGCGTCCCGAGGATCCTACGCGCGCGCCTGCCCCCTTCCAGCTCACCGTTCCAGCTCCGCGACGCCGCGCCGGCAGTCTGCTGCTGTCGATCGCGCTGCACGTCCTGATCGTCTGGCTGGCGGTCCGGAGCGGCGAGCGGCTCTGGTCGCGAACCCTCGCGCCGGGGGACCCGGCACTCGGCGGGGGCGGTGGGGGCGGGGGCGGTGGCGGGGGCACGAGGGTGGCCTATATTACCCTGCCTTCGGCGCCGACCGTCGTCCTTCCCCGGCAGACCACCGTCACGCCGCCGGTCGTCCGGCCGCGGGTCGAGCCCGCCACGGCACCCGCGGTTCTGATACCTCCGCCGGTTGCCGAGGTCCCGCGTCCGACTCCCGCGGTCGCCGACAGCCAGCCGCCGGCTCCCGCAGCGCGCGCCGCGGGGCCGGTGAGCGCCACGGGCCCCGGCATCGGTCCGGGGACGGGTGGCGGGAACGGCGGCGGTGCAGGGCAGGAAACAGGTCCGGGGCAGGGTGTGGGGATGGGTCCCGGTATCGGCGGGGGCGGCCGAGGCGGCATCACCCATCCGCCCGAGCTTCGAGATCTCGCCTTTCCGTTCGACAATCCACCCAAGGAGCTCCGCGGCGCGTCGCTCGCGGTGACTTTCTGGGTGCGGGTGGATGGACAGGTCGAGCGCTACGAAGTCGATCCGGCGATCAGCGACCGCGAGTACGCGGAAAAATTCGACCAGGTGATCCGTGCGTTCCGGTTCACGCCGGCCCGGGCTCCCGACGGCACGCGAGTCGCCGGCACGACGACGGTGACCTTCACGCTTCCAGGCAAACGCAGCTCCTAATCAAGACGTTTCCCGGCCAGTGAGTCACCCCGAGCGGAGCGAAGGATCGGGTCGGTGACGCGAGTGACGCTCGATCCTGACTCGCATGCCCGACCCGATCCTTCGCTCCGCACAGGATGACCTCCACGCCGCACGATGTTCCCCCTATCGAGGATTTCATGAGCCGGCTTTTCCTGCGGAAGTCCGTGGAGGACTGCGAGAACGACATCCTCGAGCGCGGCGGCCTCAAGCGCTCGCTCGGCCGGTGGCATCTGACGGCGCTCGGCGTCGGCGCCACCATCGGCGCGGGCATCTTCGCCACCACCGGCACCGCCATCGTGGGCGACCCGCTCCGGCCCGGCGCCGGCCCCGCCATCGTGCTGTCGTTCCTGCTCACCGCCATCACCTGCGGTTTTGCGGCGCTGTGCTACGCCGAGTTCGCGGCCATGGTGCCGATCTCGGGGTCGGCGTACACCTACGCCTACGCCTCGCTCGGCGAGCTGGTGGCGTGGATCATCGGCTGGGACCTGATCGTCGAGTACGCCGTGGGGAACATCGGGGTGGCGATCGGCTGGTCGGGTTACTTCCGCGAACTGCTGACCCATTTCGGCATCGCCATGCCGGCGTGGCTGGCCACGGACTACCGGTCCGCGCACATGGCGGCCGAGGCGATCGCGGCAGGCGCGACCGACCCCAGCAGCCGGTACCTGGCCTCCGCCCTCACGACCGCCCCGCACCTGTTCGGCTTCCCCGTCATCGCCAATCTCCCCGCCTTCCTCATCGTCGCGCTCATCACGGTCATCCTCGTGATCGGGATCCGGGAGAGTGCCAACTCGAACAACGCGATGGTGCTGCTCAAGATCGCCATCATCCTGTTCTTCTGCGCCGTCGGCAGCACCCTGATCAAGCCGGGCAACTGGAACGACCCCGCGACCGGAGGCTTCGCGCCCAACGGGTTCGCGGGGATCAGCGCCGGGGCGGCGATCATCTTCTTCAGCTATATCGGATTCGACGCGACCAGCACCGCCGCCGAGGAAGCGCGGGATCCCGCCCGGGACATGCCGTTCGGCATCATCATGAGTCTGATCGTCTGCACCGTGCTGTACATCGTTCTCGCGGTCGTCATGACCGGCATGGCGCCCTGGCAGAAGCTCGGCACGCCCGAGCCGATGATCACCGCCCTCGCCCTGGCCGACGGGTCGCCCCGCCTGCTCATGGTCTCCCGACTCATCGTGTCGCTCGGTGCGGTCATCGCCATGAGCAGCGTCCTGCTGGTCTTCCAGCTCGGCCAGCCGCGGATCTTCATGTCGATGGCGCGCGACGGCCTGCTGCCGCCGTTCCTGGCCCGAGTGCATCCGCGGTTCAAGACGCCGTACATCGGCACCATCATCACCGGGCTGTTCGTCGCCACGTTCGCGGCCTTCGCCAACATCGCCGAGGTGGTGGACCTGACCAACATCGGGACCCTGTTCGCGTTCGTGCTCGTCTCGGCGGGCGTGATCGTGCTCAGACGAGCACAGCCGGACCGGGTGCGTCCGTTCCGCGCCCCGTGGGTGCCGGTCACGCCGATCATCTCGATCGTGACCTGCCTCTACCTCATGCTCCAGCTGCCGCGGATCACCTGGATCCGGTTCGCCGTCTGGCTCCTGCTCGGCCTGCTGATCTACTTCTTCTACGGGCTGGGGCACAGCCGGCTGGCGAAGGCGGCGGAGGCGCGGCGGGCGGCGTGAGCTCGAGGGCGGAGACGGCGGAGAGGATGGAGAGGATGGAGAGGTGATGCCGGGCCGGCGCCCGCAGCGAGCGTGCCACCGGTCATCCCGAGCGTAGCGAGGGACCTGCTCACCCGGGGTTCGATACCCGTAGCGCAGGTCCCTCGTTCGCTTGCGCTCTCTCGGGATGACGATACCTTCGCGGTCCGCCCTCTCCGCCCTCTCCGCCCTCTCCGCCCTCTCCGCCCTCTCCGCCCTCTCCGCCCTCCCGCCCTCTCCGCCCTCTACCCCCGTCCCGCGAGTCGAATCGCGCCCATCACCGCGTCGACCGGCGCGTTGAGCGGCCTGAGGTCCGGTTCCTCCTTGAGCCGGGCAAGGACGCTCCGGCGGAGCGGGCCGTCGGAGGAGAGCAGCCCGCCCGTAATCGCCACGCCAACCGGCGGCTCGAGCTCCATCATGGGCACCAGGCAGATGGCGAGCTGCGTCAGCTCTCGGGCGGCGTAGTCGAGAATCCCCTGCGCCAGCGGGTCGCCGTGCGCGGCCACGTCGAGGACGTGGGGGGCGAGGGCCGCGACCTCCGCGGGCGAGGCGCCGGCCGCCCAGCGCACCAGCGCGTCGAAGTTCTCGCTCCGGGACGCCGCGAGCACGCGTTCGCGTCAGGGCCGTACGAGGGCTCCGGCCGTCGGCGGCCCGGCTCACGGCGCCGAGCGCGGCGCGGCCGATCGCGTAGCCGCTGCCCTCGTCACCCATCTGCCAGCCATAGCCGCCGATCCGGTGGCGGGCCCCGGCGCGGTCCCGCCCGACCGCCACGCTGCCCGTGCCGGCGCTCACGACGATGCCCGGCTGCTGGTCGAATGCGGCCTCCAGCGCGATCTCGATATCGGTGGCCACCATCACCGTGGCCGCCAGATTCTCCGAGCGAAGCGCCTTCCGGAGCTCGTCGCGCTCGGGCTCCCGCCCGGCGCCGGCGGCGCCCACGAACAGGACCTCGCCCCGGAGGTGTCCGGCTCCGGCCAGCGCCTGCCGCACCACGTCGGCGATCACGGTCGCCGACGCCAGCGCCCGGCCGGGCCGGACCGCGGCCCCACTGCCCTCCGCGCGCGCAATCACCGTGTCACCGTCGGACACGCCCACCGCGGTCTTGCTTCCGCCCACGTCCGCCCCGATCAGAATCCGCGTCACCGTTCGCTCGTTCGACTGGAGGATGTCGCTGCCCGGTCCGGAAGATAGCTGAGGGCCATGCCGCTGCCGACAGTGAGGAAGGTGCCGAGCGGGACGTACCACGGCCACGCCAGCCGGCCGAGCGGCTCGAGCCACTCGAGACCGGACGCGGCCCCGATGCGCGTGGCGAAGACCACCACGAGCATGACCGCCACGGTCAGCGCGACAGCGGCGTCTTCGTCGTCCGCCATGCCAACGACACCGTCGTCACCGAGAAATTCACTCGATCCGAAACCGCGCTCGAGGGCACGCTCTACGTCCGGAATGCAGCGGCTACCTCGCAACGGTACAAGGCCGTCCTCGCGCCCGATGGATCCGTTCCTCTTATCGAGGTCACTGTGAAAGAGGGTGCGGACACGGGGAAGACCAAAGCAAGGGTCGTCTCCCGATCACGCGTCATCTTCAAGGAAGACAGCGCCGCCGTGGATGAAGCCAACGATCGCGGACTCAGGACCTTCGTCTTCGGCACCAAGCGCGGGGCAATACCCTATCTCAACCTCTCCTTCGCACTCCTGGAGCAGGCGGTCAGGCAGGCACGAACTCACGGTCCACCGATGGAGGTACCGCTTTTCAATCTCGGAGGCGGTCAGACGACAAACGGAGAGGTGGCGAGCATCGGCAGTGACTCGGTCAGCCTGGCGATCGGCGCGGTCGAGTTCCATCTCCGCGTCGACGCCAAGGGACATGTCCTCGGCGGACGAATTCCGGCCCAGGATGTCGTCGCCGAACGTGTGGGTGGCGCAGGAGGGAGCTAGGCGAAGATTGACGCTAGGTGTTCCGGTACGTCCGACCTCGCCAGATGACTCTTCGTCCACCTCGCCAGACTGAACGAGCGACGATGAAGAGCATCATTGCCGCTCCCAGCGGATATCCGAGTCCGTAGATTGCCGGAATCTCCATTCCGTACGCGATCAGCATCCAGAAGAGGGCAGACGCGATCGTCGCAATGAGGGCCGCGTGGCCGAGAGCGTCGTGTCCGCCGAGAACCAGAACGGCCAGCGGTGGGAGGAGCCAGAATGCCGATCGCGACGGCGAGCATGACCGGCACCATGGCCTGGAGCAGCGGCTCGCCCGGGAACGAGCGTCTGCCGCCGAGATAGACGTTCTTCGACCAGCCTTCGATGAGACCGCGCAGGCTGCGGTACATGCGGGTCTCCATGAGATCGTCCGCAAAGGCGAAGTACAGCGTGCGCCGCGCCGTCAGATAGGTCTGGGCGAGCGCGAGATCTTCGGCCACCTCGTGCTTGACCGCGGAGTGGGTCCCCGCTGCCTCGTAGGCCTCGCGCGTCGTGAGGATGAACTGTCCGTTTGCGATCACGTCGCGCGGCCGTCGCGCACGATTCACCGTTGCCGGGTGATAGCGGAGGCCGAGAAGCAGCCAGATCTGCGGCATCACCAGCCGCTCCCAGAACGTCTCGCACCGCTGACGTGGGGAGACCGTCACGAGGTCGGCGTTCAGTTGCCGCAGCGCACCCACCGCCCTAGAGAGGAGCTCAGGCTCGTGTCGGGTATCGGCATCGGTGAAGAGGAGGATGTCGCCCCGGGCGGCACGGTATCCCTGGAGACAAGCCCAGGGCTTCCCGTACCAACCCTCGGGGAGAGCCTCCCCGCGGACTAGACGGAGGCGCGGGTCGTCCGCGGCGAGTCGCTCGACGGTGGACGCGGTCTCGTCGGTGGACCGATCGTCCACCACGAGAAGCTCGAACGGTTGATAGGTCGAGGCGAGGATCGAGCGGACCACGGTTGCGAATATTTTCCGCTTCGTTCCGTGCGGGGATGACCACCGATACGAGGTCACCCGAGGCGAGCGGTGCATCGGAGAGACGAGGTTCGTGGCGAGCAAGCCGCGGCAACGCCGCGAACGGCGCCAGCCAGGGAAGGGCGGGCAGAAGCTCCGCTGGCGTCATTGACGGGCTGCCGGTTCGCCTAGCGCTGGCGCCGTTTCACGATCGTGCCGAGCTTTTGCTCCAGGGATTGGAGTTGGCGAGTCACCTCGTTCGCGTCGTACTCAGAGCCGGCGGCGGGAACGCCGTTCTGGGCGAAAAGCGTCGCAACCAGTGCATCGGTGTAGCCCACGACCGCGACGGCTACGCCTTTGTCGATGACCTGATTGAGGCGGAGCATGATGGCCATGCCCTGTCTCGCGCGCATCGCGGCCAGCACTGGCGCGAGATGGCGAATCAGTAGCTCGCGCAGGTATTGCAACTCCTCGACGACTTCACCGGCTGCCAGCCCGCGGGCCGAGGCGATACGCCCGTAATGCTCGCAGACATCGAGCCAGACCCCGTTGACCTCTCGACGGAGTGGTCCCACCATCTCCGCGATGACGTCCAGCAGGAGACGAAACTCCCGCTCGACTAATTGGCGTGATATCGTGGGGGCTGAAGTGATGCGATCGCCGAGCCAAGAGGACCACTGCACTACCATTGTGTCCCGCGACTCGGTGATGGCACGGCCGGCGGCGAGGAGCAACGTAGGCTGAGAAGCGCGCAACACCGCCCTCCGTTCGTAGAGGAGCCGAGAATCTAACCGCGGAGCGTCGATGGGGTCAAAATCGTACGTACGTCCTCCTCGGCTGAGACGCGGAAGCCGGGTCGCACTGGTCGCACCAGCAGGGCCCTTTGCTGGAGCGGGATGATATAACCCGGGCCGAAGAGCTTTGCCGTGCGCTGGATTACGATCCGGTCGTGGGCCCGCACGCATACGGCCGGTACGGCTATCTGGCGGGCACGGACGCCGATCGACTGGCCGACCTCAATGACGCGCTGCGCGACCCCGCGGTCGATGCGATCTGGTGCCTCCGCGGCGGGTTTGGCGTGACTCGAATCATTGACGCCGTGGATTTCGGCGCTCTGGCACGCCGGCCAAAGCCCGTAATCGGCTTCTCGGACATCACCGCCTTATTGGCTGGGGTCACCCAAGAAGGCCGGCGTCGTCGCGTTCCACGCCCCCGTGGCGCGAAGTCCGATGCCGCCGTTCAGTCGGCTGCACTTCGAGCGCGTGCTGACGTGCGCCGAACCCGCCGGCGTCCTCGAGGCGATTCCATCTCCCAGTGGAAGTACTGGTGGCGCGAGAACCTCGAGTCATCACTCTTCAGGACGGCGTGGCCGAGGGAGACTTGCCGGCGGCAACCTGACTCTGCTTCAGTGCCTCATCGGGACGCCCTGGTTCCCCGACCTCGACGGCAGCATCCTCGCTGCTGGAGGACGTGAACGAGGATCTCTACCGTATAGATCGGATGTTCGCTCACCTGCGGGCGGTAGGCGCCCTTTCCCATCTGGCTGGTGTAGCGATCGGGCGTTTCACGGAGCTCAAACGAACCACCGAAGGCGGCGCCTTTGGTTTCGACGAGCTGCTGACCCAATATCTCTCACCACTCGGGATTCCTGTCGCTCTGGGACTCCCCTTCGGTCACATCGATGCGCAGTGGACACTGCCACTCGGCGTCCGTGCGCGCTTCGACGCCGGCGAGGGCACCATCGAGCTCCTCGAGCCGGCAGTCGCGTGAAGCGCTAGGTTGAACCATGGCTACACCCACCCTTACCCGACACATCGTTCCCGGCGTTCTCGGAGACATCAACGTCGATGTCAGAGCCGGAGGTCGCGACGCTCCCAGGGCCGCCGTCGTCACCGTCCACGGATTCAAGGGATTCAAGGATTGGGGAATGTGGCCGCCTTTCGCCGAGCGCCTCGCGCGGGCCGGGGTAACCGCGGTCTCGCTCAATCTGAGTGGGAGTGGAGTAGACGACTCGGGCAGCTTCGCGTTCCCGGAGCGCTTCGGTCACAACACCTTTTCCGCGGAGCTGGAGGACCTGGGGCGGGTGATTGCCGCGTTGTATCGAGGCGACCTGGGGGTCGCGATCCCGTCGTCGCTCGGACTCGTGGGTCATTCACGGGGTGGCGGCATCGTCCCTCCTCCACACCGTGCGCGACTCGCGAGTGCGTGCGCTCGCCACCTGGTCCGCCATCTCCACGGTAGAACGGTGGCGTCAACCGGAACGAGAGCGCTGGCGCCGCACCGGTGTCCAGGAGGTCCGCAACGCGCGAACGGGAGAGGTGCTTCCGTTATACACCGACGTCCTCGATGACATCGAGCAACACGCCGCCGATCTCGACATCCAGGCGGCCGCGGCGAGGATCGCAGTGCCATGGCTGCTCGTGCACGGGGCGGAGGACGAGGCGGTCAGCATCGCCGAGGCAAACCGGTTGGCCGAAGTCGCCGGCGGCCCCCGAACCGAAGTGCTCATCATCGAAGGCGCCGGGCACACGTTCGGGGCGATGCATCCGTGGAACGGGAGCAATCCGGCCCTCGACCGGGTCTTCGACGCCACACTTGCGTTCCTTGCGAGAGAGCTCGGGTAATGAAGAGCGAGCCCGCTCTGTCCGATCTCACCGGGCGCGTCTGCGTCGTTACCGGCGCGACGCGCGGAATCGGCCGTGCCACGGCGGAGGGTCTCGCGGCGCTCGGCGCATCCCTGGTCCTGCTTTGTCGACGCCTTGAGGTTGGGGCGGAAGTGGCAGAGAGCATCACGAAGTCCGGGGGACACCCGCCCGAAGTGGTGTTGTGCGATCTCGCATCGCAGGCCTCGATCCACTCGGCGGCCACCGAAGTCACGCGGACACACCCGCGACTCCACGTGCTGATCAACAACGCCGGCATTCTACTGCGCACGCGGCAAGTATCGGTGGACGGCCACGAGATGCAGCTCGCGGTCAATCACCTTGCCTATTTCCTGCTCACGAATCTGCTGCTCGACGCGCTCAAGGCAGGCGCGCCAGCGCGGATCGTGAATGTTTCATCGGGGGCTCATCAGGGAGGCCGCATCGACTTCGATGCGCTGCAGAGCGAGCGGCGGTACGATCCCATCCGGGTCTACAGCATGACCAAGCTCGCCAACATTCTCTTCACCCACGAGCTCGCGCGCAGGTTGGAAGGGACGGGAGTCTCGGTCAATGCGGTTCATCCCGGTGTCATCGCGACCAGGTTGCTCGCCGACTACCTCGACGTGCCGCTGACCGGTGCCAGCCCCGAGCGGAACTTCGGCGGCAACCCGGAGCGTGGGGCGGAGACGAGCATCTACCTCGCCGCTTCACCCGAGGTGGAGGGAATTTCGGGAGGGTACTTCGTCAATCGGCAGGAAGGCCGCTCTTCGGCCGGCATCCTACGACGAGGCCGCGGCGCGGAAGCTCTGGGACGTCAGTGCCCGTCTCACCGGACTCGCCTGAGGACGCGCCTGGAAAAGGCGGCGCAGGCGCGCTAATCTCCTCCCATGCCCATCTACACGTATCGATGCTCTTCCTGCGATGCCACCTTCGAGCGCCTCGTTCGAGGTGATGCGGCCGTTGCGTGCCCGGAGTGCGACAGCCGGAAACTCGAACGGCTCATGTCACTCACTGCGCGGCCCGCCTCAGCCGGGAAGCCCGCCGACCTGAGTCGGCTTGGCCCGCCCCCGAGCGGCGGATGCTGCGGCGGTAGCTGCCACTCGCACAACCACTGAATCCTCGCCTTCAACAGCTCAGGGAGCGCCTCTCGGCGCGCCCACCAACCGCCGATGACCCCGATCCCGAACTACTCTGGGCGGCGGTAGCGCTCGTCCTGGTTCCATCCCCGGATTCCCTCCTTCTGATTCGTCGCGCCGATCGTCCAGGAGATCCATGGTCCGGACACATGGCATTGCCCGGAGGCCGTCGCGACGCAAGCGATGTCGATCTCGTCGATACGGCGATTCGCGAAGTGCTCGAGGAGGTCGGCTTGCGGCTCCAGCGCGATCAGCTCGCCGGACGGTTGGGCGATGTGATCCCGAGAACGCCGGTCCTGCCCCCAGTCGCCGTCCGTCCCTTCGTTTTCCTGCTCCCGACCACCCCCCAAATGAGACTCAATCCGGAAGTCTCGGCCGCGACGTGGATTCCGGTTGACCATCTACTACGCCGTGAGACCTACCGACCAGTGGAATTGGAGATCCGGGGAGAGACTCGGGAGTTTCCCGCATACCATCTGGAGGACGCGTTCGTCTGGGGTATGACGGAACGAATCCTGAGTGACCTATTGGAGGAGTTTCGCCGCACGGAATCTTGACTTTAGGGCCGTCTTATCGCATTTTTAGGCGACCCTAAACCAGCCCAAGGTATGACTCAGACGATCAATGCCGCAGATACTCTGACTCGTTCGGTCGAGGACTATCTCAAAGCCATATATCGACTTTCGCCAGAGGGACGGCCCGCATCCACGAGTGAGATCGCAAAGCTGCTCGAGCTCTCGGCCCCGTCGGTCAGCGGGATGGTGAAGCGGCTGTCGGAGCTTGGCCTCCTCGAGCATTTACCGTACAAAGGGGTGCAGCTCACCCCTGAGGGGCGCCGCGTTGCCCTCCGCATGGTGCGGAGGCATCGGCTCATCGAATCCTATCTCGTCGAGTTCCTGGGCTATTCGTGGGACACCGTACACTCGGAAGCGGAGCGGCTGGAGCATGCCGTGTCCGACACGCTGGTCGAGCGTATGGCCGCCGCGCTGGGACATCCGAGCGTGGACCCTCATGGCGATCCCATCCCCACGGCCGATGGCGCCATCGAGGAGCCGGCCACGACACCCCTCGCCGTTCTCGAGGCAGGCGACACCGCGGAGATCGTGCGCGTGGCGGAGAATGATGCCGAGCGCCTCCGCTACCTCGCCTCGCTGGGCCTCAAGCCTGGTGCAATGCTGACGGTACTCGAGCGGCAGCCGTTCGGCGGTCCTCTCACCATCGAGACACGCGGTGAGATCCAGGTCATCGGTCAGGCCCTGGCGCTGGTGCTTCTCTGCGCCGTCGGAGTTCGCCGGTGAGCGCCGCATCCACTCCTCCTGTCGAGAGCCTCGGAGGATGGCGCTATCCGCGCACCATGCCGAGTCTGCCCGAGTCTCACCACTCGGTCGCCGTGCCGCGTGGGGTCTCGTTCTGGCGCAAGGCACTCGCCTTCGCCGGCCCGGGATACATGGTCGCCGTTGGCTACATGGATCCGGGAAATTGGGCCACCGACCTGGCAGGCGGCGCGCGGTTCGGGTACGTGCTGCTCAGCGTGATCCTGCTTTCCAACCTGATGGCGATTCTGCTGCAGGCGCTCGCCCTCAAGCTCGGCATCGTCACCGGGCGGGACCTGGCGCAGGCGTGCCGCGACCACTATTCCCGCCCGGTGAGTTTCGTCTTGTGGGTGTTGTGCGAGATCGCCATCGCGGCATGTGACCTGGCCGAGGTGATCGGCAGCGCCATCGCGCTCAATCTGCTCTTCGGCATCCCGCTCATCTGGGGCGTGTGCCTCACCGCGTTCGACGTGCTGTTGATCCTGCTGCTGCAGAACAAGGGGTTCCGGTATCTCGAGGCATTCGTCATCGCGCTGGTGGCCACCATCGGCGCGTGCTTCGCCGTCGAGCTGGTCATGGCGCAGCCGGTGATGGCCGACGTCCTGAAGGGGCTGATCCCGCGCACCGAGGTGGTCACCAACCCCGCCATGCTCTACATCGCGATCGGCATTCTGGGCGCCACCGTCATGCCGCACAATCTCTACCTGCACTCGTCCATCGTGCAGACGAGAAAGGTGCTTCCCGACCCGGCGTCGAAGCGCGAGGCGATCCGCTTCGCTACGCTCGATTCGACCGCTGGCGCTGCTCTTCGCCTTCTTCATCAACGCGGCAATTCTGATCCTGGCGGCGGCCACATTCAACCAGTCCGGGCATCAGGAGGTCGCCGACATCGGCGACGCCTATCGACTGCTGTCGCCGCTGCTCGGGACCACTCTTGCGAGCACGTTGTTCGCCGTCGCGCTGCTGGCGTCGGGTCAGAACTCGACGATCACCGGCACGCTTGCCGGACAGATCGTGATGGAAGGGTTCCTCAACATCCGGCTGCCGGCCTGGCTCAGGCGCCTCATCACCCGTCTGATCGCGATCATACCCGCGGTGATCGTGACCGCGATGTATGGCGAGAAGGGCGCCGGGAGCCTCCTCATTCTGAGCCAGGTGATCCTGAGCCTGCAGCTCTCCTTTGCGGTGGTTCCGCTCGTGTACTTCACGAGCCAGCGCACGAAGATGGGAGAGTTCGTGAATGGGAAGCTGCTTGGCCGGTACTGCGTGGCTCGTGGCCGCGGTGATCATGGGGCTCAATGCCTGGCTCCTCATCGGGACCTTCAGGCAATGGATGGCATGAAAAGGGAGAAGGGAGAAGGGAGAAGAGAGAAGGGGCTCGGCCAATCTCTTTTCCCGTTCTCCCTTCTCTTTTCTCCCTTCTCGCTTTCTATTCGCTCAGTCCTCCTCGCCCATCTCCGACAACAGCTTCCTCATCGAGGAGGCGTATAACCAGGAGCCGGGCGTCGTCCAGCACATCAATACGTTTTCGCGGGAGAACGGCGGCGCTTCCTGGGCCTATTCGTTCACTCAGGAATGGCCGCTCGTGAGCGAGTTGTATCAGCTCAGCTACACCGTTCCGGTGTTGCACGATGAAGGGCTCGGGACGGGAATCGGCGACATCGCCCTCAATTTTCGATACCAAGTGCTGGGTGGTGAAGACAATGCCATGGTGCATGCCTCTCCGAGGTTCACCGTGCTCCTCCCCACCGGAAGCGAGGACCATGGTCGCGGGGCCGGCGGCACATCGGTGCAGCCGAATCTTCCCTTCAGCTGGGTTCCCCAGTCCGTCCTCGCGGCCCACTGGAACGCCGGTTTGACTCTCTCACCTGGCGCCAAGCCGAGTCCCTTCCTCGGTGCCAGCGCCATCTGGTTGGCCCGTCCTTCCTTCAATCTGCTGCTCGAGACCCTCTATACCGGCGGCGACGAGGAGAGCGTCGTCCTCAATCCCGGCGTTCGCTGGGCCTTCAATTTCGACAGCGGTCTTCAAATCGTGCCCGGTGTCGCGTACACGATCGGGCTCGACGAGGGGGCGGGCCCGGACGCACTTTTCCTCTATCTGAGCTTCGAGCATCCGTTCAAGTAGGCTATCGGCTATCGGCTATCAGCTATCGGCTGCATCAGCTGCACTAGCTGGTCAGCCTCTGATAGCTCCGATAGTCCGATAGCCGATAGCTGATAGCTTTGTCGTATGATCAGTCTGCTCATCTGCCTGCTGATTCAGACGCCCGCTCAGGTGCCTGGCATCGCGCTGGAGCGGAGGCTGGCCACCCAGCTCGGTCTTTCCGTCGGTGACACCGTTCGGATTGGGCGCGACTCCCGATTCGCTGCGCGTGGTCGCCACGATTGCCGCGGTTTTTGAGCCGCGCCCCGATCCCGCCGATATCTCCCGCCCCATGCGGCGGATCAGGATGCATCTCCCGGATCTCGCCGCGCTCTCGGCACGCCGGACAGGGTCGACCGTTTCGGCGTCGCGCTCCAGCCTGGCGTCTCCGCCCGACTCCGCCGCCGCGATTCTCAACCGCAGCGCCCTCGGATACCAGGCGTTCTCCTCCCGTGCCATCGCGTCCGGCTCGTCGCAGACCTTCCGCGTCGTGAGCCGGTTTCATCGCGCCATCGCCGTCATTTCGATCGTCGCGAGCGCCGTGTTTCTGCTCTGCATCATGCTGCTCAAGGTCGAGGAGCGCCGGATGGACGCGGCCGTGATGCGGTTCATCGGCGTGCGGCGGCGAACCATCTTCGGCGCGCTGGTTCTCGAAGCCGCACTCGTGGCGGTCGCGGGCTCGGCGGCCGGCGCGGTGTTCGCCGTGCTCGCCGGCGCGGCCACCAACGCCTACTATCGCCGCTTCTTCGACACGGCGCTCACCTTCTCGATCATCACTCCCGAAATCGTCGCCTTCAGCGTCGCACTCTCACTGGTGCTCGGCCTCCTCGCCGGCGCAGCGGCCGCGGCGCGTCTCGTCCGCACCCGCCCGATGGTGCTCTGGGGACGGGGATGAACGGGCTCGGATGGGGCGTGCGAAGCCTCGGCCGCCACCGGCTCCGCACGGTGCTCTCGGTTCTCGGCATCGCCGTCGCCGCGGCGATGCTCCTCGACATGGTGATGCTGAGCGGCGGCATCGACAAGTCGTTCGCCGAGCTGCTGCTCGGCCGCGGATTCCAGATTCGGATCACGCCGAAGGGGACGCTCCCCTTCGACACCGAGGCGTCGATGCCGGGCGCTACGCGGCTCCTCGAGGGCATCCGCAGCGATCCCGACGTCGAGTTGGCGGGAGCCGTGCTGGGCACGCCGCTGTTCGGCCGCGGTCGCGGACTCACTGGTTACGCTCTTCGGCTACGGTATCGAGCCCGAGGCGCAGGGGCTCTACCAGGTCATCGGCGGCAGCCGATCTCGGACCGGCCGACACCGCCGGCGTGCTTGTGAGCGCCGCGGCGCGCCAGACGCTGCTGCGTGCCTCGGTCGGAGACACCGTCACGCTGGTGGGCAGGCTCGATCCGCAGGCCATCGCCGCGCGGCCCGGCCGGCGGCTGATGGTGCGCGGAATCGTCCGCTGGCTCTACGATGCACGGGGACAGGCGTCGGTCGGCGCCGTCCTCCCCGTCATGCAGCGCCTGGCCGGCCAGACGGGCGACGATCGCGTCTCGCTGCTGGTCGTAAAGGTTCGATCGGACAGCGCCGTCGGCGCGGTCGCGCAGAGACTCCGCGGCAGTACCCCCGTCTCGAGGTAAACAGCGTGGCCGATCTGGTCATCCAGTTCCGCAAACGACTGGTGTATTTCCGCCAGCTTTCGTACATCCTCGGCACGATGAGCCTCATCGTGACGGTGCTGCTCGTCGCCACGATCCTGACGATCGCGGTAAGCGAGCGCGCTGGGTGAGATCGCCACGCTACGAGCCATCGGCGTGAGTCGCGCGACCGTCGTGCGACAGGTGCTGGCCGAGGGCTCCGCGCTCACGGTTGCCGGCGCGGCGCTCGGCATCGCGCTTGGGCTTGGCCGGCGCGCGCTATCTCGACGCCATCCTCACCAGCTTCCCCGGACTGCCGGCGGCCTTCTCGTTCTTCGTGCCGCGCGCCGAGGCGCTGGCCAGCGCCGGCGTGATCCTGCTGGTGACCGGGATGATTGCGGGTGCCTATCCTGCATGGCTCGCCGCACGCGCGCCGATCGCCGCGACGCTGCGCTCGGAAGCGACGTGAGCTCTCCACTGCTCGTCGCCACCGACCTCCGCAAGGACTACCCGATGGACGCCGGGACGGTGCACGCCCTTCGCGGTGCCTCCCTCGCGCGTCGAACGCGGGTGAGTACGTCGCGATCGTGGGCCCATCCGGCAGCGGCAAGTCCACCCTCCTCCAGCTCATCGGCGGGATCGACACGCCCTCGAGCGGTACCATCGAGCTGCTCGGCGTATGCGGCTGGACCCATTGTCCGACCGGGAGCTCACGCGACTCCGCCTCCCCGTCTCGGCTTCATTTTCCAGCGATTTCACCTGCTTCCGGTGCTGACGGTTCGGGAAAACGTCGAGTTGCCGATGGCAGAAGCCGGCGTCACTCCCTCCGAACGACGCGTCGCGTGCCGAGGAGCTGTTGGCGTACGTCGGTCTCGCCACGTCGCGCGCATCATCGTGCCACCCAACTCTCCGGCGGAGAGATGCAGCGGGTCGCCATCGCCAGGGCGCTCGCCAACCGTCCCGTGATCCTTCTGGCCGACGAGCCCACCGGCGAGCTCGATGCCGCTACCGGGCGCGAGATCCTCGACCTCTTCCGCCGTCTCAACGCCGACGGAACCACGCTCGATCGTCGTCACCCATGACGACCGCCTCGCGGCCGAAGCAGGCCGGGTGGTCCACATGCTCGACGGCACGATCTGCGACTGATGCTGCTCACCCTCGCGTTCCGACACCTGTGGGTCCGGAAGATCAGGTCACTCTTCCTGCTCTTCGGCTTCTCGCTTGGCGTGGGCGTGATGGTGGTGCTGCTCTCGGTCGGAGAGGCGATGCTCGACCAGTCCCGGGACGTGTCCCTGATCGGCGGCGGGGAAGTGACGATTCTGCCGCAGGGGATCGATATCGATGCGATGCGGACCGGAGGCGCCGGCGGAATGTTCTTCACCATCGACCGTGCGCGCTTTCTGACTCGCCAGGTGCTCGGTGGCGACCGTCGTGCGGACCTGGTTCGTACTGTCTCTCCGGCTCTCGAGGGGAAGCTTGTCTACCTCTGCAAGAGCGGCCCGGCGTGTCGGCCGACGGCAGTGCGAGCTGGCGGCGAGATACCGAGCCGGGCCGGTGCAGTCGGTGCCGGCCTGGACGTACTGCGCGGCACCTGGAGGGACTCGCGCGCCGACTCCGATTACATCGCGCCATCGTCACAGCGCCTTTATGACGAGCTCGATCGCTTTCACATTCCTCGCCGCGCGGATTCGAGCTGGGCCGAGTGGCAGTACTACAACGTCGTCACCGGCCCTGAAGAATGGTGGTACGTCACATATCTCGTCGGGGGCGCAGTCCCCGACGGGCGCTGGGGAGGGCGCGTGATGCTGACGCATCGGCGCCCGGATGGACACTACGAGCGCTTCACCTCCGACGCGCCGAGTAGTCCTACCATGTTCGACACTAGCAGCGCCGACCTCACGATCGGAGCGAGCCGAGTTCGCCAACGCGATGGGGTCTATGCTCTCCGAGCCGTGGCCCGCGGCGAGGCCGGCGAGGCGAAAATCGATCTGACCGTTCGTCCCGTGCCCAATCGGTACTTTCCCGCGGTCGAGTTGAGTGACGAAGAGCTTGTCTCGGGTTATGTCGTTCCGGCTCTTGCCGCCTCGGCGACCGGCACGCTCTGCGTCGGCGGCCGATGTGCTCACGTGCGGGACGCCGCCGCCTATCACGACCACAATTGGGGAGTCTGGCGCGATGTCACCTGGGAGTGGGGCGCTGGCCGGGGGAGCCGGAGCAGCATTCTCTACGGAGGGATCTATCAGGGCGAGAGCGCAGGCTCGCCGCTCTTCCTCACACTCGTCGATTCGCTCGGCGTTCAGCAGATTCTCCGCTTCAGCTCCGTGAACTATCGAGGCTCACGACCGGTGGCGGGCCTGCCCGGAGCCCGGGCGCCGGAGAGGTTCGATCTCGTCGCCAGCCGCCTGGCGGATACGGTCCGCCTGGAGGTCGGCGTCGCGGACGCTCTCGCGACCGGGATGCAGATCGGCGGAGTGCGGCGGGCCTTCCTTCAGATGCGCGGGAGCTTTCACCTGTCGGGTCGGGTGGATGGAAAGGCGGTTGCGGATTCGGGGACAGGATTCTTCGAGACGTATGTGAGACACTAGCCGGCCGGAGACTCAGATTCCCAGTCGGACCAGCACGCCGGCATTGCGGTAACGGAACGCTCCGGTAGTCGAGCTGACCGCGCTGTTGGTCACCCCGCCAAACGCTTCGATTCGGTTGCCTTCACCCCAATTCTTGCCGAGGCGACCCTCGACGTGCCATTCCGTCTGGGTATCACCGCCCCGACCGACCTGCTGCGCACCGAGTCCACCGCTCAGTCGCCCATCCCAACGGTCGTTCCCGATTCGAGCCGACGCGTTTCCCTCCAACAGGTGAAAGCGGTTCGGGGAGAAATAGCCTACGCCAACCTCCCGATACCCCAGAGCACGACCGCTCGCGCCAATAGCGAGATGTCGTCCGATCTCCTGCAGTACCGTCGCGTGAGCATCCAGACGCCGGTTTCCGTCACTCAGCCAGAGTCCACCACCCCCGCCCGTCACCAGGAGTCCGCTTGCTGAATGTGCATCGAACCCTGCCTCCAGTGATTCGATGGTGAGGTCGCGCTCGAAGAGCGACGCGATGTCATCGTAAGGGTAGCGCGCATAGCCGGCGCCGATGCCAAACCTCGGGCTCGGGCGCAGACTCACGCTTCCCCTGTAAGTCGCCTCAGTTCGGGAAGGGCCAATCTCCGGATCGAGGCGGCGGGCTCCGGCGAGTGCGGAGGCTGTGAGCCGGCCGATCGACCACGCCAACCCGCCTTCACCGCCGACTCGCGTCGCGTCACGAAGGGGGTCCGATGCCTCCAATCCTGTGGCATTAGCGAGAAAGCGAAGGCCGCCGGCAATCGGAGAAGTGAAGGACAACGTCTCCAGGAAGTTGGTATTCCTGTCCGAATCGTTGTTCCAATTCGCCGAGACTTCGAGTGAGCCTTGCGTGACGCGCCTGATCGCCCGTCTCAGCTCCAATGCGTCGCTGCTGGTCGAATCCAGTCCCAGAGCCAAGTCGGCCTGCCGTCTGGCTTCGCCCTCCCGACCCTGCCAGTGGTACACGTATCCGAGACCCACCATGGCGTCGGCATTCTTCGGGTTGCGCTTAAGGAGACTGTCGTACTTGGCGATTGCCTCGCCCTGTCTCCCTGCCCAGCCGAGCACTCGCGCTTCGGCAAGCTGAAGATCCGAGTTCTCCGGGTCGGTCGCTCGGGCGCGGGAAAGGAGAGCGAGCGCGGAGTCGAAGCGGCCGGCGCGAGCAACGGCCAAGGCGCCCTCGGCCGGGCTCTGCTGAGCGGAGATCCCGCAGGGTCGGTAGCAGCGTGCAACAGAGCGCCGCCGCGACGCGGAACCTGAGGCTCGGTTGTATGTTGATTCTTATGGCAAGCGAGGACGACACTCGTGCCTTGGGGCGTGGCCTCATCGACACCTTCGAAAAAGGGTGGGCCAGGCCCGACGTGGATGTGTTGATGTCGGTCTACGCTCCCGGAGCAGTGTTCGTCGAGACACCCTTCTCCGAGGCGCTGCGGGGAACGGAAGCGATCAGACGGTACTGGCTCGAGGTCCCGTACAGCCAGTCCGAGATCACGGTTACCTCGGGTGAGATTTACGCCGCCGGGCCCTGGTTCTCAACCGAGTTCAAGGCGGTCTTCCGCCGCCGGCGGACGGGAGAGTGGGTGGACGCCCGCGGTGCCATCTTCTGCGAAACCGATGCGGGACTCATTACCGAGATGCGAATGTACTGGCACCGCTGGAACGGAGGACAGGAAACGAGCAAGCCGTAGCCCAGAGAGGACAATGGCTGCCAACGCGATGATGTAAGTCGTTGTATTCTATAGTAGGTGAATTGATGGCATGGTGTTCGCTGTGTCTCGAACGCGTACTTAAGATCGCAACTCCGTGCCTTACATGATGTTTCAGGCCGTAACCGCTGTCTCGCCGGGAGGCGCTATGATCTCCAGTCTCCTCCTCTCCTTCGCCCTCGCAGGGGTGCCCGCCGATTCGGCGGCTGACCCCACGCAGACGGACGACCCCGCAGTCCAACTCTGGATCAGTGACGACAGACGCTTTCTCCCCGGCGATCGGGCCAAGGTTCAGGTCCGCACGCGGGACGATGGCTACCTGCTCGTTCTCCACGTGGACACCGAGGGACACGTTCGAGTGCTCTTCCCGATCGATCCGAGGGATGACGATTTCGTTCGCGGCGGCCGAAAGTATGAGATCCGGGGCCGCGGTGGCCGAGAGGCATTCACTGCCGACTCGAGGACGGGGCAGGGCACGGTGTACGCGGCGGTCTCGTCGGATCCTTTCAAATTCGATGGCTACGTGCTTGGTGATCATTGGGACTACCGCGCACTCGCTCCCCAGCGGTTGTCCGCCCAGCCGGAAAGCGAATTGAACGACCTCGTGCGGCGGATGTCGCAGGATGATTTCGATTACGACATTCTGACGTACGATGTGCTCGATCAAGTGGCGTACTCCGATTACTACTCCTCGCCGTCTTACTCGACCCCATATTACTCCGGATACTCGGGATACTACGATAGCTGCTTCAGCTGCGGCTATCGCTATCACTCGGGCTTCACGTTCGGCATCTTTTTCGGACGGCCGTATCGCCCGTACTCCTACGATCCATTCTACGACCCGTTCTTCTACGACCCGTACTATTACCCGGCCTTCTACACGCCGTACTATTACTACCCGCGGGTTTACTATCCGTACAACACGTTCCCGTACAACCGGTACTACGGCTATTACAACTCGCCGCGTAACCACTACTATGGTCCCAATACCTACGGCCCCTACACGCCGTATCGCTTCCGTGGTGCCGGCGGGACGCTGGCAGGCTACGGTGGTCGAGGCTTTGCCGGCTCACGACTGATCAATACGGTCTACCTTCCGCCACGGTCGCGAGTCATCCAGCAGGGGACCTCCAGCCCGGCGCGCCGGTTGACGACGAATGAGCCACGCGAAGTAGTTGGACAGCCGGCGGCACCAGCGGGTCGCGATGCCCGGCGGGTCGAGTCTGCGCCGGTTCTGCGAGACAACCCGGGCCGGGCGGTCAGGGATGGCGATCGTCGCACTCCGCAGGGTCGTGAGGCGGAAGCGCGTCGATCCGGAGGAGAGGCTGACGGACGGCGGCCCGCAAATCCACGAGCACGCCAGGAGAGCTGGCCGCAGGACGTCAGCCCCCGTCGCAGCGAAAATACGAGCGACGTCACGGCTCGCCGGGCTGACGGCTGGCCCATAGACGCGACGCCCCGGCGGACCGAGACACCGAGGGACGTCACCCCGCGGCGAGCCGACGTCGATCGCCCGAATATCGAGCGTGCACCGGTAAGCCAAGATCGGCAGCCTCAGATCGAGTCGCGTCGGAGTGAAGAGCCGTCCCGTCAGGCCACCGCCCCGCCAGGCCCCGCCGCCGTCGGTGGATCGCGGTGGCGACCGTGGAGGCGGTGGTGGCAGTGGCGGCGGTGGGCGCTCCGAGGCTCCGTCGGGTCGGTCGGGTGGAGGCTGGAGTGGTGGGGGCGGCGGCGGCGGGGGCGGTGGTCAGGGATGTCGAGTGGCGGCGGCCGTCGTCACTAACGGTCGTCACTAAATGGAAAAATCCCCCCGGATAACTCCGGGGGATTTTCTTTCACCAGATCTCGACTCTCAGGCTTCCGGCCTGACCATGGCATAAACTCCGGGAGGTGATGTCCCGATTCCTACGGTCCAGCGGCCGGCTGGTTTCTGCGAGCGTAGTCGAGACCCCACTCCATGAGCTCCGCGCTCCGCAATCCCACCCTCATGGCCTGATTGACCGCGTCTTCTTCGTTGAAGCCGAGGTCGAGAATCAGCCACGGAATCAACGCGCCGCCCACTCGATTGCCGCTGCCGCAGTGCACGAAGACCGTCCGAGTTCCGGCCCGGCGCAATACGCCGAGCACTTCTCTCGAGGGTCGGCGTCGTCGTGTGTTGCGGGAGTGACCGGGATGTTGACGTACTCGAGGCCGGCGGCTTTCGCGGACTGCGGCTCGTCGAGAGGGCGGGGCTCCATCGGGTCGCGCAGGTCGAGGACGATAGCCCCGCCCATCGCGCCCAACGCAGCAAGATTCGACGCAGAAGGCTGCCCGCCGGTGACGACATTCGGGGTTAGCAGGCAGGCGTTGACGACCCCCCGAGCGCTTCAACTGGCGTCGTCATGATCGGGTTGCCCTACCGATGGTGCTCCCGGCAGCGATATACCAGAGCATGTCATAAAGTATACATTTCGCTCGTGCTTCGCCTCGCTATCGCCCAGATGCGGCCCCGTAAGGGCGCCTACGACGAGAACCTGTGCAAGCTCGGCGCGATCTTTCGCGAAGTCGCGGCATGGTCGGAGCCGCCCGAGCTCCTCGTCGCGCCCGAAACCGCTCTTACAGGCTACTTCCTGGAGGGCGGTGTTCGCGATCTCGCTCTCCCGGCCGAACGGTTGTTCGACGACCTGTCCCGCCAGCATGCCGACGCCAAGGCGCCGCCACTCGACGTTGCCCTCGGATTCTACGAGATCCATCGGAACCGGCTCTACAACTCCGGCCTGTACGCCACGCTCGGCGGACCGGACGCCGGCATCCGTCACGTGCACCGCAAGGTGTTCCTTCCGACCTACGGCGTCTTCGATGAGGAACGCTTCGTGGAAGCGGGACGGAGCGTGCAGGCGTTCGACACGAGCTGGGGACGTGCCGCGATTCTGATCTGCGAGGATGCGTGGCACTCGTTCACGCCGATGCTGGCGGCGCTCGGCGGCGCTCAGCTCATCATCATTCCCAGCGCGAGTCCGGCGCGCGGTGTCGTGACCACCGACGACACCGCCGGCCGGCCGACCAGCCTGGCCCGGTGGGGACGGATCATCCAGGACATCGCCGGGGAGCACGGCGTCTTCGTCGCCCTCTCTCAGCTCGTGGGCTTCGAGGGGGGCAAGGCCTTTCCAGGCGGCTCGATCGTTTCGAACCCCAGGGGCGACATCATCGCCAGCGGCCCGATTTTCGAGGAGGCGGTCATCCCGGCCACGCTCGATTTCGAGGAGATCACCCGGGCCCGGGTTGATCTGCCCCTGCTGGCCGATCTGGAAATGCGGCTTCCCCATCTCCTCGGCTCCCTCCATGCGGCGCGGCGGTCGGATGGTGGCGATGGCGACGCTGGAACCAGGCAACGCGCCGCGGCAGCGCGGCCGCCGGTCAATCCGGCGGCAATGCGGGCGATCGCGAACGTCGCCGGAGATCCGCTCGCGATCGATGCCGCTCTCACCCGCCGCTGGCTCGTCGAGTTCATTCGCGACGAGGTCCGTCGGCGGCGCGGGTTCGAAAAGGTCGTCATCGGCCTCTCGGGCGGCGTGGACAGCTCGCTCGTGGCATTTCTGGCCGCGGAGGCGCTGGGCTCCGGCAACGTGCTCGGTGTTCGGATGCCGTACCGGACCTCGAGCCCGGAGAGCCTGAGCCACGCGCAGCTCGTCGATCGATGCGCTCGGCATTCAGATCGGTCACGGTGGACATCAGCGCCGCGGTGGACGGTCTGGCCGCGGAGATCGGCGGGGCGAACGGACCCCGGGCGGCTCGGCAACATCATGGCCCGCACCCGGATGATCACGCTGTTCGATCTCTCGGCCGCGCACCGCGCGCTGCCGCTCGGTACCGGCAACAAGACGGAGCGACTGCTTGGGTTACTTCACCTGGCACGCCGACGATTCGCCGCCGGTGAATCCGATCGGCGATCTCTTCAAGACGCAGGTGTGGGCGCTCGCCCGCCATCTCGGTGTGCCCGATGTGATCGTCTCCAAGCCCGCGAGCGCCGATCTCATCGAGGGCCAGACCGACGAGGGCGACTTCGGCATCTCCTACCCGCGCGCCGACGCGATCCTCCACTGGATTCTGCTGGGTTATCGCGACGCGGAAATCGCCACGCTGGGCTTTAGCGCGGCGGATACCGCTCTCGTGCGCAAGCGACTCGACTCGACACACTGGAAGAGACGGCTCCCCACCGTCGCCATGTTGAGCGGTACCGCGATCGGGGAGTATTACCTGAGGCCGGTAGACTACTGAAGAGCGGAGAACGGTGAAAGGAGAATGGTGAAAGGGGCCCGCCCTCCACTCCATTTCCCGTTCACCGTTCACCTTTCACCGCTTTTTCTGAGGTCCCGTGCATCCCGAATCCCGCCCCATGTCCTACTCGCGTCGGCTCCATCACTACTTTCGTCATGCCCCACATGCAGAACGTCCTCGGCGACCTCTTCGGAGGCGACCTGATGGCGCTGGTGGACCAGGCCGCGGCGGTGGCGGCTATCCGGCACGCCGGGGGTCCAGCGGTGACGGCGAGCATCGACCGGGTGGATTTCCGCGAGCGGATTCCTGTGGGCGCGCTGGTCACATGCAATGCGACGGTGGACTACGTCGGCAGATCGCTCGATGGACATCACCGTCGAGGTCTATGCCGAGAAGGTGAGCACGGGTGAGCGCCGGCACACCCACACCGCCCATGTCGTCTTCGTGGCGATCAACGACGACGGGAAGCCCAAGCAAGTTCCGCGGCTCATTCCTGAAACCGAAGAGGAGCGGGCCCGCTACGCCCGGGCAGAAGCACATCGCTTGAGCCGGCCGAAGCGGTGACCCCGCGTGGGGTGACGGTCGTGTTGAGCGGAGGCGGGGCGAAGGCCGCGGCTCATATCGGTGCCGTGCGCGCGCTCAGCGAGGCCGGCCTTACACCAATCCGGTTCGTGGCGACGTCCATGGGCGCCGTGATCGCGGCGGGTCTGGCGGGCGGCACGACGGGCGACGAGCTGCTGGCGCGACTCACCGAGGTCGGTTCGCGAGGGATCTCGCGAGAGCCGCTGGCGCTTTTCCGCGGGCTCTTTGCCCGATCCCTGCTTCGTCCGGAGCCCCTCCGCCGCGCGATCGGGCTGCTGGTGCCCGCGAGCCGTTTCGCTGACCTCAGAATTCCCCTTACCGTAGCGGTGACCGACCTCGACAGCGGTGAGCTTCTGCTGTTTGGCGCCGGTGGAAGAGACTGGCCGCTCCTCGACGTGCTCCTCGCCACCACGGCGCTACCGCTCTATTACCCTCCAGTCGTGATCGATGGACACCGCTGCGGCGATGGTGGCCTCCGAGGCGTGCTGCCTCTCGAGGCGGCGGCCCTCATGGGGAGTGAGCCGGTCATTGCCGTGGATGTGGGGTCCAGGTTCGAGCCCGCCGACGGTGTCAAGCAGCCGGCCATGCCGGCGCTGTTGCAGGCCCACGATGAGGCGATGGGAATCCTGATGGCGGCCCACACCGAGCAACAACTGGCTCGGTGGCGTGAAGACTCCACGCGGCCGCCGCTGACGTACGTCCGACCGGAGATCGAGCGGTACGCTACGTTCAGAGTCGATCGCATGCGCGAGTACGCGGAGCAAGGTTACCGCGCCGCGCGCGATGCGCTGGCTGAGTCCGCTGCGCGGACTTGACCCCTCTACGGTTCGGAGCAAATTGAGCGACTATGAGAGCCTCTGAAGCGATGGTGCCTGATCCTCACGTCGCGGTTGCCGGGGCGATGGCGAGCGAGGTGGCGATCATGCTCAAGAAGCGGAACATCTCCGTCGTCCCCGTTGTGGACGACCACCGCACGAGGCGATTTCTCGGGACGCTCAGCGATCGCGATCTGGTGACGCGCTGTCTCGCAGAAGGAAAACATCCGTGGCACACGCGTGCCGACGAGTTGATGCGCACGCGGTCCCCGGTCGCCAAGAGTGACACCGAGCTCGTGGGTTATCGAGTCCGGTTGGACCTCGACCCGAGCGACTCCCACTTACGCCCGACCATCACGGTCCTGGACGACGAGGGACAAGTCATCGGGTTCATCAGCCATCCGGAACAGATCGAGGGTGTCGAAATCGTCTGGGGGTGACGAGTGCCCGACTTCAAGCTGTTCACTCTCGAGGAAGCCGAGCGGACGCTGCCTTTGGTGCGGCGGATCGTGCGTGACCTC
>CAVQGA010000014.1:0-36989 GCA_963711915.1 uncultured Gemmatimonadales bacterium
ACCGCCCGCCGATGCGCGGCCACTGCCCGGGGCGCTCCGGCTCGTCGCCGTTGAACACGCCGGCCTCGGCGGTGACACGGCCGGCTCGAAGTGCCGCGATGGCGACCGCCCGCTCAAGGATCTGCGCCAGATGGTGGTTCACGGGGTAGCGCACGAACGGCGGACCATCGGATCGTCGGTGCCGAAGGGCGCGAATCCCTTGCCCGCGCTGAGCGAGACTCCGGCCGACCCGTCGTGGGCGCCCAGCAGGTCGTCGGCGGTGAGCGATGAGCTCGTGCAGGTAGGTGTGGGGGTGCCGCCGGTCGACGAAGCCTTCGCCCCAGTTGCCCGGCGCGAGCTCGCCCTCGGGAATCGTGAGCCCCTCGAGGTTGAGCACGCCGGTGAGCCGGAACCGTCCGAGCGCGCCGGCGTGCAGCATCACCACCGGCTGCACCACCCGGACCTCGCCCAGCGCGCCGCCGCCCGGCACCGGGTCGGCGTGCTCGTAGGCGGCGACCGCCTGCGCCCCGAGCTGCGCCCAGGGCCGCTCCTGCGCCGCCGCGCCGTCGCCCGCGAGGCACCAGCGCCAGGAGGACCAGCGCCGAGCGCCCGAGCGCGTCAGTCCGACTCGGCCGCCGCCGCGCGCACCGGCGCGACGGCGGCCCGGAGGTAGTCGCGGTTCATGCGGGTGATGGTGTCGATGCTGATCAGCTTGGGGCAGGCGGCCTGGCACTCGCCGTACAGGGTGCAGCCGCCGAAGCCTTCGAGGTCCATCTGCTCGACCATGCGGCGGCGCGCGGTGCAGCCGCTCGGGCTGGCCCTGCGGCAGCAGACCGAGGTGCGTGATCTTGGCGGCCGTGAACAGCGAGGCCGAGCCGTTGGGGCAGGCCGCGACGCAGGCGCCGCAGCCGATGCACTGGCGCCGCGTCCATCGCCGTGTCCACGGCGTCCTTGGCGATGAGGATGGCATTGGCGTCCGGCGCGCTGCCGGTCGGGCGCGCTGACGTAGCCGCCGGCCGCGATGATCCGGTCGAGCGCGCAGCGGTCCACCACGAGGTCCGCACCACCGGGAAGGCCCGGGCCCGCCACGGCTCGACGTGGATCGTCGTCGCCGTCCGCGAAGCTCCGCATGTGGAGCTGGCAGGTGGCCGTGCCCGGCGTTCGGGCCGTGCGCCGACGCCGTTGATCATGAGGCTGCACGAGCCGCAGATGCCTTCGCGGCAGTCGTGGTCGAAGGCGACGGCAGTCTCGCCCGTCTCCATCAGCCGCTCGTTGACCACGTCGAGCATCTCGAGGAACGACATGTCCGGGCTGATGTCGTGCGCCTCGTACCGCACCATGCGCCCGGCGGCGTCCGGGCCCGGCTGGCGCCAGACGTCGGAAGCGTGAGCGTTCACTTGTAGCTCCGCTGCGCCAGGTGCACGTACTCGAACGTCGAGCGGCTCCTGTTGAGCGCTGGGCGCGGCCAGGTCGCCGGTGTACTCCCAGGCGGCCACGTAGGCGAACGCTCGTCGTCGCGCCGCGCCTCGCCGTCCTCGGTCTGGTACTCCTCGCGGAAGTGGCCGCCGCACGACTCCTCGCCGGTGCAGCGCGTCCAGGCACATGAGCTCGCCCAGCTCGAGGAAGTCGGCCACCCGGCCGGCCTTCTCGAGCGCCTGGTTCAGCTCCGCGTCGCTGCCCGGGCACGTTCACGTTCCGCCAGAACTCCTCGCGGAGCTCCGGGATGCGCGCGAGCGCCTCCTGCAGTCCTGCGGCGTTGCGCGCCATCCCGCACTTGTCCCACATGATGCGGCCGAGCTCGCGGTGGAACGAGTCGACCGTCCGCTTGCCCCGGATCGCGAGCAGCGCCCGGCTCCGCTCGGCCACCTCCGCCTCGACCCGGCGAAACTCCGGATGCGTCGCGTCCACCGGCGCGGGCTTGGCCGACGCCAGGTAGTCGCCGATCGTGCTCGGCAGGATGAAGTAGCCGTCGGCCAGGCCCTGCATGAGCGCGCTGGCGCCCAGCCGGTTGGCGCCGTGGTCGGAGAAGTTGGCCTCGCCGATGACGTGGAGGCCGGGGATCGTGCTCATCAGGTTGTAGTCCACCCAGAGGCCGCCCATGGTGTAGTGCACGGCCGGAAAGATCCGCATCGGTGCGGCATACGGGTTCTCGTCGGTGATGCGCTCATACATCTCGAACAGGTTGCCGTAGCGCTCCCGGATGGTCGAGGCGCCGAGCCGCGCGATGGCGTCGGCGAAATCGAGATAGACGCCGAGCCCGCCGGGGCCGACGCCGCGCCCCTCGTCGCACACGGCCTTCGCGGCCCGCGAGGTGACGTCGCGTGCCGCCAGGTTGCCGAAGCTGGGATACCGGCGCTCGAGGTAGTAGTCGCGCTCGCTCTCGGGGATCTGGCCGGGCGGCCGCTGGTCGCCGGCGCGCCTGGGCACCCAGACGCGGCCGTCGTTCCGGAGCGACTCGCTCATGAGGGTGAGCTTCGACTGGTACTCGCCGCTGACCGGGATGCAGGTGGGGTGAATCTGGGTGTAGCACGGATTGGCGAACGCGGCCCCGCGCTTGTGCGCGCGCCAGATGGCGGTGGCGTTCGAGCCCTTGGCGTTGGTCGAGAGGTAGAACACGTTGCCGTAGCCGCCGGTCCCCAGCACCACCGCGTCGCCGACGTGACTCTCGATCGTGCCCGTGACCATGTCCCGCACGACGATGCCTCGCGCCCGGCCGTCGATCACCACCAGGTCGAGCATCTCGGTGCGCGGGTACATGGTGACGCCGCCGCGCGCCACCTCCTTCTCGAGCGCCTGATAGGCACCCAGCAGCAGCTGTTGCCCGGTCTGGCCCCGGGCGTAGAACGTGCGCGAGACCTGGGCGCCGCCGAACGAGCGATTGGCCAGGTAGCCGCCGTACTCGCGCGCGAACGGCACGCCCTGGGCGACGCACTGGTCGATGATGTCGACGCTGACCTGCGCCAGGCGGTAGACGTTCGCCTCGCGCGCGCGGAAGTCGCCGCCCTTCACGGTATCGTAGAACAGCCGGTAGACGCTGTCGCCGTCGTTGCGGTAGTTCTTGGCCGCGTTGATGCCGCCCTGCGCGGCGATGGAATGCGCGCGGCGCGGAGAGTCCTGAAAGCAGAAGCACTTCACCTGGTAGCCGAGCTCGCTCAGGCTGGCCGCGGCCGCGGCGCCGCCGAGGCCGCTGCCGACGACGAGCACCGTGAACTTCCGCTTGTTGGCCGGGTTCACCAGCTTCATCTCGAAGCGGTGCGCGTCCCACTTCTGCTCGATCGGGCCCGCCGGGACCCTGGATCTCAGCTCCATCTGGCTCTCCTGTCGGGCGGCGGCGACATCATCCTGGCGGTTGGATGCGAGTCCCCGCCGCTGCACCGGTCGCTTGCTCGGGCGTCCAGTCCTCGCCCCCCTGATCGCCGGTAGAGTGTGTTTCCGACCTTGGCCTGAGTCACCCTGAGCGCAGCGAACGGGCTCTGGATCACTCGGGTATTGAGACGCTCCCTTACCCCAGCACCCCCGCATACACCGCGATCGGAATGACGGCGAACCCGCCCCAGACCAGCACGGCCAGTACCAGCGCGAGCTGCCGCTTGAGGGGATGCGGCGAAGGCGCGCTCACCCCCAGGCTTCGCCCGCTGCTCCAGATGCCGTGGTGCAGGTGCAACCCGACCGCGGCCAGCGCGAGCTCGTAGAACAGCACGACCACCGGATTGCCGAACCCCGCCACCACGTTGTGATACGGGTCGCCTTCGACGAACGAGGGGTGGACCGTGCCGAGCGTGAAGTGGAGGATATGGTAGACCAGGAACGCGAGGATCAGCGCGCCACCCCAGCGGATGGTCCGCGAGGCGAAGGTGGCGACCTGCGAGTCGCGCCCTGCCGCGTACCCCACCGGGCGCGCCGCCCGCCGCCGGGCTGCGAGCTGCACCGCCGCCACGATGTGGACCACCAGGGCGACGAACAGCACCAGTCGCGCAGCCCAGAGCGCCCCGCCGGTGCCGTGGAGAAACCGGCTGTACGCGTTGATCCGCGCCGGTCCTTCGAAGACCAGCAGGTTGGCCGCCACGTGCGTGATCAGGTAGGCCACCATGATGATGCCGGTGGCGGCCATAACCGCCTTCTTGCCCACCGAACTGCGCCACAGCGCGAGCGCGCGATTCATGCGGTCGCGCCCCTCAGGCGGCGTCCACGACGGCCTGCGTCACGCGCACCGCCTCCGCCGACGTCAGCAGCTCCGCGCGCTCGGCGTCGGTGAGCGTGATCTCCAGGATTTGCTCGAGGCCCTTCCGCCCCAGCTTGCAGGGCACGCCGCAGAACACGTCCCGGAGACCGAACTCCCCCTGGAGCCACGCCGAGCACGGCAGGATGCGGCGCTTGTCGAGGGCGATGGCTTCGACCATCTGCACCGCGGCCGCGCTGGGCGCGTAGTACGCCGAGCCGGTCTTGAGGAATGCGACGATCTCCGCGCCGCCGTTCCGGGTCCGGTTGACGATGGCGTCGAGCTTGTCGGGAGCGATGAGCTGGCTCACGGGAATGCCCGACACGGTGGTGTAGCTGACCAGCGGCACCATCGTGTCGCCATGGCCGCCGAGGACCATGGCCTGGATGTCCTCCACGGACACGTCCAGCGCCTCGGCGAGAAACATCCGGTACCGCGCCGTGTCGAGCACGCCGGCCATGCCGATGACGCGCTCGCGCGGGAAGCCGCTGGCCTTCATGGCCACGTAACACATGACGTCGAGCGGATTCGAGACCACGATGATGATCGACCGCGGGGCCACGCGGGCGATTTCCTTCGCCACCGAGCGCACGATGCCGGCGTTGGTCTTGACCAGGTCGTCGCGGCTCATCCCGGGCTTGCGCGCGATGCCGGCGGTCACCACGAACACGTCCGCGCCGGCGGCCTCGTCGTACGCGTTGCTCCCGACGACCCGGGTATCGAACCGCTCGATTGGTCCCGACTGCCACTGGTCCAGCGCCTTCCCCTGTGGGACGCCCTCGACGACGTCGATCATCACGACGGACCGCGCCAGGCTCTTCTCCGCCAGCCGCTGCGCCGCGGTGGCGCCCACGTTTCCTGCTCCGACGACGGCCACTGTTCCGAGCATGCCCAGGTCGCTTTCGTGCCTACGGGGGTGAGTAAAACTCGGCGCCTCACGCCATCGTGTTCACACTGAGTCATCCCGAGGTGGCTCACGTGGCAGAAACTAGCCGCTTACCATCCAGCCTCCAACCCCGCCGGGAGCACGGTTCCGAGCTGCCGGAGACCCTCGTAGAGCACCACGCTCACCGCGTTGGCGAGGTTGAGGCTCCGGGCGTCACCGGTCATGGGAATGCGGAAGCAGCGGCGAGGATGCTTCTCGAGAATCCGCGGCGGCATGCCCTCGGTCTCGCTCCCGAAGACGAGCACACACCGGTCCCGGAACGGCGCGTCGCGGTAGTCGTTGTCCGCGTTGGCCGAAAAGTAGAGGCAGCGATCCCGGCTGATCGCGTCGCGGAACGCGTACCAGTCGGGGTGGACCCAGAGATCGGTCTTGTCCCAGTAGTCGAGTCCGGCGCGTCTCACGTCGCGGTCGTCGAGCGAGAAGCCCAGCGGTCCGATGAGATGGAGCGGTGTGTCGGTCGCGGCGCACAGCCGGGCGATGTTGCCCGTGTTGGGGGGGATTCTCGGTTGGATCAGCGCGACGTGGAGGGCCATCAGCCGCCGCGCGTGTGCATCTCGCGCCGGGGATCGGCGCGCAGGCTCTCGATCTGATGAAGCACGCCGCGGTCGGCCAGCGCCGCGCGCTCCTCGGCGCCGCGATCGGACCGTGATACCCAGGTCTCGGCGATGCGGTCGGCGATCTCGCCATCGGAGGCGCCGATCCGCAGAAGCTCGCGAAGATCCAGGCCGCGCTCGCCGTACAGGCAGAGGAAAAACGTCCCGTCGGCGGTAAGGCGCGACCGGTCGCAGGTGCGGCAGAACGGCTCGGTCGTCGAGGCGATCACCCCGAAGGTGGTGCCGTCCCGCAGCCGGAAGCGCTCCGCCGGCGCCCAGGTCTCTTCGCGGAGCGGCGTCACCGGGCCGTGCACCGCGGCCACGGTGTCGAGGATCTCCCGGCGGCTCACCACCCGGCCCATCTCCCAGTGGGTGGCGCCGCCGACATCCATGTACTCGATGAACCGGATCTCGATGCCGCGCCCGCGGGCGAACTCGAGCAGGTCGAGCACTTCGTCATCGTTGTGCTCACGGATCACCACCGCGTTGAGCTTCACCGAGGCGAAGCCTACCGAGCGCGCCGCGTCGATGCCTTCGAGCACCTCGGCATGACGCGCGCTCCGCGCAAACGAGACCATGCGATCGGGGCGCAGCGTATCCAGGCTCACCGTGACTCGCCTGAGCCCCGCGGCGCGAAGCGCCTCCGCGTGGCGCGCGAGCAGGATGCCGTTGGTGGTGAGCGCGAGATCCTCGATGCCCGCGTGCCGGCCGAGCAGCCCGACGAGGTCCGGCAGGTCATGCCGGAGCAGCGGCTCCCCGCCGGTGAGCCGGAGCTTCCGGACGCCGAGACCGGCGAACACGCCCGTGAGGCGGTCGATCTCCTCGAACGTGAGGATGGACTGCCGCGGCAGCCAGACGTACTCGGCCTCCGGCATGCAGTACTGGCACCGCATGTTGCACCGGTCGGTGACGCTGATCCGGAGATTCCGGAGCGGTCGGCCCAGGCGATCGATCGGCATCAGGCGTGCTGCAACTGGGCGGTGGGATCGACCCACATCACCGTGCCGTCCGCATAGTGCTCGCGCTTCCAGACCGGCACCCGGCGCTTGACCTCCTCGATCGCGTAGCGGCAGGCCGCGAACGCCTCGTCGCGGTGCGCGGCGGCGGCCGCCACCGCCACGGCCACGTCGCCGATCGCCAGCGAGCCGACGCGGTGCTGGAGCGTCAGGGCGACGGGCCAGCGGGATTCGGCCTCCGCCACGATCCGGGAGCATTCCGCTTCCGCCATCGGACCGTACGCGGAATACTCGAGCCCCGTCACCGCCCGGCCGGCGTGGTGGTTCCGGACCTGGCCCAGGAACGACGCCACGCCGCCGCGCTCCGGCGAGGTCACCTCGGCAATCAGCGATGGAAGGTCGATCGGAATGGCGCTGATGAACCCCATGGTCAGCCGCCTGCGAGCGGTGGCAGGATGGCGATCTCGTCGCCCTCGGCCAGCGGCTCGCGCGGGTCGGAATGCGCCAGGTTCCGCGCACACAGTGGCTTGGGCGGCAGGCGATCGCCACCGGGGAGCGCCCGCACGCGCTCCACCACCGTCCCGACGGTGGCGGGCGCGGGCAAGGTGAGCTCGAGCGTTTCGAACCCCAAGCCTTCGGCATAGCTGGCGAAGAGGAGCACGCGCACGGTGAGGCTCGAAGCGGCGGCGGCAGGCATGACTTGAAGTTACAACGACACGGGGCGGCTCCGCGATACGCGCGGAGCAGCCCCGTGTCCTTCATCCCGTCTACCCGGGCTCAGAAGCCCTGAGCAGCCTCCGCCTCGGGCTCGCCCTCGTCCGCCACCAGCGCCCGCAACTCCTTGCTGGGCTTGAACACGGGCACCGGCCGCGCGGCCACCTCGACCGGATCTCCGGTGCGGGGGTTACGCGCCATGCGGGTCTTGCGGCGGCGGATCTTGAAGGTCCCGAACCCGCGGACCTCGATGTTGTGCTGCTGCTTGAGCGCATCCTTGACCGCCTCGAGGAACGCATCCACGACCCGGGCGCAGTCCTTCTTGGAGATCATGGGACCCGCGGTCTTGGCAATCGAGGCGGTCACCTGTTCGACGAGATCGGCCTTGGTCATGCGTCCCCCAGACGGGTTACAGGCAGAGGAGCGGGCGGGCCCTCCTGTCGCCGATACTATGAGCTTAAGTGTTGTCTGTCAAGAGGTTGGCTGGCCGGACGTCGGATCGAGGCCATGAACTGGCCGAAGTGGGGGAACGCGTCGTGCGGCCCGGGGGCGGCTTCGGGGTGATACTGGACGGCAAACAGCGGCAGCTCGCGGTGCCGCACACCCTCGATCGTCCCGTCGTTCAGATTGAGATGCGTCACCTCGAGCGCGGGCGCGCCGGGCACGCCGTCGGCGTCGCCAACCACCGCAAAGCCATGGTTTTGCGTTGTGATCAGAACCTGACCCGTGCGCACATCCCGCACCGGGTGATTCCCGCCACGGTGACCGTACGGCAGCTTGGCGGTGGCCCCGCCGAAGGCGAGCCCCACCAGCTGATGCCCGAGACAGATGCCGAATGTCGGCAGGCCGCCGCCGGCGAGATCGCGCAGGGTGTCGAGCGCGTAGTCCACAGCCGCGGGGTCGCCCGGGCCGTTCGAAAGGAAAAGCCCATCAGGGTTTAGCGCGCGCACCTCGGCCGGCGACGTCTCGGCGGGTACCACGGTCACCCGGCAACCGGCCCGCGCGAGCATGCGGACGATGTTGCGCTTCATGCCGTAGTCGTACGCCACCACGTGTGGGCCCTCGCCCTCGCTCCATCGCTCGCGCACGCTGGCGCGGGAGGCGAGATCCAGCCCCTCCATCGACGGCGACGCGAGCAGCTGCGCCGTGAGCTCCCGGCTCGGCTGCCGCCCTTCGGCCACGACGCCGCGCATCGCGCCGCGCTCCCGCAGGTGGCGAGTGAGGCGCCGGGTATCGATGCCCTCGAGCACCGGCACGCCGGCCTCGCTGAGCCAGTCATCCAGGGTGCGGGTGGACCGCCAGTTGGAGGCGTGCCGGCTGAGCTCGCGCACCACGACGCCGGTCACCTGCGGCCGTGCCGACTCCATGTCCTCGATGTTGACCCCGGAGTTCCCGATCATCGGCGCCGTCATCACGACGATCTGGCCAAGGTAGCTCGGGTCGGTGAACGTCTCCTGGTATCCGGTCAGGTTGGTGGTGAACACCACCTCACCGAACGCCGGGTCGAGCGGGCGCGCGGTGGTTCCGGGGAACCAGGACCCATCCTCGAGCAATACAAAAGCGGGGCGATCGGTCATCCGGTCACCCCGCAGTGGATCGCCGTCACTTCTTGGGCTGGGTCGAGGCCGGTGGAGACGCCGTCGAGGGTGCGGGGGTCTTAGCCGCCGGCGTCTTGGCCACGGGCCGAGCGCCGGAGGGAGCCTTTGCCGGCGAGGCCGCGCCATTTGGGGCCGTGCCGGCGGGCGGCGCGCCTGCGGCTCCCTGGGGTGCGGGCGTCGGCGTGCCGCCGAGCGGCAGCGGGGCGCTGGGCGCGGAAGCCGGCGTGGTCGCGCGCAGCCGCTCCTGGAGCGCGCTCGTATTTCCGCCGCGCGGCACCAGCGACAGCACCAGGGCCAGCACCAGGAAGATGCCGCCGCACCACCACGTGGCCTTGGTCAACAGGGTTACGGCCTGGCGGCCGCCGAGCACCGTGTCGGTCGTCCCGCCACCGAGCGAGGCAAGGCCCCCGCCCTGGCCGGCCTGAAGCAGCACCACCACCGAGAGCAGCAGCGCGTCGAGAATGAGCAGCGTGAGCAGAAATGCGAACATGAGTCTTCTCCTGGGCAGCCGGGAAGTCTAGCTGGCGGCACAGGTTGGGTCAACCGGCACAGCGTCAGGCGCGCTGCGCGGCCCGGGCGGAGAGCAGCTTGCCCACCAAGCCGCCCAGCGCTCCCGTCACGGCAGAGCTCGCCGTGCCGAAGCCGAGCACGGCAGCGGGCACGTCGCCCAGGAGAAACGAGACCAGGATCCCCACGAATGCCGACACGCCACCCGCGATCGCGCCGCGCGTGGCGGCGGAACCGAGCGACGCGGGCCGGCTGACCAGCGCCGCGAGTACCCCGGCCAGGGCCGAGATTCCCATGCCGCCCGCGGCGAACATCTGGGCGATGGCGGGACTGTAGTGTCCCGCGATGACCATGAGGAGCTGAAGCCCGGTGCCGATGAGGATCGGGGTGCGCACCGACGGGGAGGCGTCGCCAGGGATGTCCATCGGGAACCTCGCTTGGGGTGGGCTGGGATCAGAGCTCGGGGTGCGTCCGAATCGTGCGTCCGACCAGGATCGTGATGTTGTCCGTGCCGCCGCCGTCCAAGGCGTCCTGCAGCAGATCTTCGCACACCTGCCGGGCGGACGTCATCTGCTGGAGACGATCGCGGATCCGTTCGTCGGACACGTGCCGCGTCAGGCCATCGCTGCACAGCAGTCCCACCGTGCCCCACTCGGAATCCATGCGGGTGACGATCGGCGCCGTCTGGCGACCGCCGATGGCGCTCGAAAGCGTATGCGCCCAGCGGGTGCGAGGAGCGTCGGCACGCGTCAGCACCCCGGCATCGATCAGCTCCTGGGCCATCGTCTGGTCGCGGGAAATCTGCGTGAGCTCGCCGCCGCGGAGTACGTAGCACCGGCTGTCGCCGACCTGCAGCAGGTACGCTCGCGGCCACACGCCGAGCCAGAGCGTGAGCGTCGTCGCCATGCCGTCCAGCTCGGGGTGCTGGGCGGCCAGGTCCAGGATTTCATCGTGGCATCGGGTCGCCGCCTCCTGCAGCGAGCTGAGGAAGGCGTCGTCCCCGGCGGCTTGCGCCGCGTAGTAGCACTGCATGCCGTGGGCGACGTAGCGAGTCACCACCTCGACCGCCAGGCGGCTCGCCGTCTCCCCGCCGGCGCTGCCACCGACGCCGTCGGCCACGACGGCCAGGAACGCGAGCCGCTCGGCGAGCACCGGCAGCTGCTCCAGGTCGGAGAGGCTCGTACGGTGAACCAGCATCTGCTTCTTGAGCGAGCAGATGAGAAAGTGGTCCTGATTGCTCTTGCGCACCTTTCCGGCGTGCGTGAGCCCAAAGACGTCGAGCTCGTCGTCGCTGGGCTTCCGGCCGGGAGGCGCGGCGTTCGCGCTGGCAGGTTGGGTCACGGGCTCCTCCGCTCGAAGGCCGAGCCGGGCGGCTCAGTCCTCACACGCCAAGATGTGGCGCGCGGTCCGGGTCCGCCAGTTGCGCGGTTGGCCATCGGGCCCGGTTGTCCCGGCCACGATGGCTCGGCATGTTTCGCCCGATCGATTCCACCCAATACGGAGCGTGCATGCACCTTCGGCGACACGAGTCCATGAGGCTGCGATGAGTGCCCATCCCCTCGCCGGGCGTCCCGCTCCTCCTGAGCTGCTGATAGACGTCTCGCGGCTCGAGCATCTGTATTTCGAAGGCCGCCCCGATCCCGAGAATCCGGCGCAGCGAGTGAGCTTCGGTACCAGCGGCCACCGGGGGACGCCGATCGACGGCAGCTTCACGGAGACGCACATTCTGGCGATCAGCCAGGCGATCGCCGAGCACCGGAAGGCGCGCGGCGTTACGGGGCCGCTCTACCTGGGGAAGGACACGCACGCCGTGTCGCGTCCCGCGGAGCGGACGGCGCTCGAGGTACTGGCGGCCAACGGCGTGACCGTGATCCTCGAGCGGGACGACGGCTATACGCCCACCCCGGCCGTGTCCCGCGCCATCCTCGCGTACAACGCCGGGCGGAGCGCCGGCCTCGCCGACGGGATCGTCATCTCGCCCTCGCACAACCCCCCGGCGGACGGCGGCTTCAAGTACAACCCGACGAACGGCGGCCCGGCCGACACCGATGTCACCGGCTGGATCCAGGACCGGGCGAACGCCCTCATGGCCGGCGGCAACACCGGCGTCCGGCGGGTGGACATCGCCCGGGCTCGGTCGGCTCCAGGCACGCACGAGCAGGATCTGGGCGAGCCTTACGTCGCCGCGCTGCCGCAGGCCATCGACCTCGAGGCGATCCGTGCCGCCGGCGTCCGGATCGGCGTGGACCCGCTGGGAGGCGCCTCTCTGGCTTACTGGCCGAGAATCGCCGAGCGCTACGGTCTCGACCTCACCGTGGTGAACCCAACGCTCGATCCTACGTTCGGGTTCATGCCCGTGGACCACGATGGCAAAATCCGAATGGACTGCTCCAGTCCCTGGGCCATGGCCGGCCTGGTCGGGCTCAAGGATCGATTCAGCGTGGCCTGGGGCAACGACCCGGACGCCGACCGGCACGGGATCGTGACCCCGTCGGCCGGCCTGCTCAACCCGAATCACTACCTTGCCGTCGCGATCAGCTACCTGCTCACCCACCGGCCCCGATGGGCCGGCTCGGCGCGGGTCGGCAAGACGCTGGTGTCGAGCGCGCTCATCGATCGGGTCGTGGCCGACTTGGGCCGGGAGCTGCTCGAGGTGCCGGTGGGATTCAAGTGGTTCACGCCCGGACTGTATGACGGCAGCTGCTGTTTCGGCGGCGAGGAGAGCGCGGGAGCGAGCTTCCTCCGTCGCGACGGCGGCGTCTGGACCACGGACAAGGACGGACTCCTGCTCGGACTGCTGGCGGCGGAGATCACGGCGGTCACCGGACGCGATCCGGGCGAGCATTATGCCGACCTGACGGCACGCCTGGGCGCACCGGTCTACACCCGGATCGACACGCCGTGCACGCCTGCCGAAAAGAACGGCTTCATGCGGCTGACGTCCGAGGCCGTCACCGCCACGACGCTGGCCGGCGATCCGATCGAGACCAGACTGACGCGAGCCCCTGGGAACGGCGCGCCGATCGGCGGGCTCAAGGTCACGACCCGGCAGGGCTGGTTCGCGGCGCGGCCGAGCGGCACGGAGAACGTGTACAAGCTCTACGCGGAGAGCTTTCGGAACGCCGACCACCTCGGGCGGCTGGTGGCGGAGGCGCGGGAGATAGTGGGGCGGGTGCTCCGGAGCGGGTAGACGTCTCCCTAGCCCGGGTAAGGCGGTCGGAGCCGAGGGCGCACGGTTGCGATGCTCGAGATCGCGACTTCCAGCAGCCGCACTCTCTCCCGCAGTGCTACGCGACGACCTCCACGACCGGCGCTGTGGCGGCATTGGCCTCCCCCATCACCCGGTCGACCGCGGTCACCAGCCAGAGAGCGGCCGCCGCCAGCGCAAACGCCGAACCGATCCCGAGGGCAACGGGCCAGCCGAGTCGCTGGACGGTCAGCGGCACCGCCAGCGCGACCACCCCTCCGGCAAGGTTGCCACCGGTGTTCAAGACGCCGCACGCCGCCGACGCATGCCGGCCCGCCACGGCGATGGTCCCGGCCCAGTAGATCGCGTCGGTGAACTGCTGGGCACATAGACACAACGACAGCAGCACCACCGCCACAATCGGATGCGGGGCCCGGGCCGCCGCGAGGAGGAACACCGCGGTCGCGGCCTGACCCGCCGCCCCCAGAAGGCTGCAGCTCCAGCGCGGGCCCACCCGCCGCCACAGTCGATCGCACAGCCACCCACCCGCGAGGGCCCCGACGGCACCGGCAATCCACGGAGCCGCGGAGTACCAGCCGCCTTCCAGCAGCTTGAATCCGCGACTCTCGATCAGGTACACGAACAGCCAGTTGAAGAAAAAGTAGAACACGAAGTTGCTGCAGAAGTACCCGCCTGTGAGCAGGCGGACCTGCGGGTCCCGAATGACGGCCTTCCACGCTCTGCGCGAGCGCGGCACCGCGTCCGCGGCCGGCCGGCCGGCGTCGATGAGCTCACGTTCTTCGGCGTTGGTGCCCTGATGTTGAGATGGATAGTCGCGGACATACCACCACCACCAGGCCGCACAGAGAAAGGCCGCGGGCGAGATCAGAAGGAAGGAATTCCGCCACCCGAACCGAAGGGTCAGCCAGGCAATCAGCGGGCCCGCCGCCGCGGCGCCGAAGGTCGCTCCGGCGTTCTGGAACGCGTTCGGCAGCGCCCAGCCCGACACCGGGAACCAGTTGCAGGTCGTGCCACCCCCAATGATCGGGAACAGCGGCGCCTGCGCGGCGCCCATGGCAAACCGAAGGGCCACCAACGCGACGAGAAGCATGGTGGTGGAGACGGCTGACGCGTGCTCGGGAAGGAGCCCGACCACCAGGTTCGAGGTACCCCAGAGCACCAGCAGGGCCGTCAGGGCGCGGCGGGCCCCCATGAGGTCGCCGAAGACTCCGCCCGGAAACTGAAAAATGGTGTAGCCCCAAGCGAATCCACTGAATACCAGGCCGAGCTGGATCTGGGACAGGCCAAGGTCCGCCGCCATCGGGGGGCCGGCGATCGACATGTTGGTGCGGAGGAGGTACGCGACGAAGCTCACCGCGATCATCAGCGCGCAGATCCGCCATCGGACAGCGGTCGGGCGGACGCGAGCGGCGGCGGGGGGCGGATTCGCGGACACGCGATCTCCTGACTCGGATGGTCTGGCTAGTCGACCTCGTCGATCGACCGCGGCCAGTCCTCGCGCAGAATCCTGGACATCGCCCGGTCGGCCAACAGCCTGCCGCCGGTCTGGCAGCGGGCGCAATAGTTGGTTTCGTTCGCCGCATACCGAATCCGCTGTACCGCCGCCCCGCAGTCCGGGCACGGCTCCCGGTACCGGCCGTGGACGGCCATTCCAGCCCGGAACGCGGTCACCTTGTCGGGGAAGCCGTCTCCCACTTCCGCACGCAGGCGGGCGGTCCACTCGATCAGCGTCGTGCGGGTGGCCTCGAACACCCGGCCGATCTGCTCGGGCTCGAGCCCCCCCGTCAGTGCCAGCGGCGACAGCCGTGCACGGTGCAGGATCTCGTCGGAATAGGCGTTGCCGATGCCGCTGAACAGGCGCGGGTCGGTGAGCGCGCGCTTGAGCGTGTGATTCTCGCTCAGCAGCCGCGCCGCGAACGCATCCCGGTCGGCGTCCAGCACCTCGAGCCCCCCGCGATCAAACTCCGCGAGCGCCCGCTCGCCGGTGACGAGATGGATGGAGGCCCGCCGAGTGGTCCCCGCCTCGGTCAGCGCCAGCTGCCCCGTCTCGAACTCGAAGGCCGCCAGGGCCGGCTTGCCCGGCGGCTTGCCCCCCGCGGGATGCCACCGGAGCCGGCCGGCGATCATCAGGTGGATCACCACGAACCGCTCGCCGTCGAGCTCGAGCACGATCCGCTTGCCGAGGCGGCGGAGGCCGGTCACGGCGGCACCGGCCACCCCCAGGGGCGTCGGGCTCACGGAGCGCAGCACGAATGGGTTCCGGACGACCACCCGCTCGAGCGCGCGACCGAGCACGCGCGGGGCAAGGCAGTCGAGATAGACGGTGATGTCGGGGAGCTCGGGCATCGGCGCGTAGCGCGCGGATCATCCGGCTCCGGACGCGGACCGGCCCCGGCCCGTCGCCCGCCACCGTCCGCCGACGTACGTGCCCGCGATCACCTCGTTCCCCGCTCCGAACACGATGGCCTCGAGCATCCGTTCGGCCGGCACTTCCGCCAGCGCCGGGGCTCGCAGGTCGATCGCGACCAGATCGGCCCACGAGCCAGGAGCGATCCGGCCGCACGCCACCGCCAGCGCCTGGGCACCGCCGGCTGTCGCCGCCTCCAGCAGCGTCGACGCGACCCGCCCGGCGCCATCGGGCAGCGCCCCGCGAAGCTCGCCGCGGAGGCGCTGGCCGTACTCCAGCCAGCGCATCTCCTCGAGCATGGCAAGCCGCAGATTGCTGTCCGTCCCGATCGCGAGGCGGCCGCCGGCCGCGTGCGCGCGCGCGAGCTGCGGGATCCCGTCTCCCAGATTGCCTTCAGTGAGCGGGCACAGGCACGCCCTGCCGCCGCGGCCGAGGAACCGTACCATGTCGTCCGCGGCGGTATGCGTGCAGTGCACCGCGGTGAGGCTGCCGCCTTCGAGCGCCTCGAGGATCACCGCCATCGGCGTGCCGCCGTATGCGGCGAGTGATTCCTCAATCTCGCGCCGCTGCTCCTCGACGTGCATGTGAAACGGCAGCGCGCGCCGCCGGGCCTCGTCGTGGAGCGCCCGGATCTCGACCGGACTCGCCGCGCGGATGCTGTGAGGTGCCACGCCGAGGCTCTGGGTCTCGGGATCCAGGCAAGGTGCGAGCCGGTCCACCTGCGCCCAGAAGTCCCCGAGCGACGGGGTCGCGAACCGGCGCTGGGCACCCTCGAGCGGCCGGCCCGGCGCCCCCGTGGCATAGTAGGTGTAGAGCAGAACGATGCGGATGCCGACGTCCGCCGCCGCCTCGAGCACGGCCTCATCGAGCGCGAAGTCGCCTTCGCGCTCGTGATGAACGTAGTGAAACTCACCGACGGTGGTGATCCCGGCGTCACGCATCTCGGCGAATGCGCGGGCGCTGATCCGGCGAAGCGACACGCGGTCGAGCGAGGCGACGAGCGCGTACATCGCTTCGCGCCAGGTCCAGAAGCTTCCCGCGCCCGCGGGAAAGGATTCCCCGGAGCCGCGGAGGGCACGCTGAAATGCGTGGGAGTGGGTATCGACGAATCCAGGCAGCAGGGCGACGCCCGGCAGTCGGTCGGCGCGCGGATGCGCCAGCGCGCCCACGGCCTCGATGCGCCCATCCGCGCCGACCACCACCTGCAGGGCCGGCTCGAACCGGTCCCCCGTCCAGGTGAGCTCGGCCTCGATCGCCCGCGCGCTCATGCGCTACAGCCCCGGCGGATCAACCCGTCGAGGACCTCCCCCGCGCGCCGGAACTCGGCCACCGGCAGGAACTCGTTCGGCCTGTGCGCCACCTCGATGCTGCCGGGCCCGAAGAGCACACACTCGAAGCCCGCGCGCTGCAGCCAGCCGGCGTCCGACGCGAACATCACGCTGTGGGAGTCGTGTTGATCCACCGCCTCGCAGAGCGCGCGATGGATCGGGGCCTCCGGCCGGAGGATCATCGCGGGGCTCTCGCTCACCTGCGCCAGCGCGAACGGCGCCTCCACCGCTTGCTCGACCGCCGCGCGCACGCGCTCCGCCATCGCCTCGGCGCTCATCCCCGGCAGCAGGCGGATGCCGAGCTGCAGCTCGCACCGGTCGGGAATCACATTGGCTGCGCTGCCCCCCGCGACGATGCCGATGTTCAAGGCCGCGAAAGGTACCGCGGGAAATGCCTCGGCGTTCGGCACATGCTCGGCCTCCATCGTCCGCCGGAGGGCGGCGAGCGCCACGATGGCCCGGCCCGCGGGCTCGATGGCGCTCAGGCCCAGGTGCGGATACCCCGAGTGCGCCGCCCGCCCGCTGAAGGCCAGCCGGTAGCGGACCATCCCCTTGTGCGCGCGGACTACACGGAGCCCGGTCGGCTCGCCGATTACGACGCTGCGCGGAAGCCGCGCCGGGTCGGCGTAGCTCTCGGTGAAGCGGCGGGCGCCGAGGGTGCCGACCTCCTCGTCGTAGGTGAAGAGCAGTGCGAGGGGCCGGCGAAGCGCTCCCGGATCGGCGGCGGCCAGCCGGTTGGTCGCGAGCGCGAGGAACCCCTTCATGTCGGCGGCGCCGCGGCCCACGTACCGGTCGCCGGTCTCCGTCAGCAGGAAGGGATCCGAGCCCCACTCGGGCTCCTCCGCCGGTACGGTGTCCATATGGCCGGAGAGCACGAGCCCGTCACGATCGTCGGCCGCGGGTCCGGCGAGGATGACGAGATTGGTCTTGCTCCCGTCGGCGGAGCGGTTGCGCTCGATGCGGACGCCCGGCCGGTCGAGATAGTCGCAGAGGAAATCGGCCAGCGGGAGGTTGCTCGCGTGGCTGGTGCTGTCGAACGCGACGAGCCGCGCGAGCAGCGACCGGTCGTCGAGCGCGGGCGGCGCCGGCGTCAGGTGCCGGGCTCCGTATTCAGCCGGGCGAGGCGGGCGCGCACCTCGCGCACGCCGGGCTGCAGCTCGGGGTCGGCATCCTTCCAGAGGTCCACGAACCGGCGGTAGCGGTCGGCGGCCTTGGCGCGTTCGCCCTTGGCCTCGTACAGCTCGCCGGCCCGCTTAAGCGCGGGGGCGAGCTCGTAGGCATCGAGCATATACCGGCGCAGACTGGGGGTGGCGAGGCCGCGGTCGTACAGCGCGAGTGCGCTGTCGGTCCGGCCGGCCTGATCCGCGAGCCGCGCCAGATCGAACAGGCCGCACGCGCTGCAGTCGCCGGCCTCGTTATACCACTTGCCGTACTCGGCCGCCGCCTCGTCGGGATGGCGCTCCGCCTCGGCGAGCGCGGCGGCGGCATAGTGGCGGAACGGGTCGCCGCGCCGCAGCGCGTCGGGCACCGCCGCCTCGTACTCGCGCCAGACCCGGCGCGCCTGGTCCGGCTTTCCCGCCTTCGCGTAGAAGGCGACGAGCCCGGGATACGGGCGATCCGGCGCGGGGATCGACGCCAGCGGGTATTTCGCCAGGGCCGCGGCGAGGATCGAGGCCGCGCTGTCGGGCCGCGCCCGGAAATCCAGCTCCAGGAACGCGCGCTCGACCGCGCCGCCCACGTAATCCCCCGGCGCACCACGGGCCTCGCTCTCACTCTGGTTCTCGCGCAGGAACCGCTCCGCCTCCTTGAGGTGCCCGGTGAGCCGGCTGACCCGGGAGAGAGTGAAGCTGGTTCGGGCCTGCCAGCCCGGGCTGGTGCGCTGGGCCGCCCGGAGCTGGCTGAGCATCCGGCTCCCGGCGGCGTAATCGCCCTGCGCCAGCGCGACCCTCGCGCGCATGTCGAGCAGCGCGGGGCTCGCCGGGGCCTTCCGTGCATAGCTCTCGAGCGTCTTCGACACATCGTCGAAGTGTCCCTGCGCGACCTGCGCCACCAGGGTGTTCTCGTAGAACGACGCGCCGCGCCCCAACCGGGTTGCCCGCATCGCGAGACTCTCCGCCTCGACCCACTGCCGCGAGCGCTGCAGCGTCACGGACAGATTGTTGAGGGCGATCAGGTTGTCCGGATTCACGCCCAGTGCCGCTCTGTAGGCCGCGGCCGCGCGCTCCGGATCGAACTCCACGAACTGGTAGTAGTACCCGGCGGTGAGATCGCCCTCCACCTCGGGCAGCCGGTTGCGGTGCGAGAACGCCCGCGTGGCCGCCGCGATCTGGGCGGCCTCGTTGCCGCCGAGGTTGCCGAGGATGACGGCCAGCTTGCGGTACGCCATCGCGAATCCGGTGTCGAGCGCCACCGCCTCGCGCAGCACCGGAATGGCGGCCTCGAACTGGTCGTTCTCCTCGAGCCGAAGCGCCTCGGAATATTTCCGGAGCGCCGGAAGCGAGCCGGTCGTGACCTGCTCGAGCGGCCGGTTCTCGCGGATCGTGACGAGCGATTCACCGACCCGCTCCCGCAGCTTCTTCGACAGCCGGTCGATCGCTCCCAGCAGCTGGTCCTCGCTCTCGGCCGTCTCCCGCACGGCCGTGAGCACCCGCCCGTCGGCCGACCCGATGAGGCTGGCCGACAGCACGTAGCCCTTCCCCACCGGATCGATCTGGCCGGTGACGACCCCCTTGATCGCTTCGCGCTCCGCCAGCTCGCGCGCGAGCGGCGCCGGCAGGTTTGCCCCGCCGGTCCGTTCCATCCGCTGGAGCGCATCGGCCACCCCGGACGCATCCAGCAGCCGGATCGTGGGCGACTGGCTCAGGTCCACCCGGAACGCCTCGGTGAGCGACGGCCCCAGGGTGGAGTCCGCGCTCCGGTTCTCGAAATCCGCGAGCACCAGCGGCTCCCGCTCCTTGAGCACGCCCGACGCCACCAGCGTCCCGACGGGGCCGATGCCGAGCAGGCGCATCGCCGTGTACACGGCAGCGACCGTCCCCAGGGTCCCGAACGCGACGGCGCCCCCGAGGAGGGCTCTGCGCCAGGTGAGCCAACGCGCCATTCCACCGTCGGGCACGCCCGCCGGCAGTCCGGTGGTTCGTGCCACCGCGCGTTGACGCTCGTGCATGCCGGTAGCGAGCATGATGGGAAGCCCCAGCAGCAGAAGTCCCGCGGCCCCGTACAGCACCCAGGTGGGGAGCCCGAGCCGCCGGACCAGAAACCAGACCACGGCGATCACCAGCAGCGAGGCCACTCCGAAGAGGGCCGCGACCCGCACCGGGTTCCCGCGCCGGATGGCCTTCTCGGTCCCCGCCGAGATGACCGACGGCGCCGTCACCGGTATTGTGCCGCCGGTCGGCGTGCTCATCCCGTCGAGCTGAGGCACCATCTCCGCGGCGCTTTGCCAGCGATCCGCGGCGCGCTTCTCGAGGCAGCGCATGACGACCTGATTGAGCCCGGGCGGGACGCTGGGGCGGTAGCGCGCGACGGGATCGGGCGTCTGGGTGATCTGCGCGGCGAGCAGCGCCTGGGCCGTGGGGGCGGTGAACGGCGGCCGGCCGGCCAGCATCTCGTAGGCCAGGGCCCCGACCGCGTAAATGTCCGCGCGGTGGTCCACGTGGGGATCGGCCGCCGCCTGCTCCGGCGCCATGTAGGCCGGCGTACCGAGAGCCACGCCCAGCGAGGTGAGCGACGACCCCCCGCTCGACGCGCTCACCGCCTTGGCCACGCCGAAATCGGTGACGACGGCATGGCCTTCGGAGAGCAGGATGTTGTCGGGCTTGATGTCGCGGTGGACGACGCCGTTCCGATGGGCGTACGAGAGCGCGTCCACCACCTCGCGGAGGATGCGCACCGCTTCGCCGATCGGCAGCTCGCCCTCGCGCGCGAGTTTGATCCGGAGCGATTCGCCCGAGATGAACGGCATGACGTAGTAGAGCAGATCGCCGTTGGCCCCGGCGGTGAGGAGGGGCACGATGTGCGGATGCTGGAGCCGCGCGGCCAGCTGGATCTCGCGCTCGAACCGCTCGACGTTGACGGCGGCGCCCATCTCGGGCGGAAGCAGCTTGATCACGACCTGGCGTCCGAGCCGGACCTCCTCGGCGAGGAACACCCGGCTCATGCCGCCGCCGCCCAGCTCCTTCAGGACGCGGAACTGGTCGCCGACCGCAGCCTGAAGCCGTTGCTCGAGTTCGATGCCGCGGCTCCTGTAGGGGAATGGCTGGAAGTTACGGGTGCCCGGATGGGAAGGCCAGCGCGGAGCGGCGACGCGCTCAGCCCACGCCGAGACCCACCAGCTCCGCCCAGCCGTCCGCGTCGAGGCTCGCGCCGCCCACGAGGACGCCGTCGAGCTCCGGCCGTGCCAGCAGCGAGAGCACGTTGCCGACGTTGACGCTGCCGCCGTAGAGGATCGGCACCCGGCCCAGCACGCCGCGGCGCCCGACCGTGAACCGGATCAGGTCATGCACCTGGGCCGCGTCGTCGGGGGTCGCGGTCCGGCCGGTACCGATGGCCCAGACCGGCTCGTAGGCCAGCACCAGGCCGGCCCAGTCGGCGGCGCCCACCTTGTCCAGCAGCGGCTCGAGCTGCCGGACGATGACATGCTCGGTGCGTCCGCCCTCGCGCTCGGCGAGGGTCTCGCCCAGACAGACCAGCGGCTGCAGCCCCGCCTTGAGCGCGGCCACGGTCTTGCGCGCCACCTGGTCATCGGTCTCGCCGAACAGATGGCGCCGCTCGGAGTGGCCGACCAGGCTGACCCGGGCGCCGGCCTCCAGCACCATGGGAATGGAGATCTCGCCGGTGAACGCGCCCTTGGGCTCCCAGTGCACGTTCTGGGCGCCGGCCTGGATGTCGGGTCGGGCAGAAGCCGCCTCGCTCACCGCGGCGAGAGACACCGCCGGTGGAAAGAACCACAGCCGCCGCCCGGGCACCGGCACGGTCAGCCCGAGAAAGCGCTCCATGAAGCCTCGAGCGGCCCCCGGGCCGTGGTTCATCTTCCAGTTCGCGGCGTAGATCAGCGGGCGGCTGTCCATGGCGTCAGGCGTCGTCCAGCACGGCGACGCCGGGCAGCGCCTTACCTTCGAGAAACTCGAGCGACGCGCCACCGCCCGTGGACACGTGGGTGATCCGGTCCGTCAGTCCCGCCTGCGCGACCGCGGCGGCCGAGTCGCCGCCGCCGATGACCGTGACCGCACCCTTGGCGGTCGCGTCGGCCATGGCCCGCGCGACCGCGAGGGTGCCGTGATCGAACGGCGGCGTCTCGAACACGCCCATCGGTCCATTCCAGACCACGGTGCCCGCGCCGCTGATCCGGGCGCCGAAGTCCCGTTCCGTCGCGGGATCGATGTCGAACACCGCCCAGCCCGCTGGGATCGCGTCGCGCGCGACCGTCCTGGTGGGCACGCCGGGCTCGAGCTTCTGCGCGATCACGCCGCCGGACGGGAGCACCACCTTGGCCCCGGCCTTCGCCATCAGCGCCTTCGCCATCTCGAGCCGGTCCTCCTCCACCAGCGACTTACCGGTCTCGAGGCCCATGGCCCGGAAAAACGTGCAGGCCATGGCCCCGCCCAGCAGGATGGCGTCGACTTTGGGCAGGAGGGCCTCGATGAGGTCGATCTTGCCGCTGATCTTGGCGCCCCCCAGTACCGCGACGAACGGCCGCTTCGGGTGGTGGAGCGCGTCGCCCAAGTAGCGGAGCTCCTGCTGCATGAGAAGGCCCGACACCGCGGGCTTGAGCAGGCGAGCCACCGCCTCGGTGCTGGCGTGCGCTCGATGGGCGGAGCCGAAGGCGTCGTTCACGTAGAAGTCGCCCAGGGCGGCGAAGCGCTCGGCCAGTGCAGGGTCGTTCTTTTCCTCACCGGGATAGAAGCGGGTGTTCTCGCCCAGGGCGATCCCGCCGCGCGGCAGATGGCGAGTCGCGGTGACGGCCGCTTCCGACGTCGGGTCGGGCAGGAACGTGACGGGCGAGCCGAGCAGCCGCTCGAGCTCGCGCACGGCCGGCTGCATGGAGTACTTGGGATCCGGGCCGCCCTTGGGCCGCCCCAGATGCGAGAGCAGTACCACCCGCGCGCCCCGCTCCCGCAGGTACTTGATCGTCGGGAGCGCCGCCCGGATGCGCGTGTTGTCGGTGACCGCGCCGTCCTTGATTGGGCAGTTGAAATCCACGCGGACCAGCGCTCGCCTGCCCTCGATCGCGGCCGGATCGAGAGCCTCGAGCGTCCGCTTCACAGTCGCTGCCCGACGTACCGCAGCAGGTCCACGCACCGGGCGGAGTAGCCCATCTCGTTGTCGTACCAGCTGGTGACATTGACCAGCGTGCCCGCGACGACGTTGGTGGAGAGCGCGTCGACCGTGCTCGAATAGAGCGAGCCGATGTAGTCCACCGAGACCAGCGGCTCCTCGCTCACGGCGAGCAGCCCCTTGAGGGGGCCCGCCTTCGCGGCCTCCCGAAAGGCCGTGTTCACCTCGTCCGCCGAGGTGGCCTTCTCGACCGTGCACGTGAGCGCGACCACCGACACGTCCGGTGTCGGCACCCGGAGCGACACCCCGTCGATCTTCCCCTTGACCTGCGGGAGCACGAGTCCGGTGGCCTTGGCGGCACCGGTCGTCGTCGGAATGATGGAGACCGCGGCCGCCCGGGCGCGGCGGAGGTCCTTGTGGGGCAGGTCCAGGATCTGCTGGTCGTTGGTGTACGAGTGCACCGTGGTCATGAACCCGTTCACGAAGCCGAACCGGTCGAGAAGCACCTTCACGACCGGAACCAGGCAGTTGGTGGTGCAGCTCGCATTGGAGATGATGTGGTGCTTGGCCGGGTCGTACGACTCGTGATTGACGCCGTAGACCACCGTGATGTCCTCCTTCTTGCCCGGCGCCGAGATGATCACCTTCTTGGCGCCGCCCTGGAGGTGGAGCGCGGCCTGGTCGCGGTCGGTGAATCGGCCGGTCGACTCGAGCACCACGTCCACGCCCAGCTCTTTCCACGGGAGCTTCGACGGATCCTTTTCGGCGAGCACCCGCATGGCATCGCCGCCGACGGCGAGGCCGTCCTTCTCCGCCGAGACGTCGCCCGGGAAGCGCCCGTGCACCGAGTCGTACTTGAGCAGGTGGGCGAGCGTCGCGGTATCCGTGATGTCGTTGACCGCGACGAAATCGATCTCCTTCGCCCCCATTGCCCGCGCGGCCCGCACGACGTTCCGCCCGATCCGCCCGAACCCGTTGATGCCCACGCGAATTGCCATCGTCTCTCCGTCGTTGGATGCCCTACGAAAGCGCCACCGGCGACTCCGCCCGCGCGAAGGTGACCGCCTCGACCCGCGCCGCCCCGCCCAGCCGGAGCGCGGCAGCAGCCGCGGCGAGAGTCGCGCCGGTCGTGAACACATCGTCCACCAGCACGCAGTGCTGCCCCGCCGCGCCTCGCGCCTCGAAGGCGCCAGCCACGTTCGCCTGGCGCGCCTCCGGCGTGAGCGCGGTCTGCGTCCGGGTCTCCCGCCGGCGCCGGAGCAGCTCGGCCCCGACCGGCAGTCCGGTCACCCCCGCCAGGGCCGCGGCGAGCCGCTCGCTCTGGTTGTATCCCCGGGTACGAAGCCGGCGTCCGCCCAGCGGGACCGGTATCAAGGATACCTGCCCGGTCAATGGCTCCAGATCGCGCATCGCGGCGGCCAGCGCCTCGGCGAGGCGCCACCAGCCCTCGTACTTGAGCCGGTGGACCGCTTCGCGCGCCGATCCCCTGAGCCAGACGGCACTCCGCACCCGCTCCAGGCCTTCGGGCCACGCGGCACAGAGCCGGCATTCGAGGTCGCCGAAGGCGGGCTGCCCACACCGTCGGCACAGGGGCGCCGTCACCCGCTGCCACCGCGACCGGCACAGCTCGCACACCAACGCGTCGGCCTGGCGGGCGGGCACCGGCGCCTCGCACAGCAGACAAGCGGGAGGCAGCAGCCACCGCTCGAGGCCGGCCACCGCCTCAACGAAGCCGTGCATCCACGGCGGCCCGCATGACCTCCACGGGCGCTCGCTGGTCGGGGAACCAGCGCTCGAGCGCGGCCGCGCCCTGCGCCACCAGCATGGTCCGCCCATCCGCCGCGCGCAATCCGGCCGAGCGCATCGCGCGGGTCCATGCCGTTTCATTCCGGCCGTAGACCAGATCGAGCGCGACCGCGGCGCGAGCGGGCGCGGTCGCGAGCGGCAGCGGATCGTGCGCGGAGAGGCCCAGCGGCGTGGTGTTGATCACGGTCGTGCACGCGTCGGGCTCGGCGGCCGCCACGCCCTGGCTCGCCGCCCAGTCCAGAAACCGGCGGCGGCGATCGGCCGAGCGGGAGACGATGGCCACGGCCGCCTCGCGCTCCCGCGCCGCGCCGACCGCTGCACGCGCGGCCCCGCCCGTGCCGATCACCAGCCACCCGCCCGGTGGTGCTTCGAGATCGTCGAGCGCCGCGAGGATGCCGGGCACGTCGGTGTTGTCCCCGACACATCCGCCGTCCTCGCCCCAGAAGCAATTGCAGGCCCCGAGCCGTTCGACCATCGGGCGGCACTGATCCACGGAGCGCGCGGCCAGCTCCTTGTGCGGCACGGTCACGTTTCCGCCGCCGCCCGCCCGGCTCAGCGCGCGGATGAGCATCGGCAGGTCGTCCGGGGCGCACCGGAGCGGCACGTACACCGCCCGCAGTCCGAGCACCCGGAAGGCGGCGTTCTGCATGGCCGGAGAGAGGGAATGCGCGACCGGATCGCCCAGGATGGCGAAGACGCGCGTCGAGCCGTCGATCACCGCACCGTGCCGGCGACCCGGCTCACCACCGCGCCGATGAGCTCCTGCAGCTCGCCGTAGGTTGTGCGGTAGGCGGCCAGATCGGCACCGAACGGGTCGGTGACCTCGGTCCGCCCTTCATCACGACCGGCGTAGCCACCGAGAAGGTGGGCCTTGTTCTCTCCACCCAGCTCGGCCACCCGGGCCAGGTGGTGGCCCGACATCACCAGAATCAGGTCCGCGCTTCGCACCAGATCCCGGTTGAGCAGCCGCGCGCTGTGGTGGCTGAGATCGAGCCCATTCTCGAGGCCGACGAGATAGGCACCCTCGGATACCGGCGCGCCGTCCCACGCGCCGGTACCGGCCGAGGCCACGGTCACCTGTTCCAGTCCGCGGGCGGCAAGCGCCTGACGCATTAAGCCCTCGGCCATCGGGCTCCGGCAGGTATTGCCGGTGCAGACGAACAACACGTGGGTGGTCATGCGCGAAACATAGTCACGGCGCGAGTCGACCGGCGGCGCACCGCAGCTCCGCGCGCGGGATGGCGCCCTCCCGCACCATGCGCGGCACCGAGTCGGTGCAGTCCACGAGCGTGGAGGGCGGCACGTTTCCGAGCACGCCCCCGTCGAGCACCAGCAGTCGGCCGGTGTCCACATCGGCCTGGAACAGCTCGACCAGCTTGTCGGGTCCCGGCGCCGGCGGCCCGCCCGGTCGATTGGCCGACGTCGACGTCAGCGGCCGGCCGGTTTGGGCGACGAGGCGTTGGATGCCGCGATGCGAGGTGTGGCGCACGGCGATTCCGCCCTCCCGCCCACGGAGGCCCTCGGGCAGCTTGCCCTCCCCCCCACGCAGCACCAGCGTGAGCGGCCCGGGCCAGAAGGCATCCGACAGCGCGGCCGCCGATGCGGTGAACACGAGCCCCGCCTCCTCGGCCATCCGTCGGCCGGACACGAGCAGCAGGAACGGCTTGCCCATCGGCCGGCCCTTCAGCCGGGCGAGCCCCTCCAATGCCGGCTCCGTGGCCGCCGACCCGAGCCCGTAGACCGTTTCGGTCGGGTAGCCGAGCAGGCCATCGGCCGCGAGGTGCGCCCCGACCATGGGAATGGCGGCGTCGATCTCTTCCGGTGTCCGAAACGGGAGGATCATCCGCCTTCCCATGCGAGCAGCTCGGCCAGCGCCAGGTCGTCGGCGGTGGTGACCTTGAGGTTTCGAGGCGAGTCGGGCACCAGGCGAACGGCGACGCCAGGTCGTTCGACCAGCGCCGCGTCGTCGGTCGGCGCGCCGCCCGCGGCCTCGGCGCTCGCGTAGGCCCGTTCGAGCACGGATCGGGGAAATCCCTGCGGGGTCTGCGCTCGCCACAGGCCGTCGCGCGGGACGGTTCGCGCGATGCGGGTGGCGTCGTCGGCCGAGGCCTGCTTGAGCGTATCGCTCACGCGCACGGCGGCCACCGCGCCTTCGCCCGCGCGGGCGTGCGCGATGACCGCGTCGATGACCGCCCGCTCCACGAACGGCCGCGCGCCGTCGTGCACCAGCACGGTGGTGCATTCCGGCCCGAGCGCCGCGAGCCCCGCCGCGACCGAGTCCGTCCGCTCCGCGCCACCGGCCACCAGCACGAGGCCCGCGCCGGCGAGGCCGGTGAGAAACGCCGGGGGGTCGGCCGCGTCGGCCGGGGAGAGGACCAGCGCGACCCGGGTCACGTCGGGATGCGCCGCGAACGGCCGGAGCGCGCGCAGCACCATGGGCACGCCGGCGATCGTCCGAAACTGCTTCGGCGTCTCCCCGCCGAGGCGAGTGCCCCGTCCCGCCGCCACGACGACCACCCCGACGTCACGCGGCAAGCGCCCGCACCAGTTGCTCGACGTGATCGAGCCCGACCATGGACACGCCGGTCACCTGGGTGCCGCTCCGCGAGGAGCCGAACACGCGCCGGAAGCCGAGCCGCGCGGCCTCCGCGATCCGCCGCTCGATCGCGCCGCTGGGCCGGATTTCCCCGCCCAGACCGATCTCGCCCAGGAAAATGACGTCGTGCGGCGCCGGACGGTTGTACAAGCTCGAGACCAGCGCGGCCGCGACGGCGAGGTCCGCGCCGGGCTCGTTTAGGCGAACGCCGGCGGTCACCTGCACGAAGACGTCGAGATCGGCGAACGAGGTCTCCGCCCTGCGCTCGAGCACCGCGAGCAGCACGGCCAGGCGCTTGGGATCGAGGCCGGTGGCCACGCGCTGGGGCGTGCCGTACCCCGACTTGGCCGCCAACGCCTGGACCTCGACCAGCACCGGACGCGTGCCTTCCATCAGCGCGGTGACGGCGCTCCCGCTGATGCCGTCGGCGCGCGAGGCGAGAAACACCGCCGACGGATTCGGCACCGCGACGAGGCCGTGCTCGGTCATGGAAAAGACGCCGAGCTCGTCGACCGAACCGAAGCGGTTCTTGGTGGTGCGGAGCAACCGGTAGTCGAGCGTGGCCTCGCCCTCGAAGTAGAGCACGGTGTCCACGATGTGCTCGAGCGTCTTGGGCCCCGCGATGCCGCCGCCCTTGGTCACGTGGCCGACGACCACGACCGTCGTCCCGCTCTCCTTGGCGAAGCGCATGAGCTGGCCCGAGCATTCGCGCACCTGGCCGACGTTGCCCGGCGCGCTCTCGAGCGCGTCGGTGTAGACGGTCTGGATCGAGTCGATCACCACGACGTCGGCGGCGACCGCGGCCGCGGCGCCGAGAATGGCCTCGAGCCGGGTCTCGCCGAGCACGTGGACGGCGCCGGCATCCTCGTCGATCAGCCGCTCCGCGCGGAGCCGGATCTGGTCGGGCGACTCCTCGCCGCTGGCGTAGAGCACCGTCCGCCCGCCGGCCTCCAGGCGCGCGGCCGCCTGCAGCAGCAACGTCGACTTGCCGATGCCCGGCTCGCCGCCGATGAGGATCATCGAGCCCGGCACGAGACCACCGCCGAGCACGAAGTCGAATTCCGGCAGCCCGGTGCGCCAGCGCGCGAGCGGATGCGTGGCCACATCGCGGAGCCGCGCGGGCGGCGCCACCAGGGCACCCCCGGCGCCCGAGCGCTTGGGCGCGCCGCGCGCCGGCGGCCGCACCAGGCTGGGCTCCTCGGCGACCGCGTTCCACGCCGAACAGGCTTCGCACCGGCCGACCCACTTGGGATGTTCGTGGCCGCATTCGGTGCAGCGATAGACGGATCTGGGCTTGGGCATGGCCGGGACGCGTGAGGGTCTAGGGATTCAAGGGAGCGGAGGCCGCGGTCACGCCGTCATCTGTCATCCCGAGCGCAGCGAGGGATCTTGCCGGGAAATCGGTCGAACTCGGCCGGAGAAGATCCCTCGCTGCGCTCGGGATGACGATTTTGCGCGCGACAACCGCATTCCCTCGGCATGACGGGGGCCCGGCCCTTGCTCGCGCCACCCTCACTCCGGCTCCTCCCGGGTCGACAGGTTGTCGAATCGGGTGTACTCCCGCACGAACCGGAGCTGCACGTCACCCGTGGGGCCGTTCCGGTTCTTGGCCAGCATCACCTCGGCGACGCCGCGCTTCGACTCGTCCTCCCGGTCGTAGTATTCCGGCCGGTGGATGAAGATCACGAGGTCCGCGTCCTGCTCGATAGCCCCCGAGTCGCGGAGGTCGGACAGAATCGGCTTGCGCTCGCCCCCGCGCTGCTCCGAGGCGCGGGACAGCTGCGACAGCGCGATGACCGGAATCTCGAGCTCGCGCGCCAGGGCCTTGAGCGACCGGGAGATGTCGGAGATCTCCTGTACTCGGTTCTCGGCGTACTCGGGGCTTCGCATCAGCTGGAGATAGTCCACGATGACGAGCTTGAGATCGTTGTCGATCTTGAGCCGCCGGGCCTTGGACCGCATTTCCAGCAGCGTGAGCGACGGCGTATCGTCGATCCACAGCTGGTAGGTCTGCAGAAGGCCCGCCGCCCGGGCGAGCTGGGTGAAGTCCGAATCGCGCAGCGTGCCCTGCCGCACCCGGTGGCTGTCCACCCGGGCCGTGGCCGTCAGCATGCGCTGGACCAGCGCCTCCTTGGACATCTCGAGCGAGAAGATGGCGACCCCCTGCCCCTCCGCCGCCGCGTTCGCGGCGATGTTGAGACAGAAGGCGGTCTTGCCCATGGAGGGCCGGGCGGCGACCACCACCAGCTCCGAGCCCTGGAACCCCGAAGTCAGCGAGTCCAAATCTACGAACCCGCTCGGCACTCCGGTAATCGCTTTGCCGCTCCGCTGGAGCGTTTCGATGCGCTCCATCGTCGGCCACAGCATCTCCTTGATGCGGGTGAAGCCGTCGTGGCCGCGCTGCTGGGAGATCTGAAAGATGCGGGATTCGGCGACGTCGAGCAGATCGTGCGCGGTGGAGTGGCCGTCGTAGGCGTCGGTGATGATCGAGGTGCTGGCCTCGATCAGGCGGCGGAGGATGGCCTTGTCGCGGACGATCTTGGCGTGGAACTCGAGATTGGCCGCCGTCGGCACGGCGTCCACCAGCTCAGCCAGGTACTCCAACCCGCCCGCGGTCTCGAGCTCGCCCCGGCGGAGCAGCTCGTCCCGCAGCGTGATGTGGTCGATGACGGTTCGATGTTCGGTGAGCGCGAGCATCGCGCGGTAGAGCCGGCGGTGGCCCTCCCGGTAGAACATGCTGTCGTCCACCAGCTCCGCGGCCCGGAGCGCCGCGTCCTGGTCGAGCAGCATCGCCGCCAGCACCGCCTGCTCGGCCTCCTGGCTCCACGGAGCCGAGCGGCCGACGTACGGATCAGCGGTCGAGTAGTTGTCTTGCGATACGGACGTCATCCCAGGTCGGCTTCTTCCAGTTCGGGTTGCGGAGCAGCGCTGCGGGATGGTACGTCACGATCAGCGGAATGCCGTTGTACGTGTGCACCTTGCCGCGCAGCTCCCCCAGACTCTTCCGGACGCCGAGCATCGCCTCGCCGGCGGTGCCCCCCATCGCGAGGATCACCTTCGGCTGCAGCAGCTCGAGCTGGCGGTGGAGATAGGGGAGGCAGGCCGCGATCTCATCGGGCAACGGCTTCCGGTTCTGGGGCGGACGGCACTTGACGATGTTGGTGATGTACACCGAACTCCGCGGAAGTTCAATAGCCTCGAGAATCGTGTCGAGCAGATGGCCCGCCTGTCCCACGAACGGCCGCCCCGTGGCGTCCTCGGTCGCGCCGGGGCCTTCGCCGACGCACACCAGCCTCGCCTGCGGATTGCCCTCGCCGGGGACGGCATTGGTGCGGCTCGGGCAGAGGTCGCAGCAGTAGGTGGTGCGGATCCGCTCCGCCACGGCATCGAGCGTCGGAAGCGCGCCCAGGTCATTCCCCAGCAGCACCGGCGTCGGCGACAGCACCGTCATGCCGGGCCCGGGAATCGGGGGCGCGCCGCGCCGCCACTTGGGGTCGGCGCCGCTTGCACTCGGAGACGGCGGCGCACTCGGTTCGGAGGATCGTTCGGTGGGCATGGCCGGTGGCTGCTCCTGCGCGCGGGGACGTCCGAGGATGATCTCGGCGCCGCCGAGCTCGATCTGCTGCGCAAGATAACGCTGCCGCTCATCCGCCAAGACTGCGCTCCACGGCGTCCAGAATCGCCTCGGCCACGTCGCGCTTGGACTGCAGCGGCAGGATTCGCGCGGCGCCGTCGCGCCCGAGCAACGCGACGCGGTTGGTGTCGACCTCGAACCCCGCACCCGGCTCCAGGGCGTCGTTCACGACGATGAGATCGAGATCCTTGCGCTCGAGCTTCGCGCGCCCCTTGGCGAGCGCGTCGCCGGTCTCGAGCGCGAACCCCACCGTGACGCTTCCGGGGCGCCGGAGGCCGCGGGTGGCGCTGAGGATGTCGTCGGTCGGCTCCATGGGAATCGCGAGGGCGCCATCCATCCGCGCGCGCTTGCTGGCGCTGGGATCGCTCGGGCGGAAGTCGGCCGGTGCGGCCGCCATCACCAGCAGGTCGGTCTCCGGCAGCTCGGCCCGGACCGCGCCCTCGAGCTCCTTGGTGGTTTCCACCCGCCGGATCCGGACGCCCACCGGCGGGTCCAGGGCCACCGGGCCACTGATGAGCACCACATCCGCGCCGCGCTCCCACGCCACCTCGGCCACGCGGTAACCCATGCGCCCGCTCGACCGATTGGTCACGACCCGCACCGGATCGATGGACTCCCGCGTCGGACCCGCCGTCACGACCACACGGCGGCCGGCCAGGCGCCCGTGTCCCCGAATGGTCCGGGCCGCGTGGGCGAGAATCGTCTCGGGCTCGCTCATGCGGCCCGGCCGCTCGGATGGCCCCTCGGCCAGCGCACCGACCTCGGGGCCCACGACGGCGACGCCGCGGCCGCGGAGGCGCTCCAGGTTGGCGCGGGTCTGCGGATGGGCGTACATCTCGTCGTTCATCGACGGCGCGAGCAGCACGGGTGCGGTACAGGCGAGCAGCAGCGTCGTGAGGAGATCATCCGCGAGTCCCTGCGCCATCCGGGCGACCAGGTGCGCCGTAGCGGGCGCCACGAGCACGAGATCGGCCTCCTGTCCCAGGCGGACGTGCAAGAGCGCCCCGCCCGGCTCCCACAACGAGCCCAGGACGGAGCGCCCGGTGAGCGCCTCGAAGGTGAGCGGCCGGATGAACTCCGCCGCCCCCGAGGTGAGAATGACGTCCACCCGCGCGCCCGCCTCCGTGAGCCGCCGCGCGAGCGTGCAGCTCTTATAGCAGGCGATGCCGCCCGACACGCCGAGGACGACGCGGCGGCCGGTCCACACGGTCAGGCCTCGGAACGGCGGCGGCGGACCAGCTTGTAGTTGAGATCACCCTCGACCAGCGACTGCAGCGCCTGGGTGGTGAGCTTTTCCCCGCTGGCCGCGAGCTGGTCCTTGGGGAACTCGTTGAGAAACCGGGCGAACTTGGCGGCGACGAGCACGCCGAGATACTTGTTCCCGGCCTGCTTGGCGACTTCGGACGGCGTGGTGATGCGCATCGGGTCTCCTTCGGGGTTGCCTCAGTCGGCGGCGATCCTGGACGCGGCGGCGATGACGTCGCGCCTCAGCCGCTCGATGAACGGGGCGAGCCCTTCCTGCCGGGCCACCCGCCGCGCCTCGGCGTCGAGGATCGCGGCGACCTGCGCGACGGCGAGGACCAGGTCCTCGTTGAAGATCGCGTAGTCATATTCCAGCACGGCGGCCAGCTCGTCGGCCGCGCGGGTGATCCGCTCCCGGATGATCGCCGGCGGCTCGGTGTTCCGCCCGGCCAGCCGGCCCACCAGGACGTCCGCCGACGGCGGCAGGACGAACAGGTGGAGCGAGTTCGGAAAGTTGGCGCGAATCTGTCGCGCGCCTTCGATCTCGACGTCGAGCACCGCGGTCCGATTGCGGGCGAAGATCCGATCGATTTCGGCCCGGAGCGTGCCGTAGAGGTTGCCGGCGTACGTGGCCCACTCGAGGAACTCGCCCGCTTCCACCCGCCGAAGGAACTCATCGCGCGTGAGAAAGTGGTAGTCGACGCCCTCGCGCTCGCCTTCGCGCCGCGGCCGGGTGGTGGCCGACACCGAGTAGCCGAGGTCGTCCCGCGCCTGCAGCAGGTTTTTCGCGATCGTCGTCTTCCCTCCGCCCGAGGGCGACGACAGGACGAGCAGGAACGGCTTCACTCGAGGTTCTCGAGCTGTTCCCGGAATTTCTCGAGCTCGCCCTTCATGGCGATGACGTGCTGGGCGATCTCGGCGTCGTTCGCCTTGGCGCCCATCGTGTTGACTTCGCGCCCCAGTTCCTGCGCCAAAAAGCCGAGCTGCTTGCCGGCCGGCCGGCCGCCGGCGAGGGCCTCGCGCACCGCGTCGAGGTGTGCCCGGAACCGGACCAACTCTTCGGTGATGTCGAGCCGGTCGGCCTGGAACGCGATCTCCTGTGCCAGGCGGCTCTCGTCCGCGGGGCGTCCGTCGAGCAACTCGGCCACCGCGCCGCGCAGCCGGTCACGTTCGCGCACCAGCCGATGGGGCGCACGGCTCGCCACCATTGCACCCGCCTGCTCCAGCAGCTCGAGCCGATGCCGGAGCTCGACGGCGAGCGCTTCGCCTTCGCGCGCCCGCATGGTCCGGCACTCGGCCGCGGCCTGCGCCACCACCGGTTCCACCTCGGCCCACGGCACCTCGATCGTCGCATCGCTGGCGGTGGACAGCACATCCGGCTGACGAGCCACGAGGTCAAGGGTGACGTCACCGCTGAGGCCGAGCGCCGTCTGCAACTCGCGGAGTCGCGAGGCGACCAGCCGCGCCCGGTCGAGATCCACGGCGAACCCGCCCGCGCGCTCGGGAAATTCCGTCCACCGCACCTGGACCGCGACATGCCCCCGGTCGAACTCCCGCCGGAGCCGCTCGCGCAATTCGCCTTCGAGCCCGCTCAGATCGCCTGGCAGCTTCGGGGCGAGATTGAAGTGGCGATGATTGACGGTCCGGATCTCCACACGGAGCCGGCCGCCGGCCACGGGGCCCTCCGCTGCGCCGAACCCCGTCATGCTGTTGGGCAACGAGCCTCCGTGGTGCCGGGAAAGCCGAGAAATTTAGCCTGAGACGGAGGCGACTGGTAGGTGCGGGCGGACGGGCGGACGGGCGGACGGGCGGACGGGCGGACGGGCGGACGGCGCGGGAAGCTAGCGCGCTGTCATCCCGAGCGCAGCGAGGGATCTGACTCGGGAAGGCTCGAACTCGGCACCGGACGATCCCTCGCTCCTCTCGGGACGACAGCACCTCATGGTGTCATGCTCAACGGTGCAACATCATCATACATCGCTACTTAAACAGCCCACCTCATCTAGTTTAGGAACTCCCACCTCACCCCGAAATTGCTTCCGAACGCCGGCAACCGGAATCCCGGCACATACTGCAGCTTCGTGGCCGAGAGATTCCCCCGGTCCCAGTACAGCATGAAGCTCTGCAGCTGAATGGCCACCAGGCTCTTGAAAAAGGTTGCCCCGCGGAGATTGATGGGCGCGCCTCCGGCGTCACGACCGATGGTGCCCCGCCCCCACGCCTCCATGCTCGCCTGGAGCTTCAGGTCGAAGATTCCGCTGGGAAATTGGCGCAGGAACTTGGAGCGGATGGTGGCGGTGGTGAGCGAGTGGGTGGGTGGAACACCGTCCACGGTCCCGCGCCGGGGATCGCTGTACCAACTCTGCAGCGTGAGCCACGAGAGCGGCGCGACGCGGGCGCTCACGGTCACCCACTCCACCTCGGGCGAGGGGGCGAGCGTCGGAACCGTCACGAAGTCGGCGAACGCGTAGGGAGCGAAAGCCGACGTGCGGGTGTACGCGAGCTGTACGCCGACGCGCTTCCGGCTCCAGCCGAGCTGGACCTCATAGTCCCGGATGCGCTGCGCGGTGTCGGCGAGGAGCGATGGCGCGGCGACCACCTTGCCCAGCCGCGCGGTGCCCGTGAGCGCGACGCCGCGGACGGGCGTGAGCCCGGCGGCGAGCGCCACCGACGAGCTACTCCGCCCGCCGAAATGGTGCTGCAGCACGCCTTCGACGCTCGCGGTGAACGGCACGACCGGCGACCACCCCAGCGTGCCCCGCACGTCGAGCGGGGTCCAACGCGTGCGGTGGAAACCCGAGGCACCGGCGGAGAGCGTTGGCGTGCGGTAGGAAGCGTAGCCGCCGATCTGATTGGTCTGCTGATCGATGCCAGCGCCGTCCCACGCCGAGCGCGCGTAGATCAGGTCGAGTCCCGGGCCGGTGCCGTCCTCGCGCGAGCGGAGCGCCATCCGCAGCTGGGCATCCGTGCGGGTCGCCGAGTAGCCGAGGCCGATGGTGTCGGCCGGGGTGACGTCGGCGACCGTGAAGGCCTTGCGCTTCGGATGCGAATGGATGAGCTGGTACTGTACGCCGAACCGGCGCGAGGGGACGTAGCCGCCCTGCGCCCACACCTGCGTGTTCGAGTAGTCGCTGCTGGTGCCGCTCGCGGTCGGGGAGCTCAGAAAGTCGGCGGCGATGCCGAGGCCCACCCCCGACGGATAGCGCCGCTCGAGGTCGCCTTCGTACCGGGCGAAATCGCGATCGCCGCGGGCGATGACCACGCGCGACCGCGGCGCCTGGCGGTCGTGCCGCTGGGTGAACAGGTGCACCCGGAGCATGCCCGGCCAGCGCTCGACCTCGACCCGCTCGAGGAAACTGGTCGAGAACAGCGAAGGATCCACCGCGATGCTGTCGACCCCCTGGGCGACGTACGGCATGCCGTCGAGGTAGTACTCGACCGAGCTCGCGCCCCGGCCCTCGAAATCCACCGGCTCGGGCCGGCCGGTGAATCCGCCCCGCCAGAGGTACACCCCCGGGACCTGGGCGAGCAGGTCGCCGACGGTGGCGCCGCTCATCCAGTCGATCGAATCGCGGGTGAACACGATGCGGGTGAGCGCCGGGCGCGGTCCCGGCGGCGCGAGTTGGGGCATGACCGGCATCCGGACTTCGGTCAGCTCCATCTCCCGCAAATACCGCTCGGTGCTTCGGGCGGTGTCGGCCGCGAGCGAGTCAGAGGCGAGCGTGTCCTCGGGCACCTGAGCGGCCGACGCCCGAGTGAACACCGCCAGCACCAGCAGCACGAAAGACGTCACCCTGAGCGCGGCGAAGGCGCCGATCGGGCGCTTCGCCGCGCTCAGGGTGATCCCCGGGCAACGGGCAGCGTGACCCTCGGCCTCGGTCAGCGGACCCCCGCGCCCTGCCGCCCGAGGATGAACTCGCTGAAGAGCCGGACACCGATGCCGGTCGGCCCCTTCACGCGCGTCGCGTCCTCCCGATCGGTGTAGGCCGTCCCGGCGATGTCGAGATGCGCCCACGGGAACCCGTCGACGAATTCGCGGAGAAACCAGCCCGCCGAGATGCTGCCCGCCGGCCGGCCGCCGGCGTTCTTGACGTCCGCGATGTCCGATTTCATGAGATCGCGGTACTCGTCCCACAGCGGCAACGGCCAGACCCGCTCCCCGCCCCGCTCGCCCGCGCCGCGCACCTCCTCGATGAGCCGGTCGTCGGTGCCCATGACGCCGCTTGCGCTGTGCCCGAGCGCCACGACGATGGCCCCGGTCAGTGTGGCGATGTCGAGCACGCAGGCGGGCTGGTAGCGGCGCGCGTACGTGAGCGCGTCGCAGAGGATGAGCCGGCCCTCAGCGTCGGTGTTGATGACCTCGATCGTCTTGCCCGACAGGCTGGTGATGACGTCGCCCGGCTTGACGGCCGTGCCGGAGGGCATGTTCTCCGTGCTTGGAATCAGCCCGACCACGTGGACCGTGGGCTTGAGCCGGCCCAGCGTCTCGAACGTGCCGAGCACCGCGGCGGCGCCCGACATGTCGTACTTCATGTCCTCCATGTTCTGGGCCGGCTTGATCGAGATGCCGCCGGTGTCGAACGTGACGCCCTTGCCGACCAGCACCACCGGCTGGCCGGCGGCGCCCTTGTACTCGAGCGCGATGAACCTCGGCTCTTCGACGCTGCCCTGCGCCACCGCCATGAGCGCGCCCATCCCCTCCTTGACGATTGCCGCCTTGTCCAGCACGGTCACGCCGAAGCCGTGCCGGGCGGCGATCTCCTGGGCGGTCTTCGCCACGAACGACGGCGTGCAGACGTTGCCCGGGAGCACCTGGATCCCGCGCGCCACCGTTTGGCCCGCCCCGATGGCCGCGCCGATCAGGTGCCCGCGTGTCACCGCGTCGGTCTCCGTCGGCGCGAGCACATCGATCCGGTCGAGCGTCGGCTTCTTCTCCTCCGGCGGGCGCTTCATCTCGCTGTACTGCCAGGCACCCTGCGC
>CAVQGA010000015.1:0-31953 GCA_963711915.1 uncultured Gemmatimonadales bacterium
GCAGGCGGCAAAGCTCACGGGACTCCCGGGGCCACCTCCCGCGGGCCGAACGCAGAGGCGGGCGACAGTTCTCGATCCTTATAGCGACAACTGAGGTTAGGTGTCACACGGGAGGTCGCGCGCGAGGTAGACGGTCGCCATTCCGCCTCGGCCGACCTCCCGCTCAATTCGATAGCGGGCCCCAAGCACAGGGCCGCCGCTCGCAGCCGAGACGCTAGTGTCGCTGACCGAGCCCGACACCATCGGCGTTGGTACGGGGAGTCGGGCGGCTCCGTACTCATTGGGCCGCATCCCGGCCTGGATCTGCCCTGCCAGACAACCGCGCCAAGGCCGCGTTCGCCTCCTCCACCAGGTGCCGGTTGGTTGGCATCGGCATGTCATAGCGCGTCAGAAACTGCCGGTAGTACGCCTCGGCAAGCGCCGGGTGACCGCGCGCGTCTTCAATTCGCGCGCGCTGAAGCTCCGCGAGACCCTTCAGCAGGGCCTTGCCGACCCCCCCGGGTCCGCCGTCCGCTTCGACCCAGGTGAGGAGGCGCGCGGCGTTGGCCGTGTCGCCGCTCGCCAGCAGCCACTGGGCAGCCGCGAGCCGGCTGACGGGCATGAGGAGGCGACTGAAGTTGTGGGGATAATACTCGTCGGCCTGCCGCCACTCGAGGACGGCCAAGGCCTGTCCTGCCTGCCGGACGTCCCCAGCGAGAAATCGATCGAATGCTGCCAGGCTTTGATCGAGAACACCGGACATGGAGTCTCCCGAAGCCTGGCCCTCCCGTCGCGCCCCTGCCAGGCCCCGCCGGTCGCCCCGGGAGACCGCCAACAGCCCGTCGGTCAGCGCCAGCTCGGCATGCTCGTACGACCCCAGCCCGGCAATCGCCCGATGAGCAGCGTCGCGTCGGGAGAGCGCCTCGGCGGGGGGCAATGCTCCCACCCAGGCGCCTACCGTCGCCAGCCGATAGAGGCTGAACGGCGCCAGCGAGTCGACTTCGCCCGCGAGGACCGAACGGTCCAGCGCCACCAGCGCGGAGTCCCACGCGCCCCGCTCCGCCCAGGTGAGCGCGATGGTCAGGGCAGCGTTGTCGGGCACGAACCCGAGACGATGCATCCGCCGAAGGAGCGCGATATCAGCGGCCGGGAAGCCGAACCATCCCGGGTTGTTGTGGGGCGCTTTCCGAGCCTTCGTCAGGTCCCTGGCGACGCTGTCCAGTAGAGCCCGGGCGCCGTTGCTGTCGCCTCTTTGAATGCGGTCTGCCAGCCGGAACTGCATCAGTTGGTCGCTACCCCACTCCTTCAAGAACGCGGGACCGGCGTCCAGACGCTCGAGTGCCTCGAGCACCCGGGTCGAGGCCAGGGTGTCGTGGTCGCCCAGGACCGATTGCATCAGGTGTTCCCACGCAGGCACCAGGCTCGGATTGAGCCGGAGTGTTTCCTCGAATGCGGCTCGCGACTCGGCGCGGGGATGCCCCAGCATCGGGCCCCAGTGATGCAGCTTGTCCGCGTACTGAAACCACCCGAACCAGTTGTCCGGGAAGCGCTCGGTGATCTGCCGCGCCCTCTGCAGATCGGCGTTCGCCCCGGGCTCCAGGGAATCCCCGAGATACAGCCGATCGAACTCGGGCAGGCTCGAGCGGTGGCTCAGCAGCGCCGCCATCCTCGCGCTGTCCGGCTCTCGGTTTCGCCACCCCAGCACGTACGCGTTCCGCGCATACGCGAGCCAGAACGTCGAATCCGCCTCGATGGCGCGAGCATACGCCTGCTCGGCGCGGTCCCAATCGCTCTGGGTGAATGCGCGCTCGCCTTCGAGAAAGGCTCGAAGCGCCGGGACCGACTTGGTCTTGAGGGCGGCGTCCAGACTGGGCGTGGGAGGCGTCCCGCTCCGCCAGATCTGGGGCAACAGCAGTCGGGTGACGGCGTCGGTCAGCACCGCGACGGAGTCGTCCGGGGCCGACACCGAGACCCGGGCGACCGCCTGGCCGCTGTCCGTCGTGAACAGCCCGAGATCGAGCCGCACCTTCGGGCCGACCCGCACGATGCTGCCGTGCAGCACGCTGCCCGCGCCGAACCGGCGGCCGAGGGCGCGGCCCTCGTCGAGCGTGGCGAAGGCGTCGGGGGACTGCGCGAGCACGGTGTAGGGGTCGACCGCGCGAATCTCTCCCAGGCCATCGAGCGTGGCGCTCACGGTGAGCACCAGGTCGCGCCCGAGCCGGGCCAGGCCGGAATCGGCGATGCTGGGCGCGAACGGAAGCACGGCGATGACCGACGCCGAGGGCAGGACGCTCGGCCCGGCGGGCCGCGGCCGGAGCCACAGACTCGCTCCGGCGATCAGTGCCAGGCAAAGCGCCACGGCGGGCACGGACCACCGCGAGCGCGCCGCGGTCCGTCGCCGCACCACATCCGTCGGCTGCGATGGAGCGTCCAACGCCGCCACAAACTGATCGGCGGTCGCGAAACGGTCGGCCGGCACCTTCGCGAGCGCCCGGGTGACGACTCGCTCGATCCCGAGCGGCACGGTGCCGCGCACGGTCCGCAGCGAAGGGACCGGGTCGAGCGCATGCCTCGCCAGCAGCGCCTGCGCCGTCGAGGCGGTGAACGGCGGCTGTCCGGCCAGCATCTCGTACAGCACGCAACCGAGACTGTAGAGGTCGCTGCGGGCGTCGACGTCGCGACCCCCTGCCGCCTGCTCGGGGCTCATGTAGGCCGGGGTGCCTATCGCGAGGCCGGTCGCCGTGAGCTTCTCGCCGCCGGCTGCGTCGACCGCCCGCGCGATCCCGAAGTCCGCCACGATGGCGAGGCTGCCGTCCAGCAGAATGTTCTCGGGCTTGATGTCGCGATGCACGATCCCTCGGCCATGCGCATGACCGAGGGCGCCGGCCACCTGCCGGGCGATCAAGAGCGCATCGTCGAGCGGCAACTGCTTCTCGCGGGCGAGCCGTTGCCGGAGCGTCTCCCCGCGAACGTACGGCATGGTGTACCAGAGCCGGCCCGCAAGCTCCCCCGAGTCGAGCACTGGAAGGATATGAGGGTGTTGAAGCTGGGCGGTGAGCTGGATTTCGCGAAGGAAGCGCTCGGGTCCCAGGCTGGCTGCCAGTTCGGGATGGAGCACCTTGAGCGCGACGGGCCGGCCGTGACGGACGTCCTGTGCCAGGTAGACGGTTGCCATACCGCCACGGCCGAGCTCGCGCTCGATCGGGTAGCTCGCCTGCAGGCCGTCGGTGTTCTGTGGTGTCGGCACTCTTACCGCTTTCCCAAGTAGAGCCGCGTGCTCGCTCCGTACCATCAGGCGGCCGGCCCCCTTCAGAACGCTCGCCCTACCTTCTGTCCGCTCCTGGATGGCGAGGCGCTCGGCGGTCGTCAACGCGGCGCGGCCGAGGGATCAGGGCGTCCAGGTGGCGCGCCAGCACCGGGCACCCGAGCTCACGTTGGGGAGGCGGCCGGGCGGGCGCCGACCGCATGGGCCTACCGGCGCGTGACATGGGAAGAGTTCTCGGAGTGCCGAGGGGTGCGGTCAACTTACGAGCGCGGCAAAGCGGGGACAAGAGATCGGGACGGGCGCCGCCGAGGCGCCGGCCCGGCGCCGGGACGAGCTCGGGCGGCCGCTAGAGCAGCCCAGCCGCGGCGAAACTGATGAACCGGTCGCCGGCGATGATCACGTGGTCGTAGAGCGGCAGATCGAGCAGGCGGCCGGCCGCGGCCAGTTGCTGCGTCACCGCCCGATCTTCGGCCGAGGGCGAGGGGTCGCCACTCGGGTGGTTGTGCACGACGATGATGCCCGCGGCCGCCTCTGCGATGGCGGCGCGGAACACTTCCCGGGGATGTACCAGCGAGCTGTTGAGCAGGCCACGGGTGACGAGCACCTCCCGGAGCACCTGGCTCTGACTATCGAGCGCGAGGAGGTGAAACTCTTCCACCTGCAGATCGCGCAGGCGGCCTTCGAACAGGCGCACGACGTCCTCAGGCTCTCGGATCCGGTGCACCGGCGGCCGCTCTTCGCGCGCGGTGCGCGCGCCGAGCTCGAAGGCGGCGAGTAGCCGGGCGGCCTTGGTAGGGCCGATGCCTTCGGCGCGAAGCAACTCCGCCCGCGGACGCTGCGCGAGACGGCGAAGAGAACCCTCGCTCACCTCGAGCAGCCGGCCCGCTACCTCGAGCACACTTCGGCCGCCCTTGCCCGTGCCAATGAGAATGGCCAGCAGCTCGGCGGCGGTGAGCGCGCCAGGGCCGACCGACCAGAGGCGCTCACGCGGCCGGTCGGCAGCGGGAAGGAGAGCGACGGAGCTGGGCACGGCCGAATCTAGGCCGGAGGGGGCGTCGGCACGGGAGCGTTTTCGTGCGGGGAGGACGAAGGTCGTGCCCGGCGCCGGCGGGGCCCGTTCTAGTGCGCCTCGACCGTGTCCCCGACGGTGAGCCGGGCCAGGGCCGCGCGCGCTTCTTCCACCACCGCACGGTGGGCGGACGGCGGCATGTCGTAGCGATCGAGGAACTGGCGGTAGTCCCGCCGCGCGAAAGCGAACTGACCGCGGGCTTCCTCGATCCGGGCCAACTCCAAGGAGGCGAGCGGCGCCACGGGGATCTTTTCCATGAACGGCCCGCTGAATGCTTGATGCCAGGTGAGCAGCGCGACGGCCCGAGCGGTATCCCCCGCCGCGAGCAGCCAGGGTACGGCGGCCAGGCGGTCGATGGCCCGGCGAAGGGGGTGGGTCTCCGAGGCCATCCACGGATCGCGACTGGCCGACTCCAGTTCGCGCGTCGCCAACTGGTCGGCAGCGAGGGCGTGGTTTCCCGCCAATGCCAATTCGAACGGGCGCAGATCGACGAGCCGGCTCCGAAGCAACGAGCTATCGCCGGCCGCGCGCACGGCGGCGGCCGCCGACGCCAGGCCACGCGCATCTCCCCGGCGAAAGGCCAGGATCCCGTCGAGCCAGGCCACCTCCGCCTTGTAGGCCGGCTCCATCCCAGTCACAGCCGCGGCGGCGTCATGCCGGCGCGAGGACGCGGCCTCAGGCGGAACGGCGCCGAGCCACGCGCCCAGGACGGCGAGCCTATAGACCTGGAGCGCCTGGTCGGATTGGGGATCGGCTCCGGCCGACCTATCGACGGTGGCGAACGCGGAGTCCCAGCTCCCGCGGGCAGCCCAGTTCAAGGCGGTAAACCAACGGAGATTGGTGGCGTCCCCTGGCTGGAGATCCCGCCGGAGCAGCCGGCGGTTGAATTCGATCTGCGCAGCGGGCGAAGCCGTGCCCAGCGCCAGGGAGTACTGGAAGGGGAGGTTTCCGGTCTCGGCGAGCGAGGCCAGGGCGCCGCGATCCAATGTGTCCAGAAGCGGTTTCGTCGTGCGGCTTCCTGTCTGAAGCGCCTGTATCGTCCGCCAGAGGAGCATCTCGTCCACGTGCGTGGTCTGGACGAAGGTTGCGCGCGCGCCCAGACGTTCCATGATGTCCAGCGCGTGCGCGGCGGCCGCCGTATCGCGGTCGGCCTGGTACATCCAGACGAGATGTCCCCACGCCAACACCATTCTCGGATTCAAGGCGACCACCCGCTCGAGGCACCGCCGGGCGTCGGCCCGGGTCGAGCCGATGTACGGGAAGAAGTGCACGTAGTGATCGCCCAGCGTGAACCATCCGGGCAGGTAGTCCGGATACTCCCCCACCAGTGCCTCCAGGCGGGCCCGGCGCCAGACGAGACTGCTATCCGGATCGGTGGCTTCGATCAGGAGGCGTTCCCGGCGAGGGAGGAGGGCGCGGTGGTCCCAATACGCCTTCGTGATCGCTGGGTCCACGTCTTTCTCCATCCAACTCGTCGCGCTGGCAAGGCGGAAATAGGCGTACCAGAACCCGGAGTCGGCCTCGACGGCGCGCCCGAAGGCCGCTTCCGCCTCGCCGATCCGACCGGCGATCGAAGCTTCCTCCCCGTCGAGGTAGGCGCGGAGTGCCTCGACCGAGCGGGTCGTCACGGCCTCGAGCGCCGGCGTGGGCGCTCTTCCCCGCCGCCACACCCCATGCAGGACGCGCCAGGTTACCGAGTCGGTCAGCAAGCTCAGGCTGTCCGGCGGGCCTGTGACCACCGCTCGGGCCAGGGGCATCAGACTGTCGGTGGAGTAGAGACCGACGTCGAGCCGCACCTTCGCGCCGTTGCGGACGACGCTGCCCGTGACGACGCTGGTCGCCCCGTAGCGCCGAGCAAGCGCGGCGGCGTCGCGGAGCGAAAGCGCTCCCGTCCGCCCATGAGTTTGCGCGAGAATGGTGAGGCGATCCACGGTGCGGATGTCGCCGACCCCGTCGAGATTGGCGCCGACCGTGGTGGCGAGGTCGCGGCCCAGCCGCGTGAGGGCGGTATCCTCGCTCGCGGGCGCGAACGGCAGGACGGCCATCACCGACGCCGCGGGGGCGACCGCCGGGCCGCCCGGCCGGGACAGAACCCACCCGGCCACTCCGGCTGCGAGCGCGAGAAGCAGCGCAGCGCCGCCCCAGATCAGTCGGCGCCTCGGGCGCGCGACCGCCGGCTCGTCCGCGAGCGGCGCCGGAGCACCAGAGGCCGGCTCGGCGGTGAGCGCCTCGGCGAACTCGCCCGCGGTCTGGAATCGGTCGGCCGGCACCTTCGCCAGCGCTTTGGCGACGGCCAGCTCGAGCGCCGGAGGGACCGTGCTTCGAGCCGTGCGCAACGGCGGCACCGGGTCCATGGCGTGCCTGGCGAGTATCGCCTGGGACGTGGGCCCGATGAAGGGAGGCTGCCCCATCAGCATCTCGTACAGCACGCACCCCAGGGCATACACATCCGAGCGCCCGTCGAGCCTGTGGTCGCCGGCCGCCTGCTCGGGACTCATGTAGGCAGGCGTACCGAGGCTGAGGCCGGTCTCGGTGAGCTTCGCCGCCTCATCCGCCTGCAGCAGCTTGGCAATTCCGAAATCGGCGACCAGCACGCGATCGCCGGTCAGGAGAATGTTCTCGGGTTTGATGTCGCGATGAACGACGCCGCGCTGGTGAGCGTGGTCAAGCGCCCACGCCACTTCCCGCGCGATCCGGATGGCTTCGGGAATGCCAAGCTGCGTCTCCCGCTGCAGCCGCGACCGCAAGGAACCGCCGTCCACGTGCGGCATGGAGTACCAGAGCCGATCTGACCACTCCCCCGAATCGAGCACGGTCAGCACGTTCGGATGGTCGAGGCGGGCCGTGAGCTGAATTTCCCGCTGAAATCGTCCGGGCCCCACCGCGGCGGCGAGTTCCCGATGCAAGACCTTGAGCGCCACCTTGCGGTCGTGGCGCATGTCGTACGCCAGGTAGACTACAGCCATGCCCCCACGCCCAAGCTCGCAATCCAGACGGAGATGCGCGGGAAGCTCGGGCGCGTCTAGCACGCAGCCGCTCTGGAGCGGGGTCGCTCGAGCTCGGGGCCTGACGCCAGCGACCGGGCGAACGCGGCGAGTGACCTTCCTCTCACGGAGACGCGGTGCACGCTACGCCTCCGGGGTGCGAAGCTTCCAGGCAGCTCACGCTCGTCTGACCAGGGTATGACGCTCACGCGAGTGCCGAGGCGAATTCCTGGGCCGAGGCGAACCGGTCGCGAGGCTTCTTGGCGAGGGCGCGCAGCACTGCGCTCTCCATGGCTTCGGGCACGATCGGGCGGACGGTTCTGAGCGCGGGGACCGGATCGCTGGCGTGTCGCGCCACGACCGCCTGAGGGGTCCGGCCCGAGAAGGGCGGCGCCCCGGCAAGCATTTCGTAGAGCACGCAACCGAGACTGTACACGTCACTACGCCCGTCGATCTCCCGGGCCCCGGCCGCCTGCTCCGGGCTCATGTACGTGGGCGTGCCGAGGACGATGCCGGACAGCGACAGCGGCTCCGCGCCGGACGCGTCCACGGCGTGCGCGATGCCGAAGTCGGCGATGAGCGCGTGCCCGTCTTCCAGCAGGATGTTCTCCGGCTTGACGTCCCGGTGCACGACCCCCCGCCCGTGGGCGTAGGCCAGCCCCTCGGCCACCTCGCGCGCGATTGCCTGCGCATCCTCGACCGGCAGCTGCACCTGCCGACCCAGCCGCGCACGCAGCGACTCGCCCTGGACGAAGGGCATGACGTAATAGGGGATTGGCCGTGGACCCTCCGGCTCCAGCGTACCGGAGTCGTACAAGGGAAGAATGTGCGGATGACGGAGCCCGGCGATGATCGCAATCTCGCGCAGAAACCGCTTCGCCTCGATCGACACGGCCAGCTCCGACTTGAGCACTTTGAGGGCGACCTGGCGGGCGTGCTTGCGATCGAGCGCGAGGTACACGGTGGCCATGGCACCCCTGCCGATTTCGCGCTCGATCACGTATCGGCCGTCGACCGACGTCGGAATCAGGACCGGCGACGATACGCGCTTGGACGGCCCGGACGAGCGCTCCGCGCGGAGCTTCCGCACGAGGTCGGTCATCTCGATCGCGGGGGCCGTGGCGAGCTCACGCCGCACCAGCGCCTCATAGTCCCGCGCCTGGCGGAGTGCGGTGCTCCAATCCCCGGCCGCGGCGAGGGCGTGGATCAGTCCGACGGTGGCGCGTTCGCTCAGCGGCTCGAGCGAGGTCAGGCGCCGCCACCAGCCGATCTCGACAGTGTAGTGCTCGGCGCTGCCCGCTTCCCTGGCCAGCCGGTACAGGGCACCGGCGTGGTCGGCGGCCAGCCGTGTGCGTTCCGTCTCGACCCACTGCTCGAACTCCGGAGCATCGCTGAGGTAGAACCCGTCGAGAAATGGCCCGCGATGCAGCGCAACGGCTTCCGCCAGCGCGCCTCGAGCCAGCAGACGCTGAAAGTCGGCCACGTCGCTCGTCACGACCGTCGAGTTGAGACGCAGCGGATCGGGCCCCAACACCACCTCGTCACCGCACTGACGGCGCAGTGAATACAACTGCTGCTCGAGCGCGTGCTTCGCATTCTCGCCAGGGCTCTCCGCCCACAGAAACCCCACCAGCTTGTCGCGGGTGAGCCCGCGCTCCCCGGCCGTGGCGAGTAGCGCGAGCAACGCCAGCCGGCGCCGCGCGACGGCAACCTGCTCGCCGCTCGCGTCGATCAGCCTGAGCCCGCCAAATGCCTCGAGCCGCAGCATGAGGCTCCGGTGAGGAGGACGTGAGGTGTGGGTGATCCCCGATGCCTATTCTAGGGCGCGCGTGAGGGAGCAGGCAAGTCGCATCGGTCCGGCTGGCAGGCCTCGTCCACAAACGCTCCGCGCGCCCACCAGGAGGTCATATGTGGTCCCGCCGTACCCTTGGCGCCGCGGCAGGCGCCCTGATTGCCCTGCTCGGGGCGTGCTCCTCTTCCACTGAACAGTCGGACGTCGATCAGGCCCGGTTGCTCCTGGTCAAGCCGGCCGCCGCCACTCTGCAAGGGGGGCAGTCCCTGAAGCTGGCAATCCTGCTCCAGGACGGCTTGCGGATCACTCAGGCACCCGCCGGCGTGGTCTGGTCCAGCTCGAATTCCGAGGTGGCGACCGTGGCGGCCGAAGGCCTCGTGCAGGGCGGGCGCGAGGGCAGTGCGGACATCGTGGCCTACTGGAACGGCTTGCGCGGCGTGGCGAGGATGACGGTCGTCGCCGGGACGACGCACAAGACGCCGTGTCCCGTCCTGTCGGTAGGGGGCACGGGGCCAAGCCGTGAGAAGGCAGCCGTGTGCCACCCGAGCCCGGCAAGTCAGTAACCGGAGGCCGAGGCGTGCTGGGGACGGACCGTTCCGCCCCGGCAGCTGCGGGTCGACGGCAGCGGACGGCGGCTCGAGCGCGAGCACCGCGAGCCGCCCGCCGATCTATTCGACCATTCCGCGCGAGCCGCGGTCTGGCGGGGCCGCCTTCCAGCTATTCGGCGAAGTTCACCACCGTGAACCGTCCCACCCGCCGAGCGTCGCCCGCCTCGATGTGATAGAAGTACACGCCGCTGGCCACCACCTGGTTGTTGCGGCTGAGCACATCCCACGCTCCGAGCCGCCGAACGTGCCCGAGTGGTGCTCCAGCAGCCTCACCAGCACCCCGCTCAATGAATAGATCCTGATGATGCAGTCGGCCGGCAGGTGGACGAACTCGATCACCTTACCCTGACTGGTGCTCTGGAATGCGCTGCCCACGTAGTACGGATCGGGCACGGTATGGACCTGGCTGAGGTCATTCCTGGAGGCGGGGACGACCTGGTTCACCACCTCGTAGCTCAGCCGCAACTGGGCGCCGACCGCCGTGAAGGGGCGCCGCACGGGGGTGAAGACGTAAGGCCCCCGGTCCCCCGCGGCGCCGCGGCCGCCGCTGATCGCGCCGACGTAGGTGCGCAGGGTCCACACGGCGCCGGTCGGCGGCAGGCCGCCCGCCAGCTCGAAGATGGTGAGGTTGCCGGCGAGATAGAGCGCGAACCCGGACCCGGGCCGGACCGCGGCCGTCCGAGCGTTGTCGGCTGTTTGATCCCAGATCGCGATCGGGTCCCGGCACCGCGGTGCGGCTCAGCCGGTAGGGCCCGGCCGTGCAGGGGTAGCTGGCCTGAACGGACTTCGAGGACGCCAAGGGCTCGACGCAGGTGAAGTCCATCGTGGTGAGGACGCCCGGCCGCTGATCGAAGGAGCCCGAGCCCGCCGCCGCCGCCTGGTTGAGGATGCCCCAGGAGCCCGCGAGCTGGAGACTGTCGAACGGCACCGGCACGTTGTGCGTGGCGTCGATCACTGAGTCGATGCTTCCTCCCGCGCCCCAATAGACATTGAAGTCGGCCGCCCGCTGGGCCGGCCCCAGGAGGTCCTCGATCGCCCGGTAGCCGGCCTCGGCGGTCTCGTAGGCATGGGGCATCTGGATGGTGGCGACGCCCGTGAGTTCACCGGCATTGTTGAGCTCGGCCATGGGCCCGGGCGTAGCGGAGTTGCGGGGCTGAGCCGCCTGCGGGTCCGGTCGTGGTCTCGTTCCGGCGCGGTGAGGGGCCATCGAACCAGCGCGGTCCATTGTATTCACACCCCGTGGTGCCCGCCGCCGCAAAGCCCGCGGCGGCGGCCGCGCAACCGCGGCCCCAGGAGCCGGTGTAGTAGTTCCCGGGAACGTCGAGCGCCAAGCGGCCGCTGAGCCTGAAGTCGCCGCCGCCGCCGAAGCGTCCGGCCAGCCCAGCGTCGACCCGTCCGGCACCGAAGTACGTGGAATCGCTTCGGGTCGCCGCGCCGTGGTCCTGCATCATCGGCAGCTCGACATGGACGGCGGAGTCGGCGGACGCGGTCAGAAAGTAGGTGGCCCGCGTGCCCTGCCGGTCGGGGCCGCCTCCGGAGGACGTGCCGAGCCGGAGACTGTCCAGCGTCAGGGTGACCGAGTCCGTGCCGGCGAGCACCGCCTGGACCACGTCCGCCAGTCCCAGCGCAAAGCCATCGGCCGGCGGGAACGGCCCGCTGAACCGGCCGCTCCCCGGGTCGAGCGTCGGCAGCGCAGCCGTCAGTGTCGAGCGGCGTGCCCCGGCCCCACAGCCCGACCGTGACCTCGGCGACATTCCTGAAGTTGGAGGCGGCGGTGGTAGGCGCCGCCGCCTTCGTCTGTCTGGGCGACTCCAGGCTCGACGGGACGGACTGCGCCGAGTTCACGTCGAACGCCGTGACCGAATAGAAGTACCGAAAATTGTTCCGGACGTCGCGGTCGATGAAAGTGAACGGCACCCCGGTGTCTCTGAGCCGGCACACGTCGGCGGTGCCGGAGACCAGGCAACCCGACGCGGTGCCGGTGATGGCGGTGTCGGCGCGAAGCAGAAGTGCATCGCCCGAGGACATGGCCACTCGGTCACCCCGCCTCACCTGGATGATGTCCCCGACCAGCGGCACCTCGGTGGAGACCGTGGGTGGCGTCCCGGACCCGGTCGAGTCGAACGGGACCGGGCAGCCACCGGTGGAGTCGCGCTGGATCACGACGACCTTGTTGATGCCCAGTTCAGGAGCGCACGAGGGCACCGGATTCACCTGCCCGGTGTAGTCCCGGAAGACGGTGTTCTGGTAGTCGAACTGGGCGATGAGCTTGAGCCGGGTAGGATTGTCGACCCGCCCGCGGTACACCCGATAGCCCTCCACGTCGAACTGGCGGTAGTTCGGATCGTACTGCGGGTTGGGTATCGGCGCTCCCCCTGGAGAGGTGATCGTCGGGGCGGTCGCGGTGAAGAAGAACGGGTCACCCATTCGCTCGCTGGCGGAGGGGCGCCAGAGCACGGTCACCAAGTGATCGCCTGGCACCAGGAAGAAGTCCGGCGCGAGGGGGCCAAACGGAATCGCGAAATGGCTGTCGAAGACCGCCTGGGCCACCTGGGCCTTTCCCAGCAGGGACCCTGGGACCACCTTGAACTCCTGCTGGTCCACCCGGCCATCGCCGTTGAGGTCGGTGAAGCCCTGGTAGCCGGTGACCGAGTCAATCGCGTTGACTCCGTCGGCCATTCGGGCCGCATCACCGAGGATCGTTGGATCGCCGGGTTTGATGTCACACCCGGCCGAGCAGTCCACGGCCGCAACCGGGGCAGCGAACAGGTACGCCACCACCACTGTCTGGAAGCCGCCGGGCGCCAGGGTGAAGGGGCCGGTCGATTGAAAGAACCGCATGTCGGCCGGAGCGGCACTATTGATGTAGCAGATGTGCGTGAGCTTCGGGGCTCCCGTGTTGCAGAGGCCATCACCCCTGGCCGGATCCAGGTTGCCCGAGAGGTAGCGGTGGAGTTGCGTGGTGTTCAAGGGATCGTCGAAGCTTCCGCCCCCGGCGGCACCACCATTGGTAAAGTTCCCGAACAGCGTCAGTCCGACTTCCCTGCCCAGCGAGTCGTGGGGGCTGCTCAGGTATTTGACCCCCGCGAGACCGGTACCCGGAAAGAATGGCGGCGAGAAGATCTCGGGATCGAAGGTCCAGAAGTCGGGCTGCGAAAAGGCATGCTGATAGGTGTACCCGAGCGCAAACGGAACATTCACCGAAGCGTAGTCCTGATCGAAGGGCTCGATGTCCATATCCGCCGCGAAGGCGAGATAGCTGTCGTCGATCGCGTACCCTTGCGCCGGCAGCGTGATCCCGAAGGCGGCGTTGTTCCTGGTCTGGAATTCCTGCGCCTTCTGAAGCAGGATGTCGCGCATGGCGGGGCGCACACCCGCGTAGTCCGCCTGGTGGGTGGAGGTGATGTTGTAGATGGTGTAGATGAAGTAGACGATGTCCTGGTTTCCGGCCGGCGCGTTCCAGGCCAGGCCCCGCTGTTCGACCAGCACTCCCAATGGATGGGGCCGCGCCGGCGCGAACATCACGGGCGCTGGATTCCCGTCCCAACTGAGCCACCACACGTCTCCCTGTGAGGCTGAGGGAGTGCCGCGAAGCCCGGGAGCGAAGAGCGCCTCCGTCGCGTCCCCGGACGGAACGAGTGCCGCGGCCGGCCATGCGGCCAGGTCGGCGGGGTTGGCCGCGTCGTAAATCGGTTGAACCTGCTCGCCATTTCCGGGCCCTGCGCCCGAGAAGAGGAAGGCGCCGGTCGTGTCGCCCCCCCAGGGATTCTCCACCTTACTGCCCCCGATGATTCCAGCGATCTGGATGCCGGAGTTGAAGATGTACTGATCGAGCGTGCCCTTGGGCCAGGCCCCGCCTGGGTTGTTGTTGCCGGTGGGGTCGGTACAGATCTGTCCACCGGCGAAAAGGCCGCAATAGACCCGGTTGACGGTGAGCGCGCCGGTGCTCCGAGCAAAAAGACGGAACCCTCGGGCCCGGTGGCGCGGATCAGGCCGATCGCGCATCGCCGCCAGCTCCGGGGCGAGCGCGGCGAGCAGCAGGGCGAGGAGCGCGACGCGAGTCGGCCCGCGCATCAGAACGTCACCTCGACGCCGACTCGCAGCCGGCGTGGATCGTCCGTGAAGGTCTGGAGCCCTCGCTCGGACCGGTAGAAGGCGTCCGAGGCGCGGCGCTGTTCGCTCACGCTGAAGACGTGGTCGCCATCGCCGAAGCGCTCCTCGGCCCGGATGAGGTATACGCAGTTGGGAACGGCCGGCCGCAGGTCGGCCTTCACCCAGGCGCCGCAGCCCGACGCGACCCTCCCATCGAAGGTGAGGTCGATGCCGCCGTCCGCCCGGTACGCTCCCGATGCCCTGGCCTCATCCGCGAACAGCGAGCTGTCGCTGGTCCAGTGGATCGCGTGCTCGGTGGGGTTGACCGGCGTCCCCGTGGCGGAGAACACCCGGACGACGTTGGTGAAGTTGAACAGGTTGCGCGCGTCGACGTAGGCGGTGAGCCCCACACGGCCGAGCGCGAAGCCCCGGGTCACTCGCAGATCGAACCGCTTGGATGCGGACACCCGGGCACTGTTCGCGGCGCCGCGGAACTGCGAGCAGCCCCCCTCGTCGGAGAGGGCACCTGCGTTTCCTGGCGTATCCCGGCAGGGTGTATACGCCGTTCCGGTGGCGTACTGGAAGGTCGCGAAGAGTCCCGTTCCCCCGAGCACTTTGCCGATGATTGCTCCGCTCCAACCGGTGGGAACGGTGAGCGAGGCCGCCCCCGAGACAGCGTGTGGGCGGCTCAGGGCGGTGGGAAGAATCGCCTGGGGCGGCGGCCCGATGACGCCGCCGACGGCGTTGACGAGCGCCACCGCCCGCTCCTGGTTCGCCAGCGGGTCCGACCCGGTGCTCCTCGCATTCTGGTAGGAGTAGCTGACGGTGCCGTTGAACCAGTTCCCGAACCGCCGGTCCAGCCGCACATCCAGCCCACGCGTGTTCCCGAAGTCCGCGTTCGTCACCCGGGGAATCGTGGTCCGTCTCTGCGCCACCGGATCGTTGACCTGGAAAGTCCGCGCCGAGGCCACCGCGAGGTGATCCCGGTTGTATGCCGCCACATCGAGGACCATGTCGTCGCTGAACGCGTGCCGAACGCCGAACTCGAAGGCGATGGTCTTTCCGAAATCGAGGTCGGCCCCGAGCCCGCCGACGTTGACGCCGAGCAGCACCAGCGCGAAATCCGGGTCCTGCACCTGGTGGGCGTAGGAGAACCGGAAGTTGGTCCGGTCGCTCACCGGGAACGCCACCTGGATGCGGGGACTCAGATAGCCGTGCCGCTGATCGGCCCGCGAGATGACGACCGGCCGGTCCTCGAACGGCGCACTGGCCTCATAGATCGCCGCACCGGGAAGGTTGAGATACTGACCGAAGGTGGGGCTGGCCGAGACCGTATCGAGGAGAAAGGGCCGGCTGGCGCGGGACGAGTAGCTGTCGTACCGGAGCCCTCCGACGAGGACCAGGTCGCCGACGTCCAGCCGGTGCTCCGCAAACACATCCCAGCGTTCCGGCCGCTCCAGATAGGCATCGCCGCGGTGGGCGAGGTCCGACTCGTAGCGCCCGATCTCGTAACGGGTGACCTCCAGGCCGGCCTTCAACCTGCTGTACCGGTTCGCCTGCCAGTCGAGGTTGGCTCTGCCGATGTACCGGCTCTCGCGGTAGAGCACCAGCGTCCCGGCCGATCCACCGCTCTCGCTCCAGCCGAGGAGGCCGTAGGCATCGTTGCGGTATTGGTCCACGGGGTTGTACTGGCCCGGGTTCTCGGCATCAAGGGGCGTCCGCCTGGTACCCGGGCGGTTCAGGCGGACACTCTCCACCAGCTCCCGAGTCAGCGGGAAGCTGTTGAAGTCGAACAGGAACCCGAGCGGCTTGATCATGAATCCGCCGAACGGGTCCCGGGTGGCCAACTCGCTCTCACTGGTGAGCGGACTCGCGATCGACCTGTCACGCTGGTAGGACAGGTAGAGCTCGAGCGCCAGAGCCCGCTCGGTTGATCGGGCGAGATTTTGGGTCCAGTTGAGGGTGAGGACCTGGCTCCAACGCCGGGCCCCGAAGAGCGACGATGGGTTGTAGAGGTTTCCGTAGTCGAAGCTCCGCTCCTGATTCTGACTGCGAAGGTAGCTGAGACCGACGCGCGAGCCGGCGCCGAAGGTGTAACCCAGCTTCCCGGCGAGCTCGTAGAGCGAGGAGGCGCTCGAGGGAATCCGGATTCCCTGGCAGTCCAGGCCGTAGTTGGTCCGGATCCCCGGATTGGCGCTCCGGCGCACTTCGTCGCAGCCGCCGCGGAACACGGCAAACCGGTAGACCGGGACGTAGGTCGTGTCGGCCATCGGAGTCGTATCGCTCGACGACCGTGACGGTGGTGTCGATCCCCGCCGGGACGAAGATCGGCGCCTTCTCGCTGTCGCGGCCGGTGGGGGCGGACTGCTGTCCCTCGAGCACGCCGCCCAGGAACCAAGTGAGATGGCGCGCGAGCGGGCCGCCAAAGCTCAACTCGAGTCGGTTGAATCCGAGGCCGTGCCGGGTCCCGAATGGCTCGTCGGTCTGGTAGCCGAGGGCACTGCTGAAGGTGCTCCCGCCGCTGCGGGTGACCAGCGAGATCACGCCGGATTGGGCGTCGCCATACTCGGCCGAGGCTGCGCCGGTCGTGATCGAGGCCTCTTGGACGGCATTGGTGCTGACGCTGATCTGCGTCCCGGGCGTGGCCAGACCGAGGCCGCGGTAGCCGGGCGTTACCGGCACGCCGTCAACGTAGGTCACCGCCTCATCCGCCCGGCCGCCGCGGATCGAAAACGCCAGGGGGCCGTCGCGGTCGCTGGCCACGACGCCCGGTTGCAGGGCGAGGATCCCGTTCAGCCGGTCCACGGGCAGCTGCTCGATGAAGTCACCCTGGATCCGCTGCGTCGTAGTGACTTCGTCGCGCGGGACCAGGGGATTACTCCCTCCCATGACCTCGATTTCCCGCAGCACAAGCGGGGCGGCTTCGAGGGCGAAGTCCTGGGTGACGGTCTGACCGGAGAGCACGCGCAGATCTCGCGCCTTGATGGAACGGTAGCCTATGTACGCTGCCCGGAGGTCGTACGTGCCCGGGGGGACGTGATTGATGAAGTAGTGGCCGCGCGGATCGGTCAGGGCGCCGAACGCAGTCCCCGCTATGTAGACCTGGGCTTCCGCAATCGGGGCACCGGCGGAGTCGCTGACCTGGCCTTCGATCCGTCCGGTCGGGCCCTGGGCGTGGAGGGTCCCGCCGGCGAGCACGAGCGCGCCGGCGGCGCACAATAGCCGCGGGACCGACAGACTCGGTCCTGGGAAGATGCCGCGCCTCATGGCGGGCCTTTCCGGGGGGACAGCAGCGTGCCCTAAGCTGCGGTCCGGGACCTTCTCACGCAAGCGGCGATCCGGGCCCACATCATCATGTTCGTACGCCGTGAACGGATCGTGATTGGGTACGCTGGCGGACCGAATCGGCCCGCCCGCCACCACCGCGAGCACCTCACCACTTACGACTCTGGCGCGAGCTTCACCACCACAAAGCGTCAGGATCGCTGCCGTTTGCCAGAGAACGAGTCGGTCCGGGGCTCCGTCGCAAGGCGTGCCAATCCCGCCTGCGCTCTCGCCACGTAAGGCCGCAATACCGAATCGGCATGGTGCCAGATCGCGGCCACGAACCGATAGGCCTCGAGCGCCGGCTCCCGCGCACCCTGACGCTCGGCCAGCTCGGCCAGCTCCAGCCGCGCTAAGACGCTCAAGGGTCCGTCCCCACGAGAGGCCCGGCTGTACTGCTGCCTCGCGGCGTCCACCTTGCCGGTCGCGGCCAGGAGGCGGGCTCGCTGGAGGAGATCCAAGGTGAAGCCACTTCCGAGCGAATCCGTGAGCGCGGTGAGCGCGCGGAGTGCGCTCGTCGTGTCATGCCGCGCGAGGGCGAGGTAGGCCACGGCCCCGCGGTGTCCGCCTCTCACCGCGACCCGCTGCAGAGCCATCGTATCCCGCTGCACGCCCCACCAGCGGACGCGCTCGGGGCTGCGGGGATCCGCGTCCGGACTCAATGGGATTGCACGAAGCGCTCGATCAACGCGCTCTGCCGGGATGGCACCCAGTATGGCCAGCTCCATCAGAATCGGCAGGTCGCCAAAGCTTGGAAGGCTATCGATCGCGTCGGTCTCAGCGGCCTCGGCCACGTGCCCGAGATACCCCAGTACCTGCACGGCCAAGGATAGATCCTTCTCGGCCGGCAGGAAGGCGGGATCGGAACTCCCCGCGGTTGCCGCCGCCGCCCGCTCCGCCATCCGGTACAGCGCTCGCGCCATGCTGACGGTCGTTCCCCCGGAGTCGGGCCACCTCGTAAACGACCCGAGTGCGGGCCGGAGGTCCTCCCGCGTGACCGAGTCCTCCGCGATCGGCCCCGAATTCACCGCGGCGCGGAGAAGGTATCGCTGTCCGCGCGCGGTCGTGCCGGGCTCCAAAGCGGCGCCCAGTGCCCGCAGCCGATCGAAATACCGTAGCGCGCCGGCCGGATCGCCCTCGTGAAGCTTCAGCTCGACGGAATGGACGTAGGCAGGAGCGAAGCCGGAATCGAGGGCGATCGCCCGCTCGAAGGCGTGTAACGCCTCGCCGGGCGGCTCTCCGATCGCGGCTCCCCAGTGGTAGCGCGCCTCGCCGAGCTCATACCAGGCTTCCGCATCACCCTGCCGCTGCCAGACGGCCTCTTCGAGCACCAGGAGGAGATGCCCGACCGGGGACAGCCCCAGCGGCACCGGTGATCTCCGCAGGGCGGCGCCGATGGAGTCGGCGTTGATGAGCATGCTGTCGAGCCACGGGAGGCCCGGCGTACGCGCCGCCCGCAGCAGGTACGGGTTCGGGTCCTCCGCCCCGTGCCAGGCGAGGACCCGCCCCAGGCGCCACTGCGCGAGAGTGAAGCCGCTATCCAGCTCGACCGCTTCCTTGTAGCGCACGATGGCCGAATCCCACATCCCACGACGATAGAACTGCTCCCCCCCTAGGGCCGCCCGAACGGCGGCGGGCGAGCGCGATTCGAATCCGCTCTGTGCCGCCCGTCGGATGCCTTGAATGCTCCCGGCTTGCCGCAGGATCGCCACGGTCACCGCATCGGCCGCGCGGTCGACGCGCTCGCCGAGATCCGCGCCATGTGCCTCCGCGATGACCTTGCTCCGGCCGGCGTCCACCAGACTGGCCACCAGGCGCACCGAGTCACGACTGGTGCGGAGCAGTTGTCCATAGACCACGAGCCCGGCCCCGGTCCGCCGTCCAAAGGCGATGGCCGCGGCGAGATCGGCACGCCCTCGCCACCGGCGCAGGGCGGTCGTCGGAGGTACGGCTCGGAGCGAACCGGCACCGTCCAGGCTGCGCGAGATATGGTCGATCATTCGCTCGCGCCAGCCTGCCAGTTCCGGGACCGAGACGTCGAACGGCGCGACGGCGACGAGGTGTTCATCCAGCGGGGCCGTTGAGCGCGACTGCAGCAGCGCCGCGACGCCGGTCGTGCCGGCCGCGAGCAGCGCGACGGCGGCAGCCAGAAGCCCGCGCCGTGAGGCGTACCGGGCGAGTACGCCCGCCGTGGGCACGGGGGCCGCGCGCTCCAGGGCTGCCGCAAACTCCGCCGCGGTCGGGAAGCGCGCCTCCGGGGTCTTGGCCATCGCCTTCGCCAGTACGGCGGTCAGCGCCGGCGGCACCTCGGGCCGCACGGCGCGGATGTTGGGCACCGGCGCAGTCACGTGCTGGCCGATCAGCGCCCGGGCCGAGGTTCCGCTGTACGGCGGGGCCCCGGCCAGCATCTCGTAGAGCACGCAGCCGACGGCGTACTGGTCCGACCGGCCATCGACGTCACGGGCGCCCAGCGCCTGCTCGGGGCTCATGTACGCCGGGGTGCCGAGCGAGATCCCAGTGCTGGTCAGCGTCGCGCTCGTCATCATCTCGGCTACACCGGTGTCTGCCAGGGCCAGGTCCGCCGCGCTCTCGGCTACACTGGCCGCCGCCCTCGCGGCTTGCCGGGCAATGCCGAAGTCGGCGACCAGCGCATGTCCCTCGGAAAGGAGAATGTTCCCCGGCTTGACGTCGCGATGGATGACGCCGCGCCGGTGGGCGTAATCCAATGCCTCGGCGATTTCCCGCGCCAGGCGGAGGGCGTCCGGGATGGGGAGCCGGCCCTGACGGTGAATCCGGTCGCGGAGGGACTCCCCCTCCACATACGGCATGGTGTACCAAAGGCAGTGCCCGCCCGTTCCCCATGTACCCGCTCCGGGGATACCCGCCGCCTCACCCGAGTCGAACACCGGCAGCACGTGCGGATGCTGCAACTCGGCCGCCATTTCGATCTCCCGCCGGAACCGTTCGGCGCCGAGCGCCGCACCCAGCTCAGGGTCGAGCACCTTGAGCGCGACGCGGCGCTTGTGCCGGAGATCCCGGGCGAGGTACACGGTGGCCATGCCGCCGCGCCCAAGCTCGCGCTCGAGCACGTAGCGGTCCCCCAGGGCAGCCTGGAGCTGGTCGCTGAAATCAGGCATCTGGCATCACGGTCTGGGCTCCGCCGTGAGCCGCGCCAGCCCGCCCCGCGCCTCGGCCGCGTAGGGCTCGAGCTCGGGGTCGGGCCGCCGCCAGGCGGCGGCAACGTAACGGTAGGCATCGATCGCACGCTCACGGTGTCCGAGCCGCTCGGCTATCCGGGCACGCTCGAGGTACCAGAGCACGTCGCTCGGGCGCGGATCAGGCGAGAGGGCCGTGGTTCCACCCTCGATCATGGGCGGCGCGTCGAGGACGCGCGCGGCCGCGTCGAGCCGGCCGCGCGCCGCCAGCAGGCGCCCGGCGAGGAGCAGGTCGGTCTGGCACCACGGGGAGCAGGGAGCGTCGAGGAGGGAGTCGTATGCGCGCAGGGCGGCCGCCGTGTCACGGCGCGCCAGGGCGATCTGGGCGTTCCCTGCTGCCAGCATCTGCCCCACGCAGAGGGACTCCTCGGGAGCGAGCCCTCTACGTGACCAGGCATTGCCCGGAGGGAGCCTCCTACGAGCACGCACAGTGCCCGATGCGATGGTGTCGACCAAATGCACGAAACGGCGGAGAGTCAGCGTGTCCCGCTGTGCGCCCCACCAGGGAATCGCGAGCGCGGGCACCGGCAGAAAGGGAGGCCAGTCGACGAGCCGGAGCCACCTGCTGAACCTCGCCGTGGCTCGCTCGGCGGGCACGTAGCCCAGCAGCGCAGCCTCGGCGAAGACCACATCCGACACGGTGTCGCCGAGGGCGAGCGCCTCCCCGAGGTGGCCCCGGAAGGCGAGCGCGTGGGCGAGGTGGAACCGGGCTTCCTGGGTCTGGCTGGAGCGCGCCCAGTGCCGCGCGATGCGCACGGCGAGTTCGGAGGAATCAGGCCACCGCGCGAGCGGCTGGTAGGCTTGCCAAAAAATCGGGTCCCGCAGACTGTCGATCATCCGCGCCTGGGCGGCCGTGTCCGGGAGCGCGAGCAGCCGCCACACCGCCTGGAAGCCGCGGGCCTGTTCGCTGGTGGGATTGAACCGGATCACCGCCGCGGCGAACCGGCGGGCCCGGGCGGTGTCGCCGAGCGCGACGCTCAGCTCGACCGGGTGGACGTAGGCCGGCATGAAGAGGGAGTCGAGCGCGATAGAGCGCTCGAACGCCTCGAGCGGGGACCGCCACCCCTCGGTGGGAACCAGCCAGACGCCGTGGTGGTACCGCGCCTCGCCCAGTGTGTACCACGCTTCGGGGTCCTCGGGATAACGGCGCACCGCCTCTTCCAGGGTGGCGAAGAGGCGCGCTCCGAGCGCCGGGCTGGCGGTAAGGCCGAGCACGCTGATCGAATAGTCCAGATTCTGCAGCAGCGAGTCGGCGAGGACGAGCAGGCTGTCGCGCGGCGCGAGCCCGTGGTTCAGCGTCGCCGCGCGCTCCCGGTATTCGTTGGAAATGGGATCGGGATCGCCCGCGTCGCCTTCCCACCCTATGGTCCACCCCAGCCTCCGGTAGGCCAGCGCGAATGTCGTGTCGAGCGCCACGGCCTGCTCGGCGTAGACCCGAGCCGAGTCCCACGCGCCCCGCCGGTAGTGCTGCTCGGCCTGCAGGAAGGCCCGAAGCGCCGGCAGCGAACGCGCGCCGAGACCCGTACGCCGAACCGCGCCCACCGGCCGCGTGCGTCCCAGCTCCCGAAGAACTCCCACGGCGACCGAGTCGGTGAGGCGGTCCATGTCGGTCAGCGCGCCACGCACCTCGAGCTCGCCCAGTGCGCGCTCGCGTCTCACGTCGAGCACGGTGGCGGCGAGCCGGAGCGAGTCAGCACCGGAGCGCACCAGGCTGCCGTAGATGGCGAGCTCGGCCCCCGTGCGGCGCCCGAGGGCCGCGGCGGAGCTCGGGTCGGCCCGCCCGCGCCAGCGGCGCACGATGACGGTGGGCGAGACGGTGCGCAGCGGCCCCGCGCCATCCAAGTCGCGGGAGAGGAGGTCCACCAGCCCCTCGCGCCAGAGCCCCAGCGCAGGATCGAGCACGTCGAAGGGGGCCACGGCCACGAGGTCGGCGTCGAGGGCCGCGGGAGCCGCCTCGCGGTGCCAGAGCAGCGCCGACGCGGCGGCACCCAGCCCGAGCATGGTGGCGAGCCCGAGCCGGAGGAGCCGCCGACTCGAGCGGCTTCGGAGCGTGGTCGCCACCGTCGTGGGCGAGCTGGCCGCTCCAGCGAGGGACGCGGTGCCGAGCGCACCGGCGAACTCGGCCGTGCTTCGGAAGCGATCGACCGGCTCGCGGGCCAACGCCCGCAATACCACCCGCTCCAGCCCCTCGGGCACGGCCGCCCGCGCCAGGCGCAGCGCGGGCGGCGGCTCCAGCAGCCGGCGGGCGATCACCGCCTGCGGGGTCCGGCCGGTGAACGGCGGCTCTCCGGCGAGCATCTCGTACAGCACACAGCCCAGGCTGTATCGGTCCGACGCCGTCGAGCGCATCGCTCCCGGCGGCCTGCTCGGGGCTCATGTAGGCGGGCGTGCCCAGCGCCAGCCCGGTCCCGGTCAGCTTGTCGTCCCCGCCGTGCCCCAGCGCCTTGGCCACCCCGAAGTCGGCCAACAGCGCCTGGCCGTCGCTGAGGAGGATGTTCTCCGGCTTCACGTCGCGGTGGACGACGCCGTGCCGGTGGGCGTAGTCGAGCGCCTCGGCCGTCTCGCGCGCGATCCGCAGTGCGTCCTCCAAAGGCAGCTGCAGTTCCCGCCGTAACCGGTCGCGCAGGCTCTCGCCCTCGACGTACGGCATGGTGTACCAGAGCTGCCCGGCGGCCTCCCCGGAATCGTGGATCGGCAGGATGTGCGGATGCTGGAGCTGGGCCGCGGTCTCGATCTCACGCCGGAAGCGCGCGGGGCCGAGCGCGTGGGCCAGCTCGGGGGCGAGCACCTTGAGCGCGACCGGACGGTGGTGTTTGAGATCCTGCGCGAGATACACCGTGGCCATGCCGCCGCGGCCGAGCTCGCGCTCGATGGCGTAGCGCCCGGCGACAGCCGCCGACAGACAATCGAAGGACGTGTCTCTCGATGTCACCGGACTTCCTCCCCGGTCAGGCGGGCCAGTCCGGCACGCGCCTCCGCCACATAGGGCAAGAGCTCCGGGTCCGCGCGGCGCCACATGTCGGCCACGAACTGGTAGGAGCGAAGCGCCTCGTCAGGCCGGTCCGTGCGCTCCGCAAGCTGAGCCTGCAGCAGCCGCTGAAGCACGTTGCGCGGCCCTTCCCACGCCTCCCACTCGATGATGTCCGCGGCGGCCGAGTCCTTCCCCTGGGCGGCAAGGAGCCTGGATAACACGACATTGATGTCCTGCCAGTGCGTGACAGAGGCAAGCCTGCGCCACACCTCCGCCGTGTCAGCGCGCGCCAAGGCCAGATAGACCCGGGCGATGCGGGCGCCCTCGCTATCAGTGTTCCGGTGCTCTTTGTCCGCGGCTCGTGCGGCGGCGACGCCCCGGTCGATCATCGCCCGGATCGAGGCGGTGTCCCGTTGGGCGGCCCACCACGGCAAGGCCATAGCCATGAAACCCAAATCGGGACCATTCAACCAGCGGCGAAACACAGCTGCGGCGGTGTCCCTGCTCACCCCCCCGAGCAGCGCGAGCTCAGCGAAGCTCGAGCGCGAGAGGAAATCGGCGATCGGCCGCTGTCGCAGCACGCGATAGCTCTGTCGCAGATGGCCGCGGTTCATGAGGCTGAGCGCCAACGCGGTGGAGGCCTCCGCCGGATTTTCCAGCTCGCCGCGGCCGGGGCGGCCCGCTGCGAGCTGCCGCACGAGCCAGATATTGGTCTCCCCGGTATCGGGGCAGTTGCGGACCTTGTCGGCGAGGTCCTTGAACGCCTGGTTCGACAGGGTATCCAGTGCGGGTTGGATCTCCGCATGCCAGTCAGCGGAACCGTGGAGCATGCGCTGGATGAGGAGAGCGGTAACCGGAGCGTCGGTGAGACCCGGGACGTGGAGGGATACCGCCTTCCGTAGGTACCGTAGCGCACGCTCGCAGTCGCCGAGATACAGCGTCTCGAGGATCGGGTGCGCGTAGGCGACCGCGAACGTCGAATCGAGGGCGATCGAGCGATCGAACGCGTTCAGCACGCTTGACACGGTCGCCCCGACCTCGGATCCGTAGTGCGCGCGCGCCTCGCCCAGCTGGTACCAGACCTCCGGGTCGCCGGGGTAGGTCCGGGTTGCCGTCCTTAGGGTTTGGAAGCGCCGCTTCACCAGCGACGAGCGCGCGATCGAATCGAGCAGGGTGTCGTCGGAGGCGGCCTGGAGCGAGTCCGCCACGACCAGGAGACTGTCCCGCGGCGATAACCCATGGTTGAACCTGCCGGCTTGGAGGTTGATGAGGCGTCCGAGGCCGGCATCCGGGCCGTCTTTCCAGTCATGGGCGGAGGCGAGGCGGCGGAGCGCCAGCGTGAACGTGCTGTCGAGATCGACGGCCCGCTCGAAGCTCGCGATGGCGGAGTCCAGCGCCCCTTCACGGAAATGCCGCTCACCTTGCAGGAACGCCTTCAGCGCCACGAGTGACCTGGTTCCCACCGAGCCCGGGTGCAGCCGACCACGCCCGGAGAGCCCAAGGTCGCGCACGAAGGCCAGTGAGATCGAGTCGGCAAGCGCGCTCAGCCGCTCCACCCGGTCCACGCGCTCGAACTCGCTGCGACGAGCGCCGGAGGTCACGTCGAGCAGCGTTGCGCTGAGGCGCGCCGAATCGCCGCCCAACGCGACGAGCTGCCCGAACACCGCGAGCCCGGCCCCGGTGCGCCGCCCGAGGTCCTGAGCCGAGACCGGATCGGGTCGCCCGCTCCACTGGCGAGACACGATGGTGGGCGACACGGTGCGCAGCGGGCCCAGGCCGTCAAGCGTGCGGGACAGCACATCCATCAGACCATCACGCCACAGGGCCAGGGTCGGATCGAGCACGTCGAACGGCGCCACCGCAACGAGATTCGGATCCAGCGCCGGCGCCGGCGACCGCGGCCACCGCGAGAGTTCCACGCCCAGAGCCACGAGCCCGGCGAGCGCGCCCAGGACCAGCCACCTGCGGCTCCCGCGCCAGGCGCTCCGGCCGACCTGCCGTGGTGGCACCGACCGCTCCGTGACCGGGGCCTCGAGCTCGGCGGCAAACTGCGCGGCCGTGGCGAATCGATCGGCGGCCGAGCGCGCGAGGGCCCGGGTGACCGCCCGCTCGATCGCCTCGGGCACGTCGCGGATCGTGCGCAGGTGCGGCACCGGCTCGCTCAGGCGCTTGGCGAGGATCATCTGGGGGGTGCGGCCGGTGAACGGCGGCTCCCCGCCCAGCATCTCGTACATCACGCAGCCGAGCGAGTAGAGGTCGCTGCGGCCGTCGAGGTGGTCATCCCCCACCGCCTGCTCCGGGCTCATGTAGGCCGGGGTGCCCAGCGTGAGACCGGTCGCGGTGAGCTTCTCGCCCTCCGCGGTGCTCGAGGCCCGGGCGATGCCGAAGTCGGCCACCATGGCCTGATAACCGTCCGGCGCACTTGGATCGTGCGACGGGTGCTCGTGCAGCAGGATGTTCTCGGGCTTGATGTCGCGGTGGACGATCCCCTGCGCATGGGCGTAGCCCAGCGCGGCGAGCACCTGGCGCGCGATTCGCAGGGCGTCGTCAAGCGGGAGCTGCCGCTCGCGCTCCAGGCGCTGGCGGAGCGATTCGCCTCGGACGTAAGGCATGGTGTAATAGAGCGGACCGCCATCGCCCGCCGGCGTGGGCACCTGGCCGGAGTCGAAGACCGGCAGGATGTGGGGGTGCTGCAGCTGGGCCGTCAGCCGGATCTCACGCAGAAACCGCCCGGGGCCGAGCGCCTGGGCGAGCTCGGGGTGGAGTACCTTGAGCGCGACCAGGCGCTGGTGCTTGAGATCGCGGGCGAGGAAGACCGTGGCCATCCCGCCGCGCCCCAGCTCGCGCTCGAGGTGGTAGCGATCCTGAAGGGCATGCGCGAGCGAGGCAGGCGGTGCGGACAAGCCGGTACCGGAAGGTGGGGGGGTACCCGAATGTGTGACGGTGACGGGCGTTCCGCCAGCGAATCGCGGGAGTTGGCGCCTGTTCAACTGTCATGTCATCCGGAGCCCTTGGCTGCGCTCAGGACAGGCTCCGCGAGGGACCCTTGCTGGGCCGAGTTCGACCCTGGACCAGTGGATCCCTCGCGGAGCCTGTCCTGAGCGCAGCGAAGGGCTCGGGATGACACACTTGCCGTCAACGACCAACCGTGATCCTCATCAACCTGCGGCCCCAGCGAGACGCGCCGAGGTGGGCTGGTGTCGGACCTTGGCTACCGCTCCCCGACGAGCCGCACCAACTCGGCGCTCACGCTGTCCCGCTCGGCCCGGAGCGACGGCTCAGGGTCCGAGCGGAGCGCGAGGTAGTGCTGGTAGACGTGGATCGCGCCGACCGTATCGCCCGCGAGGGCGGCGAGATGGCCCTCCTCGCGGAGGTAGGTCGAGAGATAGGGCGCCGGACGCAGGCCGAACACCCGGCGCCGGACGGTCTTGAGCGCGGATGGCAGGTTGCCCTGAGCCTCCTGAAGACGCGCGAGCACGAGGTTCCACCCGTCTGCCCACCAGCCGCCGGCGTCGTGGCTCACCAATGAATCGAGTCGGGCCACGAGCTCGGCAGCGTTCGCCTGCCGAGCGGCGGTCGCGAGCCACGCTTCGAGCAGGTCCGCGCATACGGAGGCGTTGACCGCGACCGAGGCGGAATCCTCCACTGAAAGCCCCGGCACGACGGCCGCACGAAGCCGCGCGATCTCCGGCCGCACCGCTCCCAGCTCACCATGCGCCAGCCGCCATTGCTGCACATAGCAGATGTCGTCGTACTGCGCCCTGCGGTCCTCCGCACCGGAGGCCAGCACGCGCGTGCGGCGAACTCGCACACGTACTGCTTGATCTGCTGCGTCGGAGTCCCCATCCCAGTACACGGCGTCAGTGATGCGGCTCGGCGGGGAATCGTCGAACTCTCGTTCGACCTCGGTGTAAGCGGCCAGTCCCTCGCGCGGGCGTCCACCGTTCATCGCCAGCTGGTACTCGAGACGGAGGACGGCCCGTCGCACCGAGTCCGAGTCGGCGCGCTTGAGCAGGACGGCGACCGCCCGGCGGGCATCATCGAGCCTCGCGCCGGTCTCCTGGCTCCGTTCGAAGATGCTAAGCAGGTTCTTCCTACTCAGCTGATCGAATCGCCCACGGATCCGTGCGAGCGACGCGGTGTCGCGCAGCCGGTACGCCAACTGCCAGCGGACGTAGTCGGCGTCGTCGCTCCCCGAGTCGGCCGTGAGCGCGATGTTCCCGAGGCGGCGAACCGAAGCGGTATCGCCCTCCGCGGCGGAGAGGTCGAACAGATGCAGGAGGGGCTCGGCATAGGACGAGTCGAGGTCGAGCGCCCGGCGGAAGTCGGTGGCCGCCCGCTTCAGGGGCGCGTCGTAGCCGGCCAGCGCGCCCCCGTGGTAGAAGTGATCGCCCAGCTCGTACCATCCTTCCGGACTCTCCGGCACCGCCGCCACGATCTGCTGCAGGGCGGCGATTTTCTGCTCGAACGACAACGGCGGGCCGTTGGGATAATTCGGCCCGGTCCAGGGCACAATGAGCGCCCGGTCGCGCGGGCTCAGCCGGTCCCGCCCAGCCCAGGCCAGCCGGAGGCCCCGCCAATGATCATTTCCGCCGTCCCAGAACTTGGCCTCGTTCAGGCCGACCCCCGCGAGGGCAAAGGTGGAGTCGAGATCGAGCGCGTGATCGAAGCTCTGGAAGGCGTCCTTGAAGCGGCCAGCGCGGAGCGCTGCCTGCCCGTCCACATACGCTCGGAGCGCGGGCAGCGACGTGAGCGCCGAGAGCTCGGTGCGCCCCGACGCACCCGCCAGGAGCTGAGCCGTGAGCCGGTCGACCAGCGCCGGCAGGCTGTCGGCCGTGCCCTCGACGCTGGCCCGCGCCCGCGTCGCGCCACCGGGCACGGTGAGAATCCAGGCCGTAAGGACCAGGTGGACGGCAGTGCCCACGACGGCGCCGTCCAACAGGCCTCCGGCCCCGAGCCGTTGAGCGATGCCCAGAGCGGCCCCGGGTGACAGATCGTCAGCCGATGGCGAAAGGGCCCGGTGCCAACTGCTCAGCACGGCGCGTGGATCCAGCGCCCGGGGGCCACCCTCTCCGGTCAGCTTGATCGCGAACAGGTCCACCATGCCCTCGCGCAGGTACTCCAACGCCGGGTCCGCGCCGGCCACTCGGAACGGGAGAACGGCCACCAGCTTCGGGTCACCCTCGGGCTGAGGCGGGGAGTCCCACCGACGCAAGGCTCCCACGGCGAGTGCGGTCGCCGCGGCAGCGACGGCAACGACAGCGATGATCTTGCGAGACGACGGGATTGAGGGCGCGCGCCGAGGCGCGTGCTCGTCCGTCGTGAGCGCCCGACCGAACTGCTCGGCGGTCGCAAACCGATCGGCGGGCACCTTCTCGAGCGCCCGCAGCACAGCCTGCTCCACGGCTTCCGGGATATTGCGCCGCACGGTTCGGAGCGGCGCCACCGGATCCACGGCATGGCGCGCCATGATCGCCTGCGCCGTCGGCCCGGTGAAGGGCGGCCCGCCGGCCAGCATCTCGTAGAGCACGCAGCCGAGGCTATAGAGGTCCGAGCGGCCGTCCAGGCGACTCCCGCCCGCCTGCTCGGGGCTCATGTAGACGGGAGTGCCGAGCGAGAGGCCGGTCTCTGTCAGCTTCTCGCCGCCCGCGGCGTCGAGCGCCTTGGCGAGGCCGAAGTCGGCCACCATCACGCCGTCGTCAGAGAGCAGAAGATTTTCGGGCTTGATGTCGCGGTGGATGATCCCGTGCTCGTGGGCGTGCTGGAGCGCCGCGAGCACCTGATGAGCCACCTGCACTGCCTCCTCCACCGCGAGCTGCTGCTCGTGCGCCAGCCGCTGGCGGAGCGATTGGCCCCGAACATAGGGCATCGTGTAGTAGAGCAGGTCGCCGTCGCCGCCTGGCGCGGGCACCTGGCCGGAGTCGAAGATCGGCAGGATGTGGGGATGCTGCAGTTGTGCCGTGAGCCGGATTTCCCGCAGGAACCGGTCCGGGCCGACCGCGTGCGCGAGCTCGGGGTGGAGCACCTTGAGGGCGACCAGGCGGTCGTGCTTGAGGTCACGGGCCAGATAGACGGTGGCCATGCCGCCCCGCCCGAGCTCCCGCTCGACGGTGTAGCAGCCCTGGAAAGTTGTCTCGAAGCCGACCGGTGTCGCCACGCCGTCTCGATCTGGGGATAGCTCGAATGTGGTGGGCTCGCCCGGGTTGCGCCAGCGAGGTGGCGTCAACCCGCCGCCGGGCCGATCGCCAGGGGGCGAATTTCAATACCGAGTCACCCTGAGCGAAGCGAAGGCGCCATGCCTCGGGTTTCGAATCCTTCGCTCCGCTCAGGATGACTCCAGGCGCGTTCGACCGCGTACCGTTGGGCGACGGCCGCTGACAGACGGTCGAAGGGAGTCGCCGTCGACGTCACCTCGCGCCCTCCCTGGTCAGCCGCTCCAGCCCCGCTCGGGCCTCGGCCACGTAGGGTGACAGCTGAGGGTCGGGACGGCGCCACATGTCGACCACGAACTGATAGGAACGGAGGGCTTCGTCACGGTTGCCCAGACGCTCCGCAACCTGGGCCTGCAGCAATCGCTGGAGGACGTTGAGTGGTCCCTCCCAGGTGACCCGGTCGAGCACCGCCGCAGCTTGTGAATCTTTGCCCTGGGCGGCAAAGAGCCTGGCGCGCAGGAAGGTGATGTCGTGCCAATCAGGCGCGACGGAGAGCCTGCGCCAGACCTCCGCCGTGTCGTGGCGGGCCAGGGCCAGGAACGTCCGGCCGATGCGGGCGAATTCATCCGCCTGGTTGCGCGCTTCATCGTCGCCTTCGCCCGCGCGGGCGGCGGCAACGGACCGATCGATCATGGCCTGGATCGAGGACGTATCGCCCTGACTGGCCCACCACGCCAGGGGTATGACCGTCGGACCCAAGTCGGGTCCCCTCAGCCAGCGGCGAAACTGCGCCACCGCAGTGTCGTTTGGAACCACGCCCAGCAGCGTCAGCTGGGTGAAGAAGAAGCCCGAGCCGCCGTCGATGATCGGCTTGTCCCGGAGGACGCGAAGGCCGTCTCGCAGGTGACCGCGGTTCAGAAGGCTCAGCGCCAACATGTTGTTGGCGTCCGACGGATACCGCATCGGTGCCCGGCCTGGCCGCGGCCGGACGAGCTCCTGAGCCAGCCCGATGTCGGTCTCGGCCGAATCGGGACAGTGGCGGAGCATCCAGATCACGTCCTTGAGCATCTCGCCGGACAGTGTGTCGAGGACCGGCTGGACTTCCGCGCGCCACCTGGCGGTGCCGTCGGGCATGTGGCCGAGGACGAGACGCGGCGGCGGGCGCCGCGGGCAGGTTATCTGGCGCGAGGTGCATGGAGGCAGGCCGGAGGTACGCCAGAGCCCGTCCGCAGTCGCCTTGATTGAGCGTCCGTTCGACCGGATGCACATACGCTTCCGCGAAGGTCGAGTCGAGAGCGATCGAGCGGTCGAACGCGTCCAGCTCCTGGGCGACGGTGACCCCGAACTCATACCCATAGTGCTCCCGAGCCTCGCCGAGTTGGTACCAGACTTCCGGATCGCCGGGATAGCTCCGACTCGCCACCTCCAGGATCTGGAATCGCCGCTTCTGCAGGGGCGATCGTTTACTCGGATCGAGCAACGCGTCCGTGAAACTATCCCGCGCTCCGGCATCGAGGGAATCCGCCGTGACCAGAAGGCTGTCTCTCGGGGAGAGCCCGTGGTTGAATCGGCCGGCTCGGAGAGCGAACGGTGTCGACGACTTGTCATTCTTCCACCCATGCGCCAGCCCCAGGCGGCGGAAAGCCAGGGCGAAGGTGGTGTCCAGCTCGACGGCGTGCTCGAAGCTTGCGATCGCGGAGTCGAGCGCACCGCTGCGGAAATACTGCTCCCCCTGGAGAAACGCCTTGAGCGCTGTGATAGACCTGGTGCCGACTGATCCCAGGCGTACGGGACCACGAGCCGAGACGCCCAGATCGCGCAGGAAGACAAGGGAGAGCGAGTCGGCAAGCGAGCTCAAACGGTCGGCGCGGTCCGAGCGCTCGAACTCGCTGCGAGGGCTTCCGGTGGCCACGTCAAGCAGGGTGGCGCTGAGACGCGCCGAATCGCCGCCGAGACCCACTAACTGCCCGAATACCGCCAGGCGGGCGCCCGTGCGACGCCCGAGCTCCCGAGCCGAGGCGGGATCGGCTCGCCCGCTCCAGCGCCGAAGCACGATCGTGGGAGAGACGGTGCGCAGTGGTCCCAGGCCATCGAGAGTGCGGGCGAGGACGTCCACCAGCCCGTCGTGCCAGAGGGCCAGCTTCGGGTCGAGCACATCGAAGGGCGCTACCGCAACTAGGTTCGGATCCAAGGCCGGCTCCAGCGGCTGGGGCCAACGCCAAATCCCCACTCCCAGGGTGGCAAGGACGGCGAGCGCGCCCAACGCGATCCACTTCGGGTTCCAGCGCCGCGGGCTAGGCTCGGGGGTTCGGATTCGAGGCACGTCCTCATCGATGCAGGTTTCGAGGGCGTCTGCGAACTGCGCCGCAGTGGTGAAGCGGTCCGCGGCCGCGCGCGCGAGGGCTCGGGTGACGGCCCGCTCGATGGAAGCGGGTATGTCCCGGATCGTACTCAGGTGCGGCACCGGCTCGCTCAAGCGCTTGGCGAGGATTATCTGGGGGG
>CAVQGA010000016.1:0-88137 GCA_963711915.1 uncultured Gemmatimonadales bacterium
CCGCAATCCTGCCCCCTTCGCGGAGTTGACCCTGGGCGAAGCCAGGGCTCAGGGTGAGTCCGGGGGCGCCGTTCCGGCGCCCCCGCACTATTTTCCGGACGCCCCCGCCACCCCGCGAATCACCTCCCGGAGACTCCGATGCCCGAGCAGCGCGAGGACCTCGACCGCCGTGCATTCCTGGGTCACGCCGCCGTGCTGGGGGCGGCCGCGGCCGGCGGGATGCGGTTCCCCGGCGCCGTTGGCCTGCCGGCGGCGCCGGCGAAGCAGCCGGCCCCGGCGCCGGCGCCTCCCCGGGCCGCGTTCGAGCTCGAGGAGGTCACCGTCGCCGAACTGCAGGCCGGCATGTCGTCCGGCCGCTACACCGCGCGGCACATCGTGGAGCTCTACCTCGGCCGGATCGCGGCCATGGACCGGGCGGACGTCTCGCTGCAGTCCATCATCGAGACCAATCCCGACGCGCTGACCCGAGCGGAGGAGCTCGACCGGGAGCGCGCGACCAAGGGGCCCCGCGGACCATTGCACGGCATTCCCGTCCTGCTCAAGGACAACATCGATACGGCCGACCGAATGACCACCACCGCCGGGTCGCTCGCGCTCGAGGGCTCGATTCCGCCGCGCGACTCGCACATCGCCGAGCGGCTCCGGGCCGCCGGCGCGATCCTGCTCGCCAAGGCGAACCTGAGCGAGTGGGCCAACATCCGGTCCAACCACTCGTCCAGTGGCTGGAGCGGCCGGGGGGACAGTGCCGGAACCCGTACGTGCTCGACCGCAATCCCTGCGGCTCGAGCTCGGGGTCGGCGGCGGCGGTGTCTGCCAACTTCGGGGCGGTGGCGGTCGGCACCGAGACCGACGGGTCGATCGTCTGCCCCGCGTCGGCCAACGGCGTGGTCGGGATCAAGCCGACGGTCGGTCTGGTGAGCCGCGCTGGCATCATCCCGATCTCGCACACGCAGGACACCGCGGGCCCGCTCTGCCGGACGGTGGCCGACGCGGCCGCGCTGCTCTCCGCGGTGGCCGGCCAGGATCCCCGCGACCCGGCGACGGGAGCGGCCGGCGGCCACATCGCGGCGGACTACACCCGGCGCCTCGACCGGGCCGGCCTGCGCGGAGCCCGCATCGGCGTGGCGCGGGCCAAGTTCTTCGGCTACAGCGACGCGACCGACCGCCTGGCCGAAGTGGCCCTCGGCGTCCTGCGGCGCGAAGGGGCGATCCTGGTGGACCCCGCCGACATTCCCCACGCCGGTACCTACGACGACGCGGAGCTCGAGGTGCTGCTGTACGAGCTCAAGGCCGATCTCAACGCCTACCTCGCGACGCTGGGCCCCACCGCGCCGGTCCGCACGCTGGCGGACGTGATCGGGTTCAATGAGCGCGAGCGCGCTCGCGAGATGCCGTATTTCGGGCAGGAGCTCTTCGTCCAGGCCGAGGCCAAGGGGCCGCTCACGGCGCCCGCGTATCGGAAGGCGCTCGCCATCTGCCGCCGGCTCGCCCGCACCGCCGGGCTCGACGCGGTGCTGGCGAAGCACAACCTCGACGCGATCGTCGCGCCGACCGGCAATCCTGCCTGGCCCACCGACCCCGTGAACGGCGACCACTTCACCGGTTCGAGCTCGACGCCCGCCGCCGTGGCGGGCTACCCCAGCGTGAGCGTGCCCATGGGATACGCGTGGGGGTTGCCGGTCAATCTGTCGTTCTTCGGCGGGGCGTGGAGCGAGCCGACGCTGATCCGGCTGGCGTATGCATTCGAGCAGATAACCATGCATCGGAAAGCGCCGAAGTTCCTGCCTACGCTCGCTTGACTCTCCTCCTGCGGTGGTGGATTTTCCACCCCGGAACACGTCTCCTCCAACCGGGATCTGCATGTCCGTCACCAGCGCTGTCGTCTCCGATCCGGCCGCCCGGGCCGGGCTGTCTCGGGAGCAGCTGCTCGAACTCTACTACTGGATGCGCCTCACCCGGTCGCTCGAAGAGCGGCTGGTCAATCTGTACCGCCAGACCAAGGTCGTGGGCGGGCTGTTCCGCTCGCTCGGCCAGGAGGCCTGCGCGGTCGGCAGCGCCTACGCGCTCCGCCGCGAGGACGTGCTGTCGCCGCTGATCCGGAACCTCGGCTCGATGCTGGTGAAGGGCGCGACCCCGCTGGAGGTGCTGCGGCAGTACATGGCCAAGGGCGACTCGCCCACGCGCGGCCGCGAGCTCAACATCCACTTCGGCGACGTGGAGGACCGGAACTTCGTGGGGCAGATCTCGCATCTCGGGGACATGGTGCCGGTCATGGCCGGCGTCACGCTCGCCTTCAAGATGCGGCGCGAGCCCCGCGTGGGCCTGGTGTACGTGGGCGACGGCGCCACGTCGACCGGCGCGTTCCACGAGGGCATCAACTTCGCGGCGGTCCAGCGCTGCCCGCTGGTCGTCATCGTCGAGAACAACCGCTACGCCTACTCCACGCCCACCTCGAAGCAGTGCGCGGCCGAGCGGCTGGCCGACAAGGCCGCGGGCTACGGCATTCCCGGGGTGCGCGCCGACGGCAACGACGTCGTCGCGGCCTACGAGGTGACCCGCGACGCCGTGGCCCGCGCGCGCCGGGGCGAGGGCGTCACGCTGGTCGAGCTGATGACCTACCGCCGGAAAGGGCACGCGGAGCACGACAACCAGTCGTACGTGCCCGCGGGCGAGATCGAGCGCTGGGCCCGGGAGAACGATCCGCTCGACCGGTTCGCCCAGCGGCTGACCGGCGGCGAGCGCGTGGCGCCGACCGAGCTCGAGGCGATCGACGCCCGGGTGCGGGCCGAGATCGACGACGCCACCGACGTCGCCGAACAGTCCCCGCCACCCGAGCCGCGCGACTGCCTGGGCGGGGTCTACGCCGCGCCCCCGGCGGCGGCGACACTCTGGTACCGCGAGGGCATCCGGAGCGCCGTGGATCGCCACGAGCGGCCGGCGAGCTGGGGAACCCACGATGGCTGAGGCCACCTACCTCGAGGCCATCCGACAGGGCCTGTTCGAGGAGATGGAGCGCGATCCCAACGTCTTCTGCATGGGCGAGGATATCGGCGCCTACGGCGGAGCGTTCAAGGTGACCGAAGGCCTGCTGGACCGGTTCGGGGCCGAGCGCGTGATCGACACGCCGATCAGCGAGACCGGCTTCGTCGGCGCGGCGGCGGGCGCGGCACACATGGGGCTGCGCCCGGTGTGCGAGATGCAGTTCATCGACTTCGTCTCGTCCGCGTACAGCATCCTCACCAACTACGTCGCCACGGCGCGCTACCGCGCCTTCCTGCCGTGCCCGATGGTGGTCCGCGGTCCGAGCGGCGGATACGTGCGCGGCGGACCGTTTCACTCGCAGAACCCCGAGGCGGCGTTCCTCCACACGCCGGGGCTCAAGATCGTCTACCCGGCCACGGCGAGCGACGCGAAGGGGCTGATCAAGAGCGCCGTGCGGGACGACGACTGCGTACTCTTCTTCGAGCACAAGTATCTCTACCGCCGGATCAAGGAAGAGCTGCCGCAGGGGGACCACGTCGTCCCGATCGGCCTAGCGCGCCTGGCGCGCGAGGGGAAGGATCTGAGCATCATCACCTACGCCGCGACGGTGTGGAAGGCGCTCGAGGCCGCGGCGCAGCTCGAGCGGGAGGACGGGCTCTCGGTCGAGGTGCTCGACCTGCGCTCGCTCCTGCCGATGGACGACGCGGCGATCGTCGCGACCGTGAAGAAGACCAACCGCGTGCTGATCGTGCACGAGGACACCGTGACGGGCGGGATCGCGGGCGAGATCACGGCCCGGATCAACGAGCTCGCCTTCGAATGGCTGGACGCGCCGGTCCGGCGTGTCGCCGCGCACGACGTGCCGCTGCCGTACGCGCCGCAGCTCGAGGACTTCGTCCTGCCGCAGACGCCGGACCTCGTCCGGGCCGCGCGCTGGCTTGCCGCGTACTGACCGGAGATCGAGAATGGCCAAGATTGATGTGATCATGCCGCAGATGGGTGAGTCGATCGCCGAGGGCACCCTCTCGCGCTGGATGAAGCAGGTGGGCGACGCGGTCACGCGGGACGAGCCCATCTTCGAGATTTCCACCGACAAGGTCGACGCCGAGATTCCCGCGCCCGCCGCGGGCGTGCTGACCGAGATCCTGGTGACCGAAGGCCAGACGGTCGCGGTGCAGACCGTCGTGGCCACCATCGAGACCGAGGCCGGTGCGGTGGCCGCTGCCCCGGCCCCGGCGCCCGCGCCCGCGACACCGGCCGCGGCGCCCAAGCCGCCGGCACCGGCTGCCGCACCGACGGTCGCCGCCGCCGCGGCCGCCCCGGCCGCCGCTCCACGGCCGTCCCCCGCGCCGAGCCGCCCCGCGCCCGAGGTGGCCGCGACCAGCCGGACGCTCGACGTCGGCGCCGCCAACGGAGGGGAGAGCGCCGAGGAGCGGCTCCGCCGGAGATCCACGCCGCTGGTCCGCAAGATGGCGGCGGAGCACAACCTCGACCTGAGCGCCATTCCCGGCAGCGGGCTCGCCGGCCGGGTCACCAAGAACGACATCCTGGGCTACCTCGAAACCGGCACCGCCCAGACGGCCGCGCCGGCACCCGCCGGTCCCCCCGCCGCCCGGCCCAGCCCCGCGTCCGGAGCGCCGGCACCCGCCCCGGCACCGCACGCCCCGGGCGTCGAGCCCTGGCCGGGAGACCGAGTCGAGCCCTGGTCCCGCATCCGGAAGCTCACGGCCGAGCACATGGTGATGTCGCGCCGCGTGTCGCCGCATGTGAACACGATCTTCGAGATCGACTACACGCGCGTGGCCCAGATTCGCGCCCGGAAGAAGAAGGAGTACGCCGACCGCGGCGTGAACCTCACGTATCTGGCGTTCATCGCCAAGGCGGCGGCGGACGCGCTCCGGACGCACCCATCGCTCAACTCGGCCGTGAGCGGCGAGAGCACGGTGTTCCGCCGGGACATCAACCTGGGCATCGCCGTGGCGCTCGACTGGGGGCTCATCGTCCCGGTCATCAAGCACGCGGACGAGCTCTCGCTCCTCGGCCTGGCGCGCGCGATCGGCGAGCTCGGCGAGCGGGCGCGCAGCAAGAAGCTGAGCCCGGACGACGTCCAGCGAGGGACGTTCACGATCACCAACCCTGGCGTGTTCGGCTCGGTCATCGGGACGCCGATCATCAACCAGCCCCAGGCCGCGATCCTGTGCGTGGGGACGATCGAGAAGCAGCCGGCCGTCATCACCGTGGACGGCACCGATACGCTCGCCGTGCGTACCAAGGGCATGTTGTCGCTCGCGTTCGATCACCGGATCGTGGACGGCGCCGACGCGGACCGGTTCATGGCCGATGTGAAGCAGGCGTTGCAGGACTTCTCGGAAAGCGCGGCCTGAGGTGCCCCGCACGCTCACCGTGTCGCGGGTGAGGGTGCGGGCAGGGCGGGAGGGCGAGTACCTCGCGGCGGTACGCGAGCTGGCGGCACTGCATGCCGAGCGGGGCCGTCGGCTCTGGGTCTTCCGCCGCGCGGGGCAGGAGGGGCTGTTTCTGGAGTGCAGCGAGAGCGCCGACGAATCGGCGCACCGCGCCGTGGTGCCGCCACCCGAGGACGAGGGTCGGCTCGAGGCGCAACTTCGCGCGGTCGCCGAGTACGAGGACAGCGCTTGGGATCTGTGGCACGAAGTGAGGAGTACAGCGTAAATGCCGAGACGCATCATCGAGGTGAGCGGGCAGCCGTGGGAAGTCGACGTCAGCGGTCGGGTCACTCAGTACGTCAAGGACGAGTTCGGTCTCGTCTTCAGCCGAGGCAGCGGCCGCGACCGCGAGCGCCGCGTCACGCGCTACACGCCGCTCGGCGCCAAAAGCCGTGAGCTGTCGCTGAGCGAGCTCAGCGATCAGGAGCTCCGGGACCTTCTCGCCCACTCGCAGCCCGCCTGGACGGCGCCCGAAACGGGGTACCGCTCCTGAGCTCCGCCGGCGCCCTCCCCGCGGCCGGCCTGGTGGACCTCCACGTTCACTCCACGGCGTCCGACGGCGGCCTGTCGCCGGAGGCGGTGGTGGGACGCGCCCGGTCCGCGGGACTCGCCGCGATGGCGCTCACCGATCACGACACCGTCGCGGGGGTCCCGGCGGCCGTCGAGGCGGGCGAGCGCCTGGGTCTGCGGGTCGTCGGCGGCTGCGAGTTCAGCTCCGCGGCGCCCTGGGGTGAGATGCACGTCCTCGGCTACTTTCTCCCTTCCCATTCGCCCGAGCTGGAGTCGTTCCTCGAGCGCTGCCGGGCCGACCGCGTTCGCCGGGCCAAGGAGATGGTCACCAGGCTGCAGGGGCTGGGCGTCGGTCTCGAGTTCGACGCGGTCCTGATGCAGGCGAACGGCGGGGCCGTCGGGCGGCCCCACGTCGCGCGCGCCATCGTCCGGCACGGGGGGGCTATCGACGTGTCGGACGCGTTCGACCGGTTCATCGGCCGGGGGCGCCCGGCGTTCGTGGACAAGAATCTGCCGACGTTCCGCGAGATCGCGGACCTGGTGCACTCGGTGCGCGGCCTGGTCTCGGTGGCGCACATCAAGGAGCGCGGGACCCGGACGTTCCTCGAACGCCTCAAGCGCGAGGGTCTCGACGCGGTGGAGACCCGGCATCCCAGCCACGACCCCGAGCTCCGCGCCCGGCTGGCCGACATCGCCACACGACTCGGGCTGCTCCGCACCGGCGGCAGCGACTGGCACGGGGACCCCGAGCCGGGCGAGACGCACGGTGCCCTTGGCTCGCAGGAGGTGCCGCTCGAGTGGCTCGAGCGGCTCGAGGCGCAGCGCGCCGAACCGCCCGCGCCGGTGGGGCCGTGACGGGACTCATCCGCGCCGGCAGCGCCGCCCCCAAGTTCATCGCGGCGGCGTCCGACGGGTCGGTGTACCGGCTCGACGACCTGCTGGCGGACGCGCGCGTGCTGCTCGCGTTCTATCCCGGGAACGATACCCCAGGCTGAAACCGCCAGCTGTCCGCCGTGCGCGATGACCTGCCGCTGTTCTCGAGTCACCAGATCCGGCCCTTCGGCGTCAATCCGGCGTCGGCGGAGAGCCACGCGGGCTACGCGGCGCGGCTCCGGCTCACGTTTCCGCTGCTCTCGGACCCGGATCTCGGCATCGCGCGGGCGTACGGCGCGATCCGGCCGGACGGCCTCACGATCTCGCGCTCCGTCGTGCTGATCGAGCGGGACGGGCGCGTGATCTACAGCCAAGCCGGCTCGCCCGGCGCCGCGATCGTTCTCGAAGCCTTGAGGTGAGCATGAGCGCGACGACGTTGGATTTCGGCGGCAAGGTGGCGCTGGTGACCGGCGTCGGGCGCGCGGGGCAGATCGGCAACGCGGTCGCGCTTGCCTTCGGCCGGGCCGGTGCGAAGATCGTGGCGTGCGACCTCAACGCGGTCGGCGTCGCCGAGCGCGTGCGGGAGTTCGCCGCCCTCGGCGTGGACGCCCGTCCGTGCGCCGGCGACCTGACCCACCCCGACATCGCCGGCTTGGCCGTCGAGGTAGCGATTCGCCACTTCGGCCGGCTGGACGTGGTCGTGAACGTGGCGGGCGGGCTCACGACCTACGGACCGATCGAGCAGATCACGGCCGCCGATTTCGACCGCGAGGTGTCGATCAACCTCAAGACGACCGTGCTCGTCTCCCAGGCCGCGATCCCGGCGCTCACGCAGACCGAGGGGTGCATCGTGAACTTCGCGTCGATCGCCTACTTCGAGCCGCAGCGTCCGATGGCCGTGTACTCGGCGGCCAAGGCGGCGGTGGCGGGCTTCACGCGGAGCCTCGCGCTCGAGCTGGCCGAGCGGAAGGTCCGGGTGAACGCCGTGGCGCCGGGCATGGCCCGCACCGCCGACAACGTCGCGGCCGCGGGCGAAGGCGCCGCGTACGTGGAGATGGATGACCTGACCCGGGGCGTCCTCACGCTCGCCGTGAGTGGCCCCGACGCGAAGACCGGCGAGATCCTGCCGATCCGGCCGCGCGGATCGGGCTGATGGAGCTCCGGGATCGCGTCGCGCTCGTCACCGGCGCCGGGCGCCGGCTCGGCCGCGCCATGGCCCGCGCGCTGGCCGGCCGGGGCATGGCCGTGGCCATCCACCACCACGCCTCCGCCGCGGGGGCGGAGGAGCTCCGCGACGAGATCGTCGCCACGGGCGGCCGGGCCGCATGCTTCGCGGCCGACCTGACCGACGCGGGTGCCGCCACGGAGCTGCCGGGCCGGGTGGCCGCCGAGCTCGGCCGGCTGGATGTGCTCGTCAACTCCGCGGCGGTCATGCACCAGCTGACGTTCGAGGAGACGACGCCGGCCCAATACGACGCGGTGCTCGACCTCAATCTCCGGTCGGTGTTCTTCTGCAGCCAGGGCGCCGCGCCCGCGCTCCGGGCCGCCCGTGGCAAGGTCGTGAACATGGCCGACCTGAGCGGGATCCAGCCGTGGCCCGGCTTCGCCGTCCACTCCATCAGCAAGGCCGGGGTCGTGATGCTCACCCGCGTGCTGGCGCTGGCGCTGGCACCGGATGTGACTGTCAACGCGATCGCACCGGGGGCGGTGCTGGTGCCCGAGGACTACGACGCCGAGGAGCGCGATCGCCTCGTCCGCGCGACCCCGCTTCGCCGGCTCGGCGCTCCCGAGGATGCCGTGGCGGCGCTGCTGTACCTGCTCGAGGGTGGCGACTTCGCGACGGGCGAGGTGCTGACGGTCGATGGCGGACGACACCTCCGCTAGCGTCGCGCTCGGCGAGGTGGTGGTGGTCGGTGGGGGGTGCTACGGCTCCTTCTACGCCGGACAGCTGCTCCGCGCCCGGGAACGCGGCGCCGCCCAGTGGCGCCGGCTGCTGGTGGTGGACCGGGACCCGGCGTGCCGCGTGGCCCGCGAGCTTCCGGCCGACGCGGGCGTCGAGCTGGTCGTGGACGAGTGGGGCGCGTTCTTCGACCGCTACTTCGCCTCCGCCGCGGCCGGCGAGGGTCGGCTCGGAGCCCCGCCCGACACGATCGTTCCCTCCCCGCTGATGCCCCATCTGATGTATGAGTGGCTGGTCCGCCGGGCGCGACGGCGCTGGCCCGGACGGACCATCGAGCCGAGACCCGTCCCCGCGGGACCGGGCACGCCGTACGACGTGCAGGCACCGGACGGGACGCGTTACGTCTCGTTCGCCGATTGGCTCTGTCCCACCCACTGCATCGAGCCGGCCACCTGCCCGGTGATCCGCGCGCCTCGCACCTGGGAGATGGGAGAGGCGATGGAGCGCCTCACGGCCGGGCTCGCGGCCGCGCATCCGACCGCGGGGCCCGTGCTTTTCACCTGCCGCCACCGTGTCTTCGGCGTCGGCATGTTCGACGTCGCCACGGTGCTCGAGGGCGATGCCGTCGTCGCCCGGGCCGGCGCGGCTCCGGCGCCGGTAGACGTCCTGGTCGCCACCGTCTCCGCCTGTCACGGTGCGGCCAGCCTGCTCCACCTCGGCGCCCTCGCGGGGCGGGTGAGCATCGCGGATGGTGCTTAACGGCAGGTTGTCATCCCGAGCGGAGCGAGGGATCTTGTTGGGCCGAGTTCGACCCTGGGCGAGGAGATCCCTCGCTCCGCTCGGGATGACAGGTGGCAGGATGATAGCTGATAGCCGCCACCCGAACACGCGACTCCTCATCAGCGCCGGGAACCCCGGAGCCCTGCTCACCGGTTCAGGTGCGGGATGCCATGGCGGGCCTATATTTCACCGAACTTCACTCCGGGGAATGGGATGAGTCGCAGCGAGGAGTTCGAGCTGATCATCGTCGGCGGCGGACCGGCGGGTCTTTGCGCGGCCATGTACGCCGGCCGCGGGATGCTCAGGACCGTGCTGCTGGAGCGTGGTGTGCCCGGCGGCGAGCTGCTGAACACCGAGTGGATCGACGACTACCCCGGTTTCGAGCACGTCCTCGGCCGCGATCTGGCCCAGAGGATGGCGTCGCACGCCGTCAAGTTCGGCGCCGACATCCGGCAGGAGAACGTGGAGTCGATCGCCCGGCGCGACGACGGCATGTTCGAGATCGCCACCACCAGCGGCACGACCTACACGGCGCCGGCCGTTATCCTCACCGCCGGCGGTACCCCCACCAAGCTCGGCGTGCCCGGCGAGCTGGAGTACGCGGGCCGCGGCGTCTCCTACTGCGCGGTGTGCGACGGGGCGTTCTTCAAGGGCGAGACGATCGCGGTGGTCGGCGGCGGCGACGCGGCGGTGGAAGAGGCCGACTACCTGACGCGGTACGCGGAGAAGGTGTACGTCATCCACCGCCGGGACGAGTTCCGGGCGTCGAAGATCCTCCAGGAACGTATATTCGCCAACCCCAAGATCGAGATCATCTGGAACAAGCGGGTGCTCGAGCTCAAGGGCGGCCCGGCCGGGCTGGAGACCGTCGTGCTCGAGGACACCGTGACCGGGGGACTGCTCGACCTGAAGGTGACCGGGTGCTTCGTCTTCATCGGCTTCCGGCCGAATACCGGGCTGGTGCAGCAGCATTTCGCACACGACGCGAGCGGGTACATGATCACCGACGACCGGATGATGAGCTCGATCCCGGGACTCTTCGCCGCGGGCGACCTCCGGGTCCAGCTCACGCGACAGGTCACCACCGCCGTGGGCGATGCGACGACCGCCGTCATCGCGGTGGAGAAGTTCCTGAAGGACCGCCGTTCGGGAATACTGGGGGAAAAGGTCGGTGTCTGAGCTGGAGGTCGTGGCGCTACCGAACGGGCAGTTCGCGCAGAATTGCTATCTCGTGGCCGACCGCGGAACCGGGGACGCGGTGATCATCGATCCGGGTGAGGAGCCCGCGATGTTCCTGGCCGAGCTCGACACGCGCGCCTGGGCCCTCCGCGCGATCTGGCTCACCCACGCGCACATCGACCACATCCTGGGCGTCGGGGCCGTCAAGCAGGCCACCGGCGCCCCGATCCACCTGCATCCGCTCGACCGGCCGATCTACGACGCGCTGCCCCAGTTCGGCAGCTGGGTCGGCATGCAGCTGGATCCGCCCCCGCCGCCGGATGTCGAGCTCCAGGGCGGCGCGCCGGTGCAGGTGGGCCGGTTCGGATTCGATGTCCGGTTCACGCCGGGCCACTCGCCGGGCAGCGTGAGCTTCGTGGGGCACGACATGGTGTTCGGCGGCGACGTGCTGTTCAACGGCTCGGTCGGCCGGACCGATCTGCCCGGCGGCGACCCGGCGACGCTGATGGCCACTATCCAGTCCCAGTTTCTGTCGCTGCCGGACTCGACGGTGGTGCACAGCGGCCACGGGCCCGACACCACCATCGGCGTGGAGCGGCTCACCAACCCGTTTCTGACCGGGGCGTTTCCCATTGGGTGAGGACGGGGCGGACGGGCGGGGGCAGCGTGGTCATCCCGAGCGCCGCTGTCATCCCGAGCGGAGCGAGGGATCTTCTCCGGCCTGGCTCGAGCCATTCCCCGGCAAGGTCCCTCGCTCCGCTCGGGATGACAGCATCCTGGTTCCACCGTCACCCCGTCCGCCCGGCGCCGCCTGCAACCGCTGCGGATTCGAGGTGCCCGGCCGGGCCTGGGGCTGCAAGAATCCGTGCTCGAACTGCGGGACCGTCTACCCGCTGGGGGATTGCTCCGATTGAGGCCCGCGGAGCTCAGCTCACGCCGGCCACCACGTCAGGCTTCTTGCCGCACGGTAGTTGGCCATCGCATATCTCCGGCCCCTGGTCGGTACCGCGACCGAGCTGGCCGTAGGCGTTGTGTCCCCAGCAATAGATACGATTGCTCGTGGCGTGGCCGCAGGTGTGGTGGCCGGCCCCCGGGCTCACGCCGCTGAACAGGATACCACCCACCACCGCGACCGGCGTAAGCCGGACCGTCTCGGTGCCGTCCCCGACCGCACCGGTGAAGTTGTCCCCCCAGCAATAGGCCTGGTGCCCGGTCGTCACGGCGCAGGTATGGCTGACGCCGGCCACGGCCTGCGTGAGGCTGAGGCCCCCGACGACTGCGACCGGGGTGCGCCGGCCGGTTCTGGTCCCGTCTCCGAGTTGACCGTACTCATTGGAGCCCCAACAGTAGGCTCGATTTTGCGTGGTCAACCCGCAGCTATAAGCGTTGCCCGTGGTGACCTGGCGGAACTTCAGGCTTCCGGCAACCGCCGTGGGTATGAGCCGCAAGAAGGTAGACGAGCCGTCTCCGACCGCACCGGCAAAGTTGTCACCCCAGCAGTAGCCCAGATCGCTGGTGGTGACCCCGCACGTGGTGCTCCCGCCGCCGACCACGTGTCGAAACCGGAGGGCTCCCCCGACCGGGACCGGGCTCAGGCGGTCGGTCAGTGTGCCGTCGCCGAGCTGGCCCCAGCGGTTGTCACCCCAGCAGTAGAGCCGATGCGCCGCCGTCAGAGCGCACGTATGAAAGCCCCCTGTGTTCACCTCACTGAAGTGGCGTCCACCGGCCACGGCCACCGGCGTCAGCCGATTGCGGCGCGCGCCGTTGCCCAGGCGTCCGTCTTCGCCGCGCCCCCAGCAGTAGACCAGGCTGTCGGTCGCCACGCCGCAGGTGTGGGCGTCGGAAGCGCTCACGTGCAGGAACCGAAGTCCCCGCGCGACCGCCACCGGCCGTACTCGATGGAGGGTGTCGCCAACGCCCAGCTGGCCGTCGGTGTTGAGGCCCCAGCAGTAGATGTGCTGGTCCGTGGCCACGCCGCAGCTGTGGTATCCACCTGCGCTGACCTCGCTGTAGGCCAGGATGGTCGCGGCTGTCACCGCGGCCGGTCCAGCGCCGGGCGCTGAAGGCAGATTGACCTGGTCCTGGCAGCCGGCAACTCCAGCGACGAGGCATATGAGGAACGCGTAGGCCTTGCGGAACGTCATGGGCGGCAGCCTCGATTCGGTTGGCAGGGATAGCGGGCTGCTTGACCGCGGCCTGCCGGCGGTGAGACACCCGGCACATTAGCCTCCCACCATCAAGCCGATCTCAAGCCGCATTCCAGGAACGACCTAGGGCGATGTCTACCGAGCCCGTTATCTTCCACCCGCGCGAGACCGCGCCTCCGCCGCGGGCGAAGCGCCCGCCGAAGCATAGCCCCGACCGGGCTCGAACGCGCGGGCGTTCAATGCGGACGCTCATACCGACGGTAGGCACCGCCTAGTCTCTCGGGGACTGCTCTGACTGATACCACGGCCGGCGGCATGCTGGACCTCGAGGTGGTCGCGCCCGCAGGGGCGCGGGCCTCGCTCGACATCGCGCGCCTGCAGCTCCCGCCGCGGCTCCGCCCGGCCGCCAGGCTCGGCGTGCTCGACATCACCGAGTTCTTCGGCGAGACCACCGGTGGGGTGCGGACCTACATCCTGCAGAAGGCGCACTACGTCCAGCGGCGGCCCGAGCTGCGCCAGGCCATCGTCGTCCCGGGCGCCCGGGACGAGATCCTTGAGGCGAGCGGCGTCCGCTGCTACCGCCTGCACGGTCCGTCGGTTCCCACCCAAAAGCCCTACCGCTTCCTCCTCGCCACCCGATCCACCAGCCGCATCGTGGCGCACGAGCGGCCGAACCTGATCGAGGTCGGAAGCGCGTGGTTCGCGCCCTGGCTGGTGCACCTGGCCACCCGGCGCGTGGACCTGCCCGTCGTCTGGTTCTACCACAGCAACTTCCCTCGCGTCATCGCCCCGTGGCCGGACGCCGCCGGGCCCGCGCGCCGCCGGGCGGTCGAGTTCGCCTGGCGCTACGTGCGCCGGCTCGGCCGGATGGTGCGCGCCACCCTGGCGCCTTCCGATTTCGTCGCGCGCGAGCTGGAACGGGAGGGCGTGGAGCGGGTCGTGCGCGTCGGACTGGGCGTGGACCTCGAGCGCTTCCATCCCGCGCGGCGAGCATCGGCGGCGGACACCCGGCGCGCCCTGGGCCTTCCCGACGGCCCCCTCGCCATCTACGTGGGACGGATGGCGCCCGAAAAAGAGGTCGATCTCCTGCTCACCGCCTGGCCCGAAGTGGAGCGCCGCACCGGCGCCCGGCTCGTGCTGGTCGGCGATGGCCCGGCCAAGCGCCGCCTCCAGCGGCGTGCCGGGAGTGACCGTCACCGCTGGCTGCCGTTTCAGCGCGACCGCGACCGGCTGGCCGACCTGCTCGCCGCGGTCGACCTGGCCGTGGCCCCGTGCTCCATCGAGACGTTCGGACTCTCGGCGCTCGAGGCCCTCTCGACCGGGACGCCGCTGCTGTCCGCCGATCGCGGCGGCGTGGCCGAGACCGTGGGTCGCTCCGGTGCCGGCGCGACCTTCGCTTCGGGGGATGCCGGCGCCCTCGCGGACGCCGCCGTCCGCCTGCTGCAGGGTGACCTCGCTTCGCTCGGCGCCGCCGGCCGCCGGTACGCCGAGGCGGACCACGGCTGGGACGCCGTGCTGGACCGCATCTTCGACGTCTACCGCGGCATCGTGACGTCGTGAGCCTGCTCGTCTCGATCCACGACGTGACGCCCGCGCTCGCGGACGGCATCGTCCGGCTGTGGGACCTCTGCGCCCGGCGAGGGGTGCGGCCGGCCTTGCTCGTCGTGCCCGAGTGGCACGGCGCGTGGCCGCTCGAGGCCTCGCCGGACTTCGTGGCCTGGCTCCGCGCCCGGGCGGACGAGGGAGCGGAGATCGTTCTCCACGGCGAGCGCCACGACGAAGTGGGCCTGCCGCGCCGGTTCGGCGACCAGGTCCGCGCGTGGGGCCGCACGGCGCGCGAGGGCGAATTCCTCACTCTCGACGAGCCGGCCGCACGCGACCGGATCGCCCGCGGCCGCGCCCGGCTCCAGGCCCTCGGCCTCGAGCCGGTCGGGTTCGTGCCGCCGGCGTGGCTGGCCCGGGACGCGGGGCACCGCGCGGCCGGTGGAATCGGACTCGGCTTCAGCGAGGACGACGCGGCGATCCGGCTGTTCCCCTCGGGCCGGCGCATTGCGTCGCCCGTGGTCCGCTGGAGCGCGAGGAGTTCGATGCGGGCCTGGGGCTCAGTGGCGGTGGCCCGCGCGCGCTGGTGGATGCAGCGCGGCGCCGAACACCCGCGTATCGCCTTTCACCCGCAGGACCTCGAGCATCCCGCCACCGCGGCGGCGCTGGGCCCGACGCTCGATCGCTGGCTCGGCCGGCACCGACCGATCACCTACAGCGCGCTCGCCGGATGAGCTCGGTCCAGGCGCACCTGCTGTGTGTCGCGCTCGTCGCGGCCGACCTGCTGGCGCGCTCGTGGCGCATCCAGTGGATCGTGCAGGGGGTCGGTCACCGGATGAGCCTGTGGGATTCCTTCGTGCTGAACGCGTTCGGCGACGCGGCCTGCGCCCTGACGCCGCTCCGGATCGGCGGAGAGCCCGCGCGCCTCGCCGGCATGCTCCGGACGCGGGTCCCCGCCACCGCCGCGTTCGTGGCGATCAGCCTGGAGGTTCTGGCCGCATGGCCGGTCATCCTGGTGGCGGGGGGCTGGCTGGTCTGGCGCTATGCGCCGGCGTGGTGGCTCGTGGCCGGGCCGCGGCTCACGGCCGCGGCGGAATCGGCGTGGCCCTGGGTCGCCCTGGTCGCGATCGTGAGCGTGCTCGCCTGGCGGGTGGCCCGGCGGGTGGCCTCGCCCGCGGCGCGGCAGCTGCGGCGGCCGATCCGGCGGGCCCTGGTCTACTGGCGGCGCATGCCGCACTGGCCGCTGGTCGCCAGCGTGCCGCTCAGCTTCATCAACCTCGCCACCCGGGTGGCGATCCTGCCGGTCCTCGCCCTCACGCTCCCGAGCCCGCCGGCGCTGGGCCCACTCGTGTTCGGCTCGTTCGCGCTGCTGTACAGTCAGCTCATCCTGCCGACGCCGTCGGGTGCGGGCGCGGTCGAGCTCGGATTTCTCGGGGGCGCGGCGGGCGATCTGGGGAGCGGCGAAGGCTGGCTGCTCCTCGCCTGGCGCTTCTACACCAATGGGATCGGCGTGCTGGTGGGCGTCGCCCTGGCGGTGCGAATCTACGGCTGGCCGGCCCTGCGCCAGCTAGCGCGGCGGTGGAGCAATCCCCACCAGTAGTACCGTCCGCTCGAGCGCTTCCGCCACGCCGTGCGGCACGTCGGCGGGCGCCCAGATCACGGTGCCGGCGCCGACCTCGCGGGTTTCGTCGCCGACCGTCACCTTCGCCCGGCCGCTCACGACGACATAGAACTTGTCCGCCCCGGCGTGGGTGTGCACGCGCTGGGACTGGCCGGGCTCGAAGCAGTTAAGGCCCACGAACAGATGGTGGCCCGCGAAGAGGTCGGCCTTGGTCGCTCGCTCGGCGTCGAACACGGCGGCCGCCGAGATCCCGCGGAAATGCCCGCTCATCCGTTGTCGCTCCTCTCGCGGACCGGTATCATTCCGCGACATTTTCGTCGTCGCCAACCTCGAACCGAACCGGACCATGACCAGCCCCCGCCTCGAACGCGATCCGCTCGGCGAAAAGGCCGTCCCCGCGGACGCGCTGTACGGCATCCAGACGCTCCGCGCGTCGGAGAACTTCCCGATTTCTGATCTCCGACCACTGCCGGCCTTCGTGGACGCCGTCGTCTGGATCAAGCGCGCCGCGGCCCTGACCCACAAGGAAACCGGGCGCCTCGAGCCGTCACTGGCGGATGCCATCGTCAAGGCGGCCGACGAGGTGCTCGAGGGGCGGCATCGCGATCAATTTATCGTCGACGTGTATCAGGCGGGCGCGGGGACCAGCCACAACATGAACGTAAACGAGGTCCTGGCCAACCGGGCCAACGAGCTGCTCGGCAAGCCCCGCGGCGGCTACACCCCGGTGCACCCGAACGATCACGTCAACATGGCGCAGAGCACCAACGACGTGATCCCGACCGCGATGCGGCTCGCCGTCCTGGCGACGCTCCCCGTCACCCTGGCCGCGCTCGACACGCTCGCGGCCTCGTTTCTGGCCAAGGGCGTCGAGTTCGACGACGTCATCAAGTCCGGCCGGACCCACCTGCAGGATGCGACGCCGATCCGACTGGGCCAGGAGTTCAGCGCCTACGGGCACACGGTCCAGCGCCACCGCGGGAAACTGGCGCAGGCGGCCGACTGGCTGCGCGACATGAACATCGGGGGCACGGCGGTGGGCACGGGCATCAACGCGGAAGCCCGCTACCCCGCGCTCATGGTCAAGCATCTCGCGGCGGTGAGCGGCCTCGAGCTGCGGGAAGGGCAGGACCGGATCCAGCTCATGCAGTCGATGGGCGACGTCGCCACGTTGAGCGGCGCGCTCCGGGCCTACCTCCTCGATCTCAACAAGATCGCCAACGACATCCGGTTGCTGGCCTCGGGACCGCGCACCGGACTGGCCGAGATCGTGCTGCCGGCGGTGCAGCCGGGGTCGAGCATCATGCCGGGGAAGGTCAATCCGTCGATCGCCGAGATGGTGAACCAGGTGTGCTATCAGGCGCTCGGTCTCGACACGACGGTGGCCCTGGCCGCCGAAGCGGGGCAGCTCGAGCTCAATGTGATGATGCCGGTCATCACCCACAACATCGTCTTCGCGCTGCAGATCGTCGGCAATGCGACGCGGGTCTTCGCCGAGCGCTGTGTGGACGGGATCGAAGCCGACGCCGGTCAGTGCGCGTACTGGCTCGAGCGGAGCCCTGCGCTCGTGACCGCGCTCGCTCCCAAGATCGGCTACGCCGAAGCCGCCAAGCTGGCCAAGGAGGCGCTGGCGACCGGTCTCACCGTGAAGGAGCTGGTCGTGAAGAAAGGGCTGCTGCGGGGCGCCGAGCTGGAGGAGGTGCTCGACCTGCGCGCCATGACCGAGTTGGGCGTCCCTGGCGGCAAGGGCCTCCCCGGCGGGGGCTGATCAGTCGGGCGGCGCGCCGGCCGAGGGCAGCTCCAAGATCCGGAACGGCGGCCCGTCGGGCTGGGTCCGCTGCAGCAGGCTCAACGACACGTTGTAGACCGGCACGCCGTTCTGCGTCCGCCCCTCCGCGGTGCCGTGATGGGCGTGGCCGTGGAAGACGGCGTCGACCGGATAGCGGCTCAGCGGCTCCTCCAACCGGCTCGAGCCGAGGTAGGGATAAATCTCCCTCGGCTCGCCGGCGACAGTCCCCTCGATCGGCGAGTAGTGGAGCAACACCACCCGCCGCTCGGTGCGGAGCCGGGCCAGCGCGGTCTCGAGCTTCAGCGCCTCGTTCAGCGCCTCCTGAACGAACAGCTTGATGACGCTCTCCCCCCACGGCCCCAGGGCGCCCCGCCCGAACCCCCCCGCGAACCCCTTCGCCCCGGCGAACCCCACGCCGAGGACCTCGTACCCGCCGCCGTCGAGGACATGCACGCCCGCGTCGCAGAGAACGCGCGAGACCTCCGTGGTCTTCCCGGACTCCCAGTCGTGATTGCCGAGCACGGCGACGGTGGGGATCGTCGCGGTGCCGAGTGCCCGGGCCAGCGCCCGAGCCTCATCCGGCTCCCCGGTGTCCGTCAGGTCACCGCAGAGCGCGAGGATATCAGCCTGCTCGATGACCTCCGCAAAGAGCGTCCGGAGGGGCGGGCCATGGCCGGTGCGGCCGAAATGCAGGTCGGCGACCGCCGCGATGCGAACCCTGCCAGGGATCTTGGTCATGGGTCCCAATCAACCCGGGGAGGGGGACCGGAGCGGTGATCTCCCGCACAACCGTTTGCCAGGGGCGTGCCTAAGATGGTTCTACAGGAGGAGAACCCATGGCCCTCGCCCCGACGCAGTCGCTGGTGGACACCCCGTCGCGTGCCTACTACCGGCAGGCGATGGAGGTACTCACCCGTGCGCAGGTCCCGTTTCTGGTGGGCGGGGCGTTCGCCTTCGTCCACCAGGCGGGGATCGACCGCTCGACCAAGGACCTCGACATCTTCGTCCGGCCGAGCGACGTGCACCGCCTCCTCGAGGTGTGCGCGGCCGCCGGGTACGAGGCCGAGCTGGTGTTCTCCCATTGGCTGGCCAAGATCCGCTCCCCGGACGGGTTCATCGACGTCATCTTCAGCTCGGGCAACGGCCTGGCCGTCGTGGACGACCAGTGGTTCGAGCACGCCACCGAGCAGAGCGTGCTCGGCACGAACGTCCAGGTCGCCCCGGCGGAAGAGAGCCTCTGGAGCAAGGCGTTCGTCATGGAGCGCGAGCGCTTCGACGGGGCGGACGTCGCGCACATCATCCTGGCCTACGGCGACCGCCTCGACTGGCGCCGGCTGCTCGACCGGTTCGGCGCCCACTGGCGCGTCTTGCTGGCGCATCTCGTCCTGTTCGGCTTCATCTATCCGAGCGCGCGCTCCCGCGTCCCGCCCTGGGTCATGCACGAGCTGCTCGACCGGCTGACCCCCGAACTGGACGCGGCCGACGCGGACGATCCGGTCTGCTACGGCACGCTTCTCTCCTGGTCCCAGTATCTGGGGGATGTCTTCGGAGGGAACTTCCGCGACGCGCGGATCCGGCCGTACGGATCGCTGACCGCCGAAGAAGTGGCGCGCTGGACCTCGGCGGACAAGAAGTGACCTGACGCGGTCGTCGCGGGGGCTCTCCGGGGGTTCCCGCACCGCCATTGAATACCGACCTCGGGCCACGCATATTCAGCCTCATGCGGGTCACCACCTGGACCGAATACAGCCTGATTATTTCGCTTCACCTGGCACGCCACGGCCGGGCGGGCGGCGGAGCGGTCGCCGCGCGCGAACTGGCCGATGCCGAGCGGCTGCCCGCGGACTACGTCGAGCAGATCCTGCTGCGACTCCGCCGTGCCGGCCTGGTCGAAAGCGTCCGCGGCGCCAAAGGCGGTTACTTCCTGGCTAAGGAGCCCGCGGCCATCTCGGTGCGGGACGTCATGGCCGCCTCCGAGCACCAGACCTTCGAAGTCAACTGCGAGACCCATCCGGTGGACGCCGAGCGATGTAGCCCCGGCGCCACCTGTAGCATCCGGCCGGTCTGGCACGCGCTCCAGCAGCGGGTGGACGAGCTGCTGGCGAGCATTTCCCTCGCCGACCTGATGAAACAGGAATCCCAGGTTCAGGAGCTGGTCGGGATCTCGTCGGCGGGGTAGTCCTCGCCGGCAGAGGTGTCTCACCCGACCCCGCGGTCGGGTTTTTTCGTTTCGGAGGAGTGCATGACGGCAGTGAGGGAACGTTCGCTCGTGAAGGAGCCGGCGCTGTGGCAGGCGGTGGGGAACACTCCCCTCCTGCCGGTGGCGATGCCCGAGGGCGCCGGCCGGTTCTGGCTCAAGGCGGAGTGGCTCAATCCCGGCGGCAGCGTGAAGGACCGGGCGGCACGCTCCATTCTGCGCGACGCGATCCGGCGCGGGCTCGTCCCGGGTCGCCGGCTGCTCGACGCCTCGAGCGGCAACACCGGCATCGCCTACGCGATGCTCGGCGCCGCCGCCGGCATCGACGTCACCATCTGCCTGCCGGGGAACGCGAGCCCCGAGCGCCGCGCCTTGCTCGAGGTCTACGGTGCCGAGGTGGTGACCACGGACCGGATGGAAGGCACGGAAGGCGCCGCACGCCGGGCCCGCGAGCTGGCCGACGCGGATCCCGGCCGGTACTACTACGCCGACCAGTACGGCAACCCCGCCAATCCCCAGGCGCACCGGGAGACCACCGGTCCCGAGCTCTGGTCCCAGACCGGCGGCCGGATCACCCACTTCGTCGCCGCGATGGGCACGACGGGAACCATGATGGGCACCGGCGGTTACTTGAAGGAGCGGAACCCGGCGATCACCCTGGTGGGCGTGCAGCCCGATTCGCCGTTCCACGGGCTCGAGGGGCTCAAGCACCTCCGAACGACGACGCAGCCGCCGGCACTGTACGATCCCCGCGTGTGCGACGTCGTGGCCGAAATACCCACCGAGACCGCCGACCGAAGCGCGCGGTGGCTGGCCCGGAGCGCGGGGTATCTGGTCGGCTGGTCGGCGGGCGCGGCCGTCGCCGCGGCCATCGACATCGTCCGGAGCGACCCGACCGCCCACGTGGTCGCCATCGGCTGCGATACCGGGGCCCGCTATCTGAGCGAGCCGCATCGCTGGGAGGACCTGTGACGCTGCGGCTGCCGGGCGCGCTGGCCGACGAGATCCGCCGCCACGGCGAGGCGGCCTACCCGGCGGAATGCTGCGGCGCGCTGATCGGACGGGCGGACGGCGACGCCAAGGAGGTCATCCGGCTCGCGCCGGCGGTCAACCGGCGCACCGACGATCCGCACCGCTACCTGATTGCTCCCGACGATCTCCGGCGGCTGGAGGGGGAGGTGCGCGTGGCGGGCCAGGAGATCGTCGGGTACTATCACTCGCACCCGGACCATCCGGCGCGGCCCTCGGCGTTCGACGCCGACCACGCCTGGCCGTGGTACAGCTATCTGATCGTACGTATCGATCGCGGGCGGGGCGAGGACCTCGCCAGTTGGGTGCTGGACGACGAGCGCCCGCTCATGCATCCCGAATCCCTCGACGTGCTCAGCGAGGTGTGACGATGTCCGTGACTGTTTCCATTCCGACCCCGCTCCGGAGCTTCACCGGCGGGCGCGACGCGGTCGACGTCGCCGGCGGGACCGTCGGCGAGATTCTCGACGGCCTGCTCGCGACCCATGCGGGTCTCAAGCGGCACCTGGTGCAGGACGACGGGCGCCTCAGGACCTTCGTGAACCTGTATCTCAACGACACGGACATCCGGCAGCTCGAGTCCGTGGCCACCCGCGTGCGCGAGGGCGACGTCCTCACCATCGTCCCGAGCATCGCCGGTGGACGCCCGGCGACGGAGACGGCGCTGCCGAAGCTGTCGCACGCGGAAGTGCTGCGCTATTCCCGCCATCTGCTGCTCCCCGAGGTCGGCGTCGAGGGCCAGCGGAAGCTCAAGGCCGCGCGCGTGCTCACGATCGGGGCCGGCGGCCTGGGCTCGCCGCTCTCGCTGTATCTGGCCGCCGCGGGCGTCGGCACCATCGGGATCGTGGACTTCGATGTCGTGGACCTCACCAACCTCCAGCGCCAGATCGTGCACGGCACCTCCACCCTCGGCCACTCCAAGCTCGAGTCGGCCAAGGCGCGACTCACCGATCTCAATCCCAACGTGGACGTGATCGGCCACGACGGCCGGCTCACGTCCGAGAACGCGCTCGAGATCATCCAGGACTACGACATCGTGGTCGACGGGACCGACAACTTCCCGACCCGCTATCTCGTGAACGACGCGTGTGTCCTCCTGGGCAAGCCCAACGTCTACGGCAGCATCTTCCGGTTCGAGGGCCAGGCCTCGCTGTTCTACGCCAGGGAAGGCCCGTGCTACCGCTGCCTCTACTCCGAGCCGCCGCCGCCGGGCCTGGTGCCGAGCTGCGCCGAAGGTGGCGTGCTCGGGGTGCTGCCGGGCATCATCGGCAGCCTCCAGGCGCTCGAGACGATCAAGTGGATCATCGGCGCGGGCGACTCGCTGGTCGGCCGGCTCGTGCTGTTCGACGCGCTCAAGCTGCGGTTCCGGGAGCTCAAGCTGCGGAAGGACCCGAACTGCCCGATCTGCGGCGAGCATCCGACGATCCACGAGCTGATCGATTACCAGGCGTTCTGCGGCATCGGTGCCGAGCCGGACTACAGCGGGCTCGAGCTGAGCGCGGAGGAGTTCCGGCAGGAGCGCGCGGCCAAGGGCGACGGCCTGGTCCTGGTGGACGTCCGCGAGCCGCACGAGTGGGAGATCGCCCACATCGAGGGCGCCCGGCTCATCCCGCTGAGCCAGCTCCCCGACCGCCTGCACGAGCTGGATGGGCACGCGGAGATCGTCACCCAGTGCCATCACGGGGCGCGCTCGATGAAGGCGCTCGAGATTCTCCGCGGCGCCGGTTTCGGCAAGGTGCGGAGCCTCGCCGGCGGGATCGATGCCTGGGCGGAGCGGGTGGAGCCGGGGATGGCACGGTACTGACCGACGAGCGGGTAGCCGGACGGTTGGAACGAAGCGAGTCATCCTGAGCGAAGCGAAGGATCGGGTCGGGCATGAGAGTGAGCTTCGAGCCTCACTCGCGGCACCGATCCGATCCTTCGCTTCGCTCAGGATGACTCGTGTCCGCTACCTTCCGTCCGACCGCCCGATTCCATGCCGAAGGCGGGACTCGAACCCGCACGGGCTTGCGCCCACTGCGCCCTGAACGCAGCGCGTCTACCAGTTCCACCACTTCGGCGAAGCGCGCAAAGCTAGCGCTGTGCCAAGGCAGGGTCAACCCGCGCCGTTGACCCTCTCGAAGTGGTGGCCTATCCTTTGCTTAGGATGGTGACGTGACCCGCGATTCTTCCCCGCCAGCCGAGCGCAAACTGAGCGTCGCCCGCAACCCCAAGGCGACCCACGACTACCACATTCTGGAGTCGTGGGAGTGCGGTATCGTGCTGACCGGCACCGAGGTCAAGTCGCTGAGGAGCGGCAAGGCATCCATCAAGGAGGCCTACGCCCGCCTCCGGAACGGCGAGGTCTTCCTGGACGGGATGAACATCACGCCGTACGAGCAGGGCAACCGCTACAACCACGATCCCGTCCGCACCCGGAAACTGCTGCTGCACCGGCGCGAGATCGAGAAGCTGATCGGTGCGGTGGAACAGAAGGGCCTGACGCTGATCCCGCTCGAGCTGTACTTCAAGAATGGCCGGGCCAAGGTCGTCGTGGCCCTCGGCCGGGGCAAGAAGCAGCACGACAAGCGCGAGGATCTCAAACGTCGCGCGGTCGAGCGCGAGACCGCCCGTGCCGTCTCGATCCGGGGCCGCCAGTGATCGTGGCCCTGGGGCTCGCCGCTGCGCTGCTCGGCGCCCGGCCGCCGGTGCTCCCGCGCGCGGTCACCATCGTCGGCGTTCGGGGGGAAACCCGGATCCCGGTCCGGCTCGACGGCGCCGGCTCGCCGGTCGTCGCGGCGGCGCCGCTCGCCGCCGCGCTCGGCGGCCAGGTGCGGCTCGACTCGGGCTGGGCCGACGTGGTAATCGGCGAGCAGCCGTTCCGCTTTCTCGTCGGCGCGCCCTTGTTCCGGTTCAGCAGCCAGCTCCTGCCGCTGGCGGGCCCGGCCTCGCTCGCGCGCGACAGCCTGTTCCTGCCCTATCAGTTCGTCGCCGAAATTCTTCCATATTATCTGGCCGAGCGCTATCGCTGGGACGCGCCGGACCGCGCGGCTGCAGGAGCTGCGCCGGACGACGACGCTCGCCGCCCGGACTCCGGCCGACGTCGGCCGCCTGCCGAACGGGCTGCGGCCCGGGCACGTCGTGACGGTGGATGCCGGCCACGGCGGCGTGGATCCGGGGAATCCGGGGACCTTCTTCCCTCGCGGCGTCCGGGAGAAGGACGTGACCCTCCAGGTCAGCACGCTGCTCCGTGACGAGCTCAAACGGCGCGGCATCGGCGTCCGGATGACACGCACGACCGACACGCTCATCGCGCTCGGGGATCGCGGCGGGTACTGTACCGAGGCGTGCGACTTGTTCGTCAGCCTGCATGTGAACTCGCTCGCTCGCCGACGGGGCTACACCGACATTCGCGGGTTCGAGACCTTCTTCCTGGCCGAGGCCAAGACCGAGGACGCGGCCCGGGTGGCCAAGATGGAGAACGACGCGGTGCGGTTCGAGACCGGTGAGGACCCCGCCGCCACCGTCGGAGGCCTCGATTTCATCCTGAAGGACCTGCAATTGAACGAACACCTGCGCGAGTCGGCCCGACTGGCCGAGCTGGTGCAGCGGGGCCTCGAAGGGATTCACACGGGGGAAAGCCGCGGCGTCAAGCAGGCCGGCTTCATGGTCCTGACGACGGCCCGCCGGCCGGCCATCCTGGTGGAGATGGGGTACAGCACCAACCCCGAGGACGGGCGCTTCCTCACCAGTCGAAACAGCCAGAAGGCCATGGCCGCCTCGATCGCCGATGCGGTCGTGGAATACCTCATCGAGTACGAGCGCAAGACCGGCACCGCCGCCGACTCGGGGGCCGGTCGGTGAGGCGCCGCGCGGGTACCGCCCTGGTGCTGCTGGCCGCCGCCTTCCTCGGCGGCTGCGTCTACTACAACGGCATGTACAACACGAACCGGCTGGCCAAGTCGGCGCGCAAGGCCGAGCGGGACGGACGGGTCTTTGAGGCGAGCAATCTGTGGGGGCAGGTCATCACCCGTGCCGAATCGCTCGTGGTGCGGCATCCGCGGAGCAAGTACGCCGACCAGGCCAACGTGCTGCGCGGTCTGGCGCTCGCCCGGCTCGACCAGTGCCCGGCCGCGGTGGGTCCGCTCGGACGGCTCGATCTCATCGACCAGACCGGTGACCTGGTCGAGGAGGCGGCGCTGGCACTGGGCCGCTGCCGGCTGGAGCTGGGCGACGCGGCCATGGCCGAGCTCGCCTTCGCGCGGGTGCTCAACAGCCAGGACCCCGTGCGCCGGCGCGAGGCCCGATTCCGCCATGCCCGGGCCCTCCGGCTCACCGGCCGCTACGAGGAGGCGCTCGCGCTCCTGCGCGAGACGCCCGATCCGCGGGCCGGCAACGACCTGCTCCTCTCGCTCGCCGGAACCGGCCGCACGGAGGAGGCGCTCACCGTGGCCGACTCACTGCTCGCGATCCACGATTCGACCTTCCTCTGGGACAGCGTGGTCGTCGCGCTTGGCCGGCAGGATCCGCACGCGGCGTCCAAACTGGTCGACCGGCTCCAGAACGATCCCAGCGGTACCCCCGAGGTCCGCGCGCGCAGGCTGTACGAAGACGGGATCCGGCTCGCGGAGGGGAAGGACACAGCTCGGGCCGTCCAGCGGCTGACGGAGGCCGCGGGCGTCGCGGGGCATCCCGAGAGCGGCGCCCGCGCGCGATTCTGGCTCGTGCACCTCGCCGGGAGCCGCGCGCGAACGCTCGACGAGCTCGCGCCGCTCGACGACTCACTGGCACCGCTGGCCGCGGGGCAGGGCGCGACGGCGTCCGAGGCCGCCGGCTTCAGGCGTACCGTGGATCGCCTGCGCCGGCTCTCCGACTCGGTCGCGCCCGGCGTGCCGCTCGGAGACCTCCGGCTGTTCCTCGGCGCCGAGGCCGCCCGGGATTCGCTGCTCGCGCCCGTGCTCGCGGCCACCCTGTTCCGCCGCCTGTCCGACGACTGGCCCGCCTCGCCCTACGCGCCCAAGGCGCTGCTCGCCGCAGGGCAGCTCGACCCCGAGGACGCCGACGCCTTCCGCAGCCGGCTCGACAGCCTGTACGCCAACAGCCCGTACCTCGCAGTCGTGCGCGGCGAGGATGCGCCGGGCTACCGCGAGTTGGAGGACTCGCTCAGCGCCTTCGCGGCGGCGCAGCCTTACGGCCGCGGGACGCTGCGGCCTGGCATGGTTCGCCGGCCCGTGGAAGGGCCGGTCGTGAACGAGCCAGGACCCGGCCAGCGGCCACGCCGGATCCGGCCCTCCGAGCAGGACGCGCCGAACCGCCGGCGCCAGCCCGAGCCGTGAGCGCCGCCGCGGGCGATCTCTCGCGGACAATCCTCGGCCGAAGGTTTCAAAACCCGCTGCTCCTCGCCGCGGGCACCGCGGGATTCGGCCGCGAGCTCGACGGGGTCATGGAGCTGGACCGCCTTGGTGGAGTGATCACCAAGGCGGTCTCGCTGTCCCCCCGGGAGGGCAATCGGCCGCCCAGGGTGGCCGAATTCCGCGGCGGGATGCTCAATTCGGTCGGCCTCGCCAATCCCGGCCTCGCGCGCGTCCGAGCAGACTCGCTGCCATGGCTCGCCGCGAACCTCACCCGCGCCCAGGTGCTGGTGAACGTCGTCGGCTTCAGCGTCGAGGAGTACGCCGAGGTGGTCGCGGGCCTCGACGGCGCCCCGGGCATCGCGGCGTTCGAGCTCAACCTGTCCTGTCCCAATACCAGCGCCGGGGGCATCGAGTTCGGCGCGGATCCCGAGTGCGTCCGACGGATCGTGTCCGCCTGCCGGGCTCGCACGCGGCTCCCGCTCTCCGCCAAGCTCTCGCCGGTGCTGCCCGACATCGCCGGCATGGCGCTGCTGGCCCGGGACGCCGGTGCGGACGCGGTCTCGGTCGTCAACACGCTTCCCGGCCTCCTCCTTGCAGAGGGAGGCGACGCCGCCCGGCTCGGCAACGGGAATGGCGGGGTCAGCGGTCCCGTCCTGCTCCCGGTCGGTGTGCTCGCGGTAGCACGCGTGGTCGAGCGGACGGGCGGCATGCCGGTGATCGGGGTAGGTGGGGTCCGATCGGCCGCGGACGTGCGGCAGTATCTCCGTGTGGGGGCGGCGCTGGTCGGCATCGGGACCGCGGCGCTGGCCGATCCCCGTCTGCCCGAACGGATCATTCGCGACCTGGAGCGTGGGGATGGCTGAAGTGATCGTGGCGCTGGACCTGCCGGATGGCTCGAACGCGCTCCGGCTGCTCGATCGTCTGCCGGAGGCCCGGTGGGTGAAAGTCGGCTCCATCCTGATGACACGGGAGGGACCGGCCCTGGTGCGGGTGCTGGTGGAGCGGGGGCTGCGGGTCTTTCTCGACCTCAAATGGCACGACATCCCGAACACGGTCGCCGAGGCGGTGTCCGCCGCGATCGACCTGGGCGTCTCGATGGCGACCGTCCACACCCTGGGCGGTGCCGCCATGATGGAGGCCGCGGCCGCGATCGCCCGCGGACGCCTGGGCCTCGTCGGGGTCACCGTACTCACCTCCCACGATCGCGCGTCCTACGGCCGCGCCGTCGGCCGCGCCGAGGTGGACCTGCCGGGCGAGGTCGGGCGGCTGAGTGCTGAAGCGGTCCGGTCGGGGCTGGCCGGCGTGGTGTGCTCCCCCCACGAGGTCGCCACGGTACGGCGGCAGATCGGACCGGAGGCCTGGATCGTCGTCCCCGGCATCCGTGGCCGGGCCGACGCCGGGGGTGATCAGATTCGTGTGGCCAGGGCTTCCGATGCGGCCGCCGCCGGGGCGACTCACCTTGTCGTCGGCCGCCCGATCCTCCAGGCCGCGGACCCGTCGGCGGCGTTTCGCGGCTTCCTCGAGGAGGCGCAGTGCATCGGATCCTGATCCTGCTCTCCCTGGCCCTGTCGGTCGCCCGGGCCCAAGCGCAGGACCCGGCGGTGGCGCTCACCGCGGCCGCGGAGCAGGCGCGGGCCACATGGTTCGCGCACGATGCCCTGGGCCTCGTCGCTGGCAGTCCTCGCCTCCTGATTCAGCTGCCGGGCTCGGACCCGTCCGCGGCGCTGGGGCCGGCCCAGGCGGCGGCGTTGCTGACGGATTTTCTGGCACCTGCCCAGGAGGTGGAGACCGTGGTCCGGGCTGCCCGGGAAGTCGAGCCGGGGCGGGGGTATGTCGAGCTGCAGCGCCGCTACCGCGTGGCCGGCACCCAGGAAATCCGCTCCCAGAGCCTGCTGCTGGGTTACCGCCTGGGCCGGGCCGGCTGGAGTCTGGTCGAGCTCAGGGTGGTCGGGTAGGGGCGCGCCAGGCTCCGGTCCCCGCGTGCCAGGAAGGTCCCGCGACCCCGCCGTCCCCAGGCGACAAACTCGCCTCCTTGCATGACTTCCCGCCTCCGGATATATTGGACAGCTAGTCCCTAACCGGCCCGGAGAGCGACGTGAAGGTTCGTTCGAGCGTGAAGCCGATTTGCGAGCACTGCAAGGTCGTCAAGCGACAGGGCGTGACCCGCATCATCTGCAAGCGCAATCCCAAGCACAAGCAGCGGCAAGGCTGATCATGGCGCGTATCGCAGGCGTAGACCTTCCGCGCGAGAAGCGCGTCGAGATCGCCCTCACGTACATCTACGGGATCGGCCGGCCCACCAGCGGCCGCCTCCTCAGCGAAACGGGCGTGAGCCCCGACACCCGGGTCCGGGATCTCTCGGACAACGAGGTGGCTCGGCTGCGCCAGATCATCGAGCGCTCGGTGAAGGTGGAGGGTGCCCTCCGGACCGAGATCGCGATGAACATCAAGCGTCTGATGGACATCGGGAGCTATCGCGGCATCCGCCACCGGCGGGGCCTGCCGGTCCGCGGCCAGCGGACCCACACCAACGCCCGCACCAAGAAGGGCCCGCGTCGTGCCATCGCCGGCAAGAAGAAAGTGACGAAGAAGTAAATGACCGCACCCGCAACCACCCCCGCAAAGGCGCCCAGCGCCAAGCGTGGCAAGAAGGTCGTCGAGTCCGAGGGCGTCGCCCACATCGCGGCCACGTTCAACAACCTGCTCATCACGATCACCGACATGAAGGGCAATACCCTCGCGTGGGGATCGGCGGGCAAGGCCGGTTTCAAGGGTTCCAAGAAGTCGACGCCGTTCGCCGCCACCGTGGCGGCGGAAAATTGCGGGCGCGAGGCCATGAACCTGGGACTCCGGCGCGTGCACGTCCGCGTGCAGGGGCCCGGCAGCGGGCGCGAATCCGCCATCCAGGCGCTGGCCTCGGTCGGCCTCCGCGTGGTGTCGATCCGCGACGTCACGCCGATTCCTCACAACGGGTGCCGTCCCCCGAAGAAGCGGCGGGTCTGAGCCATGTCACGTTACGTCGGCCCCAGCTGCCGCCTCTGCCGCCGCGAAGGCACCAAGCTGTTCCTCAAGGGCACCAAGTGCCTCACCGAGAAGTGCCCGGTGGAGCGCCGCGCGTACGCCCCGGGCCAGCATGGCCAGACCGGCGGCCGCCAGCGCAAGGCGTCCGAGTACGCCAAGCAGATGCGGGAGAAGCAGAAGGTGAAGCGGATGTACGGCCTGACCGAGCGCCAGTTCCGGAACACGTTCGACGGGGTCACTCGCGAGCCCGGCGTAAAGGGCACCAACTTGTTGGTGGCCCTCGAGAGCCGGCTGGACAACATCGTGTACCGGATGGGCTTCGCCTCGAGCCGCAAGGCGGCGCGCCAGCTCATCTCGCACGGGCACGTCGAAGTGAACGGCGGGCGGGTGGACATTCCGGCCTACCGGGTCGTGCCGGGCGAAGAGGTCCGCCTGGCCCCGTCGAGCCGCGAGCTCGTGGCGGTCAAGCTGGCCCAGGAAGCGGCGTCGCGGGGCCAGCCGGTCTCGTGGATCTCTGTGGATACGGACAAGGCCGCCGGACGGGTCACGGAGCGCCCGACCCGCGAGGCCATCCCGATCAACGCGCAAGAACAGCTCATCGTCGAGCTCTACTCGAAGTGACCATGACCATTGACCTGACCGGGTTGGTCCGCCCGCACCTCGTCGAGATGACGAAGCGGGACGACAACCCCAACGCCGCCGAATTCCGACTCCAGCCGCTGGAGCGGGGCTTCGGCTACACGCTCGGCAACTCGCTTCGTCGGCTGCTGCTCTCCTCGCTCCGCGGCAGCGCGGTGTGGGGCTTCCGGCTCGACGGCGTAGTGCACGAGCACCAGACCGTCCAGGGCGTGCTCGAAGACGTGCACCAGGTCGTGCAGCGCCTCAAGGCGCTCACGCTCGTGCTCGCCGAAGACGTGGACGAGGCTGTGCTGCACATCCGTCGCGACGGCGCGGGGCCGGTCTACGCCCGCGACATCCAGGAGCACGGCTCGGTCACCGTCAAGAACCCCGACCACCTGCTGTTCACCCTCCAGGACGACCGCGAGGTCAGCATGGAGCTGTACGTGAACAAGGGCCGGGGCTACGTCGAGGCCGAGATGCACCCGGCCGACCGGTCGCTGCCGGTGGACCTGGTGCGGATCGACGCCATCTACAATCCGGTGCGGCGCGCCAACTTCGCGGTGGCCGAGACCCGCGTCGGCCAGCGCACCGACTACGACCGGCTGACGGTCCAGGTCGAGACCAACGGCACCATCACGCCCGAGGACGCCATCGCCTACGCGGCCGCCCTCGCGCAGGTCCACTTCCAGTACTTCGTGGACTTCGGCAAGGTGCCCACCATGCGTGACGCCGGCGCGGCCGCCGGCGCGGCCAACGGCGCCAACCTGCGCCAGCGCCTGGCCCGGCCGATCGACGACTTCGGCCTGTCCGTGCGCTCGCTCAACTCGCTCAAGAACTCGAACATCCGGACCCTCAAGGATCTGGTCGAGTTCACCGAGGACGACCTGCTCAAGGTCAAGAACGTGGGCGAGAAGGCGTTGAGCGAGATCGCCGAGCTGCTGGGCCGCGAAGGGCTCAACTTCGGGATGGCATTCGAGGATGCGGACGGCGAGCTGCACGTGCTGCGGCCGGGCGTTCCTCCCGCCGCCCACCCGGCCGCCGGCAGCGGAGAGGGCCTCTAATGCGGCACCGCGCCAAGGGACGCCAGCTGTCCCGCACGTCCAGCCACCGGCGCGCCCTGCTCAACAACATGGCCACCAGCCTGTTCGAGCACGGCCGGGTGATCACCACCGAGGCCAAGGCCAAGGAGCTTCGGCCGTTCGCCGAGAAGCTCATCACGCTGGCCCGCCGCGGAGACCTGCACGCGCGCCGGCTGGTGGAGCGCAAGATCAAGTCGCGGGAGACGCTGTCGCGCCTGTTCACCGAGATCGGCCCGCGCTTCGCCGCGCGCCCCGGCGGCTACACCCGGATCCTCAAGCTGGGCCATCGCGAAGGCGATGGGGCGGACATCGCCCGCATCGAGTTGCTCTCCGAGTGACCGGCGTCTCGGCTCACGGAAATACGAAAGGGGACCCTCGGGTCCCCTTTTTTCAGGCCGGTCGGAGCGCCCGAGCCGGCGCGACTGCCTCAGACGCTCGCGACCGCCTTGGGTGCCTTGGCGATCCGGTTACTCTTCAGGCACTGCGTGCACACCCGTACACGCCTGGGCGCGCCCTCGACCAGCACCCGGACGGTCTGCAGATTCGGGTACCAGCGGCGCTTGGTCCTGTTGTTGGCGTGGCTGACGTTGTTGCCGGTGACCGGCCCCTTGCCGCACACGGTGCACACCCGTGCCATAAATTCCATCCTTCGGTGAGTCGAATCCGGTGAGTCGGTGCGTCCAATCGAGCCGGCTTCCAGCCCGGGCGGGCGGCACGCCGGAAGCCTGCAAACCTAACGGATTGAAGCCGATGACACAACCACGGGCCGGGAGACGGCATGCCTAAGGCGCTCATCACGGGGGTCACCGGACAGGACGGCTCCTATCTGGCCGAGTTCCTCCTCGCCAAGGGGTACGAGGTGGTCGGGATGGTGCGCCGGACCAGCCACCACAGCTACGAGCGGATCGAGCACCTGCTCGACCGGATCGAGATCGTGGCCGCCGATCTGCTCGACCAGCATTCGCTCACGGTGGTGCTGCAGGACACCCGGCCCGACGAGGTCTACAACCTGGCCGCCCAGTCCTATGTACCGACCTCGTGGAACCAGCCGGTGCTGACGGGCGAATTCACGGCGTTGGGTGTGACCCGTATCCTCGAGGCCATTCGCCTGGTCCACCCCGCCGCGCGATTCTACCAGGCGAGCTCCTCGGAGATGTTCGGCAAGGTCACCGAGACGCCGCAGCGCGAGGGCACGTCCTTCTATCCCCGATCCCCCTACGGCGTGGCCAAGGTCTACGGGCATTGGATCACGGTCAACTACCGCGAATCGTACGACATGTTCGCGGTGAGCGGCATTCTCTTCAACCACGAGTCTCCGCGGCGGGGGATCGAGTTCGTCACCCGGAAGGTCACCGACGGCGTGGCCCGGATCAAGCTCGGGCTCGCGCGAGAGCTCCGGCTGGGGAATCTCGACGCCCGGCGCGATTGGGGTTTCGCCGGCGACTACGTCGACGCGATGTGGCGGATGCTGCAGCGCGACGCGCCGCAGGACTACGTGGTCGGGAGCGGCGAGACGCACAGCGTCCGCCAGCTGGTCGAGATCGCGTTCGGCCACGTCGGCCTCGACTATCGCGAGTTCGTGGTGAGCGATCCGAAGTTCTACCGTCCGGCCGAGGTGGACGTGCTCCTGGCGGATCCGTCGAAGGCGCGGCGCGAGCTCGGATGGTCGCCGCGGGTGGGGTTCGCGGAGCTGATCGCGATGATGGTGGACGCCGATCTCGACCGTCTCGCTTCGGGCGCCGCGGTGGCCTCGGCGCGCGCCGGCCGATGACGGGCCGCGCATGAGAGTGCTGGTCACCGGCGCCGACGGGTTCGTGGGTCGGTATCTGGTGCGGCATCTCCTGCAGGCGGGCGATCAGGTCGCGGCGGCGTGTCGCCCCGGGGGGCCGGTGGTCGACTGGAGCGTTGGCGCTCCGGCGGGTGCCGGGGTCACCGTGCTCCCGCTCGAGCTCGGCGAGGACGCCTCCGTCGCCGCCACGCTCGACTGGCGGCCCGAGGCGATCGCCCATCTCGCCGCCGTGCCGTCGGTGCGGGAGGCCCGCCAGGATCCGGGTGCCGCATGGGAGGTCAATGCCGCCGGGACCGCCCGCCTGGCCGCGGCGGTGGCGGTGAGGCGGGAGGCGGGTGATGCCGATCCGATCTTCCTGCTCGTCTCCACCGGCGAGGTGTACGGGGACGCGCCGGCCCGCCTCCGGGTCGAGACCGATCCGGTGCTCCCGATCTCGCCGTACGCCGCGAGCAAGGTGGGCGCCGAGGTGGCGGCGCTCGAGACCTGGCGCCGGACGGGCCTGCGGGTGCTCGTGGCCCGGCCGTTTCCGCACACCGGGGCGGGGCAGACGTCGCAGTACGTCGTCCCGGCCTTCGTGGAACGGCTGCGCGCCGCGCGGGCGTCCGGCGCCCGGACCGCCGCGACCGGCAACCTGTCACCGGTCCGCGACCTGCTCGATGTCCGCGACGTGGTGCGCGCCTATCGCGCGCTGCTCGCGCGCGGCGTGGCGGGCGAGATCTACAACGTCGCGCGCGGTGACGGGATCTCCCTGGCCGAGCTGTTCGCGCGGCTCGCGGCGATGATCGGCACGGCTGCGGTGCCCGAGCCGTCGGCCGAGCTGGTGCGGGCCGCCGACATTCCCCATCTCGTCGGTGATTCGACTAAACTCCGGCGCGCCGCGGGCTGGGCGCCGGCGATCTCATTCGAGCAGACACTCCGGGAACTGGTCGATGCCCAAGCGGACTGACCTCAAGACCATCCTCCTCATCGGCTCCGGGCCCATCGTGATCGGGCAGGGCGCCGAGTTCGATTACTCGGGCACGCAGGCCGTCCGCGCGCTCAAGGAGGAGGGCTATCGGGTCGTCCTGGTCAACTCGAATCCGGCGACGATCATGACCGACCCGGAGCTGGCCGATGCCACCTACATCGAGCCGGTGACCCCAGAATGGGTGGCCAAGGTGATCGAGCGCGAACGCCCCGACGCGCTGCTCCCGACCATGGGCGGACAGACCGCGCTCAACGTGGCGATGGCGCTGCAGCGGGACGGGACGCTCGAGAAGTACGGGGTCGAGCTGATCGGGGCCAACGAGCGGGCCATCCGCCTGGCGGAGGACCGGGACGAGTTCGCCCAGGCGATGCGCCGGATCGGCCTGGCCACGCCGCAGGGCCGCACCGTCCGGACCGTGGACGAGGCGCTCGCGGCGGTCGAGGACACCGGGTACCCGGCCATTCTCCGGCCGTCCTTCACCCTCGGCGGCACCGGGGGCGGCGTCGCCTACAACGTCGCCGAATTCGAGGAGCTGATCCGGCGCGGGCTCGAGCTCTCGCCGGTGGGCTCGGTGCTCGTGGAGCGGAGCATCATCGGCTGGAAGGAGTTCGAGCTCGAGGTGATGCGGGACGGCGCCGACAACGTCGTCATCGTCTGCTCGATCGAGAATCTGGACCCGATGGGCGTCCACACCGGCGACTCGATCACCGTCGCCCCGGCGATGACGCTGACGGACCCCGAGTACCAGGTCATGCGCGACGCGGCCATCCGGATCATCCGCGAGATCGGCGTGGCCGCCGGCGGCTGCAACATCCAGTTCGCCGTGGACCCTGCCACCGGGGAGCAGCTCGTCATCGAGATGAACCCCCGGGTCTCGCGCTCATCGGCCCTGGCGTCGAAGGCGACGGGGTTTCCCATCGCCCGGATCGGCGCCAAGGTGGCCGTGGGCTACCGGCTGGACGAGCTGCCGAACGACATCACCAAGGTCACGCCGGCGTCGTTCGAGCCGGTGCTCGACTACGTCGTGGTGAAGATCCCGCGCTTCGCGTTCGAGAAGTTCCCGACCGCCGACCCCACGCTCACGACCCAGATGAAGTCGGTCGGCGAGGCCATGGCCATCGGGCGCACCTTCAAGGAAGCCTTTCAGAAGGGGATCCGGGGCCTCGAGGCGGACCGGATCGGCTGGGTGCTCGGCGCCACCCCCGCGGACGACCGGCTGCAGGACGAGTCGCTCGCGACCGCGCTCGCGGCGCTCCGGACGCCGACGCCCGAGCGGATCTTCCAGATCAAGCGGGCCTTCCTGCTGGGCGCCAGCGTCGAGGCCGTGGCGGAGCGCTCCCGGATCGATCCCTGGTTCCTGCACCAGATGCGCGAGCTGCTCGACGCCGAGCTGGAATGGAAGGCGGGCGGGACCGGTGCCGGGGACGACGAGCGCCGGGCCCAGCTGAGGAAGATGAAGCGGCTGGGGTTCTCGGACCGCCAGCTCGGCGATCTCCGGGGCGTGGCCGAGGAGACCATCCGCCGCGATCGGCACCGGCTCGGCCTTCGCCCGGCCTACAAGACCGTGGACACCTGCGCCGGCGAGTTCCCGTCGTCGACGCCGTACCTGTACTCCTCCTACGACGAGGAGAATGAGGCGCGTGCCAGCGGGAAGCGCACGATCGTGATCCTGGGCAGCGGTCCCAACCGGATCGGGCAGGGCGTGGAGTTCGACTACTGCTGCGTCCGCGCCGCGATGTCCTTCCGCGAACTCGGGTACCGCACGGTGATGGTGAACTCGAACCCGGAGACGGTCTCGACCGATTTCGACATCTCCGACGCGCTGTACTTCGAGCCGCTCACGCTCGAGGACGTGCTCGAGATCGTCGCCGTCGAGCAGCCCATCGGCATCGTCGTGCAGCTCGGCGGGCAGACGCCGCTCCGGCTGGCGCGCGGGCTCGAGCGCGAAGGGGTCGCGATTCTCGGGACCTCGCCCGAGGCGATCGACCTCGCGGAGGACCGCGGCCGGTTCGAGGCCATCACCCGGGAGCTGGGCGTGGCCCAGCCGCCGAGCGGGGTGGCGTTCTCGGTGGACGAGGCCTCGGCTGTGGCCGCCCGGGTGGGCTATCCGGTCCTGGTCCGGCCCTCCTACGTGCTCGGCGGCCGGGCCATGGAGATCGTGTACGACGATGTCTCGCTCCGGAGCTACTTCCACCGCGCGGCCCGCGTGGCGCCGGAGCACCCGGTCCTGATCGACAGCTTTCTCGAGGACGCGTTCGAGGCCGACGTGGACGCCATCGCCGACGGGACCCGGTGCGTCATCGGCGGCGTCATGCAGCACATCGAGGACGCGGGAATCCACTCCGGGGATTCGGCCTGCGTGCTGCCGCCGTACCTGATCACGGAGGCCCAGGTCGAGGAGATGCGCGAATACACCCGGGCGTTCGCGATGCGGCTGGGGGTGGTCGGCCTCCTCAACGTGCAGTACGCCATCAAGAACGGGGTGGTGTACGTGCTCGAGGTGAACCCGCGCGCGTCCCGCACGGTGCCGTTCGTGTCCAAGACCACGGGCGTGCCGCTCGCGAGTCTCGCGGCGGCGATCATGGCCGGCGCGACGCTCGACGAGCTCGGCCTGCATGACGACGTGGTCCAGCCCTACGTGGCGGTGAAGGAAGCGGTCTTCCCCTTCAGCAAGCTCCCCGGGGTGGACCTCATTCTGGGCCCGGAGATGCGCTCCACCGGCGAGGTCATGGGCATCGCCGACTCGTTCGGCATGGCCTTCGCCAAGGCGCAGATCTCGGCCGACGGAGCGCTGCCGCTGAGCGGGGCCATTTTCGTCACCGTGAACGACCACGACAAGGCCAACGTCGTACCCATCGCCCGGCGATTTCACGGGCTCGGATTCCGGATCTTCGGCACCGAGGGGACGGCCCGCTACCTCCGGGCGCGCGGCGTGCCGACCGAGCGGGTGCTCAAGGTGCACGAGGCACGTCCCAACGCGATCGACCTGCTGGTCTCGGGCCGGGTCCAGCTGCTGATCAACACGCCCCTCGGCAAGCTCAGCCAGCAGGACGATTACATCATCCGCCGCTCGGCGCTGCAGCATCGTGTGCCGTACACGACGACGCTCTCGGGCGCCTCGGCGGCCTGCGATGCGATCATCGCGCTCAAGAGCCGGGCCGGCGAGGTGCGCGCGCTCCAGGAGTGGCACGCGATGGCTCGGGAGACCTCGCCCGAGTGGTCCGGCTGACCGCCCGCGACCCCGAGTTCGCCGGCGCGCTTCGGGCCAGGCTTCGGGGCGAGGTGCGGGAGGACGAGTCGCTGGCGCGGTACTCGACCTACCGCATCGGCGGCCCGGCGACCGTCGTGCTCCCGGCCGGTCCCGAGGACGTGGGGCTGGCGCTTCGTCTGGCACACGAGGCCGGCGTCCCCACCTTCGTGGTCGGGCTGGGCTCCAACATCCTGCTGCCGGACGAGGGGCTCGAAGCGCTCGTGATCCGGCTCGGGAAGGGGCTGGACGAGCTGCGGCAGGATGGCGAGCGCTGGACCGTGGGGGCGGGGCTGCCCGCTCCCCTGGCCGCGCGCCGAACGGCCGGCGCGGGGTTCGCCGGGCTCCACATCTTCGTGGGGGTGCCGGGCACCGTCGGAGGAGGGATCTTCATGAACGCCGGCTGTCACGGCGGGGATTGGGCGACGGTGGTCGAGCGGGTCCTGGTGGTCGACGCCACCGGACAGGATCGCGTTCTCGACCGAGACGAAGTCCCGTTCACCTATCGGCGGAGCGGGCTCGAGGGTCGCGTCGTGCTGGAGACGGTCGTCCGCCTTCGGGCCGAGCCTCTCGGCCGGCTCGAAGAGCAGATCGCGGAGATGTTCGACTGGCGGCAGCGCGGCACGCCGTTCAACCAGCCGTGCTGCGGCAGCGTGTTCAAGAACCCCTCCGGCCCCAGTTGGAAGCGGGAGGACGGCCCCCGCACGGCGGGACAGCTGGTCGAGGCGGCGGGCCTCAAGGGCACGGCGATCGGCGGGGCCCAGGTCTCGCCCATGCACGCCAACTACTTCGTGAACGCGGGCGGGGCCACGGCGGCGGACGTGCGCGCGCTGATCCAGCGAGCTCAGGACGAGGTGGAAGCGCGGTTCGGCGTGCGCCTGGAGCCGGAGGTGAAGCTGATCGGGTGCTGGGGGGAGTATCTCAATCCGGAGTGAACGGCGTGCGGGCGCGAAAGGCCGGCCCCGCGACCGGGCCATGTCATCCCGAGCGGAGCGAGGGACCTTCCCGGGCCGAGTTCGAACTGCGGGGGAGAGGGTCCCTCGCTCCGCTCGGGATGACATTCGGGCGTGAGCGTGACTTCTCCGGCCACCATTCAACCATCACCGCCCATGCCCGACTATTTCGTCCATGAATCCAGCTACGTCGACGACGGGGCCCGCATCGGTCGCGGCACGAAGATCTGGCATTTCTGCCACATTCTGCCGGGAGCGGTGATCGGCGAGGGCTGCAACCTGGGCCAGAACGTCGTCGTCATGGGCGGCACCCGGCTCGGGAACAACGTGAAGGTCCAGAACAACGTCTCGGTCTACGAGGGCGTGACCCTGGAAGACGACGTGTTCTGCGGCCCCAGCTGCGTGTTCACCAACGTGGTCAACCCGCGGAGCCACGTCTCCCGGAAGGCGGAGTATCAGCCCACGCTGGTCAGGCGGGGGGCCACCATCGGCGCCAACGCCACGATCGTCTGCGGCGCCACGCTCGGAGAATACAGCTTCATCGGGGCGGGGGCCGTCGTTCGGGGCGTGGTTCCGGCCTACGCGCTGATGGTCGGTGTGCCGGCGCGGAGGGTGGGCTGGATGTGTCAGTGCGGGGTCCGGCTCGATCTCCGGGACGGCGCGGCGGCGTGCGGCGCGTGCGGTGCCACCTATCGCGAGGAGGGGGGCCTCCTCCGCCAGATTGACCCTCCCGGCCCCCACGGCTAAGTTACACGGCTGCCGTGGGTTCCAGCTTTCGGCTACGCCCGTGGCTCGGCCGCTCCGGCCGACGCGCGGGCGCTTCCACATGGACGGTACCAGTGAACGTACCTCTGCTCGACCTCGTCGCTCAGTATCGCAGCATCAAAGACGAGGTGCTCCCGGCCGTGATGGCCGTGATCGAGCGCCAGGCCTTCATCATGGGCGCGGAAGTGGGACAGCTCGAGCAGGCCGTCGCGGCGCTCTCGGGAACGAAGCACGCCATTGCGTGCGCCAGCGGCACGGACGCGCTCCTGCTCCCGCTCAAAGCGCTGGATCTGCAGCCGGGGGACGAGGTCATCACAACTCCGTTCACCTTCTTCGCCACCGCAGGCGCCATCCACAACGCGGGCGGGACGCCGGTGTTCGTGGACATCGATCCGTCGACCTTCAACATCGCGCCGGCGGCGATCGAGGCGGCGATCACTCCGCGTACCCGTGCCATCGTCGCCGTGGACCTCTTCGGCCAGATGGCGGCCATCGAGCTGCTGGTCCCCCTGGCCGCGCGGCACGGCATCGCGCTGATCGAAGACGCGGCGCAGTCCATCGGCGCGCGCCGCAAGGTGGAGGGGACCTGGCGCGTGGCCGGCGAGCTCGCCACCGTGGGCACGCTGTCGTTCTTTCCCAGCAAGAACCTGGGTGCGTTCGGCGACGGCGGCATGATGGTGACCCAGGATGACGGGCTGGCCGAGCGGCTGCGGCGGCTCCGGCTGCACGGCGGCAGCAAGCACTATTTCCACGAGGAGGTGGGCTTCAACAGCCGGCTCGACACCCTGCACGCGGCCGTGCTCCTGGCCAAGCTCCCGCACCTGGCGGAATGGAGCGCGGCCCGCGCTCGGCATGCCGCCCGATACACCGAAGCGTTCGCCGGCCATCCGGACATCTGCCCCCCGCGGACCGACCCGGCCAACGAGCACATCTTCAACCAGTACACGCTCCGGGTCCCGCGGCGCGACGAGCTGCAGGCCCATCTCAAGACGCACGGCATCGGCAACTCGATCTACTATCCGCTGTCCCTGCACCTGCAGCCCTGTTTCGCCCACCTGGGCTACCGGGCCGGGAGCCTGCCGCGCTCGGAGGCCGCCATGAGAGAAGTGATCTCGCTCCCGGTCTTTCCGGAGCTCACCGAGGCCCAGCAGCAGGCGGTCATCGACGGCGTGCTCGGGTTCTACGCATGAGCGTCGCCCAGGACCTGGTCGGGCGGGCCGAGCGCCGCGAGGCGCTGTTCGGCATCGTGGGCCTGGGCTACGTCGGGCTTCCGCTGGCGGTCGAGCTGGCCGACGCGGGCTTCCGCGTGCTCGGCTTCGACATCCAGCAGCACGTCGTGGACGGGCTCAATGCCGGGCACTCGCACGTGAAGGACGTGACCGACGCCCAGCTCAAGGCGGTGGTCACGGCCGGGCGCTTCAGCGCGACCACCGACATGCTCCGCCTGGCGGAGCCCGACGCCATCTCGATCTGCGTCCCGACGCCGCTCTCCAAGTTCAAGGACCCGGACGTCAGCTTCATCGTGGCCGCCACCGAGGCGGTGAAGCGCACGCTCCGCCGCGGGCAGGCGATCATCCTGGAGAGCACGACCTACCCGGGCACCACGCGCGAGATCCTGCTTCCGGCGCTCGAGAGCACCGGACTCACGGTGGGCGAAGACTTCTTCCTGGCGTTCAGCCCCGAGCGCGTCGACCCAGGCAATCGGACCTACGGAACCCGGAACACGCCCAAGGTCGTCGGCGGCATCACCGACGACTGCCGGCGCGTGGCCGTGGCGCTCTACCAGCCCGCGATCGACACCCTCGTGCCGGTGTCGACCACCGAGGCGGCCGAGCTGGTGAAGCTGCTCGAGAACACCTTCCGCAGCGTGAACATCGGGCTCGTGAACGAGATGGCCATCGTCTGCGACAAGCTCGGCGTGAACGTCTGGGAGGTCATCGAGGCGGCGTCCACCAAGCCATTCGGCTTCATGAAGTTTCTCCCGGGCCCGGGGCTCGGCGGCCACTGCATCCCGATCGACCCCCACTATCTCGCCTGGAAGATGCGCGGGCTCAACTACAAGACCCGGTTCATCGACCTGGCCGGCGAGCTCAACACCGAGATGCCGCTGTTCTGGGTCCGGAAGGTCGCCGAGGCGATGAACGACCACGGCAAGGCGGTCCGCGGGGCCTCGGTGCTGGTGTTGGGTGTCGCCTACAAGCGCGATATCGACGACATCCGGGAAAGCCCCGCCATGGACATCATCCGGCTGCTGGAGGGGCAGGGCGCGCGAGTTTCCTACTCCGATCCGCACGTGCCGGTCTTTGCCGAGAATGGGCACGAGTTTCGCTCGGTGCCGCTCAGCCCGGAAACCGTGGCTGCAGCGGATTGCATCATGATCGTCACCGACCACTCGAGCGTGGATTATCACATGATCCGGCGGCACGCCAGACTGGTGGTCGACACTCGCAACGCAATGCCGAAAGAGGACTGACATGCACGTGGCGGTGATCGGAAGCGGCTACGTCGGCCTCGTGGCCGGCGCCTGCCTGGCGGAGACTGGCAACGACGTCGTCTGCGTGGACAAGGACGCCGAAAAGATCGCTCGGCTGCAGAAGAACGAGATCCCGATCTACGAGCCGGGGCTCGAGCCGATGGTGCGCCGGAACCAGGACGAGGGCCGCCTCACGTTCACCACCGACCTGGGGTCGGCGGTGAAGGCCGCGCGCGTCGTGTTCATCGCCGTCGGCACGCCGCCGGGAGAGGACGGCTCCGCCGACCTGCAGCACGTGCTCGGCGTGGCCAAGGAGATCGGCCGCAATCTGAACGGCCACAAGGTCGTCGTCACCAAGTCCACGGTGCCGGTGGGCACCGCCGAGAAGGTGCGGGCCGCGGTGCGGTCGGAGACCCAGCAGGCGTTCGCGGTCTGCTCCAATCCCGAGTTCCTCAAGGAAGGTGCGGCGATCGAGGACTTCATGAAGCCCGATCGCGTCGTGATCGGCGTGGACGAGGACGAGGCGCGCAACGTCATGGGCGAGCTGTACGCGCCGTTCACCCGCCAGGGCGGGAACCGGGTGCTCTTCATGGACATCGCCTCGGCCGAGGTGACCAAGTACGCGGCCAACGCGATGCTCGCCACGCGCATCTCGTTCATGAATCAGATGGCCCGCTTCTGCGAGCTGGTCGGGGCCGACGTGAACAATGTGCGCCTCGGCATCGGATCGGACCAGCGTATCGGCCGGGCGTTCCTGTATCCGGGCCCCGGCTACGGCGGCTCCTGCTTTCCCAAGGACGTGAAGGCGATCATTCACACCGCGGATTCGCTCGGCCTCTCGCTCGACGTGCTCAAGGCGGTCGAGGAGGTGAACGAGGCGCAGAAGCTGGTGGTGCTCGACAAGACGCTCACGCAGCTCGGGAAGGATCTCTCGGGGAAGATCGTCGGCATCTGGGGTCTGGCCTTCAAGGCCGAGACCGACGACATGCGCGAGAGCCCCACGATCCCGCTCATCGAGGGCCTGCTCGCGGCCGGCGCCCGGGTGCAGACCCACGACCCCAAGGCCACCGACTCGGCCCGCATGATCTTCGGCGATCGCGTCATGTACGCGGCCGATCCCTACAGCGCGGCGCACGGGGCCGACGCGCTGCTCCTGATGACCGAGTGGTTGGTGTACCGCAATCCCGACTTCGAGCGCCTCAGGAAGCTGCTGCGCCGCCCGCTCCTCATCGACGGCCGCAACCTGTACGATCCCGACCGGATGATCGCGCAGGGGTTCGAGTACCATGGCATCGGTCGAGGAGGGCGCCGATGACCCGAGTCCTCGTCACCGGCGCCGCGGGGTTCATCGGGTCGCATCTGGTCGAAGCCCTGGCGCGCCGCGGCGACGAGGTGATCGGGATCGACAACTTCGACGGCTTCTATCCGCGGGCCATGAAGGAGCGGAACCTGTGCGAGATCGGCCGCCCCGCCGGGCTCGCGTTCTACGAGCAGGACATGCGGGACATCGAAGCGCTCAGGGCCCGCCTCACGCCCGACACTGTCGTCGTCCACCTGGCCGCGCGCGCCGGCGTCCGGCCATCCCTGGCCGACCCGGTGGGCTACGCCGACATGAACGTCACCGGCACGGCGGCGGTGCTGGAAGCCGCGCGACGCGCCGGCGTGTCGAGGATCGTGTTCGGTTCGTCCTCCTCGGTCTACGGTGACAGCACCCCGGTGCCGTTCCGGGAGGACGCCGTGGCCATCGAGCCGGTGTCCCCGTACGCCGCGACCAAGCGCGCCGGCGAGCTCTTTCTGCAGGCCCTCGCGCCGATCCAGGGTTTCCGAAGCGCGGCGCTGCGGTTCTTCACTGTGTACGGGCCGCGCCAGCGGCCCGATCTCGCCATCCACGCCTTTGCCCGGCGGATGGCCGACGGAGAGGTCCTGACCTTGTTCGGCGACGGCACCCAGTCGCGCGACTACACGTATTGTGACGACATCGTGGCGGGGGTGGTCGCCGCGGTCGACTGGACGGCGAGCGCCCCGGCCGGCATGGAAGTGTTCAATCTGGGCGGCAACCGGACCGTGCCGACGGGCGTCATGGTGGCGGAGATCGCCGGGGCCATGGGAATCGAGCCCCGGATTCAGTGGGGACCGATGCAGCCGGGCGACGTGCAGCGCACGGCCGCCGACCTGACCAAATCGGCCGCGGTGCTGGGCTACGCGCCGAAGACGCCGTTTCCGGAGGGGATCCGCCGGTTCGTCGCCTGGTTCCGGGAGGCCCATGGCCGGGCAGACTGAGCGGCTGCTCGGCCGCGCGCGGGACCGGTTCACGGTCCAGGACTACTACGGCGCGATCTACCTGTTGGAGGAGATCGTCGCCTCGGGCCGGGCATTCGCCGATGTGCACCACCTGATCGGCGTCAGCCTCTCCCTGCTCGGACGATCGCAGGAGGCGTTGACGCAGTTCGCCCGGGCGCTCGAGCTCAACCCGCGATACCTCGAAGCGTTGATTCACCAGGGCCTGGTGCTGAGCGAGCTGGGGCGCGCGCGCGAGGCGGAGGAGTCGTTCCGTCGCGCCGCCGACAGCGTCGCGCCGCCGAGCTCGGGGCTGCCGGCGCCGGTGGCGTCCAAGCTCGCCAACCAGCACGCCGAGCTCGCCGACGCCTACGCGGAAGCGGGCGCCCTCGGCCGGGCCATCGAGCAGTACGGGCGCGCGCTCGAGCTCGGCCCGGGGTTCCAGGATCTGCGCTATCGGATGGCCCGCGTGATGCTCGAGGCCGGCCGGCCGCTCGAGGCGCGCGAAGCGCTCGAGCAGGTGCTCGGCGCGCGGCCGAATTTCGTGGATGCCGAGGCCGCGCTGGGCCTCGCCCACTTCCTGAGCGGCGACGGCGTCGGAGCGCGAGAGGTCTGGCGGTCATGTCTCGCGCGCCGACCCGAGAACGCGCGGGTCGAGGCCTACCTGGCGATGCTGGGACGCACCGGCGCGTGAGACGCGGAGTCGCCGCCGCCACGCCCTGGCTGGTGGTGGCCGCGGGGCTCGCCGGATGCGGCGGGCGCGGCGGGCATGAGTCCCGCGGCGATCAGGCCTACGGCCAGGCCCGCTACCCAGAAGCGCTCGCCGAATATCGGGTCGCGGCGCGGGACAAGGCATCCGCCACCGTCTGGGCCAAGCTCGGGGCCGCCGCCCTGCACGCCGGAGAGCTGCGGGAGAGCGCCGAGGCCTACCTCCGGCTGGCCCAGCGAAGACCGGACCCGGGCGGACGAAGCGGGCGAAGGGCTGGATGGGGTGGCACGCGCGGCCGAGCGGGCCGGCAACCTGGATGTGCTCGCGGGAGGTGGTGACCGGGCTGACCGCGGTCGCCCCCGACCGCCCCACGGGCCGCTACGCCCTCTTGCTGGTGCAGCGCCCGGACGCGGACACCGCCGACCTGGTGGCCATGCTCCCGGGCGCCATCGCGGCGGCCTCGGCGCCGGAGACCGTGGATTCGCTGCTCACGGTGTACGGCCGCGCGCTCGAGGCCACGGCCGGCTGCGGGCAGGCGCTGCTCCAGTTCCGGGCAGTGCTGCGGCGAAGCCAGGACTCCGCCGCGCGCGGCCCGGCCCGCCGTGGAGTCGCCGACTGCGCGTACATGCTCGGCTCCCGCGCCGATTCCGCCGGGAGGGCCGAGGACGCGGCGCTCTGGTTCGCGGAGTCGGCCCGGATGGATTCGACCACACCGACGGGCCGGCGCGCGCTGCTCCGCTACGCCGACGCCCGGCTGTCCCAGGGCGATACCCTGGCGGCCGCGCTGGCCTTTCAGGCCGTGGTCACCAGCGGCGTCGCCGACTCCATGGGCGAGGCCGCCGCCGGCCATCTGGCCGGGCTGGGCATGTCAACTTCCGCGGGCGACTCCGCCCGCACTGGACCGCGATGATTCGTCGAAGTCTGTGGGTGGTGCTGCTCGGGCCTGGGCGCGTGCGGTGGGGCTCGGCGCAGGCCCCCGTCGCCTCTCCGACGCCGGTATCCCGGCTCTCGGAGTCGGCCAGCGCCGGCGAGCTCGACACCCTGTGGCGGCGCGCGCAGCACGCCGTCCGCCACGGCAAGTGGGGCGACGCGGTCAAGCATCTCGACCGCGCGCTGCTCGAGTTCCCACCCGGCGATCCGCGGGCGGCGCAGGCGCAGTTCTGGGAGGCCGAGGCCCAGTTCGCGCTGGGAAGCCATCTCCAGGCCGCCCGCGCGTTCCGGAAGGTGTCCGACGACACCCCCAACGACCCGCTCGCGCCCGACGCGCTGCTCCGAGCCGGCGACGTGTACGCCGATCTCTGGCGGAAGCCCGAGCTCGATCCCTCCTACGGCCAGACGGCGCTCGCCACCTACCAGGAGCTGCTCAACCGCTATCCCGGGACGCCGGCGGCCAAGCGAGCCCAGACGCGGATCGACGATCTGCAGGAGCGGTTCGCGTACAAGGAGTACAAGGCCGCGCTCTACTACATCCGGCTGAAGGCGTTCGACTCGGCGATCCTGTACCTCAAGGATCTGGTCGCCACGTATCCCCGGAGCGCCGTGGCGCCGGACGCGCTGATCCGCCTGGTGCAGGCGTACCGGACGCTGGGATACAAGGAGGACGTCCAGGAGACCTGCGGGTACATCCGCCGATTCCATCCCAAGGCGCCCGGGGTGGGCCGACGGGCGCTGTCCCGAGCGAGCGCGGCGGCATCGTGAGGCGCCGTGGTGGATCCCGCCGATCGACCGCTCCGGCCACGTTCCGTGCGCTCCATCGGCCTCTTCGGCGGCTCGTTCGATCCCGTCCATCACGGCCACCTGATCGCCGGCCGGGTCGCGGCCGAAGTCGCTCGGACTGGACGAGCTCCGCTTCGTCCCCGCGCGGGAGCAGCCGTTCAAGCGGGGACGGCACGCTGCGTCGGCGGCCGATCGCGCGGCCATGCTCGATCTGGCGATTGCCGGGAATGCCGGGCTTTGCGGTCGAGCGCGCTCGAGCTCAAGCGCCCGGGCCCCTCCTACACCGTGGATACGCTGCTGGCGCTCCGGGCCGGCGAGCCCGGAGGCGGCGCTCACGCTGCTGCTCGGAGCCGATGCCGCCGCCGAGCTCGGCGCCTGGCACCGGGCCGGGGAGCTTCCGGGGCTGGCGCGCATCGTGGTCTTCGCGCGCCCGGGCGCGCCGACCTGCCCAGCTCGCCCCTGATTGCCGGCACCGTCTCGGTCCCCGCCCTCGAGATCTCGGCCACGGAGATCCGCCGCCGGGTCCGCGACGGGCCGGCCGATCCGCTATTGGGTACCCGACGCCGTGGCCGAGTACGTGGCCCGGCACCGCTTATATTTGGACCCAGAATGATCAAGAATCTGATGACCGCGGTCTTCGGAACGCGGTTCGACCGCGAGCGTCGGCGCATCCAGCCAATGGTCGATGCCATCCACGCCGAGGAAGAGCGGCTCACGGAGCCTGAGCGAGGACGAGCTCAAGGCCCAGACCGCCAGCTTCCGCGCGCGCCTGGCGCGAGGCGACCGGCGCGCGTGAAGGCCGAGCTCGACGAGGTCCGCGAGGCCAAGCACGGCTGCGCCGATCCCGACGAGCGGGAGCGGCTGGAGCAGCGGTTCCACGAGCTGGAGGGGGCCTACAAGAAGGCGCTCGCGGCCGCCCTGGACGAGCTGCTCCCGGAGGCGTTCGCCACCGTGCGGGAAGCCTGCCGGCGGCTGATGGGGACCACCGTGTCGGTCACCGGGCACGACCTCGTCTGGGACATGGTGCCCTACGACGTCCAGCTCATCGGCGGCGTGGTGCTGCACCAGGGCCGGATCGCGGAAATGGCCACGGGTGAGGGCAAGACCCTGGTCGCGACACTGCCGCTCTATCTCAACGCGCTCACCGGGCCGGGGCGCGCACCTGGTCACGGTCAACAACTACCTGGCCCGGCGCGACTCGCAGTGGATGGGCCACGTCTTCACGTATCTCGGGCTCACCGTCGCCTGTCTGGACGACACCGAGCCGTCCTCGCCCGAGCGGCGCGCCGCCTACCTGGCCGACATCACCTACGGCACCAACAACGAGTTCGGCTTCGACTACCTGCGCGACAACATGGTGTTCTCGCTGGAGCAGCGGGTGCAGCGGGAGCACGCCTACGCGATCATCGACGAGGTGGACTCGATCCTGATCGACGAGGCCCGGACGCCGCTCATCATCTCGGGCCCGGTGGGCAACGAGGCGGACGACAAGTACGGCCAGTTCAGCCGCCAGGTGGCGGAGCTGGTGCGGAAGCAGACCGGGGTGGTGAACACGCTGCTGGCCGAGGCCGAGAAGCTGCTCGCAGGACGAGAAGACCCGGCAGGACGCGGCGCTCAAGCTCTACCAGGCCCAGCTGGGCATGCCGAAGAACAAGCGGCTGCTCAAGATGATGAACGAGACCGGGATCAAGCAGCTGGTGCAGCGGATGGAGCTCGACGCCATCGCCGACCGCAAGCTGCCGATGAAGCAGCAGCGGATGCGCGATCTGGAGGACACGCTCTACTTCGTGCTCGACGAGAAGGGCCACTCGGTCCACCTGACCGACCGCGGCGCCGAGGCGATGTCGCCCGACGATCCCGAGCTCTTCCTGGTGCCGGACATCTCGGAGGAGATCCACCGGATCGACAAGGACGAGACGCTCTCGCCGCACGACCGGATCGAGCTGCGCCGCACGGTCGAGGGCGACTACGCGCTCAAGAGCGAGAAGCTGCACATCATCCACAAGCTGCTGCAGGCCCACGTCCTGTACGAGAAGGAAGTGGACTACCTGGTGCAGGAGGGCCAGGTGCTGATCGTGGACGAGTTCACCGGCCGCATCATGTCCGGCCGGCGCTGGGCCGACGGGCTGCACCAGGCGGTCGAGGCCAAGGAGCAGGTGCAGGTCAAGGGTGAGACCCAGACCTTCGCCACGATCACGATCCAGAACTACTTCCGGATGTACGACAAGCTGGCCGGCATGACGGGCACCGCCGAGACCGAGGAGACCGAGTTCTACTCGATCTACGGGCTCGAGGTGAGCGTCATCCCGACCCACCGGCCGATCCGCCGCGCCGACCAGGCCGACCGGATCTACAAGACCCGGAAGGAGAAGCACGACGCGATCATCGACGAGATCGAGCGACTGCACGGGCTCGAGCTGGCCCATTCTGATCGGCACGGTGAACGTGGACATCTCGGAGACGCTCTCGCGCCAGCTCAAGCGGCGCGGCCTCAAGCACGAGGTGCTGAACGCGAAGTACCACCAGCGCGAGGCCGAGATCGTGGCGGGGGCGGGCCAGCAGGCGGCGATCACGATCGCCACCAACATGGCCGGCCGCGGGACCGACATCAAACTCGACAAGGCGCTGGATCTGGAGCAGCCGGAGGCGGGGCTCCAGATCATCGGCACCGAACGGCACGAGTCGCGGCGCATCGACCGCCAGCTCCGCGGCCGCTCCGGCCGCCAGGGCGATCCGGGCCAGAGCATCTTCTTCCTCTCGCTCGAGGACGACCTGATGCGGCTGTTCGGGTCGGACCGGATCGCGCGCTGGATGGACAAGAGCGGGGCGGAGGAGGGCGAGGTCATCACCGGCGGGCTGGTCACCCGGGCCATCGAGCAGGCGCAGAAGCGGGTCGAGCTGCAGAACTTCCAGAGCCGGAAGCGGCTGCTCGAGTACGACGACGTGATGAACCAGCAGCGCGAGGTGATCTACTCGCTCCGGCTGTTCGCGCTGGAGCGGGGCGAGGAGCTCAAGGCCGAGGCGCGCCGGATGATCGAGGCGGCGCTCGAGCGGGCCGTCACCCAGTTCCTGGCCGACCGCCGAGCGGCCCGAGGAGTGGGACCGCGGCGGCCTGCGCGAGGCGCTCACGCTGCAGTACCTGGTGACGGTGGACGCGCTCACCGATGCCGAGGCCACGCCCAGCATCGAGAAGATGGTGGAGCTGGCCAAGGCCGAGGGCGAGGAGAGCTTCCGCCGGAAGATCGAGTACCTGGCGGATTTCGGCCGCACCATCGGCATTCCGGACGTGGACGCGCAGGTGCTGTCGCAGGTCATGCTCAACGTGCTCGACGAGCGCTGGAAGGACCACCTGTACGATCTCGACCAGCTCCGGAACGCCATCCAGTACCGGGCCTGGGGCCAGAAGGATCCGCTGGTGGAGTACAAGCGCGAGGCCTTCGAGATGTTCGAGGACCTCATGCGCGACATCCAGTCCACGTTCACCGAGCGGTTCCTCAAGATCCAGGTGAGCGCGGAGCGGCCGGAGCCGCCGCGCGCGCCGCCCCGCCGCCCCCGCCGCCGTCGTCGAGCGGCACGCCGCCGCGCGCGACCAGCGGCGCGGACGATCTGTTCATGGGGCCGCCGCCGCGCGTGCCGCCCCCGGCCTCCATGGCCCGCGCGGCCCCGCGCCGGCGGTCAGCAGCTCGCTGGGCCCGGTCGGGCGGGCGACGGCGGCGGTGCCGGAGGTGGGGCGGAACGATCCGTGTCCGTGCGGGTCGGGGAAGAAGTACAAGAAGTGCCACGGGGTGGGGCGCTAGGGACCTCGCTACTGCTTGATGGTGAACTGATAACAGTCGCTCGCCAACACCACCACCGACTCCGTCGCCGCGTCAACCACCCGAAAATGAATGTCGAACTTCGCTCCGACCGGGAACGCCGCGACGTTCCTGAAGAGATCCTCGCGCGCCGTCCCGGACGCGCCCGTGTGGAGCGCCTGTGGGACGAGGTCCTTGCCCAGGGTGAGCCACGCCGCGCTGCTGCACACCCCATCGAGCTCGGTATCGACCGCCCGCTGGAGTACGAAGCTCGAGTTCGGCGCGAGATCCCGCACCCAGGTTCCCAACTCAATGATGAGCAGGTCGTCCTTGGGCTGGCGGAACTTGACGTGGCCGAAGCCGCGGTCGCCCGTGGGGCTGCGGAGAATGACTTCCAGATTGAACTGCGGTTCGGCGGGGGCCTGAGCGACGGCGGGTGAAAGCGTGACCGGGACCGAGCTGCCCGGTTGCATGAGACCGGGATCGGGATCCGCGCAGGCGGCGAGCAGGATGCTGCCCGCGAACGCGCGGGCGATCATGGGGTGAATGTACATGACTCCTCCAGTCGGGTGAGGTGAACCTACGGGACAACGCATCAACACTTCAGCCGCAGCTGGTCCACCAACGACGTCACCCGTCCGTTGGCGTCGACGGTGATGTGAACCACTCCCGTCATCACCTCGTTCGGCGCCGACCCCTGCCCGATGAGCGAGAACATGTCGGTTCTCGTTTGCTCATTGCCAAGCGTCGTAGCCGGTGAGTTCAGGGTGAAGTTGACTCTCTGATGCACGACATACTGCGCACCTGTCGTCTCGCTGGTGCCCTTCGCCTCGATATTGTAGTGGACCATGAGGTGGAACCCACCCCTGCCGTCGGAAGTAACGGCAGTGACCGGGTGATAGGTGCCGGTGACAGCGATATCCTCGCCCCCGCAGTCCGAGTGGGCGATACCGTCCACGGGAATCCTTTCGTTGTCCTCGATTGCAAGGCTCGGGTTCTCCGTACGGGCCCGCGTCTCCGCGGGTCCCGTGGTCTGATCGCAGCCGGACAGGGAAGCGGCAGCCAGCATGGCCAGGCCCATCGCTCTACGTCGCATACAACCTCCTGATCGGAAAGTGGAAGGGGTGGCCCGGGTTGCCGCCGGCCGGCCAGCCTCCTTGTGTGCCGGGGGCTGGAGCGTACCTTTGTGCACCTTGCCACTGCGGCTCACCCTAGCCACGGCGTGTGACTCAGGTGTGAGCCGGCTGTGATCCGGCGACAATCAGCCGGTTTCGCTCCCCGCGGTGCTCCCCATGATCGAGCTTCGGACACTCGGAGCGTTGGACCTCAAGGCCTCGGATGGCACACACTTAGGCTCGTCCTCGTCCAGCCGAAGCGTCTGTCGCTCCTGGTCTACCTCGCCCTTCGCAACGGTAGGGAATTCGCTTCCCGCGACACCCTCCTGGCGCTCTTCTGGCCCGAACTCGATGACCAGCACGCGCGCGGCGCGCTCCGCCAGGCGTTGCGATTCCTCCGACGTTCGCTGGGCGAGTCCGTCGTCGTTCGTCGCGGCGAGGGGGAAATCGGTCTCTGGCAGCAGGAATTCTGGTGCGACGCGGTCGCGTTCGACCGGGCCTGTGACGCGGGTGAGACCGCGGATGCCGCTGGTCTTTACCGGGGAGATTTTCTGGACGGGTTTCACGCGTCCGAGGTCGCGCCCGAGTTCGACTTCTGGCTGGAGACGGAACGAACGCGGCTGAGGGGCCGAGCCGCGCAGGTGGCATGGGCGATCGCCGAGCGGCACCAGGCCGGCGCCGATCCCCGCCTCGCCGTCGAGTGGGCGCGCCGAGCCACCGGCCTGTGCCCGGACGACGAGGACGCGCAACGTCGCCTGATCACCATGCTCGGCCAGGCGGGTGACCGCGCCGGCGCGGTGCGCGTCTACCAGCAGTTCTCCCGCCGGCTGGAGCAGGAATTCGGCGTCGAGCCGACCGCTGCTACCCGGAGCCTGATCGGCAGCCTGCGCGCGCGCGACCCGGTGGAGCTGGTGACGGCTTCGCTGCCGCCGCCCTCGCCTCCGCCGGTCACCACCGCGCCGCGCGGGCCGAGGCCGGATCTGCTCCGGTGGCTGGGCAAGCGCTTCCGGAGCGCGCGCCGAGCGGGCGGCCTCCGCGGATAGCTCCTGCGCGGATAGCTGTGGTCGCCGCGGTCCTCACGGCCGCCCTCCTCGCGGCATGGAGCTGGTGGCCCCGTGCCACCGCGGACCTCGATCCGGATCTGGTCGCAGTGTTCCCCTTCCGCATCAGCCCGACCGACTCGGGGCTGGGGCTCCTGCGGGAAGGCATGGTCGATCTCCTCGCGACCCGACTCTCGGGTGAGGGAAGCGCGCGCGCCGTGGATCCCCGGACCGCAATCGCCGCGTGGCGCGCGGCCGGCGGCGCGGTCGATCACGATCTCCGGCGGAGTACCGCGCTCCGCATCGCCGGCCGACTCGGCGCGGCCCGACTGCTCACGGGAGAGGTTGCGCGCTCGGGAAGCGGACTGCTGATGATCACGGCCTCGCTGTTTAGTGCCGGGCAGTGGCAGCGCAGCGCTCGGGCAAGCGTCCAGGGGCCGCTCGACAGCCTCACGCAACTGGTCGATCAGCTCGCTGCGAGGCTACTGGTACTCGAGGCTGGGCAGCCCTATCAGCGGCTCGCCGTCGCCACCACGGCGCGGCTGCCCGCGCTGCAGTCGTACCTGGAGGGCTGGCAGTCCTACCGCCGGGGCCGCTACTCCGCGGCCATGGCGGAATTCCAGCGAGCCGTGGACCTCGATCCGGGGTTCGCGTTGGCCGGGCTGGGCCTGGCGACGGCGGCGAGCTGGACCCATGCTGCCGACGTGCACGCCCGTGGGCTCAGCCTGGCCTGGCTGGGCCGCGAGCGCCTGAGCGGCCGTGACCGCGCGTTGCTGACGGCGTACGCCGGACCGCGTTATCCCCGGACCTCGCAGCTGGGTCGAGGTGCTCGCGGCATGGGAGCTGGCCACGGCCGTGGCGCCCGATCAGCCGGAGGCGTGGTACGAGTTGGGGGACCTGCTCTTCCATGTGGGCCCGCAGATCGGCGTGGCCGGAGCCCACCGGCGCGCCGCGGAGGCGTTCCGCCGCGCGGTGGAGCTGGACTCGAGCTACGCCGGGCCGCTGGTGCATCTGGTGGACCTCAGTGCGCTGGCCGGCGACACCGCGGGCCTCCGCCGGTACGGCGCGCTCTACCTCGCGGCCGATTCCTCCGCGGTCGCCGCCGATTTCGTGCGCTGGCGCGTCGCGGTCGGGATGGGTGACCGTGACGACTTGCGCAACCTGCGTGGCCGATTCGACAAAATGAATACGGAGAGCCTCCGGCGAATACTCGGCACCATGCAGCTCGACGCGATCGGGTGGGAAGACGTCGACCGGGTGGCCGACGCGCTGCGACGCAATCCGGGAGAGTCGATCGCCCGCGTGGAGGCGATCTTCATGCTGCGCAATCTGGCACTGAATCGGGGACACCCGCATGCGGCGGACATGCTGGCGCAGCAGATGGACCCGGACCACGCGGAGCCTGGCTGGATGCGGATCGAAGACGCCCTCTTCAGCGACGGCGACAGCGCCGTCGCGGCAGCGGCCGCACGGGAACTCGAGCCCTCTGTCGACGCGCTGACCGGCCGGGCGGTCGTGGGCAGCGGGGAACGGGCGGTCGAGATCTGCGTCGTGAACCTCTGGCGACTGACGCGCGGAGAGGGTCGAGGGGTGGCGAACGCGATTTCCGCCCTGCGTTCGAGCGCATCGCGGTCACTCGCCCCCGGCCTCGCGGCGCGAGCGACGCTCTGCGCCGCGCTCCTCGACGCGATGCTGGCGTCAGCGGACGACCGTGCAGACGCGGGCGTCGCCCTGAATCGCGTCGACTCGATGGAGCTCGCCGTACCTCACCTCACCGGCGGCGACTATGTCGCCCGAAGCCTGCTCCTGGCCCCGCTGCGCGCGGCGCGAGGCGATCGGGCCGGTGCGCTCGCGGCGGTCCGCCGCCGAGGATATTCATGGCTCATGACTCGATATCTCTCCTCCTACCTCCTGGAAGAGGGCCGCCTCGCCGCGCTCACCGGCGACCGGGCGGCCGCGATCCGCGCGTATCAGCGGTACCTGGTCCTGCGCTCCGATCCGGAGCCGGCGCTTCGGGGGCAGGCCGACAGCGTCCGGGTCGCGTTGCGGGAGTTGGAGCGTGGGTCGCCCGCGGGAGTGCACTAGGGGCGGGCGAGGACCAGCGACGAAGTTCACCCGCAGCTGTTCGGCAGGGCTGGGTGGTCCTGGTGCTCCGCTCGGACCGGGATCTCCGACTCAGAGCCAAGCTGGTCGACGAGCATGGGAGCTACCGGATGGAGGCAGCCAGTCCAGCCACTGAGCCGGTCCGACTCATGGACATTTCCAACCTCGGCCCGTATCGTGGTGCATCTCCGACGATAGTGATTCGACAGGGCTGAGGCCGCGACGAGCGCCCGCCCTCCATGTCGTCGGGAGGGCGTCGCTTGGCTACCCCGCAGTACGGTTGTGCGCCTCCAGTTCCGGGCCCCCGCCGACGGGCTTCGAATCTCGCCCGGCAGGGCGCGGTTCTCTCGTGCCTGCTCTGCCTCTCCACCCGAATATTGAGCGGGCAATCCCCGACCGGCACCATCCAGGGACGGGTTCAGGACCAGGCCGGCAGTCCGCTCGCCGAGGCCCAGGTCTACATCGTCGGCTCCTCGTTCGGTGCACTGACGGATCCCCGCGGACATTACTTCGTCAACAACGTTCCGGCCGGACCCGCGACGGTCCGTGCGGCCTTCGTGGGCTACCGCCCCATCGAGGTTCGCGAGTCTCCGAGTACTTGCGGGCCAGACCATCACCCAGGACTTCACCCTCGAGAGCAGCCCGCTCCGGCTGCAGGGGATCGAGGTCGTCGCGGCCGAGAATCCGCTGGTCCCCCGCGACGAGGTCACCACCAAGCAGCGGGTGCAGGGTGACTTTCTCGAGCGACTTCCGATCGACCGGGTGAACGATCTGCTGGTCCTGCAGCCCGGGGTCGTGGCGGGCCGCGGCCGTGGTCCGCTGGCGCTCTCCATCCGAGGGGGGCGGCCGGACGAGGTGGCCGTCTACCTGGACGGCGTGCCGGTGACGCCGGGCTATCGCGGGCTTGGGCTCGCCACGCCCAGCACCCAGATCAGCGTCGGCACGAACGCGATCGAGGAGGCCTCGATAACGACCGGCGCGCCGTCCGCCGAGTTCGGCAACGCGCAGTCGGGGGTGGTGTCACTGGTCACCCGAACTGGAGGGATCAGGTACAACGGGGCCTTGAGCTACCAGACGGACGAACCTTCGGGGTGAATCATGGTCTCGGGTTCAACCGCATCGAGGCCAGCTTCGGCGGGCCGCTGGCCCGGCACCTCAAGTTCTTCGCGGCCGGCGTGCTCGAGGGCCAGCGGTCGGCTTCCGCGGGGCCGGCAGCGAGCAGGCTCCCCTGTTCGTCTCCGCTGGCCTGGATACCGTCGTCGCGGTGCCGCACGACAAGTCCCAGTTCTCGGACACGAGCTACGTGCCGGTTTACCGCTTGGCCGTCTATCGCGGCGAGATGCGACGCAGTTCAGCCGGAGCGTCGACCCGGGGATCCGGTCGAACTACGGCATCCCCTGCCAGGGGATCCGCATCCCCTACACACCCGTCTCCACCTACGAGCTCGCGGCCAAGCTCGCCTATTCGTTCGGCACCGGCTCACGCGTGGGCCTGAGCTACCTGCGTAGCCAGACGCAGGAGCGCGGGCAGACGCCGGAGCACACGTTCGACTACGCGAACCTCTACAACACCGCATCACTGTTCGGTACCCGCGACTGGAGCGACGTCCTGACCCTGACCTGGACGCCCAACCTGGCGCGCTCGGCGGAGCGAGCGCTGGCGCTGGAGGTCTACCTCTCGTACCAGCAGAACCGGTCCATCAGCAGTCCGCTGACCCGGGAGAGCGAGCTGGCCACACGGGCCCCCTTCGGCGGGTACCTCTTCCGCCCCCTCGGCTTTCTGTTCGACTTCGACAACTTCCCGCTCGACCGCGAGCTGGTCGAGAACATCCGGCCTCGATCGCCCCGGCAGCCGCCGCGACCCCTTATGACGTCGAGAACCCCATCCAGTTCAATCTGGTCGATCAATTCCGCAACAACGCCTATGGTCTTCCGGGTTGAACGAGGGCGGAGGCCCGGCCGGACGATTGCGGCTCTACCGGGAGAACCGCTACATCGCCAAGGCCAATCTCGATTGGCAGCTCGACCGCTACAACCGGCTGAAGCTCGGCGGAGAGGCCACCCGGTACTCGATCGGGCGCTACGAGTCCGAGCTGGCGGCGCTGGGCGACGCCTATCTCGAGCACCCGGAGCGCTGGAACGTGTTCGTGGAGGATCGGCTGGATCTGGGCGACGTGGTCCTGATCGGCGGGCTGCGCTACGACAGTTACGCCTCCCGGGCGAGCCGGCCCTTTCTGCTGGACACGGTACGGACCAGCGCCGACCTTCGGCCAGTACCTCAACTTCCGGGGGCGCCGATCTACGCGGCGGGCAGCACCGTTCGTCGACGGGAGGCCGCTGGTCATCTACCGGCCGGACCAGCGTCACAGCTACCTCAGCCCGCACGCCCAGGTGTCCTTTCCGGTCACCGACCGGACCAATCTGCGGTTCTCCTATGCCCACCAGGTGCAGGCCCCCGACTTTGCCGTGATGCTGGACGGGGTGAACCTCGGCGGGCTCGGCGCCGACCTCGGACTTCGGCAAGACCATCAGCTTCGAGTTCGGGGCGCGCCATGCGTTCAGCGACGACATGGTGCTCGACGTGGCGGTGTACAACCACGACAATCTCGCCCTCGCGTCTGCGCGCACCTTCCTGGTGGACGATCCCGTGCGGCAGCGAAAAAGCTCCCTGGTTCGGGTGACCAACGCCGACTTCGGGAATGCCCGCGGGGTGGACATGCGACTCGACCGGCGGTTCGGCAACTGGCTCGACGGCACGCTCAGCTACACCTACCAGCGCGCCAGGAGCACCGCCGCCGACCCGCTGGCCATCCAGGATCGCGGGGTCGCGGTGATCAAGGAGCTCGGCGGCATAGTGGGCCCTCCGCCCCAGGCGATCGTCGCGACGGCGGAGAGCCGGCCGCACGATTTCACCGCGGCCGTCGCCTTCACGGTGCCGGGCGGATGGCGGAAGGGGAGCACGGTCGGGTCCGTCCTTGGCGGGCTCGGGCTCTTCGTTACGGCGCGCTACGCCAGCGGCACGCCGTACACGCCGTGCCGCGAGGCGACAGAGAGCGGAGCATGTCGGCACGACGGCTCGGCGAACAGCGCACGCTTGCCCGCCTCCAGACAGTTCGACCTCCGGTTGACCAAGGGGTTCGGGCTGGGCCGGCTGGGGATCACCGCGTATCTGGATGCCCGGAACCTGTTCAACTTCACCAACGTGCTCCAGGTCTTCTCCGTCACGGGCACTGCGGTCAATCCCGCCGATCATCAGGTGCGGTGGGCGGCGGACAGCACTTCCTTCGCCGGGGATGCACTGGCGTCGCCGGGGAGGCTCTATGGGGAGGATGGATCGATTGACCTGCGGTTCGCGGGGCAGGTCGCCTCGGGGTGCAATGTCTGGATCACAGCCGGTGGCAGGCCGGCCGCGCCCGACTGCGTGTACCTGATCCGCGCGGAGGAGCGATTCGGCGACGGAGACCACGTCTTCACACTCGCGGAGCAACACCGCGCGTCCGATGCATTCTATGCCGTGGAACGGGGGCCCTACAACTTCACCGGGGATCCACGCCGGCTGAGGGTCGGCATCGAGGTGACATTCTGATTCGGCGGACCGCAGGTGTCGCTCTGGCGGCGCTCCTGGCCGCCGCGCTGCCGCTCCAGGCCGGTGCGCGCCCTCGGCCGGGCCCGAACAGCCGCCCCGGATTTCGCCTCTTCGCGCGGGCCTTGGGTGCGCTCACCGTCAATCGGGTCTCCTGCGGTCTGACAGCGAATGGCAACATCTGTGTCGACACGACCGGGTCGGGGTTCGTGGGCGGAGGGCACTGGCCCAAGGGCACTCCGGATCAGTACGTCTTCAGTTCCGGGCTGCAGGTCGCCGGAGTGATTGGTGGGATCAGGTCGGAGAACCCCTGGGCGGGCGACACAATCGGGGATGCGTTCTTGAACTTCCGAGGCCCTGGCATTGGCGAGCAGGTGCTGCCCATATACAACTCGACGGACCCGAGCGACGTGGCCAACTGGCCGGCCGCCGCCTTCGTACCGGACGAGCCGAACGAGGCCGACAATCTCTTCGGTCCTTCCCTCCGTGGCCGGCTGGCTGCCTCCGAGGGCGACGTCTGGTGGCTCACCTGGGACGGTAACCCGGCGCTGACCGAGGAGCGACCCCACCCCCTCGGGCTGGTCATAGAGCAGCGCGGCATGGGCTGGAATACGCCGAGCGGCAATCAAGACATCATCTACTTCATCTTCACGCTCTACAACATCACCTCGACCCGAGCGTCAGATTACGTGGGCGTGCGTCCTGCGATGCGGGACATTCTGCTGGACAAGGCGCGGGACTTTCAGGAACTGAACAACGCGGCCTTCGGCATCAAGCTGCCCGAAACGGGATATCCGATCATCAACGCCTACGTCGCCTTTGCCGCGGATATGGATGTCGGCGACGCCGGCCAGAACTACTCCTCGGTCAACAGCCCATTCGCGCTGGGATACACCTACGAGCATGACTTTCCTCAGCGGGAGGACTGGATCTTCGACCCCGCCATCTTCGGCCCGCCGTTCTTCCCCGGGACCGGCTTCGCGGGGGTGAAGTACCTCCGCAGCCCGCGCGACTCCCTGGGCCGAGAGGCCGGCCTTACCGTGTTCGGCGCCTTTGCCGGGGGGGACCAGGATCCGGCGAGCTCGGTTCAGCTCTACCGCTATCTCACCGGTGCTCCGGATCCCAGGGCGGGTGACCCTCCGTGCAATGTCGGAGACGCCAGGGTCACGCACATCTGCTTCATCAACAAGAGCCCGCCAAGCGACATGCGATTCTTTCAAACCACCGGCCCGCTCACCTTGCCGCCGGGCGTGTCCCAATCGGTCGTCGTGGCCTACATTTTCGCGGCCCCGGTGGCCGCGGCGGGATGCCCGCAGGTGTGCGACGCGACGCCCGGCGACCCGACCATTCTTGGCGATGCCGGCCGTATGTCCGCAGGAGTGAATCCGATCGACTCGTTAACGGGTTACCAGGGGTACCAGGATGCCAACGGAGATGGCCGGGTGGAGCAGAGCGAGTTCGAGGTCGTCCCGGGCTCGCTACTGGGCAAGGCACTGGTGGCGCAGCAGATGTTCGACAACGGCTTCGTGCTCCCGGCCACGGCTCCCGATGCGCCCGACTTTTTCCTGATCCCGGGGTCGAACCAGGTGACCATCATCTGGCGCCCGTCGGCGACCGAGACGGCCGGGGACCCCTCGATCGGGCTGGTGGGCGAGCCGACCCTGCCCGACGGCACGCCCAATCCGCAGTACGACCCGAACTTTCGGCGCTTCGACGTGGAGGGCTATCGCATCTACCGCGGCCGGGTGGACACGCCGAGCCAGCTCCAGCTCATCGCCCAGTTCGACTACGCCGGCACCACGATGATCGACTGGCGCGGGCAGGTGAATCCGGGGTCCGGCTGCGCCCCGGAGCTCGGGATCAACACCGTAACCGTGTCGGCAGGGGACACGACGTTCGGCTGCCGGGTGCCGTTCGATTCGGTGAGAGCCGGCGTGGCGCCCACGGTGAGCGATACGGTACCGCTGGTGGGACCGGTCGTCCAGGTAAGGCTGGCCCCCGAGGGACGGCAACGACTGGCCACGGGCGCGGTTCTCACGGTACAGTCCGATACCGCGGTCACCGGGGCCGCGTCGGGCTGCCTTGCTGCTGCGGGAGGCGACGGGGCGCAGTGCGCGCTGCGCGATACCGGTGTGCCGTTCGCGTTCGTGGACCGGGGGGTGCGCAATGACCTGCGGTACTTCTACGCGGTCGCGGCGTTCGACGTCAACTCGATCCAGTCGGGCCCCTCGAGCCTCGAGTCGCCGCGGCGCACCAAGGCTGCGACGCCCGTCAGCGAGGCCTCGAACCTCGAGCGCTCGGGCACCCTGCAGGTTTCGCTCCTCGGTCGCGGGGTTACTCTGGACACCGGCGGTGCCGTTCCGAACCTGGACCCCGCCACGGGCCGCTTCGCCGGACCGTTTCCTCCTGCCAACGGCTTCGCGGCCGGGCTGACGGACCTGCTGCAGACCTTGCTTCCCGACGCGCGGTCCGGCTCGGTGTTGCTGACGCTGGATAGCCTGCGGCTCGGCTCAGCCTACGAGCACGAAGAGGGTGCACCCGGCTTGCCGGCCATCTCCTATCTGACGTCGGCGGGAGAGGCCGGAGCAACCAACATCCAGATCCCTGTCGTCCAGAGCCAGACGTCGGATTCGGGAAGCGGCTTCAGCTACGCCGATGCCGTGCCGCTGGATGCGGCGACGAGCGGCCGCTTCGGCGGTGGTGCGGGATTTCAACTGCGAGGCCGGCTGGACCTCGAGCTTCCCGGGAACTACTACACCGGCGCATGGGGTCGCGGGTGCCGCAATGCCGCTCCCGGGTTCTCGGCCACGGGCACTACCGGGTGCGAGTACAACGGACCTCGCTGGTTTGACGGCCCGTCGCCGGAGCGGAACGAAACCGTGGTCCACCCGCAGGCCTCCCATCCCTCGAACTCCGCCTCGCCCGGCCCCATGGCCGGCCTCACGAACGCGGGCGCGCTGACCGGGGTGGCGACCATTCAGATGCCGCACTCATACGAGACGGCGGAAGCCGAGTATCGCGTCGTCGAAGGGGTCCTGGGCGCCGCCCAGCGAGCCGCCGACTTCAACCTCTGGTGGGGCGCGGGGGGCCGCATCGACTCAGTCATCGACGTGACGCACAACGTCCCGGTGCCCTTCGACAGTCTCCGGCTCGGCGCCTCCTGGGGCGTGCTGAATCAGGCAGCCACCAGAGCCGCCGGCTCCTACGACCAGCGGCCCGACGTGCTCACCAGCATGGATTTCACCTGCGTCGAGCCGCTCCGGTCTTCCGCGGCGGTTCAGGCCGCGTACCCGTGCGTGGCGGACCGGTTCGGGCTGAGTCGTGCCGCTGCTCCGGGGCCGGTGGCGATCTGGGACCAGTCCGCGGCGCTCTCACGAACGGCGGTGGCTCGTCCCGATCCGGGCTTCGCCCTCTATCTGGCCGGCAACTTGACCGTGTTCGAGCTGGCGGGACGATTGCCGGATTCGGGTGCCGTCTGGAGCTTGCGCACCTACGTGGGCGCGATCAGTGGCGGCCGTGGCGCCGCCGGCGATCGTGGTCCCTACACCTTCGCCGCGCAGCGCCGGCCGCTCACGGCCGTGGGAGTCCAGCTCCGTCTCGAGTACAGCGTGACCAACCGTCTGCGCGCGGCCACCCGGACCGATCTCACCCGGGTTCACACCGTGCCGGATCCCTATTACGTCACTAACGGATTCGAGCGAACGACCGAGAGCAAGGTCATTCAGTTCGTCAATCTGCCCGCGGACTGCATCATCCGGATCTATTCCTCGAGCGGCGTGCTGGTGTCCCTGCTGGAGCACCACTCGGGCACCGACGGCGGGTCCGAGCAGTGGGACGTGCTCAATCGAAACAACCAGGTGGTGGCGAGCGGAGTCTACTTCTTCCATATCGAGGCCGGCGACGCTCGCCGGGTGGGCCGGTTCGTCGTGGTCAATTTCGCCCCGTAGAGCTGCACGACCTGGCGCCAGGCCGACCGCCAGCATCGGTCGGGTCGGGTGGGAACGGGTCGAGGCGAGTCTCGCTATGGAGAGCGACACAGAATGCCCGAGCTTTCCAATGCATTGGGAGCCGTCTTCTCCGGCCGGTACGCAGTCGAGCGCGAGCTGGGCCGCGGCGGGATGGCCACGGTCTATCTCGCCCATGACCTGAAGCACGCCCGGCCGGTGGCGCTCAAGGTGCTGCATCCGGAACTCGCCGCCGCACTCGGAGCCGAGCGGTTCCTGCGCGAAATCGAGGTGGTGGGTCGTCTGCAACACCCCCACATCCTGCCGCTGTTCGACTCTGGAAAGGCCGTCGTAAGTTGTGAGTCGCAAGTCGTGAGGGAAGCACCAGCGACTCAGGACTCACGACCCACGACCGTTCTCTACTACGTCATGCCGTACGTCGCGGGCGAGTCCCTCCGCCAGCGGCTGGAGCGGGATGGCCAGCTCCCGCTGGAGGACGGGGTCCGCATCGCATGCCAGGTGCTTGCCGCGCTGGGCTACGCCCACGCGCAGGGCATCGTGCACCGCGACATCAAGCCCGAGAACATCCTGCTGCAGGGCGACCAGGCGATGGTGGCCGACTTCGGCCTCGCCCGGGCGGTGAGCACCGCGGGTGGCGAGAGGCTCACCGAGACCGGCCTGACGCTTGGCACCCCCGTGTACATGAGTCCGGAACAGGCGACCGGCGACGGCCGCCTCGACGGGCGGAGCGACCTGTATTCGCTCGGCTGTGTGCTGTACGAAATGCTCGCGGGCGAGCCCCCGTTCACCGGCCGGACGCCCCAGGTGATCTTGGCCAGGCGGCTGAGTGAGCCGGTGCCCCGTCTGATCACGATCCGCGAGGTCCCCGAGGGGGTCGAGCGGGCCGTCGCCCGGGCCCTCGCGCGCGCGCCCGCCGACCGGTTCGCCAGCGCCGACCAGTTCGCCGGCGCGCTCGAGGCCAGGATCGGCCCGGACACGCCTCGAATCCCGCCCGCGGCCCGGAGCGCGGGGCATCCGCTCCGTATGCGGATCGCGCTGGGGGCCCTCGCCGTGCTCGCCGCCCTGGGCGTTGGGCTCTGGCGCTGGCCTCATCCCCCAGCGCCGGCACTGGATCCGAACCTGGTGGCGGTCGCGCCGTTCGACGTGCTCGACCCGAAGCTGGCCCTCTGGCACGACGGCTTGGTGGACGTGCTGGCGCGCACGCTCGACGGCCTGGGCCCGCTGCGCACCGTCTCACCCACGGTGGTCCTGCGCCGCTGGAGCGGGCGAGCCGATCCGGCCTCGGCCCGTGAGCTCGGCCGTCGCACGGGGGCGCGGCTCGCGGTGTTCGGGCAGTTGGTCGGCCTGGGCGGCGATTCGGCCCGCCTCAGCGCCACCCTGCTCGACGTAGCCACCGGCACCCCTCGCGGCGAATTCGAGCGCTCCGATGTCGCCACGCGGCTGAGCTCGCTCGCCGATTCGCTCTCCCTTGCCTTCCTGCGCGATCTGGGGACCTCGGCCCGTGGTCCGGTGCGCCTGGCGTCGGTGGGAACCACGTCCATCGTAGCGCTCAAGGCGTTCCTCCAGGGCGAGCAGCATTTCCGCCGGGGCGCGCTCGATTCGTCGATCGCGAGCTTCGAGCGCGCCGTCGAGCTCGACAGCACTTTCGCCCTGGCGCTCCGCCGCTTGGGACTAGCCCATGGCTGGAAGAGTGACGAATCGCCGACACCGTTCGCACTCCGAGCCGGCCGATTCAACCACGGGCTCTCCCCGAGAGACAGCCTCCTGGTGACGGCGGATTCCCTCGATGCCGGGGCGCGGGACAGTTTCACGGACGCCCTGCTGGATCGGGCAAAGCGGTCGCCCCTGGAGAAGAGGCGTTTCCAGATCCTGGAAATGGCGAGTCGGAGCTATCCCGGCGATCCGGAAGTCTGGTACCAACTCGGCGAGGCTCGGGAGCATTATGGGTATGAGGTCGGGGCCACCGTTGCTCAGGAGCTGGGCGCGTTCGACCGCTCGATTGCCCTCGACTCGACGTTCGCAGAAGCGTATGTGCACCCCATCGAACGTACGCTGAATCGGGGCGAGTGCGGGCGAGCGCTGACGTACCTCCGGCCTGCCAGCTCCATGCACCTCGCGCGTGATAACCTGCCTGCCGCGTCCGCGGTTGCGCCCATCCTCGCACGCATCCTCGACGGCACCGCCGGGCGGCGGGATCAGATCCAGCCGATCATCGACACGCTGTCGGGCGAGATGCTTCATAGCGTCACCTGGATGCTCCGCCACTGCCCCGATCCGGCCGAGACGGCCATCTGGATGGCTCGGCAATTGGTGCGGCCCCGTCCTGGCCGGGCCCCGATGAAGTATCCGCCGGACGCCAACAACGACCTGGCGCAGAGCCTCCTGAACCGCGGCCACCTGCGAGAGGGCCTTCGCGTCCTGCGAGACAAGCCGATCATCGATGGCGGCTCCGGCTTCTTCTTCACCCAACTGGCGCTGCTCGGCGTGGTTCCCAGGGACACCGCCGCGGCGCTCTTTGCCCGTTGGCTGAGGGGACCCGACTTGGGTCCGACGATCCTCCCCCTGGCGTGGTGGGCCAGTCAGGGCGATACGTCCTCGATCCACGCGATGATGGAACGCTCCGTGGCGGCCGCCACCTCGGGCGGGAGCGACGAAGAAACGCAGAGACAGGCGGTTGAGTACGCCCGTATCGGTCGGACGTTCCTCGCGCTGGCCCGCCGCGACACGGTGGAGGTCTGGCGCAGGCTGGCCGACGCACCCGATTGGCACGACATCACGCTATTGCGGTCCAGGCTCCTCGCCGCTCAGGGGAAAGACTCCGCAGCCGCGCTGGTGCTTGACTGGACCCATTGGGAAGGAACAGCCAACGTGCTCCAGCACCTGCTGCAGGCTCGAGTTGCCGAGCGGCTTGGCCGGCGCGACGAGGCGCTCCGCTCCTATCAACTCGTGGTCGACATGTGGCGCCATCCCGACCCCGAGTTGACGCCTTACGCGGCCGAAGCTCAGGCCGGGCTGGAACGGGTGACCGGGGAAGGCGGCCGGTGAATTCGATGGCGCGTTCCCTCGACCGCTTGTCGGCGGCTCTCGCCGAGCAGTACGCCCTGGGCCGCGAGCACCGCGCACGTGGTGCAACTCCTGGTGTACGATCAAGCCTTCAGCGGGCCGTTCCTCGAGAACTTTTCGCTCCCGCCGCCGCTGAGTCTCTAGTTGGCCCGGATCGAGGAGGCAAAGGGCCAGGTCACCGCGGCGGGTCGTCGATCTCTCAGGTTTGCGGCGCACAATCGGCTGGCGGCGCTCGGGAACAGGGGGCCTGCGCGATGACATCCTCGGATGGAGCGCCGCGTTCGAGCCACTCCCGGAACACCCCCGACGCCTGCGCCAGCCGCCACTCGCCCAGGACATCGAGCGCCATGGCCCTGATCGGCCCGCTCGGAACGAATTCTGCCGGCTTCCGTACGGGCCCGCCCGCCGAATCGCATCGCCCCAGCAGCCAACCCTCGTAGTCCTCCGGTTCGGGATCATCCCGCACGGTCTCTTCCAGCAGGCGGCGCTTGACCGCCATCCCGATGGCGTCGGGCGTGGTGTTGCGCTTGCGCCGGCGGCGGCGCCCTTCCGACGCGTCGAGCGCTGACAGAAGCCGGCGGCAGATCGCGGCCGGCCGAACCGACACCGGCGGGGGAGTCGGCGCGGTCACGTCAGGGTATTCCGTACGCCGCCCCGGACCGGCGGCGACCCTCGGCCCACCACCCGCGTCTCGAGCGGGGCGGCCCGATCCGCCGGCCGGTGGTACCCCCGGTCCAACGCGACGAGATCGAGCTCGACCGTCTCGAGATCCCGCAGCAGCAGTTCGAACGGCGGGATCGGCAGGAGGGTGGCCATCGACTTGACGTAACCCCGGCAGCTCGCGCAGGTCTCGACCTTCAGCACGTCGCCCCCATCCTCCGGCACCAGCGAGCCCAGCCGTTCGTGATCCCGCTCGCCGCAGTAGAGGCAGCGAAGCCACTCCACCTCCCACGCTCCGCCACAGCGGCCACACCGCGCCCAGCGGCTCCGGTCGAGGCCGCGGTGCTCCACAAGCACCGGCCCACCGGCGCACACCGGACAGTGGCCGTGAGGCCAGTGGGCGGGCACACTCGCATGGAGCATTCGGCCGCAGGCGTGGAGTGACGGAAGGGTCGCCAGCTCGGCCACCGAGCCGAGCGCCGCCGGATCGACCCCCGCCGCAACCGCGAGTGCGTCGATCGCGGCGCGATCCTGCCGCACGGCGGCCTGCAGCAGCGCGACCGCCTCCGTGGGCGGCGGCCGGTAATCGCGGAGTGATGCGGCGCCGGACAGGCCACCGGGTTCGCCGGCCGAGGCCAGCGATGCCAGACGGAGCACGAGCCGCTGCAAGCGGGCCGCATCGACCACCATCGCCCGCCCGAACAGCAGCGGAGCGCTACTCGGCGGCGCACCGGCCGAGGGGCCGGGCTCGACCGCAGCGAAGGGCGAGCGCGCGGTGTCCTCCTCCAGCGCCTCACCCACTTCCGCCAGCAGCCGAAGCCATGCCCGCCATTCGGGCCGCTGCCGCTCGAGCTCGTCTAGTCGTGAGATGGAGTCGCTCCGAAGACCGGGGGTGGTCCCGTGCAGTCGACCGGCTTGGTGACGCACGGTGTCTTGTAATAGGGTCGGGAACCGGCGTGCATCTCGACCATCGGGGTGCGGTTCCCCACGTCGGCACCCGGGCCGCCCCCCCGGGTGCGGCTCGCCTCCGGGCTCGCACAGGCGGCCGCACCGATCAGCGGAAGCAGGAGGCTCACCGCTCGCCCGCGCCGGTTCACCGGCCCGTCACTCCCGAGCCCAGCACATGGATCTGGTTGGACGAGAGCAGCACCACCATGCGGAGCAGGAAGCCCCCGAGCAGGACCAGGGACGCGCTCCGGACGAGATGGTGAGGCGCGCGCACATCGTGCCCCCGCTCCATCAGAAGCGGCACCACGATGCCGATCCCGACCACGCCGACCAGCAGCAGCACACCCCACCAGTTGAGGAATGCCCGGGCGACAGACCCAAGCGTGATCAGGAAGGCGATCAGCACCAGCAGCTCCAGGACCAGCACCCGCCGGTCGAACCAGCCGAGCCAGGCCAGCGAGGCCGGGTGCCCCGCGCGGCGCCACACCGCGAGCAGGATGAGCGTCGCCGCGCCGGTCGAGGCGGCGGAGACCAGGAACAGGAGACCGAGCAGCGACGAGTCGGCCCAGATGGGCCGATTGGTGACCGCGAGCAGGACCCCGGTGTAGCCGGCGAGGAAGAAGCCGAAGAGGCTCCCGAGCAGCGCGATGACCGCTGCCGGCCCCCGTCCGCGGAGCGCCCGGATCGGCGCCGACTGTAGCCACTTCACGTTCGGCCGGTCCTCGCTCAGCGCGGCGAGCGCCGCGAGAATGGCGAAGAGTCCGAAGCACAGCAGCCCCCACGAGCCGACCGACATCGGCACCCAGGCCTTGAACATCGGCCGGCCGGTATTGGACTGGATCAGCATGTGCCAGAACCGGAGCGGCCGGTCGAGATCGACTGTGAGCAGGAACCCGCTCACGAGGACGCCCGCGAACGCGACGTAGTATCCGAGCCGCACGAGCGGCCGGTCCGCCGGGCGCCCGAAGAGGTGCAGCAGCGACGCCAGGAAGAACGCGCCGCCGGCGATCCCGCCGATGAAGAAGTACAGAATGATCCACCACGCCCAGTGCGGCGAGGCCGTGAAGAAGGTGTCAGACATCGGCGTCCTCCCGCGGCTCGGCACGGTCGTCCATCAGCCGCTTCCTCAGGCCGACGAGACCGAGCAGCGCGATCACCACCGCGCCCGCGGTCGAGAGGAGCGCGCTGGGGAGCAGGTTGCGGGTGGGCATCCGGGGCGAGCGGGGAAGACCGTAGGTCTCCGGCTCGTCCACGAGGAGATAGAACGAATTGAGTCCGCCCAGGAACTTCTCGTCTGCCCCGTACAGCCGGGCCCGGCTCTCCCCGAGCTGGTGGAGCTGGCGCACCCGGGACTCGGCCTGCTGCTTGAGCTCCCGGATGGTGCCGAACCGGATCGAATCGGTAGGGCACGCCTGGGAGCAGGCGGGCTCCATCCCGACCTGGAGCCGGTCATAGCATAGCGTGCACTTCTGGGCGGTATCCGAGGCCGGATTGATATCGATGACGCCGAACGGGCACGCGCCAATGCACAGGCGGCAGCCGTTGCAGGCATCCGACTGGATCACCACCGTATCGAATTCGGTGCGGATGATGGCGCCCGTGGGACACACCTCGAGGCACGGCGCGCGGACGCAGTGCTTACAGACGTCGCTCATCATGAGCCAGCGGCCGTCCTCCCGGCTCTCGCTGAACTGCTCGACGAACTTCACGTGCCGCCAGTGAATGCCGTCCAGCCGCTGGGTGTTGTCGTAGCTGTCGCCACTCATCTTGTGGTCGCCGCCGTCGGCGGCGGGGAGCTGGTTCCACGACTTGCACGCGACCTCGCATGCCTTGCAGCCGATGCAGACGGTAGTGTCGGTGTAGAACCCCATCGGCTCGGGCATCAGGCCTTCTCCACGTTGCAGACGAACGCCTTCCCTTCGTGGATGCTCACGTTGGGATCGCCGACCATCGCGGTCAGGGTGTTGGCGACGTCGCCGGTGGCGACGCCCTCCCAGCCCCAGTGCCACGGCATCCCGACCTGGTGGACGACCTTGCCGCCGAGACGGAACGGCCGCATCCGGCGGGTCACCAGCGCCCGGGCGCGAATATGCGCCCTCGGCGAGCTGATCCGCACCCAATCGGTGTTCCGGATGCCCTTCTCGGCCGCGAGCTCGGGCGACAGCTCGATGAACAGCTCCGGCATCAGCTCGGCGAGCCACGGGTTCCACCGGCTCATGGCGCCGGAGAGGTAGTGCTCGGTCAGCCGGTACGTGGTGATCACGTAGGGGAACCGCGGATCGCCCACCGTCGCGAGCGGGTTGCCATCGTGCTTCCAGTACTTGAGCACCGGGCTGCTCTGCTGGCGGTATAGCGCATTCCGCACGGGCGATTCGGCGGGCTCGTAGTGGGTAGGGAGCGGGCCGTCGAGCAGCCCCGAGGTGTTGAACAGCCAGCCGGTCCCGTCGGGGATCATGATGAACGGCTGCCGGCCCGAGAAGGCGTCGAGCCCGATGCCCTTCGGGTCGCCCTTGGCGGAGGGTGCCTTGGTCAGCGAGAAATCAGGGACGTCATAGCCCGTCCACTGCTTCCCATCCCACCAGACCCACTTCTTCCGCTCGCTCCACGGTCGGCCCTGGGGATCGGCCGAGGCTCGGTTGTACAGCACTCGTCGATTGGCGGGCCACGCCCAGCCCCAGTTGAGCTCGGCGCCGGGCACGCCGGCCGGATCGGGCTCGCGCCGAGCGGCGAGATTGCGGTCCGCCGCGGGGTAGACGCCGCAGTAGATCCACGACGCGCAGGTGGTGGACCCGTCGTCCTTCAGCTCGTCGAACCCGGCGAGATGGTGGTTCAGATCGCCGGTGTAGTAGCCGTTGATCTCCCGCAGCACCTTCTTCAGGTCGGGCTCGCCCGGAATGCTCTCCTTCGAGGGGTCATCGGGATCGAAGTCCCACACCAGATTCTTGAACCCTTCGTCGCGGGGCAGGGCGCTGTCGGCGTAGAGCCGCTTCAGCCGCAGGGCCAACTGGTGGGTGAACCAGGGGTCGGAGCGGCACTGGCCCGGCGGGTCGGCGGCCTTGAAGTGCCATTGCAGCATCCGCTGGGTGTTGGTGAAGCTCCCGTCGATCTCGGCCACCTGGGCCGAGGGGAAGAAGAACACCTCCGTCTTGATGTCCTCCGGCTTCACGTCGCCGGACTCGACCTCGGGCGCCCGGTTCCAGAACGTGGCCGTCTCGATCAGGAAATTGTCCTTGACCACCAGCCAGTCGAGCTGCCGCATGCCCTTCCGCTCGAGTCCCGCGTTGAGCGAGGTGGCGGGATTCTGGCCGATGCAGAGCATGCCCTTCACCCGGCCGTCGGCCATGGCGACGAACATCGGCATGTGCGAGTGGTCCCCGGAGATCTTGGGATGCCAGTCGTAGCCGAACTGGTTCTCCGGCGTGGCCGCGCTGCCGTACATCGACTTCAGATAGGAGACCAGGAACTTGGGCATGTTGGCCCAGTAGCTGGTGGCGGTCCCCTCGGTGGCCAGGTACTCGCGCAGGCTCTGGTGGTCCTTGAGTCCGGACGGCGCGGGCATGTAGCCGTGGATGCTGTGGTAGAGCGTCGGCACGTCGGTCGAGCCCTGAATCGAGGCGTGACCGCGGAGCGCCATGATCCCGCCCCCCGGCCGGCCGATGTTGCCGAGCAGGAGCTGGAGCAGCGCACAGCACCCGATCACCTGGGGCCCGTTGGTATGCTGGGTCCAGGCGACGGCGTAGGCGAAGGACGTGGTGCGGTCCCGCCCGGAGTTCTCGAGAATGGTTTGGGCGACTTTGGTAAACGTGGCTCGCGGGCAGCCGGTGACCTGCTCCACCATCTCGGGAGTGTAGCGGCTGAAATGCTTCTTCAGGAGCTGGAACACGCAGCGAGGGTTGCGCAGCGTATCATCGCGGAGGGGGACGGGCTTCCGCAGCGAGCGGATCACCTCGTCCAGGGGTTCGTCCGGACGCACCGGCCGCTGCGCGTTGCGTCTGCCGGGAGCCGCATTCTCCTCGCCGCCTCGGGGCTGACCCTGCTCCTCGCCGTGGCGGGCGTATTGCCAGGAGTCCGTCTGGTACGTGCCCAGGAACCCGTCGTAGGGCCACTCGGGCGCGCCGCCCGAGTATTTCATGAGGCCGGAGAACACCCCATCGAGGTCCTCGGTGCCCTTGAAATCCTCCCGGATGATGATGGCGGCGTTGGTGTAGTTGAGCAGGTACTCCCGGAAAAACGAGTCGGTGTTCCACCGTTCGTCGTTGATGACGTAGTTGATGAGGCCGCCGAGGAAGCCGATGTCGCCGCCGGCGCGGATGGGCGCGTAGATGTCGCACATCGCGCTGGTGCGGGTAAAGCGGGGATCAACGTGGATGAGCTTGGCCCCGTGCTCCACCTTGGCCTTCATCGGCCACCGGAACGCCACCGGATGGCACTCCGCCATGTTGGAGCCTTCGAACACGATGCAGTCCGACTGCTCCATATTGCGCGGATAGGTGGTCGCCGCGCCGCGACCGAGTCGGGTCCCCAGACCGGGGACGCTGGAGGAGTGTCATATTCGGGCCTGGTTTTCGATGCCGACGATGCCGAGGCCCCGCAGCAGCTTCTGCTGCAGATGATTCCATTCGTTGTCGAGCGTGGCGCCACCCAGGGCCAGGATGGCGGTGCTCTGGTTCACCAGCTTACCGTTCTCCAGCCGTTCGACGAAGGTCTCGTCCCGGGTCTTCTTGACCAGCTCGGCCACCCGATCCATCGCCCAGTCCAGCTCGACCTCGTCCCACCTGGTGGCGCCCGGCTTCCGGTGCAGCACCTTGGTGGCGCGGTTGGGATTCTTGTGGAGCTGGTAGATGGCCGCGCCCTTGGGGCAGAGGCAGCCCTGGTTGTGCGGGCTTCTGAGATCGCCTTCAATGTTCACGATCTCGTTGCCCACCGTATGGACGATGGTGGCGCAGCCGACGGCGCAGTAGGGGCAGACGCTCGGCGTAGCCTTGGCGTCCTTGATCCGGAGCTGCTGGGCGCGGGCCGTCGCGGGTGCGAGGCTGGCCCCCAGGCCAGCCAGCGACCCGAGGGCCGTACCTGGCCCCAGGCCGGCGGCGGTGACTCGGAGGAATTCACGGCGGGAGAGCGGCATGCGGACCTCGGCGGCGCGCTGATGCCCAGCTAGTGACCGAGATGCCTTGCTAAATGAGACGCCGCTTGACCTGCCGCTGTGATCCAGCACACTTCACGGTATGTCGGCAGCCGTGAAGGTCATCGCGAAGCCGGTGGATGGCAGCCGGTGCACGCTGGTCCTGAGCCGGCCGGTGCGCCGGTCCGGTGTACGCCGCTACAGCCCGGGTGACGACACGGGCGATGCCCCTGTAGCCCAGGCGCTCCTGGGCGTTCCCGGCGTCGCCGAAGTCGTCGTGGCGGGGGACGAGCTGACCGTCACCAAAAGTGCGTCGGCTCCCCCTTGGAGCGATCTGGTGGCGCAGCTCCGGTACGCGGTCCGCGCGGCGATGGAGCAGCCGGACCCCCTAGCGGCGGCGGCGCCGGCCGGACTGCCGGACGACGACGTGGTGTATCAGGTGGCGGAGCACGTGTGCCGCACCGAGATCAACCCCTGGGTGGCGCAGCACGGCGGCAAGGTCGAGCTGGTAGACGTGCAGGATGGGAGTGTCGTGCTGCGCATGGGCGGCGGCTGCCAGGGCTGCGGGATGGCGCGCGTCACCCTGAGCCAGGGGATCGAGGCCGCACTGCGCCGGGCGATCCCAGGGCTCCGAGGCGTCCGGGACGTGACCGATCACGGGATGGGGAGCCGGCCGTACTTCCCTCCGGCCGGCGGCTAGCAGCCTAGTGGCAGTTCGGGTCCTTCCCGGGGACGCCGGTCCCCACGATCAACGCCTCGATGCAGCGCGGCGTGCCGCTGGGCTCGATCACCGTCACGCTGGCGGCACCGGCAATGCCCTGAGCCTCGGCGATGATCTGCACGCGCCCTGCCTTGACGCCGAGCACCAGGCCGCCCGACGCCACGCTCGCGATCGCCGGATCCGAGCTCCGCCAGGTCAGGCCGGACGGGATCCGACTCGTGCCGTCGGCCTCATTCACGGCGGCCGTGAGCCGGAGAGATGATCCGCGCGCGAGCGCCGCGACGCTGGGCGCGATAGTGACCACCCCGGGGTCGGTGGGGGCCGAGGTGCCGGTGGGGGTCGTCGACGAACAGGCCGCTACCAGACCGCTTAGGGAGACGACCGCCGAGAGCGTCAGCAGGGTACGCATGGTAACCTCGCCTTTGAAGGGTGCTCCGTCCGACCCCGCCCGCGCCGCCGAGAGCTTGCCCCAGCCGAACCACAGGCCCACACTAAGAGGCGACGCTCAGCGCACCCTCACGCTCCGCTCACTCGAGGCTCATGCTCAGGCTCGATGTATTCGGCGGGCTGACCCTCCTCGACTCCGACGGGCACCACGTGGCGCCCCAGCGGCTCCGGCTGGCCCTGCTCGCCCTGCTCGCCACGGCCGGCGACCGGGGCATGAGCCGCGACAAGCTCATCGCCTATCTCTGGCCCGAAAGCCCGCAGGAGAACGCTCGACACGCCCTGGAGCAGCTCCTGTATTCGCTCCGACGCCAGATTCCCGGTGGCCTCATCCTGGGCACTGACCCCCTGCGCCTCGACCCGGACAAGGTGAGAAGCGATCTCGCCGAGTTCGGCAGCCGGATGGCCCACGGCGACCTGGCGGGAGCGGTGGCCTTGTATCGGGGGCCGTTTCTGGACGGGTTTTATCTGTCGGATGCTCCGGAGTTCGAGCGCTGGACCGAGCGCGAACGAGCCCGGTTCGCGGGGGAGTACGCGCGGGCGCTGCGCACGCTCGCGGAGCAGGCCAGGTCCAGCGAGAAGCACACCGCGGAGGTCGACTACCGGCGGCAGCTTGCCGCGGCGGACCCGCTGAGCGAGCGGACGGCCACGGAGCTGGTCCGGGGGCTGGCGGAAACCGGCGATTGGGCCGGGGCGTCACGCGCCGCCAGAGAGTACCAGAGCCGGGTGCGCGGGGAGTTGCCAGGTGTCCCGGTCCGCGACCTGGAGGCGCTCCTCGAGCGGCTGCGCGAGGAACGCCGGCCGGACGCGGCGGGCGGGACCGCCGGCCGGTACGTCGTCGAGCGTGAGCTGGGCCGGGGCTCGGCCGCGGTCGTTTACCTGGCGCGCGATCGCCAGTACGACCGCGCGGTCGCCCTCAAAGTCCTGCGGCCGGAGCTCGCGACCGCCACCGACGCGCGGCGGTTCCGGCTCGAGATCAGCATCCTTGCCCGGTTGTACCATCCGCACATCCTGCAGCTCTATGACTCCGGTGTCATGCCGCCGGGCCCCGGTCCCGCGGGCCTGTTCTACGCCATGCCGTACGTGCGCGGCGAGTCGCTGCGGCAACGGCTGGATCGGGAGGTGCAGCTCTCCGTCGAGGAGGCCGTCGCCATTGCACGCGGCGTCGCTGATGGCCTGGCCCATGCGCACGCCCAGGGGGTCGTCCATCGGGATGTCCGGCCCAAGAATATCCTGCTCGAGTCCGGGCACGCGCTCCTGGCCGACTTCGGCATCGCGGCCGTGCTCGAGGCGGCGGGCGGCGAGCGGCTCTCTGCCGCCGGCATCATGCTCGGGGTGCCGGAGTACACCAGCCCTGAGCAGGCGGCCGGCGGCTCGAAACTCGATGGCCGCACGGATATCTACAGCCTGGGCTGCGTGCTGTACGAGATGCTCACCGCTGATCCGCCGTTCACCGGCGCGACACGCGCGAGCGTGCTCGCCCGGCACCGCTCCGACCCCGTGTCGCCGCTCCGCACGGTCCGGCCAGATGTCCCGCCCGGTGTCGAACGGGCGGTGCTGCGTGCCCTCGCGAAACGGCCGGAAGAGCGGTTCCTCACCGCCGCGGATTTTGCGGCGGCGCTCGGGCGCGACTTCCGTCCCACCCGCATGATTTGACTCCCGGCGCCGGTGCCTCGCGGGTCTACATTGCCCGCGTGTCCACCTCCGTTGCCCGCCTCCCCGCCGCGGACCGCCCTCGCGAGCGGCTCTGGTCGCTGGGAGCTGGTGCGCTCACCACCGCCGAGCTGCTGGCGGTCCTCCTCGGAACAGGGCGGGGTGGGCAGAGCGTGCTGGACGTGGCCGCTCGCCTGCTCGAGGTCAGCGACGGATCGCTCCGCCGGCTCGCGCAGCGCCCGCGGGCCGAGCTGCTCAGGGCGGCCGGCGTGGGGCCCACCAAGGCGGCGCGCCTGCTCGCGGCCTTCGAGCTGGGCGCCCGAACCGCCAGGGAGGAGCGGCCCACACTCCCGCGCATCCGGGAGCCCGAGGACGTGGTCCGCCTCTTCGACAACCGCCTTCGTGACCTGCAGGTCGAGGAGTTCCACCTCCTCGCGCTGGACAGCCAGAGCCAGGTGCTGCGCGAGGTGCTGGTCACCCGCGGGCTGCTCAACAGCTCGCTGGTACATCCCCGTGAGGTGTTCCGCGCCGCCATCGCCGAAGCGGCGGCCGGCATCGTCGTGGTGCACAACCATCCGTCCGGTGATCCGACGCCCAGTGCCGAGGACCGGGCGGTCACCCAGCAACTGGCGGCCGCCGGCCGGCTCCTGGATCTCCCGCTGTACGATCACGTGATCATCGCCGGCGATCGGTTCCTGAGCTTCGCCACGGCCGGGTTGCTCTAGCGGCGCCGCAAAACGGTCACTCCCGCGCGCACCACCTCCACGCGGAAGTCGCGCCCTTCCCACCGGCCCGACGCCGTCCAGTGGAAGGTGAAGTCCAGCAGGGCGCCCTCGGGGAGGCCGGCGGTCGGCAGATCCGCGACGTGCACCCCGAGCCCGGTATCGCGCGTGGGCTGGTCACGCACCTGTCGCCAGTCGTCGGTGCCCCAGTGGACCACGGCCGGCGCGAGCGTCTCCAGGCGGAGCGTCTTCCCCGTCGTCATCGTCCGGATCGGCTCGCCGAAGCGCCAGGCCGCGTGCGGCGTGGCGGTGCCCTCCACCACATATCGCTGGTACGTCTGCGGCGGCATGTCGAACACCCGCCCGTCGTGGAGCGAGCGCCGCAGCTTCACGTACTCGGCATGGGCCCAGACGAGCGGCATCGCGGAGCCGGTCGGGTGACCGCGCCAGAGCTCGCGGTCCGGCAGATCCGCCGCATCCCAGATCTGCTCGGGAAGCAGGCCGCTCACGTCGGCAAACCGCTCGAGGGCATCGAGCAGGCGCTCCGCCGCGTCACGCCGGCCGGCGGCGAGCTCGAAATGCCCCCGTTCGCCCGTGAGCAGGGGCCAGAGCCGGCCGATGCCGCTGCCGTCGAACGCGGACCCGTCGGCGTGTTCGCCGTAGCTGTCGCCGTTGTAGCGGTGCCACGCAGGACCGCCGGGCACGTCCTCCTTGAGGAGTGCGTCGATCACCGTGACGGTGTCGGCAATACGCGGGTCGTCCGCCGAGCGAAGGCCGAACCGCACCAGCGCCAGCGCGTCCGGGCTCACCACGCGGGCATAGGGCATGGTGCGGGCGCCGAGCGGCCGGCGCTTGATCGCCACGAAGCCCTCGGCCGGCGAGGCCGCGTCCGAGCTGTCGGCCGGCGCGATGCGCACGTAGTAGCCGCGCACGTGCAGCCGGCGGCAGAGTTGGTCCCCGCTCACGTAGGTCCAGCGCTCGATGCTCGAGTTCCACAGGTCCGCCGTCTCCCGCAGATACGTCGCCACGCCCGGCTCCCCGCTCTCCTCCGCCAGCTCGGCCGCGATCAGGAGGGCCGCGACTTCCACGGCCAGCGTGGACGGGGCGTAGCCTGCCTGTTCCTCCCAGCGATCCTGCGGCGTGACAGGCCCGTTCCGGACCAGGTAGCCCGCCGCGCGCCGGACCATCGGCCAGAAGCGCGTGAGCTCGCCTTCGGCCAGGCCCTGCTGGCGCCGGGTGAGCTCCACGAGCAGGATGGGCAGCCCGGTTTCGTCCATCTGGATGCCGTCCCAGTACGGCGTCCCCGCATGCCACATGTTCTGCGGCCAGTGGCCATCGGGCTCCTGGGTGACCTGCAGATAGTCGAGCACCCGCACCGCGTCCTCCGCCGCTCCGGCGGCGAGGAGCCCGCCCGCTGATTCGACGAGGTCGCGAGGCCAGATGAGGTGGTAGCCGCCGAGGTCGTCGTCCCCCTTGGCCTGTCCCCATGGGATGGAAAGGCTGGCCACGATCGCGCCGGCAAACGCCTTCGCTTCATGGCAGCGAATCACGGCCGCGCTCCCGCGGAAGAGGTCGCGCCGCCGCGGGGCCAGAGCGTCGAGCGGGAGCAGCCCCGACTGCCAGTCCTCCCACTCGGCGAGATACCCGGCGGCGACCGACTCGAAGCCGTCGAACAGCGTGGCGAGCGCCCGGCTCCCGGCCTCCGCCGGCGAGTCGCCGAACCCCAGCGCCAGATCGAACTCGGCTGCCGCGACGGTCAGGCCGACCTCTCCGGTGAGCGCGACATTGCCGTTCTCGGCGCGGGTGTAGCTGGTCTCGAGGATGCCCTGCCGCATGAGCTGCTGCCACCCATCGGATACGCCGACGAATCCGGCCGAGCGCGCCCGCCAGGGCGCCGAGCAGGCCAGGGCCAGTGCCAGGCCGCCCCGTTCGGCGAACAGCATCGGCCGGCCCTTGTAGTCGCCAAGCCAGGCGGTGTTGCCGCTCCCCGCGTTGCCCAGGTGCGGCGCGAGCACGACGAAGAGGCGATAGTCCTGCACGCTGCCGAGGAGCGGGACGAAGCGGGTGTGCTGGAGAACGGTATCGCGACGCGGATCGGCCAGCACCTCCTTCTCGATCCGGTAGCGGCCCCGGTCACACGTATTCACGAGCCGGTAGAGCGGGACTCCGGGCGCGGCGGCGGAGACCGCGTGGGTGGTGTGCCGCTTTTCCTCGGAGACGAACTGCCCTCCCGCAGTGATGACCAGTCCCATGTCCCGGATGCAGGCCTGGTCATTCCGGGGATAGTACACCTCGTCGAGAATGCCGTGGCTCACGGTAAACCACACGCGGCTGGTGCCGCCGAGCGCGGTGCCGACGCCGGTCTTCGCGCTCGATGTCCAGCGTGGAGGGATTCCCGGCCAGCCGGGAGCGTACCGCACCGCTTCGGTCACGTGAGGCTCCTCGACCTATTATACATCCACGGAGCGGCCGTGAACGTTTACCTGCGGAGACCGAAGCATGCTGCTCGCCGGCGACATCGGCGGGACGAAGACGGAACTCGCGATCATCTCTCCCGAGCTTGGACCGCGCGCTCCGGTGCTGCGCGCGGAATTTCCGAGCGCCGGCTATCCGAGCCTGCCGGCGCTCGTGCGGGCGTTCCTGGCCGGGACCGCCCAGGACGTGGACCGCGCCTGCTTCGACGTGGCCGGCCCGGTGCTCGAGGGCCGCTCGACGGTCACAAACCTGCCGTGGGTGCTCGACGAGGGCGAGCTGGCGCGTGAGCTCGGCCTCGGCTCGGTCCATCTGCTCAACGATCTCCACGCCATCGCGATCGCCGTACCGACGCTCGGACCGGATGAGCTGCACACGCTGAACCCCGGCCGGCCGGCACCGGGCGGGGTCATCGCCGTGGTGGCGCCGGGCACCGGCCTCGGGCAGGCGTTTCTCGTGTGGGACGGCACCCGGTATCGGGCCTGCCCGTCGGAGGGCGGGCACGCGGGCTTCGCGCCCGCGTCGGACCTCGAGGCGGAGCTGTTGAAGCATCTGATGAAGCGGTTCGGCCACGTGAGCCGGGAACGGGTTTGCTCCGGCCTCGGCATCCCGAACCTGTACGGGTTTCTCCGTGATCAGGGGCATGCGACGGAATCCGCGGAGTTGGCCGCCGCGCTCGCCGGGGCATCGGACCCGACGCCGCTCATCGGCGACGCCGCGCTCCGGCGCTCGCCGCCCGACCCGCTCAGCCGCGCCGCCCTCGAGCTCTTCGTCGCCATTCTCGCGACGGAAGCGGGCAACTTCGCGCTGGAGGTGCTGGCCACCGGCGGGGTCTATCTGGCCGGCGGAATCCCCGCCCACGTCCTGCCCGCGCTGGCGGAGGGGGGATTCATGCGGCAGTTCGTGCGGAAGGGACGGCTGACCGATCTGCTGCGCCAAGTCCCGGTACACGTCGTCCTTGCGACGGGCGGCGCTCATCGGGTCGGCCATTCGCGGGCTCGAGCTCGCGGCGGCGGAATCGGCGACGGTCTGAGGAGAGGAGACGCGCGATGCAGCTTGGCATGATCGGCCTGGGACGGATGGGATCGAACATGGTGCGTCGGCTCATGCGCGCCGGGCACGAATGCGTCGTCTTCGACGTTCATCCCGAGGCGGTGCGGGCGCTCGGGAACGAGGGCGCCGTGGGAACGTCCTCGCTCGCGGCGTTCGTCGCGGCACTCGCCGCGCCCCGCGCCATCTGGCTCATGGTGCCCGGCCGCGGTCGTGGACCGCGAGCTCGCGGCGCTCGCGCCCCTGCTCGCGCCCGGGCGACATCGTCGTGGACGGCGGCAACTCGTACTACCACGACGATCTCCGGCGGGCGGAGGAGCTCCAGCTCGCCGGGCGTCCACTACCTGGACGTGGGCACCAGTGGTGGCGTGTGGGGGCTGGAGCGTGGCTACTGCCTGATGATCGGCGGCGACGCGCCGAGCGGTGCATCGGCTCGACCCGATCTTCGCGCGCTGGCGCCGGGCGCGGGCGCCGTGGCCGAGCACGCCGGGCCGACGATCGGCCGCGGGTACCGCCGAGCGCGGCTATCTCCACTGCGGCCCGTCGGGCGCCGGGCACTTCGTGAAGATGGTCCACAACGGCATCGAGTACGGCATCATGGCGGCCTACGCCGAAGGGCTCAACATCCTGCACCATGCCGATGCCGGCAAGCACACGCGGGACGACCGACGCCGAAACGACGCCGCTCCGGCATCCGGAGCACTACCGGTATCGCTCGATCTCGCCGGTATCGCCGAAGTGTGGCGCCACGGCAGCGTGATCGCCTCGTGGCTGCTGGACCTGACCGCCCGCGCGCTCGAACGACTCGCCGGACCTCGCGACGTTCGCGGGCCGGGTGTCGGACTCGGGCGAGGGGCGCTGGACCGTGTCGGCCGCGATGGACGAAGCGGTGCCCGTGCCGGTGCTGAGCGCCGCGCTGTACCAGCGGTTCAGCTCGCGCGGCGAGGCGGATTTCGCCGACAGGCTGCTGTCGGCCCTCCGCTATCAGTTCGGCGGCCACGTGGAGAAGACCCCGGGCTAGGAGAGCGACATGGGCGAGCAGTCCGACGCGCTGGTGCTCTTCGGCGTCACGGGCGACCTGGCCTACAAGCAGGTCTTCCCGGCGCTCCAGGCACTGATCCGCCGCGGTCAATGAACGTCCCGATCGTCGGGGTGGCGCGCTCCGGCTGGACGCTGGAGCAGCTCCGGAGCGCGCCCGGCGAGAGCCTCGAGGCAGCACGGCGGGGTCGATGCCGCCGCCTTCGCCAGGCTGTCGGAACTGCTCCGGTACGTCGACGGCGACTACCGCGACCCCGCGACTTACGGCCGCTTGCGCGAGGCGCTCGGCGCCGCCAGCCGTCCCCTGCACTACCTGGCGGTCCCGCCCAGCCTCTTCGCCGTGGTCGCCGAGGGCCTGGCCGCGTCGGGCTGCGCCCGCGGCGCCCGCGTCGTGGTCGAGAAGCCGTTCGGCCGCGACCTCGCCTCGGCGCGCGAGCTCAACGCCACGCTTCATCGGCGTCTTCCCCGAAGCGGCGATCTTCCGGATCGACCACTATCTCGGCAAGGAGCCGGTCCAGAACCTCCTCTACTTCCGCTTCGCCAACTCCTTCCTCGAGCCGGTCTGGAACCGCAACTACATCCGACAGGTCCAGATCACGATGGCCGAGAGCTTCGGCGTCCAGGGCCGCGGGCAATTCTACGAGGAGGCCGGTGCCATCCGCGACGTCGTGCAGAACCACCTGCTGCAGGTGGTCGAGCCTGCTCGCGATGGAGCCGCCGTCGGGGAGCGACACCGAGGCCGTCCGCGACGCCAAGGCGCAGGCCTTTCGCGGCCATGCGGCCGCTCCAGCCCGCCGACGTCGTGCGCGGCCAATTCGCCGGCTACCGGAACGAACCCGGCGTGGCGCCCGACTCGGAGGTCGAGACCTTCGCGGCCGTCCGGCTGCAGCTCGATTCCTGGCGCTGGGCGGGGGTGCCGTTCTTCATCCGCGCCGGGAAGTGTCTGCCGATGACGGTCACGGAGGTGTTCGTGGAGCTCAAGCGGCCGCCGCAGGCGCTGTTCGCCGATGCCGCGACCAGCCCCGCCAACTGCTTCCGCTTCCGCCTGAGCCCGCACGTGGTGCTCTCGCTCGCCGCCCGCGCCAAGCTGCCTGGCGAGGCCATGGTGGGCGAGGACGTCGAACTTGTCGCCTGCCACGAGCGGGCCGACGAGATGGCCGCCCTACGAGCGGCTGCTCCGCGACGCGATGCGCGGCGACCAGACGCTGTTCGCGCGGGAGGACGCGGTGGAGCGGGCGTGGCGCGTGGTGGACCCGGTCCTGGGCACCGTGACCACGCCGCTCGAGACCTACGCGGCGGGGCAGTGGGGGCCGGCGGAGGCCGACTGCCTCACCGGCGGCCACCGGCGGCTGGCACCAGCCGGTGGAGCAGAGCGGCTGCTGATGGCGGTGCGGCCGGCGGTCGGTGTTCCTGTTCGACGTCGACAACACGCTGCTCGACAACGACGCGGTCCAGGCCGACCTCGGGCCCATCTCGCGCGCGAGTCCGGCGCCGAGGCCGCGCGAGCGCTACTGGGCGATCTTCGTGGAGCGCCGCGCGAGCTCGGCTACGCCGACTACCTCGGCGCACTGCAGCGCTACCGGCTGGAGCGAGCTGCACGATCCGCGGCTGCTGCGCATGTCGTCGTTCCTGCTGGACTACCCGTTCGCCGACCGGCTGTATCCCGGGGCGCTCGACGTGCTCGAGCACCTACGGCGCGCTGCGGCACCACGGTCATCCTCTCCGACGGCGACGTCGTGTTCCAGCCGCGCAAGGTCGAGCGCTCCGGCATCCGGCGCGCGGTCGGACGGTCGGGTCCTGATCTACATCCACAAGGAGCAGGAGCTGGCCGATGTCGAGCGTTTCTACCCGGCCGAGCATTACGTGCTGATCGACGACAAGCTTCGCATTCTCACGGCGGTGAAGCGGCGTGGGGCTCGCGCGTCACGACCGTGTTCGCCCGGCAGGGGCACTACGCGCACGATCCCGAGCTGCTGGCCGCGTATCCGCCGGCCGACGTGAGCTCGAGCGCATCGGCGACCTGCTGCTGACCTCGGCGTTCCAGCCGGGGAGGCCCACATGAACGCCATGAACGCGACGCAGCTCCACGATCTGGGCCAGAGTCTCTGGCTCGACAACATCACCCGCGGCATGCTGGCCGAGCGGCACGCTCCGGCGGTACCGGGACGAGCTGTCGGTCACCGGGCTGACCTCCAATCCCACCATCTTCGACCACGCGATCGCGAACTCCACGCCTATGACGAGGCCATCCGCCGCAAGGCCCGCGACGGCAAGGCCGGCGAGCGGCTCTTCTTCGAGCTGGCGCTCGAGGATCTGACCGAGGCGGCCGAGCTGTTCCGGCCGGTGCACCAGCAGACCGGCGGCGTCGATGGCTGGGTCTCGCTCGAGGTGTCGCCGCTGCTGGCCTACGATACCGCCAGCACGCTGGCGGAGGCCCGGGCGCTGGCGGAGCGGGCCGCGCGGCCCAACATCTTCATCAAGATCCCGGGCACGCCCGAGGGGGTGCCGGCCATCGAGGAGGCGATCGCGGCGGGCGTGCCGATCAACGTGACCCTGCTGTTCTCGCCCGGACAGTATCGTCGCGGCGGCGGAAGCGTACTTCCGGGGCGTCGAGCGCCGGCTCGCGGCGGGACTCGATCCGCGGGTCCGGTCGGTGGCATCGCTGTTCGTGAGCCGGTGGGACGGGTCGTGGCCGGCCGGGTGCCGGCGGCGCTCCAGAACCGCCTCGGCATCGCCATCGCCCGGCAGACGTACCGGACGTACCGCGAGCTGCTGGCGTCATCCCGCTGGAGTGGGCTCGCCGCGCGCGGCGCGCTGCCGCAGCGGCTGCTCTGGGCCAGCACCGGCACCAAGGACCCGGAGGCGCCGGACGTGCTGTACCTCGAAGCGCTCGCCGCGCCCGACACGATCATCACCATACCGGATGCGACGCTGCTCGCCTTTGCCGATCACGGGACCGTCGGCGAAGTGCTCCCGGGCGACGGCGGCGACGCGGACGCGGTGGTGGCCTCGTTCGGCGGGGCCGGGGTGGACGTGGCCGCCCTGGGAGATACGCTCCAGCGGGACGGCGCGTCCGCGTTCGTCGCGTCGTGGAAGGACCTCATGGAGCGGATCGCGGCCAAGGCCGAGGCGCTGCGGAGGACGGCATGACGGCGCCGACGCTCGACCAGCTCTGCGTCGATACGATCCGGACGCTCTCGATCGACGCCGTCCAGCAGGCGCAGTCCGGACACCCCGGGACGCCGATGGGCATGGCGCCAGTTGCCTACGCGCTCTGGCAGCGCGTGCTCCGTTACGACCCCGAGGATCCGTACTGGCCCAACCGCGACCGCTTCGTGCTCTCCGCGGGCCACGCCTCGATGCTGCTCTACAGCCTGATCCACCTGGCCGGCGTCCGCGCGGCGGACGCGTCCTACGACTCCGATGACCGGCCGGCGGTCACGCTGGACGACATCAAGTGCTTCCGCCAGGCGGGCAGCCGCTGCCCGGGGCACCCGGAGCACGGCTGGACGACCGGCGTCGAGGCCACCACCGGCCCGCTCGGCCAGGGGGTCGCCATGAGCGTCGGGATGGCGATCGCGGCGCGCTGGCTCGCCGCGACCTACAACCGGCCCGATCTCGAGTTGTTCGACTACGACGTCTACGTGCTCTGCAGTGACGGGGACATGATGGAGGGGCTGGGGAGCGAGGCCGCATCGCTCGCCGGGCACCTCCGGCTCGGCCGGCTCTGCTGGATCTACGACAACAACGGAATCAGCATCGAGGGGCCCACCTCGCTCACCTTCACCGAGGACGTGGGCGCCCGGTTCCTCGCGTACGGGTGGAACGTGCTCCGGGTGCCGGACGCGAACGACCTGGACCGGCTCACCCACGCCTACGAGACGTTCCGCGCCACGCAGGACCGCCCGACCCTCATCATCGTGGACAGCCACATCGGCTACGGCGCTCCCCACCGGCAGGACACGCGCGAGGCGCACGGCGAGCCGCTCGGTGCCGAGGAGGCGCGGCTGGCGAAGGAGTTCTACGGCTGGAATCCCGACGCCCGCTTCGTCGTGCCCGATGCGGTTCCCGCCCACTTTCGCGCCAATCTGAACCGGCGCGGCGCCGACCTGCGGGCGGCGTGGGAGGCGCGCTTGGGCACCTACCGCGAGCGGTATCCCGACCTGGCGGCCCAGCTCGACCGGATCCGAACGGGTACGCTGCCGCCGGGCTGGGACGGCGACCTGCCCGTCTTCCCGCCGGACCCGAAGGGTATCGCCAGCCGCGATGCGTCCGGAAAGACGCTCAACGCCATCGCACGCCGGGTGCCCTGGCTCCTGGGCGGCGCGGCCGATCTCTGGCCATCCACCAAGACGCGGCTGACCTTCGAGGGCGCCGGCGAGCTCGAGCCGGTCGCGGACGGCGGCGATGCCGGCGGCCGGAATCTGCACTTCGGCGTGCGGGAACACGCGATGTGCGCCATCGCGAACGGGATGGCGCTCAGCGGCCTGCGGGCGTACGGCTCGAGCTTCCTCATCTTCACCGATTATTGCCGCGCCGCCCTCCGGCTGAGCGCGCTCATGGAGCTTCCCGTCCTCTACGTGTGGACCCACGACTCCATCAGCCTCGGCGAGGACGGCCCCACCCACCAGCCGGTCGAGCACCTGGCCTCGCTTCGCGCCATGCCGGGCATGATCGTGATCCGCCCGGCCGATGCGAACGAGGTCGTGGAAGCCTATCGTGTCATCATGGCGCAGACCGGACACCCGGTCTCCCTGGTGCTGTCCCGGCAGGCGCTGCCGACGCTGGACCGGTCGCGGTACGCCGCGGCCGGCGGGCTCGCGCGGGGAGCCTACGTCCTGGCCGATGCGCCTGATGGGGAACCGGACGTGCTGCTCCTCGCGACCGGCAGCGAGGTGTCGCTCTGCGTGACGGCCCGCGAGCGTCTGCTGGCCGAGGGGATCAAGGCCCGAGTCGTGAGCATGCCGTCCTGGGAGCTGTTCGAGGCCCAGCCCGAGTCGTACCGCCAGCGGGTGCTGCCCGCCGAAGTCCTCGCTCGCGTGGCCGTCGAGGAGGCGTCGCCGTTCGGTTGGGCACGCTACACCGGCCTGAGCGGCACGGTGCTCGCCATGCGCACCTTCGGCCTCTCGGCGCCGGCGCAGGTGGTGGCCGAGCACTTCGGTTTCACCGTCGATCATGTGGTCGAGGCGGCGCGGGTGCAGGTGGCCCGGCAGCGCCGCCCGTCGCACGTGTGATGCGCGACCCGCGGCTCCATGTCTTTCCCGACCCGGCCGCTCTGGCGCTGGCGGCCGCGGAGCGCATCGCCACGGCCGCCGTGGACGCCGTCGGGGCTCGGGGCCGGTTCCGCCTCGTCCTCGCCGGGGGCGAGACGCCGCGGCAGACGTACGAGGTGCTTGCCGGTGCCGGGTGGGCCGGGCGGGTGGACTGGCCGCGCGTCGAGCTCTTCTGGGGCGACGAGCGCTGCGTCCCGCCCGACGACGCCCGGAGCAACTACCGGATGGCGCGGCAAACACTGCTCGACCGGGTTGCGGTCGCTCCGGACAACGTCCATCGAATTCACGGTGAGGACGAGCCGGCGCGAGCCGCGCTCGACTACGAACGGCAACTCGCCGGCGTCGTCCCCGACCTGGTGCTGCTGGGTCTGGGCCGGGACGGGCATACCGCGTCCCTCTTTCCCGGGCACGCGGCCGTGCGGGAACGGGTGCGGACCGTGTTGGCGGAGTACGTGCGTGAGGTGAGCGCCTGGCGGGTGACCATGACGCCGCCGATGCTCAATGCGGGACGCGCCGTCCTGTTCCTCGTCTCCGGCTCCGACAAGGCCGGCCCGTTGCGTCTGGCGCTGGAGGGTTCGCTGCCGCCGGCGCTGCTCCCCGTCAAGGCGGTCCGGCCGGCGTCGGGCTGTCTCGACTGGATGGTGGATATGGCGGCGGCATCCGGGCTGGCTCGCGTAACCGGCGGGTCCACAGAGACATAGTTGTGCCCCACGGGCCCGCCGGCCGCTCCGGCGCCCCGGGCACCGAGGCCGGGCTTGTTGACGATCGCCCATTGGTCCGCCATCCTCATATTGTGACCGGAACCTTACCTGACCTGGCCCCCGACCTTCGGGCGGTGCTCGAGCGCCACGCCGATCGTCTCGATCTCGACCTGATCGAGCGGGCCCTCCGCTTCAGCGCGTCCGCCCACCGCGGCCAGAAGCGGATGTCGGGCGAGGACTTCGTCTCCCACAGCATCGCCGTGGCGCTCATCCTGGCCGAGCAGCTGCTCGACAGCACCACGATCGCCGCGGCGCTCCTCCATGACGTGGTGGAGGATTCCGAGGTCCGGACCGAGGATATCGCCCGCGAGTTCGGGAGCGAGATCGCCGGCATCGTGGACGGGCTCACCAAGATCTCCAGCCTGACCTTCCGCTCGTCGGCCGAGGAGCAGGTCGAGAACTATCGCAAGCTCCTGCTGTCGATCGCGAAGGACGCCCGCGTCATCATCATCAAGCTGGGCGACCGGCTCCACAACATGCGGACGCTGGAGCACCTGCCGCCCGAGCGCCGGAGCCGGATCGCGCTCGAGACCCGGGAGATCTATGCGCCCCTGGCGCACCGGTTCGGCATGGCGGGCATGAAGGCCGAGCTGGAGGACCTGTCGTTCAAGTTCCTGGAGCCGGAGGAGTACCGCGAGCTGGTGAACCAGGTGGCCTCCAAGCGCGCGGTCCGCGAGCAGACCATCCTCAAGCTCCGCACGCCGCTCGAGTACGAGCTCAAGCGGGCGGGGATCGAGTGGTACGAGGTCACCGGCCGTCCCAAGCACCTCTGGTCCATTTTCCAGAAGATGCGGAAGCGGAACAAAGGGTTCGATGAGATCTACGATCTCATGGCGATCCGCGTGACCGTGCGAACGGTGCCGGACTGCTATCACGTCCTCGGCATCATCCACCACAACTGGACCCCGATCCAGGAACGGATCAAGGATTATATCGCGTCCCCCAAGTCGAACGCGTACCAGTCGCTGCACACGACCATCTTCGGGCCGGGCGGCCAGCTCTTCGAGGTGCAGATCCGCACCCAGGAAATGCACCGGACGGCCGAGTTCGGCATCGCGGCCCACTGGCTGTACAAGCGCGACGGCAAGCCCGACGAGCTCGACCAGCACCTCGGCTGGTTTCGCCAGCTTCTCGATCTCCAGCAGGACACGCACAGCCCCGAGGAGTTCCTCGAGTTCCTCAAGATCGACCTCTACCAGGACGAGATCTTCGTCTTCACGCCGCAAGGCGACGTGAAGCGGCTGCCGAAGGGCTCGACGGCGATCGATTTCGCGTTCCACGTGCACACCGAGGTCGGCCTCAAGTGCCAGGGGGCCAAGATCAACGGACGCATCGCGCCGCTTCACCGGGAGCTCAAGAGCGGCGATACGATCGAGATCCTCACGGCGGCCGTCCCCAAGCCCAGCCGCGACTGGCTGAGCCATGTCCGCACCGCGCGAGCCCGGCACAAGATCAAGCAATGGGTCAATCATGAGGAGGAAACCGTCAGCCTGACGCTCGGCCGCGAGATTCTCGCGCGCGAGGTGCGCCGGCGGCGGCTGGAAACTCCCGACGACACGCGGCTGACCCGGGCGGCGCAGACGCTCTCGCTGGCGGACGGACGCGGGCTCGAGATCGCGGTCGGCCGCGGCGACGTCAACATCGGCCAGGTCATCAAGGCGCTTTATCCCGATCGGGCCACCGACGAGATCCAGGAGCCCAAGCCGACGGTGTTCGGCCGGGTCATCGACCGGATCCGCCTGGGCCGGGGCATCAAGATCCAGGGGGTGGACGGACTGATGGTGCGCTACGCCCAGTGCTGCCAGCCCGTCCCCGGCGATTCGGTCGTGGGCTACGTGACGCAGGGCCGCGGCATCTCCATCCACCGGGCCGACTGCCCCAACCTGCTCACCCTCGCCGCCGACGAGCGGCGGGTCGACATCGACTGGCAGGAAACGGCCGGTGAGGCGTTCGCCGTCCGGCTCGCGGTGAGCGGCGAAGACCGGCGCGGGCTCTACGCCGACATCATGGAGGCGGTGAGCCAGACCGGCACCAACATCCGCGGCGCCGATCTCCACACCAAGGACGGCTCGGTGTTCGGCACCATCTTCGTCGAGGTGGACAACCTGCCGCATCTCGGCAAGGTGATGAAAGCCGTACGGAAGGTGAAAGGGGTAACGGAGATCGAGCGCAGAGAGGCTCCCACCCCATGACCTCATCTGGAGGACTCCATGCCTGACCCCAAGGAACCCGACTTTTCGGACGTAGAATCAGGAAGCTCGTCCACGGCCCCCCCACCCGCGCCGTCCGGCGGGCAGACCTACACGGTCGCCAAGGGCGACAGTCTGTCGAAGATCGCCAAGCACTTCTACGGGAACGCGGGCGACTGGAAGAAGATCTACGAAGCCAACAAGGACGTCATCAAGAATCCCGACCTCATCTATCCCGGCCAGACCTTCCGGATTCCGGACGCGTGAGCCGGCGCGAGGAGACGCAGCCCATGGACGTGTATCGCCGCACCCTGTGCACGCTCGCCCTCGGCTTCGCGGTCGCCGCGGCGCCGGCGTGCAAGAAGAAGACGGACACCGCCGCGGCGGCGCCCGATACCTCGATGACAGCGCCCGCGCCGGCGGCCACGCCCTTCGCCGTCCAGGGCGTCGAAGTCGGGAAG
>CAVQGA010000017.1:0-243795 GCA_963711915.1 uncultured Gemmatimonadales bacterium
GGCGAGCGCTACAACAAGGTGATCGACGCCTGGACCCACGCGAACAACGACGTGGCCGAGGCGATGATCAACTCGATGCGGGTCTCCCGCGGCGGGTTCAACCCGGTGTTCATGATGTTCGACTCCGGCAGCCGCGGCTCGCGCGACCAGATCCGGCAGCTCGCCGGCATGCGCGGCCTGATGGCCAAGCCGCAGAAGAAGCTCACCGGCGGCATCGGCGAGATCATCGAAAGCCCGATCAAGTCGAACTTCCGTGAGGGGCTCACGGTGCTGGAGTACTTCATCTCGACCCACGGCGCCCGGAAGGGCCTGGCCGACACGGCGCTCAAGACGGCCGATGCCGGCTACCTGACCCGCCGCCTGGTGGACGTGGCGCAGGACGTCACGATCACCGAGGAGGACTGCGGCACGGTCCTGGGCCTCGAGATCGCGGCGCTCAAGGAGGGCGAGGACATCATCGAGCCGCTGCGCGAGCGCATCCTGGGCAGCGTGGCCGGCGAGGACGTGTTCGATCCGCACGAGCTCGACGAGGACGGAGACCAGAAGCTCCTGGTCGAGGCCGGCAAGCTGATCGACGAGGAGGTCTCCAACGCGATCGACGACGCCGGGATCGAGAAGGTCAAGATCCGCTCGGTGCTGACCTGCGAGGCGCGCCGGGGCGTCTGCCGGATGTGCTACGGCCGGAACCTGGCCACCATGGACATGGTGGACATGGGCGAGGCGGTCGGCATCCTGGCGGCCCAGAGCATCGGTGAGCCGGGCACGCAGCTCACGCTGCGCACGTTCCACATCGGCGGTACCTCCTCCCGCATCGCGGAGGAGGCGGAGCGCCGGGCGCGGTCGGACGGCAAGGTGAAGTACACCGACGGCCTCGAGTGGTCGGACGTGCCGGTCGAGTTCGAGGACGGCACCAAGGGCGTCAACCGCGTCGTGCTCACCCGCGAGGACGAGTCGGCGTCGGACGAGAACAAGGAAGGGATCCTGGTGGTGGACCCGAAGGATCCGAAGCGGATCCTCAACCGCTATCCGGTCCCCGAGGGCGCGCTTCTGGCGGTCAAGGAGGGCGATCTCGTCACCAAGGGCGACAACGAGCGCCGGGCGACGATCCTGTACACCTGGGATCCGTACAACGACCCGAGCATCATCAAGGCCGACGGCGAGCTGCGCTGGAAGGACCTGGTGCCGGGTGTCACGCTCCGCGAGGAGCTGGACGAGGGCACGGGGCTCCGAAGCATCGTCGTCATGGCCGATCCGGACCGGGAGCTGCACCCGTCGGTGCTGGTCTACATCCCGAACCGGAAGGACCCGCAGGAGTACACCCTGGCGGAGGGCAGCCGCGTCATCCTGGGCTCGCCGACCGACCAGGTGAGCCGGGCGATCGAGATCCCTGACGCCGCCAACCCGTGGAGCACCAAGTTCCACGTGGACGAGCGGCCGATCAACGAGGCCTGGCCCAGCAAGACCAAGAAGGAATCGAAGGATAAGACGGTCTTCCTGAGCCCGCCGGTCAAGGTGGCCAAGGGCATCACGGTCACCAAGATCCCGCGGCAGGCGTACAAGACCCGCGACATCACGGGCGGCCTCCCGCGCATCGCGGAGCTGTTCGAGGCCCGGCGGCCGAAGGATCCGGCGACGATCTCGGAAGTCGACGGCGTGGTCAAGTTCGGCGAGATCAAGCGCGGCAAGCGCGAGATCTACGTCTATCCCGAGACCCCCGCAGGGGCGCCGGAGGAGACCGAGCCGCAGCTGTACGAGGTCCCGGCCGGCAAGCACCTGCGCGTCCACGAGGGTGATCGGGTGCGGGCGGGCGACCGCCTGACCGAGGGCCCGGTCAACCCGCACGACATCCTGCTGATCAAGGGGCCGCGCGCGGTGCAGGAGTACCTGCTCAACGAGGTGCAGGAGGTCTACCGGCTGCAGGGCGTGCGCATCAGCGACAAGCATATCGGCGTGATCGTGCGCCAGATGCTGCAGAAGGTGCGCGTGACCGAGCCGGGCGACACCGACTTCCTGGAAGGCGAGACGGTGGATCGGCTCACCTTCCGCGACGACAACGAGCGGGTGCTCAAGCGGAAGGGCACGCCGGCCGAAGCCGAGCCGGTGCTGCTGGGCATCACCAAGGCCAGCCTCACGACGCAGTCGTTCATCTCGGCGGCGTCGTTCCAGGAGACCACGCGGGTCCTGACCGACGCCGCGATCCGCGGGGCCAAGGACGACCTCCTGGGCCTCAAGGAGAACATCATCATCGGGCACCTGATCCCGGCGGGCAGCGGCATCTATCGCTACGCCGAGATCGACATCCAGCCGCCGGCGGGCTTCGAAGCGCCGCCGCCGCGGGTGGAGGAGCCGGCGCCGGCGCCGGTGCTGGCGGCCGCGCTGGTGGACGACGAGCTGTAGGCGTCTCGCCCGAGGAGGACCGAACGACGAAGCGCCCGGGAGCCTGGCTCCCGGGCGCTTCGTGCATTCGTCGCCGTGGCATTGGTTGGCGTCCCGGCCTCGCCGTCGGCAGTATTAGGCGCATGCCACCGCGCCCGCCTGCCCCCGGGGAACCATGTCCTGCCTCCAACCGGGTTCCCCGGTATTTCGAAGATCTCGCGGTCGGCCAGCGATATGCCGGAGGCAGCGTTGCCATCGACCGCGAGGCGATCGCCGCCTTCGCCGCGGCCTTCGATCCGCAGCCGTTCCATCTGGACGAAGAGGCGGGCCGGGCGAGCGTGTTCGGCCGGCAGGTGGCGTCCGGCTGGCATACCATGGCGCTGACGATGCGGCTCCTGGTCGAGGGCGAACTCTGCTCCGCGTGGGGCCTAATCGGCCTCGGCGCCGACGAATTGCGCTGGCCGCGCCCGGTCGTGCCGGGCGACGTGCTGCACGTGGAGTGGGAGGTCGTCGAGCTGCGCCCCTCCTCGTCCAAGCCCGACCGGGGCACGGCACGTCTCAGGGTCACGACCAGGAATCAGCGGGACGAAGTCGTGCTGACCTTGCTGACCACGATCCTGCTGCCGCGGCGGTCGGCCGCCTGACCGCCTCCGCTCAACCGAAAACCGCGTTAACTTTCAGCCGTGACCCACCCAGACCACTCCGCTCCGCCGGCCGCGTCCCACCGCGAGGCCGCGCCGCGCAAGGACTTCCTCCGCGAGAAGGTGGCCGAAGACGCCGCCAGCAACCGCTTCGGGCGGTCGATTCACACCCGTTTTCCGCCGGAGCCGAACGGATTCCTGCACATCGGCCACGCCAAGTCGATCTGCCTGAACTTCGGGATCGCCCGCGAATTCTCGGGCCACTGCAACCTGCGCTTCGACGACACCAATCCGACCACCGAGGACGTCCGCTACGTCGACGCGATTCGCGACGACGTGCGCTGGCTCGGCTTCGCCTGGGACGAGGAGCGCTTCGCGAGCGACTACTTCGAGCGGCTGTACGAGATCGCCGAGGCGCTGGTCGTGGCCGGAACGGCGTACGTCGACTCACAGAGCGAAGAAGCGATCCGCACGGGGCGCGGGACCGTGACCGTGCCGGGCACGTCAAGCCCGTTCCGGGATCGCACGGCCGAGGAGAGTCTCGACCTGCTCCGGCGGATGCGGGCCGGCGAGTTCCCCGACGGCGCGCACGTGCTCCGCGCCCGGATCGACATGGCGCATCCCAACATGCTCATGCGGGACCCGCTGCTGCTGCGGATCCGCCACGCGTCGCACTACCGGCGCGGCACGGCGTGGTGCGTCTACCCGCTCTACGACTTCGCCCACGGGCTTTCCGACGCGTTCGAGGGGATCACGCACTCGTTCTGCACGCTCGAGTTCAAGGACAACCGGGAGCTGTACGACTGGCTCGTGCGCGAGGCGGGCTTCGAGCGCCCGCCCGAGCAGACCGAATTCGCTCGGCTCGAGCTGGACTACACGGTGCTGAGCAAGCGGAAGCTGCTCCGGCTCGTGGCCGAAGGGCACGTCGCCGGGTGGGACGATCCACGGCTGCCGACGATCGCGGGACTTCGGCGCCGCGGCGTGACGCCCGAGGCCATCCGCGCGTTCGCCGACACGATCGGCGTGGCCCGCTCGGATGCCCGGATCGAGCTTGCCACCTTCGAGCACGCCGTGCGCGACGACCTCAACATGCGGGTGCCGCGCGTCATGGCCGTCGCCCGGCCGCTCCGGCTGGTGATCACCAACTACCCGGCGGATCTGGTGGAGACGCTGGACGCGCCGCTGTACCCGCACGACGTGCCGAAGACCGGCTCGCGTCCGGTGCCGTTCTCGCGCGAGCTCTGGATCGAGCGGGACGATTTTCTGGAAGACCCGCCGAAGAAGTTCTTCCGCCTCGCGCCGGGGCGCGAGGTCCGCCTGCGCTACGGCTACCTCGTCACCTGCACCGATGTGGTGAAGGATGCGGCCGGAGAGGTCGTCGAGGTACGGTGCACCTACGACCCCGCCACGCGGGGGGGCGATGCACCCGACGGCCGGCGGGTGCAGGGCACGATCCACTGGGTGTCCGCGGGGCATGCCCTCGACTGCGAGCTGCGGCTGTACGACCGGTTGTTCGCCGTTCCGGATCCCGACGCGATGCCCGAGGGCGCGGACTTCGTCCAGGCCCTGAATCCCGCGTCGCTCGTCACGCTACCGGGCGCCAAGATCGAGCCGAGCGTGGCGGCCGACCCGCCGGGGTCGCGCTACCAGTTCGAGCGCACGGGATACTTCGTGAGCGACCCGGTCGACTCGCGTCCCGGCGCCCTCGTCTTCAACCGGACCGTCGCGCTTCGAGATTCCTGGGCCAAGGTCAAGGACCGATAGGGTCGCGCCGAGGGGCGGGCGGTCGCCCACCCACGGGCGCCTGCGGGGAGTCGATCTGGAAGCGCATCCGCCCAGCCCGCGGAGCGAGACCATTCTGCAGGAGCCCGAGCGCCGGGCGCGGACGGGCGAACGGGAATGATGTATACCCGATGACGCTGGGAGGCTGTGGTCTGCAAATGCATGCGGCGCCCGGGATGGTGATCCCGGGCGCCGCGTATTTCACCCTGAATGCGTTGCCGGCGTCAGCCCCGGCGAGCTCCGATCAATCCACCGAGCACGCTCCGCCAGCCCTTCGTGTTTACCTTCGTCGCCGAGCCGACGTCGGAGTCCGTGTGCGAAGACGCCGCGGCCGCAGACCCTTGCTCGGCCGCGGGCGACGAAGCCTCGTGCCCCCTCTCGGGCGGCAGGAACGTCCAGTGCGATCTTGCGGGCGCCGCCGCCGCCGCCTGGCCGGCCGGCCGCTCCACCAGCTTCTTGAAATGCGGATGCACCGTGACCGGAAGCCAGGTCGACTTGGCCTGGTGATAGATGCGTGCCTGCCACCCGATCTCCCCCCGCCGGACGGCGTCGGTGAACGCCTCGAGCGTTCCGTAGACCGCTTCCTTCCCGGGCTTCAGCTCGATGAGATACATGTGCTTGCTCTCGGTAGAAAGTCTCGCCATGGGTGTACGGCCTCGGCGCCACTGACTTCGGTGAACATACGGCTGGACCGATAGTTGTCCAGATCCGCCGCTCTCCGATGGTGCACCAACTTGCATCCGGCGGGTCCCCGGTTCGGCTTGCGCCCGGCTCGCCGCCTCCACACTGCCCAGAATTGCGATATGTGAGACTCTAAGGCCGAAAGCGATCCGGGGGATGGGCTCTAGATGCCCCCCTTCCGGCCGGAGGGCGCTAACCGCTGGTACTCCTCTCGAGGTGATGGTCCCGGTCGATCCCGATCGCCGCCAGGCCTGGGACCGCGGCCGGGACATGTGCTCGAGCTCGGGGCAGGCGTGAGTCGCGCTTGGCGCGCCGTCAGGTGTCCGGGCTGCGCTCCCGTCCGATCCGCCGCCACACGAAATAGAGCGGCACGCCGGCGGCCACCGCACCGACGCTGGTCACCGTCACCTCGGGGTGCTGATAGAGCGAATTGGCGACGAGCGCGACCATCGCCAGCACGAACAGGAACGGCACGACGGGGTAGCCAGGCGTACGGTAGGCCCGCGGGGCCTGGGCATGGGTGCGGCGGAAGACCACGACGCTCGCGACGCTCAGCGCCCAGAAGGGCAGGCTGGCGAGAATGAACGCCTCGATCAGCTGCTCGAAGGTGCGAAACACCAGGTACACGATGGCGAGCGCGGCCATGGCCGAGACCGCCACGTGAGGGGTCCGATACCGGGGGTGCACGGCGGCCACGGTCCGGAAGAACAGCCCGTCGGCGGCCATGGCCCAGAACACCCGCGGAATGGCCATCAGCACGGCGTTGAGCGCGCCGAACGTCGAGACGCAGACGAGCGCCGCCACCAGGGCGGAGCCCGCCGGCCCCACGAGGTGCACCGCGAGATCCGAGGCCACGAGCGGGGAGCGCGCCATCTGGTCGAGCGGCAGCACCCGGAGATAGGCCGCGTTCGTCACCAGGTAGATCGCGACCACCGCCAGCGTGCCGCCGACGAGCGCGCGCGGCAGGCTGCGGCCGGGGTCGCGCACCTCACCCGACAGGCAGGTCACGTCCTGCCACCCATTGTACGCCCACAGCACCGTTACGAGCCCGAGGCCGAATCCGCTCCAGGTCGGCGGATGCAGGGCCTGCCCACTCCACGCGCCACCGCCGCTCGCTCCAAGGAGAAAGGCCGCGGCGGTGAGCGCGAGGATCGCCACGACCTTGGCGAGCGTCGAGGCGTTCTGGATCCAGGCCCCGAACCGCACCGAGCGATACTGCGCGGCGGCCAGCAGGACGATCGTCGCGGCGGCCACGAGCCGCACCTGTGACGGCGAGAGCGGCACGAGGCGCCCGAGATACTCCGCGAAGACGAGCGCGATCGCCCCGGCGCCGGTGGGAATGACGACGAGATAGAGCCAGCCGAACAGGAACGCCGTCAGCGAGCCGTAGGCCTCACGCAGATAGACGTACATTCCGCCGGCGTTCGGGAAGAGCGCCGCCACCTCAGCCAGCGAGAGCGCCCCGCACAGGGCGACGATGCCGCCGACGACCCAGGCCAGGAGCATCACCTCGGCCGAGCCGGTCTGGGCCGCGGCGGTGGCCGGCACCCGAAAGATGCCGCTCCCGATCATGATGCCGACGGTGACGGCGGCGGTCGACCAGGCGCCGAGGCGCCGTGGAAGCTCGCTCACCGCCAGCGGAACAGCCGAACGGCGAGGACGAAGCTCACCGCCAGCCAGGCCGCGATGATGCCGAGCTGCGGCAGCAGTTGGGCCGGACCCGCTCCGCGGAGCATCGTGGCTCGAAGCGCGTCGTTGACCGCCGTGAGCGGCAGCGCCTTGATGACCGGCTGGACCGCGTCGGGAAACCGCGACGAGGAGAAGAACACCCCGGAGAAGATCCACATCGGGAGCATCACCAGGTTCATCAGCCCCGACACCCCTTCGACCGTGCGCGGCCGAGAGGCGATGAGCAGCCCGAGCGACGAGAAGGCGAGCGACGAGAGCAGACAGAGAGCGGCCAGGAAGAGCAGGGGGCCACGGGTGGGAACCCCGAACACGAGCACCGCGAAGCCGAGCAGCAGGGCCACCTCCACGATCAGGACGGTGATCCGGCTGAGCACGAACGAGAACAGAAACTGCGCCCGCGACATCGGGGTCGCCGCCAGGCGCTTGAGCAGACGCTTCCGCCGCGCATCCACGATCGCGAAGCCCAGTCCCCAGATCCCGCTGCCCATCAGGTTCATGCCGAGCAGGCCGGGCACCACGAAATCCACGTAGCGCGCGCCCGCGTCGCTGACCGTGCGCTCGGTCGCCGGGACCGGGTCAAGGCGCCCGGCGGCTCGCTGCACCGCCTCGTCCGCCCGGAGCCGCGCCTCCCGCGCGTCGGGGCGCGAAGGGTCGTAGCGGTACTCGACGCCCGAGGCCGTCGGGACGACGACCAGCGCCACGTCGCCGGTGCGGAGCGCCTGTGCGGCGGCGGAGTCGGTCAGCCGTCTGAGCTTGAGCCCGTCTGCCGCGGCGAGCCGGGCGGCGAGCGAATCGTCCACGAGGCCGCGCGGCACCAGCGCCACCGGTGTTCGGTCCGCCGGCCGGCTTCTGAACGCGAGGCCGAGGCCGGCGGTGAGGAGCACGGGGAAGATGAACACCCAGAACACGGCCTCGGGTTCGCGGTAGAACTCCCGGTAGCGGACCAGGGTGAGCTGCACCAACGGGTGCTCGCGCCAGGAGCGGCGGCTACTCGTCACGAAGCTGCCGCCCGGTCAACGCGACGAAGACGTCCTCGAGCGTCGCCGAGTGCGTGCCCAGCTCCGAGAGGTGCGCCCCCTGCCGCCGGAGCTCGCCGAGCAGGGCGGGCATGGCCTGATGGAGCTCGCTGACCTGGAACCGCCAAGTGCCGTCGCGCCGGCTCGGTGGCGCGACGCCGGCGGCCGCGGCCATCGCCGCCGCGTCGAGCCGATCCCCGTCGGCGACCGCGACCTCGACCACGTGCTCCGCGCCGAGCGAGGCGATCAGCTCGCGCGGCGTTCCCTCGGCGATGACCCGCCCGTGGTCCACGATGGCCACGCGGTCGCAGAGCCGCTCGGCCTCTTCCATATAGTGGGTGGTCAGCAGGATGGAGCGCCCGTCGGCGCGGAACCGGTCGATCAGCTCCCAGAGCTGGCGCCGGGACTGCGGGTCGAGGCCGGTGGTGGGCTCGTCGAGGAAGAGGAGCTCGGGGTCAGCCACGAGCGCACAGGCCAGCGCCAGGCGCTGGCGCTGGCCGCCCGAGAGCGCGCCCACGCGGGCACGCGCCTTTTCGCCGAGCTGCACCAGGTCGATCACCGCCGCCGCCGACGGGCCGCGGCGATAGAAGCTGCGGAACAAGCCGATCGTCTCCCCGACCGTCAGCTTCTCCGAGAACTGGGTCTCCTGGAGCGAGATGCCCAGCCGCTCGCGCAGCTCACGGTCGTCCCGTCCCCAGCGCCGGCCGAGGACCTCGACGTCGCCGGCGTCGGGCGACGTGAGGCCTTCGCAGATCTCCATGGTGGTCGTCTTGCCGGCGCCGTTGGGACCGAGGAGGCCGAAGCACTCGCCGGCGCTGAGCTCGAGGTCGAGCCCGTCCACCGCGACTACGTCGCCGTAGGATTTTCGGAGCTGGCGGATGACGAGTGCTGAGGTGTGGTGAGAGCCCGGCATGCGGGAAGTCTAACGGGGGTTCGGGCGATGGAGCAGCGCGTGCTATCCGAGCGCCCCGACGTCATCCCGAGCGAAGCGAGGGACCTTCTCGCCCGGATCGGAGCCCCGCCAGCGGCGGTCGGGGCGGGCCAGCAAGGTCCCTCGCTTCGCTCGGGATGACGATGGGGCCGTCATCGGCCCTTCGCCGCCGCCCCGCCCCGCGTCTGCCTACCGCGCCCTGCGCCGAGCCCACACCTCGCGCACCGTTTCCCGCACCCGGGCCCACTCCTCGGGCCGGGTCAGGAGCAGGTACCCGGTCAGAATGCCGATCATGTACACGGTCGTCTGCAGGAGCGGCGAGGGTTCGCTCGGAAACGCGAAGTGTGGCATGGTCGTGCTACCTCGAGAAGCTGGTGGTCTGGATCATCTGGGCATCGAGCGCGCGCCCGATGCGCTCGCGTGCGTCGGTCAGATGCGCACGGGTGTAGGCGTCCATGTCGGGCCGGGGGACGGCGAGGGCGTGGTCGATGTCGGCGCCGAGGCCGGTCAGGGTGGCGCGGGCGAGGGCGCGGGCGTCCTCGGGAGTGCCGGGCGTCGGGCTCACCGTCATCTGGATCAGGGCGCTCAGGTACATCCGCTGCACGTCGCGCCGGACCGAGGTGATGTTGCGCGGGCGGGCCGGCCGGGGACGGGTGCCGGCGCCGATCTCCGCCCAGATGGCCGAGGTGAGCGTCGAGAACAGCTCGGGGAGGCCCACCGTCGCGTCGCCGGGCGCTGCGCGGAGGTCGGCGTCGCGCACCCGTCCCAGCACCACCGGATCGAGGAGCTGGCCGAGGAGTGAGCCCTGCTGGACCATCGCCCACTCGTGCACCGGAAAGTCGGGGCGCCCCTCCGCGGCGGGCGCGGCGCCCCAGTGCATCCAGCGCTCGGACGCGAGCCGGCTGAGCAGCTCGGGGGAGAACCGGTAGGCCCGTTCGCCGAACGCGGCGTCGGCGAGAAACGCCAGCGCCGCGCGCTGCCGCGCGGCCGACACGTTGACCACCGCGGGGCGCGCGCCGGGATCGCCGCGATGGTCCCGCGAGGTCGTGGCGCCGCCCAGATACTTGGTGGCGACGAGCGTGGCGTACCAGCGGTCGTTCAGCATGTCGCTGAACGCCGTGCGCAGCCGCCCGTAGCTCTGCCCGGGCGCCACGACCCGGGTCTCGAGCGAGTCGACGAGTCCATCGATGAGCGCCACACGGGCGCGGGCCCAGTCGAGCGGATCGTCGGTCTGATCGTAGCGGCTGACAGTGGGATCGAGACCGAGCCCGCCGAACCCCGCGTCCTCGTCGGTGCCATAGAGATGGGCCGGGTCGGCCGCCTGCGAGGCGATAGCGCGAAGGCCGTTGATCTCGACGTCAGGCGTCCACACCTCGGCGGACGGGCTCCCGCCCTTGGAGGCCGTGGCCACGGGGCCTCCGGTCACCACGTCCGCGTAGCCGTAGGTGATGGCCCAGCGATCGTAGCTGCCGATGGTCGGCGAGTAGTAATCCCCCTGGCGGGCCGGATCGAGCGCGAGCGCCGGCGGGCTGTAGTCCATCACCGAGACGCCGAGCCCGTGGGACGCGGTCCAGCTGCGATTGGCGAGCTGCGCGGCGTTGGCCCCGGCCGAGCCGCGGAAGTTGTGTCGCAGCCCAAGCGTGTGACCGACCTCGTGCATCACGAGCGCCTTCAGCGCCTGACCCACATACGCACGGGTGGCCTCGCCTCCGGCCGGGATCTCGCCCCGTGCGGCCATCACGGCGGTCGCCAGAGCGCCGCTCCGGCTCAGGCCCTCGCCGTAGCGGCAGAGCCGCTCCTCGGCGCCGGCCGACTGGACCATCGAGTCCTCCTGCAGCACCGACTGGACGGCGGCCACCGGCGGCACGTACTGCCCCGACTGACCGCGCCAGCGCTGGATCCAGGCGGCGGAGATCAGGATGTCGGCGTTGAGGATCTCCCCCGTCCGCGGGTCGACGTTGATCGGGCCGATCGCGTAGACCGAGCCGTTGGTGGCGGTCCAGCGTACGGTCGAATAGCGGGCGTCGGCGGCGCTCCAGGCGCTGTCGTCCGGCGCGTCAAGCACCCGGATCGCGTCGCGGTAGCCTGCGTCCTCGAACGCGCGGTTCCACTCGAGGATGCCGGCGCGCACGAACGGGCGCCATTCGATCGGGACGGTGCGATCGATGTAGTAGGTGATCGGGCGGACGGGCTCGCTGAGTACCGCCGCGGGGTTCTTCTTCTCGAGCCGCCAGCGGTTCACGTAGCGCACGAAGAAGTCATCGGCGGTGTCGCGCGAGAAGTCCTTCATGGCGGACACGAAGAAGCCGACCCGGTCGTCCGCGAGGCGTGCGTGCATGGGCGTGGCGGGCAGCTCGAGCAGGGAGTAGTGGACCCCGATCGGGATCGAGCGGTAGTCGGCGATGGTCTCGATGCCGAGGTTCCGGGGCGTCTGAAACGTGAGCCGGACCTCGGCTTCGAGGTTGGCGCCGAACAGGCGGAGGGACTGGAGCGACGAGCGCTTGTCGTCGAACGACACCGTGCCGGCGAGCTTGCGCTGCGTCATGGCGGTCTGGAAGACCGTCCCGATGTCGGCCCAATCGGAGAGCAGAAACGGCGCGAGGTTCACCAGGACGGTCGTGTCGCGGACCGCCGCGACCGGGAGCGACTGCGCCACCGAGTGGCCGAACGAGTAGGCCACCGTCCGGGCCATGGGCGTGCCGGGGGCGGCCGACATGCGCGGATTCACTACCCAGAGCTCGACCCGGTCGCCCTCGCGGTGGAAGCGCACCAGGTCGGACCGGATCGTCGCACCGCCGTCGAGGCCGAGGTCGCCGATGCCTTGCGAGATCTGGGTGACGAGCAGGTAGTCGCGATCGAGCTGCCGCGGAGCGAGCGCGAGAAAGACGCTGTCACGCTTGAAGTAGATCGTGAAGATTCCCGAGCCCACTTCGCTGCCGCGGATCACTTCGCTGAACGGGCGCCCCGGCTCATCGGGCCGCTGGGCGCCGGCGGTCGCCGACCCGGCGAACGCTGCGGCGAGGATCAAGCAGATGGGGCGACTGAGCTTCACGGGAACTCCGACAAACGGGACGCGGGCCGGCAGGTGCGCGGCGCATACCGGAGGGGCAAGTTGGGGGCCGCGACGAGGGACGGTGAAGAGCGGCGGGGAGGGCGAGCATGGAGCGGATGTGCCGGTAAAAAGCCACCCGCGGGGGCAAAAAGCGGGAGGTCGGCGACAGATCGGCCGACAGGGAAGGCCACGATGGTGTCCAGGAGGGCCAGGAGGGCGTGCCGGGGGTCTGGGCGGGGGGACGGCGCGCCATCCACTGGCTTCAGTCCGAAAGACGTACGGCAGCTCCAGTACCAGCCTTGACCTAACCCGGGACGGGCTCTACATTTGGCAGTCTACCCCCGAATTGGGGGCATTCGCGATCTCGAGCTCCAGGGTTATGCCGACCATCAATCAGCTCATCCGGCAGGGCCGGAAAGACGTCGTCGCCAAGGACAAGGCGCCGGCGCTCAAGTCGAATCCGCAGAAGCGGGGCGTCTGCACGCGCGTCTACACCACCACCCCCAAAAAGCCCAACTCGGCGCTTCGGAAAGTGGCCCGCGTGCGGCTCACCAATGGCTTCGAAGTCACCGCCTACATTCCGGGCGAGGGGCACAACCTTCAGGAGCACTCGATCGTGCTGATCCGCGGCGGCCGGGTAAAGGACCTGCCGGGCGTCCGCTATCACATCGTGCGGGGCACGCTCGACTCCGCCGGCGTCAACGACCGCCGGAAGAGCCGCTCCAAGTATGGCGCCAAGCGCCCGAAGGCCGCCGGTGCGGCCGCGGCCGCTCCCAAGGGAGGTAAGAAGTGAGCCGGCGCAACAAGGCGGTCAAGCGGCCGGTGCCGCCCGATCCGCGGTACGACAGCCAGACGGTCTCCAAGTTCGTGAACAACCTCATGTTCGAGGGCAAGAAGAGCGTCTCCGAGGGCATCTTCTACTCGGCCATGGACATGATCGAGGAACGGACGGGGCAGCCGGGGGTGTCGGTGTTCAAGCAGGCCGTGAACAATGCCAAGCCGACCCTCGAGGTGAAGAGCCGGCGCGTCGGCGGTGCCTCGCTCCAGGTCCCGGTCGAGGTCCGTCCCGACCGCCGGACGGCGCTGGCCATGCGCTGGCTGATCTCGTTCTCCCGCGCCCGCACCGAGAAGACCATGGCCGAGCGCCTGGCCGCCGAGCTGATTCTCGCGTCCAAGGGCGAAGGCAACACCATCAAGAAGAAGGAAGACACGCATCGGATGGCCGAGGCCAACCGGGCGTTCGCGCACTATCGCTGGTAGGCCTGCCCGATAGCGTCTTCCCGCCACGGCGGGCGCTCCCATCCGGGCGCCCGCCGTTTGCTTTCAGCGGTACGGGCCTCCAAACTAGAGTGCGAGTGATGACTCGCCGCCGCTCCCGAGGTGGGCCGGCTCGCGTCGGGCACGATGCAGCGATGGGCCTACGGCGAGCGCTGTGACACAACCCACCGCTCGCTCCGCCTGTCCGGCGCTATCCATCAGCTTCTCAACTCCGGCAGCACCGTATGCACATCGCTATCGTCTCGACTCCCTTTCTGTCCACCCCACCGAAGGACTACGGTGGAACCGAGCTGGTGGTCTCCGACCTGGTCGAAGGCCTGGTGGCCCGGGGGCACGAGGTCAGGCTATACGCCACCGGCGACTCGCGGACGGCGGCCGAGCTTGAGGCCCTGTACCCACGTCCGCACTGGCCTCCCGACCTGCTCCTGGATATGGACCACGTGTGCTGGGCTCTGGCTCAGGCCTCCGAGGCGGGGGTCGACCTGGTCCATGTCAACTCGGCCGCCGCGCTCGCGGCGGCGCGGCTGTGTCCCGACGTTCCGATGGTCTACACCCTGCACCACACGCACGAACCCGCGCTCTCGGCGTTCTACGCTTCGCACCCCGACGTCCAGTTCGTGGCAATCTCCGCGGATCAGCGGAGCCGAGAGCCCGAGCTGGCGCGCTGCCGCGTGATCCACCACGGGCTGGATGCGAGCCGATATGCGTGGACGGATCAGCCGCAACCCTATGTCTGCTTCGTCGGCCGGCTGGCGGAGTCCAAGGGGGTCCATACCGGGATCGACGCGGCGGCTCTCGCGGGCGTCGCGATCCGGGTGGCCGGGCAGACGCACCCGCCGGACCGCGAGTATGCCGAGCGCGAGCTGGCCGGGCGCCTCGACGCGCCCCACGTGCGCTACCTCGGCCCCGTCGGGATGGCGGACAAGGTCCCCCTCCTCAGGAACGCGCGGGCCTTGCTCGCTCCGATCGCGTGGGACGAGCCCTTCGGGCTGATCCTGATCGAGGCGATGCTGTCGGGATGCCCGGTCGTCGCGTTTGCGAGAGGCAGCGTGCCCGAGCTGGTCGAGCCCGGCGTAACCGGATTCATCGTCGAGTCGCGCGAGGAGATGGCGGCGATGATCGTCCCGGGTGGACCGGTCGACCAGCTGAACCGCCGGGCGTGCCGCGCGCGCGCCATGCAGCGCTTCAGCCGATCGCGGCTGGTTGCCGACCACGAGCGACTCTACGCTGATGTCCTGGCCTGGTCCGAGCAAAGCGGGCGCTCACCCATCGCCGCCGCATGAGCTCGCCGCGGCGGGCTCGAAGCCCATGAGCGCGACGCAGCACTGGGTTGACGCCGGCCCGCTGCCGATGGCGGAGGTGGTCGGATACCCCGCCATCGACTGCAGCGAGGAGGACACGGGGGAAGGCAAGCTGGTCCTCAAGCACGACCGGCTCTTCGCCATCCTGACGACCCACGGTGACATCGCGCCCGCAGGCCGGTGCTCGCTTGGCCTCTTTCACGACGACACCCGGATCCTGAGCGAGTACGAGTTGCGGGTCGCCGGCGGGCCACCGCGCCTGCTGTCGGCCGAAACTCCCCGGACCTACGCGGCGCAGATCGACCTTGCGGTGAAGGACCTCCCGTTCGGGGGGGATCCCTGGGACCCGAGGCATGCGGTACACATCCGTCGCGAGTTCGTGCTTTCCGACCGTCTCACCGAGCGCCTGACCCTCACCAACTACCTGGGCAGGCCGCTCGATTTCTGGGTGGAGCTCTCACTCGGCTCCGACTTCGCCGACATCTTCGAGGTCCGCGGGTGGCGCCGCGAGGAACGGGGCCAGTTCTTCGCCCCGGAGGCGGCGGGGGACCGGCTCGTCTTTCGCTATCGGGGTCGCGACGGGCGCATGATCGAAAGCATGGTCCGGTTCCGCGAGCCGCCCGACCGGCTCACCGCCCGGTCGGCCCGTTGGGAGTTCGCGCTCGCCGGCCACGCGCCCGTCTCCTTCGAGTGGGACGTGCTGACGGACGAGACGGCCCGCCGCGGGGAAGGCGAGCTGCGTGGCGGGCTCGATGAGCGGCGGACCGTGCTCGAGCGGCGCTATCGGCGGTGGCGCGGGGCCGGCAGCCGCTGGACCACCGATCTGCCCAAGTTCGACGTCGTGCTCCGCCGCGCGACGGACGACCTGCGGGCCCTGTACATGCAGGTCGATGGAGACGAGGTGATCTCGGCTGGCATTCCCTGGTACTCGACCGTGTTCGGCCGGGATGCGATCATCACCTCGCTCGAGTCGCTGGCGCTGAATCCCGGCATCGCGTGCGACACGCTGCGTTACCTGGCCCGGCGGCAGGGGACCCGGGAGGATCCGTTCACCGAGGAACAGCCCGGCCGGATCCTCCACGAGCTCCGGCGGGGCGAGATGGCGCGCGCCGGGGAGATCCCGCACGTTCCCTACTACGGCACCATCGACGCGACGCCCCTCTGGCTGGTCTTGCTGCACGAGACCTGGCGCTGGACCGGCGACGAGGCCCTGGTGCGTGAGCTCCTGCCGCACGCGGAACGCGCGCTGGCCTGGATCGACGACTACGGCGACCCGGATGGTGACGGCTTCGTCGAGTACACGCGGACCAGCGACAAGGGACTGGCGAACCAGGGCTGGAAGGACTCCGGCGACGGCGTCCCTTGGCCGGACGGACAGTTGGCCGAGGGGCCGATCGCGCTGGTCGAGGTCCAGGGCTACGTGTGCGACGCCAAGGTGCGCATGGCGGATCTGTTCGCCCGGTTCGGTCAGCCCGAGCGGGCGGCGACGCTCGCGGCCGAGGCGGCGCGGCTGCGCGACGCCATCCGCGAGCGCTTCTGGCTGGAGCCGAGCGGGACGTTCGCGCTGGCGCTCGACGGCGCCAAGCGCCAGGTGCCCACCGTGACATCGAACGCGGGGCACCTGCTGTGGAGCCGGGTGCCGACGCCGGGCCAGGCGGCCTCGGTCGCCCACGGGATGCTCGGGCCGGAGCTGTTTTCGGGCTGGGGCATTCGCACCCTGTCGGCCACTCACCGCGTGTACAACCCGATGAGCTACCACAACGGCTCGGTCTGGCCGCACGACAATGCCCTCGCCGTGTTCGGAATGGCGCTGTACGGACTCGCGCACGAGGCGCTGCCGGTGGTGCGAGGCCTTCACGAGGCGGCGATCGGGGCCGATTTCCAGCGGCTGCCGGAGGTCTTCTGCGGTATGCCCAGGCAGCGTGGCTCGCGGCTCGTCCGCTACCCCGTGAGCTGTTCTCCCCAGGCCTGGGCCTCGGCCGCGTTCTTCCTGATCCTGCAGGCGAGCCTCGGGCTGTATCCGGAGGCGCCGGCCCGGGTGCTCCACGTGCGGAACCCGGTGCTGCCGGACTTTCTCCACGAGCTCACCGTGCACGGCCTGACCGTGGGCGACTCCCGGGTGGCGCTCCAGTTCCGGCGCCAGGGCAGCCGGACGCTCGCCAACCTGCTTGAGGTCGAAGGGGGACGGCTGCAGGTCCGGATCGAGCTCGACTGAGCCGACTGCCGGTCCGGGGTGTTTCCGGGGTTGACACGCTGAGCTAACCCGCTACTTTTGCAAGGCTTGGGGGGATTGTAACCCCCGACACACATCGGATCACGTGACGGCGTTGAATGCATGCCCGCCACCTCTGATCCTCCGAAGACAACGCGTGGGGTTCCACTGGAACTCCTCATCCTGGGCCTCGAGCCCGGATGTGCGCGGAGCGATACCACCGGAACGCCGTCCGACGGCGCCCCCGGGTCGGTCGCCCCGCTTTTTCGTTAGCTGTTTCGCGGATAGAGACTGGGGCATCACGGGAATATGGCTCGCCAAACCACGCTCGACCGCTATCGCAACATCGGCATCATGGCCCACATCGATGCCGGGAAGACGACGACGACCGAGCGCATCCTCTACTACACCGGCAAGAACTACAAGATCGGTGAAGTGCATGAGGGCGCGGCCACGATGGACTGGATGGAACAGGAGCAGGAGCGCGGCATCACCATCACATCCGCCGCCACGACCTGCTTCTGGGTCCGGAACGGCACGCAGTACCGGATCAACATCATCGACACGCCCGGCCACGTGGACTTCACCGTCGAGGTGGAGCGCTCGCTCCGCGTGCTCGACGGCGCCGTCACGCTGCTCGACTCCGTGGCCGGCGTCGAGCCTCAGACCGAGACCGTCTGGCGCCAGGCCGACCGTTACGGCGTGCCGCGAATCATCTTCGCGAACAAGATGGACCGGGTCGGCGCGGACTTCGATCGCTGCCTCGGCATGATCCGCGACCGGCTCACCAAGAAGGCCTATCCGCTGCAGCTGCCGGTGGGCTCGGGCGAGCTGTTCACGGGCCACATCGACGTGCTCCGCCGGGTCGAGTACATCTTCGACGACGAGACGCTTGGCAAGACGTTCACCGAGATGCCGGTCCCCGAGGCGTACCGCGAGCGGGTCGAGGCGGCGCGGCACGAGGTGATCGAGGCGGCGGTGGAGCACGACGAAGAGCTGCTGGAGAAGTACCTCGGCGGGGCGGAGCTCTCGTTCGAAGAGATCCAGCGCGCCATCCGGAAGGCCACCACGTCGGGGTCCATTGTCCCGGTGCTGTGCGGCGCCTCGTTCAAGAACAAGGGCGTGCAGGCGCTGCTCGACGCGGTCATCGACTATCTGCCGAGCCCGGAGGACATCCCGCCGATCAAGGGCCACCTCCCGCTCCACGACGATACCCAGGTCGAGCGTTGCGCCTCGGACAACGAGCCGTTCAGCGCGCTCGCCTTCAAGATCGCCACCGACCCCTACGTCGGCCGACTCACGTTCTTCCGGGTCTACTCCGGCTCGCTCAAGAGCGGGAGCTACGTCTACAACAGCACCAAGGACAAGCGGGAGCGGGTCGCCCGCCTGCTCCAGATGCACGCCAACAAGCGCGAGGAGATCGAGGAGGTGCTCGCCGGCGACATCGGCGCGGCCATCGGCCTCAAGGACACGCGCACCGGGGATACGCTGAGCGACGAGGACAAGCCGATCATCCTCGAGGCCATGAAGTTCCCCAACCCGGTCATCGACGTCGCCATCGAGCCCAAGACCAAGGCCGACCAGGACAAGCTGGCCATCGCGCTGCAGAAGCTCCAGGAGGAGGATCCGACCTTCCGGGTGCGCTCCGACGCCGAGACCGGCCAGACGATCATCGCCGGCATGGGCGAGCTGCACCTCGAGATCCTGGTCGACCGCATGAAGCGGGAGTTCAAGGTCGAGGCCAACGTCGGCAAGCCCCAGGTGGCGTTCCGCGAGACGATCCGGCGGAAGGTCAAGGACGTCGAGGGGAAATTCATCCGCCAGAGCGGCGGCAAGGGCCAGTACGGCCACGTCGTGATCGACGTCGAGCCGACCGAGCCGGGCGCGGGCTTCGTGTTCGAGGACAAGATCGTCGGCGGCGTGATTCCGCGGGAATTCATCAAGCCGGTGGAGGCGGGCATCCGCGAGGCGCTCGAGAACGGCATCCTGGCGGGCTACCCGATGGTGGACGTCAAGGCTACCCTCACCTTCGGCAGCTACCACGACGTGGACAGCTCGGAGATGGCGTTCAAGATCGCGGGCTCGATGGCCGTGAAGGATGCCGCTCGGCAGGCGGGGGCCATCCTGCTCGAGCCCGTGATGGAGGTCGAGGTGGTGACGCCGTCCGACTTCCTCGGCGACGTGATCGGCGACCTCTCCAGCCGCCGGGGCAAGATCGGCGGCATGACCCAGCGGGGCGAGGCCCAGGTAGTGGCGGCCGACGTGCCGCTGGCCGAGATGTTCGGGTACTCGACCACGCTCCGCAGCATGACTCAGGGGCGGGCGGTGTACTCGATGCAGTTCGATCATTACGAGGAAGTGCCGAAGACCATCGCGGAACAGATCATCACGAAGGCGCAGAAGTAGACGGCGGCGGTCCGACGGCCGGGGAATTCACCGCCTGACCGTCCGACCATCTGAACCAGGAACCCAACCGGATCTCGGGACAAGGCGACCATGGCGAAGGCGAAATTTGAGCGGACGAAGCCGCACGTGAACGTCGGGACGATCGGGCACGTGGACCACGGGAAGACGACGCTGACGGCGGCGCTGACGAAGGTGTCGGCGGCGCAGGGGTGGGGGACGAAGTACATCCCGTACGACGAGGTGGCGAAGGCGTCGGAGTCGCAGGGGCGGCGGGACCCGACCAAGATCCTGACGATCGCGACGAGCCACGTGGAGTACGAGACCAAGAATCGCCACTATGCGCACGTGGACTGTCCGGGGCACGCGGACTACGTGAAGAACATGATCACGGGGGCGGCGCAGATGGACGGGGCGATCCTGGTGGTGTCGGCGACGGACGGGCCGATGCCGCAGACGCGGGAGCACATTCTGCTGGCGCGGCAGGTGAACGTGCCGTCGGTGCTGGTGTTTCTGAACAAGTGCGACCTGGTGGACGATGCGGAGCTGCTGGACCTGGTGGAGCTGGAGGTGCGGGAGCTGTTGAGCCAGTACGAGTTTCCGGGGGACGAGACGCCGGTGATCCGGGGCTCGGCGACGGGGGCGATCGCGGGGCAGCCGGAGTGGCTGGCGAAGATGGACGAGCTGTACACGGCCCTGGACACGTTCATCCCGGAGCCGGTGCGGGAGACGGACAAGCCGTTCCTGATGCCGGTGGAGGACGTGTTCTCGATCACGGGGCGGGGGACGGTGGCGACGGGGCGGATCGAGCGGGGGGTGGTGAAGGTGGGGGAGGAGGTGGCGGTGGTGGGGTTCAACAGCGCGAAGAAGACGGTGGTGACGGGGGTGGAGATGTTCCGCAAGCTGCTGGACCAGGGGCAGGCGGGGGACAACGTGGGGCTGCTGCTGCGGGGGGTGGAGAAGCACGAGATCGAGCGGGGGATGGTGCTGGCGAAGGGGGGGAGCATCACGCCGCACACGCACTTCGAGGCGGAGGTGTACGTGCTGACGAAGGAGGAGGGGGGGCGGCACACGCCGTTCTTCAAGGGGTACCGGCCGCAGTTCTACTTCCGGACGACCGACGTCACAGGCAGCGTGGAGCTGCCGGCGGGGGTGGAGATGGTGATGCCGGGGGACAACATCCAGATGACGATCGAGCTGATCACGCCGATCGCGATGGACGAGGGGCTGCGCTTCGCCATCCGCGAGGGCGGCCGGACGGTGGGCGCGGGCGTGGTCACGAAAATCTTGAAGTGACGGAGAGGACGGAGAGGACGGAGCGGTCGCTGCTGACCCTCCCTCTCCGTCCCTCCGTCCTCTCCGTCGAGGATTGATATGGCCCAGAGAATTCGCATCCGGCTCAAGGCATTCGATCACGTGGTGCTCGACCAGGCCGCGGCCGACATCGTGCGCACCGCCGAGAAGACCGGCGCCCAGGTGTCCGGGCCGATCCCGCTGCCGGTCAAGACCGAGCGCTGGACCGTGCTCCGGAGCCCGCACGTCGACAAGAAGAGCCGTGAGCAGTTCGAGCTGCGGACGCACAAGCGGCTCCTGGACATCAACGACTCCCGTCCCCAGACGATGGATGCGTTGACGAAGCTCGACCTCCCGGCCGGGGTCGACGTCGAGATCAAGGTCGAATAGGCGGAGCGACTGATGACGACAGGATTGATCGGCCGCAAGCTCGGGATGACCCGGGTCTTCGCGGAAGACGGCACCGCGGTGCCGGTGACGGTGATCGAGGCGGGCCCCTGCCGGGTCGTGCAGGTGCGCGAAGGCGGCGTGCAGCTCGGCTTCGGCGCGCGCCGGGCGCAGCGGACCACGAAAGCGGAGCTGGGCCACGCGAAGAAGGCGGGGCTCGACGCCGCGCCCCAGGTGCTCCGGGTCTTCGCCCTCAACGGCGAAGCGCCGGCGCCCGGCGCCGAGGTCAAGGTGGACATCTTCGCCCCCGGCGAGCGGGTCAAGGTCACCGGCACCACCAAGGGTCGCGGGTTCCAGGGCGTGGTGCACCGCCACGGCTTCGGCGGCGGCCCCGCCACCCACGGCAACACCCGGCACCGGAAGCCCGGCTCCATCAGCCCCGGCACCGATCCGTCGCGCGTCATCAAGGGCAAGCGGATGCCCGGCCACATGGGCGCCGAGCGGCACACCGAGCTCGGGCTCACGGTGGTCCGGGTCGACGCCGAGCGCAACCTCCTGTTCGTGAGGGGCGCCATCCCGGGCGCCAGGAACGGGATCGTCACCGTGGCCAAGCAGGGAGGCCCGAGCCGCCATGATTGAGGCTCCGCACTATTCGTCCGCCGGCGCCAAGCGCGACGCCTCGTTCGCGCTCCCGGCCGAGTACTTCGACGGCACCGTGAACGAGCCGGTGCTGCACCAGGCCGTCAAGGTGTACCTGAACAACCAACGTCAGGGCACCGCGAAGACCAAGACCCGGAGCTTCGTCTCGGGCGGCAACCAGAAGCCCTGGAAGCAGAAGGGCACCGGCCGCGCCCGGCAGGGCTCGACGCGCGCCCCCCACTGGCGGGGTGGCGGCATCGTGTTCGGTCCGATCCCGCGGGACTACCGGACCGACATCCCGCGCAAGGTGAAGCAGCTCGCGCGGAAGAGCGCGCTCAACGCGCGGGCGCGCGAAGGCGCGCTCCACGTGGTCGAGCGGCTCGCGTTCAGGCGACCCAAGACTGCACAGCTCGCCGGACTGCTCGCGAGCCTGGGCCTCGACGGCCGGAAGGTGCTCGTGCTGACGGCCGCCGCCAACGAGGCCGTGTACCTGAGCGGCCGCAACCTCCCGACGGTCGAGGTGCTGCCGTACGTCGAGGCCGCGGCCTACGACGTCCTGTGGGCGGAGGCGGTGGTGGTCGAGGAAGGCGCGCTCACGGGCGTCATGCCCGAGCCGCTGGCCGATGAGGAAGAGACGGAGAGGACGGAGACGGCGGAGAGGACGGAGAGGTCATCCGCGGCCAAGCGGTCGGTGAAGGTCGCGAAGCCGCCTAAGACCGCCAGGAAGACCGAGGCCAGGGCCGCGAAGAAGTCGGCCACCAAGGCGAAGGCGGCAAAGAAGAGCACGGCCAAGGCCGCCAAGAAGGCCGCCAAGAAGGCCGCCAAGAAGCCCACGGCCAAGGCGAAGAAGGCGGCCGCGAAGCCGAAGAAGAAGGGGGGCAACTAATGCCGGCGCTGCACGCGATCATCGTCCGACCCGTGGTGACCGAAAAGAGCTCGGCCGCCTACCAGACCGGCAAGGTGTACACCTTCGAGGTGCACCCCGAGGCCAACAAGTACCAGATCCGGGACGCGCTCCGCCAGCTGTTCGGGGTGACGGCCACCGCCGTGCGCACGATGCAGATGCGGCGCCACTCGGTCACCCGCGGTCGGGTGCGCGGCACGACGGCCCGGTGGAAGAAGGCTATCGTGACGCTCAAGGACGGCGACTCGATCGCCGTGTTCGAGGGCTGACATGAGCATCCGTCAATTCCGGCCGATGACGGCCGCCACGCGCTTCAAGTCGGTCTCCGGGTTCGACGAGATCACCCGGATGGCGCCCGAGAAGTCGCTGCTCGAGCCGATGAAGAAGTCCGGCGGCCGCAACAACCAGGGCCACCTGACGTCCCGGCACCGCGGCGGGGGGCACAAGCGCCAGTACCGCAAGATCGACTTCAAGCGGAACAAGTTCGGGATCCCCGGCAAGGTCTCCGAGATCGAGTACGATCCGAACCGGAGCGCCCGGATCGCGCTCATCGTCTACGCCGACGGCGAGAAGCGCTACATCCTGCACCCCAAGGGACTCCACCAGGGGGACAGCGTGATCTCGGGGCCGGGCTCGGACACCCGGACGGGCAACGCGCTCCCGCTGGGCGAAATTCCGCTCGGTACCACGGTGCACAACATCGAGCTCAAGATCGGGAAGGGCGGCCAGCTCGCCCGGACCGCGGGCTCGAGCGCGCAGGTGGTGGCCAAGGAAGGCGAGTACGTCACCCTCCGGCTCCGCTCGACCGAGATGCGGCTGGTGCATGGCCGCTGTCTCGCCACGGTGGGCGAGGTGGGCAACGCCGAGCACGAGCTGCTCTCGGTGGGCAAGGCGGGCAAGAGCCGCTGGCTGGGCAAGCGGCCCAAGGTCCGCGGCGTGGCCATGAACCCGGTGGACCACCCGCTGGGCGGCGGTGAGGGCAAGAGCTCCGGCGGGCGTCCGCCGACGAGCCCGTGGGGCAAGCCCGAGGGCCGCAAGACGAGGCACCGGAAGAAGCAGTCCACCAAGCTCATCGTGCGCGGACGGAAGCGCGGGAAGGCGACTCAGTAATGGCGCGCAGCGTGAAGAAGGGCCCCTTCGTCCAGGAAGCGCTGATGACGAAGGTCCAGGTCCTCAACAGCAAGAACGAGAAGCGCGTGGTCAAGACGTGGAGCCGGGCGAGCACCATCCTGCCCGAGTTCGTCGGCCACACGTTCGCCGTGCACAACGGGAACAAGTTCGTTCCGGTGTACGTGACCGAGAACATGGTGGGACACAAGCTGGGCGAGTTCGCGCCCACGCGGCTCTTCCGCGGGCACAGCGGCAAGATCGTGGCGGACAAGAAGGCGAAGCCGGAGTAACCATGAGCGGCCATGCGATTCAGCGGCTGGTGCGCCAGTCGCCCCGGAAGATGCGGCTCGTGATCGACCTCATTCGCGGCAAGGACGTGAACGAGGCGTACGCGATCCTCAAGTTCAACAAGAAGCTGGCGGCCAAGCAGATCGCCAAGACGCTGAAGTCGGCGGTGGCGAACGCGGAGCAGAAGGCGCTCAAGGACAACGAGCGCTTCGACCCCGACGCGCTGGTCGTGAGCAAGGCGATCGTGAACGGGGGCCAGCCGCTCAAGCGCTTCACCGCCGCGGCCCAGGGCCGCGCCACCCCGATCCGGAAGCGCACGAGCCACGTGGAGATCCACGTGGAGACCAGGGAGAGCGACTAATGGGACAGAAGACGCATCCGATCGGGCTTCGGCTCGGCATCGTCAAGCAGAGCTCGTCCCGGTGGTTCGCCACCAAGGAGATGCCGGCCCTGCTCAAGGAGGACGAGCTGGTCCGGAAGTACCTGAAGACCCGGCTGGGGCACGCCGCCATCGCGCAGATCGACATCGAGCGGCGCCCGGGCAAGGTCACCATCACGGTGCACACCGGGCGGCCGGGCGTGGTCATCGGGAAGCGCGGCGCCGAGGTGGACAAGCTGCGCGACGAGCTCGCCCAGCTCACCGGCAAGGAAGCCGCCATCAACGTCGAAGAGATCAAGCGGCCGGAGCTGTCGGCCCAGCTCGTCGGCGACAACATCGCTCACCAGCTGACGCAGCGGATCTCGTTCCGCCGCGCCATGAAGCGCGCGGTGCAGAGCACGATGCGGATGGGTGCCCAGGGCATCAAGGTCCGGGCGGCCGGCCGGCTCGGCGGCGCCGAGATCGCGCGCACCGAAGGGTATCACGAGGGGCGCGTGCCCCTGCACACGTTGCGGGCGGACATCGACTACGCCACCAGCACCGCCAAGACCACCTACGGCACGATCGGGATCAAGGTCTGGATCTTCAAGGGCGAGGTGATCGAGGACGTGTCCGGCCGCACCTATAGCACGGGGGCCTGAGGCCGATGCTCGCGCCGAAGCGAATCAAGTTCCGCAAGACGTTCAAGGGCCGGACCAAGGGGATCGCGCACCGGGGCAACACGGTCGCGTTCGGCGAGTTCGGACTGATGAGCCTGGAGCCGGGCTGGGTGACCAACCGGCAGATCGAGGCGTCCCGCGTGGCGATGACCCGCGAGATGAAGCGGGGCGGCAAGGTGTGGATCCGGATCTTCCCGGACAAGCCGGTCACCAAGAAGCCGGCCGAGACCCGCATGGGCAAGGGCAAGGGCAACCCCGAGGGCTGGGTCGCGGTGGTCAAGCCCGGCCGGATGCTGTTCGAGATCGAGGGCATCAGCGAGGACCTGGCAAAGAAGGCGCTGGCGCTCGCCTCGGCCAAGCTGCCGGTCCGGACGCGCTTCGTGACGCGCGAGGAGAGCTGAGCGATGAAGGCCAACGAAATCAGGGAGCTGTCGCTGGACGACGTGAAGGCCCGGCTGGAAGAGCTGGTCAAGGAGCGGTTCAACCTCCGCTTCCGCTCCGCCACCGAGTCGATCGAGAACCCGATGCGCTTCCGCGCCATCCGGCGCGACATCGCACGGCTGCAAACGATCCTGCGGGAGAAGGCCAATGGCTGAGCAACAGACCCAGACTGCGGACCGCGCCCGGCGCAAGGTCCGGACCGGCGTCGTCACCAGCGACAAGATGAACAAGACCGTCACGGTGACGCTGGTGCGGCGCTACGCGCATCCGGTCTACGGCAAGCAGGTCACCCGGAGCAAGAAGGTGAAGGCCCGGAACCTCGACGGGGAGCAGGGCGCCCGCGCGGGCGACACGGTGCGGATCATGGAAACCCGGCCGCTCGCGAAGACCGTCAGCTGGCGGGTCACCGAAGTCGTCGAAAGGGCCAAGTAGCCATGGTCCAACAGGAATCGATGCTCCGGATCGCGGACAATTCGGGTGCCCGCCGGGCGCTCGTCATCCGCGTGCTGGGCGGCAGCAAGCGCCGCTACGCCGGCCTGGGCGACATCGTGGTGGTGGCCATCAAGGACGCCATCCCGACCGGCCAGGTGAAGAAGGGCGACGTGGCCAAGGCGGTGATCGTGCGGACGGCCAAGGAGACCCGGCGCAAGGACGGGTCCTACATCCGGTTCGACGAGAACGCCGCCGTTCTCATCACCGACAACGGCGAGCCTCGGGCCACCCGCATTTTCGGGCCCGTCGCCCGCGAGCTGCGCGAGAAGCGGTACATGAAGATCGTCTCGCTTGCGCCGGAGGTGCTGTAGCATGAAGCCGCTCGTCTACAAAAAGGCCAAGCGGGTGCGCCACGCGGCCCCGGTTCGGGTCCGCCTGCACGTCACCAAGGGCGACACGGTGCAGGTCATCTCCGGCGACGACAAGGGCAAGCGGGGCACGGTGCTCCGGGTCCACCGCGACACGGGCCGCGTGACGGTGCAGGGCGTCAACATGATCAAGCGCCACCAGCGGCAGACCCAGACCGCCGAGGCCGGGATCATCGAGCGCGAGGCGCCGATCCATCACTCGAAGGTCATGCTGCTCGATCCGAAGAGCGGCGAGCCCACGCGGGTGCGGCGGCGCAAGGACACCGACGGCACCGTGGAGCGCATCGCGGTCAGGTCGGATCAGCCGATTCCGAGGAACCGTTAAGATGGCCGAGACTCAGGAGAAGGCCCCGAAAGCACCCAAGGCGGCGCCGGGCAAGACCGACGGCGGGGGCAAGGGCAAGAAGGAGAAGGCCGCCGCCGGCGCCGTGGATCATGCGCCCCACGCGGCCGAGGGCACGCCCCGCCTGCAGGAGTACTACGAGAAGACCGTGCGGGCCAAGATCCTCAAGGACTTCGGACTCGCCAACCCGCACCAGGTGCCGCGGGTGGTGAAGGTCGTCCTCAACGTCGGCATGGGCGACGCGGGCAAGAACCCGAAGCAGCTCGAGGCCGCCGTCGAGGAGCTGGGGCTCGTCACCGGCCAGCGGGCCGTCATCACCCGGGCCAAGAAGGCCATCGCCAACTTCGGCCTCCGGGCCGGGATGCCGGTGGGTGCCACGGTGACGCTGCGCGGCGCGCGGATGTACGAGTTCCTCGACCGCTTCATTACCCTGGCGATTCCCCGGATCCGCGACTTCCGCGGACTGCCGAACCGGAGCTTCGACGGGCACGGGAACTACACGTTCGGAATCAAGGAACAGATGATCTTCCCCGAGATCGACTACGACAAGGTCGAGAAGATCCACGGGATGGACATCACGCTCGTGACGTCGACCGACCGGGACGATCTGGCGCTCGCGCTCCTGCGCGAGCTCGGGTGGCCGTTCCGCGGCGAGACACCTCAGAGGGTTGCGTAAATGGCAAAGACTGCCTGGATCGAGCGGGCGAAGCGGACGCCCAAGTTCAAGGTGCGCCGGGTGCGCCGCTGCCAGCGCTGCGGCCGCAGCCGCGCCGTGCTGCGGAAGTTCGGCCTGTGCCGGATTTGTTTTCGTGAGCTCGCCTTGAAGGGGGAAATCCCGGGCGTGCGCAAGGCCAGCTGGTAAGGGGACATAGGGAATGAGCCTGACAGATCCCGTCGCGGATATGCTCACCCGCATCCGGAACGCCTGCTCGGCGGGCCATCGGCGCGTCGACATGCCGGTGAGCAAGCTGAAGGCCGAGGTGGCCCGGTTGCTGAGAGACAACCACTACATCGCGGACTACAAGCTCCTCGATGACGGCGCGCATGGCGTGCTGCGGTTGTACCTGAAATACCACAACGAGCTCCCGGTCATCCGCGAGCTCCGGCGCGTCTCGACGCCCGGCCTCCGGCGCTACGTGAAGTGCCGCGAGCTGCCGCGGGTGAAGAACGGCCTCGGCATGGCGATCGTGTCCACCCCGAAAGGGCTGATGACCGATCGCGAGGCGCGGAGCGCGAACCTGGGCGGCGAGCTCCTCGCCGTCGTCTGGTAGGAGGCACGATGTCGCGTATCGGCAAGAGGCCGGTGACGCTGCCCAAGGGCGTCACCCTCGACCTGCAGGGCCAGGTGGTCGCGGTGAAGGGCCCCAAGGGGGAGCTCCGCCGGAGCCTGCACCCGGACATGCAGCTCGCCCTGGCCGACGGGGCGTTCACCGTCGGGCGGCCCAGCGACGAGAAGAAGCACAAGTCGCTGCACGGGCTCACCCGCACCCTGGTCCAGAACATGGTGGACGGGGTGTCGAAGGGGTTCACCCGGACCCTCGAGATCCAGGGGGTCGGCTACAAGGCCGAGGCCAAGCCCTACGGCGTGAACCTGATCGTCGGGTTCTCGCACCCGGTCAAGTACGAGGCCCCGAAGGGCATCAAGATCTCGGTCGAGAACAACACCGTGGTCAAGATCGAGGGCGCCGACAAGGAAATCGTGGGCCAGGTGGCCTCCGAGCTCCGTGCGGTGCGGCCCCCCGAGCCCTACAAGGGCAAGGGCATCCGTTACCAGGGCGAGCAGGTTCGCCGCAAGGCCGGCAAGACAGGAGCCAAGTAAGCCATGCGCACCATTCACGCGCCGAAGGGCCGGAGCCAGCTGCGCTACCGCCGTCACCTCCGCGTCCGCCAGAAGGTGACCGGCACGGCCGAGCGGCCGCGGCTGGTGGTCTTCCGCTCGCTCAAGCACATCTACGCCCAGCTAATCAACGACGATCTCGGGGTCACGCTGCTGGGCTTGGGCGACACGAGCGAGGGCATCCGGATCGAGGGCGCCGGCAAGGTCGTCCGCGGCAAGGCAGTCGGCAAGCTGCTGGCGGAGAAGGCCAAGGCGGCGGGCATCACTCGGGTGGTGTTCGATCGCGCCGGCTACCGTTACCATGGTCGCGTGCAGGCCGTCGCCGACGGCGCGCGCGAAGGCGGATTGGAGTTCTAAATGGCTGATGAGACAGCAGGCACCGAGGGCGGCACCCCCGCCGCCGCCGAGCCCACCGCCACGGCGACCGCCGAGCGGCCCGGCAGCACCGACCGGCCGCGCGGCCGGGGCGGGCGCGGCGGCGGCGAGCGCGGCGGCCGGGGCGGCCCGCGGCGCGACCGCGGCGACCGCGACCACCAGAGCGACCACGTCGAGAACGTGATCGCCATCAACCGGGTGGCCAAGGTCGTGAAGGGTGGCCGGCGGTTCTCGTTCAACGCGCTGGTGGCGGTGGGCGACGGCAAGAGCAAGGTCGGCATCGCGACCGGCAAGGCCAACGAGGTCAGCGAGGCGGTCCGGAAGGCCGTGGACGCCGCCAAGCGATCGATGGTCGAGGTGCCCAAGACCGGCTCCACCATTCCCCACGAGGTCGTGGGGCAGCACGGCGCCGGCCGGGTGCTGCTCAAGCCGGCCGCCACCGGGACCGGCGTCATCGCCGGCGGGCCGGTGCGCGCGGTGCTCGAGTGCGCCGGGGTCACCGACATCCTGACCAAGAGCCTGGGCTCCTCGAACGCGCACAACATGGTGCGGGCCACCATGAACGGGCTGGGCCAGCTGGTGAGCGCCCGCCAGGTCGCGCGCGAGCGGGGCGTGGACCTCGATCAGATCGCCTACAAGCCCCGGCAGGAGGGCTGACATGGGCCGCAATCCCGTCGTGGGCCGCCAAGGCCCCGAATATCACGCCGCCACGATCCCGACCGAGCAGGCCGCCGCGACCATCGCGGTGAAGCAGGTCCGCTCGGAGATCGGCCACCCCGAGACGATGCGGCGGACGCTCCGCGCGCTCGGCCTCCGGCACCACCAGCAGGTGGTGCGGCTCAAGAACACGGCATCCGCCCGCGGCATGCTCTACAAGGTGCGGCACCTCGTCGAGGTGTCGCCGGCTGAGGAGAAGTAATGGCCGAGAAGACGATTACCCTGCACTCCCTGAAGCCCGCCCGGGGTTCCACCCAGGCGCGCAAGCGCGTCGGTCGCGGCCCGGGCTCCGGCCTCGGCAAGACGTCGGGCAAAGGCCACAAGGGTCACAAGGCGCGGACCGGCGGCGGAACGAATCCCGGCTTCGAGGGCGGCCAGATGCCGATGTACCGGCGGCTGCCGAAGCGGGGCTTCACCAATCCGTTCCGGGTCGAGAACCAGCCGGTCAACCTGTCGCAGCTCAAGAAGGTGACTGCGACCGAAGTGAGCCCCGAGACGCTGTTCTCCGCGGGCCTCATCGGGAAGCCCGACGCTCCCGTGAAGCTCCTGGGCACCGGTGACGCCGACCGGGCCTACACCGTCCGTGGCGTGTCCCTGTCCGCGTCGGCGCGCACGAAGATCGAGGCGGCCGGCGGCAAGATCGAGGGGTAAATGACTGCACCGCGGGTCCCTGCGTTCGCTGTCGACAAGGAGCTCGGCGACAAGCTCAAGTTCACCCTCCTGGCGCTGGTCATCTACCGCATCGGCGCGCACATCGCCGCGCCGGGGGTGAACGTCACCGCGCTGGCCGACTTCATCCAGAACTCCGCCGCCGCCGGATTCTTCGGCCTGTACGACGCCCTGGGCGGCGGCCTCTCCCGGGCCACGGTGTTCGCGCTCGGCATCATGCCCTACATCTCCGCCTCGATCATCTTCCAGCTGGCCGGGGGCGTGGCGCCCTCGATCGGCAAGATGCAGAAGGACGAGGAGGGGAAGAAGACGATCACGCAGTGGACCCGGTACCTCACCGTGTTCATCGCGCTGTCGCAGGCCTATACCTTCGCGCTCTTCACCGAGTCGATCCCCGGCGCCATCGCCAGTCCCGGCATCGCGTCGCGCCTGATCATGGTGGTGACGCTGACGACCGGCGCGATCTTCGTCATGTGGCTGGGCGAGCAGATCACCGAGCGCGGCATCGGCAACGGGATGAGCCTCCTCATCACCTTCTCGATCCTCGAGCGGCTGTGGCCGGGCTCCATCCACCTGCTCCAGTTCATCAAGAGCGGCGTGGTGAGCGCGCCGGGCGTGCTGCTGTTCCTCGCCATCCTGGTGGCCGTCATCGCCGCCGTGGTGGCCATGACCATCGCCGCGCGCCGGATTCCCATCCAGATCCCGCGCAAGGTGATGGGCCGCGGACGGATCCGCGAGGGACAGAAGACCTTCATCCCGATCCGGCTGATCACCGCCGGCGTGATGCCGATCATCTTCGCCCAGACGATCATCATCGTGCCCGGAACCATCGCCAGCTTCACCAAGAACCCGGTGCTGACCGAGATCGCCAGCTTCTTCCAGCCGGGCGACCTGCCGTACGATCTCACCTTCGCGGTGCTGATCCTGCTGTTCAGCTATTTCTACACCTCCATCATCTTCAACTCGGTGGATCTGGCGGAAAACCTGAAGAAGCAGGGCGGATTCATCCCCGGCGTGAAGCCCGGCGCCAGCACGGCCGACTACATCGACGGCGTGCTCGCGCGGATCACGCTGCCCGGCGGCCTCTTCCTCGCCGGCGTGGCGCTGCTGCCGATCCTGGTCTCCAAGGCGATGGGCATTCCCAACCAGGGCTTCGGCGGGACCTCCGTGCTGATCGTGGTCGGGGTGCTGCTGGACACCATCGCCCAGATCGAGCAACACCGGACGCTCCGCAAATACGATGGATTCATGAAGACCGGGCGGGTCAAGTTCCGGGGGCGCCAGCAGCGATACATGTAGGTCGGGCCTGTCATCCTGAGCGGAGCGAAGGATCGGCCAGGGCATGCGAGTGACGCTGGCGGCTCACTTGCACCACCTGCCCGATCCTTCGCTCCGCTCAGGATGATGCTTTGGTCGACCGTCAGGCCGGACGGCCCCGCCGCAACCTCCTCCTTCGGGAACACGCATGGATATTCTTCTGATGGGCCCGCCGGGCGCCGGCAAGGGCACCCAGGGCGCGCGGCTCGCCGAGACGCTGGGTCTGCCAAAGTTCGCGACCGGCGATCTGCTGCGGGACGCCGTCAAGCGCGGCACGCCGCTCGGCCTAGCGGCCAGGGCCGTGATGGAGGCCGGGCACCTGGTGGGCGACGACATCATCCTGGGCGTGGTGCGCGACGAGCTCGCCAAGCCCGAAGCCGCCAAGGGCGTCATCTTCGACGGCGTGGTGCGCACGATCCCGCAGGCCGAAGGCATGGAGCGGATTCTGGCCGACAAGAGGCGGAAGATGGACGTGGTGCTGTTCTTCGACGTGACCGATGAGGAGATCCTGGCCCGCCTCAAGCACCGCCTGGAGGTGGAGCACCGCGCCGACGATGACCCCGCGGCCGTCGCGACGCGGCTCCGCGCCTACCGCGAGCAGACCGCCCCCCTGCTTGCCTGGTACGAGACCCGGAAGGCGGTGCGCCGGATTCCCGCGGTCGGCACGATCGAGGAGATCGCCGAGCGCGTGCACCAGGCCCTCGGGCGCTAGCATGATCACGCTCAAGTCGCCGCGCGAGATCGAGGCGATGGCCCGGGCCGGCAGTATCGTCGCGGGGGCGCTCGCGCTCATGCGCGAGATCGTCCGTCCGGGGCTCTCGACCGAGGACCTCGACGCGGCGGCGGAGCAGTTCATCCGGAGCCACGAGGGCGCCACGCCCTCGTTCAAGGGCCTCTACGGCTTTCCCAAGACGCTCTGCACGTCGATCGACATCGAGATCGTCCACGGGATCCCGTCCACGCGGCGCGTGCTGTGCGAAGGGAGCATCGTCAGTGTGGACGTGGGCGTGCAGCTCGAGGGGCTGCACGCCGACTCGGCCACTACCGTCCCGGTGGGCCGGATCTCGCCCGAGGCCGAGCGCCTCCTCCGGGTCACCCAGGACTGTCTGGCGGCGGGGATCGCCCAGGCCCGGGCGGGAAACCACGTCGGCGACATCGGTCATGCGGTGCAGTCGGTGGCCGAAGGGGCGGGATACGGTGTCGTCCGGGAGCTGGTGGGCCACGGCATCGGCACCCGGTTTCACGAGGAGCCCCAGGTGCCGAACTACGGCACCCCCAAGCGCGGGCCGCTGCTGCGCGAGGGGATGACGCTGGCGATCGAGCCGATGATCACCATCGGGAGTCCGGTCACCAAGACGCTGGCGGACAAGTGGACCGTGGTGACCGCCGACGGCAGCCTCTCCGCCCACTTCGAGCACACCGTCGCCATCACGGCGGACGGGCCCAGGATTCTCACCGCCGCCTGAGCGTCAGCCCGCCCGCTCCTCCAGCAGCCGCGCCACCCGCCGCTCCGCCGCCTCCACCCGCGCCAGCAACGCCGCCGCCCGCGCGCGGCCGTCATCCGCGCCACCGGCGGCCTCGAGGTTGCTCCGCACGGCCCAGCTTGCACTCCGGGCCGCCGCCGCCGCGAGCAATACGCCCGTGGCCGCGTCGCCGAGGGCGCTCGCCAAGCCGCGCCCGGCCATGGCCTCCGCGAGGTCGGCGGCTTCCACGAGGCCCTCGAGCAGCTCAAGCTGAACGTCGGCTCCCGAGACGAACGCGCGAGCCTTGGCGGCGTCGCGCTCGGTCGATTCGGCCGGGGTGCCCCTCGGCAGCGCCAGAGCGGCCGCGAACGCGGTGAACACCTCCGCGTCGCGGGTCGCCAGTGCCGCCAACCGGCCGCGGAGCCCCTCCGCCCGCGAGACGACCTCGGCCGCCTCGGCGTGCACTGCGCGGTATTTCTCCCGGGCGCCCGTCATGGCCGCCACCATCTGCGCGAGGGCGGCGGCCATGGCGCCGGCAATCGCCGCGGCGGAGCCGCCCGCGGGCGACGGGCTCGGCGCGGCAAGGGCCGCCAGCCAATCGTTGAGAGAGTCGTCTGGTCCGGGAATGTTCTGGCTCACGCGGGTCCCTCGGGTTTGGATGAGATCGTTGGCCTGTTCACCACGAAGGCACGAGGGCACGAGGCCCCCCTTCGCGCCATCGTGGTGAACAGGCCTGGTCCCGGCGCTCTTGGGGATGGCGTCTACGCCGACGTCACCATGTCGAGCAGCCACGAATGCATCGCCGGGTTCCCGGCGACGATCCCGCTGTGCTCCACCCCAACGTGGCGGCCCGTGAAATCGGTCACCACACCGCCGGCCTCGCGGATGAGCAGGACCCCGGCTGCGAGGTCCCAGGCGGAGAGGCGTTGCTCCCAGAAGGCCTCGAACCGGCCAGCGGCGACACCCGCCAGGTCCAGCGCGGCCGAGCCCGGTCGCCGAATGCCGCTGGTGCGCGCCGCCACGCGGCCGAACTGCGTCTGGTACTCGGCGAGCCGGGTCGTGTCCTTGAACGGGAAGCCCGTCCCGATCAGCGCGAACTCCGGGTCGGAGATGGTCGAGACAGCCAGCCGCCGCTCCCCCCGCCAGGCCCCGCCGCCGAGGGCGGCGGCGAACACCTCCCCGCGCGGCACATCCGCCACCACGGCGGCCTTGAGCTCCCCGTCCACCGCGGCCGCGATCGAGACGGCATACGCCGGAAAATCGTGCAGAAAGTTGGTGGTTCCGTCGAGCGGATCCACGACCCAGACCAGGCCGCCGGTCACGACCTCCGGGCTCAACTCTTCGCCGACGATCCGGCTGCCGGGCTCCGCCGCCAGGAGCACGTCCGCCACCATCCGCTCCGCCGTACGGTCCACCTCAGTGACGAAGTCCCGGCTGCCCTTGAGGGTCCAGCGGCTCGGGTCGGCCGGCCGCTCGACCGCGGCGAGGTAGCTGGCGGCCCGCTCGGCGGCCGCCCGGGCCACGCGCAGTAAGTTCAAGGCAGACACTGTCTTGCGGCCCTCCGATGAACCGGGTAAGTTGCCCGGATGCCACGCATATTCTCGGGAATCCAGCCGTCCGGTGAACTGCACATCGGCAACTGGCTTGGCGCGGTGCAGAACTGGGTGACCCTGCAGCGGACCTACGACTGCATCTACTGCGTCGTGGATCTCCATGCGATCACGGGCAAGTACGACGCCTCGACGCTCGCCCAGCGCACCCGAGACATGGCCATCGGCCTGCTCGCGTCGGGCATCGATCCCGATCGCGCGGTCCTGTTCGTGCAGTCGCACGTGCCGCAGCACGCGGAGCTCCAGTGGCTGCTCAATACGATCGTCCCGATCGGCGAGCTGGAGCGGATGACGCAGTTCAAAGATAAGTCGCAGCGATTCGAAAGCATCCCGGCGGGACTGTTGAACTATCCGGTGCTGATGGCGGCGGACATCCTGCTCTATCGCGCCGACCTCGTGCCGGTGGGCGACGACCAGACCCAGCACCTGGAGCTGTCGCGGGAGATCGCGCGGAAGTGGAACGCCGAGTTCGGCGGCGGCCACGACTACTTCCCCGAGCCCCAGCCGCTGCTCACCGAGGCCAAGCGAATCATGGGGCTCGACGGCCAGGCGAAGATGTCCAAGAGCCTGGGCAACACGATCGGTCTCATGGACACCCCGGAGGAGATCTGGCAGAAGCTCCGGCCGGCGAAAACCGATCCGGCTCGCGTGACCCGGAAGGACCCGGGAACGCCCGAGATCTGCAATATTTTCCACCTCCACAAGTACTTCTCACCACCCGACACGGTGACCGTGGTGGCGGAGAACTGTCGTGGAGCGCGCTGGGGATGCCTCGATTGCAAGCGGGTACTGGCGGACAACATCATCGCAACCTTGGCGCCCATTCGCGAGCGCGCGCTCGAGCTGCAGGCCCAGCCGGGCGTGGTGGACCAGATCCTGGGCGACGGCGCCGCGGCCGCGCGGCGCCTCGCGGCCGACACGATGCGCGAGGTGCGCGGACGCATGGGCCTCATGCCGGCCCCGCGCGTCCTGCTGAGCGCGGCGGAGGAGTCATGACCGCGGCCGGGCGCGGGCCCGCACTTCCCACCTGACGGGGCGAGCATGGAAAAGATCATCAAGGCGGCGGTCGAGCGGGGCGCATCCGACCTGCACATCAAGGCCGGTGACGTCTTCCGGGCCCGCATCAACGGGAAGCTGGTGCCGCTCACCAAGCAGCGGCTCACCCCCGACCAGACCCGTGCGATCGCCCTCAAACTGATCAGCAGCGACGAGGACCGGGCCAAGATCGACCGGCTGCGGGACTTCGACTGTTCGTGGGGCATGCCCGGCGTCGGCCGGTTCCGGGTGAACGTGCTGCGCCAGCGGTCGTCGTTCATGATCGTGATGCGGGTGATCCCGTTCACGGTCCCCACCTTCGAGTCGCTTCGGCTGCCCGAGGTGCTCGGCCAGGTGGCGGAGTCGGAGCGCGGACTCGTCCTGGTCACGGGCGTGAGCGGCAGCGGCAAGAGCTCCACCGTGGCCGCCATGGTCCACCACATCAACCGTACCCAGCACAAGCACGTCGTGACCATCGAGAACCCGATCGAGTTCCTGCACCGCGATCTGAGCTGCTCGATCACCCAGCGCGAGGTCGGGGTGGACACCGAGAGTCTCACGATCGGGGTCCGTGCCGCGCTCCGGCAGGATCCGGACGTGGTGGTGCTGGGCGAGATCGCCGACGCCGAGACCATCGACACGGCCATCAAGGGGGCCGAGACCGGGCGGCTCGTCATCGCCTCGATGCCGACGCCCGATGTCGTCACGACCATCGACCGGATCCTCACCACACTGCCTCGCGAGGAGCGCGAGATCGGCCGCATGCGCCTGTCGGAGGCGCTCCGGGCGATCGTTTCCCAGCAGCTGCTGCCGCAGAAGGACGAGAAGGGCCGGGTGCCGGCGGTCGAGGTTCTGGTCGCGACGCCGGCCGTCCGCGAATGTCTCAAGGACGCCAAGCGCTCGGCCGAGCTCCGCAAGCACATGGCCGACGGGCGGAAGCAGCTCGGCACCCAGACCTTCGACCAGCACGTGCGCGATCTGATCGAGGCCGGGCTCATCACCGCCGACACCGGCAAGGCGGCGCTGTCGCTCACCGACGGCCTGACGCCGGCTCCCGCCAAGAAGGGCTCCAAGCAGGCCGCCTCCGCCTGAGGGCACCGTGCCTTCGCTCGACGAGACGATGCGTCAGGTTCTGGCGCTCCCGCGCGAGGCCGGTACGCCGGCCGCCGCCGCCGCGCGCGATCTCGTGGCGGCCCACCTGACCGCCCTGGGCTACCGGATCGAGCGTCAGCCGTTCGCGTTCTCGCCGGGCAGCCTCAACGGCTTTCCGCTCTTCGGCGCGGGACTCGGTGGCCTGGCACTCCTGCTGTTGCCTCTCCTCGCGGGCGCGAACGCGCCTTCCTGGGCCGCCGCTCTCCTCCTCTCCGGTGGGCTGGGCCTCCTCGTGGCGGCTGCGCTGGGGGTGGGCCTCGGCTGGCTCCGGCTGGGCGGGGCGCGCCGCGAGGACGCCAACCTGATCGCCACGCGCGGCGGGGCGCCGGTTCGGCGCTGGATCGTGGCCCATCTCGACACCAAGGCGCAGGCGCAGTCGATGGCGGGACGGCTGATCGCGGTCTGGGTGATCGGGCTTGCCTGCGCGGCCCTCGCGGCGCTGGCCCTCGCGCGGCTCGGCGGACCGATCCCGATCGCGTCCGCGGGGGTGGGCGCGGCGCTCGCGGTGGTGGCGGGGGCGCTGGCCGGCCGCGGGAGGCTCCGCGGCACGTCGGCCGGAGCGCGGGACAACGGCACCGGCGTCGCCGGGGCGCTCGCGGCGGCGGAGGGCCTCCGGGAAGCGGGTACCGGAATTCTCATTACCGGCGGCGAAGAGTTCGGACTGGTGGGCGCGCGCGTCTTCGTCGCCCATGCGGGCGAATTGCTCCGCGGCGCCGAAGTCGTGAACCTCGACACCATCGATCAGGAGGGCGAGCTCGCGCTCGTGAGCCACGACGCGCGCGGCGCCGCGCTCGCGGGCCGCGAGGCTCCCAGGCTGGCCGGCTCGGGGCTTCGCGGACGGTGCCGCCGGCTGCCGGTGGGCATCCTCACCGACAGCCTGCCGTTCGCGCGCGCCGGCGTGGCGGCCATCACTATCGGACGGCTGACGTGGCGGACATTGCGCACGATTCACACGCCCGCGGACACTCCCGATGGGCTCTCGCTCGAGACGGCGGAACGCGTCGGACGCGCCCTCGTGGCGAATTGACTGTTGGCATGGGCAAGCATAGGTTTGCCCGAGGATTCTGGAGCCCCGTGAGGGGCTCTTTTCATTGGGCCATCGGGAGATCCGGCATGTTCGACGGTCAGACCACCTGTATGGTGGTCGTCGGAGCGCAGTGGGGAGACGAGGGCAAGGGCAAGCTGGTCGACGTTCTGGCTGAGCAGGCCGACTTCGTCGTCCGGTATCAGGGGGGCGCCAACGCCGGCCACACCGTGGTCATCGGCGACTCGCACTTCATCCTGCGCCAGATTCCCTCGGGGATCCTCCACCCCAACGTTACCTGCATCGTCGGCAACGGCGTCGTGCTCGAGCCCGAGACATTCTTCGGCGAGCTCGACCAGCTCGCGGCCCGCGGGATCGTCACTGCCGGCCGGATTTTCGTCTCGGACCGCGCCCACCTCGTCCTGCCCTTTCACAAGCTGCTCGACGCCGCGAGCGAGAAGAGCCAGAAGCTCGGCACGACCGGGCGCGGAATCGGGCCGGCCTACGAGGACAAGTACGGCCGCCGCGGCATCCGGGTCACCGACCTCCGACGCCTCGACTGCGCGCGGTCGCTGCTCGCCGACCGGGTCGAGCGCGCCAACCGCCTGCTCGAGCTGATGGGGAGCGCCGAGCGCGGCTCGCTGGAAGAGCACGTGGCGCTGCTCGAGCGGCTCGCGCCGCGACTGCTGCCGCTGGCCGCCGACACCGGTCTGCTGGTGCACCGCGGGTTGCTCGGTGGCAAACGCGTGCTGCTCGAGGGTGCGCAGGGCGCCCTGCTGGACGTGGACCACGGCACGTATCCCTACGTCACGTCCTCCAACACCACCGCGGGGGGCGCGGCGGTGGGGGCGGGCATCGGCCCCACGGCTATCCACCACGTGCTCGGCGTGGTGAAGGCCTACACCACGCGCGTGGGCAACGGGCCGCTTCCCACCGAGGCCGAGTCGCCGTTCGGCGAGCGCCTCCGTGAGCTGGGCGGCGAGTTCGGGTCGGTCACGGGGCGACCCCGGCGCTGCGGCTGGTTCGATGCGACCGTGGTGCGCTACGCCGTCCGCGTCAACGGGCTCACGGCGCTCGCCGTCACGAAGCTGGACGTGCTCGACTCGTTCGCCGACATCCCCGTGTGCACCGCCTACCGTCTCGACGGAGAGGTCTGCGACCAGGTCCCGGCCGAGGCCGATGCCCTGGGCCGGGTCCAGCCCGTGTACGAGGTCCACTCGGGGTGGCGCCAGCCGACGGGAGGGGCGCGCACGCTCGCCGACCTGCCCTCGGCGGCGCGCGCCTACCTCGACCGGCTCGAGGCCCTCTCGGGCGCGCCGGTCCGCTACGTCAGCGTCGGCACCCGGCGCGATCAGATCATCGAGGTATGACGGAGACCGCCGAGGTCGTCGTCATCGGCGCGGGGCCCTGCGGCCTGGCCGCCGCGATCGCGGCGACGCAGGCCGGGCTCTCGTGCGTGGTGCTCGACCGGCGGACCATCGTGTCCACGATCGAGCGCTATCCGTTGCAGATGACGTTCTTCTCCACGCCCGAGCGGATCGAGATCGGCGGGATTCCCTTCATCGCGAGCCACGAGAAGCCCACCCGCGCCGACGGGCTGATCTATTACCGCCGCGTGGCAGAGCACTTCGGGCTCGACGTCCGGCCCGGCGAGGACGTGACCGAGGTGACGCGCGAGCCGGACGGGAGCTTTCGCGTCCACGCGGTGCGCGCGCACGACGCGCGCCGCTACCGCGCGGCCAATATCGTGTTCGCGACCGGATACTACGACAATCCGAACTTCCTGCACGTCCCGGGCGAGGACCTGCCGCACGTCTCGCACTACTTCGTCGAAGGGCACCCGTACTGGCATCGCCGGGTCATCGTGATCGGGGCGGGGAACAGCAGCGTGGACGCGGCCCTCGAGTGCTGGCGCGCCGGGGCGACGGTCACGCTCGTGCACTTCAATGAAGGGTTCGATCGGACGGTGAAAGCCTGGGTGCTGCCGGACATCACCAATCGCGTGAAGGAAGGGAGCATCACCGCGCGCTGGCGCTCGCGCATCCGGGCGATCACGCCGACGGAGGTCGAGGTGATCTCGGACGCCACGGGCGCGGTCGAGCGGCTGCCGGCCGACGCCGTACTCGCCATGACCGGCTACCACGCCGACACGTCGCTCCTCCGCCGGCTCGGCGTGGCCATCGACGAGGCGACGGGCGTCCCGGCCCACGACGAGGGCACCATGGCCACGCCGGTGGAGGGCGTCTATCTGGCCGGAGTCATGGCCAGCGGCAACGACGCCAACCGGCTCTTCATCGAGAACTCGCGCGGCCACGGCGAGCTGATCGTGCGCGACATCCTGGCGCGGCGGCGGCCGGCCGCGCCCCAGGCCGGCCGCCAGGCGACCGGGAGGGCCTAGCCGCCCGGCGCACCCGGCGTACGCGCGGGCGTTGTACGCGTCGCGTTTCAGATTGCCCGTTCCGCCGGCGGTGCCGACGCCGCCGCGCGTCCGCTGGATGCTCCCGCCCGTCAGATCCAGGCATCTGGGGAGCGAAGCGCTCGCTCAGGCAACCTGTTCCACCGCGATCCGGTCGTCCCACTGCCGCATCATATCGGTGAACGCGGTGGCCATGGCGGGATCGAACTCCGCGCCGGAGCGCTCGTGGATGTACTCCAGCGCCTGGGTGGACGACCAGGCGTCACGGTACGGGCGGCGGGTGCGGAGCGCGTCGTACACGTCGCAGACGTGCACCAGGCGGCTCGCCTGGTGGGGCTGGCGCGGGTAGTGGGCGTGGGGGTAGCCCGCGCCGTCGTGGCAGCGGTGGTGCTCGTAGGCCACGACCGCGGCCAGGTCGAGCGGCTCGCCGCCCTCGAGAATCATGCGCGCGCCGTCGGCCGGATGCGCCTCCACCACCGCGCGCTCCGGGGTCGTGAGCTTGCCAGGCTTCGAGAGGATCTCGCGCGGGATGCGCACCTTGCCGAGATCGTGCAGCAGCCCCGCCAGGCCGAAGCCCCGTACCGCCGCGGGTGCCAGGCCGAGGTACTCCGCGAGCGCCATCGTCAGGACCGAGACATTCATCGAGTGGGTGGTGGTGTACTGGTCGAACTCCTTGAGCTGGAGCAGCGGCATGACCATCGCCTGGCCGCCGTGCATGGCCATCGAGAGCGAGCGGACCACGCCGTAGGCCTCGAGCAAGGGGAGCGACTTGCCGGCCGTCACCTCGTCGTGCATCCAGCTCACCGCGTCCCGCTCCTCGCGGAGCGAGTAGCTCAGCGTGGCGACGGGGAGCGGCTCCGCCCGGACCGGCGCGCTGTCCTTGTCCTCCAGCCGGACGCGCCCGAAACGGATCCCCTCCGGGCCGTCCTGCCAGAGATCGGCGCGGGCCTCCCCGGAGAGTCCGAGGCTCGAGGCGGCGTGGCTGAGGAATCGGGCGAACTGGTCCTCCGAGACCGCGCCCGCGATCTCGAGCCGCTCGATCCCGCCCTGGGAGAAGCGGGCGCTCCACTCCCAGCGCTCGAGCTCCGCCACCAGCTCGCGGCCGAACAGCACCTCGTCCGGCAGGAACGTGAACCCGAGCGTGGGTCGGTCGCGCTGGAGGTCCGTGAGCTGGCGGTACGCCGCGTCCGCCGCCCGGCGCGCCGCAGGGTGATCGTCGCCATAGAGGCCGAGGGTCGAGAGCGCGTGGGAGAGGGCGGTCAGAAACCGGACGGGATCGCTCATACGAAGCGCATGCCGGCGGCCAGGCGGATATCCGGATCCTCGTGCTCGCGCGCGGCCTTGAGCAGGCTTGCGACCTGCGGGTGGCTGGCCCAGTGCCGGGCCAGCGCCGAGACCGCGGCCAGCACCACCGGTGATTTGGCTTCGAGCCGCCAGCCGAAGAAATGGCGGCGAGTCGCGGCCAGCTCCAACAGGCGCGCCAGTGCGTGGGGACCGTGGGATCCGGCCAGCGCGCGAACGGCGAGCGCGCGATGCTCGACCGGCCGCCGCCAGTCCTCGGCGAAGCGCTCGACCGCGCGGAGTGCCTCGGGAGGACAGCCGTCGACCGCCCCACGAAGCACCAGGGTGACGATCTCCGGGCTCTCGTCCTCGAGGCCGTGAAGAATGGCGGACGCCCGGTGGGGCGGGAACTCGAGCAGCAGCTTGTACGCTTCGCGGCGGAGTCTCGGCTCGGCGTGACGCGCGTAGGTGACGGCCGAGAATCCCGGCGGCCACACCCGCAGGAGTCGGAGCAGGACGAGCAGGTTTCGCTGGACGAACCACGGGGCGTTCTTGAAGCGCGCCGCCGCGGCGGGTGCCACCGACGGACCGATCGACGCGAGCAGCTGGAGGGTCCGGGCCCGGGCGGAGCGATCCCCGGTGTGTTCGAGGAGGTCGAGCAGCGGCTCGATTGCCATCGGACCGAGGTGGATCGCGAGACTTTCGATCGTTCGAAAGTCGAGCTGCGGCGCGCCCAGCTCGGCGCGCAGCCGGGCAGGGGTGGCGATGTGCCGCCACATCGCCTCGGCAGTGGCGTTGGGAGCGCCCGGCGCGTCGCGCAGGGCCGCCACGGCCTCGGGCAGGCGGCGCGCCGTGAGCATCGCGTCCAAGGCCAGGTAGGCGCGCGGGCCGCCGCAGTCGGTCTCGAGCGCGATCTGCAACACCGTCTCCGGCTCGCAGTCGAGCCGCTCCTGCTCGAGCTCGGTGCTCGCCGGCGACTGCCGAACCATGCCGTCCAGCACCGCGGTGTATCCGCCCGGATTGGGATCCTCGAGGTCCCATTCGGTGATGAGCTGCGCCACGTTGCGCCGGAGCGTGGACTCCGCCTCCGCCCTGAGTTGCGGCGGCCCCTGCTCGGCGTGGTGGGCGAACTTGTGCAGCAGCCGAAGCAGCTGGTGCGAGATCGTCTGGCCGGTGGTGCTCGCCGCGGCCTCGACCACCTCGATCACCGCATCCACGGCGAGGACCTCGGCCGCCGTCAGCGCGAAGCGCTGCCGCTCGGCGTGGTCGGCGCCGGCCGAGAGCACGCGCCGAAGCGTTTCCGGTTTCAGGGACGACACCAGCCGCGAAACCCGCTCCCGAATCCGGGGCTCCCAGGCGCCCTGCCGGCCGGACATCTCATCCGCGATCTGGCCCAGGTAGTCGAGCACCACCCGGTCGTACGCCGTCTGGTCGGGCTGGACGTCGATCGCCCGGGCGACGAGCTGCGGGTCCTCCGCATCGTCCGTCGTGCTGCCGTCGGCCGACAGCGCCAGGTGGGCGAGCCCCAGCCAGAGCGCGTCGCCCGGCGACTGGGACTCGGTCTCGTCGTCGTCGTCGTCATGGAGGAAGATCCGGCTGAGTTCGGGGGGCTGCAGCTTGAGGTGTGACCAGCCGGCGCCGGCGCCGGGCTGGAGACCGAATGGCCCCGGATCGGTCTTCGGATCCTGCGCCAACGCCGCGAGCAGCCCGGTGACCTCCTCGAGCGTGATGCCCCGCTCCAGGCGCAGGGTCGCGATTCGGTGGCGGTGAAGGCGGCGGGCAAGGTCGCTCAGCAGGGCGTTTCGCGGGCTGGTCGCGGTGCCGGCGACGATGAGCTGGTGCCGCGCCACACCGATGGCCAGCGAGTCACGCGGCGCCAGCAGGGACTCGACCCGGGTCACAAAGCGCTCGGTGGAGTCCTCGAGATGGGGGTGACCCACCGGATACATGGCGCGCTTGTGGAGGACGATCGAAAACTCGACCAGGAAGTCGGCCAGGTCCCGCGACAGGGTGGCGACCGAGCGCGGGCCCGGCGGGGGAGAGCTCGAGGCTGGACCTTCCTGCGCGTGGGTCATGGGGTTCGCGGTGGAGGCGGTCGAAGAGCAGGGAGCAAGATCCCCGCCACCGTACATGAAGGTCTAAGCCGACGACTATCAGCTGTTTACGTGTTGAGTCACAGTGTCATCGGAGGCAGAAAGCGCCATCTGGGGGAAGATGAGAAACGGGGGAAAAGCCGAGGCCCCTCCCGGGCGGGAGGGGCCGTGAGCACTGAGGCGGGGGTGACCGGCGGACGGGTCGAAATGGGTCCCAGCGGGCCGAAGGGCTTAGGTGGCCGGGCAGGCGGGCAAGGGGTTCTGCAGACACTTTTGCACATCACAGACGTAGTCCGCGGCACTCGCGGCCGCAACCACCGGTTCGGCGCTTCCTTACCGCCCCCGCCGGACCTATTTTCCTCGCTCCGGAGCACCCGCCGTCTCACCGAACCTCGACGTGCCCCCATGGCCGACACCACCGTGATGGACAAGCTGGTCTCCCTCTGCAAGCGCCGGGGATTCGTCTTTCAGTCGTCGGAGATCTACGGCGGCCTCGGCTCGGTGTGGGACTACGGCCCGCTCGGCGTCGAGCTCAAGAAGAACGTCAAGGAGCGCTGGTGGCGCGCGATGGTCCACGCCCGCGACGACATCGAAGGCCTCGACGCCGCGATCCTCATGCACCCGCGCGTGTGGGAGGCCTCCGGCCACGTGGCCGGCTTCACCGATCCCCTGGTGGACTGCCGGCATTGCAAGAATCGCTTTCGCGCCGACGACCCCCGCATCAAGGGCACACCCGGGCAGCCGGACGCGCAGTGCCCCGTCTGCGGCAGCAAGGGCACGCTCACCGAGCCGCGCCTGTTCAACCTGATGTTCAAGACCTTCATGGGACCGGTCGAGGAGCAGGCGGCGGTCGTCTACCTCCGCCCCGAGACGGCGCAGGGCATCTACGTCAACTACCTGAACGTGCTCCAGAGCTCGCGCCAGCGGATCCCGTTCGGCATCGCCCAGGTGGGGAAGGCGTTCCGCAACGAAATCACGCCCGGCAACTTCATCTTCCGTACGCGCGAGTTCGAGCAGATGGAGATGCAGTACTTCGTGAAGCCGGGCACCGACGGCGAGTGGTTCGAGCGCTGGCGCGAGTGGCGGATGGAGTGGCACCACGGCCTCGGGCTGACGCCGGCGAAGCTGCGCTGGCACCAGCACGGCCCGGACGAGCTGGCGCACTACGCGCGGGCGGCCTTCGACATTCAGTACGAGTTTCCCTTCGGCTGGCAGGAGATCGAGGGCATCCACAATCGCGGCGATTTCGATCTCGGGCGGCACCAGGAGTATTCGGGCAAGAAGCTCGAGTATTTCGACCAGGCGGGCAACGAGCGCTACCTCCCGAACATCGTCGAGACCTCCGCCGGCGCCGACCGCGTCACCCTGACCCTGCTGGTGGACGCGTACCGCGAGGAGGAGGTCGAGGGCGAGACCCGCGTGGTGCTGGGCCTGCACCCGGCGGTGGCGCCGATCAAGGCCGGCGTCTTCCCGCTGGTCAAGAAGGACGGCATGCCCGAGCTCGCCACCGACCTCGCGCGCGACCTCAAGCGCCGCTTCCCGGTCTTCTATGACGACAGCGGCGCCATCGGCCGGCGCTACCGCCGAATGGACGAGGCGGGCACGCCCTTCGGCATCACCATCGACGGCGAGACGGCGGCCGGCCGCACGGTGACGGTGCGTCACCGGGACACGATGCAGCAGGAGCGCGTGGGACTCGATCAGGTCGCGGGGTACGTCGCCGAGCGCCTCGGCGGAGATTGACGCGTGGGGCGGAGGTGATCCGATGCGGCTCGCGGATTTCGAAGCCATGGTCGCGCGGATGTCGAGCGAGGTGCCCCGGGAGTTCCTCGCCGGGGTGGGTGAGATCGTGGTCTCGCCGCGCACGCTGCCGCACCCCGAGCGGCCCGGCATCTTTACCCTCGGGGAGTGCATTCCGCTCCCGTCGGCGGCCGGCACGGGGCCCGACGGCATCCAGAGCCGTATCGTGCTGTACCACGGGTCGTTCGCCGCGCTCGCCCGGGTGACGCCCGGCTTCGAATGGCGGGATGAGGCGTTCGAGACCCTCACCCACGAGCTCCGGCACCATCTGGAGTGGCGCGCCCGCGTGCCCGACCTCGAGGACCTCGACTGGGCGGTGGAGGAGAACTACGCGCGCCAGGACGGCGAGGCCTTCGACCCCACGTTCTTCCTCTCCGGCGCACCGGTGGCCGATGACGCCTGGCAGATCGAGGACGACGTCTTTCTCGACCGCATCGTCCGCACGAGGCCGGATGTCGTGCCGATCCGCTGGAGCGGGCGCGAATACCTGGTGAGCGTGCCGCCCGAGGCGACCCTGCCGGCGTTTCTGGTCCTCGACGGCGCCGCCGATCCGCCCGCGGGCGAGCTGGTGCTGGTGCTCCGCCGGAAGCCAGGCGTGCTCGCGCTGCTTCGTCCCGCGAAGCGCTACCACGCCGCGGTGCGGATCGCGGAGCCGTCCGGTTATCTTCCCGGCACCGCGCCGGACGGCGCCGCCGATTGAGCCGATCACTCACATCACTGGACGGGACATGGTGTACGAAGTCGTGACCGCGCTCGAGGGCGCCCAGGTGCTCCGTCAGGCCAAGCGGTTCTTCTCCGAGCGCGTGCCGATGATGGCGGCCTTTCCGGAGAAAGAGGGCCCCACCTGGCTCACGCTGCGGGGCCAGGGCGGGGAGGAGATCGCGATCGCCGTTGTTCCGGCGCCGGGAGGCACGCGGGTCCGCGCATCCACGCTGCTGTTCGACCAGCCGGTGGACCGGTTCCTGTCAACGCTTCCGGCCGCCGGAGAGCAGCCGGCATGACGCCCACGCTGCCGGTCCGGGTCATGGTGCAGGATGCGTGGGACGAGGTCCATCTCGACCTGCCGTCCGCCACGACGCTGGCAGAGATCAAGCGCCGGGCGCTGGTGGCCACGCGGGTGGTGCATGACCCCGCCGGCTACGTGCTCAAGTTCCGCGGCGCGGAGCTCAGAGACGAGGCCCAGTCGCTGGCGGAGGCCGGGCTGGTCCCCAACGGCGCACTGATTGTCCTGCCGAGACGGCGGAGGCCGTTGCGGTAGGGGGGCGGCCGGAGGGAGCCGTGAGTCATCCTGAGCCCGTTCGCTGCGCTCAGGGTGACTCAGCGCTCAACCACAATTCCCAGCCTGAGCGGCCTTGTGCCCGTCCCCGTTTTCACTCATTCCCAGTGCCTCCGCCATGACCCGGGCCCGAATCATCCGGAGACGCCTGCGCGCCTCCGGCCGTGCTGGATCGGGCGCGGCGCGACGCCCGCGTGGACATCCGCGAGGCGCCCGCCGCCGAGGTCGAGGCGCTGCTCGCGGTGCACCCTCGACGCCTACCTCGAGAGCCTTCAGGCGCTGAGCGCGCGCGGGGGCGGCGCGCTGTTCCTGGATACGGTGCTCAACGGGGCCAGCTGGGAGGCCGCTCTCGGCGCCACCGGTGCCGCCCTCGCCGCCGTCGATTACGCGCACGCCGGCGGGGGGCACGCCTTTGCGGCGGTGCGTCCGCCGGGACATCACGCCCTCGCGTCCCGCGGCATGGGGTTCTGCCTCGTCGCGAACATCATGGTGGCCGCCCGCCACGCACAGCGCGCGGGCAGCGAGCGGGTGCTCGTCGTGGACTGGGACGTGCACCACGGAAACGGCACCCAGGCGCTCATGGAGCACGACCCGACGCTTCGCTACGTCTCGCTCCACCAGCACCCCTGGTATCCGGGCACGGGCATGGCCGACGAGCGCGGCGTGGGCAATGTGTTCAATGTGCCACGCGGTCCGGGGGCGCCGCCGGCGCGGTACGTGGAGGACCTCTGGGCGGCAATCGAGGCCGCGACGACGGGGTGGCCCACCGATTTCGTGCTGATCTCCGCGGGGTTCGACGCCATGCGCGGCGACCCGCTGGGCGGTTTCACCCTCGAGCCCGACCACTTTGCCGATGTGACCCGCCGCCTGCGCGAGCGCCTGCCCGACATCCCGGTAGTGGGGATGCTCGAGGGCGGCTACGATCCGCCCCGCCTTGCCGAGGGGGTGCTGGCGCACGTGCTGGCCCTCGCCTAGTCTACATCCCGCACGTCCGCCGTCCCGCCCCGTCACCCCGAGGATCCCGTGGCCCAGCACCTGCACATGGAAGCCGAGTTCCTCGAGCTGCGCACCACGCATCCGTTCATCATCGCGAGGGGCGGACGGAGCGACTATCGGACGATCTGGGTACGTCTGCAGGACGCCGACGGCCACCAGGGCTGGGGCGAGGCTGCCCCGTCGAGCTTCTACGGGGAGACGGCGGACTCGGTCCTGTCCGCCCTCAACCACTACGTGGCGGGGATGCCCACCGATCCGTTCGATCTCGAGGAGGCCGAGCGGCGCTGGGCCACGATGCTTCGGGGCAACGCCGCGGCTCGCGCCGCGCTCTCGGCGGCGCTCCACGACCTGGTCGGAAAGCGGCTCGGCGTGCCGGTCTACCGGCTCTGGGGCCTCGATCCCGCCAAGGCGCCGCGATCCACCTTCACCATCGGACTCGACACGCCGGAGCGCATCCGGCTCAAGGTGGGCGAGGCGAAGCAGTACCCGATCCTCAAGGTGAAGCTGGGCACCGACCGGGACGTCGAGATCCTGCGCGCCATCCGGAGCGCGACCGACAAGGAGATCCGGGTCGATGCCAACTGCGGCTGGAACGTGAAGCAGGCGATCGGCATGCTGCCGGTGCTGCAGGAGTACGGCGTGACCGTGCTCGAGCAGCCCCTGCCGCCCGACCAGATCGCGGGCCTGGCCGAGATTACCCGTCGGGCGACGATCCCGGTGATCGCGGACGAGAGCTGCCGGACGGTCGAGGACATCCCGCCCCTGGTGGGCGCGGTGGACGGCATCAACATCAAGCTCGCCAAGTGCGGCAGCCTGCGCGAAGCGCTGCGGATGATCGCCGTGGCGCGGGCGCACGGCATGATGGTCATGGTCGGGTGCATGATCGAGAGCTCGCTCGGCATCACGGCCGCCGCCCATTTCACTCCGCTGGTGGACATCGTGGACCTGGATGGCGCGGCGCTTCTCGCCGCCGATCCCTTTGTCGGCGCCGGGATCGACGGCGGACAGGTCACCCTGCCTGACGGACCGGGGCTCGGCGTCCGGCAGAGATGACCGACCGCTTCGCCCAGGTCGCGCTCCCGCTCCCGCTCGCATCCTCGTACACCTACCGCATTCCCGAGACGCTGGGCGACCGGGTGGTTCCCGGTGCCCGGGTCGTCGTCCCCGTCCGCCGCCGCGAGCTGATCGGCATCGTCGTGGAGGCCGATGCCGCGGCGCCGGCCGCGGTCCCGCGCGACGTGCTCGCGGCGCCGGATGAGGACACGGCCATCCCACCCGCTCTGCTGGAGACCGCGCGCTGGATCGCGGGCTACTACGGCGCCCCGCTGGGCCTCACGCTCAAGGCGATGCTGCCCGGCGGGATGTGGGGAGAATCGCAGGTGGTCGCGTCGCTCGTGCGCGGTGTGAAGGTCCCCGGAGGCGTCGCCGGCGAGCTGCTCGAGTGGCTCGACCGCCGAGGCGGCCATGCGCCGGCGGCGCTGGCCGCGCGTGCGCTCAAGCGGCCGGTGTGGGACGTCCTCGACCGCCTTGCGCGCGTGGGAGCCGTGGCGCTCCGGATCGAGCCGCCGGACACTGACGCCGACACGCTCACCGAGCGCGTGGCCACTCTCGCGGGTGACGCGCCCACGCTGCTCGAGCGTGATACGCTGTTTCGGCGCGCCCCCAAGCAGCGGCGGTTGTACGAGGCGCTCGAGGGCCTCGGCGGGAGCGCGCTCGTCCGGCACGTCACTGGCCAGCTCGGCTTCAGCCCGGCGGTGCTCAGGACCCTCGAGCAGCGCGGGCTGCTGCGCATCGGTCACGCGGAGCGGCTCCGGGACCCGTTCGCGGCATTCCCCGCGGCTCCGCCGCCGCCCCACCTGACCGGCGACCAGCGGGCCGCGCTCGCCGCCGTGGACGCGCTCGGGCCGGGCGACGGCGCGCTCCTGTTCGGCGTCACCGGCAGCGGCAAGACGCTGGTGTACCTCGAGGCGGTGCGGGAGGCGCTGGCGCAGGGGCGGGGCGCGATCGTGCTGGTGCCGGAGATCGGGCTCACGCCGCAGACGGTGAGCCGGCTCCGCGGCGCCTTCGGCGATGAGGTCGCGGTGCTCCACAGCGCGCTCTCCGACGGAGAGCGCGCGGACGCCTGGCGTATGCTCCGGCGAGGCGAGCGGCGGGTGGCGGTCGGCGCCCGCTCCGCCGTGTTCGCGCCGGTGGCGGAGCTCGGCATCATCGTGGTCGACGAGGAGCACGAGGCCAGCTATAAGAACGGCGAGACCCCGCGGTACCACGCGCGCGACGTCGCCGGCGTCCGGGCCCGGCTCGAGGGCGCCCGGCTCGTGCTCGGAAGCGCCACGCCCTCGCTCGAGACCATGGTGCTCGCCGAGCGCCGCCTGCGGCTCGTCCGGCTGCCCGAGCGGATCGGAGCGCGGCCGCTTCCGCCCGTGGAGCTGATCGATCTGCGGGTGGCGGCCAGGGTGGCCGGCACCGGGGCACTCGCCTGGTCCGAGGCGCTCGACGCGGCCGTCACCGGCGCGCTGGCGCGGAAGGAACAGGCCCTGCTGCTGCTCAACCGGCGGGGCTTCGCGGCGTTCCTCCAGTGTCCCGACTGCGGCGAGGTCTGGCAATGCCCGCGCTGCAGCATCTCGCTCACCGTCCACACCTCGCCGCCCGGCCTCCGCTGCCACTACTGCGCGCATGACGAGCCGCTCCCGGTCACCTGCCGCGCCTGCGCCAACCCGGTGCAGCAGATGCGGGGCTTCGGCACCCAGCAGCTCGAGCGGCTGCTCGCCGAGCGCTATCCCGAGGCGCGGCTCGCGCGCATGGATCTGGACACCACCAGCACGAAATGGTCGCACCAGCGGATCCTCGCGGCGGTCGAGGGAGGGGAGGTGGACCTCCTGTTCGGCACCCAGATGATCGCGAAGGGACTCGACTTCCCCAACGTCACCCTGGTGGGCGTGGTCGATGCGGACACCGGCCTCTATCTGCCAGACTTCCGCGCCGCGGAGCGCACCTTTCAGCTGTTGGCCCAGGTGGCGGGCCGTGCGGGACGCGGCCCGAAGGGCGGGCGGGTGCTGGTGCAGACGCGCCATCCGGCGCACCACGCGCTCGTCTGGGCGGCCCAGCACGACGCGGTGGGGTTTCTCCGCGAGGAGCGCGGCCTGCGCGAGTCGCCACCCTATCCGCCGTCCACCGCGCTGGTGAACCTGCTGGTGTCAGGGACCGACGAGGTCGAGGTCGGGCGGCGCGCGGCGGAACTGGCCGACTGGTGTTCGGCACTTCTGGCGCGGTACGAGCTGCCGGTGATCCTGCTGGGGCCGGCGCCGTGTCCGCTCGCCCGGATCAAGGATCGCTGGCGCTGGCACGTGTTGCTGAAGGGGCCATCGGAGGCGCTCGGGCGGATCGTCCGCTACGGGGCGACGCGGCTGGCGAAGGCCGGAAACGTGCGCGTGGTGATCGACCGGGATCCCGCCTCGCTGCTGTAGGTGGGCAGGGCACGGCTGGGCTGGGCCTGACGAGGGGTGTGGAGTCACCCGGACCGCAGAAGGGGCAAGCGTTGGGTCATGGCTCCTTCGCTGCGCTCAGGATGACTCGCTCGTCAGACAGAGCCTAAGGCGCGCGGGTCCGGTATCCGATCTCGGCGCCGAAGTAGACCACCCGCCGGGGCGCCGGCTCGAATACCCGACCGCCCGCTCCGTTGATCGTCACCGATGCCACGTAGTTCCGGTCCCACAGGTTGCTCACGCCCAGGAACGGGGTCAGGCTCATGAGCCCCACGTCGCCGTCCCAGCCGAGCCGGAGATTGGTGACCCCCGCGCCCCAGGAATCGGCGACCAGCGCGCCCGTGTTGGCGTCGTCGGCCGCGACCGAGGAGCTGAGCGTATGGTCGGCGTCCAGGAAGAAGCCCCGGGGCAGGGTACCGCGCAGGCCGAATCGCCAGTAGTGGTCGGGCACCCCCGGCAGGCGGTTGCCCGCGAGCGAGTTGCCGTCGGCGTCGACGTAGTCGCTGAACCGGTAGTGGGCATACGTGTACGCACCGCTCAGCCGGAGCCCGGCTACCGGCGTCACCGACACGCCCACCTCCGCGCCGTCGTTGTGGGTTTTCCCCGCGTTGGCGAAAAACGCCCGCCCGCCGACTTCCTGCCGCTGCACGATGGCGTCCGTGATGCGGCCGAGAAACAGCGCCACGGAGTATTCCACGCCGCGGGCGGGCTGGCCCCGCGCGCCGACCTCGTAATTCACCGCCCGCTGCGGCTTGAGCTCGGTGTTGAATCCACCGGAGCTGTTGGGCTGGTTCACCAGCTCGGTGGTGGTCGGCGTCTCGAACGAGGTCGACAGGTTGACGTAGGGGGTGAACCGGTCGCTGAACGACCAGCTCGCGCCCACGCTCGCGCTGGGATCGCTGTTGGTCCGGGCCCCGCTGTTGTCGACTCCGTCGGAGAGGTGATGGTCGGTCACGTCGAAGCGGACCCAGTCGTACCGCGCGCCGACGTTGAGGAGCAGCTCCGGCCGGGGCGACCACTGCAGCTGCGCGAACGGGCCGAACTCGGTGATCTTCTCCCGCTGGTCGATCAGCACGCTGTCCGAGGGCACCCCCGAGACCGCGCGAAAGTTCTTCCGGTCATCCCGCATCCGCTGCAAGTCCGCGCCCACGCTGAGCCGCGGTGCCGCGGCGCCGGCGCCGAGCGCGCGGGTCGCGCTCGCACGGGCGCCGCCCACGACCCGGTCAATGCTCACGTAGGTGCCCGCGTTGGGCACGAACGGGCCCGGCGGCGGGGCGGCCAGCGGGTTCTTCAGGTCGCGCAGCAGACCGAAGAGCGAAATCTGGTAGTCGTTCCCGGCGCCGTCGAAATGCTTGAGACCCAGGGCGAGCTGCTGCTGCTGGACGTCCTTGTCGGCGCCGCGGAAAATATTGGTCGCGGCCGCCGAGTCGGGATTGGCTACCAGCTCGGTGCGGGTGAGGGCGCCGGGGTTCTCGGCCTTGGGATCATCGGCCGCGCTGAAGCGGAAGGTTCCGAGGGTGGTGCCGGAGAAGACGTAGTCCACGCCCGCGTTGAGCTGCCGGATCTCGGCCGCGCTGTGGAGCCGGAAGCCGTCGCTCTTGAACTGGCTCAGGGAGAGCGTGCCGCTGGCGTTGCCGAGGCGTCCCGAGCTCCAGCTCTGCCATTTGTAGAAGGCGTCGCCGTTACGCCGCCCGCTCCCGGCCTGCGCGCGCACGCGCTGCGCGTACGGCGCTTGCGCCGCGGGCTCGCTTTCCAGCGAGACCACGCCGCCGGAGGCGTTGCCGTAGAGCGAGGAACTGGCGCCCCGCAGCACCTCGGCGCGCCCGAGGTTGGCGAACTCGACGTTGTTGAGCTGGCTCTGCCCGTCCGGCAGCGTCTGCGGGATGCCGTCGAGCAGGATCTTCACGCCGCGGACGCCGAAATTGGACCGTGCCCCGAACCCGCGGATCGAGATCTTCTGGTCCAGCGAGAAGTTGTAGCGGTTGGCCACCACGACGCCGGGGATGTTGTTCAGCGCCTCGTCGAGCCCGGTGGTGGGCTGCGCCCGCTGGATATCCGTGCGCGTCACCACGCCGACCGCGAACGGCACCCGGGCGAGCGGCTCCGGGCTCCGGGTGACCGAGACCTTGATCTCCGGGAGCTGCGTGACGCGGCTGGTATCGCGGCCCGAGGTGTCCGGCGGGGCGGGGACCTGCGCCGACAGCGCGGCGGCGGCGGCGAGCGGAACGAACGTCAGAACCAGGGCACGGCGCATGATGTCTCCTCGGTGAACGTGAAAGGTACACGCCGCTTGAATCCCCACCAACGCCCACCTAGTTTCCTCCGCCGTATGCCCGATTCCCCCTCGACAACGCCTGATTTCTCCCAGCCCCCCTTTCGGGGCGCGCCGCCGGCGCGCTTCGCGCCGCTCCCGTCCGATGGCGTGCTGCCGGAGGGGTTCTTCTCCACGTCCAATTTGCCCACGTATCTCCACGTCGACGGGCGGTGGGTCGCGCCCACCCGGCCTCGAATGGACTGCGTCGTGGTGAAGCGCGGGGGCGCGCTGGAGACCATCGAGCCGCGCCGCCTCAAGCAGGGCGACCTCGTCGCCATGGGGGAGGCGGAGGACGGCAGCGAGGGAATCGTGGTCCACGCCGAGGGGTTCCTGGGCGGGGGCCACGGCGCGAACGAGTTCCGGTTCATGTCCACCGAGGTGAGCCGGGAGCGGCCCGTCAACTACGAGGAGCTCGCGGCCCGGGTGGGCGAGGAGAAGCGCCGGGGCGGCTACCTGGTGTGGGTGGTCGGGCCCGCGCTGGTGCACTCGCGCGCCCGGGCCGATTTCGAGTGGTTCATCCGCAACGGGTACGTCCAGTCGGTGCTCGCCGGCAACGCGGTCGCCGTGCACGACATCGAGGCCGCCATCTTCGGGACGACGCTCGGCATGACCAATACCGGGCAGCCCACCGAGGGCGGGCATGGCCTCCACATGCGCGCCATCAACCGGGTGCGCGCCGCCGGCTCCATCGAGCGCGCCGTGGAGACCGGCCTGCTCCGGAGCGGCATCATGCACGCACTCGTGACCCAGCGGGTGCCGTACGTCCTGGCGGGCTCGATCCGCGACGATGGCCCGCTGCCGGGCGTGTACAGCGACACGCTCGAGGCCCAGGATGCCATGCGCGAGCACACGGTCAAGGCCACCGGCGCCATCTTCGTGGCGACCGCCCTGCACGCCATCGCCGTGGGCAACATGCTCCCGGCGTTCCACCTCGCGCACGGGTCGCCGGCGCCGCTCATGACGATCTGCGTGGATCAGACCGAGTTCGTGGTCAACAAGCTGAAGGACCGCGGCACGCACCAGGCCTACGGCGTGGTCACCAACGCCCAGGACTTCATGCACGTGCTCCGGTTCTACACCGAGCGCTGGGAGCAAGGGTCGGCGTGAGCGGCGCGGGCTGGGCCCGGCTGGCGGCGGCGGTGGCGGAGCAGATTCCGCCCGAGAGCGTGGACGGCGTCTGGGTGTTCAGCACCCTCAGGCGCGAGGGCCGGGAGTGGGGAACGGCGGTGCTGTCCCGCGTGGACGGCGACCGGCGCCGCATCTATACCGCGCGCTACATGCTCGCGGTAAAGGGCAAGGAGCGGGGCAAGTTCGACGCCTCGGTCCAGGAGGTCGGCAGCGGGCCGGTCGAGGCGCTGGCCACGCTGCTCAAGGACGCCCAGCGCCGGATCGACGACGATCAGCCACCCGTGCCGGTCCCGCCCGAGAGCTGGTTCGCGGCCGCGCCCGATGCCCAGCCTCGCTAGCGGGGAGGGCGCCGCCCTTCTCGAGCGCTTCCGCCGCTACCTTCGCGACCACCGCCAGCCCGTAACCCGCCAGCGCGACCTCGTCGCCCAGGTCGTGCTGCTCTCGCACGATCATCCTTCCGTCGACGGCATCCGCCGCGCGCTCAAGGAGCGCGGCGAGCACGTGGGCACCGCCACGGTCTACCGCACGCTCGAGGTCCTGATCCAGAGCGGCCTGGTCCGCGCCCACGATTTCGGCGAAGGGTTCAAGCGGTACGAGCCGATGCCTGAGCAGGCGTACCACGAGCATCTCATCTGCGAGCGCTGCGGCCGGGTCGTCGAATTCCAGAACGAGCGGCTCGAGCGGATGCTGCCGGTCATCGCCGACGAGCACGCCTTCCAGCACCAGCGGCACCGGGTCGAGATCTATGGGGTGTGCCGCGAATGTCGCCAGCGCGAGCTGGGAGCGCCGTGAGCGAGTCCGCCACGCTCGGCCTGACCGTCGCGTTCGCGGCGGGACTCTTGAGCTTCCTCTCCCCGTGCGTCCTGCCCCTCGTGCCCTCCTACATCGGCTTCCTCACCGGCATGTCCTTGCCGGAGGTGAGCGAGCGGCGCCGCGCGGCGCTGGGGCATGCGCTGCTGTTCGTGCTGGGGTTCTCGCTCGTCTTCATCCTCCTTGGCGCGAGCGCCACCGCGCTCGGCCGCGCGCTCAACTACTACCAGCAATGGCTGCAGCGTGTCGGGGGCGCCCTGATCATCGGGTTCGGCCTGGTCTGTCTCGGCGTGATCAAGGTCGGCTTTCTCACCCGGGAGCGCCGGGTCCAGGTGGAGCACAAACCGGTGGGGTACGTCGGATCCGTCCTGGTGGGCATGGCATTTGCCGCTGGATGGACGCCCTGCATCGGGCCCGTCCTCGGCGCAATCCTTGGCCTGGCCGCCACCTCGAATGATCTGACCCGCGGGACCCTTCTGCTGACCGCCTATTCGGCGGGTCTGGCGGTGCCGTTTCTGCTCGCCGCCGTCGCGCTCGAGTCGTTTCTAGGATGGTTCCAGCGGTTCCGGCGGTACCTGCCGTGGGTCATGCGGCTGAGCGGGGCGCTGCTGGTGTTCGTGGGGCTGCTCATGGTGACCGGAGAGTTCACGCGCCTTGCGGGGTGGCTACAACAATTTACCCCCGAGGTGTTGCGCGAGCAGCTCTAACCGCCGACTCGGAGGACCGGAATGGAATGCGGTCACGCAGGGCCGGATCGAGGAATCGCCCAGGTGAGCGTGTCTTCCGTCCCGAACACCAGCCTCGGGCTCATCGACTAGGCGCCGACACCGCCCCTTCCTCCTCCAGCTCCTCCACCAGCTGCTGCCGGCGCAGCAGCTCCCAGTAGCGCCCGCCGCTCGCGAACAGGTCCCCGTGCGTCCCCTGCTCCACGATGCGGCCGTCGTCCAGAACCAGGATCCAGTCGGCGTCGCGTACCGCGGCGAGGCGGTGAGAGACGATGATGCTCGTTCGGCCGATGAGGGCGCCGCGCAGCGCGCGCAGGATCTTGGCCTCGGTCTGCGCGTCGACCGCGCTCAGGGCGTCGTCGAGCACGAACACCGGCGGATTCTGGGCCAGCGCGCGTGCGATCGCCGCGCGCTGCTTCTGCCCGCCCGAGAGGTTGATCCCGCGCTCTCCCAGGAGCGTGTCGTAGCCCTTGGGGAGGGCGGGCAGCGCCTCGGTGAGCTGGGCCACGTCGGCGACGCGCTCCAGCCGCCCGTCGTCGGGCGCGCCGAGCAGCACGTTCTCACGCAGCGTTTCGCTGAACAGGAAGGTTTCCTGCGGCACGAAGCCGATGGCGCGGCGCAGCTCGGCCAGCGGCAGGCGCCGGATGTCCACCCCGTCCAGCAGAATCGCGCCCCGGTCCGGATCGTAGGCCCGGACCAGCAGGTCCACGAGCGTCGACTTGCCTGAGCCCGTGGCGCCCACGATCGCGAGCGAACGCCCCGCCTCGACCCGGAAGGAAATTCGCTTCAGCACATCGCCGCGGCCACGGGCACCGGGATAGGCGAACGTCACGTCGTCGAACTCCACCGCGCGGCCGTTTCGGGGCGGCGGTAGCGCGACCGGTGCGTCGGGTTCGGCGATAGCCGGACGCTCCCGGAAGAGCTGGTTGATTCGTCCCATCGAGGCCGCGCCGCGCTGCACCAGGTTGACCGCCCAGCCGAGCGCGATCATCGGCCACACCAGCATCGCGAGATACACTCCGAACGCCACGAAGGCGCCCACCGTGACCGCACCCGCCATGACCAGACGGCCGCCGGTGTACAGGACCGTCAGCGCGCTCAGGCCTCCGAGCATCGTGAGCAGGGGAAAGAACAGGCCCTGCACCCGCGCGAGCTTCAGGTTGCGCTCGAGGTAGTCGTCGCTCAGCCGCCGGAAGCTTTCGGTCTCAGCCCGTTCCTGCCGGTAGGCCCGGACCACGCGCACGCCGCTGAGGTTTTCGTGTGCATGACTGGTCAGCCCGGCAAACTGCTCCTGGATCGCCTGGCTTCGGCGATGGATCCGCTGCCCCAGGGAGATCATGGCCACGGGGAGGCCGAGCAATGGGATCAGCGCCGTCCCGGTGAGCCGGGGGCTGATGGCGACCATGGCCGGTGCAATTAGCATCGCGCGTATGCTAGTATCCACCAAGTACATGAGCGCGGGCCCCGCCACCATCCGGACCGCCAGCAGGTCGTTGGTCGTGCGCGCCATCACATCGCCGGTCGGGTAGCGGTCGTAGAATTCGGCCGACATCCGCTGCAAATGCCGGTAGAGGTGGTCTCGGAGGTCCGTTTCGACGCGGCGGCTGCCGCTGTTCAGCAGCTCCCGCATGCCGTAGCGGGCCACGCCGCCGACCAGCGCGGCGGCCAGGAGCAATCCGACGGCTGTCCGGACGGCGTGGAAGTCGCCACCGACGCGAAGGGCGTCGATGCCCCGCTCGATGAACTTGGGACCCAGCGTGGTGAAGAAATTGGAGACCACCACCAGCGCCATGCCGACGGCATATTCGCGCCGATAGGGCCGGAGGTAGGGAAGAAGGGGCCGCAGCTCATTCATGAGGGTGGAATTTCACCGCGTCACGGGACCCCTGCAAGTCACATTTCGAGGAGGAAACGATGTCGAAATCGATGCTCGCTGCGCTCACGCTGCTGGCCGTGGCGGCCTGCGGCCGGAGTGACAAGCGGGAGGTCGCTTCGGCCGACAGCCTGAGCCGGGATCTCCAGCTGGCCCCGGTGGACACCACGGCGCCGCTGAACGACCGCCCGAGTGCCGACACCGCGACCGCCGCGCCGGCGGCCCCGGCGCCCGCGCCCAAGCCCACACCCAAGCCGGCGGCCCCCAAGCCCACGCCGAAGCCCAAGCCCGCCGCGCCGGCGCCGAGCGCTACGCCCGCCCCATCGCCCGCCGCGCCGGCCTCAACGCCCGCCCCGACGGCGCGCGGCCTCGCCGCGGGGACGAGCTTCTCGGCCACAACCGACGCCGAGGTTCGGTCCCACAAGAACAAGGTGGGTGACACGGTCACCGCCACCATCGGCAGCGACGTGAAGGACGCGGCGGGGCACGTGGTCATTCCCGCCGGGGCCAAGGTCACGCTCGCCGTGACCGCGATCAAGGAGTCGGAGAACAAGAGCGACACCACGGGCACCCTGACGCTCAAGCCCACGTCGATCTCGATCAACGGCACATCGCAGCCGCTTCCCGCGTCCATCTCGGGCGTGCGCTCCACCCTTCAAGGACGCGGCACCAACGCCGGCGACATCGCGAAGGTGGGGGCCGGTACGGGGATCGGCGCGATCGTCGGACGGGTGATCGGCGGCAGCACCAAGGGCGCCGTGATCGGTGGCGTCATCGGCGGCGCCGTCGGCGCGCAACGGGCCGTCGAGACCAAGGACCGGGACGTCGTGGTCCCGGCTGGCACGACCGTGACGTTGACCCTGGACGACCGGCTGACGACACAGTAACCGGGGCCAGGCCCGGGGCGGAGTCCCCGCCCCGGGCTGGCCTTCGCCGGCGCCGCCGGCTAGTTTGGACAGCCCCTCCTGCCGCAGCGGACCAGCACCCGCACTTGTTCGGAGCACGCCTGACCCGCTTTTCGTGTGCGCACCTCGTGCCGCTGACAGGGATGCTGGCTGCCTGTGCCCCGTCGCCGGACCGCCTCAAGGACGAGCTGGTCAAGCATCCCGAGATCGTGCTGGCCGCGATCGAGGCGCACCCCACTGAATTCATCCGCGCGCTGCAAAAAGCTGCAGCCCAGCAGGGCCTCGGGCCCAGCCCGGCCGCCGAACGGCGCCGGCTCGACGAGGAGTTCGCCCATCCGAAGGCGCCGGCCATCACGCGGCGCGCCGTGCTGGGCAATCCCGCGGCCCCGGTCACGATCGTCGAATACTCCGATTTCCAATGTCCCTATTGCCGGCGCGAGCGCGACGTTCTCGTCAATCTCCTGCGCGAATACGGCGACAGCGTCCGGCTCGTCGTGAAGCACACGCCGCTCGACGCCCACCCGGTGGCGCTGCCGGCGGCCCTCATGTACGAGGCCATCGCGCGGCAGAACCCCATGGCGGCCTACCGCTTCTACGACGACCTGTTCGCCCACCAGGACCGGCTCGACGCCGAGGGGGAGCCGTACCTCACGGTGGCGGCGCGCGCGGCGGGCGCGGACCCGGCGCGCGCGGCCCGGGACGCCAGGACACCCGAGATCCGCGCGGTCATCAACGCCGATCTCGATGAAGGCCAGCGCTTCGGCTTCACCGGCACCCCGGGGTTCCTGATCAATGGCGTCTCCATGCAGGGCGCGCACCCCATCGCCGACTTCGAGCAGATCATCAACCGGCACCTGGCGCTCGCCAGGCGTCGGTGACACATCGTCCCCCGCAGTCCAGTCCGACCGATTCGAGGAGGAACCATGAGGAAACGCAATCTGATCGCCGCCGCGGTCCTGGCGCTGGTGGCCTGTAGCGAAGGCGACAAGGCGCCGACCTCGCCGTCGAGCGAGCCCTCGTTCTCAGCGGGGGACAACGGGCTGCACGGGAAGCCGGAGCCGCATGTGTTTCTCCGGAGAGGGTTCGCGCGGAAGCCGGGCGGATCGGTGAACCTGACCTTTCATGGCGGCACGGTGCTCCCGGCGTCCAAGGCGAGGGCCATTTTCTGGGGCTCGCCGTGGACTGGTAATCCGACGTTTACCGCTGACAAGATCACGGGGCTGGACAACTTCTTCACTCATTTCGGGGGCAGCAACTTCGCTGGCACCAACACGGAGTATTCCGGGACCAACGGCAAGGTGACGAGGACCATGACCTATCTAGGCCATGCGGTCGATGGCAGTGCGCCGCCCACGAAGGCTCTGACGGTCTCGGGCGCCGTGTCCGAGGCCTGCAAGATCACCAACAACGCCCCGGACCCGGCCGGCGTGTACTTCATCTATACGTCGACCACCGCGGGGCACGTCAACTACTGCGCCTGGCACAGCTGGGGCAACTGCAGCAACGGCGCGCCGGTGCAGGTCGCCTACATGCCGAACCTCGACGGCATCGGCGGCTGCGATCCTGGCTCGCCCTCGTCGCTCGGCCATTCGCAAGGCCTGGCCGCGCTGGCCAACGTCACTGCCCACGAGCTTTCCGAGGCGATCACGGATCCGCGTGGCCTTGGCTGGTTCGATTCGGGCGGCGCCGAAAATGCCGACAAGTGCGCCTGGGTGTTCCCCTCGATCGTGACTTTGGCATCCGGCTCGAGCTGGCAGGCCCAGGGCAACTGGTCCAACGCCCGGTTCACCGCCGGCTCCGGGTATGCCAACCTGAGCGGTCAGAAGGGCTGCATCAACGGCAATCAGTAGCAGCCCGGCCCGGGGGAGGGCGGTCTCCCCCGGGCGCTTTTTTCAGTACCCCGCGCCACCTCCCCCCCGCCTCGGATCGCTCACCCCCCGCCAGCCCGTCGGCGTGCGCATGATCGCCTCGACGTCACCCGAGTAGCCGCCGGCGCCGACCGCGTGCCCCCGGGCCCGCAGGCTGTCGAGTGTGGCCGGTGTGAAGCCGCCGCGCTCGACCTTCAGCGTATCGGGCAGGCCCTGGTGGTGCATCCGCGGAGCCTCCACGGCCTCGGCCAGCGGCATGCGGTGGTCGATCACGTTGGAGATCACGTGGTACACCATCGTGATGATCCGCGGACCGCCCGGCGTTCCGACCACGAGCAGCAGCCGACCCCCGGGATCCAGCACGATGCTCGGCGTCATGGCCGAGAGCATGCGCTTGCCGGGAGCGATGGTGTTGGCCTCGCCCTGCACCAGCCCGTACATGTTCGGCTTGCCAGGGGCAGTGGCGAAATCGTCCATCTCGTCGTTCAGCAGAAAGCCGGCGCCGGTCACGGTGACCGCGTTGCCGTAGCTGTCGTTGAGCGTCGTCGTGCAGCTCACCGCGTTGCCCTCCTGGTCCACGACCGAATAGTGCGTCGTGGACGAGCCGGTCCGCGGGCCCGGCGCAAACGCCGGGGTGGGCGACGCCCGGTCACCGATGCTCTTCCTGAGGTCGGCGGCGTAAGCCTTCGAGAGCAGCCGGTGGGTCGGGTTGCGGACGAAGGCGGGGTCGCCGAGGTAGGTGTTGCGATCGGTGAAGGCCCGCCGCATCGCCTCCGCCTCGAGATGCATCAGCGCGGGCGCGCCGAACGGCGGGAGCGGGCCGTAGCCCTCCATGATGTTGAGGATTTCGCCCATGGTGATACCGCCGGACGAGGCTGGCGCCATCGAGTAGATGGTATGCCCGCGGTAGGTAATCGTGATCGGATCCCGCCAGATGGCCCGGTAGGCTTCCAGGTCCGCGTGCGTGATGAGCCCGCCGCCCCGCTCCATCTCCGAGACGATGAGATCCGCCACTTGGCCACGGTAGAAGCCGTCGGCGCCATGGTCGCGGATTGCTTCGAGCGTGACGCCGAGGTCGGGCTGGCGGAATACGCTACCGGGCGCCGGGGGCGCGCCGTCGGGCAGGAAGCTGGCCCGCGACGCCGGGAAGAGCGCGAGTCGCGCGCTGTCGTCGCCGATCGACCGGCTCCGATAGTCGTCGACCACGAAACCGTCGAGGGCGAGCCGAACCGCGGGCTCGACCACGGCGGCGAGCGGAAGCCGGCCGAACCGCCGGTGGGCCTCGACCAGGCCGGCCACCGAGCCCGGAACGCCGGCGGCCAGGTGCCCGGTCACACTCTTGTCGGTCGGCTCGCCATGCTCGTCCAGATACATGTCGCGCGTGGCACGGGCCGGCGCGGCTTCGCGATAGTCCAGCGTCTGTACGGAGCCGTCCCGGAACCGCATGACCATGAACCCGCCGCCGCCCAGGTTGCCGGCCTCGGGATGGACGACGGCGAGCGCGAACCCGACCGCCACCGCGGCGTCCACCGCGTTGCCACCCTGGCGCAGGATGTCGCGTCCGACCGCGCTCGCGATGCCGCTGCCGGAGACGACCATGGCGCGGGCCGCATCCGTGATTCTGGCGCGGCCAGTGAAGGCCCAGCCCGGTGCGATGCCGGCGGCCGCACTGGGGATAACCGGCCCCGCGGGCCGCCCGCAGGCCGAAGGGAGGAACAGCAGGAATGGGAGGAACCGACGGCGCAGGCGCACGAGACCCTCGAGAACGGGGCGGGAGACGGCCCGGGGAGGTTGCCCCGGGCGACGCACGGATTCTAATTTAGCCGTGCCTGACGACTACCTCGACCCGCGCCTGACCGAACGGCGCAATCCCCGCAGCGCCAGCATCGATACCGCCTCCGCGCTCGAGATCGTGGATCTCATCGGCGCCGAAGACGCCACCGTTCCCCCGGCGGTCGCCGGGGCGCGCGAGGCGATCGCGCGCGCGATCGATCTCGTCGAGGCCGCGTTCCGGGCCGGCGGGCGGCTCGTCTATGTCGGCGCGGGCACCAGCGGCCGGCTCGGCGTGCTCGACGCGGCCGAGTGCCCGCCGACCTTCGGGACGCCTCCGGAAATGGTGGTCGGGATCATCGCCGGCGGCCTGCCGGCCCTGATCAAGTCGATCGAGGGCGCCGAGGACGACGTGAACGCCGGGCTCGGGGAGATGGATGCGCGCCGCGTCGGCCCGAGCGACGTCGTCATGGGCATCGCGGCGAGCGGCACGACCCCGTACGTGCGCGCCGCGCTGTCGCGGGCCCAGACCCTCGGGGCCAGGACCGCGCTCGTGTCGATGTCGGAGCCGTCCCGCCTGCTGCGCGAAACCTGCGACGTCTGCATCGTGGTGCCGGTCGGTCCCGAGGTGGTCACCGGCTCGACCCGCATGAAGAGCGGCACCGCCACGAAGCTCGTCCTGAACACCATCACGACCGGCGCGATGATCCGGTTCGGCAAGACCTATGGCAACCTGATGGTGGATCTCCGCGCCTGGAACGACAAGCTGGTCGACCGGAGCCAGCGCATCCTGATGGAGGCCACCGGGCTCGCCCGCGACGAGTCCCGGTCCGTGCTCGACGCCGCGGGCGGCAGCGTGAAGACCGCGATCGTGATGGCCCGCCGCGCGGTCGGCCGCGAGGACGCGGAGCGGCTCCTCGCCGAGCACGCCGGCCACCTCCGCGCCATCGTGGGCGACCCGCCGCCGGTGCGCGCGCGGTGATGAACGAGCGCGCCACCCTCGCCGTGGGTCTGATGTCGGGCACATCGCTCGACGGGATGGACGCCGCGCTCGTCCGCCTGCGCGGGCCCACGCACGCCGAGCTCATCGCGTACGTCACCCGACCGTACAGCGACGACGAGCGGGGCGAGCTCCGCCGCGCCCTGGCCGGCGGCGACGCGCCTTCGCTTGCCCGGCTCCACGTCCGGATCGCCGAGTGGGCGGTGGAAGCCGTGGAGACGCTGCTGGCGCAGACCCAGGTGCCGGCGTCGGAGCTCGCGCTGATCGCGTTTCATGGCCAGACGATCTGGCACGAGCCGCCCACCGTCACCTGGCAGTTGGGCGAGCCGGCGGTCCTGGCCGAGCGGTTCGGGGTCCGGGTGGTGAGCGGCTTCCGCGCGCGCGACCTGGCCGCCGGCGGCCAGGGGGCTCCCCTGGTGCCGATGGCCGACGTGCTGCTCTTCGCTTCACCGGATGCGCCGCGGGCGCTCCTCAACCTCGGCGGGATGGCCAACGTGACTTACGTGCCTCGGCGGGCGCAGGAGGACGGCGTGGTGGCGTTCGATACCGGCCCCGGCGTGGCGGTGATCGACGCGATCGCGCGCCAGGTGGATCAGCGACGCTCGTTCGACCGCGACGGGTTGATCGCCGCGCGGGGCACGCCCGACGAGCGCGTGCTCTCCGAGCTGCTCGGCGACCCGTTCTTCGCGGCCCCGCCGCCCAAGAGTACCGGGCGCGAGCGGTTCGGCGATGCCTACGCGGCCGCGCTCCACGCGCGCGTGCCCGGCGCCGACGGTGTGGCCACCGCCGTCGAGCTCACGGCCCGGAGCATCGCGTCCGCCGTGGAGCGCTGGACACCAGGTGGGACGGAGGTGGTCGCCTCGGGAGGCGGCGTGCATCACCCGGGCCTCATGGCGGCCCTCGAGCGGCATCTCGACCGCGCGGGCGGATACCGGCTGCGCCGGTTCGGTGACCTGTTCTTTCCCGGCGACGCGAAGGAAGCCGTGGCGTTCGCGCTGCTCGGGTACCTGACGCTGCACGGCCAGCCCGGCAACGTCCCCGCCGCGACCGGCGCCAGCGGCGCCCGGGTGCTCGGCACGATCACGCCCGCATGAGCGCCGCCACCGCGCGGCCCGATCCGGGTCGACTCATTCTCCCAGCGCTCCGCGCCAACGCCGAGAACGGCTTCGGCCACGAGGCGGCCCGCATCGCCGATGCGCTCGACCTCGGCGTGGGCGGGTTCATCGTCTTCGGCGGCACCGTCGAGTCGGTCCGGCGGCTGACCGCGGACCTGCTCCGCCGCGCGGGGCGGCCGCTGCTCCTCGCCTCGGATCTCGAGCGCGGCGCCGGACAGCAGGTCGCCGGGCTCACCCAATTTCCGCCGCCGCTCGCGCTGGCTGCGCTCGAGGATGCGGCGGTGGTGCGCTGGGCCGGGGCGGTCACCGCCCAGGAGGCGCGGGCGGTCGGGATCAACTGGGTGTTCGCGCCCGTGGCGGATCTGGACGTGCTGCCCGACAACCCGATCGTGCAGACGCGCGCGTTCGGCAACGATGCGAACCGCGTCGCCAGCCTGGTCCGCAACTGGATCGAGGGCTGCCAGGAGGCCGGTGCGCTCGCCTGCGCGAAGCATTTCCCCGGGCATGGCCGGACCACCGTGGACTCGCACATCGCCCTGCCGGTGGTCTCGCACCCGGCGGCCGATCTCCGGACGCAGGATCTGCTGCCCTTCAGGATTGCGGTCGAGTGCGGGGTTGCCTCCGTGATGACGGCGCACGTGGCCTATCCTGCGCTCGATCCGTCGGGGCTGCCGGCCACGCTCTCGGGGCCGATCCTGGCCGAGCTGCGCGAGGCCCTCGGGTTCGACGGCCTGGTGGTGACCGACGCGCTGATCATGGATGCCGCCCTGGTGGGGCGGCGGGAGTCGGACGCGGCGGTCGAGGCGATCCAGGCCGGGGTCGACCTGCTGCTCTACCCGAACGACGCGCGGCGGGTGCGCGACGCGCTCGAGCAGGCGCTCGTGAGCGGGACCCTGCCGCCGGCGCGGCTGGCGGAGTCGCTGGCGCGGTACGAGCGTGCGCTCGCCGTCGCCACGAGCCCGACGCCGCCCGTGACCCGCGGGCCGTTCGACTCAGCCGACGCCCTGGCCGACGCGTTGCTGGCGCAGGGCATGCTGCGGGGCAGCGTGCCCGACCTGCGCGGGCCGCTCGACCTGGTCGTGGTGGACGACGATCTTGACGGCCCGTTTCCGCCCGGCCCGAGCGACTGGACCCGGCAGGTGCTCGGCCCCGAGCGGGTGGGCCGCTACGAAGGCGGCTCGCGTGTGGTGCTCGCGTTCGCCGAGCCCCGGGCGTGGAAGGGGCGCTCCGGATTCGGGGCGGCCTCGCGCGATGCGCTGGCCCACACCGCGCCCGACGCCGACCTCATCGTCCTGTTCGGCCATCCGCGGCTCGCCACCGAGCTGCCCAGCGACGCGCCGATCTTGCTGGCGTGGCACCGTCAACGACTGATGCAGGAGGCAGTGGGTCGGTGGCTGCTGGGGCGAGTGCGGGGGTAACGCCGCCGTCCGCTCACGTCGAACCATTTCCGAGCCGGCCCTCGCGCCAGGCTTGGACGCGCAGGGAGGGCCTCAATGCTTCGCTGGCTGCTCGCGGCTGTCCACCTGCTCGCCCTGGGCATCGGCCTCGGTGCCGTCTGGGTCCGGGCGCGGGCCTTGGGCTCGGGCCGGCTGGATCGCGCCACGCTGGCGCACGCCTTCGCCGCCGACTCGGTCTGGGGCGTGGCGGCGATGCTATGGATCTCGACCGGTCTCTGGCGTCTGCTCGCGGGGACCGAGAAGCCGACCGGGTACTACCTCGCGAGCCACGCGTTCTGGCTCAAGATGGGCCTGCTCGCCGCGATCCTGGTGCTCGAGGTCCTGCCCCTGGTGACGCTCGTGCGCTGGCGAATCGCGCTCGCTCGCGGCGGGACGCCGGACCTGGCCACCGCGCCCGTGCTGTCGCGCATCAGCTTCGGGCAGGCCGTGCTCGTGGTCCTCATGGTGCTGGCCGCGACCGCCATGGCGCGCGGCATGGCCTGAGGGCCGGCCGCACCCGCGCTCACTCGCCGAAGCCGGCCCTCCGGATCCGCGGCAGGAGCGCGTAGGCGGGCAGCCCCATCAGAAACGTCAGCACGAAATAGCCCGCGAAACCGAGCCGCTCCGCCAGGACCCCGGAGACCAGCCCCGCGGCCCAGCGGCTCAGCGCGAAGACAGCGGTCAGGAGCGCGAACTGTGTCGCGGCATACCGCCGCTCGCAGACCGACATGAGGAAGGCGAGAAAGGCCGCGGTGCCCAGCCCGGCGGCGAAGTTCTCGAACAGCGCCGCGGCCGTGATCGGCGACTTGCCCGCGCTGGCGGCCGCGGCGGCGGCATAGCCGAGACTCGAGAGCAACTGCACGAGACCGAGCGACCAGAGTGCGTGGAAGATCCCGATCCGGGTCGCGAGAATCCCGCCGAGCGCCGCCCCGGCCAGCGTGGCGAGAAGCCGGCCCGTCGTGAGCGCCGCGATCTGATCGAGCGAAAACCCGGTGGCCACCCAGAAGGGCTTCGTCATCGGCTCCATGGCCGAGATGTCGAGCTTGAAGAGCAGCGCGAACAGGACGACGATCCAGATGTGGGGACGCGCGAGCAGCGCCCGGATCGGCTCCGCCAGGGTCGCCGGGTGAGCCGACTCGCGCCGCGGCGAGGGCAGGACCAGCGTCGCCAGTGTCAGGACCGCGAGCAGCGCCGCGCCGGCGAGGAAGCCGGTGCGCCATCCACGGTGTCCCGCCACCCAGACCAGCAGCGCGCTGCTGACGAAGCTCGCGCCCCGGTAGGCGCCGATCCGCACCGAGTTGGCCACGCCCAGCTCACGCCCATGCGTGGTCTCGATGGTGTAGGCGTCGATGGCGATGTCCTGGGTCGCGGAGAGTGTGACGTAGCACAGCAGCAGGGCGGCGAGCTGGCCGGCATGGCGCGCGGGATCGGCGCCCGCCAGCGCGGCGGTCGTCAGGGCGAGCAGCGCGAGGCACACCCGGATCCAGAGGCGCCGGCTGCCGAGCCGGTCCACCAGCGGCGCCCAGGCGAACTTGAGCACCCAGGGCAGGGAGGCGCCCGAGGCCAGGCCGATGCCGGCGAGGCTCATCCCCGACGCCGCGAGCCAGACGGGAATCGTCTCGTTGAAGAAGAAGTACGGCAGACCCGAGGCGAATGACAGCGCGGCCAGCCAGCCCAGCCGGGCGCCGAGCCGGGCGCCGGTCGGCGTGGTCAGAGCCAGACCGCGAGCAGGGCGGCGATGAGGCAGAGCAGGGCGGCCGTGAGCAGCAGCGCCCGTCCGCGGCTGCCGCCGAAGGCAGGGGGGGCGCAACGGGCGCGGCAGCGGCCGGCACCGGCACCGGCAGGGTCTCCTCCTCGCCCGGCCCGGTCTCAGGGAGGTGGTAGACGGTGTAACCCACGTCCTCCGCCTCGCCCGGCACCGGCAGCCCGTCGCCCTCGAAGTGCGCGGCGACGACCGTGATGTTGTCCGGCCCGCCGCGAGAGTTCGCCAGGTCGATCAGCGCGGCGCACAGGTCGGAGAGCTCCGAGTGCTCCCGGACCATGGTAGAGAACTCGTCCCGCCGCACGAGTCCCGAGAGCCCGTCGGAGCAGAGCACGAGCGTGTCGCCCCGGCGCAGCGCCTGATGGGTGAGGTCGACCTTCACGCGCGGATCGGGCCCGAGGGCCTGGAGGATGATGTTGCGGCGCTCGCTCTGCTCCGCCTCTTCCTCGGTGAGCTCGCCCGCGTCCACCAGGCGCTGCATGAGCGACTGATCCTTGGTGAGCTGGATCGCCTCCCCGTTCCGCACCAGATAGGCGCGGCTGTCCCCGATCTGGGCGAGGTACAGATCGTGCCCGTTGACGCCCGCGGCGGTGACCGTGGTGCCCATGCCGCGGACCTCGGGGTGTTCCCGCGCGTAACTGTAGATCTGCTGATTGGCGAGCTCGACCGCCTCGCGCATGCGGAAGGCGAAGCGCTCCGGGGAGTGGTCGTCGTCGTCGACCCACACGGTGGCGAGGTGGCGGTAAATCAGGTCGGCGGCCATGGCGCTGGCGAGCTCGCCCGCCGCGGCGCCGCCCATGCCGTCGGCCACCATGAAGAGCGAGCCGCGCGGTCCCACCTCGTGGCGCCGGACCTCGGGATGCAGGCTCGCGTTCCCGGTGCTGAGGTCCGCCACGAGGAAGGTGTCCTCGTTGTGCTCCCTCGTCCGGCCCAGATCGGTTTTGCCGAAGACGGAAACCTGGACCGGGAGAGTCACTCGCGCTGTTCCTTCCGATGATCCATTCGGCGACGTGGGAGTGTGACGAATCTAGGCCTGCCCGGAGAGACCGTCAACGTCCGTCTGTCGTAAGTCTCAGTCAACGTGTACCTTGCAGCCATGATCCTGAACGAGAGCCTGCGCCGCGCCACGCTGCTCGCGGCGGCCCTCTCCTGCTCGCTGGGCGCGGCCTGCGCCGGCCGGGTGCCCGCGACGTTCCCCGCGCCCTCCCCAGCACCTGATTCCGAGGCGGTCTCGTCCTCGCCGGCGCTTCCCGCGATGCCGAAGGTGGAGGGCCCGCTCGCTCTGCATGTCGTCTACCCGCCGCCGGACGCCGTGCTCCAGATTCGTGATTCGAGCTTCCTGTTCGGCACCGCAGGCCGCGGGGACGCCGCCGTCACGATCGACGGTCAGCCGGCGCGCGTCTGGCCCAACGGCGCCTGGCTCGCCTACGTCGCGTTGCCGGCCGACAGCGTCATGCAGCTGCGCATCGACGCCCGGGCCGGTGCGGACTCGACGTCGCTGGTCTATCCCGTGCGCCGGGTCGTGCCGGACGCGGGACGCGTCACCGCCGGCGCGGTGTGGGTGGACTCGCTCTCGCTGGCGCCTAGCGGACGCCTCTGGCTCGGGCGCGGGGAGTACCTCACGTTGAATGCGCGAGCCAGTGAAGGCGCGCAAGTTCGGCTCCGGCTGGCCGACGGAACCCTCGTCCCGCTCGCCCCCCAGCCGCAGCTGCTGGCGGTCCCGCCCGGCGTGCGAGCCTTCGACGGCGATACCACGAGGCTTCGCACACCGCTGGTGCGCGATCGCTTCGTCGGATTGCTTCGCGGCCGGCCGGTCGGCCCCGATCCCGGGCCGATGCTGTCCCTGCCGTTCGCCCTCGCGTCGCCGGACACCGGCTGGGCCACCGTCGAGGCGATCCTCGGCGCCGACACGGCGCGGGTGCGCTGGCCGCTGCAGGTGGCGCTGCTCGACAGCCTGCCGCTCGTCGCCGAGCTGGAGGATGATACGACGGCGGCCGGCACCCCGGACAGCATGACGGTCGGCCGGGCGCTTCCGGGCGGAACCTACGCCTGGTTCTTCCCGTCCGGCACTCGCGCGGCGGTCGTCGGACGGCGGAACGGCGACCTCCGACTCCGCCTGTCTCAGGCCGCCGAGGCGTGGGTACCCGCGGCGGAGGCCCGGCCGCTGGCGCCGGGGGACCCCGCACCCGTGGCGGTGGTAGGCTCGGTGCGGATCGGCTCGAAGCCCGACCGCACGACCGTGCGCATTCCCCTCAGCCAGCCGATCCCGTTCCGGGTCGAGGAAACCGACCGGTCGCTCGTCGTCACGTTCTACGGTGCCCTCGGCGATGTCGATTGGATGCGCTACGGCGCCGCCGATACGATGGTCCGCCGGATGAGCTGGCGCCAGGTCGCGTCCGACGAGGTGTCGCTCACGTTCGAGCTCGCCCAGCCGGTGTGGGGCTACCGCGCGCGCTGGGACCGGAGCGACCTGCTGCTGGAGATCCGCCGTCCGCCCGCGATCGATGCCGGCGAGCCGCTCCGCGGCCGGCTCATCGCCGTGGACCCGGGCCATCCCCCCGGCGGCGCCAGCGGGCCTACCGGTCTGCGCGAAGCCGATGCCAACCTTGCCGTCGCGCTCGAGCTGCAGCGGCTCCTGCGGGCGGCGGGCGCCCGCGTCCTCATGACGCGCGTGGCGGACAGCGCGGTGGAGCTCTGGCCGCGGGTGCACGCGGCCGAGGTTGCAGGTGCCGACGTGCTGGTTTCGATTCACAACAACGCGCTGCCGGACGGGATCAATCCGTTCGTCAACAACGGCACCAGCGTCTACTACAACCAGCCGCGAAGCGTGCCGCTGGCGCGGGCGATTCAGGCCGAGCTGTTGCGGCGGCTGGGACTCCGGGACCTCGGCGTGGGGCGTGGCGACCTGGCGCTCGTGCGCGGCACCTGGATGCCCTCGGTGCTCACGGAGGGATTATTCATGACGTTGCCCGACCAGGAGTATGCGCTCCGCACTCCTCAGGGCCAGCAGCTCTACGCCCAGGCGGTGGCCGACGGCCTCAGGCGGTACCTTGCCGACTGGGGGCACGCTCCGTAGGGCCGGTGTGGCCCGTAGGGTCGGTGTGGTCCGCCTCCACGTGGAGGCGTCTCCTAGAGCGAATTCCTCCCCGCCGCCGCGCCGGTTCCGGCGGCTGGGGTCTTCCGGTTGGCCCGCATGAGGAACCTGCTCATGGTCGTCCACGGCTCACGGCTCGCCGTGCTGGTGGTCGCGCTTACCGTCGGCGCTGCCGCTCCCCGCCGACTCGAGGCCCAGACCCCTGCCGAGCGCGCCGATCTCGAGCGCTTCCGCGACTCGCTGTCCGCGACCACGGACTCGGTCGGGCTGCTCGCCGTCGAGCGCCGCATGATCGACGCGGCGAAGGCGGATCGCAACGATACCTTCGTTCACGTCAAGCTCGGCTTCCTGTCCCTCAGGCTGGGCGATCTCGGTGGTCAGGCGCACTACGACGACGCCGCGTCGGAATTCCAGTGGGCCATCGACCTCCAACCGACCTGGCCCTACGCCTGGTATGGCATGGGCCTCGCCGAGTACGGGGTGGGCGACTCGCAGATCTCATTTATCACCGGTCTCAAGACCATGCTGGGCAAGGACGCGCTCACCCGGTCCGCGATGGCGTTCGCCAAGTCCGCCGAAGTGGATCCCAGCTTCGTGAGCGGGCTGGTCGACCTGGCCAACACGGCTCTCCGGCAGCGGGTCAACATCAAGCTGGGCGTGGCGCTCGACGCGCTCCGACGGTCGGCCGGGACGGCCGCCGCCCAGGACCCCCAGGTCCTGCTGGCCCGCGGCCGCGTGGAGCGGGAGGTGGGCGACGGAGACTCCGCCATCGTCGCGTTCCGCGGCTACCTCGAGCGGGGACCGCAACGGAGTCTCGCCCAGCTCGAGCTCGCCCGCACCCTCTTCCTGCTCGGCCGGTTCGACGGCGTGCAGCCATACTACGAGGGAGCGGAGTCGGACGATTCGGCCACCGTCGCCGCCTACCGCACCGATCTCGCGACCATCGCCAGCGACAGCGTGCTGCGGGAGTTCGACCATACGGCCGGCGCCCGGCGGGTGGCGTACCTGCGTCAGTTCTGGACCGACCGTGACCGGGCGGACCTCAGAAGTCCCGGGGAACGTCTCCGCGAGCACTACCGGCGCTTGTTCTACGCCCGAAAGAATTTCCAGCTCACCTCCCTCAACCGGCACTACGACATCGTCGAACGCTACCGCTCGGGCAGCCGCGACTTCGACGACCGCGGCGTGATCTACATCCGCCACGGCGAGCCCGCCACCCGCGCCACCTATGCCGCGCCCGGCCTCGAGCCCAACGAATCGTGGCGCTATAACCGGCCCGAAGGTGACCTCATCTTCCACTTCGTCGCCCGCGAGGACGTCCAGGACTTCAAGCTGGTCGAGAGCCTGTTCGATGTGCTCGGCTTCAGCCAGGCCATCGCGCTCCGGGGCGACCGCGCCGGCGGCGATCCGGTGGCCGAGCAGCTCATGCTGTCCCGCGAGCAGCTGTCGCCCATCTACCAGCGCCTCCAGTCGGCCGGGACCATCGGCAGCGGCCAGTACCAGTCGGAGGAGCGCCGCATGGGGCAGGCGAGCATCGCCCTCGGGACCCGGACCGACAGCTACGAGCTCCGATTCCCCCGGGAGCTCTCGGTGCGGAGCGACGTGCTGGCGGTGGGCCACGACAGCTCGGGGTCCCTGGTGCAGATCGCCTACGCCATCGCGGGCAAGGGGCTCGAGCCGGTGACGGTGACGCGCGGATATCTCTATTCCGTCCGCGTGCGCTTCTCGGCCAGCGACCCCACCGGCCGGATCGTGGCCTCGCTCGACACCACCAGGCACTTCGTCGCCCCCGCGCCGGTGCCCGACGGTGAGCACCTGGTGGGCCGCGTCTCCGTGCCGGTCCCGCCCGGACAGTACCAGTATCGCCTCGCCATTCAGCAGGGTGAGGAGTCGGGCATCGTGCTGCCTCGCGACACGGTCCGGGTCGGTGCCGCCACGTCCACCGCGCTTGCGCTGAGCGACCTGGTGCTCGGGAGCCGAAGCACCAACCTCGCCTGGCGCCGGGCGGATGCCGACACGGTGCTCTTCAACCCGCTCCAAACCTTCAAGCGGAGCGAGGAAATGCAGCTCTACTACGAGGTCGACGGCCTCCGGCCGAACAGTCCCTACGAGGTTCGGCTGGCGGTGAGGAAACAGGGGGGCTCGGGCGGGATCTTCAAGAAGATCTTCGGCGGGGGCGGCGCGGCGCTCAGCCTCAAGTTCGACGCGCGGGCCAGCGCGACGCTCGAGTCGGCGCATCGCGGACTGCAGCTCGAGCGGCTCAAGCCCGGCAGCTACGTGCTGGAGGTGACGGTGACCGACGGTGAGGGGAGGAAGGACCAGCGCACCCGGCCCTTCCTGGTGGTGGCGGAGTAGCGACGAGCTAGAGCGGCCAGGCGTTCGGCCGGGCGTGGGTCAGGACCAGGAGCGGCTGAACCAGGGTCTCCGCCTTGACCTGGGCTTCGACCTGGACCAGGTGCTGGGTGACGCCGGCGTTGGTGTCGAAGGTGGCGATGTGCATCAGGAGCGAGGCCAACGGCCGGTCCATCGGATCGGCCTTGCTGTTGTCGGATCCCTGGACCGCGGTGCCCGACCCGAGCGTGATCCGGGCGTGCCCGAAGAGCCAGAGCGCGGCGCCGTCCAGCGCCTTGAGCAGGCGCTCATTGAGTTGCAGGCTCTCGCCGTTCAATGTGATCAGCCCGAGCGTGGGATGGTCGCTGTACCGCCTGGAATGGACCACGAACCCGTAGGTGAAAGCGGGCTCCTGCCCGGCGGCCCGCCGGAGGGCGGCGCGCAACTTCTGCTGGCTGAAGGCGATCGTGTGATACGGGACCACGGGCTCTCCGGTCGCGCTGTGGTTGTCGGGGGAAGGGCCGCCGGCCAGGACCGGCGTGCCTGGCCAGCCGGCTGCATGGCGCGTGCCATGCAGCCTCCTGGGGCCGGCGAAACCTCCGGACCGGGGTGCCCGTGCCGTCCGCAACGGCTCTCGCGATACGCCATGACAATCCGCTTGACTCCCCCCGTGGGAAGGGTAGCTTGCGCGCATGTTCTGCTCCCGCTGCGGCAGCGAGATCACAGGTAAATCCAAGTTCTGTCCCTCCTGCGGCCTCGATCTCATGGCGACGACTCCCGTGCATGCCATCGCCACGGGAGCGCTCCAGGAAACCGATCTCGTGCGCGAGGCGCTGTCGGCCGAATACGAGATCATCGAGGAGCTGGGCCGGGGCGGCATGGCGCTGGTCTACCGGGCGCGAGACCGCCAGCTCGAGCGTGAGGTAGCCATCAAGGTCCTCCCGTTCTCGCTGGCGTTCGATGCCGAGTTCGTCGAGCGCTTCCAGCGAGAGGCCCGGACCGCGGCCCAGCTCGAGCACCCCAACATCATCGCCATCTACCGGGTCGGCCGCTCCGGCCGGGTCATCTATTTCGTGATGAAGTTCCTGCGCGGCGGCTCGCTCTCGACCGTGCTGCAGGAGCGGAAGAAGCTCACGCCACCCGAGATTCGGCGGCTCCTGCTCGAGGCCGGCGGCGCGCTGGGCTACGCGGCCCAGCGCGGCATCGTCCATCGCGACATCAAGCCCGACAACATCATGTTCGACGAGTTCGGGCAGTGCCTGCTCACCGACTTCGGCATCGCCAAGGCCGCGTCGGGGCAGAAACTGACCGGCACCGGGATGTCCATCGGGACGCCGCACTACATGAGTCCGGAGCAGGCGCGAGCGCAGTCCATCGACGGACGGAGCGACATCTACAGTCTGGGCGTCGTGGCCTACCAGTGCCTGACCGGGACGGTGCCGTACGACGGCGAGGACAGCTTCTCGATCGGGTACAAGCACATCACGGAGCCGATCCCGACCCCGTCGCTCATCACCGCGGACGAGCGCCGGATCTTCGAGGTCATCAAGCGCATGCTGATGAAGGATCCGGCCGACCGGTTTCAGAGCTGCGAGGAGCTGGTGGCGTCGATTCAAGGGCAGCCGACGGCGGCGCCGGGCGCCATGCGGGCGTCCGCCGCGGCGACCGCCGCCGTCGGGGGCGGGCGTACGAGCGCGCCGACGGTGCCAAGCCCGATCGGCGGCCTGCCCCCGATCGTGAGCCAGCCCACGACCCCGCTCGACTCACCGCTCGTCAATCGGCGCGCCACGCCGCGCGAGCGGCGCGACCTGCCGCGGCGGGTCGCCGACCGCTCGCTCGCCATGCGCGGCGGGTCCGGATCGGGTTGGGCGTGGCTCTGGATCGTCGTGGCTATCCTGGGCGGGGGAGGTGGCGCTTTCTACTACTACAAGTCCCACGGCTTCGCCGCCGGCGGCGCCGGCGACCCGGACTCCGCCGCCACGGCAGCCGACACGACTCCGCTGCGCGACACCGACCGCCGCGCGCACGCCGACGCTGGCGTCCGACAGTGGGCGGCGGGCATCGGGCTCCGCGGCGCCGCCCACGCCGCCGCCGCCGCCGACCCGGGCGCCCGACCCGGTGCGCGCCAGCGACTCGGCGCCGCTGGCCGAAGCCGTGTCGGGCGACAGCGGAGGGATCCGGGTCGTCGGGCTGCCGCGCGGGTCCACCGTGATGATCGACGAGAAGCCGGTGAGCGAGCCGGTCACCCGCCTGGCTCCAGGGCCGCATGCGGTGGGCGTCTCCGCGCCGAGATTCAACTTCTACGCCGATACGATCGTCGTCCGGCCAGGCGCGATCACCGAAGTGAATCCGCAGCTCACCCCGATCGGCTCGCCCGACGTGCCGCGGCGTCCCGCGCCGCCTCGAGCTGCCGGCCACTGCGAGCCTGGCGCCGGGTACAACGCCGACGGCTCGTGCTTCGACGAGCGTCCGAAGCCGGTCAACGCGCCGTTCGTCCCGGTGCCGGACGAAATCACCGAGTCGCCGCGGCCGTCGCTCCTGTGGGTCAAGGTCTCGACCGAAGGCCGCACGGTGGACGTGGCGCGGCTCCGGCCCTCGAACGACACGACCTTCGAGCGCGCCGTGCGCAACTTCGTCTGGAGCGTGACCTGGCATCCGGCACTCAAGGGCGGAGCGCCCGTCGAGGCCTGGACCCAGATGCTGTTTCCGCCGGCGCCGAAGTGAGCGTCCGGATCCACCCGACCGCTTTCATCGCCCCCGGCGCCGCCGTCATGGGCGACGTCACCATCGGCGCCGACGCCAGCGTCTGGTACGGCGCCGTGCTGCGCGGGGACATGGCCCCGATCACGATCGGCGCCCAGACCAATCTGCAGGACGGTACCATCGTCCACGTGGACGAGGGGGCCCCGTGCATCGTCGGCCAGCGGGTGGGGGTCGGGCATCGGGTGATCCTCCACGGCTGCACGGTGGAGGATGAATGCCTGATCGGGATGGGCAGCATTCTGCTCAACGGGGTGCGGATCGGAACCGGCAGCGTCGTCGCGGCCGGCGCCGTAATCCCCGAGGGCATGCAGGTGGCGCCGGGATCGCTGGTGATGGGAGTGCCGGGGCGCATCGTGCGCACGGTGGACGGGTCCCTCACCGAGCGCATCGCCTCGACGTGGGCGCACTACGTCGAGCAGGCCCGGGCGCATCGCGCGGGCCGGTTTCCGGTGGTCGGGTAGGGGGCAGGCGGGCGGGCGAACGGGCGGACGGGCGGACGGGATGTGGGGTGGGCGGTGTCAGTCCGAGATGTCGCCATGTCATGTCATCCCGAGCGGAGCGAGGGACCCTGCCGGGGAATGGTTTGAGCCATCCCGGGCAAGGTCCCTCGATCGCTTCGCTTCCTCGGGATGACGGTTGACAGTAGATGATGGTGACCGCCGACCTTCGCGTCCGCCTGTCCGCCGCAGCCGCTGTCTCACCACTGCGCGCACTGGTGTCGCTGCCCACATCGCAGCCACATCTTATCCACTTAATCCACACCGATACAAGGGGTTATATTTGTGATGTGGGAACCCTGATCTCGCGTCGTTATGCGATTTTTCGCCGCTATTGTGCCGCCTCCCGGCTTCCCCTACCTTGGCCTTCCGCTTTGGGGCTGACGGATGGTCCGACGGTCGATGCGGGACAGGCCAGGGTGGTCGTGGCAGTCGCTGAGCTCGACGGTTCCGTAGTGCAGTCTCTGCACTCCTTTCTCTTCCATATCGTTTGCGGGGAGCTCCATGAAATCGTCCACCCCACGGGACGCGCTTTCGCTGTCGCCCAACGCCATTACCGTCCTCGAGAAGCGATACCTCGTCAAGGATGAGGCCGGCAAGCCGGTCGAGACATCCGAGGACCTGTTCTGGCGAGTCGCCCGGACGATCGCGGAGGCCGACCGCCGCTACGGCGTGTCGGTCAGCGCCGTGGACGAGGTGGCGACCGCCTTCTACGGCCTCATGGCGCAGCGGCTGTTCGTACCCAATTCACCCACGCTCATGAACGCGGGCCGGCCGCTCGGCCAACTGAGCGCCTGCTTCGTGCTCCCGGTGGACGACGCCCTCTCCAATGGCAAGAGCGGCATCTACGACACCCTGCGCGCCATGGCTCTGGTCCACCAGAGCGGCGGCGGCACCGGCTTCGGCTTCTCGCGTCTCCGGCCCAAGAACGACATCGTCCGGAGCACCATGGGCGTGGCGTCCGGCCCGGTCTCCTTCATGAGCCTGTTCGACGCGTCGACCGACGTGGTCAAGCAGGGCGGCACCCGGCGGGGCGCCAACATGGGCATCCTCCGCGTGGACCACCCGGACATCATGGAGTTCGTCACCTGCAAGGACGACACGAGCAAGATCACCAACTTCAACATCTCCGTCGCCGTGACCGACGCCTTCATGGCCGCGGTCGAGGACGACGGGATGTACGACCTGCGGCACCCCAAGACCGGCAAGGTCGTGGGTCAGCTCAACGCGCGCGGCGTCTGGTCGAAGATCATCCACGGCGCCTGGAAGACCGGCGAGCCGGGCGTGTTCTTCATCGACAAGGCCAACTACTACAACCCGGTGCCGCACCTCGGCTCGTACGAGGCCACCAACCCCTGCGGCGAGCAGCCGCTCCTGCCGTACGACGTCTGCAACCTTGGCTCGATCAACCTCGGCGCGTTCGTGAAGAGCCTGCCCCGAGCGGAGCAAAGGGACGGCGCGATCGACTGGGACCACCTGCGCCTGGTCGTGCACCTGTCGACTCACTTCCTCGAGAACGTCATCGACGCCAACCAATACCCGCTGCCGGAGATCACCGAGCTCGCCCAGCGCATCCGGCGGATCGGTCTCGGCGTGATGGGGCTGGCCGACCTGTTCGTCAAACTTGGCATCGCCTACGACTCGGACGAAGGCGTGGCGCTCGGCCGGAAGATCCAGCAGTTCGTGGACGACGAAGCCAAGGTCGAATCGGAGCGGCTGGCCCGGGAACGCGGCGTCTTTCCCGAGTGGGAGCGCAGCATCTGGGGGCCCGATCAGACCGCGGCGCGCGGCCCCAAGGGCGAGCGCATCCGTCCGATGCGCCGGCTCCGGAACTGCAACGTCACCACCGTGGCGCCGACCGGCACGATCTCGATCATCGCCGGCTGCAGCTCGGGGATCGAGCCGCTCTTCGCCGTGGCATTCATGCGGAACCAGGCCGGCGTGCTCATGCCGGACGTGAACGAGGATTTCGTCGCGATCGCGAAGCGCGAGGGCTGGTACTCGGAGGACCTGATGCGCCGCATCGCCGAGGCCGGGCACATCGCCTTCCCCGAGGTGCCCGAGCAGTGGCAGCGGGTGTTCGTCACGGCCAACCACATCCGGCCCGAGTGGCACATCCGGATGCAGGCGGCATTCCAGGAGTTCAACGACAGCGCGATCTCGAAGACCTGCAACTTCGCCAACGACGCGAGCGAGGAGTACGTCGAGGAGATCTACCGCCTGGCCTACCGGCTCAACTGCAAGGGTGTGACCGTCTACCGCGACGGCAGCCGGGACATGCAGGTGCTCTCGACCGGCTCCACCGCCAGGAAGGTCCAGGAGCAGGCCACCTCCTCCGGAAAGTCCGAGGCCCGGGCCGACCTGGCGGCGATGTCGGGCAGCAGCGATCGCAGCTCCGTGGCGGCCGTCTCCGAGCTCAGGGGCCAGATGGCCGAGCTCGAGACCGAGAACGAGCGCCTCCGGCGCATGGTGCACGAGCTCGAGGCGGAGAACCTGCAGCGCCGCCAGAAGCGCTCGCGGCCCGAGCTGCTCAAGGGCGCGACCCGCCGGCTGGAGACGCCGCTCGGCACGCTGTACGTTACCATCACCGAGGACGACCGGGGCCAGCCATTCGAGGTCTTCATGAGCCTTGGCAAGGCCGGCGGGGCCCTGATGGCGGACGTCGAAGCGCTCGGCCGGCTCATTAGCCTGGCGCTTCGGTCCGGGATTCCGATGAAGGAGATCTACCGCCAGCTTCGGGGCATCAGCTCCGACCGCGTGATCGGGCTTGGGCCCAACAAGATCCTCTCGGTACCGGACGCGGTCGGCATCGCCATCGAGCGGTGGATGCAGGAGAAGCAGGGGATCCAGCAGGAATTGCTCCCGGGAACGCCGGCCGGGCCCGAGACGGCGGCCGTGGTGGCGCAGCGCGGACCGGTCGTCGGGCCTGGCGGTGAGCAGATGATGCTGGGCGGGATGCAGGACACCCTCTCCGGCGCGTGTCCGGACTGCGGCTCGCAGCTCGAGTTCGCCGAGGGGTGCATGAAGTGCCACGTGTGCGGCTTCAGCGAGTGCGGCTGAGCGGCGGGAGGGTCCGGTAGCGGAGCGCCGTGCGGCGGTGAGGATGGGCTCGAGGCGGTCGTGGCCGTCTGAGTGCAGCTCATCGCCCGCGGCGCTCTCTTCGCCGGTCTTGAGCCACGGGGTGTCGGCATCCGCCGGCACCCCGTGGCCGTCGGCGCACGCCTCCGGTCATCGGGATGTCACTGGAGCTGCGGCAGGTAGCCGACCAGCTCACGCCGCCACCACGCACCCGTGCGCGACCGCTCCGCTCTCGTGGTGAAGCGATAGTCGTATTCGGCGAACCGGATGAACCGGGGAGGGGCGTCGCGGAACGGGTTCCGTCCGAGCAACCGCAGCACGTCGGGGTCGCCGGACCGCAGGCGGTCGGACAAGGCTCGGAGCAGCGGCAGGCTCCCCATCGGGTCCAGGCCCGCGAACCACATTTGCCAGTCGAGCCGCGGATGATAGGGCTCGACGACCGGTGGCGGCCGGTCTACTGGCCCGGGCTTCCATCGAAACTCGTATTCCCGCCAGTGCGCACCATCGCGGCTCCCTTCAAGCACCAGCTCCGGCCGCTCCGTCGTCATGACCCGGAACAGTCCGTAGCCGTTGAACGACCTGAACGGCGCGACCCAGCCATAGGCGCTGAGCGCCCATCGCGGCATGCGCGCCGCGGCGAGCTCCGCCCAAAAGGCGAGCGCGCTGAAAAAGAAAGCCGGTGCCACGAGGAGCGCCGACCACCGCCGCCCGGGTCGCGAGGGGCCTTCCGGAGCCAGCCCGAGCGGCACGACCCTGCGGAGGAGCTCGTCGTCGAGCACCGGGATGCACAGTACGACCGCCAGCAGGTTGAAGAATCCGTAATTCCCCGTGAGCGCGATCCCCGCCTGCAGCAACACGAGGGCGCCGACTCCGGCATACCTGAGGCAGCGGAGGTGCGCCGGCGCGAACAGAAGCCAGGGGGCGCCGAGCTCGATCAGAAACATCACCGCCGTCGCAGCCCGATGGACCGGGCCGGGGAGCTGATGGGCATACCACCCGATCCAGGTCGGGAGCGGCTGGGTCTCGAAGTGGTAGTCCAGGGCTGTGAGCTGGCGCCACGTGGGATCTCCACTCAGCAGCTTCGTGGCACCGGAGAGGAACATCAGCTTGAAGACGAGAAACACGAGCAGCCAGCGTATCGCGGCCGACGGCGGCGGCGCCTCGCGGCGGGGACGCCACCCCGGTGGCGCCCACAGCGTGGCGAGCAGGCCGGCCTCGAGCAGCAGCGCGTCCCACTGGAACGAGAGGAAGTCCTGCCCGGCGACCGAGAGCGACAGGTAGAGCGCCCAGAGAAGCGCGAGGGCCGCCCTCGAGGCCACGCCGCCCACGACCAGCAGAGCGAGCAGGATGCCCGACCACGCGGCCACCCGCAGGGCCGCGTCCCCGGCACCGAGCCAGAATATCGTGGGCAGGAAGCGGTACGCGTCCGGACCGTAGACCGACCGCGCCCACTCCAGGAACGCGCCGGCCGGCATCAACCCGTGGGCGCCGACCAGACCCGTGATCTGAACGGCGAGCGAGCCGAACGCCACGAGATAGACGACTCCGAGCAGCCGGAGGAAGAGCCACCGGGAAAGCGCGTACTCGGTCGAGCTCGCGGAGGGGTTGGCCATGCTGTCGTCGAAGGTACGGGCCAGAGTCCGGCGGGGCGACCCTGCCGCCATCCGGCTCACCGCGTCGGGGGGGCGGGCGCAAAAGACCTCTGACGCCGCGCGGCGGCATGGGGACCGCGCCTCGTAACGGCGCCGCGCCACATGCGCGCGCGGCAACCGCCGATCTCAGCGTGTCGCCGGCGTCTCCCGCCGCATCGCCAGCGTGCCAACGGCCCCCAGAACGCCGATGGCGAGCGCGATCGCGGCGGCGGCGGGCGTCGAGAGCCCGTGAATCCCGAGTCCGGCGTCCAGCGACCAGGCTCCCGGGCCGATGAAGGCGAGCGCCACGCCGGCCGTCGCGTAGAGCAGGGGAAGCTCGATCCCGTCACCGGTCGCGAAGAATCCGTTCTCCCGTTTCTGCATTACGGCGACGATCATCACCGTCAGCATCAGCGCCGGGCCGACCGGCCCGAGCGCGCCGAGCGCCACGAGCAGGCCACTGGTGAACTCGCCCAGGCCGGCCAGGGTGGCATAGGGTCGCCCCGGGCGGTAGCCGATCGACTCGAAATAGCCGGCGGTGCCACCGAGGCCGTGTCCCCCGAACCAGCCGAACAGCTTCTGCGCGCCGTGGGCGGCCATGCCCAGTCCAACCACGAGTCGCCCGATCAGCAGGCCAGCACTCACCGCGCCCGGATCCATGCCTTGCATCCATGACGTCATAGCGCCTCCTGTGCCGGCCAGCGTACTGTCCGGACCGGCTCGCCGCCGTGTCCGCTGTCACGCGATGCGCGGCGGAAGCCGTAACCGGACCGATCGTCCGGCCGTTTCGGGCCGCCGTCGGTTGAACTCATCAACCAGGTTGCCATATCTTCCCTCATGTACTCTCCGCTTCCGTTCCGTGGACCACGGCCGCTGACGGCACGGATACCGTGCTCGATCCTCTAGGCGCCCTCGCCGGTGCGGAAGGGGTCGACCAGATCTGAGCGGGGCAGGTGCCGTCGCCCGCGCGCGCCGGCCAGCCAGTGATTCCCGACTTGATCCGAACGTTCACGCCCACGCACCAGGCATCCGGCTCATGACTGCCACACGGTCCCGCACCGACATCGCTCTCGTAGTGCTGCGCCTCGCCATCGGCGGCACGTTCGCCGCGCACGGCGCGCAGAAACTCTTCGTCTTCGGCCTGGCGGGCGTCGCCGGCGCGTTCGCCACCATGGGCGTACCACTGCCGGACCTGCTGGGCCCGCTCGTCGGATGCCTCGAATTCTTCGGCGGCCTGGGGCTCGTGGCCGGGTTGTTCACGCGGCCGCTGGGCGTCCTGCTCGCGTGCGACATGCTCGGGGCGATGGCGTTCGTGCACCTCAAGAACGGGTTCTTCCTGCCGAAGGGCGCCGAGTTCGTGTTCGTGCTCTGTGCTGGGGCGCTGACCCTGGCGCTGGCGGGCCCGGGTGACTATTCGCTCGATCGACTGCGGGCGGAGCGGCGGGCGCGTGGGTGAGGTTCCCCGCCGGCACGCCGGCGTGCGAGAAAGGGGCAAGCTGATGGACACGAGGGACTCAGGCTCGCTGCATCAGGCCGGCGCCGCGGCGCCGGCGTACGGGATCGCTCCGCCGGGGTACCGGCTGCCGGCGGGCACCGTGCTCGGGACGGTGCGGCTCCAGGTCGGCGACCTCGCGCGGTCGCTGGCGTACTACGATCGCGTGCTCGGTCTCAGGGTGCTCGAGCGCGGCGACGGCATCGCGACGCTCGGCGCCGAGGACGATGTCCCGCTTCTGGAGCTGCACGAGCGACCCGGGGCGGTGGCCGTGCCGCGGCGCGGCCGGCTGGGACTGTACCATTTCGCCATTCTCCTCCCCGACCGGCCGGCGCTCGGACGGTTTGTGCAGCATCTGTCGCAGATCGGGGAGCGGGCGGGCATGTCCGACCATTTCGTGAGCGAGGCGGTCTATCTGACCGATCCCGACGGACTCGGCATCGAGGTCTACGCTGACCGGCCGAGGACGGCGTGGCGGCAGGAGGGCGGCCAGCTCACCATGACCACGGTGGCGCTCGACGTCGCCCATCTGCTGCGGACGGCGGGGGAGGCACGCTGGACCGGCATGCCGGCAGGCACCAGGGTCGGCCACGTGCACCTGTACGTGGACGACCTCGAGCGGGCGGCGGCGTTCTACCACGGCAGCCTCGGACTGGACAAGACCGTCTGGAACTACCCGGGGGCGTTGTTTCTCTCCGCCGGCGGATACCATCACCACCTGGGCACCAACACCTGGGCGGCCGGCGCGGCGCCTGCGGGACCGAATGACGCGCGGCTGCTCGAATGGGAGCTGTTGGTGCCCACGAGCGCCGATGCTGCGGCGGCGCTCGCGAGTCTCGAGCAGGGTGGCGCCCGGGTCGAGCGCGCTGGCGGCGGCGGCGTGGTGAGAGATCCGTGGGGCACCGCGCTCAGGCTCCGCCCGGTGGCGGACGGGCCCGTCGAAACCCACGGTTAGGCCCGCGGATCGTGGCGGCTGACACCGCCGCCACGGACACTGACGAACAACGTCCGGCCGAACGGGCTTCGGAGCGAGCGGAGAGCACCGCCCGGGGCAGGCGAAGGCTCCGAGGGCGACGAGGGGGCTCGCGGCAGCCGCGAGCCCCCTCGTCCCATTTTGCCGGTCTTCCGGAACCCGCACCGGATCCCATCCAATGCCCGCGACAAGGCCCACGTCTGGCGCGCGTTGCGCCGGCTCGTGGGCGACCTCCCGCGTCTGATCAGTGGACGTAGTTCCGTGCAGTTATAGCTCCCGGCAATGAACATATTCCGGCAGGACCGACCCCTCCAGCATATCTGTACACGATTCCTTGCTGATTGTGCACATTTTTCCGTACAGACCTCTTGCGCCAGCCGGTGCCCCGAGCTACAGTCCTGTAGGCGGCGCCACGCGGGAGCCGTCCCGAACCTCCAGCCCGGGAACCCACAGGTGATCCATCCTCCCCTCCTGTTCGCCTTCCAGGACGCAGCGCCGGCCGTCGTGCCGGCCGATACCGCCTGGATGCTCGTGTCCACCGCCCTGGTGCTGCTCATGACCCCGGCGCTCGCCTTCTTCTACGGCGGTCTGGTTCGGTCGAAGAATTCGCTCAACACCATGATGATGAGCTTCGCCGCGCTCGGCGTCGTCGGCGTCGTGTGGGCCCTGCTCGCCTACAGCCTGGCGTTCGCGGAGGGGAATGCCTGGATCGGCGGAACGGCCAATGCCCTGCTGGCCGGGGTGGGGACCGAGGCCAAGGGCACTATCCCGCACGTGCTGTTCATGGCCTATCAGGGCACCTTCGCCATCATCACCGCCGCGCTCATCTCCGGCGCGATCGTCGAGCGCATGCGCTTCGGGCCGTACCTCGCCTTCATCGTGTTGTGGACGGTGTTCGTCTATGCGCCCGTGGCCCACTGGGTCTGGGGCGGCGGCTGGCTGATGACCCGGGGCGTGCTCGACTTCGCCGGCGGCACGGTGGTCCACATCAACGCCGGTGTCTCGGCGCTGGTCGCGGCCCTGGTGCTCGGCGCCCGCAAGGACTACAGCCGCCAGGCGATCCTGCCCCACAACGTCCCGTTCGTGCTGCTCGGCGCCGGGCTGCTCTGGTTCGGGTGGTTCGGCTTCAACGGGGGCAGCGCCCTCGCCGCCAACGAGCTCGCCGCGGTCGCCTTCACGAACACCTTCCTGGCGCCGATGGCCACCCTGGTGGTGTGGGTGCTGCTGGACTATTTCCGAACCGGACGCGCCACGGCCGTGGGCGGGGCCACGGGCATCGTCATCGGCCTCGTTGCCATCACGCCAGCCGCGGGCTTCATCAGTCCCGTGAGCGCCCTCCTGCTCGGCGCCCTGGCGGCCTTCCCGAGCTACTTCACCATCGTGGCGCGTTCCCGGACCCGGCTGGACGATTCACTCGACGTCTTTGCAGGGCACGGGATCGGCGGCATTACCGGCGCCCTCCTGACCGGCGTGTTTGCGTCCAAGGCATGGAACGCGGCCGGCGCCGACGGCCTCCTGGCCGGCAACCCCGGCCAGGTCCTCACCCAGGGGCTCGGCGTGGCCAGCTCGATCGCGTACTCGGCGCTCGGCACGTTCGTCATCCTCAAGCTGCTCGGCCTCGTGACCGCCCTGCGCGCGGTGCCCCGCGCCGAGGGCCTGGGCATGGATGTCACCCAGCACGGCGAAGAGGCCTACACCAGCGGCGAGGGCTCGATCCTCGTCATCCCCGACGCGGGACCGGTGACTGTGCCGGCCCGCGCCCTGACCCCGCAGACCGCGGCGCGCTGACGCCCGAAGGATGACCGACATGAAGCTCATCGTGGCCATCATCCGGCCCGACCGGCTGAACGAAGTGCTCGAGGCGCTGTACCGCGCCGACGTGCGCGGACTCACGGTGTCACGAGTCCTCGGGCACGGCGGCGAGACCGACCGGGTGGAGACCTATCGCGGCACCACCGTCAAGATGGAGTTGCAGGAGAAGGTGCGTCTGGAGATCGGCGTCTCCGAGCCGTTCGTGGGCGTGACGGTGGAGGCGATACTCGCCGCTGCACGCACGGGTGAGGTCGGCGACGGCAAGGTGTTCGTGCTCGATGTGGCGCAGGTGCACCGCATCCGCACCGGCGAACGGGACGAGCAGGCGGTCACGCCGCCGGCGCTGACCGAGGCCTGATCGGAAGGCGGCCGGGCGAGGCCCGGTCGAGGCCCGCGGCCAAGGGGGGCGTGCGTGAGCGCAGGCCCCCTTGTCGTGCCCCGTCGCTCGGCCCGCTCGGGGAGCCGCGCGGACCCGGCTATACTCCCACAGGCGTCCAGGGAGGCGTTCATGCCGATGCAGTACGCACACGAGTTCATTCCGGAGGCGGCGGTGCCGCGCGCGCGCGTGCCCCTGCTGCAGCATCTGGCCGAGACCTACGCGTCCGAGACCAACAAGACCGCGGCCGTCTGGAGCGAGCTCACCGATGGCCAGCTGGAGTTCCGCCCGCATGCCCGGAGCAGCTCGGTCCGGCAGATCCTGGTCCACCAGCTCCTGTCCGAGCGCCGGTTCTTCGCCGAATTCCTCGGGCTTCCCGAGCCGGGACCGGAACACCTGCTGCCGCCCGACGAGGCACCCGGCGCCGCGGCCTACGTCGAGCGCCTGATCACGCTGAGCCGGCCCCGCCTGGCGGGGTTGGCGGACGGGAGCGAGGCCTTCTGGCTCGCCGAGGTGCCGTTCTTCGATGTCCGGCGGCAGCGGATCTGGGTGTTCTGGCGCCGGGTGGTGCATACCGCCCATCACCGGGCGCAGGTTGGCGTCTGTCTCCGGCTGCTCGAGGACCGCGTGCCGCCCACGTACGGGCCCACCGCCGACGCGACCTGGGAAGGCGCGGATCCGACCACGACCCTGGACGCGGCGCGCCGGCGGGGGGCATAATCCATCCGGAGCGGGGTCATTCCTTCACGTCTGACGAGGTATGAACATGGCTGACCAGCAGAGCGAAAGCCTCAAGCCGGTGACACCGACCCGGGTCGCGGAGGAGCTCCGCAAGCTCAGCGCGTCGCGCGCGAGCGGAGGTCTCGAAGCGGACGAGTACGAGCATCGGTTCTCGCGGATGATCAGCGAACTGCGCGATCGCCGCATCGACGGCTCGCGCGCGGAGATTCTCGCGACGCTGACCCCACTGCTGCAGGAGGGGGTCGTCACCGCGGAAGACTGGCGCCGCCTCACGAGGCAGCTCGGGCTGGCTTGATGCGCCGCCGGGCGCTCGGCCCCGGCGCGGACGCGGTCTCGGCGGTCGGCTATGGCGGGATGCATCTCTCGATCGAGGGCCGGCCGCCGGAGGGGGAGGGCGTCACGGTCATCCACGCCGCGCTCGACGCCGGCGTCACACTGATCGACACGGCCGACGTGTATTGCCTCGACCAGCACGACATCGGGCACAACGAGCGGCTCATCGCGCGGGCGCTCGACGGCTGGGACGGCGATCGCTCGGGCGTGATGGTCGCGACCAAGGGCGGGGTGGTCCGGCCTGAAGGCCGCTGGGAGAGCGACGCCAGGCCGGTCCAGCTCCGCGCCGCCGTGGAACGCTCGCTTCGCGCGCTCCGCGCCGATCGGCTGGACCTGTATCAGCTTCACGCGCCGGACCCCAAGGTGCGGTTCGCCGAGAGCGTCGGCGAGCTCGCCCGATTGCGGGACGAGGGCAAGATCGACGCGATCGGACTCTCGAACGTGAGCACCGACCAGATCCGGGAGGCGCAGACGATCGCGCCGATCACAACGGTGCAGAACCGGCTGAATCCGTTTTTCCGGGACTCGCTCGCGAGCGGCGTCGTGGGGTACTGCGCGGAGCAAGGGATCGGGTTTCTGGCCTATAGCCCCACCGGCGGCGGGCGACTCAACCGGAAACTTCCCGGTCACCCGGTGCTCGCGGGCATCGGCGCGCGGCTCGGCCGCTCGGCGCACGCCGTGGTGCTGGCCTGGGTCCTGGCGCAGTCGCCGGCCGTCATCGTCATTCCGAGTGCGCGCACCGTGGAGCACGCGCTCGACAGCGCGGGGGCGGCGGACATCACTCTCTCGCCGGACGACCTTGCCGCCATCGACGCGGCGGATTTCTCGCGCGCCTGAGCCGCGAGCGGCCGGGAGGGCGCCGCGCTTCCTGGACCAGCCCTACTGCCAGCGCATCAGGCTGGCTCCCACCGTGAAGCCCGCCCCGACCGCGACGAAGACCACCAGATCCCCCCGGTTGAGCCGTCCCGCCTGCAGTACGTCCTCCAGCGCCAGCGGCAGGGTGGCCGCCGTCGTGTTGCCGAAGCGTCCGATCACCGAGGCCATGCGCCCCGGCGGCAGCTTCAGCCGGTCGGCGGTCGCGTCGAGGATGCGCTGGTTGGCCTGGTGGGGGATGACCATCGCGATGTCGTCGGGGGTCAGGTCGTGGCGCTCGAGGAGGGTGCTGATGGTGTCGGCCATCTGCGAGACCGCGAACTTGAAGACGACCTTTCCATTCTGCTTGAGATAGTGCTCTCGCGCGTCCACCGTCGCATGGCTCGCGGGGTGAAAGCTGCCCCCCGCCGGCATCAGGAGGTCGTCCCGGCCGCTGCCGTCGACCCGGTGATAGAAGTCGAGCAGGCCGAAGCCCGGCTCCGCCGGCTCCAGCAGGACCGCACCCGCGCCGTCCCCGAACAGGACCGCGGTGGTGCGGTCGAGCGGGTCGATGATGGCGCTCATCAGATCCGCCCCGACCACGATCACCCGGCGGTGCGTGCCGGCGACCACGAACTGCGCGCCGGTCGTGAGCGCATAGAGGAATCCGGAGCACGCCGCCGACAGGTCGAACCCCCACGTCTCCCGGAGCCCGACCTGGTCCTGGATCAGGCAGGCGGTCGCCGGGAACATCATGTCCGGGGTGACCGTCGCCACGATGAGCGCCCCGACGTCGTCGGCACTCAGTCCGCGCAGGGCCATGAGCCGGCGCACCGCCTCGGCCCCCATCGTCGAGGTGGTCTCGCCAAGCGCGCCCAGGCGGCGCTCGTGGATGCCGGTGCGCGAGACGATCCAGTCGTCGGAGGTGTCCAGCCGGGCGGCGAGATCGGCGTTGGTCACCCGGCGCTCGGGCACGTAGCCCGCGACGCCGGTAATCGCGGCGCGGGGCGCCGTGGGGAGGATGGGGGATGGCATGCACGAATCTCACCGGGACCGTGAAGCGGGCGCAAGATTATATTTGCCCGGATGCCACCCCTCGCTCGCCGACAGACCGTCACCGCCCTCGTCGGGGGCGTGCCCGTGGGCTCGGACCACCCGGTGGTGGTGCAGTCGATGACCAACACCGACACCGCCGATGTGGCCGCGACGGTGGAGCAGGTCGCCGCGCTCGCCCGGGCCGGGAGCGAGCTGGTCCGGGTCACCGTCAACAACGACGAGGCTGCCACGGCGGTCCCGGAGATCGCCGACGGATTGGACCGGCTCGGCGTGGCGGTCCCGATCATCGGTGACTTCCACTACAACGGCCACCTCCTGCTCACGCGCCATCCGGCGTGCGCCCGGACGCTGGCCAAGTACCGCATCAACCCCGGCAACGTCGGCGGCAAGCGGCACGACGAGCACTTCCGCGCGATCATCGAGGTCGCCCTGGCGCACGACAAGCCGGTGCGCATCGGGGTCAACTGGGGGTCGCTGGACCAGACGCTGCTCACCGAGATGATGGATGCCAACGCGCGCCGCGCGGAGCCGCTCCCGGCGCGCGAGGTCACGATGGCCGCGATGGTCGAAAGCGCGCTGCAGAGCGCGGCGCTGGCCGAGGCCACGGGGTTGGCGCATGACCGCATCGTGCTCAGCGCCAAGGTGTCGGGCGTGCAGGACCTGGTGGATGTCTACCGCATGCTGGCCCTCCGGTGCGACTATCCGCTTCACCTCGGCCTGACGGAAGCCGGGCTCGGCGCCAAGGGGATCATCGCCAGCACCGCGGGGCTCAGCATCCTGCTGCACGAGGGCATCGGCGACACCATCCGCGTGTCGCTCACGCCCGCGCCCGGCGGCGACCGGACGGAGGAAGTGCAGGTCGCGCAACAGGTCCTCCAGTCTCTGGGTCTCCGCAGCTTCACGCCGCAGGTGACCAGTTGCCCCGGGTGCGGCCGGACCACGAGCACGTTCTTCCAGGAGATGGCGCAGCAGATCCAGGACTATCTCCGGGAGAAGATGCCGCTCTGGCGGACCGAGCGGCCCGGGGTCGAGGAGATGAACGTCGCCGTGATGGGGTGCGTGGTGAACGGGCCCGGGGAGTCCAAGCATGCGAACATCGGGATCTCGCTCCCCGGCACCTTCGAAGAGCCCAAAGCCCCGGTCTTCGTGGACGGACGCCTCACGGTGACGCTGAAGGGTGAGCGCATCGTCCCCGAGTTTCTCGAAATTCTCGAGCGCTACGTCACCTCGCGCTACGCCGCGGCGCCCGCGAGCGGAGGGGAGACGGTCCCCCGATGATGCCGGCGAGCTCGACCTAGCCTGGGTCCGGGAGTTCCGTGAAGCCCGGGATGCCACGAGGCGGTCGATCTGCCGCACATGATGGGCGCAGTGGGCCTCGATGAAGCGGAGCCCGCCCATCGGCGTGATCCGGCCCGTCCGGGGATGGAACAAGGTGGTGCGCCAGGCGCGGGGCGGCGGCACGGTCTCGACGTACGCCACCAGATCGGCGCGGGCGGCCGCCCAGCGGGGCCGAGATCGGCGACGGGTACCGGAGTCTTCGGGACGACGGCGGCCGTCGGTGCCCGCCCGCGACCAGCGCCACCCGGGCCTTCCAGGCCTCCACCACGTCGTTCATCGCGATCGTCGATCGGGCGGGGAAGATGGCCTACACCGGCACCCGCGAGGCCCAGGATCTGACCGCCGCGCTCCGCGCCGTCACCCGGCAATGAACGACCCTACTTCGAGGAAGACGTCTCCCATGTCCCTCCGTGCAATCGTCGCCGCCGCCGTCGTCCTCTCTGTGACCGCCGCCCCTCGGCTCCGGGGGCAGGACTCCACGGCGTCGCGGCCCACCGCCGTCATGGTCTCTGGGCCCGACGTTGGGCGTCGCGCCCCGACGTTTCGCCTTCCCTGGGCCAGCAAGGACGGGGTGGGGCCGGCCGACCAGCCGTACGACCTGGCGCTCGACCGCGGGAAGACCGTGGTGCTCGCCTTCTACCCGCGCGACTTCACCAGCGGGTGTACCGCCGAAATGCGCACGTTCGGCGAGCAGTACGACTCGCTCTTCGGCCCCGACGTGGTCGTCGTGGGCATCAGCACCGATTCGCTCGAGACCCATACCCGGTTTGCCACCAGCCTCAATCTGCCCTTCCGCCTGTTGAGCGATCCGCGGCAGGAGGTGGCCCGGCGGTACGCCAGTCGCGACGGCAGCGGCTACATGCGCCGGACCGTCTATGTGGTGGGACCGGACGGCAAGGTGAAGTACCGCAACATCCGCTTCAACGCGCTGGATCCGAAGCACTACGCCGAACTGGGTGCCGCCGTTCGCCGGTCGAGGGGCGGCTGACCATCGGCGGTCACCCCTTCTCGGAGCTGTCGATGCCCCGTGTTCTCGCTCCGGCCTTCGTGGCAGCCGCGCTGCTCACCCTCGCGCCGCCGCTCCTCGCTCAGAAGGCCGAGCGCGACACCAACGTGTGGCGGTTGGAGGGCCTCAGGAGCGGATACTGCGTGCAGCTGCTCCTCGCCTCGGACTCACCGATCCTGCACGACCTGCCGCCGGGCGTGCGGCCGGTGCCGGCCTCCGAGGTCGGCGATCTGCACGTGTCGCTCAAGAGCGTCATACAGAGCCAGGCGGAGTATGGCTCATGGAGCCCCTCTCGGCTGTGCTTCCAGCTGCTCGACACGATCCGCACCAGCGATTTCATCCTGGCCGACCGCAGCGGCAAGCACCCGCAGTTGTTCGGGACCTGGACCGTGACGGCCGCCGTGGCCGGCGGGCACCCGCAGGAGGTGGCCCTCGACCTGTTCGCCAACAGCGGGCGGTTGATCCGCTCGGCGAAGCTGAACGGCCAGGCGGTGCGCGAGGCGACGCTGGACGTCGGCAAGGTGCCGCTCAGGAGCGAGGACGGCCTTGCGAGCACCGACGACCGCGTCCAGGTGAAGATCGGCAAGACGACGGTGACCTGGGACGGCCATCTCGCTGGCGACAGCGCAGCGGTCTCGTCGGCGCTGGAGACGTCCTGGACGTCGCCGGGAGAGCGGGGTCGGGAAGCGACCGGGAAGCTCACCCTCACGCCCGCCTACTCCCGGGCGATGGCGGGCTCGCTCAAGGTGGACGGCAAGGACGCGTTCGCGAGGGCCCTGAAAGCGTCTCCGACGCGGTTCGTCGGGCCGGCCTATCGTGGGGGCGGCGGGATCGTTGCCTTCGCGCGCCGATAGGCTGGCCCGGGTCGATCGCGCCGGCGCCCTGTAGAATCGTGAGAATCGTGCATGTCGAAGATGTTCATAATCGTTCGATCTGAATAAATAGTTGGGTCGAGGCGACACTGTCGCGTTGCGATCCGGCACGTGACATAGGTTGCCGCAACGCATTCATAATAAATGGCTTGCACAAGTTATTCTCAAGTTACTTCTAGCTATAACATCATCCCGTTTCTTCCTCTTTTTGCCCAAACCAGATATTCACTTGTCAGGGTTTTCAACATGTGGAAAGCGCCCCGCCCTGGGGCTATGCGTCCGTGAACGCGGCTAAGACGCGCACGACGGGCTTCCTGACGGCGCGGCGGATCCTGACGCTTGATCCGGCTCATTCCGGCGATGCGATCTGGTGGGAGGATGGCCGCATTCGTCGCGTCGGCACCGCCGCGCAGCTCGCGCGCGCTGTGCCGCGGGGAACTCCCAGCTACGAGTTACCCGACGCCCTGGTCACTCCCGGCTTCGTGGACGGCCACACGCACTTCGCCCTCTGGGCCTTGGGCCGGCGTCGGGTGCAACTCGCGGGGTGCGCATCTCGCGACGACGCGATCCGCCGCGTCGCGCAGGCGACGCCCATGCAGGGATGGGTGATCGGGCAAGGCTGGGACGCCAACAACTGGGAGCACCCGCCGGAGCGCGCGACGCTGGACGCCGTCCAGGCCGGACCGGTGTATCTCGATTCCCTCGACGTCCACGCCGCCTGGGTCAACAGTGCGGCGCTCGCCGCGGCAGGCATCGCCCGGGAGACGCGGGAGCCGTTCGGCGGGCGGATCGTGCGCGATGGTGCGGGTGAGCCAACCGGCCTGTTGCTGGAGCGCGCGGTCGAGCTGATGCTGCCGCATCTTCCCGAGCCGCCATCCGAGCTGCTCGATGCCGCGCTGCTCGATGCGCAGGAGGAGGCGCACCGTCTCGGCATCACCGGTATCCACAATATGGAAGGCGATCCCGTGCTGGCGGCGTTCGAGCGCCTCGCCACGGCCGATGCGCTTCGGCTCCGGGTCCTGTTTCATCCCCCCGTCGCAACCCTGCCCGATCTTGTGCGGCGCGGCATCCGTAGCGGGTCGGGCTCCGGCTGGCTGCGGATCGGCGGCGTCAAGCTGTTTCTCGACGGCAGCCTCGGCAGCGGGACGGCCTGGATGCTCGAGCCCTATGCCGGGAGTCGTGATCGGGGGATGCCTATCACCACGGCGCAGGTGGCCGCTGCGGCCATGCGCATGGCGGCGGACGCGGGAATCGCCGTCAGCGTGCATGCGATCGGAGACGCCGCCGTGCGGCGCGCGCTCGATCTGATGACGCCGCTGCCGGCTGTGGGGCTGCCGCACCGCATCGAGCACTTCCAGTGCGTCCACCCGGACGACCTCGGCCGTGCGGCCGCGGCCGGGATCGTGGTGTCGATGCAGCCGGCTCACCTGCTCACCGACATTCCGCTCGTCGAGCGGCACTGGGGCGCGCGCGGCCGGGGAGCCTACGCCTTCGAGACCCTGCGGCGGCGAGGAACCCGGATGGTCTTCGGCAGCGACACGCCGGTCGCCTCGCTCGACCCGCGTGAAGGCCTCTACGCCGCGCTGGAGCGGAGGGGTGAGGCCGGCGCCCCTCTTGGTGGCTGGCGAGCCGAGGAGAAACTGGGTTTCGAGGCGGCGGTGCACGGCTACACGCTCGGTGCGGCGCACGCGGGTGGGCGAGCGGGGGAGGCCGGCAGCCTGGCGCCGGGCCGGGACGCCGACCTGGTTGCATGGTCGCTCGATGCCGCCGCCGAGCGCGGCTCGGGCGACGCCGTCCGGGCGGGCCGTGCGCGTCTCACCGTCGTCCGCGGCGAAGTCGTCATGCACCGGTGACCGTCACGCATTAGACTCCCTGCCATGCCTCGCACCCCCGTTCGCCGCACGAAGATCGTCGCCACCCTCGGCCCCGCCTGGGAGCAGCCCGCGCGCATGGCGGCGCTGCTCGACGCCGGCGTCAACGTCGTCCGGATCAACGCGTCCCACGGCACGCCCGAGATTCGCGGGCGCTGGATCGAGCGGCTGCGCCAGGTGGCGGCCGGCCGGCCCGATCCGGTCGGCGTGCTGTTCGACCTGCAGGGCCCCCGGATCAGGATGGGAGAGCTGCCGGCCCCGATCCAGCTCGAGCCCGGTCAGACCGTGACGTTTTCCCCCGAGGACGAGGCGGCCGCGGGCGAGCTGCCCACGACCTACGAGGGGCTCGCCACCGACGTGCGCCTCGGCGCGCGCATCCTGCTCGACGACGGGCTGCTCGCGCTCGAGGTGACCGGCATTCGCGACCGGCGGGTCGATGCGGTGGTGCACTACGGCGGCGAGCTCAAGTCGCACAAGGGGATGAACCTCCCCGGGATCGAGGTGAGCGCGCCGGCCCTCACCGAGAAGGACCTCGAGGACGTGGCGCAGGCCTCGGGCCTGGGCGTCGACTACGTCGCGCTCTCCTTCGTGCGCCGGCCGGAGGACATCGAGCAGCTCCGGGCGCTGGTGCCGCGCTCGACCAAGCTCGTGGCCAAGATCGAGAAGGACACCGCGCTCCGGAACCTGTGCGGCATTCTCGACGTCTCCGACGCGATCATGGTGGCCCGCGGCGATCTCGGCGTCGAGCTGCCGTTCGAGGAGGTCCCGCTGATGCAGAAGCAGATGATTCGGGAGGCCGGGCTCCACGGCAAGCCGGTGATCACCGCGACCCAGATGCTCGAGTCCATGGTGCACGCCCCGCGGCCCACCCGGGCCGAGGCGTCGGACGTGGCCAACGCGATCCTCGACGGCACCGATGCCGTCATGCTGTCCGCCGAGACGGCGGTGGGCCAGTTCCCGCTCGAGGCGGTGCGCGCGATGGACCGGATCGCGCGCGAGATGGAGCTGCAGCGGCAGGGGCGGGGGGTCACCATCGACGCCGCGCTGGGCCGCCGCGCGGCCGAGGGCGTCGCGCTGCCCCAGCACCGGATGGCGCAGAGCGGGCCGATCCGCACCGAGGACGCGATCGCGGTGGCGGTCTGCGCGGCGGCCGAGATGCTGAGCGCGCCGCTGATCGTCTGCTTCACCAGCAGCGGGTTTACGGCCCGCAAGGTCGCCACCTGCCGCCCCACGGTCCCGATCTTCGCCTGCACACCGGAGCCCGACACCTTCCGGCAGCTGTCGCTCGTCTGGGGTGTCACGGCCGCCCTGACCGAGCACTTCACCGAGTACGACATGATGCTCTCGGTCGCGCGCCAGAAGATTCTCGAGCGCGGGCTGGCCCAGCCCGGCGAGCGGTTGGTCGTGACCGCGGGCGTTCCCTTCGACATGCCGGGCACTACCAACCTCCTCAAGATCGAAGCAGTTTAGAGGATGAAGCTCACTCTCCTCGGGACGGGCACGTCCTTCGGCGTGCCCCAGATCGGGTGTGCGTGCGCGGTCTGCCGGTCCGCCGATCCCCGTGACCGGAGGACCCGCTCGGGGGCCATGGTCGAGGCGGGCGGGTCCACGATTCTGATCGACACCCCGCCCGAGCTCCGGCTCCAGCTCATCGCCGGCGGGGTCACGCGGGTCGATGCGGTGATCTACACTCACGAGCATGCCGACCACCTGAACGGCATCGACGATCTCCGGATGTTCTCGGTCCGCCGCCGCCGTCCGTTGCCGCTGTACGGCCCTCCGGAGACACTCGAGCGCATCCGCACGTTCTTCCCGTACATCTTCGACGAATCGATCGAGCCCTACGAGGGCACCTCGAAGCCGAGCCTCGCGCTCCATCCCATCGAAGCCGGGGTGCCGGCCGACGTCGCGGGCGTCGAGGTGCTGCCGCTGGCGTTCCGCCACGGGCACCTCAGGGTCTACGGCTACCGGATCGGCGACCTAGCCTACATCACCGACGTGAAGAGCATCGCCGACGCCGAGCGCGCGCGCCTGCAGGGGCTCGAGGTGCTGGTGCTCAATGCCCTCTGGTGGCGTCCTCATCCGACGCACCTCAGTATTCCCGAGGCGATCGAGACCGCGCAGGCGCTCGGCGCGCGCCGCACCTATCTCACCCATCTGACGCACGAGACCGGGCACGCCGAGCTCGCGGGTCAGCTTCCCGAGGGAATCGTTCCCGCCTACGACGGTCTCACGGTGGAGGTCCCGTGATCAAGCTGGCGTTCGGACGCATGCTGCAGGATTCGCTGGATGGCACCCATGGTCTCCCCCGCCCGCGCCTGGACGACCTCGTGCGGCGGTTCGGCGCGGTGCATGCCGGCGTCCGCCGCCGGCGCGCGGCTGGAGAGTACGGCTTCTACAAGCTGGTGGACCAGGCTGAAACGGTCCGCGAGATCACGACGTTCGCCGAGGGCCTGGGGCAGGCCCATGACCACGTGCTCGTGCTGGGGATCGGCGGCTCGGCTCTGGGCGCGAGGGCGCTGCTCGGGGCGCTCCGCCGGCCGGCGTGGAACGAGTGGGACGACGAGGGGCGCGAGTTCTTCCCCCGGCTCACGGTGCTCGACAACGTCGATCCGACCACGATCAACGCGGCGCTCCGCCGGATCGATCCGCGTCGCGTGCTGGTCAACGTCATCAGCAAGTCGGGCGGAACGGCGGAGACCATGGCCCAGTATCTCGTCGTGCGTGCCTGGCTGGAGCAGGCGCTCGGCGCGGCCGCGCATCGCCACCTGGTGTTCACGACCGATCCCGAGCGCGGCGCGCTGCGCGACATCGGCTCGCGCGACGCCATCGCCTCGCTGAGCGTGCCGCCCGACGTGGGCGGGCGCTACAGCGTGCTTTCGCCGGTCGGGCTCCTGCCGGCCGCGCTGGTCGGCATCGACATCGAGGCGCTGCTCGCCGGCGCCCGCCGGGCGGTGGAGCGGGCAGAGGCGGAGGACCTGCTCGCCAATCCCGCGGCGCTCTATGCCGCCCTTCACTGGGCGGCGGACGCCGATTTCGGGGCGCGCATTCACGTGTTGATGCCGTACACCGATCGGCTGCGCGAGTTCGCGGAATGGTACCGGCAACTCTGGGCGGAGAGCCTGGGCAAGCGCCTGAGCCGCGACGGCAAGGAAGTGAACACCGGGCCGACTCCGGTGGCCGCCGTGGGGGCAACCGACCAGCACAGCCAGGTGCAGCTATTCATGGAAGGGCCCCACGACAAGGTCATCACCTTCGCGACGGTCGACGATCTGGGTGAGGACGTTCGCATCCCGCCGATCGGTGACGATGTGCCGGGGATCGCGCCGCTGCCGACCGAACTTGCCTACCTGGCCGGTCACTCGATGGGCGAGCTGCTCAACGCGGAATACGAGGCCACGGCGAGCGCGCTCGCGGAGATGGGGCGGATGAGCTGCACGCTGCGGCTTCCGGACCTCAGCGCCGAGACCTTCGGCGAGCTCGTCATGTTCTACCAGATCGCGGCCGGCTACGCCGGCGAATGGTACGGGATCGACCCCTTCGACCAGCCTGGCGTCGAGCTCGGGAAGAAGCTGACATACGCCGCGATGGGGCGGCCGGGATACTCGCAGACCGCAAAGGCCGCCCCATCGGGCAGGGACGAGGTCTGACGCCCGGGCGCGCCCGGAGAAACACGCGGTTGTGGCGCCGCGCCGCGCGCCCCAGTTCCGACCGCTTCGCGGGTGCCGACTTTCCCGCGCGTTTTGTTTGACGCTCCCGCGGTTCCGCCCTACCTTTACCGGTCGGGCGGGGGTCTGCAACTCACCAAGGCGGCTTTGCATGGCGGACGCGACACAGCGGGCGATCGAGCTGTACCAGGGAGCGGTCGCGGTGGCTCCGGGCGGCGTGACGATTCGCGATCCGGGCAAGCTGCGCTCCCCCGCGACCGACCGGCTGGTGTGGCAGGCCGTCTTCGGCACCGGCGCCGAGCGCGATGCCGCGCGCTGGCTGGTGTGGGAGCTGGGACAGGTGACCGGCGCGCGCCCGGCGTCCATCCAGGGGCTGTACGAGGCCCGCGGCCGGGGTGACGTGAGCGGCTTCACCGTGCCGGCCATCAACGTACGGATGCTGGCCTACGACACCGCCCGCGCGGTCTTCCGGGCCGCTCGCGCGGGGAAGGCGGGCGCCATCCTGCTCGAGATCGCCCGCTCGGAGATCGCCTACACCGAGCAGCGGCCGGCCGAGTACGTCACGGTGCTCATCGCCGCCGCGCTGCGCGAGGGCTATGTCCTGCCGCTCTTCATCCAGGGCGATCACTGCCAGGTGAACCACAAGAAGTACCAGGGCGACCCCGAGGGTGAGGTCGGCGAGGTGAAGAAGCTCATCGCCGAGGAGATCGGCGCCGGGTTCTACAACATCGATGTCGATACCTCGACGCTCGTGGATCTGTCGCAGGCCTCGCTCGAGGAACAGCAGCGGCTCAACTACGAGCGGGCGGCGGAGATCACCGCGGGCATTCGGGCGCAGGAGCCGGAGGGCGTCACCGTCTCCGTCGGGGCGGAGATCGGCGAAGTCGGGATGAAGAACAGCACCGTCGAGGAGCTGCACGCGTTCATGCAGGGCTACAACCGCGCGCTGGCCGGCTATGAGGGCGGGCTCACGGGCATCAGCAAGATCTCGGTCCAGACCGGTACGTCGCACGGCGGGGTGGTGCTGCCCGACGGCTCGATCGCCGACGTCAAGATTGACCTGCAGGCGCTCGCGGCGCTGTCCAAGGCGGCGCGCGAAGAGTATGGGCTCGCCGGCGCGGTGCAGCACGGGGCGAGCACGCTGCCGTCGAACGCCTTCGGCAACTTTCCGCGCATCGAAACCGCCGAGATCCACCTCGCCACCAACTTTCAGAACATCGTCTTCGACCATCCGCGGCTGCCCACCGATCTGCGCGACCGGGTGCGGCGCTGGGTGGACGAGAACGCGGCGGGTGAGCGGAAGAGCGGCGATACGGCCGAGCAGTTCTATTACAAGGCGCGGAAGAAGGCGATCGGGCCCTTCAAGCGCGAGCTGTGGGAGCTTCCCGAGGACGTCCGCGGCGCCATCGCGGCCGACCTCGAGCGGACCTTCGCCTTCCTGTTCGAGCAGCTGAACGTCAACGGGACGGAGAAGGACATCAATCGTTTCGTGCGGGCCCCCATGCAGCACCACGCGGCGCTCAAGCCCGCGCTGGCGGCGGCGGCCGACGATCCCGACGCGGGCGAATAGGAGGAGCGATGGCACGTCGCACGAAGGGCAGGGAGGTGGTCTACGTCGAGCGCGGCGGCGACGCCTCGGCCAAGTGGCTGTTCTGGGGTGCCGTGCTCGGCGCCGGGCTGGCGCTCATGTACGCACCCAGGAGCGGCGAGGAAACCCGCCGCGTGCTGCAGCGTAAGCTGTGGAAGCTGCGCGCCATGACGGAGGAGAAGCTGGACGATTTCGCCCAGCAGTTCGGCAGCGGCAAGGAGGCGCTGGAGGACCTCATGACCGACGACGACGAGGAGCTCGAGGACGCCGGCGACCTGCCGCCGCTCCGCCCGCGCGCGTCGGGACCGTCGGCCCGCGAGGAGCTCGAGCGGCGCTTGGCGGAGGCACGAGCGCGGCGCCGCGCCGCCGGCGACTTCGAGGAGCCGCTCGCCTGAAGCGCGTCCGCCCCGGCGGGTGGCATCGTACTCCCGTCGGTTTCCTTCGCCGCATCCTCCAGGCCGCCGACGAAGCCAACATTCCGTTCCTCGCGAGCGCGCTCACGTTCGACGCGCTCCTGGCGGCCGTCCCGTTCGTGCTGCTCGTGCTCATCGGCCTGACCCACCTCGCTCAGGCCGTGGCCGGCGGGCCCGCGGTCGATCCGACCCGGCTGTTCCACCGCTTCTTTCCTCCCCACTCCTCCGCGCCCGGCCGAGACCCGTTCGCTCTGGTGGAGCGGCTGCTCATCGGAGTCTCGCGGAACCGCGGGCAGATCTCCCTCTATGCCGCGCCCGCGTTCATCTGGTTCAGCACCCGGCTCTTCGCCGGCGTGCGCACGTCGCTGAACGAGGTCTACGATGTCTCGGCCCGCCCGATGCCGCGCCGCAACTTCGCGCTCAGCTGGCTGGCCGCCAAGCTGCGGGATGCGGCGATGGTCGTCGCCACGGTGGTCATCTTCCTGGCCAATACCGCCCTGAGCACGATGGTGACGATCGCCTGGGCGCGGGGGTCGGAGCGGGTCATCCCGCAGTTCGGGTTCTTCTTCTCCACGCTTGGTCGGCTGGTCGGTGAGGCGCTCGCGTTCGGGTTCTCGGTCTCGCTGTTCTACGTCACGTACCGCTACGCTTCGCTGCGACGCCTCCCCTGGCGAACCGCGCTGCTGGCTTCCACCTTCACCGCGTTGCTGTTCGAGCTCGCCAAGCGGCTCTACGGCCTGTACCTCACGCATTTCGCCCAGGTCGGCAGTGCCGCGGGCGACGGCAACGTCGCGGCCGCCGTGCTGTTCGTCCTGTGGGTCTACTACACGGCCATCGTCTTCCTGCTCGGCGGCGTGGTCGCCGAGACCTGGGAACTGCGCCGGATGCAGCAGCGACAACGCGCCATTCTCGGCTGACCGCGAGTGGGCGGCCGGAGGGCGTCTCTGGAGGTGCCATGTCCCGTCCCGTGCCCGCGATCATCCCGATCCTGGTCGTCGCCACGCTGCTCGGCGCCTGCAGCTCATCCGCCCGGAGAGCGCGGGCGGACGACGGAACCGCGCCGCTTGCGGCCGCCGACCTCGCCGCCATCCGCGCCACCGACACGGCGTTCATCTCGGCCGTCGCCGCGGGCGATGCCGCGGGCGTCGCGGCGATCTACCTCCCCGACGCGCGCGTGCTCCCGCAGAACGCGCCCTCGGTTCAGGGGCGCGACGCCGTCCAGAAGCTATGGGGCGGGTTGATCGATGCGTACCGGCTCAAACTCGATGTCGCCTCCGACGAGATCGAGGGCCGGGGCGACCTGGCCTATGCCCGCGGGCGGTACACTCTGGACGGCACGCCCAAGGCGAAAGGGACGTCGCCGCTCCACGACCAGGGCAAATTCCTGCAGATCCTCCGCCGCCAGCCGGACGGCACCTGGCGGTTTGCCGTGGACATGTCCAGCTCCGACCTCCCGGCTCCGAAGTAGAGAGTTCCCTTCGCCCGGGCCCCGGGTGTATATTATGGGTGCCTCAGGTCCGAAGGGCGCCGGCGCGTGAACCGCGTCAGGACCTCGCCGGTAGCAGCGCTAAGCGATGCCCGGTGTCGCTTCGGGGAGCCTGAGGCACTTTTCTTTTCCCTCCGCCCATGACCATCGCTCTCGCACGCCGCTACCGTCCCAAGCGCTTCGCCGACCTGCTGGTGCAGGACCACGTGGCCGCCGTGCTCCGCGGCGCCGTGGCTCGCGGCCGCGTGGGGCACGGATATCTCCTGACGGGCCCCCGCGGGGTCGGCAAGACCACCGCCGCGCGCATCCTCGCGATGGCCCTCAACTGTCCCGATCGCGACCCGGCCGGCGATCCCTGCGGCGAGTGCGAGAACTGCACCCGCGTCTGGAGCGGCGCCGCCAACCTGGACGTGGTCGAGATCGACGCCGCGAGCAACCGGGGCGTCGACGACGCGCGCGATCTCCGCGAGCGGGCCATGTATGCCGCCTCCCAGGAGGGCCACCACAAGGTCTACATCGTGGACGAGGCCCACATGTTGACCCGGGAGGCCTGGAACGCGCTCCTCAAGGTGCTCGAGGAGCCGCCGACGGGCGTCGTGTTCGTCTTCGCCACGACCGAGCCGCAGAAGATCGCGGCGGCGGCCGCGCCGGTGCTCTCGCGGTTGCAGCGCTTCGATTTCCGGCGCATCGGTCCCGTCGCGATTCGCGATCGCCTGCGGCAGGTCCTCGACGCCGAGGGAATCGAGGCCGACGACGACGCACTTACGCTCATCGCCCGCCACGCCGACGGGGGGATGCGCGACGCGCTGAGCGTCCTGGACCAGTGCCTCAGCTTCGGCGAGGGTCGGGTCAGCGCCGCACGCGTCCGCGAAGTGCTGGGCCTGGTGGCCGAAGAGCTCTATGCCGAGGTGCTGCTGCTCGCCGTCGAACGCCGTCCTGGAGGCGTGTTTCCCCTTGTCGACCGGCTGGTGGACGCCGGCGCCGATCTGGCCGAGTTCATGGGTGGGGCGGGGGAAGTGCTCCGGGCGCTCCTCATGGTGCAACTCGGCAACGAGCCGGAGGGCGTCACCGAAGCCATGCGCCAGGCGCTGCAGTCGTATCGGGACCAGCTGGAACCGGGCGACGTCCTCCGGATGCTGCGCCTCCTCGCCGAGAGCGAGGGCGCAATCCGGCGGAGCGTCAATCCCCGGCTTATCGTCGAGACGTTGCTGCTCCGCTGGACCATGCTCGACCGCATCGTGGATCTGGCCCAGGTGCTGGGAGCGGCGCCTCTCTCGGGGGCGGCCGGGCCGCCGCCGCCGCCGGCCCGCCGGCCCCCCCCCGAGCCCGGGCGGAATTCCGTTCCGAGCGAGCCCCGGCCTCGCGACGCGGCGGCGGCAGCCGTGACCGCACCGGTCACCGCCGTACCGGCCGCACCCGCTGCGGACATGCAGCTGTTGCCTGCCGGGGCCACTCCGATCGCGGATGAGGGCGAGCGCATCGCCGCCACGCTCGAGGCGCTCCAGGCGGCGTGGGCCGATCTTGTCGCCGAGGTGAGAGCGCGAAGCCGGTTCCTGGGCGAGGCGCTGGCCGCCACCGCCCCCACGGCGCTGGAGCTCCCGTGGCTCACGGTCGCCTTGGGCGAGTCCAACCCCTTGTTCGCGGAGCGGTTGCAGGCGCAGTCCCGGGCAGTGGAGGAGGTGCTGCGGCGGAACCTGGGCCAGCCCGTCCGGCTCCGCGTCACCGAGACTCCGCCCGGCGATCCGGCCTCGCCGCCCCGGCCGCGCAAGCTCACCGAGGCGAGCCTCAAGTCCGACCGGTTGCGGGGCTTCCGGGCCAAGGATCCGACCCTCGACACCGCGGCCGATGCGTTAGATTTGGAGATCGTGGATTAGCTTGCCCACGTCTTCCCAGTCCCCTTACTTTGCCGGGTCATGGCGGGATTAGCCGAGAGCATGGCAGATCTTCAGCAACTCTTTCAGCTCGGACAGCAGATGCAGGGCCGGCTGCAGCAACTGCAGACCGAGCTTGCCGGGCGGACGATCGAGACGACCGCGGGCGGCGGCATGGTGCGCGTCACCGCCGACGGCCGCGGGACGGTGCACTCCGTCATCATCGATCCCGCCGTGTTCGGCGGCCACGACGCCGAGTTCCTGGGCGACCTCGTGACTGCCGCGGTGGCGGAGGCGCAGCGGCGCGCCGCCGACCTCCTGCAGGCCGAGATGCGGAAGGTGCCCACGCTCCCGTTCGCCACCGGTTGACGGTGAGCGCCATCGAGGAGCTGATCACCGAGCTCGCCAGGCTTCCGGGGATCGGCCGCAAGACGGCTCAACGCCTCACCTTTCATCTGCTCCAGCACCCGCCCGAACAGGCGGGGCGGCTCGCCGCCGCGCTGGCCGCGGTGAGCGAGCGCGTGCGGCCGTGTGACGAGTGCGGCAACCTCACCGAAGAGCAGCCGTGCGCCATCTGCCGCGACCCGCGCCGCGATGCGGCACTGTTGTGCGTGGTCGAAGAGGCGTCGACGGTGCAGATCGTGGACCGGTCGACCGATTTCCGGGGCCGCTATCACGTGCTGGGTGGACGGCTCTCGCCGCTCGATGGCGTCGGCCCCGAGGCGCTGCGGCTGGACCTGCTGGTGACCCGCGTGCGGGACGGCGCCGTACGCGAAGTCATTCTCGCCACCAATCCCTCCATGGAGGGCGAGGTGACGGCCACCTACATCCAGCAGCTGCTCGCGGGCCAAGGCGTGCGGGTGACGCGGCTGGCGCGCGGACTTCCGATGGGTGGCGACCTCGAGTACGTGGACGGCGTCACCCTGGCGCATGCCCTGGTGACTCGCCAGGAGATCTCCTGATGCGGTCCCGGGCGTGGCTGTTTACGGGCGGGCTCGCGGCGGGCGCGTTCGGCGGGTGGATGCTGGCGCAGCGGCGGTTCGCCACCCACCAGCGCGATCTCTTCAGCCCGCGGCCGCTGCGCCGGCTGGGGGCGCTCGGCTATCTGGCCGGGCAGACCGGGGTGGACACCATCCGGCTGCTGCGCGACTACCTCGCCTGGGAGCGGCAGCCGGTCCTGCGCCGCCGTGCCCAGGCGATCCTCCGCGACCTGGAAGCCACTCTGGCATGAGGCCGGACCGATGAGCGGTGCCTCGAGCTGGTCGTTCCGGGAAGACGACGCCCGGGCCATTCAGGTGATTCTGAGCGGCTTCCTCGGCGAATCGAACGCCCGGACCGCGCTGATCGTCGACCGGACGGGCCAGATGGTCGCCACGGCCGGCGAGGCGCCCCAGTTCGACCCGACGGCGTTCGCCTCGCTCACCGCCGCCGACTTCAGCGCCAATGACCAGCTCGCCCGCATGCTGGGCGAGCCCGAATTCGGTGCCCTGTTCCACCAGGGCGAGCGCGAATCGATGTACCTCGCGGATGTGGCGCGGCGGGTCATCCTGGTCGTGCTGTTCGATAATCGCACGACGCTGGGCCTGGTGAAGTTGCGGGTGAAGAACACGGTGGGACAGCTGACGCAGGTGTTCACGGACATGTTCGACCGGGATGGGACCACGGCGCCGGGGGTCGAGTCCGAGTTCCTTGGCGAGGCGGAAGACGAGATCGACAAACTCTTCGGGGCCTGAGGGAGACCGCAAGCATGTCGATGATCAACTACGCCTCGCGCGAGATCAACTGCAAGCTCGTCTACTACGGACCGGGACTGGGCGGGAAGACCACCAATCTCGAGTTCGTCTACAACAAGGTCGCCCCGGCCTCCCGCGGGAAGATGATCTCCCTCGCGACCGAGACCGAGCGGACCCTCTTTTTCGATTTCCTTCCCGTCGACCTCGGCAACATCCGCGGGTTCAAGGTCAAGTTTCACCTCTACACGGTGCCCGGGCAGGTCTACTACAACGCGTCGCGGAAGCTGATCCTCAAGGGCGTGGACGGGGTCGTGTTCGTCGCCGACAGCCAGATCGAGCGCATGGACGCCAATGTCGAGGCGATGCAGAATCTGTACGAGAACATGTCCCAGCACGGTTACGACCTGACCAAGATCCCCTTCGCCATCCAGTACAACAAACGCGACCTTCCCAACGCCGCGCCGATCGCGGAGCTGCAGTCGGCGCTCAATCCCGGCTGGCCGGTGGACGACCCGTCCCGGCAGCGCATCGTCCCCGATCCCAACCGCGAGTCGGACTACCTCGTGAACCAGCAGGACGGGCAGTGGATCGAGCGCGCCCCCTATTTCGAAGCCGTGGCGCTGACGGGCGAAGGCGTCTTCGACACCCTCAAGGCCATCAGCAAGAACGTCGTCAAGACGCTGGGTTAGGCGGCGGCATGTGGACCCTTCCCAACATCATCACGCTGGTCCGGATCTGCTTCACCCCGGTCATCGCGCTGCTGCCGTTCATCGAGGGGTACTGGCCCAAGCTGATCGCATTCGTCATCTTTCTCGCCGCCGCCATCAGCGACGTGTGGGACGGGCACCTCGCCCGCACCCGGAACGAGGTCAGTGACCTCGGCAAGCTGCTCGACCCCATCGCCGACAAGCTGCTGCTGTTCGCCACCCTGATCCCGATCTACTGGATCTCGCGCCAGCGCCACGACCTCTACGACATCCCCATCTGGGGCAGCATCCCGCTGTGGGTGTGCCTGCTGCTGATCGGGCGCGAGGTGGCCATGACGGCCTTCCGCTGGTGGGCGAGCCACCGCGGCGTCGTCATTCCCGCGGCCGGCGCGGGCAAACTCAAGACCACCATCCAGAACATCTTCGTCGGCGCGGTCATCCTCTGGTTCGCCTTTCGCGACGCTCGCAAGCCGATGGGCTGGGAGCACAGCCGCTTCGCCGACTACTGGAACCAGTTTCACGGCGGATTCGTGGCGGTGACGCTCGCGGTCGCCACGCTGCTGACCGTGTACTCGTTCATTCTGTACCTCTACCGCAACCGCGCGCTGTTCAGTCACCGTGCGCGATAACGGTGGCCCGCAGCCGCCCAAGTCATCCTGAGCCCGTTCGCTCCTCTCGGGGTAAACTCCGCGAAGGCGCCGTAGTCCACGGCATGCCCGCTTCGCGGAGTTTATCCTGAGCGGAGCCAACCGGCCGCGAGGGACTCGGAGCCGCCCGCCATGCATCTCGAGCTCGTCACCATTGGCACCGAGCTGCTGCTCGGGTTCACCGTGGACACCAACGGGGCGGAAATCGCCCGGGCGCTGGCGTCGATCGGCGTGCAGGTGGTCCGGCGCACGAGCGTCGGCGACAGCGCCGAGGCGATCCGCGAGGCGGTCGAGGGCGCGCTCGCCCGGACCGGAACCGTGCTCACCACCGGCGGCCTGGGCCCTACCCGCGACGACATCAGCAAGCGGGTCGTGGCCGAGCTGTTCGGGATGCCGCTCGATTTCGACGAGGAGGTGTGGGGTCACCTGGTGGAGCGCTTCGCGCGGCTCGGCCGGACGCCGGTCGCGAGCAACCGGAGCCAGGCCGAGGTGCCCCGCGGCGCGACGGTGCTCCGGAACCGGTGGGGCACGGCGCCCGGACTGTGGTTGGAGGGCGGCCCGGGCCTGGTGATCATGCTGCCCGGCGTCCCGGGGGAAATGCGGCGGCTGGTAGAGCATGAGGTTGTGCCGCGGCTTGCCGCCCGCGGCGACGGGCGCGTGGTCCGCTCGCGCCTGGTGCGGACCACCGGCGTGCCCGAGTCCACCCTCGCGGAGCGGATGGGCGACATCGAGCGGGAGATCGCCCCGCTGACGCTCGCCTACCTGCCCGGGCTCGACGGCGTCGACCTCCGGCTGAGCGCCTGGCGGCTTCCGCCCGAGGAGGCCGACCGGCGGCTCGCGGAGGCCGCGGCGCTGCTCCGGGAGCGCGGCGGCGACCGGGTCTACGGCGAGGGCGAGGCGGACCTGGCCGAGCTGGTCCTCCAGGCGGCGCGTGCACGCGGGGCCAGCCTGGCCACCGCCGAGTCCTGCACGGGCGGGCTCGTGGGCGCTCGCCTCACCGAGATTCCAGGGAGCTCCGATGTGTACCTTGGCGGCGTGGTGTGCTACGCCGACACGCTCAAGGTCGCGCTCCTCGGAGTGGATCGCGCGCTGATCGCGCGTGAGGGCGCGGTCAGCGAGGCGGTGGCCCTCGCGATGGCGCGCGGGGCCGCCAACCGGCTGGGGGCATCGGCCGCGGTTTCAGTCACGGGCATCGCGGGTCCCGGCGGCGGGAGCGAGCGGAAGCCGCTAGGAACGGTATGGTTCGGCGTCGCCGTGGGCGGCGGCGCGGAAGCGCGGCATGCCCTGCTGCCGGGCAGCCGCCACGACATCCGCGCACGGGCCGCGCAGATGGCGCTGCACCTTCTCCTTCGACGTCTCGGTCAGAGCTAGTGTGGCGGGCCTGCCACTCCGGCGTTCGAGACCGGGCACGCCCCCTGCTATTATGTTTCAGTGGCTCTCGAAACCGACGAGGTGCAAGTGACTGACGATCGAAGGGTTAGCGGCAAATTTGCAGGTCGAGCCGAACCCGCGCGTACCCCTGGCGGGGGGATCGATCCTGCCGCTCCGACCGGCCTCAGCGCCGACGGTGCCGACATGGCGTCTACCGACAGCTCCCAGGAACCGTCGTCCCGCGTGGACGATACCCAGCCCGAGTTCCGTGGCGGCGCTTCGGGCGTGCCGGCCGAGCCGGCCGAGCAGGCCGTTCGCCGGCTCGAGGGCCAGCTCGAGGAGACGCGCGAGCGGCATCTGCGACTGGCGGCCGAATACGACAACTATCGCAAGCGCGTCACCCGCGAGCGGGCCGAGCTGAGCGACCGCGCCCAGGCGGCGCTGGTTCTTCGCATGCTCGACGTGCTCGACGACATGGATCGCCTCACCAGCGACAATGCCTCGGCGTCCGCCGAGTCGCTCCGTCAGGCCGTGGAGCTGGTGGACCGGAAGCTTCGGAAGGAGCTCCAGGCGGCCGGCCTCGAGCGTCTGGACCCGGAGGGGCAGCCCTTCGATCCGAGCCTCCACGAGGCGGTCTCGACCGTGCCACCCCCAAGCCCGGATCAGGATCACCAGGTGAGCGCCACGTTCCAGGCCGGGTACCGGTTCAAGGGGTCGCTCGTGCGCCCCGCGCGGGTGCAGGTCTACGTCACCCCGGGACAGGCCTGACGTGGCCGCGAAGGACTTCTACCAGGTCCTCGGCGTCCCCGATTCCGCCAGCCAGGCGGAGATCAAGAAAGCATACCGGAGGCTCGCGAAGCAGTACCATCCGGACGCCAACCCCAACAATCCGGGCGCGGCCGATCGTTTCAAGGAAATCTCCGAAGCGCACAGCGTGCTGTCGGACGCCGACAAACGGAAGCAATACGACCAGATGCGCCGGCTCGGCGCGTTCGACGGCAGTCCCGCCCGCGGGCCGCGGCAGGGAGCGCGGTCCGGAGGCGGCGCGCGGGGGCCGGAGCCCGACGTCGAGGGCATGGAGTTCGGGGATTTCGGCGGACTGGGCGACATTTTCTCGTCGATTTTCGGCCGCGGACGGCAGGAGGAGCCGCGGTCGGAGGCCATCGAGACCGTCGTGGAGGTGCCGTTCCGCGTCGCGACCATGGGCGGAAAGGTGCCGGTGACGCTTCAAGTCACCGAGACCTGTCCCACCTGTACCGGCTCGGGCGGCGCGCCGGGGGCCACGTGGTCCACATGCCCCGAATGCAACGGCCGCGGAACGATCTCATTCGGCCAGGGCGGCTTCGCGGTCAACCGGCCCTGCCCCCAGTGCCGGGGTCGCGGGAAGATTCCTTCGCAGCCGTGCCCGACCTGCCGGGGTGCCGGCGAGGTCCGCACCGAGCACCGGGTCGTGATCACGGTGCCGCCCGCCACGGAGACCGGCACGCGCGTGCGCATTCGCGGCCAAGGCGAGCCCGCCCGCGCGGGTGGCCCCCCGGGCGACCTGCTGGTCACGTTTCAGGTCCAGCCGGACCGCTTTTTCCACCGCGAAGGGCTCGACATCGTCTGCGAAGTGCCCCTGAACCTGGCCCAGGCCGCCCTGGGCACCCGACTCCGCGTGCGCACGCTCGACGGGAAGAAGGTGGTGCTCCGGATCCCCGGCGGGACCCAGCCGGGCCGGAAGTTTCGCATCAAGGGACAGGGGGTCGAGAAGAACGGCGTGCGTGGGGACCAGCTCGTCCAGGTGACAGTGACGGTGCCGGATCAGCTCACGCCCGAGCAGCAGGAACTGCTCAAGCAGTTCGCCCAGTCGGCGGGGCTGTCGTACTGAGCGACCGTCCGCCCTCGATCAGCCGCCGGTGCGTCGACCGATCGGCCGCCGGATCCGACGGGTGGCGCTGCTCGTAGGTGCCATCGGATCTGAGCTCCCACGCCTGCCGGTCATCCTCCCACATCAGTAGCAGCAGGTCGCGCAGCGCCTGGCGGTGCGCGGGGTCGGCGATCGGCGTCACCGCCTCGATCCGGCGGTCGAGGTTTCGCGGCATCCAGTCGGCCGACCCCAGGTAGACCTCCTCGGCCCCGCCGTTCAGGAAGTAGAACGCGCGTGAATGCTCGAGAAAGCGTCCCACGATGCTGATGACCCGGATCGAGTCGCTCACGCCGGGCAGGCCGGGGCGGAGGCAGCAGATGCCGCGCACGACGAGGTCGATCGGCACGCCGGCGCCCGACGCCTCATACAGCGCCAGGATGATGTCGGGATCGACCAGCGCGTTCATCTTCGCGACGATGCGCGCGGGCCGTCCCGCGCGCCGGTGGGCGATCTCGCGCCGGATCATCGCGACGAAGCGCTCGCGCATGCCGCGCGGAGCCACGATCAGCTTCCGGTACCCCGCCGGCGAGGCGAATCCGGTCAGGACGTTGAAGAGGTCGGTCAGATCGGCGCCGAGCTCGGGGTCGGCGCTGAGCAGGCCGAAGTCGGTGTACACCCGTGCGGTCTTGGGATTGTAGTTGCCCGTGCCGATGTGCATGTAGCGGCGCATCGTGTCGCCTTCCCGCCGGACCACGAGCATTACCTTGGCGTGGGTCTTGAGTCCCGCCACTCCGTAGCTCACGTGCACGCCCACGTCTTCCAGACGCTGCGCCCAGATGATGTTGTTCTCCTCGTCGAAGCGCGCCTGCAGCTCGATCAGCACCGCCACCTGCTTGCCACGCTCGGCGGCCTGGGCCAGCAGCCGCGCGATGCTCGAGTCGCCGCCGGTGCGGTAGAGCGTGAGCTTGATCGCGAGCACGTCGGGATCTTCGGCGGCGGTCTGGATGAACCGCTCGACCGAGGTCTGAAAGCTCTCATACGGGTGGTGCAGCAGGATGTCGCCCTCGCGGATCACGTCGAAGATGTTGCGCGGGGCGGCGAGACGGGCCGGCGTCATAGGATGGAAAACAGGGTCCCTGAGCGCCGGGAGATCGAGGCCGGCAAGCGGCAGGAGATCGCCGGTGTCCATCAGGCCGGCGACCTCGTACAGGTCGTCGTTGGTGAGCGGGCGGGTGGGCGGATCCTGCTGCTCGCTGAACTCCATGAGCAGCAGGTCGCGCAGCGACGCCGGCATCGACGCGTGCACCTCGACCCGGACGACCTCGGCGAAGCGCCGGTTCCGGACCTCCTCCTGGATCAGGCTGAGCAGATCCTCGGCCTCGTCGCCGTGGTCGATCTGGAGGTCGGTGTTGCGCGTGATCCGGAACGTGTACCAGCCCAGGATCTCCACCCCGGGAAAGAGCGCCTCGAGATTCGCCCCGATCAGCTGCTCGAGAGGAACGAACTGGTTCGGCGCCGGCAGCGGCACCCATCGCGGCAGGATCTTCGGCACCTTGACGCGCGCGAAGCGCTCCTCGCCGTCCGACCCGCGCAGCACCACGGCGAGCGAGAGGCTCAGGTTCGAGATGTACGGAAACGGGTGGCCCGGGTCCACGGCCAGCGGGGTGAGGACCGGGAACACGTTGGTGGTGAAGTAGGCGTCGAGGTGCGTCCGGTCGGACGGCGCAAGCTCGTCCAGACTCTGGTGCAGCGTCGCACCTTCACAGGCGAGGGCGGGCAGCACTTCCAGCATGAGACTTTGATGGTGCTGTGCGGCCAGAGCGCGCACGACCCGCGAGATGGCCGAGAGCTGGTCCTCCGGCGTCATGCCGTCGGCGGTGCGCTCGACGATTCCCGCCGCCACCTGCTGTTTGAGCCCGGCGACCCGCACCTGAAAGAACTCATCGAGATTGCTGCTGAAGATCGCGAGGAACTTGAGGCGCTCGAGCAGCGGAGTGCGGGCATCGAGCGCCTCGTGCAGCACGCGGCGGTTGAACTCGAGCCACGAGAGCTCGCGGTTGAGATAGAGCGAGACGTCGCGAAGGTCGATCGCCGAGCGGGCCGCCAGCTCAGGCCCCAGGAGTTCGGTCACGACGGCAATCTAGGCGCCCGGAAGGGCGGGGGAAACGATTTGTAACGGGGCCGTAACGCCGCCGCCGCTAGGCTGTGTCTGCCACGGAGTCATCCCACCGCCTTATCAGACAGCACCTAGCCCTCGCGATGCGCGGGGAAGATCAGCGACAGGGCCAGGCTCACCAGTCCGACCACCAGGCCGCCCCAGAACGCGGGCCAGAACCCGGTGACGGAGAAGCCCAGGTCCCAGCTCTCCGAGAGCCAACCGGTGAGCATGAGCATCACCGCGTTGATCACGAGGGTGAACAGTCCGAGGGTGATCACGATGAGCGGGCAGGTGAGGACGGTGAGCAGCGGCCGCACGAGGCTGTTGACCAGCCCGAACACCGCCGCCACCACGAGCAGGTGGGCGATGTCGCCGGTGAAGGTCAGGCCGTCGATGAAATGCGCGGCCACCCACAGCGCCACCGCATTGAACCCCCAGTGCAACAGCAGATTGCGCATCGAGGCTCCCGTGAGGTGACCCGCTCAGGACGGCGCGGGCCGGTCGATCACCCCGCCGCCCAGCACCCGCCCACGCTGGCCATACAGCACGCCGGACTGTCCCGGCGTGATCGCCCGCACGGGCGTCCCGAGCGCGAGCTCGAGCGCCGATTCATTTCCGCCGACGACCGTCGCGGGCACCGCGCGCGAGCGGTGCCGGATCTGCACCTCGCAGGTCTCGCCCGGCGTCAGCGGATCGGCCAGCCAGTTGAGCTCGTCGAGGCGCAGCCGGTGCCCGGCCAGCTCCTCCACGGTGCCGATCACGACCTCGCGGCGCTCCGGCCGGATCGCGACCACAAAGCGGGGCTCGGCGAATCCGCCAGGCAGGCCCTTCCGCTGGCCGATGGTGTACCGGGCGAAGCCCTGGTGCTCGCCGATCACCTCGCCGGCCGTGGTCACCAGCGGGCCGGGCGCCAGCGCCGGCGCGTCGTGGGGCAGGTGCCGCTCGAGCACCCGGGCGTAGTCGTCGTCGGGCACGAAGCAGATCTCGACCGATTCCGGCTTGTCCGCGGTGGTGAGGCCGAGCCGGCGCGCCCAGGCGCGGGTCTCGGCCTTGGTCAGCGCGCCCACCGGCGTCAGCATGCGCGCGACCACCGCGCGGTCGATGCCCCAGAGGAAGTAGCTCTGATCCTTGGCGGGATCATTGCCGCGGTACAGGGCACCGTTCCGCGCCACGGCGTAGTGGCCGGTCGCGATGTGGCGGCAGTCGAGCGCGTCCGCGTGGGCAAGCAGGTCGCGGAACTTGGTGAACGAATTGCAGCGGACGCAGGGAATCGGCGTCCGGCCGCGGCTGTACTCGCTCACAAAGTTCTGGATCACATGCAGATCGAAGCGGTCCTCGAGGTTGAGGACATAGTGCGGAATGCCGAGGGCATGGGCCACGTCCCGGGCGTCGTTGATCGAGTCGAGCGAGCAGCACGGACGGTCGGGCACGTCGTCGCCGTAGCAGAACAGCTTCATCGTGGCGCCTACGACGTCGTAGCCCTGCTCGACCAGGCAGGCCGCGGCCACGGAGCTGTCCACCCCGCCGGACATCGCCACCAGCACGCGCTCACCCACGTCCGAGTACTCCGGCCAGCTTCCGGACCTTCGCCACCACACCGGGCATCACTTCGGCCGCGCGGGCGACGTCGTCGAGGGTGCTGGCGTGTCCCAGGCTCAGGCGGATTGCCCCGAGCGCCAGGTCGCGCGGAACCCCCATCGCGACCAGCACGTGCGACGGTTCGACGGCCCCGGTGGAGCAGGCCGACCCGCTCGAGGCGGCCACGCCCGCGAGGTCGAGGTGCATCAGCAGCGCTTCGCTGTCGGTCCCCGGAATGGCGATGCTGAGCACGTGGGGTGCCCGCTCGGAGCCCTCGGCGTTGACCACCAGGTCCGGGACGCCCGCCCGAAGCCGGTGCTCGAGCTCGTCCCGCAGGCCCCGCAGCCGCTCGGCTTCCACGCTCCGCTCGGCGGCGGCGAGGCTGGCGGCCCGACCGAGCGCCACGGCGCCGGCCACGTTCTCGGTACCGGGCCGGATGCCGAACTGCTGGCCGCCGCCGTGAATGATGGCCTCGATGGCCTTCCGGTCCCGGACGATGAGCGCGCCGATACCCTTGGGGGCGCCGATCTTGTGGCCCGAGATCGTAGCCAGGGTGCAGGCCACCTCGTCCAGGCGGACCGCGAGCTTCCCGAACGCCTGAACGGCGTCGGTATGGAACGCCACGCCCGCGGCGCAACAGCGTTCGGCGATGGTCGCCACCGGCTGCACGACGCCGACCTCGTTGTTCACCCACATGATCGAGACCACGGCCGGCCGATCCCGGAGCGCCTCCTCGAGTGTCTCGAGGTCCACCCGGCCGTTTCCGTCTACCGGCAGGACGACCTCGCGCCCGCCGAGGTGGCACACCGCGTGGGCCGCCGCCAGAATGGCCTTGTGCTCGATGGCGGACACGACGGCGCACATCGAGCCGCCCCGGTCCCGGGACGCCAGGGCCGCGCCCAGGATGCCCAGGTTGTCCGCCTCCGTGCCGCCGGAGGTGAAGACGACTTGGTTGGGCTCGACGCCGACCGCCTGGGCCACCTCGCGCCGGGCCTGCTCCAGGCCGGCGCGCGCGACCCGGCCGAACCGATGGGAGCTCGAGGGGTTCCCGAAGGCCTGCGCCGTCAGGTACGGCAGCATGGCCTCCAGGACCTCGGAGCGAACCGGGGTGGTGGCGGCATGATCGAGGTACACCGGAGGACTGGTCACGCGGGAAAAATACCTTGGGGCTACATGCTTTGCACGCCGAGGGCCGTGACGTCGTCCACGGCCATGGTCTCGTGCGTAAAAAACGGCTCGCCGTAACGGGTGCGGATCAGGGAGCCGTAGTGCGCATTCTGGGTGGCCACCAGCGAGTACAGGTCCTGGCCGGTCGGAAAGATCTCTCCGGCCGCCCTGACTCCGTCGAACTGGCTGGCATAGCAGCGGATGGCGGCCAGCTTCCGGTCGAACTGGCCGCTGATGTCCACCACGAAGGTCGGCTTGACGGGATCTTCACGGTAGGACAGGGCGTATAAGATCTTGAATGGGCGGTGGGCGGTCCCCGCGGCGTCGTATTTGGCCAGACCGGCCAGAAAGCAGGCGTCACGGCCGAGCTCGCTCGCGACCCGGTGGTCGGGGTGGCGGCCTACCGGGAACGGAAGGATCACGACTCGCGGCGCAAAGTGGCGAATCTGCTCGACCACGGCGCGGCGGGTCTCGTCGCTGTTGCGGAGGTGGGCGTCCGGAAGGCCGGCGTTTCGGCGCTCGGTGATCCCGAGAATCGCCCCCGCTCGCTCCGCCTCCTCGGCCCGGACCTCGGCGCTGCCACGAGTGGCGGACTCGCCGGCGGTGAGATCCAGGATGCCCGTCCGGTGCCCGGCGTCGGCCGCACGCAGGAGGGTGCCCGCGCAGGTGAGCTCGACATCGTCTCGATGGGCGGCGATGGCCAGGACGTCCACGGGCATGGAAACTCCCTGTACTGATCGGGTGAACCACCGGGTGCGATGAGCAAGAATATCCCCGGGTCGGGTTGCCTGGGGAGGGCTGCCTGCCCATCCTGCCTGGGTACTTCAGCGTTTTTCCAGAGCTTTTTCCGAGAGGTCGGTCGTGCACTCATATGCCGGATGTCTGCGCCTGGTTTCTGCGCTCCTGCTGGTCACGCCGCCCCACCTGTCGTCGGTGGTGGCGCAGTCGCCGCCGCCGCGGCCCGATCTTCCGCCGGGCGCCGTCGCCGTGCTCGACGTCGCTCTCTACACCGCCGGGGCCAACATGCAGGAGGCGAGCGACACGAGCCGCGCCGCGCTGGCGACATCGGTCCTCCGCGCCAAGCTCGCCGAGCTGCTCGGGCCGGCCCTCGCCGACTCGGCGGCGGTAGCACGCCGCGCCCACGCGCTGGAGGTCCGCGACCTGGCCGGCGACCACGGCTGCAACGTCATCGTGGCCTGCGCCCGAAAGGTGGCGCGAGACGTTGGGGCGCAATGGGTGGTCCTGGCCAAGGTCAGCAAGACCAGCAATCTGATCTGGCTCCTCACCGGCCAGCTGGTGAACGCCGCCACGGGCGAAATCGTGATCGACGATTCGACCGAGCTCAAAGGAGATCCGGAGCCGATGGTCCGGGCCGGCACCAGGATTTTCGCGGAGCGCGTGGCGAGGACGGTAGGGGAGCGCACGGCGGCGGCGCGAGCCGACCGGCCCTGACCGAGGCTGCCCGCCGCGGCGCCCGGGCGCTCACTCGTGCCGCAGCGCCTCGACCGGGTCCATCCGGGCGGCGCGGTTGGCGGGGTACAGCCCGAAGATCAGGCCGATGGCGATGCTCACGGCGCAGGCCAGCCCGGCGCTCCAGAGCGGCACGCTCGACTTGAGATCGAGCGCGGCCTTCATCAGCTCGCCGGCGCCGAGCCCGAACGCGATGCCCAGCAGCCCCCCCACCAGCGTCAGCGAGGCCGCCTCGACCAGGAATTGCCAGAGGATCTCGCGCCGGGTGGCGCCGAGCGCCTTCCGCAACCCGATCTCGCGAGTCCGGTCGGTCACCGAGACCATCATGATCGCCATGACCCCGATCCCCCCGACCAGCAGCGCCACACTGGAGAGCGAGACCATCGCCAGGAAGAAATAGGTCGTGAACTTGCCCACGACGTCGAGGATCTGGTCCTGGGTGATGAGGTCGAACGTGTTCGGAATCCCGGGGCGCAGGTTCCGGACCCGTCGGAGCGCGACGGTCGCGAGGTCACGGACGGCCGAGGGGTCGGTGCCCGGCCTCGGCCGGACGGCGATGAAGAGGTTGTTGGTCTCGTCATAGCGGAAGTTCTGGCGCGCGGTCTCGAACGGCACGACTCCGCCGATCTCCTGGCCCGGCGGCTCGAAGATGTTGTCCGGCTTCTGGTAGATGCCGACGATGCGAAGCGCCGTCTGCCCGACCCGGACATACCGGCCCAGCGGATCCAGGCGGCCGTAAAGCCGCTCGGCCACGTCCGCCTCGACCACCATCACTTGGTCGCCGCCGCTCAGCTCGCCGCGGGTGAAGAAGCGGCCGCGGAGCAGGGTGCCGCCCTGGATGTCCATGTAATGGTCGTCGGCGCCGAACACGGTGATGGTCTGGGTCCGGGCCCCCTGGTACTCCATTCGCTGGAACAGCTGCACCCACATCCCCGCGTAGGCCACCTGCGGCACCCGCGCGACCGCCTCGGCGTCGAGTGAGCTCACGATCGGCCGGATCCGGACCTCGTACGGCAACCGGTCCGGGTTGACCGGCGTCTGCGAGAAGAACCGGACGATGTAGAAGACCGACGGGCCCGCCGTCTCGATGGCGTTGAAGATCTGGGTCCGGATGCCCTGCACCATCGACGCGATCGCCATCACGGTCGTCACGCCGATCACGACGCCGAGGATGGTCAGCCCCGAGCGCAGCTTGTTGGCGCGCAGCGAGTCGAAGGCGATCGTCACCCCTTCGCCCACGTTGCGGATCCCGACCCGGGCGAGCACGGCGGTCACTCCGCCCGGAGCGCGGTGATGGGATCGAGCCGAGCGGCACGGGTGGCCGGAAAGACTCCGAAGATCACGCCGGCGCTCCCGCCCAGCGCGAGTGCCACCGCCACCGACCAGAGCGTGATGCGGGCGGGAAGCGGTGTGAAGGAGGACACCGCCACCGCGAGGCCCCACCCGGCGAGCACGCCCTGGAGGCCGCCCAGGGTCGAGAGCACGATGGCCTCGATGAGAAACTGCCGCCGGATGTCCGCCCGCGTGGCCCCGAGCGACTTCCTGAGCCCGATCTCGTGGGTGCGCTCGGTCACGCTCATCAGCATGATGTTCATGATCACGATACCGCCCACGACGATGCCGATGCACACCACCGCCGGAATCGCGGTGAAGAGCACCTTCGTGAGCTGGCGCCAGAACGCGACCAGCGCGTCGGCCTTGTCCACGGTGAAATCGTTCGCCTCGGCGGGCCGGAGCCGGTGCGCGACGCGCATGGCCTCTTCGGCGCGCTGCATCGCCGCGTCGACGGCCTCGGCGCTCCCCATCTTGACCGAGACCACCGTGGTCTTCCGCCGGCCGTAGAGCGATTCGAACGTGGTGAACGGCAGGAGCACGAACGCGTCGAACGACTGGCCGAGCACGCGGCCCTTCTTGTCGACGACGCCGGTGACCAGCACCTCGCGGCCCGCGATGCGGATCTTGTGCCCGATCGCCGACGCCGGGTTGTCGAACAGCTTCTCGGCGATCTCGTGGCCGATGACGACGACGAGCCGCCGTTCCCGGACGTCCGGGTCGGTCAGGGGGGCGCCCGCCAGGATCTGGTAATCCTGCACGATCTGGTAAGGCGGCGTGACCCCGAAGACGAGCACGTTGCCGACCGTGCGGTCGCGGTAGGAGACGTCGCTGATCGGCGTGGGCCAGCCCGACTGCAGCGCGACGGCGTCGGCGTCCGGCAAGGCCCGCCGAACCGCCTCGGCGTCCTCCGGGGAAACCAGCGGGCGCTTGGCGATGACCTTCACCTGCTCGTCGTCCAGCAGCCCGACGGAGATCGGGGATCGCCGCACCTGGAAGGCGTTGGTCCCGATCATGGCGCCGGTGAGGTTTTCCTTCACGTACGCGTTCATCCCCTGGATGACGGCCACCACGACGACCAGGAATCCAACGGAAACGATGATGCCGAGGAGGGTGAAGAACGACCGGAGTTTGGCGCCCCAGATGGCCTGGAGCGCGAGGCGGAGGGCTTCGGCAAACGGCATGGGGGAGAAAGATAGACGGAGAGGACGGAGGGACGGAGAGGACGGAAGGGCGGAGAGGTGATGGCTGTGGTGTGCACTGGCTGCCACGACCCAAGGTGTCATCCCGAGCGCAGCGAGGGATCTACTTGAGCCGAGTTCGAGCCATCCCCGGGAAAGATCCCTCGCTGCGCTCGGGATGACACTATTTTCGCTCTCCGTCCTCTCCGTCCTCTCCGTCCTCTCCGTCCTCTCCGTCCCTATTCGTACCTCAACGCCTCGACCGGATCCATGCGCGACGCCTTGCTCGCTGGATACAGGCCGAACAGCACACCCGTGAGCACCGACGCCACCACGGCGGCCACGACCGAGGCGAGCGGCACGGTGGCCGGGATGGGGCTGAAGGTGCGGATGCCCCACGCCACCAGCGCGCCGAGGGCCATGCCGATGAGACAGCCGATCAGGGTCAGCGTGGCCGCCTCGACGAGGAACTGGAACATGATCTCGCCCCGGGTGGCGCCCAGCGCCTTGCGCACGCCGATCTCCCGGGTGCGCTCCGTGACCGAGATCATCATGATCGCCACGACCCCGACACCGCCCACCATGAGCGCCACGCTGGAGAGCGCGATCATGACCACGAAGAAGCCCGCCGTCACCTTGTTGAAGGCGTCCAGCACCCGGTCCTGGGTCACGATCGCGAAATTGTTCGCGTCGGCCGGCTTGAGCCGGCGGGCGGTGCGCATCGCGGCGGTGACCTCGTCCTGCGCGTCGAACGTGGTCACCGTCTCGGTGGGGATCACCGCGATCTCCATCCACCCGCGCTCGTAGTCCGCCACCTTGGTGAAGACAGTGTGCGGGATGGCGAGGCGGGGATCGTCGGCGTTGCTGAACAGCGAGGCGGCCTCCGCATGAAGGCCGATCACCTGGAACGGCTCGCCGAAGATCTTGATGGACTTCCCGATCGGATCGCGGCCGGGAAAGAGCGACTCGGCCAGCTTGTCGTTGATCACGGCGACGCGAGCCCCGGCGGCGTATTCGACCGGCGTAAAGGTCCGGCCCGCGACGATGTCGCCGCCGTTCACCTGGACGAACGTCGGGCTGAAGCCCGCGATGTTCACGCTCTTCAGGTTGACGCCCTCGAAGCTGACCGGGCCGTTGGTGTACTCGCCGATATTCACGTCGCGGATGCCAGGCAGCCGCCGGATGAGCTCGGCCTCCTCCACGGTGAGCCAGGGCATTCGGCGCCACGGGGAGAGCTCGTCCGAGCCGTCCGAGACGTTGATCCCGCCGTCGAAATAGCGCTGGACGAAGAAGGTCTTGGGGCCGGCGGACTCCAGGATGCCGGTGATGCTCCGGTTGATGCCGGTGATGGCCGAGCCCATCGCGATCACGACCGTGACGCCGATGGCCACGCCGAGCACCGTGAGTGCCGCGCGGACCTTGTTGGCGCGGACCGAGCCGAGCGCTATCGCCACGCCTTCGCCCATCCGGCTCAGCACCGTGATCGGGCGCGCCGGCGTCACTCGGCCCTCAGCGCGACGATGGGGTCGAGCCGGGAGGCGCGGCTGGCGGGATACACCCCGGCCGCGATGCCTACGCCGACGCCGAGCACGATTCCCACGACCACCGACCAGGGCGCCACCGCGGCCGGCAGCGGGGTCAGCGCCTTCACCACGAACGCCAGCGCGAGCCCGAAGGCGATGCCCAGCAGCGCGCCCGCCGCCGAAAGGGTGGCGGACTCCACCACGAACTGCGCCAGAATATCGCGGCGCCGGGCACCCAGCGCCTTCCGGATGCCGATCTCGCGGGTCCGCTCGCTCACGGCCATGAGCATGATGTTCATGATCACGATGCCGCCCACGACGAGCGAGATGGCGACCAGCCCGGGCAGCGCGAGGAACAGGATCTTCGAGATCTTCTGCCAGGTCCCCAGCGCGCCCTCCGCCGTCTGGAAGGCGAAATTGTTCGCCTGCCAGGGCTTGAGGCTCCGGCGGCTGCGCATGATCGCTTCCGTCTCGCCGATCGCCTGCCGGGTCGCGGCCGGGTCATCCGTGCGGACGATCAGCGCATCCAGGATGTTGATCGGGCAAATCAGCCGGCGGCCGGGTGCACTGAACGGCATCACGGCGAACTTGTCGAGCGAGAGCCCGAACAGGGTGCCCTGCTTCGCCACGACACCGATGATCCGGTAGGGCAGGCCGCCGATCTGCACCGACTTCCCGACCGGGTCGACACCGGCCAGCAGCTTCTCACCCAGCTCGTATCCGACCACCAGCACCGGCTGCCCCGTCTGCACCTCCTGCGGGCTGAAGGCCCGGCCGGCGGTGACCTCGTAGTTCCGGATGTCGAAGTACGGCGCCTCCGTCCCGACGAGGTCGATGTCCTTGGCCACCTTGCCCTCGTAGTGCACCGTCACCCGGTCCTCGCACAGCTTGGCGAAGGTGGCGGGGGTCCGGAGCCGCTCGCGCACGTAGTCGGCGTCCGCGTAGCTGATCCGCGGCCGCCGCCGCCACTCGAGCCACACGTCGTCGGTCACATTGCCCGTGACGATGCTCGGGCGCTGGCGCAGCTCGAAGGTGTTCGCGCCGATCAGCGTGTTGGCGAACCGGTCCACCATGTACCGGTTCATGCCCTGCACGATCGACACGACCGCGATGAGAAAGGTCACGCCGATCAGCACGCCGATGAGCGAGAAGAAGCTCTTGAGCTTCTGCGCCCGGATGGTCCGGAGCGCCATCGCCACCGCCTCCAGAAACCGCATCTAGGCCGCGGCGCCCCGCGCCAGCCGGTCGCTCTCCACCCGGCCGTCGCGCAGCACCACCACGCGCTCGGCGCGGGCGGCGATGTCGGCCTCGTGCGTCACCATGATGACGGTCTGGCCCGCCGCGTGGAGGCCGGCGAAGATCCGCATGATCTCCTCGCTGGTCAGGCTGTCGAGGTTGCCGGTCGGCTCGTCCGCCAGCAGAATCGACGGCTCGTTCACCAGCGCCCTGGCGATCGCCACGCGCTGCCGCTGGCCGCCCGAGAGCTCGTTCGGGCGGTGCGCCATGCGCTCCCCCAGGCCGACCCGCGTGAGCGCCGCGGCCGCGCGCTCCCGGCGCTCGCGCGCCCGGACGCCGGCGTACACCAGCGGCAGCTCGACGTTGTGCAGGGCGGTGGCCCGGGGCAGCAGGTTGAAGGTTTGGAACACGAACCCGATCTCCCGGTTCCGGACCCGGGCCAGCTCGTCGTCCGAGAACCGGGAGATCTCCTGCCCGTTGAGCCAGTACTCGCCCGCGGTGGGTGTGTCGAGGCAGCCAAGCACGTTCATCATGGTGGACTTGCCGGAGCCCGACGGACCCATGATCGCCACGTATTCGTTCCGCCGGATGTCGAGCGTCACGCCCCGGAGCGCGAGGATGCGCTCCTCGCCCATCCGGTACTCGCGCGTCAGATCGCGAATGCGAATCACTTCGCTCATGACTCCGCCGCCTCCTTGCTCTTGGTCGTGTCGGCGGGGCTCACGCGGGCGCCGTCCTTGAGGTCCCGGATGGCCTGGTAGGTGCCTGCCACGATGGTCTCGCCCTCACGCAGGCCGTTCACCACCTCGAAGTATTCGTCCCCCGCGATGCCGACCTTGACCGGCCGGAAGGCGGCCTGCCCGTCGCGTACGACGAATACCCCCTCGGCCTCCTTGCCCAGGCGGCGCTTGAGCTTGGTCGTATCCACGTTGGGATTCTCGTTCGGCACCCGCTCGTGGTCGCGCACGGTGAGCGCGATGATCGGGATGCTCAGCGCCCGGCTCCGGGTGTCCGTCACCATCCGGGCCGTGCAGCTCAAGTCGGGCCGCACGTCGCGGGGCGGGTTGTCCAGCGTCACCTCGACGTCGAAGTCCACCGCCCGGTCGTTGGATCCCGAGGCGGTCTGCGTGGCCGTCAGCTTGGCGCTGTGGCTGATCTCGGTCACCCGGCCCACGAAGCTGGTGTCGGGATAGGCGTCGATCGTGACCTGGACCGAATCGCTGGGCGAGAGCCGGACCACGTCGGTCTCGTCCACCTGGACCTTGGCGAGGATCACGCTCAGGTCCGCGATCGTCATGAGAAGTCCGGTCTCGCGCGAGAAGGTGCCCGGCACCGCCACCTCCCCCTCCTCGACGGCCAGCCGCACGATCCGGCCCGCGATCGGCGACACCAGCCGCGTCTTGGACAGGTTGTCGCGTGCTTCCTGGAGGCTGGCGCGCGACTGCTCGAGCTGGGCGCGGGTGGCCTCGAAGTTGGCCTGGGCGACCTGGTACGACGTCTGCGCCTGCTCGGCCGCCTCGGGCGCGATCAGGTTGGTGCCGAGCTGCGTGAGCTGCCGCGCGCGATTCCACGCCCGCGAGGCCTGGTCCAGGTTCGCGCGGGTCTGCGCCAGCGTCGCCTCGGTGGAACCCACCACGCCCTGGGCCCGGGAGACCGCGGCCTGATACTGCGCGGGGTCGATCTGGAGGAGGAACTGGCCCTTGGTCACCAGATCGCCTTCACGCACGCCGATGCGGATGATGCGGCCGGTGATGTCGGCGCTGATGTCGACCGAGGTCTTGGCCTCGATCTTCCCGCTCGCCGTCACGGCGCTCACCAGGTCCCGCCGAGCCACCTGTTCCATCCGCACCTCCGTGCCGGCGTGCTTCTTCTTGTTGATCCGGTAGGCCACGCCCCCGCCCGCGGCCAGCGCGACCACCACGACGATCAGGCCGATCTTCATCCCGCGCGACATGTGCGTTCCTCGTTAGCGAAGGGGACGACCGACCGCGGCTTCGAGCGCGGCGATCGCCTTGTGATAATCGTAGACTGCATTCACGTAATCGCCCTCGGCCTGCTGCACCGCATTCTGCGCGTCGGAGACCTCGAGCGAGGTGCCGGCGCCGAGCCGGTAGCGGTCCTGGGCCAGCCGCAGCTGGTCGCGCGCGGCCTCCCGGTTGGCCGCCTGGACGCCGATCGCCTGATACGACGTCTGCAAGCCCAGATAGCGGGCGTGCACGTCGCTCCGCACCTGGAGCCGGCGGGCGCGCGCGCTCTCGTCGGCGTCCTGTTCCTGCGCCCGCGCCTGCGACAACCGGAGCGAGCGCCCGAACCCGGTGAAGATCGGCAGCGAGATCCGGAGGCTCGCCTGGAACGGCTGGCCGGTGTAGCTGAAGGGGAACACGTTGTTGGCATCGCGGATCTGCTGGGCCAGGGGATCCTGCAGTGCTCCCTGGGGAGTGAGCCCGGCGGCGGCGAAGCAGTCGGTGGTCGAGAGCCCGACCGCGGCGCGGACCTCGTTCGTCGACTGACAGCTCGTCGCCTGCGACTGCGCGTTGGAGAGGGCCTGGCCCAGCAGGATGTTCTCGTTGGTGAACTGCTGCGTGAACCCGCTCCACCCGGCCTGCGCGGACAACGTCGGCAGGAACTCGCTCTTGGCGGAGCGGACCCCGTATCCCGCGGCCGTCTTCCGCGCCCGGAGCGAACGGAGGGTGGGATTCTGCTGGTCCGCCAGCGCGAGCAGCGAGTCGAGCTGGTAGGCGGGCGCCACGACGGGGAACGAATCGCTGAGCGCGATCTGATCGACCGGCACCGGAGGCTCCACACCCATCCGCCGGATCAGGTCGAGCTTGGCCTCGTTCTCCGCCTGCACCGCGCGGAGCAGCGCCACATCGCTCTGTCCCTTGATCACCTCGGCCTGGCGCACGTCCAGTAGTGTGGCCTGCCCCACCTGGTAGCGCGCCTTGGCCAGCGCGAGGAAGTCGGCGTTGCGGGTCACCTGCTGCCGGGCGACCGCCACCTGGGCCGTGGCCTGGAGCGTGGTCAGGTACTGGGTCTCGATCTCGGCCCGGAGCGCCACGCCGGCACCGCTGATGTCCTCGTCGGTAGCGCGCCGGAGCGCCTTCTGCTCGGCCGGCGCGGTGAGTGCCCGGCCGTTGAGCTGCCACTGCAGGCCCAGGCTGTAGCCCGAGGTCACGAACGCCGACGTCGGCTGGGTGAAGCCGCCGCCGAAGTTCGACTCTCCCGAACCGCTGTACCCCAGATCCGACGACACGTTCACCGACGGCAACAAGCTTCCGTAGGCATTGCGCACCCCCCACCTGGCGGGGCCGGCGTCGTTCAGGGTCTGGCGATAGGTCGGGCTGTTGGCGCGCGCCTGCTTGAGCGCCTCATCCAGGGAAAGCGTGACCGCGGGTACGGGTTTGAGGGCGGCCGTGGTATCCTGGGCAGCCGTCACCCGGGGATAGAACGCGGCCAGCGCGAGGAAGCCGAACCAACGATTCATGGACGAAGCCCTTTGTGGTGTGGACGTGACCGGGGCCCAATACGGGGCCGCCGCCGCCCAGGTTTCAGGTTGCGACGAACCATCGGTGCGCGCTGTCTGATAACAACTTGAGGAAGGGGTCCTACTCGGCTCGCTTGACGACCGTGCCCTTGGCCGGCAGCTCCAGCCGCTCGAGCCGGCCCTGCCCATCGGTGACGAGCGTGCCGGCGATGTCACCGCTCATGGAAATCGTCGACGCGCCTCCGGCCGCGCCGCTCTCGCGGCGCGCCGTGAACACGGCCCGTTTGCCGGTGCGCGGGAAGATCGCAGTCAGCGGGCGGCCTCCGGATGTGGCCAGGTCGGCCACCGAGTGGTAGAGCGAGAACACCTCGTCGTCCAGCAAGACGACATCGGGGCCTCCGGGCAGCTCGCGCCCCGACTCCGAGCCTTTGGCGACGGTCCGAACGATGAGGCGGGCGCCCGAGCCGGCTGCCAGGATCACAGTGACCGCCCCGGCGCTCTCCACGTCGAGCTGAAACTTGGCCAGCACCAGATCCGGTGTGCGCTCCAGGGTGGCGGCCAGCCGAGTGGTGGGATTGATCGACGGATACCGGGCGGTCGCGATGATGGCGGAGCCGGACAGCCCGCGGCCGCGGGTCGAGCGGAGCGTGAACTCCTCGCGACCGACTTCCTGCCCGCTCTGCGTGACCACCAGCTTGGTCTCCAGCGGCTCCTGCGCTGCCGCGGGCAGGGCGGGCAGCACCAGCAAGAGAAGTGCTGCGCTGCGCATGCCGTCTCCACTCGGGCTCAGGGTGCGGTGAGACAACTCCTGATCCGCTCGAGGATGAATCTATACAGCAGTTCCCCTTTTTGGGCGGAGGCGAGGCTCGGAAAACCGATGGATCCCGGGGATCCCTCGGGCAGGTGGCGGCTCTGGCCGGGCCGATAGCGGCCAAGCATCTCGGGGGTCACGGCAAAGTCGCGCGCCACCTCCATGCGTACCAGCTCCGGGGCCAGGAACAGCATGAGCGACGTGTCGAGTTCTCCTCCGTGGATCGGCGCGCCGGGACGCTCGAGCAGGGCGCCGAACTCCATCCCGAACACGTCGATCACCTGCACGCTGGCGGCGTCGGTCCGGATCGTGCTCAGGGCCTCCAGGTGCGCCTCACTGGCCTGGGCGGTCAGGACCACGAACTCGCGGACGCCTGCCCCCTCTTCCCAGGAGTCGATAAGTTCGTTCATGACCCGATGCAACGTGCGGCGCCGGAGCGAGGCGCCGCCGGGGAAGTCGCGGGCCGTCGCGTGGACGCCGTATTCCACCGTGGGTACGCGCACGAGCCCGAATTCGGCCGACAGATCGTCGGCCAGGTGCTCGACGATGATGGTATCGCACCCGAGGGGCAGATGGGGTCCGTGCTGCTCGGTGGTGCCCACCGGCACCACCATCGTCGGCCGCTCCAGCAGCCGCTCCCGCACCGCACCGGGAGTCATCTCCTTCAAGCGCCAGGGGCGTCCGGGTTGAGTCATCGCGCGTGGTCGTGGGTGATGATGGTGTGCGCCGCGGGGGCGGCGGCGGCGGAATGGCTCCGCGACCCTGCGTGGGTGTGGGTGGCCGCGGCCGCCGTGGCGCTCGGCGCGGCGGTGTTGGTGCTCTGGCCGTTCTCGGGTCTGCGCCGGCGCGCCCTCGCCGGGGCGCTCGTGGGGCTGGTGGCCGCCATGGCGGTGGCGCAGTCGCAGCTCGCGTCGATCGAGCAGCACTGGCCGGAGCAGCGCCAGCGGCGCGTGGATGCGGCCTCGCACCGCCTGGCAGGTGATCTGCACGCGGCCTACCATCGCGCGGAGCGTCTCGCCGAGGCAGCCGCCGCGACCGCGGGTGGCGACCGGGAAGCGGCGTTCGAGCTACTCGACCGGCTGGTGCCCACGGCCGGGCCCGAAATGAGCGTCGTGATCCTCGACGCCGACGGGATGCCGTGGGCCTGGGCCGGCCGGCATCGGCTTCCCCCGACCGCTCGCGGCGATTCGATCGGCTCCAGGGCGACTGGATATTACGTGGAGCTGGAGGCCAGGCGCCACACCCGGGACGGGCGAGCCGCGGTGGCCGGGGTCCTCATCTGGGCCCACCCAGCGGTACCGGACCGCGGCCGGAGCCTGGCCGAGCTCTTCCGGGCACGTACCGAGGTCGGCCTCAGGGTATACCCTCCCAACACCGCTCCGGACATCGCCGACGTATTCGACTACGAGGAACCTACGACCGCAGGGCCGCGGCTCCTCTTCAGCGTCCAGCCCATCCCGCCGGAGCAGGGCAGCGCGAAGGAGCTGGCCTACGAGCGTGGGAGCGGCGCCGTCACCTGGCTCGTGCTGGTCGTGCTCGCGCTTGGACTGAGTGCCGCCGGGCGGCCGATCGAGCGCATGGCGCTGCTCTCGACCCTGCTCTGGCTGACGGTGCGCGCGCCGGTGGGGCAGGCCCTCGGGCTCGAGCCGCTGTTCTCGCCCGGTACGTTTTTCCGCCCGCTTTTGGGGCCGCTCTCGGGCTCGGCGGGCGTGCTGTCGCTCACCGCCATCCTGCTGACGGTCGGGGGCGTGGGGCTCTGGCGACGGCGGCTGCCCCGTCGCTGGTATGGCCTCGCGCTCGGCGGAGCGCTGCTGCTGATCTCCCCCTATCTCATCAGCAGCCTCGGCCGGGGTATCACGCCGCCCGCCGACGGCGTGTCCATCGGCTTGTGGCTGATCTGGCACCTGGCGCTGCTCGTCTCGGCGTCGGCACTGATCGTGCCCACGGCCGCCCTCTTTCGGGGCCGCGAGGCCGACGGCCGTGCCTGGTGGCACATCGCCCTCGGGGTGGCGATCGCGCTGGCGGCATCGGTCATCGGGGTGCTGGTCTGGAGTCCCCGCGGCGGGTGGCCGGACTGGTACACCTTCCTGTGGACGCCGGCGCTGCTCCTCGTCACGCTGCCGGCGCCGCGCTGGGCCGCCATCACCGGCATCGCCCTGGTGGCGGGGAGCTCCTCCGCGCTGGTGACCTGGGGCGCGGAGCTGGCCGGAAGGGTGCAGGTGGCGCAACGCGACGTTGCCCGCCTGGGCAACGAGCCCGACCCGCTTGCGGTGCCGCAGCTGGAGCGCTTCGGCGACGAGCTCCGCCGCGGCCGCGCGCCGGAAACCGCCTCGGAGATGTACGCATCGTGGCACGCGTCGGCGCTGGGGTCCCAGGGCTACCCGGCGCATCTCGCGCTGTGGTCCGCCCACGGGTCGCTGATGGACGAGCTGGTGCTCGACTCGCTCGATCTCCCGGTTTCACTGCTTTCCACGATGGTGCGGGATCTCACGCCGGCCGACTCGCAGCGGGTCATACAGGTGGTCCGTGTGCCCGGCGTGCACTACGTCCTCCTGGCCCGCGTCGCGGCTGACGAGGTCATGACGGCCGCCGTGGGGCCGCGCTCGGAACTGGTGCTGCCGGGGCGAGTCGGGCGCCTGCTCGACCCCGGCAGCCAGCAGACCCCGCTCTACCGGCTCACCCTGAGCCCGCCGATCGACCCGTCGGCGGCGACGCCGCGCTCGCGCTGGCGCCGCGTCGGCTGGTCGGTGCGGAACGAGTACCCGCTGGACCTGCCCGGCGGCCGCAGAACGGTGCACGCGGCGATCGATCTTCGGGGACCGCTCCCGCTTTTCGTCCGCGGCGTGCTGGTCGTGCTGCTCGACGCGGCCGTGCTGGGACTGCTGTGGTTCGTGGCCGAGCTGATCTCGGGGCTCCGGTTGCGCCCGCCGCGCTGGCGCAACCTGTCACGCTCCTTTCGCATCCGGCTCGCGGTGACCCTGGGCGTCTTCTTCCTGCTGCCCGCCATCGGATTCGCGGCATGGAGCTTCGCACGCCTGGCCGAGGAGGTGGAGCGGAGCCGGGATCTCCTCATCACGCAGACCCTCCGGGACGCGGTCCTCACCTCGGGCGGGTGGAGTAGCACGAGCGCCCCCGGTGAGCGCCTGCGCGACTTGAGCCGCCGGATCGATGCCGATCTCGCGCTCTACGTCGGCGGACAGCTGGTCGGCACCAGCACGCAGGTGCTCGAGGACCTCGGGGTCATGCCGCAGCTCATGGATCCGGATGCGTATGCCGCCCTCGCGATCGATGGCGAGGTCGAGGTGACGCGCGACGGCTCGATCCCGGCGTTGGCCGAGCGGGTGGGGTACCGCGTGGTGCAGCCGGGGAGCCCGGGCGATCTCGGCGTGCTGGCGACGCCACAGCTCGCCGACGATTCCTCGCTGGCGGTGCGCCAGCTCGATCTCGGGCTCGTGCTGTTGCTCACCACGCTCGCGGGCATCGGCGCCGCCTTGCTCGGCGCCCAGCGGGCCTCGCGGGCGCTCTCGCGGCCCGTCGCGGAGCTCCGCCGCTCCGCCCTCGCGCTCGGCCGCGGTCAACCGATGCCGCCGCACGGCGAGCACCCGCCGCTCGAGTTCGAGCCGGTGTTCGGCGCCTTCGAGCGCATGGCCGCGGACATCCGCAGCAGCCAGCAGGCGCTGGAGGAGGCCCGGCGGCGGACGGCCGCGGTCCTGGGGACCGTGGCGACCGGCGTGGTCGGCATCGATCCCATGGGACAGGTGCTGATCGCCAACCGTCAGGCCGTCGACCTGTTCGGCACCGAGCTGGAGGAGGGCGCACCGCTGCTCGACCGGCTCGATGCCGAATGGACCCCGTTCGCGGTGGCAGTGCGCCGGTTCCTCGCCGACCCCTCGGCGGACGGAGCCGGCGAGCTCGAGGCGGGCGGCCGGCGCATCTCGTTCCAGCTCGCGTCGCTCAGTCCCGACGTTCGAGGCGTGGTCGTCGCCCTCAACGACGTGACCGACGTCTCCCGCGCGGAACGGGTGTTGGCCTGGGGCGAGATGGCGCGCCAGGTGGCCCATGAGATCAAGAACCCGCTGACGCCGATGCGGCTCGGACTGCAGCACCTGCGGCGCGTCTACCGCGACCGTCGCGCGGATTTCGACCGCACGCTCGAGGAGACGGCGGAGCGGATGCTGGCGGAGATCGACCGGCTGGACACGATCGCCCGGGCGTTCAGCCGGTTCGCCGCGCCCGCCGACGCCGTCCAGCCGCTCGACCGAATCGACCTCGGCGTCGTCGTCGGCGAAGTCGTGCAGCTCTACGGGCTAACCGAGGAAGGTTGTGCCGTGCGGCTCACCTGCCTCCCCGCCGCGTACGGTGCCGCCCGTGCGGACGAGGTGAAGGAGGTCCTCCTCAACCTGCTCGAGAACGCCCGCACGGCCGGCGCGCGTGTGGTGGACGTGACGGTGGGGCCGGGTCGCCTCGAAGTGACGGACGACGGCTCCGGGATTCCCTCGGAGCTGCTCCCGCGGATCTTCGAGCCGCGCTTCTCCACGACGACCAGCGGCTCGGGGCTCGGCCTGGCCATCGTGCGGCGGCTGGTGGAGGGCTGGGGTGGGCGGATCGAGGTCGAGAGCGAGGCGGGGCGAGGCACGCGGATCGTGGTGAGTCTGCCGGTCTGATCGGGGAGGACCGCGAGGAGGTCCTCCGGCGCGGGGCTATCGAACCGCGCCGCTCAACTGCGCCCGCATCGCCGCAGTCAAGGCGTCGTCCTGCGTGCGGGCGCCATGAATGACCTGGAGCGCGGCCTGCAGTTGCCTATCGTGCCTGGCCTTCCGGCGGAGCAGGGAATCGCTGCCGAAGAAGGCCCGGGCCAACTCGTTGCCGAGTTGCTCTTCGACGAAGCTGCCGGCCAGATCGTAGGTGGCCCGGTCGAGATGCACGCCGGCTTCTTCCACCCGGGCGAACAGCGTGTCACGCCGCTCCGAGGTCATCAGGTCCGGATCCACCGGGGTCACCTGTTCCGCGCGGAGCTCTGCAGCGTAGCCGGCCACCACGTCCCGAAAACGGCCCATCTCGTCGCCGAGCCGGACGGCCAGGAGACGCTCGCCCTCGGAGCGGGGCATGGCGCGGACGAGCAGGTCAGGCAGGATGCCGCTCGCGTCCGGGACGACCCGGCCCCGGCTGCTGAAGAACACCCGCGGATGGGTGCTGGGAAGCCGGTTACCGAGGCCGCCGCCGGCGGTATCGGACCGAGGACGCTGTACAGAGCGACCGCTCGGCGTGTACCAGCGCGCGGTGGTGAGCTTGAGCGCCACATCCTCGCCGATGGGATACGTCGTCTGGAGCACGCCCTTGCCGTAACTCGGCGTGCCGACTACCACCGCGCGGTCGTGGTCCTGAAGCGCGCCGGCCACCAGCTCTGCCGAGCTGGCGGTGCCCCGGTTGACCAGGACTGCCAGCCGGAGATCGTCCCAGTCCCCGGGCGCCTCCGCGAGGTAGCTCTTCACCCGGCTCGACGCCCGGCCAACCGAGGTGGCGATCGTGTCTCCGGCCTCGAGGAACAGTCCCGCCACCGACACGCCTTCCCGGATCAGGCCACCGGGGTTCGACCGGAGGTCGAGCACCAGCGAGGTCATGCCCTGGGAGACCAGGGTATCGACGGCCGCTCGAAGCTCGTCGGCCGCACCCTGGCTCATCCGCCGGAGGACGATATAGCCGACGCCGTTATCGAGCAGGACGCCGCGCGAAGCCGCGGGGACGTGGATCTCGGTGCGGGTGAACTGGCGGATTACCGGCTTGGCGGAGCCGCGCGGCCGCACCACCACCGTCACCGTGGCGCTCGATCCCCCCGAAGAGCCTCCTCCAGGCGGTCGGCCGACCAGCCACTCGTGTTCACCCCGTTGATGCTGAGCACCTGGTCCCCTGGGGCCAGGACATCCCCGATCGTGCGCCCTTCCCAGCCGGACTCCGACGGTCCGCGCTCGAGGTCGATTTCGGTCCCCGCCATCTGACGCTGGTAATCGCGATAGGAATCCTTCACCAGCAGCTCGGCGTACGGATCGTGGAGCGACCCGACCAGCGCATCGGCAGCCCGCTGGTACAGGTCGCCCTCTCCAAGCGAGTCGATGTAGTGCCGATTGATGGTTCCGACCACCCCCTCGAACAGCCGCGCCTGCTCGTAGATGCCGCCCTCGGCGGAGGGGCGGGGGCGGAGCAGCCACCCGCCACTGAGGAAGGTGACCACCAGAAGGGACACGAGAGCGGCCCAGCGGACTCGAGGCAAGGATTTCATCATGCGAATCGCTCCCGCACATTGCGAGAAGGTCTGCCGGATGCAGGGGTGTCGGCGGCGAGACGGCGGGACGTGCGTCTCACCGAATTATAGGGAGCAAATCGGGGGCCGTCGATCACTCCAGGGGGCCTGGGGGAGTCGGCGGTCGAGGACCGTCGCCAGCACATCGCGGTTCACCGGCTTGCTCACGTAGTCATCCATTCCCGCGGCGAGGCAGCGCTCCCGATCGCCCTGCGTCGCGGCGGCCGTCATCGCCACGATGGGAGTCCGTCGTTCGGGCCCCTCCCGCCGGCGGATCTCCGCCGTCGTCTCGTAGCCGTCCAGCCCCGGCATCATGCAGCCCATCAGGACCAGATCGAACGGTTGGCGTGCGATCGCCTCGAGAGCGTGCTCGCCCGACTGGGCCACCTCGACGTCACATCCCAGGCGCCAGCATACCGTGGACGAGTCCGCCTCCCTGAAATGCGGGCAGATCTGAGATCGTTGCGCGACCGGAATCCCGACGGCCCGTGTGCCGGACCATCCGAAGGGGCACCTCGTCGGGCGGCAGCGTCCACCTCGACCGCACGACGACCTCGCCGCGCTCGGTGAACTTGATGGCATTATCGGTGAGATTCACCAATATCTGCCTCACCCGCAAGGGCTCGCCGACCAGGCGGACCCGCGGCGAGGCGGCGGCCTCGAGCCGGAGAGCGCTTGCCGGAGACGCGGACAGTGAGCAGGCGGATGACGTCCTCGCAGCGCGGGAGCAGCTCGAAGGGAACGGCCTCCAGCGTCATCCTTCCGCTTCGATCTGGGAGAAGTCGAGAATCTCGTTGATGATGCCGAGCAGATGCTGGCCCGCGGGCTCAGCCCCTGATAGCGGCCTCCAGGAGTCCGGGAACTCCGGCCCATCCGGCACCCCGCTCGATCGCGGTGAGACGCCGGAGCACAGAGAGGGCGGAGCGATGTCCCGGGACGTAGCTGGGCTTGAATTGCAGGGTCAGCGACTGACGGATGACGGCCTTCTCCACTTCCTGGATCATCAGCGTGTTGTGGACCCAGCCCCGGCCGCTCTGGACGTCGTTCGCTCCCGAGCTCGGATGGCCGCCCCAGGGCGCCGATCCCATGGCGAAAAGCTGCGCCGGCCAGACGTTGACCCCCACGACACCGTAGCGGAGCTGGGCGATGGCTCGCTCGACGGCGTGCCCCGCCAGCCGATCAGACTCGGTCTTGGGGTGGACGATCAGGGTGGCCGCCAGAGACCCCCAGACGCGCTCGTTCACGAAGCCCACGGCCTGCTGCAGGTATTCGAGTGGATCGGTGCTCCCCACCGCCACTTCGCCCAGGATGGGGCAGAAGCCGCCGTCACCGAAGAGCGGCTCGCGGCGATCGCCCGGGTCGAGCCGAGGGACGATTGTCCACGGGAGCGCCCCCGCGATCGGGCCGCCGATCATGCGTATTTCGCCGCGTCCCGCCGTGGCGGCCTGCCAACGCTCCACCGTCGCGGGATAGTACGCCTGCCGCGGCGGCGCCATGGCGAGCGCGTCCTCGAGATGCCGGAGAAAGGCGTCTCGCTGGGCCCATCCGCGCGGGGTCACCAGCAGCCTCGGTGTGTGGCAGCTGAGGCCGGCGTTGTGCACCATCGCACCCGCCAGGGCTTGGGCCTGGAAGGCCAACTGCCGGTCCAGGTACGGGCCCGGCACGATCAACACCGGCGACGCGCCTCCGAGCTCGGAGGTGACCGGCTTCGCGTGCAGCGGGTGGTGCCGGAGCTTCCGCTCCGACTGCTCCATCGGATCGCCGCCCCAGAGAATGCGGTCGTGGGTATCCCGGCAGCCGCTCAGGTGAATCTCGTCCACGCCCGGGTGTTGGGTGAGGTAGCTCCCCTCTGCGCCGTCGCCGTACACCACATGGAGGAAATCCCGCCGGGTCGCCTCGGCGAAGGCCTCCTCCAGCAGCGGGCCCAGATACGCGTTGATCGGGTGAAGCTTGAGCAGGCAGACCTTGCGCTCGTTGAACATCTTGGTGAGCAGGTCCTGGACGGGTACGGCGGAGGCGTTCCCCGCACCCAGCACCAGCACGACTCGCCCGGCGCCGGGAGGCTGGCGGAGGGCCCGGTCGCGGGATCGGCTGAGCTCCGCCATGCCGATGCCCGCCCGGATGTGCACCTCGGCCTGCGTCCCCGGAAAGGTCAGCGTATCCAGCGTGGTCGTGGGGAAGATCTCGATCCGCAGTCGTCCATCTACCGTACGCTCGGGGTCCGGGAGGGGGATCCCGGGGCGGCGCCGGAGCGCGCAAAGCGCCTCGAGGAGAAGCCGGAAGTGCCGCATCACCGGCCATGGTCCGAGCGCCCATTCCTCGGCCTCGAGCGGCGTACCGATGACGATGCGCTTGGCCCGGCACGAGGCCTCGATGACCCGGGGGATCGACCGGGCGTACCCGGCGCGCATGGCCCGCAGCAGCTGCAGCCGGTCTCCGATCGGGAGCGCGGCGAATACTCGCGCGCCCGCCTGGAGCCGCCCGACGCACTCGTCCAGCCGCCAGCGGGCGGTCGGCGTGGGCGCGGGAGGTGCCTGGGCAGTGGCCGGTCCGCTGGAGCGCGTTGGGCTCGGCATCTCGGGTCCGAGGGCGGCAGGAGCTCGGGGCCGCGTAACGTAATTGTAGAAGGGGATGCATTCCCATCTTAGAGGCAATCCGGCCCCGGCGCCAGACGGGCGGCCGGAACGCCGGCCTGGCCAATCCTGGTCACCACGCGCTCCCGCGGACGCTGTGCCTGTATGCCGCCGCCTGCTCGTGATCGTGTCCATCGGCACGATCACTCACCTCGCGTGCATGTTCCCGATTTACCTGAACTGGCGAAGCCGTCGGAGGTGGCTGGGGGGAGGTCACACCCACGGCGTTTGCGCCGTTGAGTCGCGGCAGTGGAGGCGGACGCTGAACGTGATCGCCATCGGGTGGGTGGTGTTCCTGACCGCGATCTTCAGCCTGCCGCCCAACGAGCTCGTGCTGCCCGACGGGGTCTGTCGGCCCGACGCGGGCGGACGAACAGGCACTCAGGCGGCTGGAAGACGCGATCGAGGAGACCGCGAGCGGGCGGCGGCCGCCGGGGAGCCTGCGTCAGCGGCCTTTGGGATTGGCAGGATCGAGCCGCATTGTGGAGTCCCGCCACACGTCGAGCGAGGCGAGGTGGCAGGACTCCACGAATTTCTCGTTGGGATGGCTGCCGCGCTTGAGCAGGGCGTGCAGCATCTCGTGGCGGACCAGCCACTCCTCGCCCAGGGCGTTCGCGGGGAGGTAGATCCGGTTGCCTTGCCGGACCCACCATCCATGCGCGAGCGTGCCGTTGAGGCCGATCGCCCCGTCCGGTGCATCCACGGCGTAGAACCGCACCTGGCTCATGTCGCCCTTGCGCCCGGAGCACGCCTCGGTCTTGCTCCACCAGTCGCTGTAGAGCTCGAGTGTCGGGACCTCCCACGCCCGCTCCACCGGCGCCAACGGCGCGCCGGCCGCCCGGGGAACGGCACACCCGGCGGCGGACGATACCAGCAGGATTCCAACGATCACACGGCGCATGCAAGTGGCTCCAGCCATAGGCCGACCCCCGGCGGTGGGTGGTGCGGGATGTTCCGCCTCGCAGGTCGGCGATCCTGGCGGCGTCCGCGGGGTCCGCGTGACGCCGTGGTGCTCCCATAACGTCTCCGGGACCCCTTCAGGTGCCCGGTATGCTCGCCCGCATTCGCTCCGCCGCCATCCTCGGCATCGACGCCTATCCCGTGGACGTCGAGGTGGATATCAGCAGCGGCCTGCCCTCGTTCTCCACCGTCGGACTGCCGCACGGCGCCGTTCGCGAGGGCCGGGAGCGGATCGGCGCCGCGCTGGCCAACGCCGGATTCCTGCTCCCGCTGCGGCGGATCACGGTCAACCTGGCCCCGGCGGACATTCCGAAAACCGGCTCCGGCCTGGATCTCCCCATCGCGCTAGGCGTCCTGGTGGCCAGCGGCCAGCTTCCCGATGAGCGCCTTCAGGGCCTCATGGTGGTTGGCGAGGTCGGCCTGGAGGGCGATCTCCGCCCTGTCCGGGGCGCCTTGCCCATGGCCCTCGCGGCGCGAGCCGCAGGGTGCCGGGGCCTACTGCTGCCCGGCGAGAACCTGCCCGAGGCGGCGGTGGTCGAGGGGCTCGAGGTGCGAGGCGCCCGCACCCTGGTCGAGGTCTGCGCCCACCTGGCGGGCGACATGGTCCTCTCCTGCGCCACCGTGGATCTGCCCGCGCTCATGGCCGAACGCCGCACGGATGAGTGCGATTTTGCCGACGTCCGGAGCCAGGCGGCCGCGAAACGGGCGCTCGAAGTCGCGGCGGCGGGCGGCCACAACGTGCTGCTCATCGGGCCGCCCGGTGCCGGCAAGACCATGCTGGCGCGCCGCCTGCCCACCATCCTGCCGTCGATGACGCTCGACGAGGCCCTCGAAACCACCAAGATCCACAGTGTCGCGGGGGTGCTCGAGGGCGGCCGCTCGCTCTGCGCTTTGCGACCCTTCCGGGCACCTCACCATACCATCAGCGACGCCGGCTTGGTCGGCGGGGGCTCGGTGCCGCGCCCCGGAGAAGTCAGCCTGGCGCACGGAGGCGTGCTCTTTCTCGACGAGCTGCCCGAATTCCGCCGCAATGTGCTCGAGGTGCTGCGACAACCCCTGGAGGACGGCATCGTCACGCTGAGCCGCGCCGCCATCAGCCTCAGTTTTCCTGCACGTTTCATGCTCGCGGCCGCCATGAACCCCTGTCCGTGCGGCTACTTCGGCGACCCCGTTCACGTCTGCCGCTGCACGGACATCGACGTCGAGCGCTATCGCGCCCGGGTATCGGGGCCGCTGCTCGACCGGATCGACATCCACCTCGAGGTGCCCACGGTGGCCTATCGCGACCTCGTCGGGGCCGGGCCCGAGGAGAGCAGTCCGGTCGTCCGGCAACGGGTGGAGCTGGCCCGGGTTCGGCAACGCGAGCGGTTTCGCGACCGGCCGGGACTGCACGCCAATGCCCTCATGAGCGCGCGCGACCTCCGGCGCTACTGCCCGCTCTCCGATCCGGTCGAAACCCTGCTCCGGGAGGCGGTAGGCCGGCTGGGCCTCTCCGCCCGCGCGTACCACCGGGTCCTGAAGATCGGCCGCACCATTGCCGACCTGGCCGGCGCCGAGACGCTGTCCACCACCCACGTCAGCGAGGCGATCCAGTATCGAAGCCTGGATCGTCGGAAGGCCGCCGCATGACGCTCGCTTCCGATGAATCGTGGGGGTCCTCGCAATTTGTCATAGTGCACCGGCGGAGACAACTGGCAGGCAGGCGGGGCGTCAGTCATCTCCGCGGGGGGCCCGCCGATCACGCTTGGTCGCTGCCCGGCGGCGCTTGCTCTCGAGCCGCGCGGCCTTGGCCGCGCGCGGTGGGCGGGTCCGCTTCCGGACCTTCGGCACGATGAGCGCGGCGGCCACCAGCTCGCACAGGCGCTCGGTCACTTCCTCTCGATTCCTGAGCTGGCTCCGCGAGCCGCCCGAGACCAGCCGGAGCCGACCACGGCCGTCCAGCCGGGTCGCCAGCCGGGAAAGGAGCCGCTGGCGCTGAGCTTCGGTGAGCGACGGGGACTGCGCGACGTCCCACCACAGCTCGACGCGAGTGGACGAAGTGTTGACGTGCTGCCCGCCGGGCCCGCCCGACCGGGACGCCCGATATTCGAGCTCTCCGAGCGGCAGGCGAAGCACCGGTGAGACCTCCAGACTCGAGCTGTCGGGCATGACGAAAGGTAAGCCGTCCGGGCTCTCACTTGGTGCCATACATCATTACGTTACTGGCCATGGCCGACCTCGATCTTCTGCGACGCCACCTGCTCGGCTGCGGGCGGGTGCTGCTCGGGTATTCGGGCGGGGTCGATTCCGCGCTGCTGGCCGTCGTCGCCCGGCAGGCCCTGGGACCCGATCGGTTTCTGGCCGTGGTCGGGCGGAGCGCGTCGTATCCCGAGGCTCAATGGCGAGCGGCGGTAGACCTCGCCGGCCGCTACGACCTGCCGCTGCTCGAAGTCGACACCGGCGAGCTCGCCGACCCGCGTTACCTCGGCAATTCCTCGAATCGCTGCTACTTCTGCAAGACCGAGCTGTGGGCCCGTCTCGGCGAGGTCGCCAGGGCGGGTGGCTTCGACACCATCGTCGACGGCACCAATGCCGACGATCTGGGCGAGCACCGGCCCGGCCTTCGGGCCGCCGACGAGCACGGGATCCGTTCGCCCCTCGCGGAGCTCGGCTGGAGCAAGGCCGACGTCCGGGAAGCCTCGCGCACGCTCGGGCTCCCCACGTGGGACGCGCCCGCGGCGCCGTGCCTCTCCAGCCGGGTGGCCTACGGGATCGCGATCACCCCGCGGCGGCTGCGCCAGGTCGAGGACGGCGAGGCCTACCTCCGCGCGCTGGGCGTGACGGGCGACCTCCGGGTTCGGCATCACGGCGATCGCGCGCGCCTGGAGTTGGCGCCGGACCAGATGGCCCGCGTGCGCCACGAGTGGACGGCGGTCGAACGCTTCTTCGGTGATCTCGGCTTCGCGGCGGTCGAGCTCGATCCCGCCGGCTATCGCCGCGGCGGCCTGCTGTCGCTTGCGTCGTCGTCGCCCGCCTGATGCGGCTGTTCGCCGGGATCCCGATCGTCGATGAGGCGCGCCGGGAAACCGCCGAACTGCTGCGGCGTCTCAGGGATACCGGCTGGCCGGTCCGCTGGGTGCACGACGAGGGTCTGCACCTCACCCTCAAATTCTACGGCGAGGTGGCGCCGGAGCGGCTCGAGGTCATCCAGGAAGCCGTGCGGTTTGCCGGGCAGGGCACCGGGCCACTGGCACTCAGGCTCAGCGAGCTGGGGGCGTTTCCGAGCGTCGCCCGGCCGCGCGTGCTCTGGATCGGCATCGACGCACCGCCGGCGCTGGCGCTGCTGCAGGACCGGCTCGAGCGCGGCGGGGAAGGGATCGGATTCCCCCCGGAGGGCAAACCGTTCCAGGCGCACGTGACCCTGGGGCGCGTGCGGGAGGGTCATCGGCTGCCGCCGGGCGGCCTGGACGACTTCAGCGGCGTGTACGTGCAGGCGCCGTTCACCGGCGGACAACTGGTGCTGTACGAGAGCGTGCTGACCACGCAGGGTCCCCGATACGACGCACGTCTCACGCTGGAGCTGGCGCCGTGATGGGGTGCCTGACGGCTCCCTTCAAGGTGCTCGGGTGCCTCGGGCTCATCGCGCTGCTGATCGTCGGCTGGTTGTACCGGGACCGGGTCGCGCGCGAGGGCCGACGGCTGCTCGGCCGGGTCGAGCAGACCGCGCCGGTTCCGGCCTCGGCCCGCGGCCGCCCCGGCGCCCGCGCGCTCGCGAGCGCGCATGCCAAGATCGACTCGCTCAATGGCTGGCGGGCCGATTCCATCGTCCTGACACCGGCGGAGGTGGCCTCGCTCATGGGCAGCGGACTGGCGCCCAAATTCCGCTCGGAGCTCGACTCCCTGCAGGTGGATCTGTTGGCGGACGAGGTCAGCGTGCACGCGCGGCTTCGGACCAGACGGGTGACGTCGGAGCTGGTCGGGCCCCTGGCCGCGGCGCTCGGTCCGACCGAGCCGGTGACGGCCACGGGGCCGTTGCGCGTGCTCGGCCCGGGCGCGGGTGAGTGGGCGATCCGTTCGGTGCAGATCCGCCAGTTTCCCCTGCCGGCGCCCGCCGTGGCGCGGCTGGTGTCGCGGGCGCTGGACGACCCCCATCGCCAGACCGTTCCCTGGACGGTGCCCCCCGGCGTCCGGGCCATCCGGGTCGGCCCCGGCGGGGCGACGCTCTACGGAGCTCGACGTCCATGAGCCACCGGGTTCTCATCATCGATGACGAGGCCGGCATCCGCCAGGCGCTGAAGCAGGTGCTCGAGTACGAGGATCTGGAGGTCCGGGTGGCCGCGTCCGGCGGTGAGGCGATCACGATCTACTCCGAGTTCCGCCCCGCGCTCGTCTTCCTCGACGTGAAGATGGCGGGGCTCGACGGGCTCGAGACCCTGAGCCGCCTCCGGGGCCTCGACCCGCGGGCCCAGATCGTCATGATCTCCGGTCACGGGACGATTGCCACTGCGGTGGAGGCCACCCAGCGCGGCGCCTTCGACTTCCTCGAGAAGCCACTCGATACCGACCGGCTGCTGCTCACGGTGCGCAATGCGCTCGCCCACGCCGAGCTCGTGGGCGAGAACACTCGCCTCCGCGCAGCGGCCGAAAGCCGCTATCAGATGGTGGGCTCGAGCCCGGCATTGCGGGAGGTGCAGCAACTGGTCGCCAAGGTGGGGCCGACCGCCGCCCGAGTGCTCATCACCGGCGAGAATGGCACCGGCAAGGAGCTGGTCGCGCGCGGACTGCACGAGGCCTCGCCCCGCCGGGAGAAGGCCTTCGTCGAGGTCAACTGCGCGGCGATCCCGTCGGAGCTGATCGAGAGCGAGCTGTTCGGGCACATGAAGGGCTCGTTCACCGGCGCCGTGGCCGACCGGGCGGGCAAGTTCGAGCAGGCGGACGGGGGCACGCTCTTCCTCGACGAGATCGGGGACATGTCCCTGTCCGCGCAGTCGAAGCTGCTGCGCGTGCTCCAGGAGGGCCTGGTGACGCGGATCGGCGGGTCGAAGGCGATCCAGGTCAATGTCCGTGTCCTGGCCGCCACCAACAAGCAGCTCGAGGATGAGATCGCGGATGGGCGGTTCCGCGAGGATCTGCTCTACCGGCTCAACGTCGTGCCGATCGAAGTGCCCCCGCTCCGGGACCGGCTCGAGGACGTGCCGGCGCTCGTCGCCCATTTCGCGGAGCGCCTGGCGGCGAGCGCCGGCGTCCCGGGAAAGAAGTTCGCAGATGAGGCGGTCGTCCGCCTGCAGTCGCGCACCTGGCCGGGAAACATTCGCGAGCTCCGGAACGCCGTCGAGCGGGCGCTGATCCTGGCACCGGGCAAGGTGGTCACGGCGGCCGATATCGCGCGGCTGCTGCCGGGCGGAGACGGCGCCGCGGCGGCGGCCGCGGTCGCCGGCGAAGGGCACACGCTCGAGACCTTCAAGCAGGAAGCCGAGAAGGCGTTCCTGACTCAGCAGCTGAAGGATCGCGACTGGAACATTGCCGAGACAGCGCGGGCGCTCAAGATGCCCCGCTCGAACCTGTACAAGAAGATCGAGCGCTACGGTCTCACGCGGGAGTCCACATGAGCGAGCAGCCGAGGGACTGGGATCGCGAGTTGGCGGGCATCGACCGGGTCATTGCCAAGCAGGGCAGTCTGCCGCCCGCCCCCGCACCGGTGCCGGCGCCGGGGGGGCGGACGCCCGTGCCGGCGGGGCCGGCGCCTCGCCGGCACGTGGCGCTCACCTGGTTCTGGGTCGCGCTTGCGGTCGCCATGGCGCTCGCGCTGCTCCTGTGGCCGTACCAGCGCGGCTGCGGACTGCAGCTCATCTTCTATCTCGGCGCCGCGGGCATCACCGCGCTGATCGCCCTGCTGGGGGCGCTGGCCAGCTGGTCGCACCGGCGCGGCTTCGCCCATGTCCTCTCACTGCTCGTGATGCTCTGGGCCGGGTTCGTCGTGCTGCGCGAGGCGCTTCCGCGAATCGGGTACGCGAAAACCAGCATGACCTGGATGTGCGAGACAGCCGCGGGGCCGGCGCCCACCAGGGGCGCGGGCACGCGGCCGGCGCCGGCCAACCCGGCCCCGGCCAATCCGGCGCCGTAGCGCCGCCACCTTCCTTGCCTGAGAGCTGAATGGCCAAGACGTTCCGCAATTTCATCGGGGGCGAGTGGGTCGCTCCGAAGACCGGCGCCCATTTCGAGAACCGCAATCCGGCGAACACCGCCGACCTGATCGGACGTTTTCCGGATTCCGACGCACCCGACGTGGCCGCCGCCGTGCGCTCAGCCAAGCGCGGCTTCGCGCTCTGGTCCAAGACGCCGGCGCCCGTTCGGGGCGACGTCCTGCGGCGCGTGGGCGACCTGCTGGTCGAGCGCAAGGACGCCGTCGCCGACGCGATGACGCGGGAGATGGGCAAGGTGCTGGCCGAGACGAGGGGCGACGTCCAGGAGGGCATCGATACCGCGTACTACGCGGCCACCGAGGGCCGCCGGTTGTTCGGCCGCACCGTGCCGTCCGAGCTCCGGTCCAAGTGGGCCATGAGCTACCGCCGGCCGATCGGCGTCGTCGGCCTCATCACCCCGTTCAACTTTCCGCTGGCCATACCGACGTGGAAGATGTTTCCCGCGCTGCTGTGCGGGAATTCGGTCATCATCAAGCCGTCGGAGGATGTGCCGCACACGGTGCACCTGCTGGTCGAGATTCTGCTCGAGGCCGGGCTGCCGCCGGAAGTGATCCAGCTCGTGCACGGCCGGGGCGAGACCGTCGGCAAGGCCCTGGTCGAGCACCCGGAAGTTCCGGTCATCTCGTTCACCGGGTCGACCGAGACCGGCGCCATCATCGGCGAGACCTGTGGCCGGATGCACAAGCGGCTCTCGCTCGAGATGGGCGGCAAGAACGCGATGATCGTGATGGACGACGCGGATCTCGACCTGGCGCTGGAGGGCGTGCTCTGGGGAGCCTTCGGCACCACGGGACAGCGGTGCACGGCCACGAGCCGCCTCATCCTGCACCGCAAGGTCCACGACCGCTTCCTCCGCCGCCTGGCCGACGCCGCCGAAGGGCTCCGCCTCGGCGATGGTCGCGCGGACAAGACCGACGTCGGGCCGCTCATTCACGAAGCGTCGCGCGAGAAGGTGGAGCGGTACGTCGAGATCGGGCGCGAACAGGGCGCGGAGCTCATCACCGGCGGCAGGGCACCGGGCGGGCGGCTCGCCGACGGCTGGTTCTACCGGCCCACGGTGTTCGCGGGCGTGAAGGCCAAGAGCCGGCTCGAACAGGAAGAGATTTTCGGTCCCGTGCTGAGCGTGATCCGCGTGGGGTCGTTCGACGAGGCGGTGCGAGTCAACAACGATGTGCGCTACGGGCTCTCGAGCAGCGTCTACACGGGTGACGTGAATCTGGCGTTCCGCGCGCTGCAGGAGTTGGACAACGGCATCACCTACGTGAACGCTCCGACCATCGGGGCCGAGGCGCACCTGCCGTTCGGCGGGGTGAAGGCCACGGGCAACGGACATCGCGAAGGCGGCTGGGAGGTCTACGAGTTCTACTCCGAGACCAAGGTCGGCTACGTGGACTATTCGGGGCGCCTGCAGCGCGCGCAGATCGACACCTACGACGTGTAGCGCATCGCAGCGGACGTGTGACGGATGACCGGCGCGCCGGGGCGGCGCGCGGAACCGGTTGCGCGGCGCTGTGCCGGAGAGTAAGGTTCGTCAGTCATCGTCTTCAGAGAGCACGCCACGCCGTTGCACGAGTCCCGCCCATCTAGTTCGAGGTCGAGTCGCATGCGTCCAATGCAGGTTGGTGCCGGCAGGCGGGGTCCTTCGTTCGATGAAGGATCGCTGGACCAGTATCTCCGCGAGATCAGCAAGTACCCGCTGATTCCGCAGGAGGAGGAGGTGAGCCTCGCGCAGCGCATCCGCACGGGCGACGGCGAGGCCCTCGACAAGCTGGTGCGCAGCAATCTCCGCTTCGTGGTGTCGGTGGCCAAGAAGTACCAGAACCAGGGCGTCTCGCTCGCGGATCTGATCAACGAGGGCAACCTCGGTCTCATCCGCGCGGCGCACAAGTTCGACGAGACCAAGGGCATCAAGTTCATCTCCTACGCCGTCTGGTGGATCCGCCAGGCGATTCTTCAGGCGCTGGCCGAGCAGAGCCGGATCGTGCGCGTCCCGCTCAACCGCGCGGGCACCCTGCACCGGATCGGGAAGCGGTCCTCCGCGCTGCTCCAGGAGCTCGGCCGCGAGCCCACGCCGTCCGAGATCGCGGAGGGCATGGACATCTCGATGGAGGAGGTCCAGAAGACGCTCTCCATCTCGCAGAACCACCTCTCCCTCGACGCGCCGCTCACACCGGGTGAAGACAACAAGCTGCTCGACTACCTCCCCGACACCCAGAATCCCGGCCCGGACTCCGAGACCTTCGAGCACGCCCTCACCGAGTCCATCGAGGAGGTGCTGTCCACCCTCAAGGAGCGGGAGGCCAAGATCCTTCGCCTGTACTTCGGGCTCGACGGCCCCGAGCCGATGACGCTCGAAGAGATCGGCAGCCTGCTCGGCATAACGCGGGAGCGAGTCCGCCAGATCAAGGAGAAGGCGCTGAGCCGGCTCCGGCACGTGAGCCGGGCCCGCGCGTTGGAGAGCTTCCTGGCCTGAGCCAAGAGCGCATCATCCCGAGCGCAGCGAGGGACCTGCTCGCCCGGGCGTCGAAGCTCCGAATGAGCAGGTCCCTCGCTGCGCTCGGGATGACGGCACTTAACACCGTCACGCCTCGTCCGTCACCCTCCCCGGTTCTCACCTATACCACAAGACGCGGCCACGCCCGCGGGAGGAAGCGATGATCAGGATGCGACGGTTGCTCACCGCCGTGGCGGCGGGCCTGCTCGCGGTCGCGCCGGGAGCCCTGGCCCAGACCGATGCACCCAACCCGTTTCACCTGCCGGACGCACCTCGGCAATTGGAGGATCGCGGCCGGGGCGACCACTCCCGGTGGCGTCACGGGGAGCGGCTGGAGCACCGGGGCGAGCGGTTTGAGCGCGGGGGCGAGCGGGTCGAGCGGCGCGGGCGGCGAATGGAGTTCAAGGGCCGCCATCATCGGGGCCGGATGTTGGAGCGGAAGGGCCGGCGGATGGAGCGCCGGGGCGAGCGCTTCGAGCGGAGGGGTGAGCGGTTCGACCATCGCGGCCGGCACCACCATCGCCATCGTCACCGGCGGCACGGCGACCGGATCTAGGGCTCCCGGAGAATCGCCTCGACCTGATCCCATTCGATGAGAAACGCGTCGTGCCCCGCGGGTGAGGCGATCTCGCGGTAGCGCGCGCGCACACCTGCCGCGCGATACGCCTCGGACCAGGCCCGGACCTCACCGGGCGCGTACAGGAGATCGGTGTCCACGCCGACCCCGATCACCAGTCCCACCCGGCCGCTCGTCTCCCGGGCCGCCGCACCCCAGTCACCCACGTCGTGCAGATCCATGGCGCGCATCAGGGCCACGTAGCTCGCCGCGTCGAATCGGGCCACCAGCTTGTCGCCTTGCCGGCGGAGATAGTGATCGACGTCGAACCGGCCTGCTGCGCGCGACGAGGCCCTGGCGAAGCGGGCATCGAACTCGATGCCCGACCGATACGTGATCATCGCCAGCGCCCGCGCGGCCGCCAGCCCCGCGGCAGGTCCCTCGCCGGGCGGATAGCGGCCGCCCCGCCACGCGGGATCGGCCTCGATGGCCATCCGCTGGACGGTATTCCACGCGATGGCCTGGGCCGACGTGGCGGCCGGGGCGGCAAACACCACCAGGCGATCGATCGGCACCGGTGACCGCCGACCCCATTCCAGCGCCACCATGCCGCCGAGGGAGCCGCCGGTCGCGAGCGCCAGGCGATCGATGCCCAGATGCTCGAGCAGAGGCGCGTGGGCCGCCGCGAGATCGCCGGGCGTAAGCTCGGGGAAGGGCTCGGTGTGGGCCGCGGTCCATTCCTGCGGCCCGGTCGAGCCGTAACAGCTCCCCAGCAGGTTGGCGGAGACGACCGCATGCCGGCACGTGTCGAGCGGGCGACCGGGCCCGATCAGGGGTCCCCACCACGTCTCGACGTCCGCGCTTCCCGTGAGCGCGTGGAAGACGAGCATCCAGCCGTTGTCGCGCGCGGCCTCGACGTCGCCGGTCACGTGATAGCGAAGCTGGAGGTCCGACGTCACCACACCCGCGCTCGTGACGAAACGACCGATCGGAAGGTCGCCGGCGAGCGTGCGGGCGGCGGCGGCCGTCACGCGATGCGCTCCGTCGTCCGCCGGCCCGTGGGCTCCTTCAGCCGCGCGGCGCGGAGCGCCTCGTGCAGCGCGCGCGCGAGCACGACCGCATCGCGCTCCGGCACCAGGTAGCGTTGTCGGTGCCGATCATGTGATGCGGTCAGGATCGTCACGCCGCTCGTGGCGGCCGCCTCCTGGAGCGCCACCTGCCCGCCGAGTCCGATGGTCTCCGCCTCGGTCACCACGGTCACGGACGCGAGCCCGCTGGCGACGAGCGTCGGCTTCGCGTTCCCCGCGAGCAGCGCGGCGGCGGCCTCCAGGCAGTCGTCGAGCTCCGCCGCGTCGAGGACCAGATCGAGCCAGGCCGCGGAGGCCGCACCACCCAGCGAAACCTCGGGGTGAAGGCCAGCGGCCTCGCAGCGCTCGCGGACGCGCCGGGCACGGTCGCGTCCCCGCGGACCCGAGAGGCGCGAGGTGAATCGTGAGAGCGCGTGGCGCACGGCCACCGCGGCGACGTGCGCCTCGCCGGGCCCGCGCTCGACCGTGGTGCCCGCGGTGCCGCCCGTCACGCCGCCGGGCAGCGGCACGAACCTGAGCGGAAGGCCGGCGCGTTCCGCCAATACGGCCGCGGGATGATGCAGGACCCTGGCGCCCGAGCCCGCCAGCTCGGTCACGAACCGGTGCGACACCCGCGGGAGCGGCCGTGCGCCGGGCACGAGTCGCGGATCGGCGTCCAGCAGTCCCGGCGCATCCTTCACCAGCTCGCATGCCCGGGCACGGAGCGCGATGGCGAGCGCCACCGCCGTCGTATCGGAGCCGCCGCGGCCGAGCGTGGTCGTCCGGCCGCGGTGCCAGCCCTGGAATCCGGTCACCACCGGGACCGCGCCCTGCGCCAGCAGCGCCGCGATCCGACTCGGCCGGACGCGCGTGAGCCGGGCTCGCCCCGCCCGGCCGTCGCTGCCCAGGCCCGCCTCGCGCGCATCGACCGGCGTCGCCGCGATGCCGAGCCCCTCGAGCGCCACCGCGAGCAGGGACGCGGCCACGAGCTCACCGCTCGCCACCGCGCGGTCGGCGGCCGCCGAGGCGTTCGGCCCGGGCCGACTGGTCGGTGCCACCGCGTCGCGCACCTGGTCCACCAGGCCGAGCAGGTGGTCCGTCACCCCGCGCCGCGCGCTGGCGACCGCCACGACCGGGCTGCCCTCTCGCCGCGCCGCCAGATACCGGGCGGCCGCGGCGATGCGCTCCGGACTCGCGAGCGCGTCGCCGCCCAGCTTCAGGACGAGTGGTGCGCTCACCGGGCAGCTCCGGACGCCGCTGTCTCCCGGGACCGCGCCGTGTCCCCAAGCTCGCCCAGTGCCTGATCGAGATCCGCGATCAGATCGCGCAGGTCTTCGAGGCCGACCGACAGGCGCACCAGCTCGGGGGTCGTACCCGTGGCGAGCTGCTGCTCCGGCGTGAGCTGCTCGTGGGTGGTGGACGCGGGATGGATGATGAGCGACTTCGCGTCGCCGACGTTGGCCAGGAGCGAGAACAGCTTGACACGATCGATCAGGGCCTTGGCCGCGGCGTGTCCGCCCTTGACGCCGAAGGTGAGCACGCCACCGAAGCCGCCGCTGAGGTACTTGGCGGCGTTTCGATGCTCGGGATGCGTTTCGAGTCCCGGATACGACACCCATTCGACACGCGGGTCCTTGGCCAGCCACCGGGCCACCGCGAGGGCGCTCTCCGAATGCCGCTGGATCCGGAGCGGCAGGGTCTCGAGCCCCTGGAGGAACAGAAAGGCGTTGAAGGGTGACAGCGCGGGGCCGAGGTCCCGGAGCAGCTGCACCCGGAGCTTGATGATGAACGCCGCCGGTCCGAACGCCTCGGTGTAGACCAGCCCGTGGTAGCTCGGATCAGGGCTGCCGAACTCGGGGAAGCGCACTCGCGCCTGCTCGCTCGTCCAGTCGAATTTGCCCGCGTCCACCACGACCCCGCCGATGGCCGTCCCGTGTCCACCGATCCACTTGGTGGCCGAATGGACGACGATGTCCGCACCGTACTCGATCGGCCGGCTGAGCGTGGCCGCGCCGAACGTATTGTCCACGACCAGCGGAATCCCCGCCGCGTGGGCGATCTCCGCCAGCGCCTCGAAGTCGGGGACGTCGAGCCTCGGGTTGCCGATGGTCTCGACGAAGAGCAGCCGGGTGCCGGCGTCGATGGCGGCGCGGACCTGGTCCAGGTTGTGGATGTCGACCAATCGGGTGGTGATGCCCCACTTGGGGAGCGAGTGCGCGAACAAGTTGTAGGTGCCGCCGTAGAGCGTCTGCGACGAGACCAGGTTGTCGCCCGCCCGGGCGAGGTTGAGCACGGTCAAGGTGGTCGCCGCCTGCCCGCTCGCGACCGCCAGGGCCGCGATGCCGCCCTCGAGCTCGGCCATGCGCTTCTCGAACACGTCGCTCGTCGGGTTCATGATCCGGGTGTAGATGTTGCCGAACACCCGCAGGCCGAACAGGTCGGCGGCGTGCTGCGTGTCGTTGAACACGTAGCTGGTCGTCGCGTAAATCGGCACCGCGCGCGCATTGGTCGTGGGATCGGGCACCTGCCCGGCGTGGATCGCCAGGGTATCGGGCTGGTATGGCATGCTGCGCTCCTCGAGATTGGGAAAACGTAAAGGCCCGGACCGCTCTGTCGAGTGGTCCGGGCCTCGGGTGCCGGGTTGCGGGAGTTACACTCCGCCGCTTCCGCGCGCATGCGCCGACGACGCCGTCCACCCCGATCGGGGGCGACAGGGCATCAGTCGACAGCGCCTGGAGCCGCGGGTGCGCATCGCGTGAGTTCCGGGTGGTAGAGGAGGCGGAAACGGCACGCCCCCCGGCCAGGCGCGCGCGGAGGGCGATCATCCGGCGCTTTAGCTCGTTGATTCGCCCGCCGGACGGACCCGGCGGCGCCGGCGGGAGCAAGTGGCCTTAAATGGACCGCCGTGCCGCTGAGACTAGCGGCCGCTCGCAGGGTTGTCAAGCGCACGGGTCGGGGTAATCCTTCCCGCAGCCGACCGCTCCGACCTGACTTCCACCATCTCGCCGCGCCCCCATGGCCAGCAACCCCTCATTCGATGTGTCCACCGGCGCCGACCTGCAGGAGGTCGATAACGCGGTCAACCAAACGCTGAAGGAGATCCAGCAGCGCTACGACTTCAAAGGCACGCACTGCACGATCGAGTACGACCGCCCGAAGGCCGAGATCCGGCTGGCCGCGGACGACGAATTCCGGATGGAGGCGCTGGTGGACGTGCTCCAGACCCGGATGATCAAGCGGGGCGTCCCGATCAAGAACCTCGACGTGGGCGAGTTGGTTCCTTCCACCGGGCAGTCCGTGCGGCGCACGGTGAAGCTCACGCAGGGCATCTCCCAGGAGATCGCCAAGAAGGTTATCCGCGCCGTCAAGGACGCCGGCTTTAAGAAGGCCCAGGCCACGATCCAGGGCGAGGAGATCCGGGTGACGAGCCCGTCGCGTGACGAGCTGCAGGCGATCATCGCCTTTCTCCGGGGTCAGGATTTCGGCATCGAGCTCAAGTTTGGCAACTACCGCGGCTGACCTCCGCGCGCGCAGGCATCGACTGATCCGTTGGGGAGGCGCGGTCGCGTCGCTGGCCGCGGCCGCCGCCGTCGGGGTGGCCAGTTGTACGCCCACGGGGCCACCGCCGGGGCCCACGCCGCTGCCCGAACCAGCCACCGGGGTCGAGGCCCCGGAGCAGCCGGCGGAGCTGTCGATCCGGGTCGGCCTGGCGGTCGATGCCCAGTCCGCCACGATCGCGGGTCCGGCGGGGCTCAGCGTCAGCGACCCGTCGGGCGCGAGGCTGGCCGAGATCCCCGCCGGTGAGCAATGGCGGGTGATGGCCGGCGGCGGCGGCGTGATCGTCCGCTCGCCGGGCGGCGCCGGCAGCTCGTGGTCCGAGGTGCTGGTCATCGCGTCGCCCGATTCGAATGCGCTGGTGCAGGTGAATGGGCGGCCCTACCGCGGCACGATCACCGCGCTGCGCACGAGCACCGGCGTGACCGTGGTCGATCGCCTGCCGATGGAGGCCTATCTCGCCGGTGTGGTTTCGGCCGAAATGGGGCGCCGGAGCTCCGCGGAACAGGAGGCGCTCCGGGCGCAGGCGATCGTCTCCCGGACCTACGCGCTCAGGCACCTGCGGCGGTGGGATGCCCAAGGATTCGACCTCCATGCCAGCGTAGCCGACCAGGCATTCGGCGGGGCCGCGTCCGAAACCCGGAGGGCCGCGCCGCCGTGGCGGCCACCCGTGGGCGCATCCTCACGTACGGCGGCGCGCCGATCGACGCGTTCTTCTATTCCACCTGTGGCGGCCGGACCGCGGACGGCACCGAGGTGTTTCGCGCCGCCGACCGCCCGTACCTGCGATCGGTGGCCGACGTGGCGGACGACGGCACCGCCTACTGCAGCATCTCGCCCCGCTTCCGCTGGCACGAGGAGTGGTCCGGCGAGGCGCTCCGCGCCACGCTCCAGCGCACGCTCCCGACCCTCGCCGCGGCGACGGGAGCCGTGATCCCCACCGACGTCGCCGACATCCGGGATGTGCGGGTGGCCTACCGTACACCGTCGGGTCGGGTGGGTCAGCTGGCGATCGGACTGCGCCGCGGCGACGTGCTGGTCGAGGAGCCCAACGTGCGGCAGGTGCTCCGGCCCGTCTCGGGCGAGATCCTGAAGAGCAACACCTTCACCTTGACGGTGACCCGCGGTGGAGGTGGGATCACGCGCCTCGCCGCCGACGGCGCGGGCGCGGGGCACGGGGTCGGCTTCTGCCAATGGGGCGCGGTCGGACGGGCCCGCGCCGGGCAGGATCACGAGCGCATCCTCGCCGGATACTATCCGGGCGCGGTGCTCGAGCGCCTCTACTAGGGAGGGCGGAATGACGGCCAGCCGGACCACAGGCGAGCGGCTCAAGGTGGGCATCATCGGCGGCGGCGCGATCGCCCAGGTAGCCCACCTGCCGGTACTGAAGAAGCTCAAGTCCATCGAGGTGCAGGCCATCTGCGACACGGACCTCCCGAAGGCGCGCGCGCTGGCCGACCGCTTCGGCGTGAAGGACGCGCTCGACGACATCGAGGATCTGCTCCGCTCCCCCGGCCTTGATGCCGTCGTCATCTGCTCGCCGAACCACCTGCACGAGTCGCACATCCTGGCGTCGTTGTCGGCAAACCTGCACATCCTGGTCGAGAAGCCGCTCGCGATGTCGGCGGCCAGCGTCCAGCGCATCATGCGCGCGGCGGAAAAGCGGGATCGCATCCTGATGGTCGGCATGAACCATCGATACCGCCCGGACGTCCAGATCGTCCGCAGCTTCGTGCAGAGCGGTGAGCTGGGCCGGGTCGAAAGCGTTCGCGGCAGTTGGCACGTGTTCCGCCCCAGCCGCAACCAGCTGGGCTGGCGCCAGCGGCGCGACCAGGCCGGCGGCGGCTCGATGCTCGACCTCGGCCTGTCGATTCTCGATCTGGGGCTCTGGCTCGGCGGCATGCCCGCAGCGGTGCGGGTGAGCGCCTGCCTGGACGCGGCCGGAAAGGAGCGAGCCGTCGAGCAGAGCGGGAGCGCGTTCGTGGTGTGTGAGAACGGCATGTCGCTCTTCGTCGACGTCACCTGGCACCACCTGGGGGAAGGCGAACGATTCGGCGTCGGCGTCCGCGGCAGCAAGGGCACGGCGGCGATCAACCCGCTGACGGTGTGGAAGGAGCTCCACGGCATGCCGGTGGACGTCTCTCCCACATTCTCCGGCAGCCGGGAGAATGCCTTCACCGCTTCCTATCGCGCCGAGTGGGCCCACTTCGAAGCCGCCATCGCCGGCGAGGCCAAGGTGCCGTCGCTGCAGGAGCACCTGGCGCTGCACCGGGTCCTCGACGCGATCTACAAGTCGGCGGACGACGGGCGGGATGTGATCCTGTGAGGACGGAGAAGACGGAGAGGACGTTTCAGTGATCCGCGCCCGGGGATGGTCGTGCGCGCTGGTCTTCATCGCCGCACTGACGCCCGCCGGACGCACGTGCGCCCAGGCGCCGCGACCCTCTCGGTCCTCTCCGTCTTCTCCGTCTTCTCCGCCCTCTCCGTCCTCTTCATCCGCCAGCCTCCAGGTCTACCTCATGACCTTCGGTCCCGGTCGCGAGGTCTGGGAGCGGTTCGGGCACAACGCGATCTGGATTCACGACTCGGCCGGCGGGACCGATGAGGCGTACAATTACGGTCTGTTCGATTTTCGCCAGGAGAATTTCGTCCTCCGCTTCGTCCGGGGACAGATGTGGTACTGGATGGCGGGCTTTCCGGCCCAGCAGTACGTGGGCCAGTACCGGCGGGACAACCGATCGGTGTGGATTCAGGAGCTCGAGCTGCCGGACCGCGCGAAAACTCAGCTCCAGGAGCTGCTGCGCTGGAACGCCGAGCCCGAGCATCGGTTCTACCACTACGACTACTACCGGGACAACTGTTCGACCCGGGTGCGGGACGCACTGGACCGCGTCCTGAACGGGGCCCTGCGGGAGCAGACGCACGCGGTTCCGACCGGCACCACCTACCGCTTCCACACCCTCCGTCTCACGGAGAACAACCCGCTCGTCTACACCGGGCTCCTGCTCGCTCTCGGCGAAGGGGTCGACCGGCCGATCTCGGCTTGGGAGGAGATGTTTCTTCCGCTCAAGATGCGGGAACATGTGCGTCGCGTGACCGTTGCGGCACCCGATGGCCGGCCGGTCCCGTTGGTCCGGTCGGAGCGCACGATCTTCGAGTCGACCGCGCCGCCGCCGCCGGAGACGCCGCCGTCGTGGGTCGGGTGGTACCTGGCGATCGGCGCCGCCATCGGCGGCGCGGCGCTGCTGCTCGCGCGGCGCGCTCGGGACTCGCGCGCCGCGGGACGCGGCCTGATGACGCTGGTGGGTGTCTGGGGACTGGTCGCGGGTCTGGCCGGGCTCGTGCTCGCGGGTCTCTGGGGGCTCACCGACCACGTGATGGCGTACCGCAACGAGAATCTGCTGCAGGTGAACCCGCTGGCGCTGGTGCTGATGGCCGGGACCGTGGGAGCGGCGTGGCGCGGGAAGACGACGCGACTCGCATCCGGGGCGGCACTGGTCCTAGCGGTGCTGTCGGTGCTGGGGCTCCTGCTCAAGCTGCTGCCGTGGTTCGCCCAGGAGAACGCCGCGGTCATCGCGCTCGCGCTGCCGGCGCAGGTCGGCATCGCCGCCGCGCTTCGGCGCGTCGCCTAGCCGCCCTGCACGCGCTCCAGACCCGCGCGCGCCTCCGGGTACTCCGGCTCGGCGGCGAGGGCGTGCCGGTAGGCATCAGCCGCCTTCGCCTTGTCACCCCGAGACTCGAACAAGAGGCCACGGCTGTACTGGGTCAGCGCCTCCGCGGGCATGCTCCGCATGCGGGCCGCGGACTCGGCGGGGTAGGGTGGCAGGCCGATCGCCCCGACCACGCGCTCCGCCACGAGCTGCAGGATGGCCCCGAGCTGGGCCCGGTCCTGCAGTTTCGGGTCGTCGTTCGAGACCACCTTCAGGATCTCGCCCGACTGGGCGTCCACCACTCGCGCGGTGATCCGGAATTTGCCGTAGAAATCGGCGAAGCTCCCGGTCAGCGCATAGCGCGCGCCCGCCGCCTTGGCCACCTGACTGGCCGAGGAGGCATCCATGCGCCGCGTCGCCCCCGGCGGTTGGCGGCTGAGGGCGTCGCGAATGGTGGCCGGGTCGGCAACGCGCGCGCCCGAGTGCGAAGCGAGCGTCGCAGCCAGGATCGCTGGCAATCCGGCCTCGAACGCCTCGAAGGTCTCCTTGTCCTGCCCGTAGGATCCGCTGTTCTCGAACGGGAGCACGGCGATCACGGGGTGAGCGTCCTGGGCGTGGAGCGGCAGCGCGAGGCCCATCGCCGTCAGCGTGCCGACCCACCGCAGCGTGCGTCGCATGGCCGCTCCTCTCAGAGGGAGAACCCGCTGCCTTCGACCGCCGCGTCGACGACCATCCTGGGGGAGAGCCCCTTTGCGTGCTCTCTGGCGTCCGCGAGGAGGGAGTCGATCGTCGCGTCATCGTTTTCCGGCTCGTGGTGAAATAGAATGAGCCGGGCGCACCCCGCCTCCGCGGCGAGCTCGACCGCCTGCCGCGGGGTCGAATGTCCCCATCCCGCGCGGACCTGAATGAACTGATCCGGGTACATCGCGTCGTGAATCAAGGTGTCCGTGCCCGCCAGAAACTGCACCAGGCGCTTCCGCCAGTCGCCCGATACAGGATAGGTGCCACCGCTGCCCAGCTCGTTGTCGGTGACATACGCGATGTCGCGGCCGCCGTCCGTCGGCGCGAGCCGGTAGCCGAAGGTGGTGCCGGGGTGACGGAGGCGAAAGGCGCCCACGTGGAAGTCGCGAAGCGCGAGCTCCCCCTCGACAATGTCCTGGACCTCGATTCGCGCGGCGAGCGCTTCGAGCGGTACCGGGAACACCATCGGGTCCATCTGTCGCCGCAGGATCTCCTGAAGCGGTACGCCTTCCTGCGCCGCGCCGAAGACGCAGAACCGGTTGCCCTTGCCGCTGAGCGGCTTGAAGAAAGGGAGCCCCTGGATGTGATCCCAGTGGGTATGGGACAGGAGGATGTCCGCGGCCAGCCGCTCGCCGCGGCGACTCATCAGCTCATGGCCGAGCGGACGGAGACCGCTGCCCGCGTCCAGGATCGTGAGACCACCATCCGCAGCCGTGATGCTGATACAGGCGGTATTGCCGCCGTAGCGCGCGGTCTGCGGGCCCGGCGTCGGTATGGAGCCTCGGGTGCCCCAGAACTTCAGGCGGTGCGCCACACCGATCGACCGGCACGGGAAGGGAGCATGCTCAAAGGTCTCCCCGGACGGCCATCGTGGCCGGGTGCCCAGTCACAGACGGGCCGTGACTGCGTTCACGCCCGCCGGGCGGCGAGCATGAGCGAGCGCCGATCGCGGAGCGCGATCTCCTTGCGGGTGACCTGAATGATCCCGCGCTCGACCAGATTGCGCATGGTGCGCGAGACGGTCTCGCGGCTCGAGCCGATCATCTGGGCGATGGTGTGGTGGGTGAGCTTCCGCGTGATGTGGTCACCGCCCTCGTCGTCGGCCATGCGGAGCAGCAGGTGGGCCACCCGGCCGTTCACGTCCAGGAGCACGAGGCTGCCGATCTTTTCGTCCGCTCGCCGCAGCCGCCGGGAGATCTCCCTGAGCAGCGAGATGGCCACTTCCGGAGAGCTCCGGAGCCGGGCGTAGAAGTCCTCCCGCCGCAGCACCAGGAGGTTCGAGTCCTCCATCGCGATCACGTGGGCGGATCGAGGCTCGTCGTCGATCACGGCCATCTCACCGAAGAAGCTGCCTTCGCCCAGGACCGACAGGATGACTTCCCGCCCGTCTTCGGCGATGATGACGACCTTGACCTGGCCGGCGGCCACCAGATAGAGCGCGTCCCCCGGATCGTCCTCGAACACGATGACGCTGCCCTTGGGGTAACTCCGTTCACGCGTGAGTTCGGCGAACGCGACCAGGTCGCTCTCGCCCAGGCCGGCGAACAGTGGGACCTTGCGCAGGACTTCGACTGGAGACAGGGGCACGCGGGCCTCTCAAAGGACGGAAGTAGTTGGGGGAACATTACTTGCAACTTGAAAGGCTGTCAATCACGTCCGGGCGGCCGGACCGGGTGCACCCGGCCGCGTCGAGCTCTCAAGTCCTGGCCCCGGATGCGACACGGGAATTCTCGCGAGGCGACGAACCAGACGGTCAGCCGGGTGAGAGGCGCCCGCGGCCGAGCCGCCGACACCGATCCCCGCCGCACGCGGGTCCTGGTCCCGTCTCTTCCATTAACCCCCAACCCCCACTATGTTTACCGGCTTCGCACCAACGAACAGGAGCCGGACCGTGAAGCCCGATCTGCACCCGACCTACAAGAAGTTGACCGCGGTCTGCGCCTGCGGCAACTCGTTCGAGACCCGCTCGACCGCCGCGTCCATCCATGTGGAGGTCTGCGCGCAGTGCCACCCGTACTTCACCGGCAAGCAGCGCCTGGTGGACACCGCCGGTCGGGTCGACCGGTTCCGCCGGAAGTACCAGACCGAGCCGGCCGCCGCGCCCAAGGCGTAAGCCATGGAGGCTCGACTCCGCCAGGCGTTGCAGCGGGCGGCGGAGGTCGAGCGGCTCCTCGCCGACCCGGCGGTCGCCCGGGATCCGGCACAGTTGCAGGCGCTCGGCAGGGAGCACGCCCGGCTGGCTCCGATTGCCCGCCTGGCTGAACGGCTCACGCGGCGGGAACGTGAACTGGAAGAGGCTCGGGAGCTCGCCAACGAGGCGGATCCCGAGCTTGTCGCGTTGGCCCGCGCCGACCTGTGCCGGCTTCCGCCCGAGATCGCGAGCGATTCGGAAGCGCTGCACACCCTGCTCATCCCGCGCGACCCCCACGACGATCGCGACGCGATCGTGGAGATCCGTGCCGGGACGGGTGGGGACGAGGCCGCGCTGTTTGCCGCGGACCTGTACCGCATGTACCAGCGCTATTCCGAACGGCACGGCCTCCGCTGGGAGCCGATGTCGTTGAGTGACGGGACCCTCGGTGGCCTCAAGGAGGCCATCGTCGCGGTGCGCGGACCGGGAGCGTACGGCCTCCTGCGCCGCGAGTCGGGCGTTCACCGGGTCCAGCGGGTGCCGGCCACCGAAACCCAGGGCCGCATCCACACTTCCGCCGCCACCGTTGCCGTGCTGCCGGAAGCCGAGGAAGTGGACATCAAGATCGAGGACAAGGACCTCAAGATCGACGTGTTTCGCTCGTCCGGGCCGGGCGGACAGAGCGTCAATACGACGGACAGCGCCGTGCGCATCACGCATCTGCCGACGGGCGTCGTCGTGAGCCAGCAGGATCAGAAGTCGCAGCTCCAGAACAAGCTCAAGGCGATGGAGGTGCTTCGCGCGCGCCTGCTCGACCGGATGATCGCCGAGCAGGAGGCGGCACGGTCCCGCGACCGCCGGGCGATGGTTGGCACCGGCGACCGGTCGGCCAAAATCCGCACCTATAACTTTCCGCAGAGTCGCGTGACCGATCACCGGATCAATCTGTCGGTCCACAACCTGGCGGACGTGATCAACGGAGATCTGGACGAGGTAATCGAGGCGCTGCGCGTGGCGAGCCGGCAGGAGCAGGATGCGATCTGAAGCGGGACTCTCTCGCGCCGCGGTCATCGCCGAGGGGGCCGCGACCCTCCGGGACGCGCGAATTCCGGAGCCGCGGCGGGAGGCCCTGCGCATCTGGGCGGACCTCGCGGGCGAGACTCTCGGGGCGGCAAGCATCGAACCGGAGCTGCCGGTCTCCGAGCATCGCGCCGCCGCCTTCGACTCGGCGATCCGGCGTCGCGCCGCGGGCGAGCCGCTCGCCCACGTGACCGGGGTGGTGGGATTCCGGCACCTGACCCTCCGAGCGGATCGGCGGGCGCTCATTCCGCGCCCCGAAACGGAGGGGCTGGTGGAGCTGGTCCTGGCGCGGGTCCAGGGCGGCCGGGTCGCGGACGTGGGCACCGGGACCGGGTGCATCGCGCTCAGCCTGGCGACCGAGGGCGACTACGACGAGGTCGTGGCCATCGACTGCTCGCGGGCCGCGCTCGGACTCGCGGCGGAAAACCTGGCGCGCACGGGGGCGCGGGTGACGCTGGTGCAGGCCGACCTCTGCGAGCCGCTCGGGCCGCAAAGCCTCGACGCGCTGGTCTCCAATCCCCCCTATCTTACGGATCAGGAGCACGCGACGCTCGACCCGTCGGTGCGGGACTGGGAACCTGGACTGGCGCTCGCGGCGGGAAACGACGGACTCCATGCCATCGGCCGGCTGCTCGAGGCCGGGCTCGTGGTGCTTCGGCCCGGCGGTTGGCTGGCGCTGGAGATCGATTCGGCTCGCGCGGCGCTCTGCGCCGGGCGGGCTGCTGCGTCGGGCTGGACCGACGTCGTCATTCATGCGGACCTTTTCGGCCGCGAGCGCTTCCTGCTCGCGCGCAGGAGCGAAGCTCGGTGATCTGGGACAAGGCGCAGGACCTCGGCAGGATGATCGGGCAGTCGACGGAATACCAGGCGTTGCGCCGCGCGGAAGCCACGCTGCGCGAGGACAAGGACACGGTGGCCAAGCTGGACCAGATTCAGACCCTGGCGCGCCAGGTGGACCAGATGGTCGCGACGGGCCAGATGCCCGACGCGGCGACCGCCGAGTCGTACGAGGCCGCCGTGCGCGACCTGGAGATGAGCCCGGTCGGTCAGGCGTATGTCGTTGCCCGGTCCAACTTCGAGAAGCTCATGGCCAAGGTCAACCAGCAGATCAGCGAAGGAATGGAAAAGGGCGTCACCAGCAGCATCATCACGCTGGGATGAGTGTCCGTGGCCTCTTCGTCGTCCTGGAGGGACCCGAGGGGTCTGGCAAGTCGACACTGGCGGGACCCCTCGCGGGCCGGATGCGTGAGGCAGGCGTGGAGCCGGTCGTGGTGCGCGAGCCCGGCGGCACCCGGGCCGGCGAGATCGCACGGCAGGCGCTGCTCGATCCCGAGCATCCGGTCGGGGTGCTGGCCGAGTTGTTTCTCTACCTGGCGGCACGCGCCGAGCTGGTGGCGACGGTCATCGAGCCCGCACTCGCGGCCGGGCGGGTGGTCCTCTCCGACCGGTTCACCCTCTCGACCCAGGCGTATCAGATGGCCGGTCGAGGCATCCCGGCCGAAGTGGTGCTTCCCGCCAACCGGGCCGCCTCGGGGGGCCTGACGCCGGACTTGACGCTCATTCTCGACCTCCCGCCCGAGGTCGGCCGGGCCAGGCAGTTGGCCGCGGGAAAGCGGCTCGACCGGCTCGACGCCGAGAGCACCGAGTTCCATCGCCGCGTAATCGACTACTATCTGGCGGTCGGGGGCGGCGGGGTGCGACATTTGGATGGGTGCCTGCCGCCGGACCGGCTCTTGCAGGCGGCGTGGGCGGAGATCCAGGCGCTGGATCCGGAACGATTCGGCGGCCGAGGCGGTTAGGGCGGATCGGCGCCAGGCGCACGGCCCGCACCAGAGTGGGACGGGCAAGGCGCCGGCCCGTACCCGACTCGCACGGCGACAGGGAAGTACCTCGAAGGTGGGCATTCCGCGGGACCGGAGGCAGGTATGAAGCAGCGTTGGGGCCTGATCGTGGTGGTGGCGGTCTTCTCGTTTCTGAGTGGCGGGTGGTTGCTCCAGCGCGGTGTCGCCAGCGGCGGCAACGTGTATCAGCAGGCCCGGCTGTTCGACGACGTGCTGGGCCACGTGAGCGCCTACTACGTGGACTCGATCGGGGAGACCGACCTGTACGATCGCGCCACCCGCGGGATGCTCGAGCAGCTCAAGGACCCGTATTCGGTCCTGCTCACGGGCGACGACTACAAGGCGTTGACGGAACAGACGTCGGGCAACTACGCGGGCCTCGGCATCCAGATCGACGTCCGGGACGGCTGGATCACGGTCGTGGCGCCGCTGCCGGATACGCCGGCCGAGCGCGCAGGCGTGACCACCGGGGACCAGATCATCGAGGTCGACGGCAAGTCCACCGAAGGGTGGAAGAACGACGAAGCAGTGAAGGCGCTGCGTGGGGAGGCCGGCTCGAAGGTGCTCATCACGGTGCGCCGCTCGGGCGTGGCCGACCCGATCAAGTATCCGCTCACGCGGGCCCAGATCCACGTGCGCTCGGTGCCGCCGGGCACGGTGTTCGATGGGGGCGTGGGATACATCCTGCTCAACCCGGTGGCGGAAACCTCGGCCGAGGAGCTGCGCTCCGAGATCGGGACGATGAAGTCCAAGGGGATGAAGTCCCTCATCCTCGATTTGCGGCTCAATCCTGGCGGCCTGCTGGATCAGGGCGTCAAGGTCGCCGACCTCTTTCTCGACTCGAAGCAGGAAATCGTCGCGACCCGCGGGCGCGCCCGGGGGTCCACCAAGGAATTTTACGATGAGGCCCGGCAGTCGTGGCCGGAGCTGCCGATCGTCGTGCTGGTGAACGACGGAACCGCGAGCGCCGCGGAGATCATCGCCGGCGCCCTCCAGGACCACGATCGGGCGGTGGTCGTCGGCACGCCGACCTTCGGCAAGGGGCTTGTCCAGACCCTGTTCCCCCTGGGGGACGGTGTGGCGCTCAAGCTGACGACGGCGCGCTGGTACACGCCGAGCGGCCGGACGATCCAGCGCACCGCCAAGAGCGAGGAAGACCAGGCGCAGCAGGCCGCGGTCGAGGCCGGTGACAGCGTGCCCGGCGCGAGCCCCAAGGAGCACAGCGACTCCGCCATCCAGACCCGCCCGATCTACCACACCGACGCCGGGCGCATCGTCCGCGGCGGTGGCGGGATCGTACCCGACCTCGTCATCCGGCCGGACACGCTCTCGGCGCCCGAGAAGGCGTTCGCCAAGGCACTGGGAAGCCACATCCCCGAGTACCGGGACGTGCTGACGACCTTCGCCCTCGAGGCCAAGAAAAACGGCACCGTCAAGTCGGAGTCGTTCTCGGTGTCACCCGAGATGCGCCAGGCGGTGTACCAGCGACTGCGCGCCAAGGGCATCGACATGACCCCCCAGGTGTACGAGGGCGCGAGCGGTCTGATCAACGACCAGCTCGGCTACGAGATCGCCCGCTACGTCTTCGGGCGCCAGGCCGAGTTCCGCCGCCGGGTTCAGGGCGACAAGCAGATGCAGACCGCCATGGGATTGCTCCGGAAGGCCGGCACTCCGCGCGAGCTGCTCGGTCTCGCGACTGCCAGCCGGGCGGCGCCGGCGCAGAACTGAGTCCTGCAGTTGCCGCCCGCCCGCCTGAGCGTCACGAAGGGGACATCCCAAGCCGGATGTCCCCTTCGTGCCGATCGGGACGCGGCTCGAGGCGGTGCGGTCCGGTGAGCGCGGTTCCGAAGCCGGTCGTCATCATCGGCGCGGGCCGGATGGGGCAGGGGCTCGCGCTGGCGCTGCGGGAGGCGGACATCGGCGTGACGCTGCTCGGGCGCACGCGGCCGACGGATGCCACCCGGCAGGCTGGACTCGTTCTGATCGCCACCCCGGACGACGCGATCGGCGCGGTGGCCGGCGAGCTGGCGCGCGGAGGAGCCATCGGGGAGCACCAGGTCGTCCTGCATCTGTCCGGCCTGCTGGACCGGCTCGCGCTCGACGCGCTGGCGTTCACGGGCGCCGCGCTCGGATCGTTCCACCCGCTCCAGTCGGTGGCCGATCCGGCGACGGCGCCGGAGCGCCTGCGGGGATCCTTCGCCGGCCTCGAGGGCGATCCCGGGGCACTCGCTGCCGGTGCGGCCCTGGGCGAGGCCCTGGGCATGCGCAGCGTGCGTCTCGCCCCGGGGTCGAAGGCGGCGTATCATGCGGGGGCCGTCTTCGCATCCAACTATGTCGTCGTCCTGGCCGAGATGGCCCGGCGCCTAGCCCACGGGGCTGGCCTGCCGAAGGACACCGCGACGCAGCTCTATCTGCCGCTCATGCAGGGCACGGTGGCCAACCTCGGTGCGGGACCGGCGGACGCGCTTACCGGTCCCATCCGCCGAGGCGATGGGGCGACCGTGCGCGCCCATCTGGCCGTCCTGGACGCCGAGGATCGCGCGCTGTATCGGGCCCTGGGCCTGGTGGCGCTCCAGCTCGCGCGCGAGGACGGGCTCGCGGCCGACGATGCCGACGCGGTGGAGCGGGCGCTCCGGCAGGATCGCTGACGCCGAAACTTTTCCGCTCGGCCGGCCCTAGTATGAAAGACCGCGCGCCAGCGCCGCCCACGGCGGGCGGCCGGACAATCGACACTCACCCGAGGCTCCCCATGAACCGTCGCTGGATCCTGGCCGCGCTGGTGGCGCTGGTCGCGTGCTTCACCGGCGGTTGGTTTCTTCAGCGGCGGGTCGGCGTCGGCACCGACGTCTACCAGCAGGCGCGCCTGTTCGAGCAGGTGCTCGAGCACGTGCGCGACTACCACGTCGATTCCCTGCCCGAGAGCGAGCTCTACCGGCGCGCGATCGACGGGATGCTGGCCCAGCTCCACGATCCGTACGCGGCGCTCCTGACCGGCCGCGACTACCAGCGTCTGCAGGAGCGCACGACGGGGGACTACGGCGGTGTCGGCTTGCAGGTGGATGTGCGGAACGGATGGATCACGGTGGTGACGCCGCTCCCCGGCACCCCGGGGGACCGGGCCGGCATTCGCCCCGGCGATCAACTGGTCGAGGTGGGCGGCCAGACGGCGGCGGACTGGACGATGGAGCGAGCGCTGCAGGCGCTCCGAGGCCCCGTGGGGACGACGATCGAGCTCGCGATTCGGCGCGAAGGCGCGAATGCGCCGATCCACCATCGGCTGACGCGGGAGCGGATCCACCAGCGCGCGGTCTCCGAGGGCATCCTGCTGCCGGATGGAGTGGGCTATCTGTCGCTTTCGATCGTTCGAGAGAACTGCGCGGCCGAACTGGAACAGGAGGTGGACCGGCTGGTGAAGCTGGGCATGAAGTCGCTCTTGCTCGACCTCAGGGCCGATCCGGGCGGGCTCCGCGACGAGGCGGTGCAGGCGGCCGACCTGTTCCTGGACCCTCGCCAGGACATCCTGGTGAGCCGCGGACGGGCGCCGGGAGACAACCATCGCTGGTCGGACGGAGCGCCCCAGCGCTGGCGCGGGCTGCCGGTGATGGTGCTCGTCAACCGGGGCACGGCGAGCGCGGCGGAAATCATCGCCGGCGCTCTGCAGGATCACGACCGGGCGCTGGTCGTGGGCGACACGACCTACGGCAAGGGGATCGTCCAGACGCTGTTCCCGCTGGGGACCGACGTCGCGCTCCGGATCACGACGGCGCGCTGGTACACGCCGAGCGGGCGCTCGATCCAGGGGGCCTCGCTCGACTCCGCCATGGGGGCACCGCACGCGGCCGCGGACTCGTCGGATCATCGCTCGGACGCCGGACGCCCGCTCGCCGGCGGCGGCGGCATCGTCCCCGACGTGGTGCTCGCGCCCGACACCCTCTCGTCGCCCGAGCAGCGCTTCGTGCAGCAGCTCGACGGCCAGCTGACCGCCTTCCGCGACGTGATGACCGGATATGCCCTGGAGCTCCGGCATGGCGGGTCGGTCCGGTCGGAGACGTTCCAGGTCGACCAGGCGATGCGGACTGAAGTGCGGAAGCGATTGGAAGCACGCGGTGTTCGGATGGCGGACAGCACGTACGATGGCGGGGCCCGCATCGTGGACCAGCAACTCGGCTACGAGGTGGCGCGCTACTCCTTCGGCCCCGACCTCGAGCGGCGCCGGCGGCTCTCCGACGACCGTCAGATCGGCCAGGCGGTGGCGCTGCTGCGCGGCGCCTCGACGCCGAACGCGCTACTCGGTCTCGCGGGAGCCGGCGCGCCCGGGAATCACTGATCGACGACCCGCACGCCGGACGGTACCTCGAACGCAAAGGTGCGGTCCGACACCGCCTGATTGACCCGCATCTTCGACAGCGTCAGCGTCCGCGTCGCCCCCGAGTGCTCGGTGATCTCGAGCCGGCGGGGCAGCCCGTCCCCCTTGTCCAGCCAGACGACCGCCCGGTCGAACGGAAGATCGGGCACGGCCGGCACCAGCTCCACCACGTCCACCGACCGGCCGTTGAGCTGGTCCGGGCGCAGGTACTTCGCCGAATAGCGTTCGGCCGGACGGTCGAGCAGCCAGGCGAGCATGTTGTACCCGTAGATTGGCCCGCCGCTCGGCACGGACATCCGGATCACCTGGCCCGGCGTGGTGCTCGGTGTGTAGACCCAGACGTGCTGCCCGTCGATCACCACCGCCTCGCCGGGCGGATCGGTGAATCGCATCGAAAGCTTGTCGTCGCCGGCCTGCACCAGCGTGCCGCGGCTCTCCGCGCTGTCGATCATCGGGTTGTCGATCACCTGCACGAAATCCGCCTTCAGGCTCGACAACGACCGGTAGACACGGCTCGACCGGCCGACGATGGCCTGGGCGTCCTGCGCGCGGAGGGCGGAGACCGGCACGGCGGCCAGCGAGAGCAGCAGCAGGGCCCGGCCGATCATGCGCGGGCCCCGGCCGGCTCCGCCACGCGCCGGCCGATGGCCTCCGCGATGAGGCGAACCTCCTTCATGAGCCGCTCGAACTGTTCGGGGTAGAGGCTCTGCGCGCCGTCGGAGAGCGCGCGGTCGGGGCTGGGGTGGACCTCGACCAGGAGCCCGTCGGCCCCGGCGGCCACCGCCGCCCGCGCCATCGGGATGACCATGTCGCGATGGCCGGTGCCATGGCTGGGATCGGCGACGATCGGCAGGTGAGACAGGCCGTGCACCACGGCGATCGCGCTCAGGTCGAACAGATTCCGGGTCGCCTGGTCGAAGCTCCGGATGCCGCGCTCGCAGAGGATGACCTGGCGGTTGCCTTCGGCCAGGATGTATTCCGCGGACAGCAGCAGCTCCTGGATCGTGGCGGAGAGCCCGCGCTTGAGCAGGATCGGCTTGCCGCAGCGCCCGGCGTGCTTGAGCAGCGAGTAGTTCTGCATGTTGCGCGCGCCGATCTGCACGATGTCCGCGACCTCGAGCACCTGCTCGAGCCCCTCGGCGTCCATCGCCTCCGTCACGATCAGGAGTCCGGTCTCGTCGCGGGCCTGCGCCAGCAGCCGCAGCCCCGCCTGGCCCAGCCCTTGGAAGGCGTAGGGCGAGCTGCGCGGCTTGAAGGCGCCGGCCCGGAGCACCGCGGCGCCGGCCTCGCGCACGGCGCGGGCGGCGTCGAGAATCTGGCGCTCGCTCTCCACCGAGCAGGGGCCCGCCATTACCACCACCTCGTCGCCTCCCACCGTGAGGCCGCCGGGGAGCCGTACGACGGTCGATTCCTGCTGCCACTCGCGGGAGACCTGCTTGTACGGCTTGGTGACGTGCAGGATCTCCTGGACGCCAGGCAGGGCGGCGAGCCGGCTCCCGTCGACCCGCCCGTCGTTGCCGACCAGGCCGACCGTGGTGCGCTGCTTGCCGGGCATCGGCCGCGCCTGGTAGCCCATCTCCTCGATGGTCTCCACCACGCGCTGAATCTCGCTCTCGACCGCGCCGTGCCGCATCACGATCAGCATCCGGGTGCTCTCCCTCTCGGGTGGTGCGCTTCCCGGTGCAAACCCCGCACCAGGCTCATCCGTCCCCTACGCGACGTGTTCCGCCTCACCGAGCCGGACACCCACGATGGTGGACACCCCGGGCTCCTGCATCGTGACGCCATAAACCGCGTCGGCCGCCTGCATCGTCCGCGGATTGTGGGTAATCACCAGGAACTGGGTGCCGGCCTTGAACTCGTCGAGCAGCCGGGTGAAGCGGCCGACGTTGGCGTCGTCCAGCGGGGCGTCGACTTCGTCCATCAGGCAGAACGGGCTGGGCTTGGTGAGGTAGATGCTGAACAGGAGGCTCACCGCCACCAGCGTGCGCTCGCCGGAGGAGAGCAGGTGGATGCGCTGCGTGCGCTTCCCCCGGGGGGCCGCGTGGATGTCGATCTCGCTCTCGAGCGGGTCGTCCGGATTGGCCAGTCGGAGCTCGCACTCGCCGCCGCCGAACAGGGTCTGGAACACGCGCGTGAAGTTGGCCTGGACGGCGACGAAGGTCTCGACGAACATGCTGCGGGCGGTGCCGTCGATCTCCCGGATGGCCTGGATGAGCGATTGCCGCGCGCCCACCAGGTCGTCCCGCTGGGTCGTGAGAAACTCCAGCCGCTTGACCTCGTCGGCGTGCTCCTCGACCGCCAGCGCGTTCACGGGCCCGATCGCCTCCAGGGCGCCGACGATGCGCGCCGCCTCGGCCTCCAGTGTCTCGAGGTCCAGGTCGAGCAGCGGCGCCTGCTCCAGGAGCTGGTCGAACGGCCGGTGCCATTCGGCCTCGATGCGCTCGACGATGCCGCGGCGCGTGCCCGCGGTCTCGGTCAGGCGCACCTGCAGGGCATGGCTCTCTTCGCTCGCGGCCTCGAGCGCGCCGCGCGACGATGCGACCTCACGTTCGGCGGCCAGGAGCGCGGCCTCGGTCGCGGCCAACTCGGCGTCGGCGTCGGTGCTCGCCGCCTCGAGCTCGTGCACCGCCACCTGCCGCTCCGCCCGGGCCTCGCGCCATTCCGCCTGCTGCGCCGCCAGCGCGGCGCTGTCGGTCTCGAGCTGGGACAGCTCCCCGGCCAGCGCGAGGGCGGCCCGCTCCGCCTCTTCGCGCATCGAGGCGGCGCGCTGCAGCCGCTCGTCCGCCGACCGGAGGCCGCCGGCCACGTGCGCCTCCTGCACCTGCCAGTGGACCCGCTGCTCGCGGGCCGCCTCCTGCTCGGTCTCGAGCCCCGCGAGCCGCCCGCGGCCGCCGCCGAGCTCCTCCTCGAGCCGGCCCCGCGCCAGATCGCCCTGGACCAGGGCGGCGTCGATCTCCGCCAGCCGTACTTCCGCCCGGCCGAGCCGCTCGGTGACGCGCTCGAGCTGCGCCACCGACTCGGCCATCTCCCGGGCGAGATTCGCCGCCGCCCGGAGGGCGTCCTCGCGGGCCGCCGATCCCTGGCGCTCGGCCTCGCGCGTCTGCTCCGCGGCCGCGGCCGCCGTCGCCAACGCCTGTTCCCGCTCGCCCAGGCGGGCGACCGTGGCCTCCAGGGCACTCTCCGCGGCCGCCAGGGCGACCCCGGCGCGCCCGACCTCGTGTCCGAGCGTCGCGAGCTCGGCGCGCCGGCGGAGCGGGCCCGAAGGCGCGGCGGCGCCCGACAGGAAAATGGCGCCGCTCGCCCGTCGCAGCACGCGGCCCGCAGGGTCCAGGATCTCGGACCCCGCCAGGGCCGCGCGGACCCACCCCGCCGCGGGGCCCTCGACCCGGAGACGATCGTCGAGCGGCTGGATCTCGCGGCCGGTGACCGGGCCCGGATCGAGCGGCAGCAGGACGAGCGAGCCGGGCTGCTGCTCGGCGTGCCAGGCCTGGACCGCCTGCACGGCCTCGCGGTCGCGCACCAGGACGGCATGCATCCAGTCGCCCAGCAGCCGCTCGGCGAGCTCGGCGTCGTCCCGCCCGGTGCTGACGAAATCGCTGAGCGGTCCGAGGATGGCGCCGCCGAACTGCTCGCGCGCCGCGAGCAGGGCCGCCGCGGCGGGGGCGAGGCCGACGCGATCCCGCTCGAGCTCCTCCAGGGCGTGCCGGCGCGCCGTGACCTGCGCCAAACCTTCTTCCGCCCGCCGCCGGTCCGAGCGCTGCATGGCCTCCTGCTCGCGCGCTTCGGCGACCTGGTGACGAGCGCGCTCCGCCTCGGAGGCGACCCGCTTGGCCTCGTGGCCCAGGAACCCGGCCCGCTCGACCGCATGGTCGCGGCGGCGCTCCGCGCCCGCAAGCTCGCCCTGCAGGTTGGCGCGGTGGGCGGTGGCGCCGGCGGCCCGCTCGCGCAGCGAGGCCAGCTCGCCTTCCAGGGCGGCGCGCTCGCCTTCGAGGGACCGGAGCGTCTGCGCCTGGGACTGCAGCTCCTGCTCCCACTGCCGCACCTGGGTCCGCTGGTCGCTCAGCCGACGGCGGACGTCCTCCTCCGCGTCGGCCCGGCCGGTCAGCTCGCTCCGGATCCGCTCATGCTCGGCCGCCGCTCCCGCCCGGTCGGCCTCGACGGCGTCGCGCTCGACGAGCGCGAGCTGGGCCCGGAGCTCCATCTGTCCCCGCTCCTCCTGTGCCCGGATCCGGCGGGCCGTGGCGTTGGCCAGCCGCTCGGCCGCGAGGGCGAGGTCACCGTCCAGCTTCCCGAGCTCCACCCGCACGGCGCCAAGGCGCCGCGCGATCTCGGTGCGCTGCGACTCGGCGGCGGCACGGCTGCGGGCAGCCTCTTCGCGTCGGTGGTCGCAGTCGACCAGCCGCTGACGGGCGGCGGGGAGCAGCCCGGTGAGCTCGGCGAAACGCGCCTCCATGCCCGCCGCTTCGTCGCTCAGGCGTTCGAGTAGCCGGCGCGCGAGCGTGACCTGCACCGAGAACTTCTCATCGCTGAGCTTGACGTGGCGCTCGGCCTTGCCCCGCTGGCGGGCGAGGCTCCGGATCTGGGACTGCACTTCGGCGATGAGGTCCTCGACCCGCTGCAGATCGGTCGCGGTCTCCTCCAGCCGGCGCTCGGTGCTATGCTTGCGATCCCGGTACAGTCCGATGCCGGCCGCCTCCTCGAACAGCGAGCGCCGCTCGTCCGCACGATCGGACAGCAGCAGGTCGATCATCTTCGCTTCGATCACCACCCCCGCGTCGCTGCCGAGCCCGGTGCCTCGCAGCAAGTCCTGGATGTCGCGCAGGCGGACGGGCGAGCCGTTGAGGAGATAGTCGCTCTGGCCGGACCGGGAGAGCCGGCGGGTGACCACCACCTCGCGATAGGCGATGGGAAGGTCGCCGTCGGCATTGTCGAGGTAGAGCGAGACCTCGGTGACGTTGACCGGGCGGCGGGCGGTGGAGCCCTGGAAGATCACGTCCTCCATCTTCCCCCCGCGCAGCAGCCTGGCCGACTGCTCTCCCAGCACCCATCGGACCGCGTCGGAGACGTTGGACTTGCCGCAGCCGTTCGGTCCGACGATGGCGGTGACGCCCTGCTCGAAGGTCAGGGTCACCGTATCGGCGAACGACTTGAAGCCAGAGAGCTCCAGCCGGGTCAGCTTCATGCGGGTGTCCCGCCGGTGGTGGTGTGGGAGTGCTGTGGGCGGCGCGCGGCGCTCAGCGGTCCGGCGCGTCCTGTCCCGAGACGATGAAGGACGGCATACCGATCTTGCGTCCGGTCTCTTCCGCCTGCTCGCGGGTCGCGTAGGGCCCGAGGACGACGCGATGCGCCTCGTCGCCGCGCGCCGGTGGCAGCACCGACGCCGGCAGTCCGGCCCCGCGCAGCTTCTCGGCGAGCTCGTTGGCCCACACCGGATTCTGCGAGCTGCTCACCTGGAGATAGACCGATGGCGCCGCCGCGCCGCTGTCGGTGCCCGCCACCGCGGTCGAGTCGGCGGCCACCGCGCTCTCCGCGTCCTTGGCCGGGCGCCACGCGATGGCCAGCCACTCGTCGGCCGCGCCGTCGGCGACCCGTCCCGACTCCGGGAACCCCTCCGCGCCGAGGTCGAGCGCCACGACATCCTTGCCCCGGCGGACCAGCAGCGCGTTGGGCGAGGCGACGGCCGGCAGATCGGCGGCCCACCGGGCGGGCACGGCGCCCTTCAGGCGCCCGCGGCCGATGTCGACGACCCAGGCGGTATCGCCCGAGGCCGGCTGCACCAGGAGCCACTGGCCGAACCGGTCTCCGCGGAGCCCCTTGGCGGGGCCGGGCAGGTCGATCGTGGCCAGACGGTCGAAGCTGTAGCGGTCGAGCACGAGCAGCTCGTCGTCCTCCTGCGCCACGTACAGCCGGTGGCCGGAAGGCGAAAAGAGCACGGCGCGCGGATGCCCCGACAGGCGGATCGAGCGCGGCGGCCGCTTACCCTGCGTCTCATACACGATGACAGCGGTATCCGTCGCCACGGCCACGAGGTCGCCGTAGAAGCTCGGCGCGATGTGCTCGGAGGGCAGGGTCGTCGAGACCGGCGCCTGGTCCGAGCCCAGCACCTCGAGCACGGGGGCTTTGTCTCCCACCCGCGCGAGCAGCGCGCCGGTCATCGTGGCGTGCAGCTCCCGCGGCGCGCCTTGCAGCTTCGAGCGGAACCGCACCGGGGCGCGCCGCACCATCTGCGTAACCGTGCTGCCGGTATCCACGGCATAGAGGGCGCCGTCCGGGCCCATGGCCGCCGCGCGCACCTGGTCGAGGTAGGTGCGCACCCGCCGGGTCTCGAGGTCGAGCGTGATGAGGTTCCGCTTGTTGTCGAGCGAGAAGACGAGCCCCTGCTCCGGGTCGGCCCCGACGACGTGATCCACTGGCGGCAGCTTGTCCTCGGCCTTCCACGAGCTCGGCTCCAGCGTCGGCACGCGATAGAGCCGGGCGATTCCGCCGTCGCTCGAGAACCGGAGCACCGACGACGGCGCCGGCCCCCGCGTGAGGGCCGGAAGCTTGTCGAGCGCGAGCCGCGGCTCGCGGCTGCAGCCGAGCAGCAGGAGCACCAGGCCCGCGGCCAGAATGGGTCGGGGAGCTTGCACGACCAAAAGATAACGGGGGGAGGGGGCAAGGCGGAGGGTAGAGAGGACGGCGAGGACGGCGAGGACGGCGAGGACGGCGAGGACGGAGAGGACGGAGAGGACGGAGAGGACGGAGAGGACGGAGAGGACGGAGAAATGATGGCGATGCTGTCAAAGGCCGCCATGACCCAGATGTCATCCCGAGCGCAGCGAGGGATCTTGCGCGTGGGCGGCTCGAACCATTCCGGGGTCAGATCCGCCGTCACGCTCGGGATGACACACCTTCACGCTCCGCCTCTCCGCCTTCTCCCTAAAACGTCGGCCCGAGGCTGAATGTCCAGAGCCCCTTCACGGCCTTCCGGTCCTGGGGGATCGAATAGTCGAGCCGCGCCACCGCGAACCCGAACAGATTGGTCCGAACGGAGACGCCCAGGGTCTGAAGCGGCGACCGCACCCGTATCGGGTCATCGCCGGCGGACCGGTTCCACTTGATCGTGCTCTGGTCGTCCCAGGCGAGGCCGATATCGTAGAAAAGTGCGCCCTCGATCGGGGGAAACGCGGCGGGTAGCCCGAACGACGGGTTGAGGATGGGGAAGCGCAGCTCCACCGTGCCCACCCCGATCTGCGTGCCCACCAGGCGGTCGAGCGCGGCGCAACCGGTCTGGGTGTTGGCGTCGTTGGCGTTGAGGCATTCGTTCCGGCGGTATGAACCGGAGGTGTTGCCCCGAATGAGGTCGGTGCTCCCGGCGAACACCCGAAACTGCTCAGCGTCACGCCCGATACGACCGAAATACAGCGCGCGGGTCGCCAGCACGATCGGACCCACGATCTTGTCGTAGCGCCGGTAGTCGGCCGTCACCTGCGAGAACCGCCAGTCCCCCAGCGTCTGGGCGAACTCGAGCCGGTAGCGGCGCCCGTAGAAGGGACCGACGTAGCCCATCAGCGAGTTGTCGAACACCAGGGCGGTGGACGGCTGCAGGTAGTTCACGCTGCCCAGGTCCGTGGTCTCGAGGAATGGGTCCTGGGTCGCGAAGCCGCTGCTGGGATCGTACGGCTCGTTGATGCTGAGCAGCGCGTCGTCCACGTTGGCGAACCGCAGCGACGCCTCGATCCGCTGGAACCGAGTGATCGGATAGTACGCCTGCCCGTAGACCGACCGAATCACCAGCCGGCGGATGTTGGTGATGAAGATGTTGTCGCCCGAAGCGGGGTCCACCTCGATCTGGCTGGGCTCGAGGAAGTAGTAGGGGTCCTGGCTCGCCCCCACCGCCCAGTTCACCCGCTTGCTCAGGTCGGCGTAGGCGGCCAGAATCTGGGCCTCGCTGATGCGGCCGTTGACGTAGCCGGCGAACACCAGCTGGTGGTTGCCCAGAATGTCGCTCAGGGAGATGGCCGACCCCCCGAAGAAGCCGCGACCGAAGTTGTCCCGCGCGTACCCGATCGACGGCCGCGCGATGTAGTCGGGCGAGAAGTGCACCCGGTAGTCCTTGAGGGTGAACTCGCTGGTGTCGGGCAGGCTGTAGTTGGCCGAATCCATGAGCGCGCTGATCGACACCGGCGGCGCCAGCTTCGTCGTGTCGCCCGTGCGGGCCAGGTCGCTCGAGGAGCGGAAGCCCTGCGGCGTGCGGTAGATCGAGCCGCCCTCGCCCACTTGCGAGCGGACCTCCTCGCGCACCTGGAGCGACCGGGTCGTGTCGAGCGGCGGCGAGGCGATGCGCGCCAGGATGCCGACGCTGTCGACGACCTGCTGCTGGAACGGGGCTCGCTTGAGGCTGCGCGGGTTCGTGATGGTGTAGACGTCGAACTTCTGGTTCTCGTAGTAAACGAACGCCAGCCGGTCGGCCTGGCTCGCCCAGGAGAGCACCGGGGAGAGCGGCGTGATGCCCTGCACACCGGTGTAGAAGTCGGTGAGCTGGTAGATCTGCGTGTCGTCCAGGTCGTACAGGAAGATGTCGCTGACGCCCGTCCGGTCGGACACGAAGGCGATCGACCGGCCGTCGGGCGACCACTGCGGGCTCACGTTCTTGCCCTGCTCCATGTGGTCCAGCACCTTGACCGTCCCGGTGGCCAGGTCGTACAGGGCGATCCTGAAGTTGCTGAAGGCGAGGGTCTTGAAGTCGGTCTGCGGCCCGCGATCGGTCGCGAACGCGATGGATTTCCCGTCCGGCGACCAGACGGGGTGCAGGTCGCCGTACTTGTCCGACGTCAGGCGCCGGAGATCGGACCCGTCGCGGTTGATCGTGTACAGGTCGCTGAGCCCGCCGTCGTAGCCGGTGAAGACCAGCTGCTTGCCGTCGGGACTCCAGGACGGCGTCGTGACGCCGCTGAGCTTGAGCTGGATCCGGCCCACCTGTTTGTTCCGGGCCACGTCCACGATGACGATGTCGTCCCGCGGCCCGCGCTTGGCCGAGAACGCGAGATACTTCCCGTCAGGCGACCAGTTGGCCTGCGAATTGATGAAGCGATAGGTCTCGTAGTTGCTGCTGACGCCCGACTTGAGGATCCGGCGCTTGACCTTGCCCGTCTGGCCGTCGGCGAGATACAGGTCGACGAAGTAGAAATTCTTCTCGCTGAAATAGGCCACCTGCGAGCCGTCGGGCGAGAGCGCCGGCGCGAGATGCAGCGTGCCGTCGGACCGCTTCTCTGTGAGGAGCTCGTCGGCCACGGCGCGCGCCTTGGCCCGGGCGCCGATCTCGGGGAGGTAGCGCTTCTGGACCGCGTCACGCCACTGGTCGGAGAGCTGATCCAGGGTCAGGCCGATCGTCCGACGGAACGCCGGCTCGACCCCGCCCGACAGGGTGGCCTTGAGGATGGCGCCCACGGCCTCGTCGCCCCAGCGCTCGCCGATGTAAGACCAGAGCGCGTGGCCGAACCGGTAGGGGAAGTACTCGTACGGATCCGCCGTCATCTGCTGGATCGAGGGGAGCTTCCCCTCGAGCGACGCATCCCGCAGCCACATCGCCGTCTCGGCGTTGATCGGGCCGATCGAGAGATACTCCGCCATGCCCTCGGCGAACCATAGCGGCGGCGCGATGGCGATCAGGGTGTTGAGCCCCGCGCCGGCCCGCCCGCGCGACCAGATGTCGTACTGGAACTGGTGCGCCATCTCGTGCGTCATGACGTGCTGGAAGTCCGAGTAGGCGCCGGTGAAGGGCATCACCGCCCGGTTCCGCGCGAAGTCGGTGACGCCGCCGAGGCCTTCGCCGCTCGCGTCGGTGGCGTTGGTCTGCTGGAAATCCGACTGCGAGGCGTAGAGGATGATCGGCTTGCGCTCGCGGAACTCGTGATTGAGCACCTTCGACAGCCGGGCGTACGAGCGCTCGGCCATCCGGGCGGCGTCGAGCGCCGCGGTCCGCTCACGGTCGTAGTAGTACACGTCGAAGTGTTCGGTCTGGATGATCTTGAAACCGAACTCGGTGTACTGGACCTTGTTCCGTCCGAAGTACTGGGCCGCGAGAAAGCCGGGCAGGCTCAGCGTCAGGGCGAGCAGGACCGGAAGGGTGCGTCGAAGCATGGTGTCCTCAGCCTAGGTGGAGCGGATCAACAGCTCCGGTGCGTCGCCCCAGAGCCGCTCGAGCTGGTAGAACGAGCGGGTCTCGGGGTGGAACAGGTGGACCACGAAATCCACGAAGTCCAGCAGCACCCACCGTCCGCTGGTCAAGCCTTCGACGTGGTGGGTATGGTGTCCCTTGCGGTCGAGCTTCTCCATGACCGATTCGGCGATGCCGCGGACATGGGCGTCCGAAGTTCCGGACGCGATGACGAAGAAATCGGTGGCGTCCGTCAGTCCCCGCAAGTCCAGTACCACCAGCTGACTGCCCTTCAGATCCTGGATGGCATCCAGGGTCAGGCGAAGCGCCTCGGGAATCCGGGGCGTCACCGGCCGCGCCGTGCCAGCATGTCGGTCGATCCCTGTGCCCCCGCCGGCCTCGCGTCGAGCCGGGCGGGGGTGCCGTCCTCGACCTGATAGAAGATCGCCCAGGCGCCGGCGCCCACATGGGTGCCGAGCACGCCGGTCGCGAGCGTCACGAAGCAGTCCCGCGGGCGATAGGCCGCGACCAGCGCCGTCCGGACCCGGTCGGCCACCTCGGACGCGCCGGTGTGCACCACGCCGAACCGCACCACCGACGGACGCGGCGTGAGCCTGCGGTCCAGCAGCTCCAGCACCCGCGGTACCAACTGGTCCCGTCCCCGCACCCGGTCCAGCGGGACCACGCTACCCGTGGCGTCGAGCGAGAGAATCGGCTTCACGTCCAGCATGCCGGCGAGCCACGCCTTGCCGCGGGAGACACGTCCGGAGCGCAGCAGGTTATCGTAGCGGTCCACCGTCAACAGCATGCCCGACTGACCGCGCACCCGCTCGAGCTCCTCGGCCACCTCGGCCCCCGTCCACCCCGCCTCCGCCAGTTCCGCGCCCCGAAGCGCCAGCAGGCCCACCCCCAGGGACGCCGAGCGGCTGTCGACCAGATGGACGCCGGAGATCCCCGCGGCGCGGACCGATGCCTGCGCCGAGGTAAAGGTGCCGGACAGGCTGGACGACAGGAGCACCGCCACGACTTCGTCCGCTTCGGCCCGGGCGTCGCGCAGAACCCGCACGAACTCCGCGGGTGTGGGTTGCGACGTCGTCGGCAGCTCCCGGGCCGCCGCCAGGCGGCGGTAGAACTCCTCCGGCTTGAGCTCCACCCGGTCTCGGAAGGTCTCGTCCCCGAAGACCACCTGCAGCGAGACCAGCGCGATGTGGTGCCGGTCGAGCACGCTGTCGGCGAGATCGGCGGAGCTGTCCGTCACCAGAGCGACCGGGCGGCGCTCCCGGTGCGCCAGCCGCCGGTGCTGCGCCCGCATGTCGTCGGCCTTGGTGGTCTCGACCCGGCCCCAGCGGGTTGCATAGCTAAAGACGGCCTCCGGGGCGTCCGTGTGCACATGGATCTTGAGGATGTCGCCGGCCACGGCGACCACGACCGAGCCGCCGAAGGCATGCAGCGCCGCGCGCGCCTCGTTGGCCGACGGCAAGCCCTCCCCGCGGACGAGCACCTCGGTACAGAACTGAAAGTCGCGCTCGGCCGCGATCTCGACACCGGCCGCGGGGACCAGGACATCGGCGCTCTCGGACCCGGCACCGTCGGCGAGCGCGAGGATGGGGTCACCCTGAATGTAGCGGACCACTCCCTCCAGCATCCGGACGAACCCCTTGCCGCCCGCGTCCACGACGCCCGCTTCCTTGAGAACCGCCATGAGCTCGGGCGTGCGCGCCAGGGCCAGCTCGCCTTCGGCCAGGAGCCGTCGCATGAATTCGGCGACGTCCGCCGTCTCGGCGGCGGCCCGCTCGGCCGCCGCCGCGGCGTCGCGCGCGACCGTCAGGATGGTGCCTTCGCGCGGGTCGTCGAGCGACTCGTACAGACGGTCCGCGCCCTGCCGGAGGGCGGCGGCCACCTCGCGCGTGGTCGCGCTCGGGCGGTCTCCCATCGACTCGGCGAAGCCAAGCAGGAAATGGGCGAGCATCATGCCGGAGTTGCCGCGTGCGCCGAGGACCGCCGCGCGCGCCATGGTGCGCGCCGTGTCCGGAAGCGAGGCGTCGCCGAGCGCCCGGAGGGCGTCGGCGACGGCGCGGAGCGTCAGGCTGAAGTTGGTGCCGGTGTCGCCGTCGGGGACCGGAAAGACGTTGATCCGGTTGATCTCCTCCCGGCCTGCCGCCACCCAGTCCGCGGCGGCGAAGAGCGAGCGCGCCAGCCGTGGTCCATCCACGTACGCGATCCCGACCACCATCGGGAGCGGACTACTCCGCGACGACCGAGACACGGACCTCCGCGTGAACCTCCGGGTGCAGGCGCACCGCCACCGTGTGGTGGCCGAGGGTCTTGATGGGATGCTCGAGCTCGATCCGGCGCCGGTCCACCTGTTGCCCCTGCGCCGCCAGGGCGTCGGCGATGTCCTGCGCGGTGATCGAGCCGAACAGCTTGCCCTCCTCGCCGGCCTTGCCCGCCAGCGTGACCTCCACCGCGCCGAGGGCGGCCGCGAACCGCTCCGCCTCGCCGCGCTCGGCCGTGTCGCGCGTCGCGCGGGCGCGGGTTTCCGCCGCGATCCGTTTCTTGTTGCCCTCGGTGGCCTCGAACGCCAGGCCCTGAGGGAGGAGGAAGTTGCGCGCGTACCCCGGCTTGACCCGGACCATTTCACCGGCCCTGCCCAGGGACTTCACGTCTTCGCGCAGGATCACCTCAATCATCGACCGAATCCTCCAGTGGTCGGCGTCGTCAGCCGGCGCCGGAAATCTAGCCAGGTATCGGCGAGCCCGAGCAGCGTGAGCCCTCCGACGACGAACGGCAACAGGAACACGGAGATCAGCACCAGCACGGCGGCCACCGGCAGGGCGATGCCGCGGGACTGGGCCGCGACGACCGCGAGCCCACGAGCCGCGTACAGCACGCCGAGGACGACCAGCAGGTTCGCACCGACGAGCCGCCACGGCTCCGGTACCGGCACCAGCGCGAGCGCCATGGCGGCCACCCAGCCCCAGACGAGCTGGTCGTTGAATCCGAACGACCGGAACGGCGCGGGCGGGCTCCCGAGCGGCCGCGCCGCCAGTCGGTGATACCAGGCCCAGGCCAGCCGGAGCCCGGCGATCGCGGCCACCGCGAGCAGGCCGGGGTAGAGCTGGGAGGCCGAATGCATCACGGCCGAGGCCTGGTCGATCAGGTCCTGCGAGGCGCCGGCCGTCCGCCACTGCTGTCCGAGCGCCGTCTGATAGGCGGCAAGGTCGCGATCCACGCCGCTCACGAGCTGTGCCCACGCGATCCCCAGCCCCCACATCCACGCGACCAGCGCGGCGCACGCGGCGGCCGTCGCCGACAGTGCGCGGCCGACCCCGTTCGACGGCCGCCACAGGGTGAGGGCGAGGAAGGTGCCGCACAGCAGCACCGCCCCCGCGCGGACGACCTGGGCGCCGAGCCCGCCGACCTCCCGCAGCCAGAGCACCGACCACGCGGCCGCGGCCATCAACCAAATCCACTCCCGAACGGTGCCGGGACGGGAGATGAGCAGCAGCCCGGCCAGGGGGCCGAAGACGAAGACCGGCGGGGCGAAGAGCAGGTAGCCGGCCAGCGCCAGCACCTGCCCCCATCCCGTCAGCGGACGCGAGCTCAGCCGACGAAGCCCTTGATATACGGCAGCAGCGCGAGCTGACGCGCCCGCTTGATGGCGGTGCTGAGCTGCCGCTGGTGCCGGGCGCAGGTGCCCGAGAGCCGGCTGGGGAGGATCTTGCCCCGCTCGGTCAGGAATCGGGACAGCGTACGCTCATCCTTGTAGTCCACGACCCGGACCCCACTCTCGCAGATGGCGCAGGTCTTCTGCGGCCGTCTCATTCGTCGTCCTCCTCGTCGCTCTTGCCGGCGGTCACGGGTACCGGCTGGGCGCCTTCGTTGACCACGACGAGGAACCGGAACACGCCCTCGTCGAGCTTGATGGCGCGCTCGAATTCAGGCAGCGCCGTGGCATCGGCATCGAACTTCGCCACGACGTAGTAGCCGGTTTCGTGCTTCTTGATGGGATACGCGAGCGTGCGCTTGCCCCAGTGGTTCACCTGGGGAGCTTCGCCGCCGGGCTGCTGGATGAGTGCGTGGAAGCGCTCGAGGCGCTCGTTGATGGCCGGCTCTTCGAGCGCGCTGTCGAAGATATAGACCACCTCGTACTGACGGGTCATGACACCTTCCTTCGGTCTAGGTCGCCCCGGGCCGGTGTGGGCGCCGAGGAGGATGGTTTGTGAGCGGGAAAGTATATGCGGGAGCGGGGGATATCGGTAGGGCCGCGGCCGGACCTCCCGCCCCTCAGACGTTGAAGCGGAACAGCATGACGTCGCCGTCCTGCACCACGTACTCCTTCCCCTCGGCCCGGGCGAGCCCCTGTTCCCGGGCCGGCTTCCAGCCCCCGACGCGGACGAAGTCGTCGTAGCCGACGGTCTCGGCTCGAATGAAGCCGTGCTCGAAGTCCGAATGAATGACGCCGGCCGCGGCCGGCGCGCGGTCGCCCCGGTGGATGGTCCACGCCCGCACTTCCTTTTCCCCCGCGGTGAAGTAGCTCTGCAGGCCGAGCAGGTGGTACGCCGCGTGGGCGAGCCGGTCGAGGCCCGACTCGGTGAGGCCGAGCGACTCGAGGAACTCCACCCGATCCTCGGGCGCCAGCTCGGCCAGCTCGGCCTCGACCTTGGCGGAGAACGGAACGACCTCGGCGACCTCAGCTTCGCTCGAGAGCGCGGCGCGTAGCGCCTCGACGTGCGCGTTGCCGGCCGCGACCTCGGCTTCGGCCACATTCGCGGCGTACAGCACCGGCTTCGCGGTCAGCAGGTTGAAGCTCCGGTAGGCCGCCGATTCCTCCTCGCTCGGTCGGACGACCCGGGCCGGGCGGCCGGCGGCCAGCGCGTCGCGCACCGGCTCCAGCACCCGGAGCTCGAGCTTCGCCAAGGCATCGCCGGACTTGGCCGTGCGGGCGGTCTTGTCGAGCCGCTTCTCCACGCTCGCGAGATCGGCCAGGCCCAGCTCGATGTTGATGATCTCCCGGTCGCGGACGGGATCGACGGCGCCCATGACGTGCTGGATGTCCGCGTCCTCGAAGCACCGGACGACGTGGATGATCGCATCGACTTCGCGGATGTTGGCCAGGAACTGGTTGCCCAAGCCCTCGCCCTCGCTCGCTCCCTTGACCAGGCCCGCGATGTCCACGAACTCCACCACCGCCGGCACGGTGCGCTCGGGGCTCACAATGCGGGCGAGCGTGTCGAGTCGCGGATCGGGCACCTGCACGATGCCGGTGTTGGGCTCGATGGTGGCGAACGGGTAGTTCGCCACCAGCGCCTTCGCCGCCGTGAGGGCGTTGAATAGGGTGCTCTTGCCGACGTTGGGAAGGCCGACGATGCCGAGTCGAAGCATGGGGAGGCTACTCCAGGCGCGGAGGTGTCGCGCTGGTCAACGGTTGTGCCGCGTCATGGCGCGCTCGATGCCTTCGGCGAGCCAGGACTCCACCGCATCGGCCATCGGATCGAGCAGCTCGCCCACGACCCGCCATTCCTCTGGCTCGAACGGGCCGAGCACGAAGTCGGCCAGGTCGTCCAGCCCGGCCGGTGCGGGCCCGACGCCGATGCGGAGCCGGGCATAGTCCTGGCGCTGAAGCGCGCCCTCGACGCTCTTGAGCCCGTTGTGCCCGCCGGGAGAACCGGCACCGCGGAGGCGGAACTTCCCGACCGGGAGGGCGACGTCGTCCACGAGCACCAGCAGATCCGCCGCCGGATCGAAGCCCGGAAGCGCGCGGAGCGGCGCGAGGGCCGCGCCGCTCCGGTTCATGTACGTCTGAGGCTTGAGGACGCGGACCGCGCGGCCGTCGAACGTGCCCTCGCTCTCACGCGCACGCTCGCCGCGCCTGAACGGACCGAATCGCCAGCGGCCCACGAGGTGATCGGCCAATCGAAACCCGGCATTGTGCCGGGTCTCGTCGTACTCCGGGCCGGGGTTGCCCAGCCCCACGATGGCGTGCAGAGGTCAGGCCTTCTGGTCGGTCTCGTCCTCGGCCTCGGCCTTCGGCTTCCGGATGAGCTCCGGCTCGGTCGCCACGACTTCCTCGACCACGGCGGGAGCCTCTTCGGTGCGCGGAGCCACCACGGTGCAGATCGGCGTGTCCGGATCGTTGAGGATCCTGGCCTTCTCGACCCGGAGGTCGCGGACGAACAGCGAGTGACCGATGGTGAGCGCCGTGACGTCGAGATCCACGTGCTCGGGGATGTCGCTCGGCAGCACCTCGATCTCGAGGTCGCGCAGCACGTGGTCGAGCACGCCGCCGAAGTTGCGAACTCCGTCCGGGATGCCGATGAGACGGATGGGCACCTGGAGGGTGATCTCCTCGTCGCTCCGCACCTCGTAGAGATCGAGGTGGATGATGTCCGCCGGCCGGAGCGAATCGCGCTGGATCTCGCGGATGAGCGCCTTGACCGGGGCGCGGCCGTCGATCACCACGTCCAGAATGGTCGTGGCGGCGCTGATCCCGACCAGCGTCTTCTGGAGGGCCACGGTGTCGATGGCGACCGGTTCCGCCTCGCGCCCGTGACCGTAGATCACACCCGGGACCTTGCCGTCACGGCGGAGCGAGCGCGCAGCGCCCTTGCCCGTCGAGCTGCGGGAGACCACCTGGAGATTCGCCTGTTGAGCCATGTTCCGATCCTTGCCAGTGGAGCGTCAGTCGAACAGCGAGCTCACCGACTGGTCGCTATGGGTGTAGCCGATCGCCTTGGCGAGCAGCCCGGCGATCGAGAGAACCTTGAGGCGGTCGAACCGCCGCTCGGGCGGAATGGCGATCGTGTTGGTGACCGCCACTTCCTTGACCGGGGACGCCGTCAGCCGGTCCACGGCGGGACCGGACAGCAGGGCATGGGTGGCGCAGCAGTAGATGTCGCGCGCACCCAGCCGCTTGAGCGCCGTCACCGCCTCCGCCATGGTCCCCGCGGTGTCGATCATGTCGTCGGGAATCAGGCAGTCCCGGTCGCGCACCTCGCCCACGACGTTCAGCACCTCGGCCACGTTGGCCGACGGGCGCCGCTTGTCGATGATGGCGAGCGACGCGTTGAGCCGCTTGGCGAAGCCCCGCGCCATCTTGGCCGACCCGACGTCCGGCGCGACGACCACCGGGTCGTGCAGCTGCTTCTGCCGGTAGTGGTTCACGAACACCGGCGCCGCATACAGGTGATCGACCGGCAGATCGAAAAATCCCTGCAGCTGGTGCTGGTGGAAATCCATGGCCAGCACGCGGTCCGCGCCCGCCATCGACACCATGTTGGCCATCAGCTTGGCGCTGATGGCGACCCGGGGCTGATCCTTCCGGTCCTGCCGGGCGTAGCCGAAGTAGGGAATGACCGGCGTCACCCGGGCCGCGCTGGCCCGCCGGGCGGCATCCATGAGGAGCAGAAGCTCGATCATGTTCTCGGCCGGCGGATTGGTGGGCTGGATGATATAGACGTCACGGCCCCGGACGTTCTCGTCGATCTTCACGAACAGCTCGCCATCGGCGAATCGGCGGAGCGTGACCTGGCAGAGGGGCTGCCCGAGATGGGCGGCCACCTCCTCGGCCAGCGCTCGATTGCCTGAGCCGCTCAGGAGCAGCATCTGGCTGCGTGACAGCGAGAGGTCCGTCATAATTACAGCCCGCAAACATAGTTAGGAGCCCTGGCGGGCGTCAACGGCCCGGTGTGACTTGGTCGGGCCTGAAGGCAATACCGCACTTGGCCAGAGTTTAGTGCCATTTTATGGTATAGGTGCCACAGATGAGGGATTCGCGCGGCGCTGTCAGCTTTTAAGCGTCGCGCCGCTACCACCTTACCGGGCTTGGTGTTGGACAGGCGGGGGGTGTCTCCGTTGTTTACACCCCCCACATGGCACGGCTCTGGCTCAGTCGGACATTGGTCTGATCACCCAAATCGGCCGCCTCTCCTCGCGACATTGCACCTTCACCCTGGGGCTTGGAACTCACACTATGCGCTCCTCGCGTGTCACTACGCTGGTCACCGGTGTCGTCCTTCTGGCCGCTTGCGGCGGCGGCGACGGGACCGGTCCGGGCAACAACGCGGCGCCCACCGCGGACTTCACGTTCGAATGCACCGATCTCACCTGCAGCTTCACCGATCACAGCTCGGACACGGACGGGACGATCAGCTCCCTGGCGTGGACCTTCGGTGATCAGCAGACCGGCACCGGCGCAACCACGGACCACACCTACGCGGCGGGCGGCACCTATCAGGTGACCGTGAAGGCCACCGATAACGACGGGGGCACCGCCACGAGCCAGGCCAAGTCGGTCACCGTCACCGCGCCCGCCGCGGGCGGGCCGAGCGCCAGCTTCACGGTGACCTGCGCGTCGCTCGATTGCACGCTCGTCAACACCACCACCGGCCTCGGCGCCGCCGTGACCTGGGCCTGGGACTTCGGCGACGGGACGCAGACGAGCACGCAGCAGAACCCGCCGCCGGTCCACTACAACGTGACCACGCCGTCGACCTTCACGATCACGCTGGTCGTCGTGAGCGACGGGATCACCAGCCAGGCCACGCGGCAGGTCAGCGTCAGCCAGGCTGCCGGCCTGACGTGCAGCAACGGCCAGGCCTGCACGCTGGTGCTGGATCAGAAGTCCACGGTGGTGGTGACGCTCGTGAGCCACGACTGCGAAGTGCACGGCAACAAGTTCGTGCTCACCGCGCCGATCCAGGAGACACTGTTCGAGGACGGCTGCTATGACGCGCTCGGCTCGCACGACTTGAACGGCGGCGCGGCCTTCGACGCCGGTACCGAGCTGTCGGCGGAGGTGCTGTCGGGCTTCTCGGGCTCCACCACCCCGCAGCTCCAGGTCACGGGCGACTTCACGAACGGGTGGACGCTCAGCTATGACGACGGCTTCGTCGGTCCGGGCGAGCCCGACTTCAACGATCTCGTCTTGACGGTCAAGGCCACGCCTACCCCATAAGGACGACCGCGGAACGCATACCTGCCGCCGGGCGATCGTTCGCCCGGCGGCAGTGTTTTGTGGTTGATGGGAGCGGAGTGGTGGGGCGGGAAGACGCGAGCTCCATTGGCCCTGGTGGATTCGAACCACCATTAACGGATCCAAAGTCCGCTGTCCTGCCGTTGGACGAAGGGCCAGCTGAAAAAACCTATACCCGAGAAGGGGCCCGGTAAACTGACCGTTGCGTTCACGCGGCCTGCTCGGGCGTTCCCCGGATCGCCGCCAGCCGGCCGGCGTCGCCGTCGTGCCGGCCAGCGACGGGTGCCGCTGACGTTCACGCGGAGCACCGGCGGTCTCACTGTGACGGCTCCGCAGAGCGGCAACGGGACGCGGCCGGGCACCAGATGCTGCCGCTGCTCGATGCCGCCAGGTGTCCTCAATCACGCGAAACGTGCGCCTGCGGTGCCGCGGGGCTCAGTCCGTGAGCTGGCGGTAGACCGCGATGGTCGCCGCCGCGGCGGCATCCCAACGGAACAGCCGCGCGCGCTCGAATCCCAGCGCGCGAAGCCGCGCGGCCTCTTCGGCGTCCACCGCCCGCTCGAGACCGGCCTCGATCGCGGTGACGTCGAACGGATCCACCAGCACCGCGGCGCCGCCCGCGATCTCGGGCGCGGCCCCGGTGGTGCTGGTCACGACCGGCGTTCCGGACGCCATCGCCTCCAGGATCGGCAGGCCGAACCCCTCGTAGATCCCCGGATAGAGAAACGCGGCCGCACCCGCGTAGAGCGCGGGCAGCGCGGCCTTGTCGACGTAGCCGAGGAGCGAGACGTTCTCGGGCAGGGCGCCGCTCCGGGTGAAGTCCTGGTCGAGCGAGGTCCCGGTGATGAGCAGGCGATGGCCCGAGCGGCGGCCCCCGCGCTCGCGCCAGCGGCGGAACGCCTCGATCAGCCGGCGCGTGTTCTTCCGGGGCGACACGCCGCCGACGGCGAGAATGTAGGGGGAATGGCCGGCGCCCGGGGGCGCGCCGGTGGGTGCCGTGAACACGGGGTCGAGCCCGTGATAGATTACCGCGATCTTCGCGGCCGGAATGCCGGCTCGCCGCATCAGGTCGTCGGCCGTGTACTGGGACACCGCGATGACCCGGTCGGCGCGGCGGACGACCCACGGGAACAGCGCCTGGTACATGCGGCGGACCCGCGGGTGGTACATCTCCGGATGCACCTGCCAGCCGAGGTCGTGCACGGTGGCGACGCAGCGATCACGCCGGCGCAGCGCGAACGGGAGGAAGCCGTCCATCCCGTGAAACAGGAGGCCCTGGTCCCGCTGAAGCGGGCGGAGACAGGCCCACTGATCGAACCACAGCTTCCACAGGGTTGCCGGCACGGAGCCCGCGCGCAGGTCCGGCCGGCGAGCGGGGATCACCTCGTGCACACCGGGCAGACCGAGCTGCAGCGGCGACCACCCCAGGGCGGTGACGTGGACCTGGCCGCTGGCGGCGAGCGCCCGCAGCAGCTCCTCCATGTAGACCTCGATGCCCGTCCGGGGACCGGTCAGGTGCCGCGCATTGACGATCACCCGGAGTGGCTCGCGGGACACGGGGCTCGTCACCGGGTCGCCCCGGCCGCGGCGCGCTCGAGCACGCCAAGCGTCTCGGCCGCAGCGCGCGACCACTGGAACCGGGCGCTCCGCTCCCGGCCCGCGCTCACAAGCTGCGCCCGCAGGGGGGCGTCGTCGAGCACGCGGCGAATCCCGTCCGCGATGGCGTCCACCGACTCCGGATCGACCAGCACCGCGGCGTGCTCCGCCAGCTCCTTGGTCCCATAGCGATCGGCGGTCACGACGGGGCAGCCGGCCGCCATGGCCTCGAGCACCGGCAGTCCGCAGGACTCGAACAGGGACGGGAGCAGCAGCGCATCGGCGAGGGCGTAGACCGACGCGAGCTCTTCCTGCTCGATCCAGCCGGGCCGGCGCACCCAGTCGCTGATGCCCAGGGCCTCGGGCTCCTGGACCTCGCGCTCAGAGAGAAAGCGGTTCTCGCCGCCGGCGACGACGAGGGGTATGCCCCGCTCCGGCCCGACCCGGGCGTACGCCCGGATGAGGCGGGTGAAGTTCTTGGGGGGATAGATGGCGCCCGCATAGAGGAGGAAACGGTCGGGAAGGGCGTACTTGCGACGGACCTCCGCGAGCCGCGCTTCGCTCTGCGGTCGGCGGAACTCGTCGTCCACACCTGAGTAGACGGTCACGACCCGGCTTCCGGGAACTCCGAGATAGTGCATCACGTGCTCGCGGGTGATCTCGGAGACCGCGACGATCGCCGCGGCCCGTGCCGCGTAGCGCGGGACGAGGACGCGGTGGCTGAGCCGATCGACCCAGCGTGAGGCCCACGGCATCACGTACCAATCCAGGCCGTGACAGACCCACACGGCGGGACAGCCGGCCCGGAGCGGTATCGAATACTTGGGATTGTAGAGCACGTCGATCCGGTGACGCCGGACCGCCGAGGGCACGGCGACCTGATCCCAGGTGAAGACCGAGCGGGCGGGGTAGGCTGCCTCGGTGACGCCGGGCTCCCGGCCGTACGTGCCGATCAGGGCGGGATCGCGATAGAGCAGCACGAACTCGTGCTCGCTCCGGAGATCGAACATCGCCCGGAGCAGCTTCCGAGTGTAGACCCGGACGCCGCCCTGATGCTGGTCGTAATGGCGCAGCATGATCCCGATTCGCACGACGGCACTCCCCGGATGGCTGATGGGGCAACCTACACGCGGGCCGCCGTGCGCTGCCAGCGCTATCCACGGTCAGGGGTCGGGCGACGGCGGCAACAACGAACGCGTTCGGCCGGCGCGGCGGCCGGGTTGACGCGCCGGGCCCGGCTCCTGATATTGGCGCGCGCGAGTTCAGAAAACGAGATGGCGTCATCCGGGCGTCCATTCCATCGCGACCGTGGCCGTAACCGACACGGCAAATCCAACTTACAATTCGCGACCTCACGTTGTTTCGAGGTCAACACGCCTCCGCCACGCGACCGTTGGTGGTCGGCCCGCTGCTCCCGGCCCCGATGCCGGACCTCAGCGCGCTCGTGGTCATTGGGCCGCGCCCCCTTAGGGCTCGGCAGATGGGAGACCGCACGACGATGGGCCTTTTCATTTCTGCTCCCGCGGCGCCGCGCCGCATCGTGAGCCCGCACCTCGTGCTGGCCGTTTTGCTCGCCGCCGGTGCGGCCGCGTGCAATAGCGACAATGCCGGTCCCACCTCCGCCGCCAGCCCGGCCGCGGATTCGAGTGTTGCCGTCGCGGGCGACACCGCCGCCCCGCCGCTCGATACCGCCTTCACCGCTCCCGACACCGTAACGGCGATGCCCGCCGATTCGGGCGGCATCCTCGAGGCCTCCGTGGTGCTCGACGGCCGATCAACCCGTCCGGGGATCGTGTTCGGCACCTTCAACATGTCGACCTCACTGTTCAATACGGTGCATACCGGCGCCGTGCGCGGCGGGATCGATGCCGGAGACATCCTTCCGCTGCTGGCGGGGGCGAAGTCCAGGGGGGCCCGGGTCGTCGTCAAGCTCTGCAATGGGGCCGACAGCTTCGTGAAGAACTCCGATGGGACCTTCAGCCTCACCAAGTGGAAGTCCCTGGTGAATCGGTTCACGAGCGTCAACCTGGACCCCTATATCAAGGACGGCACCATCATCGGGCACTTCCTCATCGATGAGCCGCAGCGCGCCGCGAAGTGGGGCGGCAAGATCATTCCGCAGTCGACGATCGAGGCCATGGCGAAGTACAGCAAGGATCGCTGGCCCGGCATGACCACGCTCGTTCGGGTGGTACCCAGCTGGCTCGCCAGCGCGCCGGTGACCTACACGGCGCTCGACGCCGGCTGGGCCCAATACGAATCGGGCAAGGGCGATGCGGCGACCTGGGTGGCCGGCGAGGTGGCGGCGGCGAAACGGCGAGGCCTCGGCCTGGCTGTGGGGCTCAACGTGCTCGACGGCGGCAACGGGTCGAGCGGCATCGCCGGCTATCAGAGGGGAAAGTACGCGATGAGCCCGAGCGAAATCCGCAGCTATGGCTCGGCCATGCTCAACCAGAGCTACTCGTGCGCCTTCTTCATGTGGATGTACGACGGCTCGTACTATGGCCGGTCGACGATCGAGAGTGCCATGGCCGACATGTCCTTGAAGGCCCGATCCCACCAGAAGACGTCCTGCCGCCAGTAGTGGGCGCTCCCCACCCCGGCGCGGCGCCGCGGACTCCACGTCCGAGGCGCCACGCCGCCCCTTGAGGGGTCCCGGGTTCCGCGTATCTTATCCCTCCCGCGGCTGACGCCGCGCCAGTAAACGCCATCCTGCCGAAACCATCTCGCTGCAACCTTTTGCATCGCTCGGAAAGGTCGTGTATGCCGAATCTTCGAATGGCCGTGCCTGCGCGGCTGGTCGCCGTGCTGGGCGCAGTAGCGGTGCTCGCGAGCGCGGCGTGCTCGGACGAGCGCACAGGTGCCGGGCCGAGAGCCGCGGATCCCACGACCACGTCCGCCGAGGATGGGGAGGACGCCCCGCTCAACCTGTCCTACGTCTGCGGCAACCGGTTCCTCGTGTCGAACGCCTACGGCGTGCCCGTGAGCGTGACCTATCGGGTCGCCGGTGGTGACGAGCGCGGGGTGGCCGACTTGCCCGCCGCTCCGCCGGCGGACCCGGCCGTCAGCGAGCGGATGATCGAGACCCGGACGAAGGGGGCCGTGGAGCTGCTGCTCGACGGCCGGCCGGTGGTGGCGCGCCGGAACGACGGTGTGCCGTGCACTCCGGAGCCGCAGGTGACGCCCTCGTTCGCCCTGACTGCGGCGCAGGGTGGACAATGGTCCGCTCCGTTCAGCTGGCCGATCGTCGCCGTGCACATGATGCTTCAACCCAACGGCCAGATCCTGGCCATGGGACGCACGGGCAATCCGCAGGTCTGGAATCCGGCGACCGGCTCCTTCAAGTCCGTGCCGAGCCCTGCCCGGCTCTTCTGCTCCGGCCACACGCTGCTCTCGGATGGCCGAATTCTCGTGGCGGGGGGCCACATCACCGACAACCACGGCCTCCCCAACATCACGCTGTTCTCGACCAGCGGTGTCTGGTCGTCCGGCAGCCCCATGGCGCGCGGGCGGTGGTACCCGACGGCCACGACCATGAGCAACGGGGATGTCGTGATCACCGCGGGCCGGGACGAGGCAGGTACGGTCGTCAAGCTGCCGGAAGTCTGGAGCAACGGCACGATCCGCCAGCTCACCGGCGCCACGAAGTCGCTCCCCTACTATCCGCGCGCGTTCCTCGCTCCCAACGGCACGCTGTTCATCGCGGGCTCCAACAGCGGCACGCAATTTCTCTCGGTTGGAGGAGCGGGATCGTGGAAGACGGGGCCGACGCGGCTGTACGGCGACCGGGAGTACGGCTCCGCGGTGATGTACGACGACGGGAAAATCCTCTACGCGGGGGGCGGCCGGACGACCAATACCGCCGAAACCATCGATCTCAACCTGGCGTCACCCAAGTGGGCCTGGACCGCCTCGATGGCGTTCGCGCGCCGCCACCTCAACCTGACGCTCCTCCCCACCGGGGAGGTGCTCGCTACCGGCGGCGTCGGGGGCACCGCGTTCGACGACGTGAGCAAGGGAGTCCACGCGGCGGAGTTGTGGACCCCGGGCACGGGCACGGGCACCGGGCACTGGACTACGCTGGCCAGCAGCGCCGTCACCCGAGGATACCACAGCACGTCGCTCCTGCTGCCGGATGGGCGCGTGCTGCACGCCGGGAGCGGCGAAGGCGCCGGGGCACCCAACGAGACCAACGCCGAGATCTTCTCGCCGCCCTACCTGTTCCGGGGCGCCCGGCCCACGATCTCGAGCGTGCCGGCGACGCTCGGATACGGTGTCAAGTTTCGGGTGCTGACGCCGCAGGCCTCCAGCATCACTCACGTGAGCTTCATCCGACTCGGCGCCGTCACCCACGCATTCGACGAGAACCAGCGTTTCCAGCGCTTGTCGTTCACCAGGGACGCGACCGGGTTGACTGTGATCGCGCCCGGCTCGAGCAGCCGGACGCCGCCTGGTCACTACATGCTGTTCATCCTGAACGGCTCGGACGTGCCTTCGGTGGGGAAGATCGTCAGGATCAATTGAGGTCCGCTACGCCCGGAAGTGGGCTCGCGAGGGTTTCGACCGGGTCGAGCCGACCGTGCTTTCGGCCGAGCATGAGGCCGGCCTCGTCGCGGTCGCGGGCCGAGCGGTAGACGGCGAACAGGGTGGACCCCGAGCCGCTCATCCGGCAGATCAGCGGCCGGGTGGCCACCAGGGCCTCGAAGGCCGCGCGGATCTCCGGCACGTGCTGGAACACGGGCGACTCGAAGTCGTTGCCCGCCATCCGGCCGATGTCGCCCCAGCCGGAGAGCGCGTCGAGGTCGAGCGCGACCGCGCCCCGCCGGCCGGACGACTGCCGCGCCTGATCGACCCAGCCATACGCGGCCGCGGTGGCGACCCCCTTCGGCGGCGTGAGCAGCAGGGCAGGGGCGGCGGGCAGGGGCGGCAACCGGAGCAGGCGCTCGCCGCGGCCCCAACCGAGCGCGAGTGGGGCGCCGGTGACGAAGAACGGCACGTCGCTTCCGAGGCGCGCGCCGAACTGCAACAGCTCATGCCGGGGCACGGCGCTGTTGGCCAGGCGGTTGGTGGCGAGCAGCGCACCCGCCGCGTCGCTCGAGCCTCCGCCCAATCCCGCCCGCACCGGAATCCGTTTCTCGAGCGTGATGTGGACGCCGAATCGCCGGCCCGTGGCGTCGAGCACCATCGCCGCCGCTCGCGAGGCCAAGTTGTGCTCCGGCGGACCGGTGTCGGCACCCTCGACCGCGATCGTCACCTCCGCGCCGTCCCGCCGCTCGACCGTCAGCGTGTCGGCCAGACTCACCAGGCAGAACAGCGTCTCGAGGTCGTGGTGCCCGTCGGCTTCGCGCCCCAGCACCCGCAGGAAGAGGTTGACCTTGGCGGGCACCGCCACGCGCACCGCGCTGGGGCTCATGTCCGCTGGGGCGGCCGCAGGTCGCTCAACGCCACCGGCGTCCGCGCCAGCGACCAGGCGCCAAGCAGGACGATGGGCAGGAACGTGGTGGCGTGGTACGCGATGGCGTAGGAGGTCGCGAGGTCCCGGGGAACGCCGTACAGGGCCAGCGCGGCCACGATGGCCGCCTCGAACTGGCCGAGAAAGCCGGGTGTCAGCTGAACCGCGATGCCGAACACGAGCACGCCCTGCATGAGCAGCGCGCCCAGAAAGCCGACGGGGATGTCGAATGCCTTGAAGGCGGCGTAGAACGAGAGCGCGTTGGTGAGCCAGAAGACGAGCGACCACACGATGGTGCCGGCCAGGAGCGACGGCGAGCGCAGCACCGACAGCCCGTGACGAATGCCCTCGATCATACCGACGATGCGCTGCGCGAGCGCCCCGGCGGGAAGCAGGCGGCGGACCACCCTCTCCGCGGCCAGGGGAAACAGCACGACCAGAAGTGCGCCCACCAGCGCGGCCGCGCCGAGCGCGCCGGCGACCTGCGCGGCATGCCGGACCGACATGCCGCCGACGGCGGCGTCCGGCGGCAGGTCGGAAGCGATGAGGGACAGGCTCAGGAGTGCTACCACCGTGAGGCCATCGAAGATTCGCTCGACCGCCACCGACGACAGCACCGCGCTGAAGCGTGCCCCCGTGAGCCGCGAGGCCGCGATCAGGCGAACCAGCTCGCCGGCGCGGAATGGCAGGATGTTGTTCGCCATGAACCCGATCGCGAGGGCGTGCCACAGCGGGACGATCGGGAGCGGCCCGCCGTCGGCGCCGCGGAGCAGCAGGCGCCAGCGCACCAGGCGCATCGGAAAGGTCAGGGTCGCGAGCAGGACGGCGACCAGCAGCAGACCCGGACGTGCGTTTCGGAGGTGAGCCATGACCTCGGCCGGGTGGACGCCGCGGAGGGCCCAGACGAGGAGCCCGGCCGCGACGGCGGCCCCCGCGAGGGCGGAGAGCGTCCGTCGCCGGCCCCCGGGCGCCGGGGCGCGCTCAGGACTCGGCAAGCGCCAGCGGGACGAGGTCGAGAAGCTCCTGCAGCAGGGGCTGAATCGACGCGAGGCCGCCGTTTCGCGCCAGCTCGGCGGCGAGCTGCTGCCGGAGCTCCGCGGCCCGCTCCAGGGCCGGGCGACCGCGATAGCAGAGCGCGCCGATTTCCACGGTGACCGTGTCCGACGTGGCTGCGCCGCCGGTCACCGCGAGGGCGCGGCCGACCAGGCCCTCGATCGAGGCGGCCTGGGCGCCGCGCTCGCGCCGCAGCCGGTCGTAGGTCCGGAAGCTGGTCTCCAGACCGCCGTCGGGAGCGAGGGACTCGATCGACACGACGTCGGGGTCGGGTGCCAGGGATTCGATCGGCACCACGTCCGGCTCGGCGGGGGCGAGCGGCCCGTCCGTCGACAGATGCTCGATCGAGACCACCGGCTCATCGTCGTATAGCAGCGACGCGATCGGGACAATCGGCAGCTCAGGCGCCGGCGCGGGCGGGGGCGCGGCGGAGGCGTGCAGCGGCGGGGTCGACTCCGCCATCCGGAGTCCGTCGAGCCGGTAGGCCGCGTCCAGGATCCGGCGCGAGATCAGCATCCGGTCGTCGGCGTCGGCCACGGCGCGGAGCAGCTCGCCGGCCTCCCGAAGACAGCTCACGAGCGCGGGCGTGGAGCGGGCGGCGACGCCCGCCGCCAGCGCTTCGCGTGCGGAGCGCGCGAACACGACGAGTGCGCTGGCGACCGGGTCGGGGCCGGGCGTGCCCGCCGAGCGCAGCGACCCGAGCAAATGGTAGAGCCGGAGGTCGCGTTCGATCGGCGAGCGTGAGCGCGCGATGAGCTCGGCGCTCTGGCACAGGTGTTCGCCGTGGCTCACCAGCTCCAGCGGACCCAGTGGGCCGGGGGCGGCGAACTGGGGCTGCGAGTGCGGGGGCGTCATCGGCTCGGGATCCCCCGCGAAGTACAGGGACTCGATCGGCACGACGTCGCGCTCGACGGCAAAGGCGCGGAGCAGGAGCTCGGTGAACCGGCGCGCCTCCTCGGTCTCGGCCTCGGGCCGGCCGTGCTCCGCGATGTCGCGGGAGAGACGGGTGAGCGCGAGGGACGCGGCCGCCATCACCTCGTCCACGCCCGGCGGCGGTGCGAAGAGCCGGGTCAGGTCGCCGACGGCCAGCTCGATGCCGTCGAGAATCTCCGGCAGCGGCGCCAGCTCGCCCAGCTCCGCCAGGCCGCGGAGCGACTGCATCCGGCGAATGACGGTGTAGAGCGGCTCCCGGTCGGCGGGGGCGGCCCGGAGCGCCCGGGCCGCCCGATCCAGCGCGCTCGCGATCAGCGCGCCCTCGCGCGCCACGAACGCCCGGACGCCGACGTTGAGGTTCCCGTGTTCATCGCGCCGCGCCGCCGGCTCGGCGGCGGACCGCCCGGCGAGCGATTCGAGGCTGAGTCCGAGCCGCACCGTCCGCGCGGTGTCGGCGTCGCCCCACTCGCGCACGCGCCTCACCAGCAGCCGGAACTCCTCCACCGCCTGGGCCGTCTGCTCGCGGGTCGCCGGATCCCAGAGCCGGCGCCCGTCGCGGTACGCGCGCGCGAGCGCCTCGAGCCCGGCGGCCGCCCGTGCGATGGGCTGCTGTCCGGCCATGAGGGCCGCGCCGCGCAAGATGCGAGCGGTCCGGAGGAACTCGTCTCCCGGGGGCCCCTCGGGCCGACCGACGAGGGTCTCGAGCCGGTCCAGGCATTCCCCCGCCTCGAGGGCGAAGAAGTCGGCGGCGGCAACGGGGTTGGTCATGGATCCGAAAGGTATCAGCGCCTCGCACCGCGCACCAAGTGGAGCATCTCTTCGACGGCCACTCGCATGCCGGTCATGAGCGCCCGGCTCACGACGCTGTGGCCGATGTTGAGCTCCTCGATCTCGGGAATCGCGGCCACGGGGACGACGTTCAGGTAGGTGAGCCCATGACCGGCGTGGACGAAGAGTCCCATGTCGGCCGCGTGCCGAGCGGCGCGCCGGAGCTCCTCGAGGGCCGCATCGCCGTCGCGCCAGGTGTGCGCGTAGCGACCGGTGTGCAGCTCGACGGCGGGCACCCCGAGATCCTTGGCGGCGTCGAGCGCGGCGGGATCGGGATCGATGAAGAGGCTGACCCGCGCGCCCGCTTCGTCCAGCCGGCGGATGGTCTCGCGGAGTCGCGGCATGGGTCCGGCCAGGTCGAGCCCCCCCTCGGTCGTCACCTCCTCGCGCCGCTCCGGTACGATGGTGGCCTGATAGGGGCGGAGCCGGGTGGCCACGCCGAGCACCCCGGCGCTCGTGGCCAGCTCGAGGTTGAGCACCCGCACGGCCGGGGCGAGGCGCTCGACGTCGGCATCCTGGATGTGGCGCCGGTCTTCGCGCAGGTGGACGGTGATGCCGTCGGCGCCGGCCGCCTCGGCCAGGCGCGCGGCCTCGAGCGGATCGGGCTCGTCCGCTCGCCGCGCCTGTCGCACGGTGGCGACGTGATCGATGTTGATATACAGCCGCTGTGGCGTCATTGCTCGGGGCTCCGCGGCCGGTTAACTTCGCCAGCTACACTCGCCCAACGGGAAACTCGTGATCAACCGATGGTGGTACGCGGCCGCCCTGCTGTTGGCCGCCTGCGGCGGAGCGGCGCCTGGCCATGTGGAGCCGGCGAATTCGCCGTCTACAGCCGTGCAGACCTTCATGCGGGCGGTGGCGGACAGCAATGTGACCGCCATGGCCGGACTCTGGGGCACCGAGCGCGGCGCTGCGGGCAAGACCCGGCAGCCCTCGGACTACGAGCGGCGCATCGTGATCATGCAGGCGTACCTCAATCACGACGACTCGCGCATTCTGTCCGATACGCCGGACGCCACCGGGATGCGGCACGCGCTCCAGGTTCAGCTTCGACGCCAGGCCTGCACGTGGACGATTCCGTTCACCGTCATCAAGCTCGCCGACGGCAGCTGGATCATCAACCAGATCGATTTGACGGCTGCGGGAAACCCCGCTCGTCCGTGCGATCCGTCGGGCCAGGATACCTCTACCGCCAGGTAATTTCCGCGGGAACTCCGTCCCCACCCGTGCTGTTATCTTACTCCGTGAGCTCGAGCAGGATGCCACCGGTCGCCTTCGGATGGACGAAGACGATCCGGCGGCCCCCGGCGCCGATCCTGGGGACCTCGTCCACGAGCCGGTAGCCGGCGGCCCGACACGCGGACAGCGCCGCGTCGAGATCGGGCACCCGGTAGCAGATGTGATGGATGCCGGGGCCGCGGCGCTCAAGGAACCGGGCGATGGGTCCGTCGGGCCCGAGCGGCGCGAGCAGCTCGACCTCGGACTCCCCGAAGGGCAGCGACACGATGGCGGCGCCGTCGGCCGTCTCGGCGGGATGAGGACGGAGACCGAGGACGTCCCGATAGAACGCAAGCGCCGCGTCGAGATCCGGCACGGCGACACCGACATGCGCGATTTGGGGGCGATCCGCCACGCGATCCCTCCGTCGGATTGGTCGAGAAGGTTACAACCACAGGAGAATAACATCATGGCCGCGCCGAATTCCCCGACTGTCCACGTCACCGACGCCTCGTTCACCAGCGAGATCGAGCAGACGCCAGGCTTGGTGCTGGTCGATTTCTGGGCGACGTGGTGCGGCCCGTGTCAGGTCGTGGCGCCGATTCTCGACCAGCTCGCCGGCGAATACTCCGGCCGCGCCAAGGTGGCCAAGGTGGACGTGGACGCCAACCAGCGGACGGCCATGCGCTTCAACGTGCGCTCGATCCCCAGCATCCTGTTCTTCAAGAACGGCCAGCACGTGGACACGGTCATCGGGGCGGTGCCGAAGGCGACGCTGGAGGGGAAGATCAAGCAGCATTTGGCTTGAAGCGACGGAGAGGACGGAGAAGACGGAGAGGCTTGAAACGGGGCGAGGTCGATTGAGTATCAGGTCATGGGCGGGCAGTGTCCAAGGCGCGAGCGACGCGCCAGGTCAACCCGCCCGTTCGCTTGCGAAGGGTGTCTAACCGGTGGTGATCGGCATCGGTGAGTATGCCCAGATCCTTTGCGAGCAGCAGAAGATACGCCACTTCGGCGATTGAGCCGAGGGCGATATCCGCGAAGCGGCGAAACTCGCGCGGTCCCCGTTTCGCCGCCCCTCCAGCCAGATTCGTCGGGATCGAGGCCGCGGCCCGGCGGATCTGAGCGGTGAGCCCGTATCTTTCCGTCGCGGGCCAGGTTGCGGTCGCGCGATACACGCTCAAGGTCAGCTCGTGCGCCAATTTCCAGACCTCGAGCCGCTCGTGTCCCAGCATGTGCCTAGTCTCTCGGGTCGCCCCCCATTGGTCGTACCCCGGTTTCACACGCAGTATCAGAAACTGACAGCGGTTCGAACCTTCCGCCTCTCCGTCCTCTCCGTCCTCTCCGCCCTCTCCGCCTTCTCCGTCCTCTCCGCCCTCTCTACCTTTCCCCCATGCCCGGCACTCTCTACGTCGTCGCCACGCCGCTCGGAAATCTGGGCGATCTTTCCATCCGGGCCACGGAGCTGCTTCGAACCGTGCCGGTAGTGGCCGCCGAGGACACCCGGCGGACGCGAGGACTGCTGACCCATCTGGGCGTCGCGCCGCAACTGATCAGCTACCACGCGCATTCCCAGGACCGCCGGCTCGAGCAACTGCTCCAGATCCTGCAGGAGGGCCGTGATGTGGCCCTGGTGTCCGACGCGGGGACGCCCGCGGTCAGCGACCCGGGCACCGAGCTCGTCGGGGCCGCCCGCGCGGCGGGGATCGTCGTGGTACCGATGCCGGGCCCCTCGGCGGTGGCCACCGCCCTCTCGGCAGCCGGCTTCCGGGCGGATCGCTATCTCTTCCTGGGATTCGTGCCGCGGAAGGGCCGCGAGCGCTCCCGCCTGCTCGCCCGTGCTGCCGGGGAAGAGTGGAGCGTCGTGTTCTTCGAGGCGCCGGCCCGTCTGGCCGGCTTGCTGGCGGATCTCGCGCGAGCGGCCGGCGGGGCGCGCCGGGCCGTGGTGGCCCGCGAACTGACCAAGCTGCACGAAGAGCTCCGGGCGGGCACGCTGGACGAGCTCGCCCGCTATTATTCGGAGCAGCCCCCCCGCGGCGAGCTGACCATCGTGCTCGCGGGCACGGGCGCCGAGGCCGAGCCACCGGATCGGACGGAAGAGGCCGTGGCCCAGGCGACGCAACTGCTCGCCGAAGGTGTCACGCGCAAGGAGGTCGTCCGCCGGCTCAGCGAGGGCCTGGGACTGCCTCGAAACGATGCCTATCGGCTGGTCATGGAGCTGCCGTGATGATCCGTCGAGCCCTGGCGCTGACGCTTCTGCTGCCGGTCATCACCGGCGCCGCCCCAACTGGAGCGGCGCCGGTGATGACCATCGGCCGCCTGCACTACGATGGCGGCGGCGACTGGTACGCCAATCCCTCGAGCCTGCCCAACCTCCTGGCGGCGATCGGCACCCGGACCGAGCTGCACGTCGCCCGCGAGGAGAAAGTGGTCACCCTCGGCGACGCCGAGCTGTGGAACGTGCCGTACATCTACATGACCGGTCATGGCAACGTCCATTGGAGCGACGCCGATCTGGCCATGCTGCGACGCTACCTGCTCCAGGGCGGCTTTCTCCATGCCGACGACAACTACGGCATGGATGCCTCGATCCGCCGGGAGCTCGGACGCCTGTTTCCGGACCATCCCCTCGTCGAGGTTCCGCTCGACCATCCGATCTATCATCTCGTGTACGACTTTCCCAAGGGCATTCCCAAGATCCACGTGCACGACGGGAAGCCCGCGCAGGGGTTCGGCATCTTCCTCGACGGCCGTCTGGCGGTCTACTACTCCTATCAGTCCGATCTCGGCGACGGCTGGGAGGACTTCGAGGTCCACCACGATCCCCCCGAGAAGCATGAGGCGGCGCTTCGCATGGGTGTGAACCTGTTCGCCTACGCCGTGGGGTTCGGCGGGTGACCGCGCCGGCGACGCAGCTCGAGCTGCAACGGCTCGCGCGGCCGCTTCGCGCGGGTGCCGTGCTCGGCTGGTCGGCGGTCGCACTGGGGTCGGGCGCGTTGCTGCTCGGGTTGGCCGCCTGGACGGTGCGGCTCGGCTGGCTCGAGGGGCCCTATTGGGTACTGCTGGCCTGGGGCGCGGCGCTGGGCTCGCTCGCGGTCGCGATCCGGCTCGCGTGGCGGGCGCAGGCCCGGCTCTCCGCGGGCGGCGTGGCGGGCCGGCTCGAGGAGGCCGGCGCCTGGCGCCGCGGAACGCTCACCGCCTTGCTCGACCACGCCGCCGGTGGCACCAGCGGCGACCTGCTCGCGTTCGCCGACCGAGCGCAGGCGGACGACGTGGCGCGCCGGGGAGCGGCGGCGGCCGAGCCGCTGGCGCGCCCGGTACGCACGCTCGGCCTGGCGGGCCTCGGCGTGCTCGCGCTGGGACTCACCGCGTTCGGATCGGCGGGACCGGTGCACGGCGCCGCCGCCGCCCTCTGGCATCCGAGGCGCGCCTGGGACATGACCGTGGCCCCGGTGCGGATCCGTGCGCTTCGGGAGATCGTGGACCGCGGCGACTCGGCCGGGCTGCTGCTGGAGGCGCTCGGCCGCCGGACGGCGACACTGTGGCTGCGCGCGCCTGGCGAAGGCTGGCGGCCTCGCGGCGTGCGGCTCGATTCGCTCGGGCGCGCGACCGTCACGACCGGACCGCTGCAGAGCGACGTGTTCGTCCGCCTGACCAGCGGCCGCCGCGCCTCGGACACGCTCATGATCCGGGTACGGTTACCGGTCTTTCTCGGGGCCCTCAGCGTGACGGCCCATTATCCCGAGTACCTGGGCCTCGAGGCCGAGCCCGTCCCGACGGGGGGCGACACGCTGCTGCTGCCCGCGGGCACCCGTCTGGAGACCCGGGGGGAAGCCACCGCGCGCCTCGCCGGCGCGGCCTGGACCAGCCGGGGGCGCTCGGCCGACCTCCGCGTGGACGGCGGGCGCTTCAGTGGGAGCTTCGTGCCCGGCGCGTCCGGCGAGTATCACCTGGCGCTCACCACGACCGGCGGCGTGCCGCTCACCTCAGACACGGTGCGCCTGCCGATCCGCCTTGTCGCCGACAGCGCTCCGCGCGTGGACGTGCCGGTGCCGGGCGCGGATACGCTGGCCCCGCTGAGCTTGCAGCTCCCGCTGGTGATCGATGCCCGGGACGATCACGGCATTACGGGCGTCGTGGTCGAGAGCCGGCGCATCAGCCGACTGGGCCTGGTCGATTCGGTGCGACGAGAGCGCATGACGCTGCCGACGCCGACCACCGACCGCGCGATCCTAACCTATACCCTTGATCTCACGCGGCGTGGCCTCCTGCCCGGGGACACCGTGCGGTATCTCGCCGTCGCCTCGGACAACACCCCCCAGCGACAGCTCGGGCGCTCGCGCGAGTACGTCCTTCGGCTCCCGACCATGAGCGAGGTGCGCGCCGCCCAGCGGCAGGCGAGTGAGGCCGTGTCGAGCCGGCTCGACTCGGTCGCCGCCGCCAGCAAGCAGCTCGAGCGGCAGACCGACGATTTGGCGCAGGAGCGCCCGCGGACGGCGGACGGCCGCGACGAGAAGACCGGGCAATCCCTGTCGTTCGAGGAAGCGAAGAAGGCGGAAGGCGTGGCGCAGGCGCAGCAGGAGCTGGTGCGCCGGGCGGAGGACCTCAAGCAGTCGCTCGAGGCCCTCCGGAAGAGCGCCGAGGCCGCGGGCCTCGGCGACTCGGCCTGGCAACGCGAGCTCTCGGAGATCCGGGAGCAGCTCGAGCGAGCCCTCTCACCCGAACTGCGCCAGCGGCTGCAGGAGCTGCAGCAAGCGCTGAAGGATCTCAACGCGGAGCGCACGCAAGAGGCGCTCGAGCGCCTGGCCGAGGCCCAGAAGGACACCCGCGAGGCGCTCGAGCGGAGCCGCGAGCTGTTCCGTCGCGCCGCGCTCGAGGGGGATCTCGCCAACCTGAGCAAGGAGTCCCGCGACCTCGCGCAGCAGCAGCACGGCTGGAACCAGCAGGTCGCCAAGACCGACAGCGCCCGGTCGGCGCAGGCGGAGCGCGAGCTCGCGGCGCGGGCGGACTCCCTCGGCTCGGCACTCGACCGGCTCGGGAAGCAGGTCGGCGACGAGAAGCGTCAGGAGCGACTCGATGCCGCGGGCCGCCAGGCCCAGCAGGCGGGGCAGGAAATGAAGCAGGCGGCGTCGGCCAGCCAGCAGGGGCAGCGGCAGCAGGCGCGGCAGAGCGGGGAGCGCGCGGAGCAGGCGCTTGCGCCCCTGGGCGACCAGCTTCAGCAGGAGCGGGAAGGCATGCAACAGGAGTGGCGCCAGGAAGTGGTGGCGGCGATCGATCAGGCGCTGGCGGAGACCAGCCGCCTCGCCGAGGGCCAGCTCGCGGTCCAGGAGGAGCTCCGCGCGGGCGGCGATGCGGGCAGCGGTGTACGGGCCGAGCAGGGTGCCATCGAGGAGGGAGTCGAGCGGCTGCTCCAACAGGTACGGAAGGCCGCCGGCAAGAACGCGCTCGTGCCGCCCGGCATCGGCGCGGCGCTCGGGGGCGCACAGCTGCAGATGCAGCGCACCCGCGAGGCGATCGCCAACGCGACACCCAACGCGCGCGAGGGGGCGGAGCAGGCCGGCGGCGCGGTGGACGCGCTCAACGCGGCCGCGTACCAGCTCGTGCGCGCCCGTGGCGACGTGCAGAACTCGAGCTCCGGCTCGGGCCTCGCCGAAGCACTCGAGCGGATGGCCAAGCTCGCGCAGCAGCAGGGCGGATTGGGCGAGCAGGGGGCCGGCCTGCTTCCCATGGCGGGCAACGGCGCGATCCGCGAGCAGCTCCGTCAACTCGCGGCGCGGCAACGCGCCCTGGGCGAGGAGCTGCAAAAACTCAAGGCCGGGGGCGAGATGCCGGGGGCCGGTGAGCTGGCCGATGAGGCCAAGGACCTGGCGCGCCGGCTCGAGGGCGGGCGGCTCGACCGGCAGGTGGTCGAGCGCCAGGAGCGACTGTTCCGGCGGATGCTCGACGCCGGCCGGACGCTGCAGGGCAAGGAAGAGGATGAGCGCAAGGAGCGGCAGAGCACTACCGCGACCGACGACAGCGTGCACCTGCCGCCGGCCCTCCGCGCCCGGCTTCTGGGCGACGACGATCGCGTCAGGGTGCCCACCTGGGAAGAGCTGCAGCAGCTCTCCCCGGAAGAGCGTCGGCTGGTGGTGGACTATTTCCGCCGGCTGACCGAGTCACGGTGATGCGACGCGCCCGCGCTGCCTTGGGGTTGCTCGCCGTGCTGGCGCTCGCCCGGCCGCTGAGCGCACAGGATTCGGGGATGGGGCGCGCGTTCGAGCTCGAGCGCCGGGGCAACTACGCGAGCGCGGCGGACGCGTACCGGAGCGTGCTCGCGGGCCGGCCGGGTGATCCGGCGGCCTTGCTGGGGCTCGAGCGTGCGCTTCTGCCCACCGATCGAAGCACCGACATCCTGCCGCAGGTGCGGGCGGCGCTCCGGGCCAATCCGTCGAGCGGGGCGATCTACGGCGTGGCGCTCCGGGCGTGGACCGCGGCGGAAGAGCCGGACAGCGTCCGGGTCGTGGCCGAGCGCTGGGCGGCGGCGGTGCCCGGCGACGAGACGCCCTATCGGGAGTGGGGCGCGTCCGCCTTGAGCCGGCGCGACCGGCCGGGCGCGGCCGCGGCGTATCTCCGGGGACGCGAGCAGCTGCATCGCCCGGACGCCCTGGCCGCGGAGCTGGCCCAGCTGGCCGCGGCCGACGCTGATTACGACGGCGCCCTCCGCGAGTGGCTACCGGCCATCCGCCGATTGCCGGGGTATCGGGCGACCGCGGCCGCGACGCTCAGCCAGGCCCCGGATTCGGTCCGCCCGGCGCTGCTCCAGCGGCTCGAGCGTGAGCACGAGCCCACCGCCCAGCGGCTGCAGGCCGATCTGCTCGCCCGCTGGGGCGACCCGCTCGGTGCGCTCGAGGCGCTCCGCGCCTCGCTGCCGGACGACCGGAAGGGCGGGGTGGACGCGCTGCGCGGGCTGCTCGAGCAGCTGCGCGGACGGTCCGGCCACGACGCGCTCCTGGCGCAGGGTCGCACGCTGGAGCTGATGGCCGACCGAAGCACGGATGCGGAGCGCGCCCGCCTCCGTCTCGAGGCTGCGAGAGTGTACTCGACCGCCGGCGATGTTGACGCCGCCCGACGCATGCTGACCGGTCTCACGGACGATCGCAGCACGCCTGGAACGATCTCGGCCGGCGCCTCGACAACCCTGGTGCAGGTGCTCCTCGGGGAAGGCAAACTGGACGAGGCCGCCCGGCGCCTGGCCGCGCACAGGACGGAAATCCCGGGGGACGAGCTCGCCGCCTTGGAGCGGCGCCTCGTGCTCGGCTACCTCCAGGCGGGCGATGTCGTGCGCGCCGACTCCGCCCTCGGGAACGACAGCACTGTCGAAGGCATGGCGCTGAGAGGCCGGGTCCGGCTGTACCGTGGCGATGTCCGCGGCGCGATCGAGAGCTTCACGGCGGCGGGGCCGTTCGCGGGGGAGCGCGCGGAGGCCACCGAGCGCAGCGCGCTGCTGGCCCTGCTGCAACCGATCGAAGCCGACACGGTGCCCGCGCTGGGCGCGGCGCTGCTGGCGCTCGCTCGGGGGGACACGTCGAAGGCGGTGTCGGGGCTCGACCACGTGGCGAGCGGGCTGCCGCCGGACAAGGGCGGCGCCGAAATTCACCTGCTGGCGGGACGGCTGGCGGCGGCCAGCGGCAAGCCAGCCGATGCCGAACGGCTGCTCAAGGCGGCCGCGGCGCCCGAGGCCCCCGGCACCGCCCCAGCGGCGGAGCTGGCGCTGGGCGAGCTGCTGGTTCGCCAGCACCGGGCCCCCGAGGCGGTGGCCCAGCTCGAGCATCTCATCCTCACCTATCCCGCGAGCGCACTCGTGCCCCAGGCCAGGCGCCGGCTGGACGAGGCCCGCGGCGCGGTGCCGCAGACATGAACCGGCGCGACTTTCTCGCCCGCGGGGCCGCGGGCCTCGTGGCCCTGTCCCCGGGACTCGCGCGCCTGCCCTTCGGGATCGCGCGATCGGCGGCGCCCTGGCTGCTGGTTCCCATGGATGATGCACAGACCGATCACCTCAAGGCCTACGGCCTGGCGTTCCGTCTGCTCGAGCGCGGTGGCCGAGCGGAGTGGTTCCTCAATTATCGGAGCGGGGCGTTTCTCCTGCCCGCGGATGGCGCCACCACGCGGGACGCCGCGCTCAACGGGATTGCCACCGAGCCGCTCGACGACGGGCAGGTCGTCCAGATCAGGGGCGAGCTCCAGGGCGGGAACATGGACGCGGTGCCGCTCGAGAAAGCCCCGAAGGTGGCGGTCTATGCCCCGCCCAACGCCGCGCCCTGGGACGACGCGGTCACGATGGCGCTCAACTACGCCGGTATCAAGTTCGAGAAGGTCTGGGATCCCGAGGTGCTCGGCGCCAAGCTCAAGACCTACGACTGGCTGCACCTGCATCACGAGGACTTCACCGGCCAGTACTCGAAGTTCTTCCTGAACTACGCCGGCTCCCCATGGCTGGTCGACATGGTGGAACGGAACCGGGCCATGGCGCGGCAGCTCGGGTTTCCGTCGGTGCCGGCGGAGAAGCGGGCGGTGGCCGTGGCGATTGCCGAGTACGTCCAGCGCGGCGGCTTCCTCTTCGCCATGTGCACCGCCACCGAGACGCTGGACCTGGCGCTGGCCGCCGACAAGGTCGACATCGCGGCGGCGTACGCGGATGGTACGCCGATGGATCCGGACGCGTCCTCGCGGATGCATTGGGAGGAGGCGCTCGCCTTCCAGAACGCCCAGCTCGAACTGAATCCGACGGTCCCGGTCTACTCCGACATCGACGGGCACCAGGTCAACTCGCCCGAGCGCCGCCAGCAGCTCGGCTCGTTCACGCTGTTCAATTTCAGCGCCACGATCGACCCTGTAGCCACGATGCTGGTCCAGAATCACCGCCAGGTCATTCCCGACTTCTACGGTCTCACCACGTCGTTCACGCGGAAGACGCTCAAGCCGAGCGTGACGGTGCTGGCGGACGAGCCCGGCGCGCCGTGGGTCAAGTACGTGCACGGCGAGCATGGGCAGGGGACCTGGACCTTCTTCGGCGGCCACGACCCCGAAGACCCGCAACACCAGATCGGCGATGTGCCCACCGATCTCTCGCTGCATCCGCACTCCCCGGGCTACCGGCTGATCCTCAACAACGTGCTGTTTCCGGCGGCGAAGAAGAAAGAGCTGAAGACGTGAAGCTGTTATTTTGATGTCTACCGGGAGTCACCCTGAGCGAAGCGAAGGGGGCATGCCCTGAATCATGCCCCCTTCGCTTCGCTCAGGGTGACTCGTGCCGGCGATCCCTATCCACCAGAGGAAGCCCCCGCCGTGACGCCCAACCCTTGCGAGCGCATCGCCCCCGGCGTCCGCGCCTACCTGGCGGGCGAGATCGCCGCTGCCGGTGGGCGCGAGGTGTCGTTCGTCGCCCGGGTGGACCGGGACGGTGTCGTGACCGAGGCGCGCGCGGTCGCCCGGGGCACGGTGGACATGGTGCTCGCGCTTCCGGGCACCGCCCAGCGCGGCGAGATGCTGCTCCACAACCACCCGAGCGGCCGGCTCGATCCGTCGGGCCCGGATCTCAACGTCGCGGCGCGGCTGCACGACGGCGGCGTCGGCTTCGGCATCATCGACAACGAGGCCACCGCGATCTATGTCGTGGTGGAGGTGCCGCACGACCGGCCGGTGCTCCGGATCGATCCCTTCGATGTGGTCGACACGCTGGGCGAGGGTGGCCCGGTGGCGGCGGAGCTGGGCCAGTACGAGGACCGGCGCAGCCAGCGCGACATGGCGGCGTACATCGCCGACGGCTACAACGACGGCGGGGTGCAACTGCTCGAGGCCGGCACCGGCGTGGGGAAATCGTTCGCCTACCTGGTCCCCGCGCTGCACTGGGCGCGCGCCAACGGGGAGCGGACCGTCGTGAGCACCAACACGATCAACCTTCAGGAGCAGCTGGTCGGCAAGGATCTCCCGCTGCTCAAGCGCGCGCTCACCGTCGACGGATACAGCCCGACGTTCGCGCTGCTCAAGGGGTGGCGGAACTATCTCTGCCTTTCGCGCATGCACCAGGCCGTGGCCTCCCAGCGGACGCTGCTCGAGGCGGACAAGCTCGATGAGCTGATGGGCATCGCCGAATGGTCGGGCCACACGGCCGATGGGACGCTGAGCGATCTGCCGGTCACGCCGTCGCCCGAGGTGTGGGACGAGGTAAGCGCGGAAGCCGACCTCTGCACCCGGCTCAAGTGCAGCCACTTCGATCGCTGCTTCCTGTTCCGGGCCCGGCGCCGCGCGGCGGAAGCGGACGTGGTGGTCGTAAACCACCATCTGCTCGCGGCGGACCTGTCGGTGCGCCAGGCCCAGGACAACTGGGAGGAGGCGGCGGTGCTGCCGCCGTACCGGCGGCTGGTGCTGGACGAGGCGCATCATCTGGAGGACGTCGCCGCCGCGCACCTTGGCATCCAGGTGAGCAGCCGTTCGGTCCGGCGGCTGCTCGCCCGATTCGAGCGGAACGGTCGCGGCCTCGCGCCCACGCTCGCCCACGAGCTCATGGCGCGCGGCGACCTGCTGAGCCGGGCGAGCTTCGATCTCCTGAAGCAGCGGCTCCTGCCCGCGCTCGCGGACGCCCGGCGGGGGAGCGAGGCGATGTTTCTCCGGTTGTTCGACCGGCTCGAGGGTCTCCCCGCCGGGCAGCTCCGGCTGAGCGACGAGTTCGCGACCGACGAGCTGTGGGAGCAGGGCCTCGCGTTCGAGCTCGATGCGTCGCTGCTGGCGTTCCGCTCGCTGCGCGAGACGGTTGAAACGATCGCCGACCGCCTGGCCGAGTCGGAGGAGAGCGAGCGCCGGGGGGCCATCCTGCAGGAGCTGCGCGCGGTGATGCGGCGGCTGGATGCGGTGTCGGACGGGCTTAACCGCACGCTCCGCCCCGCCGGCGGCGGCGCGCCGACGGTGCGCTGGATGGAGCGATCCCAGCGCGGCCAGCAGGTGAGCCTGTCGGCCGTACCGCTCGACCTGGCGCCCGTGCTCCGGGCGCTCCTGTTCGACCGGCTGGACACCGTGCTGCTCACCAGCGCCACGCTCGCCGCCGGCGGCGACTTCGGCTTTCTCGAATCGCGGCTGGGGCTGGCCGGCGAGGACTCCCCCGTCACGGTGCGGGAGGTGTTCGCCTCCCCGTTCGACTACCCGTCGCAGTGCGTGTTCGGCATCCCCAACGACATGCCCGAGCCGCGTGAAGACGAACACGCCCACGCCACCGCGGTGGTGCAGGTGGTCACCGACCTGGCCTACGCTTCGGACGGCGGGATGTTCGTGCTCTTCACCAGTCACGCCTCCCTCCGGAAGGCGGCGCACGAGCTTCGGGCCGTGCTCGGCACCCGGTGGCCGATCCTGGTGCAAGGCGAAGGGCCCCGGGACGTCCTCCTCAGGCGATTCCGCGAGGCCGAGAACGCGATTCTGCTCGGCACCGATTCGTTCTGGGAAGGCGTGGACGTACCCGGCCGGGCGCTCCGCACGCTCGTGCTCAACAAGCTACCTTTCAAGGTGCCGAGCGAGCCGCTGACCGCGGCGCGGCTGGAGCGGCTGGCGGAGGAGGGGCTGGACGGTTTCATGAACTACCTGCTGCCGCACGCCGCCCTCAAGCTCAAGCAGGGGTTCGGCCGCCTGATCCGGAGCCGGCAGGACCTCGGCGTCGTGGTCCTGCTGGATAGCCGGGTGGTGACCAAGCGGTACGGCCCGCTCCTGTTGGGCGGCCTGCCGCGCGCGGAGCGGATCATCGGGAGCTGGGCGCAGGTGCGAACCAAGTGCGAGGACTTCTTCGCGCGCCAGGGCATCGGGGCGATGGCATGACGCCGGTGCGGCCGTCGAAAATCGTCTGCGTGGGCCGGAACTACGTGGCCCACGCGAAGGAGCTGGGCAACGAGGTGCCGCCGGTGCCGATGCTGTTCTTCAAGCCGCCCAGCGCCCTCATCGGACCGGGCGAGCCGATCGTGCTGCCCGGCACGTCGCGCCAGGTGGAATACGAGGCGGAGATCGGCGTCGTGATCGGAGCCCGGCTCCAGGCGGTGGACCCGGCCGGCGCGGAGCGCGGGATCGGCGGATTCGTCTGCGTCAACGATGTGACCTGCCGTGACCTGCAGAAGACGGACGGCCAGTGGGGGCGCGCGAAAGGCTACGATACGTTCTGTCCGGTCGGACCCGAGGTCCGGACCGGGCTCGATTGGCGCGCGCTCGAGGTGATCGGCCGGGTGAACGGCCAGGAACGCCAGCGGGCCCCGGCCACCGATATGCACTTCTCCATTCCCGTGCTGGTGGCCTTCATCAGCGGGATCATGACCCTGGAGCCGGGCGACCTGATCGCCACCGGCACACCGGCGGGTGTCGGGCCGCTCCGCGACGGCGACGTCGTCGAGGTCGAGATCCCCGGCGTCGGCATCCTCTCCAACCCCGTCCGCGACGGCACCCGATGATCGAGTTCAGTCACCGTCTCCGCGCCCTGCCCGGCTACCCGCTCGCCGAGATCCCGACCATCAAGCGCCGGCTGATCGACGCCGGCATGGACGTCATCGATCTCGGCGCCGGGGACAACGACACGCCGCCGCCGGCCATCGCCGTGAGCGCGATGAACGAGGCGCTGCGGGACCCGGCGTACAGCAAGTACGGGTTCCAGCAGGGCCTGCCGGCGTTCCGGCAGGCGGCGGCGCGCTGGGTCGAGCGGCGGTTCGGCCTCCGCTTCGATCCGATGGCGGAGACCCTGCCGCTGCTGGGCTCGAAGGAGGGGCTTTCGCACCTCCCGTTCGCCGTGGTCAACCCCGGCGACGTCACGATCGTGCCCGAGCCCGGCTACCAGGCGTACATCGGCGGCTCGATCCTGTCGGGCGCCGAGCCGTACATCGCGCCGCTTCGGCCGGAGAACGGATTTCTGCTCGACCTCGAACGGGTGCCGGAGCCGGTGCTCCGCCGGGCCAAGCTGGTGTTCGCGAACTATCCCAACAATCCGACCGCCGCGGTGGCGACCCCCGAGTACCTCGAGCGGCTGGTGGCCACCTGCCGCCGCTACGGCATCCTGCTCGCCTACGACAACGCGTACTGCGACCTGACCTTCGACGGCTACCGGGCGCCCAGTATCTTCGAGATCCCCGGCGCGCGCGACGTGGCGCTCGAGTTCTTCTCGCTGTCGAAGAGTTACTCGATGACCGGCTGGCGGATCGGCTTCGCGGTGGGGCGGCCGGAACTGGTCACGGCGCTGACCCGGGTCAAGTCGTACGTGGACACGGGACCGTTCCTGGCGATCCAGAAGGCCGGCGCCGCGGCGCTCGATCACGCCGAGGCGCTGGTCGAGCCGATTCGCGCCGAGCTGGAGCGGCGGCGGGACGCGGCCGTCGGCGCGCTGCGTGAGGCGGGATTCGTGCTGGAGGCGCCGAAGGCGGCGATGTACCTCTGGGTCGCGCTTCCGTCGGGGGTGGCGTCCGCGGCATTCACCAAGCGCGCGCTCGAGGAGACCGGGACGGTGGTGCTGCCAGGCAGCGCGTTCGGACCGGCGGGCGAGGGGTTCTTCCGCATCGCGCTCACGGTCGGAGCGGAGCGTCTCCGCGCCGGCGCCGCGCGCCTGGGCACCACGCTCGCGGCCACCCGCCGAGGGGAGCTTGCGCCGGCCTCTTGAGCTCCGGCTGCCGCGCGCGCGGCGCTGGCCGTGGATCGCGATCGCGGCCAGCATCGTCGCGCACGCCTTCCTGCTCTTCATCCACATCGAGGGACGGCAGCCGGTCCTGCCGCATCGGCCGGCGCAGATCGTCGTCCTGTCGCCCCCCGCCGACGGGCCCACCGCGGTGCCGATGCCGTATCGCATTCCCCGCGCGGAGGGCCGCGCCGGCACCGGCTCGTCGGGGGTCCAGCCCACCCGGCCGGCGATCCGGCCGCGTCCCCAGGCGGTCGCGGAGCTGCCCGAGCCCCGGCCGAAGCCGGTGCGCCCCGATACGAGCGGCGCTCCCGCACCGCGGCCGATGTCGCGGCCGGCGATCGGGCGGATCGGACCTGAGCTGGCCGAGGGCCGGCTCTGGGTGCGCCCGTTGCCGCTCCCGCCCAGAGAGCTGGCGCAGCGGCTGAGCAAGGATCACGCGCAGCTGGTCGACAGCGCGGTCACGGCGATCGTGCAGGCCTATCTCGACTCGATCGCGAGCGACCCGACGGCCCGGACGCAGGGGCTGCCGAGCTGGACCAAGGAGATCGCCGGCAAGAAGTTCGGGATCGACTCGAAGAACATCTACATCGCCGGCCTCAAGATCCCGGCGGCCGTTCTGGCGCTGCTGCCGATTCCCCAGGGCAACATCGACCAGAACCGGGCGTACAATCACCTCATGGATATGCGGGCCGACTTGCTGAGCGCGGCGCAGCGGGCGGACAACCTCGAGGAGTTCAAGGAGCGGATTCGCGAGATGCGCCTTCGGAAGGAGCAGGAGCGCGAGTTCGAGGCGAACCAGCGAACCGCTCCCGCGCCGGCGGACACCGCGACCCCATGACCGCCGAAAGGATCGCTCGCCCATGAAGCTCGTGGATATCGAGGAGACCATCGTGCTGGTGACGGGCTCCTCTCCCACGGCGGAGGAGCACGACCGCCCGCTCGCCGACCGGCTCAAGGCCGAGATCGACCGCCGCGGCGCGGGGCACGCCTACCGCCGGGCCGTCGTCGTGGCCGACACGTGGTACCTCGAGAACCGGACCTTCCATCTCAACCCGACGATCGCGATCGGGGGGCCGGGCGTGAACGGGGTCGCCCAGGAATTCTCGGCGTTTCTTCCCACGGTCTACAGCGGGGACGAGAAGGTGTTCGTGCAGGCGGAGTTCGACGGAGAGCTCAAGCGCGCGGCGCTCTGGGGCGCGAACGCGGCCTGTACCGCGGCGGCGGTCGAGGTGTTCATGACCCAGGGTCAGCTCGACGATCTGCTCGGAAGAATCTGGCGCTTCCGGGTGGGCATGTTCGTGTAAGTGGCGCCGCGAGTCACGGCGAGTCACCCTGAACGAAGTGAAGGGGGCACGCCCTGAATCATGCCCCCTTCGCTGCGCTCAGTGTGATTCTCTACAGCCCCAGCAGGTCGGCCAGCGCCCGGTCCACCACCTCGGACGTCTCGCCGTCGATGATCCGCCGCAGCACGTCCACCGCCTCGAGCGGCAGGCTCTCGGGATGCACCCGGTCGCGGTCGTAGCGGACGATGCTGCCGAGCGGGATCGGCGCCACCGCGGGATCGCTGCTGTCCTCTTCGTCCTTTTCGGCATCCTCGCCTTCCACCACCGACTCGTAGGACGACCCCGGGACGCTCGCGCTCCAGGGCTCGTCCGGCTCGTCCTCGTCGTCCGGCAGCGGGACCATCGCGTACAGCTGGCACTGGAGCCCGGGCGGGGCGGTGCGCGCGACGAGCACGATCTGGACCGGCTCGTCGAAGATGCGGTACTCGGTGATCTGGCCCCATGCCTCAGGCGGAAGCACCGCCCGGGCCACGAGGCGGCCGTTGCGATAGCTCCCCATGCACACCATTCCCTCGGGCACGCGCTCGTCCTCGATCAGCCCGACGGTGATCTGCACGGGATGCTCGGTGGCGGCGATGGCCGCGGGGCTGGGTGTGTCGCCCGGCCGGGATTCCGGCGGCTCACTGGTCATCGAGAATCCATAGGCGGGTCGCCGGACCATGGCAAGCTCACGGTGGAGGGCTGATATCGCCGTACTCACTGATGCCGGCGGCGAGCGCGCCGAAGTCCTCCCGAGAGAGCCGGCGCACCAGCTCCAGTGCCGTGCCCGCGGAGTCGGGCTCGGGGCCTTCCCGGGGCCGCTGCACCATGGGAATGAGCCGCGCGCGCCGGAGCCGCCGGTCAGGGCCGACCTCCAGCTGCAGCACGCCGGTCACCCCCAGCGGACCCTCGAGATTGAAGCCGCGGTAGGTCAGAAAATTCCCGAGCGAATACGCCAGGAGCCGGCCGCGATAGAATTCCATGCCTCGCAGCACGTGGGGACCGTGGCCCACGACGGCGTCGGCACCGGCGTCCACCACGGCCCGGGCCCAGCGGCGGAGGTCGCCGCGCGGCTCGTGGCCGAGCGATTCGGCCGCCTCCGGCACGTGCAGGGCGCGGAGGCCTTCGGCTCCCCCATGAAAGGTCACGACCAGCAGGTCCACGAGCGGCCGGATGGAATCCACGACCGCCGCGCTGCGCGCGATGTCGAGGAGATCGTAGGCGAACGGGTAGGTCGCGAAGCCGATCAGGCCGACCACGGTGACGCTGTCGCCGCGGCGGACGGTGTCGATCGCGATCCGGCCGAGGGGCCCGTAGCGCCGGAGACCGAGGCTGTCGAGGATGCGCTCCGTCGACGCCCGGCCGGCCGGACCGTAATCGTTGGCGTGGTTGTTGGCGAGGTTGAGATGGGTGAAACCGGCCTCGACCAGCCTCGGCGCCAGCGCTGTCGGCGAGCGGAAGGCGTAACAGCCGGGCCGGACCTCGGACGAGTCCGCGACCGTGCGCTTGCGCGGGCGCCCACGATGCCGCCGGGCCTCGCGTGGGCGCATCTGCTCGCACTTGTCCGACGTGCCAGTATCGGCGAGGACGCCCTCGAAATTCCCCACCACGAGGTCCCCGGCGAGCGCGGGGCGGGCGGCGTCGAGCAGCCCGCGGCCCGTGTCCGGCGGCACGCCGTCGGGAAGTGTGGCGGTGCCGAGATTGACGTCGCCCACGAATGCGAAGCGCACCGATCCCCGGATGCGTGGCGGCGGGGCTGCCGGCGGGAGCGGAATCGGCGCCGCCGCCTGAGGCCGAGCGGCCAGTGTGTCGGGCGCGGGTCGGGGAGTTGAGGGAGGCGGGCCGCCGGCGCACGCCGAGAGCCCGGCGAGGGCCAGCAGGAGGCCGGCCCGCCGGATCATGGCCGGGCGGCGCTCGTGCCGCCGTCGGCCTGGCGGGACGCCACCTCGCGCAGGCGCGCGAGCGCGGGCGCGCGGTTCACGACCGCGAGCAGCTCGTTCACCGGCTCGGATACGGTCGAGCCCGTGAGCGCGACCCGCACCGGCTGCATCGCGTCCCCGAGCTTGAGGCCGTGGATCTGCGCCACCTGCTTCAGCGTCTCGAGGATCCGCTCCGCGGTCCAGTCGGGGGCCGACAGCCGGTTCAGCGCGTCGGCCGCGAGGCGCAGGTTGGCGGAAAAGGCGGGGCCCATCTTCGCGATGAGCGCCTCGCCCTTGGCGTCGAGCGCCGCGCGGGCGGGGTCCAGCCGCACCGCGACCCGGTCCGCCACGTCGAGGATGGTCCGGGCCCGGCTCTTCACCGCGTCCACCAGCGGCGCGAGATCGCGGCCCCGCGCGTTGACGCCCATGCGCTCGAGCTCGCGCACCACCGCCGGCAGGAGCTCGCCCGCCGGCAGAGCGGAGAGATACTGGCCGTTCATCCATTCGAGCTTCGCGGTGTCGAACACCGCGGCCTTGGTCTGAATGCCCTCGAGCGTGAACAGCCGGATCATTTCATCCTCGGGTAGGATCTCCCGGTCGCCGCCGGGCGACCAGCCGAGCAGCGCGAGGAAGTTCCGCATCGCGGCCGGAAGGATGCCCTGATCCTGGTAGTCGCCGACGGCGGTGGCGCCGTGGCGCTTGGAGAGCTTCTTCCCGTCCGTCCCGAGGATCATCGGCACGTGCGCGAACACCGGCGGGGCGTGGCCGAGCGCGCGATAGAGCGCGACCTGCTTGGGCGTGTTCGAGATGTGATCGTCGCCGCGGATGACGTGCGTGATGTGCATCGCCACGTCGTCGCTCACGACCGCCAGGTTGTAAATGGCGGTGCCGTCGCTCCGCAGGATGACGAAGTCGTCGAGGTCGCGTCCCTGGAAGCTGATCCGTCCGTGTACCGCGTCGTCCCATGCGATCTCATCGTCGTCCAGCAGGAAGCGGACGGCGAACGCGGTGCCGGCGCGCATCCGCTCCGCGATCTCCTGGACGGAGAGCCGGTAGCACCGGCGGTCGTAGCGGAACGCACCGCCCGCGGCTTCGGCGCGGGCGCGCTGCGCGTCGAGCTCCTCGCGGGTGCAGAAGCAGCGGTAGGCCTTGCCCTCGGCGAGGAGGCGCTCGGCGTCGGCCCGATGGCGAGGTCCGTATTCTCCCTGGAAGAACGGCCCCTCGTCCCAGGTGATGCCGAGCCACCCGAGGCCGTCGAGGATGACGCGGGTGTGGCTCTCGGTGCTCCGCTCCCGGTCGGTGTCCTCGATGCGCAGGATCATCGTGCCGCCGGTATGGCGGGCGAAGAGCCAGTTGAACAGCGCCGTGCGGGCGCCGCCGACGTGGAGATATCCGGTGGGTGACGGAGCGAAACGGACGCGTGGTGGGGTCATGGTCCCTGGGGGATGTGTGACAAAGGTGAAAGGTGAAGCTGCTCACCTTTCACCTCTCGGTGGTCCGACGGAGCGGGCGGGATTCGAACCCGCGATGGCAGTTTCCCACCATGCCGGTTTAGCAAACCGGTGCCTTCAGCCACTCGGCCACCACTCCAGCGCGGGGGTAAATTCGCACGATAGCCGGGCATAGCGCAAGGCTAACGAGGGCAAACCGAGGGCGTGGGAATCCATGCGCCGCGGAACGAGCGAGGCGTGAAGGACTCAGCCGTGGCGAACGTGGTCCGCGCCGCACACGTTGGCGAACAGCCCCACGCCGCGCTCGACAGTCTCGTGCGGCTCAGCCTTGGGGGGTCACCGCCGCCTCGGCCAACGCCCGCGCCCGGGACGGCTCGAGCGACACGTGGATCGACTTGTAGGTCGGCGTGTTGCTCTCCTCCGCGACGCTTCCCAAGGGCACCAGCACGTTGGCCTCGGGGTAATACGCCGCCACGCAGCGGCGCGGAATCGCATACGACACGAGCTGGAAATGTCTCGCCACACGCCGCTCGCTGCCGAAGTGGCTGGTGATGTCCACCCGGTCGCCGGCGGACCAGCCGCGGGCGGCCAGATCCGCGGGGTTCATGAACAGGACGCGACGCCCGCCGTGCACCCCGCGATAGCGGTCGTTCAGGCCGTAGATCGTGGTGTTGAACTGGTCGTGACTTCGAATCGTCATCAGGATGTAGCGGTCGAGGCCGAGGCTGTGTGTCGAAATCGGCGCCACGGCGAAATGGGCTTTCCCGGTCGAGGTGACGAAACGCCGCTCGCGTGCCGGATTGGGCAGATAGAACGGGCCCTTCGACACACGCGTGTTGAAGTCGTTGAACCCGGGCACGACCCGCGCGACCCGGTCGCGAATCTTCGAGTAGTCGCCCGCGAGCGCGTTCCAGTCGACGTTGGAGCGATCGCCCAGGGTGGCCCCGGCGATCCCGGCGATGATGGCGGCCTCGCTCCGGAGCATCGGGGACGCCGGCTCGAATCGGCCCGTCGATGAGCTGACCACGCCCATCGCGTCCTCGACCGTGACGAACCCGCCGGGATCCCGCTCCGAGCGGCCCAAGCATGGGAGGATCAGCGCCTGCCGGCCCGTGATCAGGTGCGAGCGGTTCAACTTCGTCCCGATGTGCACGGTCAGCCCGCAGCGGCGGAGCGCCTCCGCGGTGCAGACCGTGTCGGGCGTGGCCGAGAGAAAATTGCCGCCCAGCGAGACGAATGCCGTGATCTCGCCCTGGTGCATGGCCGAAATGGTGTCGACGGTGTCGTGGCCGGGCCGGCGCGGCGACGCGAAGCCGAATTCCTTGTCGAGCGCGTTGAGGAAGGGACCGGGCGGCCGCTCCCAGATGCCCATGGTGCGGTCGCCCTGCACGTTCGAATGGCCCCGGACACAGGCGGTGCCGGCGCCCGGGCGGCCGATGTGACCACCGAGCAGCAGGACATTGACGAGCATCCGGATCGTCGCGACCGAGTCCCGGTGCTGGGTCAGCCCCATCGCCCAGCAGGCGATCATCCGCTTCGACCCCGCGATCATGCGACCGGCGCGCTCGATCTCTTCCCGGGAGAGGCCGCAGCCGTCGACCACGTCCTGCCAGGTGGTGCCATTCAGATCGGCGTACAGCTCGGCGAACCCGTCCGTATGGTCGCGGATGAAATCGTGCTCGAGCACGCCGCCCCGCGTATCCTCTTCGGCCAGCAGGACCTTCATGATGCCCTTGAGGAGCGCAATGTCGCCGTTGATGCGGACCGGCAGATGGAGGTCGGCCAGCGCTGTCCCCGGCCCCAGCATGCTCGCCGCGAACTGGATCGGCGTCGGGTACTCCTCGGGATTGGGATCGGTGAACCGGAGAAAGCCCACCTCGGCCAGCGGATTGATCGCGATGATCGTCGCGCCGTGATGCTTGGCGTGCTCCAGCGAGGTGAGCATCCGTGGGTGATTGGTGCCGGGGTTCTGTCCCACGATCAGGATGAGATCCGTCTGCTCGAAGTCCTCGAGCGTCACCGAGCCCTTGCCGATGCCGAGGCTCTCGACGAGCGCCGTGCCCGACGATTCGTGACACAGGTTAGAGCAGTCCGGCAGGTTGTTGGTCCCGAACTGCCGGGCGAACAGCTGGTACAGGAAGGCCGCCTCGTTGCTCGCGCGGCCGGAGGTGTAGAACGCCGCGTGGTCAGGGCTGGGGAGGTCCCGGAGCTCGCGGCCGATGAGGTCGAACGCTTCGTCCCACGCCACCGGCTCGTAGTGCGCGCAGCCCTCCCGCCGGAGCATCGGCTCCGCGAGCCGCCCCTGCGCGTTCAGCCAGTGGTCGGGGCGGGCGGCGAGCTCGTCGATGGACCACCGAGCGAAGAAGTCGGTTCCGATCACCCGGCGCATGCCCTCGTCCGCCATCGCCTTCGCCCCGCTCTCGCAGAACTCGAATCGATGCCGCTTGCCGTCGGGTGACGGCCAGGCGCAGCTCTGACAGTCGAAGCCATCCTTCTGGTTGACCGATCGGAAGGTCCGAAGCGTCTTTCGGAGGCCCATCTTCGGCAGGGCCACCCGGAACGTGCTCGCGATGGCGGCCAGGCCGGCCGCGGATCGCGATGGCGCGCTGGTATGCGCCGGCTCCTGCTCGACGGGCGTCTGCGCCTGCTCGGCCCCGAGATCGGGACGGGCGGTCGCCTCGCAGGACCGGTCCACGGCCGACTGGGTCGCCGGGGTTTGGGTCTCGTGCGTCGGCCGCGGCGCGTGGGTCGGGAAGAATCCGGCCGCCAGAAGGGACAAGGTGTCAACGCCAGGCGCGACTTCGCCCGGGCCGGAGTGTGCGTCGTCAGCCACGATCCAAATCCTCGGGTTGCGACGGGGCTCCATGCCCCGCCTTGCGCAAGATAGACGGTCCGGGCGGCACGCTGCCGGCGGGAGCGGAGCACACTCACCGCGCGGCTCGGAAGGCAGTCCCTTCCGGGGCATCCCGGTGGGGCCGGGTCGGTTCGCGGTGGAGCAAGGCGGAAGGCGGTCGCGGTGTTCGCGGCGTCGGCCGAGGAGGGATGGCGGAGCTTGCGGGAAGGACCGGGGACCTGCAAGATTGTCGGCCTCACCACCTACGAGTCGCAGGACGGTCATTATGGCACTCTACGTTTGAGCGCTCACGCACCTCGGGGCGATCGCCCCGCAGGCGGGTACACGGTGCTGGTCGTGGATGACGAGGAGGCGGTTCGCCGTCTTGCCGTACGGATGCTCACGTGGACCGGCTATCATGCGATCGAGGCGAGCCACGGGCGCGAGGCACTCACGGCCATCGAGCAGCATACGGGCCCGGTGCACCTTGTTCTCACCGACATCAAAATGCCCGGCATGACCGGCCGAGAGCTCGGCCGCCATGTGGAGCAGCGCTGGCCGGGCAAGCCGATCCTCTACATGTCGGGATTCGCGTCCGAGGTGTTCCAGGGGGGCCTGCTCGAGGCCGGGGCGCCATTCCTCGCCAAGCCGTTCACCCAGGAGGATCTGGCGATGAAGGTGCGGGCCCTGCTCGAGGCGGCGGATTAGCGGCCGGATTGCAGCACCGGCAGACGAAGCCGGTGTCCCTGGCAGGCGAACGTCACGTCGTTCAGCACCCGGGCTCGCTCCTCCTCGTAGCCGAAGATCGGCTGCTCGCGCATCGTCGGCGGCCCCAGGTGACCCACCGGCGGCACCAGTGCCGCAAGATTCCCACGCACCGTGTTCACCAGCTCTCCCCGCCCCTCGCGCACCTCCGTTACGGTCAGCAGCTCGGCGGTCTGATCGTACCTGATCGCCGAGCACCTGGCGGCGAGGGTGCGGGGGCAGGTCATGGCCAGCGCTCCCTCCCGGGCACCGCTGATCCGGATGTAGCCGCATATCAGCGGCAGGACCGACCCGGGCGCCTCCCTGGCGTCGGGATGCTCGCGGGGCACGAGCGGCGGCTGGAGTATCGAATCCCCCACGGATGCAATAACTTGCACCAGGATGGGCCCGGGCCGACACCCTGGCCCGTGAGGAATACGGGAACTCACCCGGGAAGTCCGGGCGGGTGGTGGCCGGCATCGGGGCTCCTTATGGTTCCTCCCCGGCCTCGCGTTGAGGCGCGGGGGCGCAACGAGGTGTTGCATGGTGTCGGCAGAACCGGTGCCGGGCTTGAGGGTCGAGGGGCGCCGCGGGGGACGATGGAGACCCCAAAGTGGCATAAATGTTGATCTTTCATGCGCGTCTCCGTTAGGCTTCGCGCTGCCGAGCTATTGTGAGGTCATAGATGACGACAGCCGGAGTGGCGGTCCAGCACACTCGGCGGGCACCGCTCCCGGGCGGGGGGGCTAAAGCGTCTTTGCGAATCATCTGCCCCACCTATTGGTATCCCCAGCACGCCACCGATACCCAGGCCACGTACGTCCACGACATCAACCGCCATTTGGCGCGGCGGGGCCATTCTGTCACGGTCGTGACCCCGGGCAATTCCTCGATGCCGGCCAGCGAGCACTTCGACGGCGTCGAGGTGCTGCGGTTCCCGATGGAGCTCCCGGTCGACCTGACGTACGGCCGGGTGGCTCAGAGCCGCGTCAACGTCGTCGGCAAGGTGGCCCGGCTGGCCGTCATGGCCCACTACCTCGAGGCGCAGTACCGCGCCACGCTCCACGCCGCGAGCGAGCGCGCCACCGACGTCATCCACGCGCACTGGGCCATCCCTACCGGTCCCGCCGCCGTACACGCCGCCCGCCGCCTGGGAATCCCCAGCGTCATCACCATGCACGGCGGGGATGTGTACGTGAACCCCGAGCAGGGATACGACTTTCCCACCCGCTGGTACGTCCGGCCCGCGTTGCGCTGGACGCTCCGACACGCGGGAGCGCTCACTGCCATTACCGAGGATTGCCGGCAGCATGCCCTCCGGGCGGGCGCGCCGGACGAGGCCATCCACCTGGTGTTCAACGGCACCGATCTCCGCCGGTTCAGCCCCGCACCGGCCGGCCAGGCGGCCGTGGATCCTCGCTTCGGCCCGCACATGATCTTCGCGTGCCGCCAGCTCTTCCCGCGGAAGGGGATCCGGTTTCTGATCGAGTCGGCCGCCTTGCTCAAGCCGCGCTATCCCGATCTCAAGGTCGTGGTGGCGGGCGACGGATTCGAGCGTCCCGAGCTCATCCAGCTCGCCGAGAACCTTGGCATCGCGAAGGACGTGACCTTCCTCGGGTGGGTGCCCAATACCGACCTGCCGCCGTTCTACCGCGCGGCCGCCGTATCGGTCATTCCGTCGCTCGAGGAGGGATTCGGCATCCCGGCGGCAGAAGCGATGGGATGCGAGACCGCGGTCGTGGCCAGCGACGCGGGCGGGCTCCCGGAGGTCGTCGAGGATGGAGTAACGGGCCTGGTCGTCCCGCGGGGGGATGCCGCCGCCCTGGCGCAGGCGATCGGGTCCCTGCTCGGGGATCCCGAGCGAAGGACCAGGATGGGGCGTGCGGGCCGGGAGCGTGCCCTCCGCCTGTTCGACTGGGACCGGACGGCCGAGCAGTTCGAGCGCATCTACGCCGACGTGGTCGCGAGGGCTCGCCGGTGAGCGACCGGCTGTTCGCCTTTCGCTGGGATGTCGATCATCGCGTCTGCATCACCGACGGTCTTCCTCGCATCCGCGCCGTGTGCCGTGATTTCGGCGTGCCCAACACCTTTTTCATCAATCTCGGCCGGTCCACCAACCTTCGCGAGTGGCTGGGGAAGGGCGTCACCCGCTCGCGCGCCAAGCTCGCCGACCGCGACGCCGTTCATCTGATCAAGAAGACCGGCTGGCCGCGCTTCCTGGTCGAGACCGCCCTCGCCCGGCCGGTCGGCCTGAGCCTGGTGGCGGACATCCACGCCCTCCAAGCCGAGGGACATGAGCTGGGACTCCACGGCGGGATGGACCACGTCGTCTGGAGCCGCCGGTTCCACCAGCTCCCAGACGAGGACCTGCGCGCGGACGTCCAGGAGTCCTACGCCCACTTCGTGCGCCACTTCGGCCGGCCGGTCGGCTTCTCGTCGCCGGGCTTCTACTCCGACGAGCGGGTCATGCTGCTGCTCGACCAGCTCGGCTTCGAGTACAACGGCGACGCGATCGGCGGGTCTCCCCGGCGCGCGAGCGCGGCCGGCCGGCCGCTCCGGCACTGGACCCTGCCCGTGACGCTCTCCGGTCCCCGGACGATCCCGTTCCTCGAGTACCACGGCGCGCGCGACACGCCCGAGGCGGACGTGCTCCGCCTGCTCGACGAGCACCTCGATGCCAACGACGAGGTCATCCTGTATGGACACCCGTGCTACGAGGGCGTCCGCGAAGGGGTGCTCCGCAAGGTCTTCGCCCGCGTGGTCGAGCGCGGATTCCGGTTCGTCACCATGCAGACCATGGCGGACCGGCTGCAGGCGGCCCTGGCCCCCCAATGATCCGGGTCCTGAGCGTCTTCGGCACCAGGCCGGAGGCGATCAAGATGGCCCCGGTCGTGCGCGCGCTGCGAGGCGCGGCGGACCGGTTCGAGAGCCACGTGTGCGTCTCGGCGCAGCACCGGGCCATGCTCGACCAAGTGCTCGATGTATTCGACCTCAAGGCCGACGTGGACCTCGACCTCATGGTGCCGGGGCAGACGCCCGCGGGCATCGCCGCCGGCATCCTCGATCGCCTGCCGCCGCTCCTCCGTCGCCTCCGGCCCGACATCGTGCTGGTCCAGGGCGACACCACCACCACCTTCGCGGCCTCGTTCGCGGCATTTCTCGAGCGTATCCCGACGGGGCACGTCGAAGCGGGCCTTCGCACCGGCGACCGCTGGCAACCGTTCCCCGAAGAGATGAATCGGGTGCTGACCACCCGGATCGCGGCGATGCACTTCGCCCCGACAGGGGCCGCGCGCGACGCGCTGCTCGGGGAGGGCGTTCCCGCCGCCGACGTCTACCTCACCGGCAACACGGTGATCGACGCGCTGCTCCAGACCGTCCGGGCGGAGTACCGGTTCCGCACCGCGGCCCTCGCGGCCCTGGATCCCGACCGCCGCCTGGTGTTGGTCACGACGCACCGCCGCGAGAGCTTCGGCGGACCGCTCCGCTCCATCTGCGCCGCGATTCGCGAGCTGGCCGTCCGCTTTCCCGAGCTGCAGTTCGTGCTCCCGGTGCACCCCAATCCCGAGGTCAAGCTGACGGTCGAGACGCTGCTGTGCGATCTGCCCGGCATGCACCTCATCCCTCCGGTGGACTATCTCGAGTTCGTGCACCTCCTCGCCCGGGCGGATCTCGTGCTGACCGACAGCGGCGGCCTCCAGGAAGAGGCGCCCTCGCTGGGGAAGCCGGTGCTGGTCCTGCGCGAGGTCACGGAGCGGCCCGAGGGCGTGGCCGCGGGCACGGCCCGCGTGGTGGGCACCGACCGCGAGCGGATCGTCGCGGCGGCGAGCGAGCTCCTGACCTCGTCCGAGGCGTACGCCCGCATGGCCAATGCGGTCAACCCGTACGGCGACGGGCGGGCCAGTGAGCGCATCGTGACCGCCCTGGCCGAACGCCTCGGATGAGGCTGCTGGTCACCGGCGGTACGGGCTTCATCGGCTCGCACCTGGCGGAGGCGGGACGACGGCGAGGCGCGAGCGTGGTCGTGCTCGGGCTGACCGACCGGCCCGAGGAGCGGGCCAACGCCGCGTTCCTTGCAGGGCAGGGCGTCGAAATCGTGTCGGGCAGCATCACCGACCCCGAGCTCTGCGGGCAGGCCATGCGAGGGGTGACGCACGTCTTTCACCTTGCGGTGGCGATGCGCGAGGGGGGCAAGGCCGACGAGTTCTTCGAGTCCATCAACCTCGACGGGACCCGCCGACTGCTGGAGGTGGCCGGCCAGGGGCGGGTCGAGCGCTTCGTCTACTGCAGCACCATCGGCATCTATGGCCACCGCGCGCCGGGCGTCACCACCGAGGTGTCGCCGCTCCGGCCCGGCAACATCTACGAGCGGACGAAGGTCGCGGCCGAGCGGTTGGTGCGGGAGCTGGCGCCCGCGGCGGAGGTGCCGTTCGTGATTCTCCGTCCCGCCGACGTCTACGGCCCGCGGGACCAGCGGCTGCTCAAGCTCTTCAAGGGCGTGAGCCGGGGCCGATTCCCTCTCTTCGGCCATGCATCGGGGCGCCGGCACATGGTGTACGTGGACGATGTGGTCTCCGCGTTCTTCGCCGCCTGCGAGCGGACCGAAGCGGTCGGCGAGGGGATGATCGTGGCGGGCCCGCGGCCGTGCACCTTGCGCGAGCTGGTCGACACGGTGCGCTGGGTGACCGGGAGCCGCCGGTTCGGCATCCGGCTGCCGCTCGCACCGATGCTGGCCCTCGCGGCCGTGGTGGAGGACGTCTGCCGGCGGCTGCACCTGGACCCGCCGATCTACCGGCGGCGGATGGACTTCTTCACGAGCGACTCGGCGTTCGACAGCTCGAAGGCCCGGCGGCTGCTCGGCTGGGCGCCGACGGTGGATCTGGAAGAGGGCGTGCGCCGGACGTACGAGGCATACCGTGCGGCGGGGGATCTGGGGTAGGGGTGAGCGCGGGGGATGGTGGCGACGCCGCGCAGCATGCGGGTTGCGTCAAACGGGCGGGGAGTCGTGCTGCGCCGAGTCATCCCGAGCGAAGCGAGGGACCTGGCCTGGGGAATGGCTCGGGCTCGGCGACCTAGGTCCCTCGCTTCGCTCGGGATGACCCGCACAGCACGTCCCCGCCCGGGGGCAAAGGTTCGCTATCATTGAGCATGGCCATCGCATCGGAGATCGTGTCGTGACCGAACCCTGGCAACTGCAGCTCTTCCGGCGGTCGCTCAAGAAGCGGCAGACCGTGGATGCCCTCCTGGGGCACCTCCCTCCGGTGGAGGGCCGGCTCTGCCTGGAGGTCGGGTGCGGCACGGGGCTCACCTCGCACTTCCTGCGCGAGCGCGGCGGCACCTGGGTGAGCTGCGACTTCGAGCGCGACCACGTGCGCTCCGCGAAACAGCTCGTGGGCGACCGGATCCTCCAGATCAGCGACCGGCAGGTGCCGTTCAAGAGTGGCGCGTTCGAGGTGGTCGCGGCGATCAATTTTCTGGAGCACATCAAGGACGACGAGAGCTTCTTCGCGGAAATGGTGCGCGTGCTCAAGCCCGGCGGCGATTTCCTGTTCATGGCGCCCAAGGGCGATCACGGGCGGCCGGGCTTCGCGCTCAAGCGCCTGCTCGGCTTCACGGCCGCGCAGGAGGGCTTCGGCCATGCGCGGGACGGCTACCCGCTCGCGGCCGCGCGGGCGCTCATGGAACGGCACGGGATCCGGGTCCAGGGTCAGGAGAGCTATTGCCGGCTCTTCACCGAGTCGCTCGAGGACCTGCTCAACTACGCGTACCACCGGAAGTCCATGGATGGGAAGGACACCGGGCAGCAGGACTTCCACGGCGACACCGCGCCGATGTCGGCCGACGCACTCAACAAGGTCGGGACCGCCTACAAGGTCTACTCCGCCGTCTACCCCGCGCTCCGCGCGTGGACCATGCTCGACCGCCTGATCCCGTTCACCCAGGGATACATGATGGTCGCATGGGGGAAGAAGGTCGCCTGATATGTGCGGCATCGTCGGGATCGCCGGGCCCGGAGCGGTGGCCGAGGCGGAGGTGACGCGGATGTGCGACGCCATCGTCCATCGGGGGCCCGACGACTGGGGCACCTTCGTCGAGGGTGGCGTGGGGCTCGGCATGCGGCGGCTCAGCATCATCGACGTGGCGGGTGGGCACCAGCCGATGGGCAACGAGGACGACAGCGTCCAGGTCGTCCTCAATGGCGAGATTTACAACCACGAAACGCTCCACCGGGAGCTGGTGGCTCGCGGGCACCGGTTCCGGACCCGGAGCGACACCGAGGTGCTCGTCCACCTGTACGAGGACGAGGGCGAGCGCATGCTGCAGCGGCTCCGCGGCATGTTCGCGTTCGCCGTGTGGGACCGCCGGCGGCAGCGCCTGATCGTGGCGCGGGACCACTTCGGGCAGAAGCCGCTGTTCTACACCGAGCGCGCCGGCCGGCTGACGTTCGCGTCCGAGATCAAGGCGCTGCTCGCGCACGACCCGAGCCTGGCGACGCTGTCGCCCTTCGCGCTGGACCAGTATCTCACCCTGCGCTTCGTCCAGGCGCCCGACACCTTCTTCGAGCGGATCCGCGCCCTGCCGCCCGCGCACTTCCTGGTCTGGGAGGGCGGCGCGACCCGAGTCGAGCGCTACTGGGACCTGGCCTATGGCCCGAAGTGGGCGTACTCCGAGGCGGAGACGCTCGAGCGGATCGACGCCCTGCTGGCGGAGACGGTGGCCCTCCATCTCACGAGCGACGTGCCGGTGGGCGCGTTCCTGAGCGGCGGGCTCGACTCGACGCTCATCGCCGCCTACGCCTCCAAGGTGCTCGGGCCCGAGCTGCGCACCTTCTCGATGGGCATCCCCTACCGCGACCTCAACGAGCTGCCGGCCGCGGCCGCGGTGGCGCGGCTGTACGGCACGCGGCATTTCGCGGAGGAAGTCACCCCGTCGGTGGGCGCGGATCTGCCCCGGCTCATCGCCGCGCTGGACGAGCCGGCCGACCCGCTCTCCATCTGCCTGCTGCACCTGGCCCGGATGACCGCGCGCGAGGTGAAGGTGGTGCTGGGCGGCGACGGCGGCGACGAGCTGTTCGGCGGCTACGACCGCTACGCCGCCGACCGCTGGCTCGATGCGTACCGCGCGGTGCCCGAAGTGGTCCGCAACCTGGTCGCGAACCAGGTGCTCCAGCGCCTCCCCGACCAGTTCACCTTCAAGAGCTTCACCCACAAGCTCCGCTGGGTGGACTTGATGGCGCGGAAGACCGGCGGCGAGCGCTATGCGGAGAGCCTGCAGTACTTCTGGTTCAACGAGGCCCGGCGCGCCGAGCTGTACACGCCCGGGTTCCGGGCCAAGCTCACCGGGCGGCGGCCGGAGACGTGCCTGCTGGACCTCTACGCCACCGGCAATGCCGACGACGCGGTGGACCGGATGATGTACGTGGACGTGATGTCGCGGCTGCCGGGTCAGTCGCTCATGATCCTCGACCGGGCCACGATGGCATACAGTCTCGAGTCACGCTCGCCGTTTCTGGATCCGCGCTTCGCGGAGTTCATGGCACGGGTGCCGGTGCACCTCAAGATTCGCGGGCGGCGGCTGCGCTATCTCGAGCGCCGGCTCGGCGAGCGCTACCTGCCGCCCGAGGTGCTCGCGCGGAAGAAGCAGGGCTTCGCCTCCCCGCTCATGTACATCATGGACGACGAGGTGCGGACGCTGGCGCCGGCGCTGCTCCTCCGGAGCGAGCTCGTCCGCGACGGCTATCTCGAGGGGACCACGGTGCGGCGGCTGGTGGACGAGCACCTGGCCCGCCGGCGAGACCACGGGAACCGGATCTGGCTGCTGCTGAGCGCCGAAGTCTGGTACCGGAAGTACATCGGCGGACGGTCGACCGAGGATCTGGAGGCGGAGCTGGTGGATGCCCGGCCCGCGGGTGGGCAGCTCGCCCGGAGCGCGGGATGACGCACGGGCTGGTCGAGCGCTCCGGCCCGGCCGCTCCCGCCGGCGCCACCGCGGCCGAGCTGTTGCGTTCGGAGTACGACTGGGAGCGCGACCGGGAGACCATCACCCTGGGCGCCGCGGTGCAGCGCTTCCGGGATGTCAACGGCTACGTCGGCCTGCCCGTGCCCGCGAAGCCGCACTTCCTCAAGGTATTCCGCCGGCTCATCAACGGGTCGCGGCCGCCGGAGGAGATCTACCGGGTACACGACGCGTCGCACGTGCTCACGGGCACCACCTTCACGCATCACGAGCCGGCCCTGGTACTCCTCGCCGGCGAGGCGGTGGAGCAGGGATTCTACTTCGCCTCGCGGGGGACGCCGCGGTCGGTCGGCTGGATCTTGTTCTACGGCGGAGCGTTCGTCGAGTGCGCCAGGCGGATCGCCTCGTTCCGCCAGGTGTTTCGCGGGATCCGCCTCGGGCTCTTCACTCGTGCCTACGCCTACGCGCGACGCACGCGGCTGGCCAATCTGTTCACCATTCCGGTGGACGAGCTCTGGAACGTGCCGGTGGCGGAGGCCCGCCGGCGGCTGGGAATGCCGGAGGGGGGCCCGACCGCGGCGTTCTACGCGGAAGTGCCGGTACCGCCACCGATGGCGGAGGCACTGCGTGAGGAGTGGAAGGGGTTCGGGATCTCGCGTTGCTCGGGCTGATGGAGCGGCGTGGGTGAGATTCGAACTCACGAAGGAGTTTCCCCCTTGGCGGTTTTCAAGACCGCTGCCTTCAACCGCTCGGCCACCACGCCTGAGCCGTGAAAATTTCTATCCCGCCGTAACTTACGCAACCCCGCTGATCCTGCCCCGCATCCACCGCGCCAGCGGGCCGACGCCGTCGAACCCGCCGAGCAGCCCCGGATAGGCGGTCAGGAGCGGGCGCGAGAGTGAGGCGCTTCGGGAAACGTCGGCCGAGTTAGCGAGAGAAGCCCAGCGGCTGAAGCCGGAGATCGAGGCGGAGCGGGCGAAGGAGCGGCGCAAAAGGCCGCGAGTGAAGGGCAAATAACTACCGAGGCCCGGGCTACTTCCCCGGGCCCTTCTTGCATCAGTCTTGCGCGGCCGCCCGCCGCAACTCACGGGCAGCGACCACGAGATCGAGCGTCTGCACCCGCATCGTCCGACTCGCTTCAAGTGCTGACGCGAGCTTGCTCAATCCGGCGTGCGCCCGGACGATTTCTGCTTCGGCAATGGCTGCTAGATCGGTGGCGCGGGTGATGGCGTCACGCACCGCGTGGTAGAGGTCGTCGGGGGTGAACGGCTTGAGGAGCACCCGGACAGGCGTGTCCGCCGACTCGATGTACGGCACTGCGTCGGGATCGGCGGACATGCAGAGGAGGGCGACGCCCGGCCGATACCGTCGAAGCGTTTCCGCGACCTGGCGCCCATCGATCTGCGGCATCGAGAGGTCGGTGAGGACCAGATCGAACGGCTCGGCGCGGGCTTGGACGAGTTTCAGCGCGGCCGCGCCGTCCGGAGCCTCCTCAACGTGAAAGCCCTCGGCTTCGAGCGTGCGGCGGACGACCTGGCGGATGGACTGTTCGTCGTCCACCACCAGCACGGTGGCCGCGTACCAGATCGGGCCGTGGGGAGTGGTGAGGGCCTCTTCCATAGGGTTGGCCCAATGTACGCCGCGACTTTCACCGACGCTAGCCGTCTCCCGCGGGTGAAGAGGCCCCGATGCGCGTGCTGCACCGTGTGGGGAGATTCAGCAGAACGCAGACGATGCACGCGGATTAATCGGACAGCGTGAGGAGTCGTGTGCAGACGTGGCGGGGCGGGGAAGGATAGAGAGGGACACGGTGGGAAAGAGAGCGCTCGCCTTTCAAGACCGCTGCCTTCAACCGCTCGACAACCACACCTGAACCGCGCAATCTCTTTGCCTACATCAGTTTGCGCAAGACTATCGCGGCCAGGCTGCAGGAGCACCACCTTGCCGAAGCGCCAAGGAGAACGATCGTGTTTCACGCCAGAGCAGCCCCGCAGCGCTTGAACGCGTTCTCCGACGCGATCTTTGCCGTCCTCATCACCGTGTTGGTCCTGGAGCTACGTCCGCCGGCCATTCCGACCTTCAGTGCGCTCCTACTCCTCTGGCCCACGTGGCTGAGTTACGCGGTGAGCTACCTCTTCATCGCCATCGTTTGGACCAATCATCATCACCTGATGCGCTATGCCACGGAGGCGAGCCCGCGTCCGCTGTGGCTCAACTTCGCGCACCTGTTTTCCGTGTCGCTGCTTCCGCTCGCACCGCATGGATGGCCGTGAGCGAATTGGCGCCGCAACCGGTCGCCTTCTACGCAGCGGTGTTCTTCCTGGTAAACGCAACTTACGTACTCCTGATTTGGGAGCTTGTCGAGCCCCGCGCGCTCGACGACGTCTCGCGGAGGGTGCGGAGGATCATGCGCGTCCGATCGATCACGACTCTGTCTTTTCGGTCTGGCTGCGGCGGTCGCGCTGAAATATCCTCTACTGGGAGTCGGCTACGTGAAGCCGGATGCACTGGGAGCGGCGAAGCGAATGGCAGCGCCATGATGAGGCCACTGCTTGACTTCAGCGTGGGAAGATTTGCGCAGACACGCAGACAGAAAGAGAGAACGCACGCCGGGCTGAAGCGACATACCCTAAGCATTCACTGTGATCGGACAGGGCGGCAGTGGACGGGCGCGGACCCGCTTCGCGTTCACGAATCGCGCATATGCCCCTGGGCTCATGGTGTGCGCGGGCTCCGGGCTGTGGCTTGGTGTTGAATGGCCACGTGGGGTGGGTGACGGCTCAGGTGTGCTTCACGGTAATAGTCTCCAGCTCGTTCGCCACGTCATCGCAGGCGTCGAGCGTATCTTCGAGCTGGTCGTACAACGCCTTCCATCGGATCACATCCACCGGATCCGGGCTTCCGTCAAACAGCGCCGTTACCGCCGCCGTCCAGACCGCATCACCTTCCTCCTCGGCCTGTTTGATCGCTTGGCACCGGGCGAGCACCTCGTCGCCAGTACGAATCTGACGCACGGCGGCCTCGATGTCGCGCACGGCCCGGACAATGATCCGGGCGAGGACGACGGCAGGTTCGCGCCGGGTGGTCGCCTTGAGACTCACGGCGCGTCGGGCCGTTCCGCCGATGAAGTCCGCGACCTGGCTCAGCTCGGTGGACAGCAAGTGAATGTCTTCCCGGTCCATTGGCGGGATGAACACCTTGTCCACATTGAGATCGAGTTCGTGAGCGGCCACGTCCGTTTCGTGCTGGACGCGATCAATCTGCGCCACGAATTCCGGCAGCCTGACGGGGTCGTCGAGCGCCTGCTCCAGCAGGGTGGCGACGGTGGTCAGGTGCGCCGCGATGCCGCTGAAGTGTTCGAAGAACTTCCGTTCGTCGGGAAAGAGCCAGCTCACCGTACCCCCCGATCTGGCGATCCGTTCTATACGTCTAGGCGGGGATCGGTGCAGAAATGAGCCGCCCGCCGGTCCGGAGATACTCGGCGAGGTCATTTGGCAGCTCGCTATTCCGGATCGCACGCATGGCCTGCTCCACGTCGTAATCCACCCGGACAAACTCCACGTTCACCAGTCCGCTCCCCACGTCCAGCAGAGCATACCCCGCCCGCCAGTCGCCGTCCTTGGGTCGCCCGACGCTGCCAGTGTTGCCGGTGCACAGAAACCGCACACGGTACGTAGCCTGAATCGGCTGCACGTTGCCTCCTGAAGCAGTACCCCGATTAGCCGGTCACGACCTTCCGCATCACCACGGCCGAGTCAGGGCAGGCCCCCGTGAACTCCACCGAAGCCCGGACTGCTGCTGGTACCGTCTCCCGGCCAACACACGCGAAGCCGAGGCGCGGGAAATAATGCTCGGCGGTCGTCGTGAGCAGGTAGACTTCCCGGACCCCGGCGGCGCGGCCCTCTGCGACTACCCTGTCCACGAGCGTCCGCCCGATACCGCTGTCCCGCCACGCATGGGCCACGGCAACCGAGCGGAGGAGGCCACCGTCCCCGTAGCGCTCCATCCCAGCCACGCCCACCACCAGATTATCGTGTTCGGCGATCCAGAAGCGATCGAGCCAGTCGGCCACGCCGGCGGTCGGTAGCTCCAGGCCCCGGAGGAGGGTTGTGACGGCCTCATGGTCCGCATGGCTGGCTCGCCTGAGCGTCACGCACCGGCGGTCGGCAGTGGAAAACCTTTCTACTGAGGAAGACATACTGGGGTACCTCCTGGCGATGGCCCTGTACGGCGGTTAGGCACAACAATCGGGGCCGCAGCACGCGCCCGACGATGCAGCGGATGCAGTCTCGGCCACGGGCACGGCGCCGGGCGGCTTGGTGGCGCGAATAAACGCCCCCATGACCCTGCCTCCCACTTCGCGGGCCCATACCTCGGGATCGAGCCCGCTGCCCGAGAGGAACGCCCTGGCGTCCTCGAACTCGTAGATGCGTGTGGGCTCGATCCCGATCTCCTCGAAGCCTGCTTCCGAGAGAAGCGAGTGGAACTCCTGCTCGGCCAGCGCCCCCGCCACGCATCCCACCCACAGTTCCATGCTGGACCGCACCGCGGCCGGCACCTCGCCCCGGACCACGACGTCCGACACGGCGAACCGGCCGCCGGGCTTGAGCACGCGGAAGGCCTCGGCGAGCACCGTTCGCTTGTCGCCCGAGAGATTGACCACGCAGTTGGAGATGATCACGTCCACCGACGCATTGGGAAGGGGGATGGCCTCGATCTCGCCGCGGAGGAACTCGGCGTTCTCGACGCCCGCCTTCCGCTGGTTCTCGCGGGCCAGAGCCAGCATCTCGTCGGTCATGTCGAGCCCGTAGGCCTTGCCCGTCGGGCCGACCCGGCGGGCGGACAGCAGGACGTCGATCCCGCCGCCGGAGCCCAGGTCGAGCACCACCTCACCCGCATGCAGCTCTGCGAGTGCCGTAGGATTGCCGCAGCCGAGGGAGGCCAGCACCGCCTCTGGCGGCAAGAGCGCCGTCTCGGCCACGGAATACAGGTTCGAGGTAATGGGATCCGCGGTGGAGGCGCCGCAGGACCCTCCGCAACAGGAGGACCCCGCGCCGCGGGCGGCTCGCAGCGCGGCTTCGCCGTAACGCGCCTGCACGGTGGTCTTGATGTCTTCGATGTCCATCACTTCCTCATCAAAAAAGGTTGATTTGTGACTTAAAAAAAGCCCGTCAGCAACAACCATTCCGGCGCTCGGACGCCGAAGGCACCGACGCCATGAACTCGATCGTCTCGGTCAGATCCGCCAGCGCCTCGGTATTCAAGGTGTAGTACATCCAGCGCCCCTCACGCCGATCGGCGACGAGGCCGGCGTCCTTGAGCACCTTCAGATGGAACGAGAGCCGGGACTGCGCCGCATCCAGCGCATCGGTGAGGTTGCACACGCACTGCTCGCCGAACCGGAGCCGCTGGAGGATGGAGAGCCGGGTGGCATCCGACAGCGCGTGAAACAGGCGCGCGGCGCGAGCGGTGTCGGGATGGGAACGGGTCGCCATGTGTCCATTATATCAACAGATCTTGATTAGTCAAGCCCGCCCACCCGACTTGCTCCTAGAAACCGAGCCGCGGGAGCCAGCCCCACCCCAACTCGAGCACCTGCCGCCAGATCACGAATACCCAGAACCCCAGGGCCGCCACCGGCAGGGCAAAGGCGAAGGCCGTGTCGGTGGCGTCCCGAGCGGCGGCGCCGGGCGTGCTCCGTCCGCCGAAGAGCACCGGCGCGGTGGCGAGGTACCAGCCCACGATCCAGAGCGGCCAGGCGGGGGCCGCCGGACGAGTGGCGAGAAAGCCGTCCACGAACCGCACCACCAGGCCGGCAAAGGCCAGGAGTAGATAGGACTCCACCACGAACGACAGGACGGTGCCCATCGTGATGAGGCCGTGCTTGCCGGAGCGGGTGCCGAGGACGGCCAACGCGGAGCCGAGAGCCCCGCCCACGCCGAGCACGGCCGTCCAGAGCACGGCCGCGAACGTGCCGAGGATGCCGAGGAGCCCGGCCACCCCGAGACTGGTGAGCATGGCCGCCATGCTACGCGGCGCGAAGGAGACCGTCAATGGCCTCGCGGCTCAACCCGGTACCACTTACCTCAGACCACACGATCCGTGTCGCCGGCGACTACCCCAAGAGCACGAGATGGCGGTCCGCCACGAGGCGCTGCACGATCTGATCGGCCATGCGGGACATCCCGACTCGCCGTTTGGACAGAGATGCGCGCTGGCCTGGCCGGCCGGGACCGGCGGCAGCGACTGAGCGACTAAAAGATCGTGCGCCCGGCGAGCTCGCGGGTCACTTCCCGCGCCACCGAGTCCGCGCGGGCCGCGAGGGTCGAATCGCCGGCAGTCTCGAAGACGCGCGCCATCCCGCCATAGACCACCGAGTAGAGTTGCAGGATCGACCCCGACGGCGCATCCACCCAGCCACGAGGGCGGAGCCGCGTGGCCGTCTGCCAGTGGTAGGTATCCCACAGGAGCCGCTGGCTCCGCGCACGGTCCACGTACCCCAGGCCCTGGCTCAGCACCACGGAGTCCTTCGGCACCACCGGTGTCGGCATCAGTTTCCGCACGAAGCCCTGGGAGACCAGGTAGGGGCTCAGTCCGAGCGTCTGGTCGGGGTACCCGCCGTCGCTCCAGCTGAAGAAGATCGGCCGCACGCCCTTGTTGTCGCGCACCAGGAAGATCGTGGCCAGGTCCTGGCGCAGCAGCACGTCCTGGCCGAAGCGGATCTGCAGGCTGTCGAACGCGATCCCGCCCTTGGCCGGCACCTGCATCGCCTCGGGCAGGCTGTCGACCTCGGCCTGGGTAAGCTTCAGCACGGGCGCGGACGGCGGCGGCCCCGCGGGAAACGACCGCCACACCGGATCGGCCCGGGCGGGGTCGAAGGCGGGCGTCTTCCGCCGCGCGAGCTGCCGCAGGTGCCACTCGGTGTTCATGAGCGAGAGGTTGGCGAGCGTCACGTCGGGCCGGATGCCCTCGACTTCCTGCGCGTACCAGAGCGGGAAAGTATCGTTGTCGCCGGCGGTGATGAGGATGCCGTACGGCTCCACGCTGTTGAGCATGTCGTAGGCGAAGTCGCGCGCCATCATCTCGTGCGCGCGACTCGCCGTCAGGTGGTTGCCGAGCAGCGGCACCAGGGCCAGCGCGAGCACCGGACTGGCCGCGGCCCACCGGGTCACGGGCGTCCCCCGGTCGCGGAGTCCTTCCGTGATCGCCTGCATGAGCGCGCCCAGGCCGCAGGCCACGAAGGCGCCGTACACGGCGAACGAGCCGATGAAGAAGTAGTCGCGCTCGCGCACCTCCCGCGGCAGGGCGGACTGGTCCAGATACTGGGAGAAGCCGTACTTGAAGTTCATGTAGTACACGAGTCCGACCGAGAGCGTGCCCAGCAGGGCCACGCCGGCGATGCCCGCCCGCCGGTCCGCCTTCCAGAGCGCTGCCACTCCGCTGAGCCCCAGCACGGTGAAGATCGCGGTCGCCACGCCCGAGAGCCGGCCCCAGTCGCGGGCGAATTGCCACGAGTAGTACTGCCAGAAGTTGGCGAGCTGGCCGGTGAAACTGGCTTGCCGCTCGCTCAGCGCCGGCTTGCCGTACTGCACCCGGTTGAGCACGTCCTGCAGCGCCTGGCTCAGGAATCCGACGGGCTCGCCCTCGTTGATCGGGGGGTACTGCGCCGCGCGCATCGGAAGCCAGAGATAGTTGAGCGAGACGCCCACCACGACCGCGACCAGCCCCAGGTAGACCAGCGGGTCCCGCGGGGAGCGCCAGAGCGCGTATCCGGCCACGACCAGGCTCACCAGCAGGATGACCCCGCCCTCGGGCGTGCCCGGGTTCAGGATCGCGATCCACTTTCCGCTCACGGCGAGCATGAGCGCGTAGAACGTCACGATGGCCCAGGGCCGGATCACCGTGCGCCAGTCGGTCCAGACCACGTACACCAGCAGGGCGGGGGTCGCGAGGAAGCCCATCAGATGGTTGGTCGAGGTGAGCGCCAGCACGTAGGCGATCAGCACGAGCCAGCGGTCGCGGTGCGGGCCGGGCTCGTCGTCGCCCCAGCGCACGACCAGCCACATGACCAGCGCGATGGAGAGGAGCGAGACGGTGTACACCTTCTCGTTCACCGTGCTCTGGTTCCATACGGACCACGAGGTCGCGCCCACCAGGACCCCCCCGAAGGCGGCGCCGTAGCGCGCCCAGCGCGGCTGCACGATGCCCCTGAGCCAGCGCTCCGCCACCAGAAACCAGAGCCCGGCGCCGAGGGCGCTGGTGACCGCCGCGAACAGGTTGATCCGCATGGCGTACGACGCCCCGAGCGGGAGCAGGCCGAAGGTGTGCGCCAGGATCACGAACAGGGGATTTCCGGGTGGGTGCGGAATGCCCAGCACCCGCGCGGCCGCGATGTACTCCGAGGTATCCCAGAACGCCGTCGTCGGCGCCAGCGTCGAGACGTAGATCAGCAACACCACGACGAACGTGCCGAACGCGAACAGGTAGGGCGGGCGCGCCTGCGAGGTCGGGGGCATAGAATCCGGGGCTAGTGTCTGACTAGTGTCTGAACTGGCGGTGGCCGGTCATCACCATCGCGACGCCGTGACGGTTGGCCGCCTCGATCACCTCGGCGTCCCGCACCGATCCGCCCGGCTGGATGAGCGCCGTCACGCCGGCACCGGCGGCCTGGTCGACGCCGTCGGCGAACGGGAAGTAGGCGTCCGAGGCCAGCACGCTGCCGGCGGGATCGTGTCCCGCGAGCCGCGCCTTGTGGACCGCGAGGAACGAGCTGTCGACCCGGCTCATCTGGCCGGCGCCGATCCCGATGGCCGCCTCGTCGCGGGCGAGCAGGATCGCGTTGGACTTGACCGAGGCCACGGCGGCCCAGGCGAAGCGGAGGTCGGTCCATTCCCGTTCGATCGGCTGGCGCTCGCTGGCCACGGTCCAGTGCTGGTCCGAGGGATCGAACTGGAACTGGTCCTGCACCAGGAAGCCGCCGCGGACGCGCTTGAAGTCGAGCGACCCCGGACCGCGACCCACCGGGAGCTCCACCACGCGGAGTGCCTTCTTGGCGGCGAACACGGCGATGGCCTCGTCGTGGAACGAGGGCGCCACCACCACCTCGACGAACAGGTCGCTCATCGCCTGCGCCGTGGCGCGGTCCACCACGGTGTTGAATGCGACGACGGATCCGTACGCCGAGACGGGGTCGGTCGCGCGCGCCTTCCGGAACGCGTCCACCGCCGTGCCCGCGACGGCGATGCCGCAGGGTGTCGTATGCTTGATGACGGCGCACGCCGGCCGCGTGGTCCAGCAGGCCACCGCGCCCATGGCCGCGTCCAGGTCCAGCAGATTGTTGAAGGAGAGCTCCTTGCCCTGGCGTTGGGTCAGGTCCCGCATCCCGCGGGGCTCCTCGGTCACGTAGAGCGCGGCGCGCTGGCCCGGGTTCTCACCGTACCGGAGCATCTGGACCCGTTCCATCGCGATGCCGATCCGCCGGGGCAAGCCGTCCTCGCGGGCGGTCAGGTAGCCGGCGATGGCCGCGTCGTAGTCGGACGTGTGGGCGAAGACCTTGGCGGCGAACTCGCGCCGCACCTCCCTCGTGAGCGCGCCCTGGCGGAGCAGCTCCAGCACTTTCGCATAGTCGGTCGGGTCCACCACCGGCAGCACGAACTCGTGGTTCTTGGCCGCGGAGCGGAGCATGGACGGGCCGCCGATGTCCAAGTTCTCGACCGCGTCCTCGAACGTCGTGCCTGGCCGCGCGATCGTCATCTGGAAGGGGTACAGATTGACGGCGACCAGGTCGATCGGCACGATGCCGTGCTCCCGCAGTGCCCCGAGATGCTCGGGCCGGTCGCGCCTGGCCAGCACCGCGCCATGAATGGCCGGATGCAGGGTCTTCACCCGTCCGTCGAGCAGTTCGGGGAAGCCGGTGACCGCGTCCACCGTGGTCACCGCCACGCCGGCGGCGCGGAGCGCCGCGGCGGTGCCGCCGGTGGAGATGATCTCCCAGCCGAGCTGGGCGAGACCCTGCGCGAAGGCGACGATTCCGCGCTTGTCGCTGACCGAGATCAGCGCGCGCGGCATGACGAACGAATCACGAAGGGGACTCCACGGTTTCGGGAAGCGGCACGGGGCGCCCGGCGGCCGCGGCCGCCAGCACGACCGCCGGGAGCAGCCGGTGCTCCACCACGAGCACGCGGGCCGCCAGGCGCTCGGGGGTGTCGTCCGGCAGGACCGGCACCCGGCCCTGCGCGAGAATGGCGCCGCGGTCGTATGCCTCGTCCACCAGGTGGACCGTCGCACCGCTCTCGCGGGCGCCGCTCCGGAGCACGGCCTCGTGCACGCGGAGGCCGTACATCCCGCGGCCCCCGAAGGCGGGCAGCAGCGCCGGGTGAATGTTGACGATCAGGTGGCGGTAACGGGCGACGACGGGGGCGGGCACCAGCTTCAGGTAGCCGGCCAGGACCAGCAGGTCGATGCGGTGACGTTCCAGGCGCGCGAGCCAGTCGGCGGCGTCATCCGGATCGGGCAGCACTTCCGCGGCGACGCCGTGGGCGCGCGCCCGCTCGAGCCCGCCCGCGTCCGGCCTGTTGCTCAGCACCAGGACTACCCGCGCCGGGGTCTCCGGGCCCAGGGCATGCAGCAGCGACTCGAGGTTACTGCCGCGCCCCGAGACGGCCACGGCCACGCGCATCGTCATGGGCGGGGAAACTAACGTGGGACGAGGCGGGAGTCACCCTGAGCGGCGAGTTGCGAGTCATCCTGAGCGGCGAGTTGTGAGTCATCCTGAGCGGCGAGTTGTGAGTCATCCTGAGCGGCGAGTTGCGAGTCATCCTGAGCGAAGTGAAGGAGGCCATCCGAGGGCATGCCTCCGTCGCTGCGCTCAGGATGACTCATGAGGCCAGGATCACCCGGACTGCGGCGCCGAGATCGGGTGCGGTCGGCCACGCCACGGCATCCGCACGAGCCGCTTCCTCGCCTCCCGCTCCGGTAAGCACGAGCGCGCCCCTGCCACCGAATCCGGTGGCGGCCTCGAGATCGCGCAGGCGGTCTCCGATCCACCAGCTCCGCTCGAGGTCGAGCCCGAGCTCGGCGGCGGCCCGCCGATACAGCAGCGCTCCGGGCTTCCGGCAGTCGCAGGGGCCGGAGATCTCGGGCAGGTGGGGGCAATGATAGTGGGCGTCGATGCGGGCACCGCCGGCCTCGAGCAGCGCGTCCAGCCGGCGAACGGTGGCCTGGTAGTCGTCCTCGGTGAGGAGTCCGCGCGCGATGCCCGACTGGTTGGTGACCACGACCGCCGCGATACTCGCACCGTTGAGCGCGCGCACCGCCGATGCCACCCCCGGCAGCAGGCGCACCTCGGCGGCATTCCGGAGGAAATGCCGGTCCTCGATCAGGGTTCCGTCTCGATCGAGGAACGCGGCCGGCCGGCCGCTCATTCCTGGAGGGCGTCCGCGAGCGCGGGACCGATGGCCTGTCCGGCGTCTTCGGGCAGCGTGCGCGGGTCGAGCACCACGCGTCCATCGGCCACGCGAGCGACGATCGCCGGCTCGCCGAGCCGGAGGCGGAGCGCCAGTCCGTCGGCGCCCAGCGCGCCGGCATCGAGCGTGACCAGCGTCGTCGGCAGCACCGCGCCGGGGAATGCGCCGCCGCCCACCGCTGATTCCCCGGGCCGGAGCTCGGCGCGAAGCTGCGCCGGACAGGCCGCCGCGATGCGCGCGGCGCGCTCGGCGAGCGTGCCTTGAGCTGTCGTCAGCATGCGCAGCACCGGGATCGCCTGCACCGCGGTCTCGGGATCTTCATACAGCGCGAGCGTGGCCTCGAGGGCGGCCAGGGTGAACTTGTCGGCCCGCATCGCCCGGGCGAAGGGGTTCTCCCGGCAGCGCGCGAGCAGGGCGCGGCCGCCGACCAGGCAGCCGGCCTGCGGCCCGCCGAGCAGCTTGTCGCCGCTGAAGCAGACCAGGCTCGCGCCGGCGGCCAGAGCCTCCGCCACCCCGGGCTCCGACCTGAGGCCCCAGGGGCTGAGGTCGGCCAGCAGTCCGCTGCCCACGTCATGGAGGTAGGGAACACCCGCCTCGACCGCGAGCGTCGCGAGCGCGGCGGGCTCGGGCGACGCGACGAATCCGCGCTGCTCGAAGTTCGAGCGGTGGACGGTGAGGATCATCGCGACGCCGTCGCCGAGCGCCCGTCGATAGTCCTCGAGGTGGGTGCGGTTGGTCGTTCCCACCTCGCGCAGCCGCGCGCCGCTCCGGGCCATGATGTCGGGGATCCGGAACGAGCCGCCGATCTCGATCAGCTCGCCGCGGGAAACCAGCACCTCGCGTCCCGCGGCGAACGCATTGAGCGCCAGCACGAGGGCGCCGGCGGCATTGTTGACCACCAGCCCGTCCTCGGCCCCGTCACCCGCGGAGCAGCTCGCGGCAATGGTCGGTGCGGCTCCCGCGGGCGCCGGTCTCGAGCTCGAGCTCGAGGTTGCTATAACCGCCGGCGATGGCCGTCATGGCGCGATGGCGCGCCTCGGCCAGCGGGGCCCGACCGAGGTTGGTGTGCAGGACGACGCCGGTTGCGTTGAGAACCGATCGAAGTCCCGGCCGCCGGCGTTCCTCGAGGCGCTCCCGGATCTCCGTGGCCCAGTCGTCGGGCGGCCCGGCGCGCCGAAGCCGCGCGGCGGCGAGGGTCTCGCGAATGGCCGCGACCACCGCGGTCCGGGAGCTCGCTCGAAGCAGGAGCTCCACCTCCGGCTCATGCAGCAGCCGGTCCACGGACGGCAGCTCGCGACGGCGGTCGGTCATGGCGTCTTCTTCGGTAGCCGCCGCTTGAGGGTGTCGGGACCGAGCTTGAGCGAGTCGGGGCGCGCCCCGCGCCTGGTCGAATCCCTGGCCGTTTCCTTTACGACGGTCAGCGCGCCTTTCGTGTCGGCGGCCACGCCGGTGACGTTGCGGACGCCGCGAACCTCCACTTCGTACTTGCCGTCGGGCGTCCAGGGCTGTGGCACGCGGAGGACCAGCCGGTCGTTGAGCGGAGGCCGGCTGGTCAGCGGCTTGAGCTCGGCCGGGGCGCGGCCGCGCGCGGCACCAGGCACTGCGGGCGCGACTTCGACGATGCCGGGCCGGACCTTGCCGGTGGTGTCGGCCGTCGTGTCGGTCGGAGCCGGGGCCGGACGATGGAGGCTGTCGTCCAGCGGCTTGGGCAGGATGGACGCGACCTTCACCGGCGACGAGTCGGGCAGCGACCGCAACAGTACGTCCGCCGGCGTGAGGCGCTGGCGCGGGTCGAGGTTCTGGCTGAACTGGATCACCGCCGATGTGCTGTCGGCCACGGTGACCTCGCGGATCCGGGGAGGCACCGTGTCGTGAACGAAGGCCCACAGCTCCCCCGCCGAGGTCTTGCCGGGCGCGAGGCGCAGGCTGTCGAACGCCTCGCGGCCGTCCGCGCGCAGGTTGTGATTCTCGTCGATGACGCCGCGGACCAGGTACTGGCCCGCCGGCACCGGGCCGAGCGAGAAGCGGCCGGTGGAGTCCGACAGGTCGCGGTAGGGGAGGCTGCGGGCAGCAGCACCGCCTCGACCTGTCGGACTCCACCGGCCGCTTCTCGCTCGGCCCGGTGCCGGCGGGCCAGTACCTGGTCCGCGGCGTCATCGACGAGAATCACAACCTGCGCGCGGACGGCCGCGAGGCGTTCGACAGCCTGCGCCTCGGCGCCCGGCAAGACCTCGGCGGGGGAGCTGTGGGCCTTCGTTCACGACACGGTGCCTCCCCGGATCCGCGAGGTCACCGTGGCCGACAGCACATCGGCAGTGAGATCCAGTTCAGCCAGAACCTCGACCCGCGCCAGCGCCTCCAGCAAGGTCGCTGCCGAACTGGCGCCTGGTGAAGGTCGCGTCCCATCCTGCCCAACCGCTGGACGACAGCCTCGTGCGGTCCCAGCGTGGGGGGGGGGGGGGGGGGGGGGGGGGGGGGGGGGGGGGGGGGGGGGGGGGGGGGGGGGGGGGGGGGGGGGCGGCGGGCGGCGGCGGGGCGGCGCGTGCCCTGGACGCCCGACACAAGCTCGAAGTGGAGGTTCGCGGCGTCCGCAACGTCACCGGCGTGGCCGCCGACACAAGCTGGCCCGTCGTAAAGGAAACGGCCAGGGATCGACCAGGCGCGGGGCGCGCCCGGACTCGCTCAAGCTCGGTCCCGACACCCTCGAGCGGGGGCTACCGAAGAAGACGCCATGACCGACCGCCGTCGCGAGCTGCCGTCGGTGGACCGGCTGCTGCATGAGCCGGAGGTGGAGCTGCTGCTTGGAGCGAGCTGCCGGACCGCGGTGGTCGCGGCCATTCGCGAGACCCTCGCCGCGGCCGGCTTCGGCGCGCCGGGCCGCCCGACGACTGGGCCACGGAGAATCCGGGAGCGCCTCGAAGGAACGACGGCGGCCGGGACTCGAACGGTGCTCAACGCCACCGGCGTCGTCCTCCACACGAACCTGGGTCGCGCCCCGCTCGCCGAGGCCGCCATTCGCGCCATGACGGCCATCGCCGGCGGTTACAGCAACCTCGAGCTCGAGCTCGAGACCGGCGACCGCGGCAGCCGCACCGATCATTGCCGCGAGCTGCTCCCCGGGTGACCGGGGCGGAGGACGGGCTGGTCGTCAACAACGCCGCCGGCGCGCTGGTGCTCGCGCTCAATGCGTTCGCCGCGGGACGCGAGGTCTGGTCTCCCGCGGCGAGCTGATCGAGATCGGCGGCTCGTTCCGCATTCCCGACATCATGGCGCAGAGCGGCGCGCGGCTGCGCGAGGTGGGAACCACCAACCGGACCCGCCTCGAGGATTATCGACGGGCGCTCGGCGACGGCGTCGCGATGATCCTCACCGTCCACCGCTCGAACTTCGAGCAGCGCGGATTCGTCGCGTCGCCCGAGCCCGCCGCGCTCGCGACGCTGGCGGTCAAGGCGGGTGTTCCCTACCTCTACGACGTGGGCAGCGGACTGCTGGCCGACCTGAGCCCCTGGGGCCTCAGGTCGGAGCCCGGGGTGGCGGAAGGGCTGGCCGCCGGCGCCGAGCCTGGTGCTGCTTCAGCGGCGACAAGCTGCTCGGCGGCCGCAGGCCGGCTGCCTGGTCGGGCGGCGGCGCCCTGCTCGCGCGCTGCCGGGGAGAACCCCTTCGCCCGGGCGATGCGGGCCGACAAGTTCACCCTGGCCGCCCTCGAGGCCACGCTCGCGCTGTATGAAGATCCCGAGACCGCGGTGCAGGGCGATCCCGGTGCTGCGCATGCTGACGACAGCTCGACCGGCGACGCTCGCCGAGCGCGCCGCGCGCATCGCGGCGGCCTGTCCGGCGCAGCTCGCGCCGAGCTCCGGCCCGGGTGAATCAGCGGTGGGCAGCGGCGCGTTCCCCGGCGCGATGCTGCCGACGACGCTGGTCACGCTGGATGCCGGCGCGCTGGGCGCCGACGGACTGGCGCTCCGCCTCCGGCTCGGCGAGCCGGCGTCGTCGCTCGCGTGGCCGATGGACGCGTGGTGCTCGACCCGCGCACGCTGCCCGAAGACGCCGGCAGGCCATCGGTCCCGCGCTCGCGGACGCCCTCCAGGAATGGGCGGCCGGCCGGCCGCATTCCTCGATCGAGACGGAACCCTGATCGAGGACCGGCAGTATCCTCCGGAATGCCGCCGAGGTGCGCCTGCTGCCCGGGGTGGCTGGGCGATCGCGCGCTCGACGGTGCCGGGAATCGCGGCGTGGTGGTCACCGACCGTCGGGCATCGCGCGGGGACTGCTCACCGAGGAAGACTACCAGGCCGCCGGTCGCCGGCTGGACGCGCTGCTCGGCGGCCAGGGTGCCCGGGTCGACGCCCGCTATCAGTGCCCCCGCCTGCCCGAGATCAGGGCCCGTGCGACTGCCGGAAGCCCGGAGCGCTGCTCTATCGGCGGGCCGCCGCGCGAGCTCGGGCTCGAGCTCGAGCGGAGCTGGTGGTCGGGGATCGGCTCCGCGTCTCGAGGCCGGCACCGGGCTGGGGGGCGGGGCATGGCTCGGGCTTACCGGAGCCGGAGGCGAGGAAGAGGCTCGTGCGGATGCCGTGGCGTGGCGACCGGCACCCGATCTCGGCGCCGCGGTCCGGGTGATTCTGGCCTCATGAGTCATCCTCTGACGCAGCGACGGAGGCATGCCTTCGGATGACCTCCTTAACTCCACTCGGGATGACTGGCGACTCGCGAGCAGGATGACTCACAACTCGCCGCTAAGGATGACTCACAACTCGCCGCTCAGGATAACTCGCGACTCGCCGCTCAGGGTGACTCCGCTCGTACCACATTATTCTCCCCGCCCATGACGATGCGCGTGGCCGTGGCCGTCTCGGGGCGCGGCAGTGACCTCGAGTCGCTGCTGCATGCCCTGGGCCCGGAGACCCCGGCGCGGGTAGTCCTGGTGCTGAGCAACACGCCGGACGCGGGCGGGCTCGAGCGGGCGCGCGCCCACGGCGTCGCCGCGGAAGTGCTGCCCGATCCGGATGACGCCGCCGACTGGCTCGCGCGCCTGGAACGTCACCGCGTCGACCTGCTGGTCCTGGCCGGGTGCCTGAAGCTGGTGCCCGCCCCCGTCGTCGATCGTTATCGCCACCTGATCGTCAACATTCACCCGGCGCTGCTGCCCGCCTTCGGGGGCCGCGGGATGTACGGCCTCCGCGTGCACGAGGCCGTGCTCCGGAGCGGCGCCCGCGAGAGCGGTGCGACGGTCCACCTGGTGGACGAGGCGTCCGACCGCGGGGCCATTCTCGCGCAGGGCCGGGTGCCGGTCCTGCCGGACGACGATCCCGAGCGCCTGGCGGCCCGCGTGCTCGTGGTGGAGCACCGGATACTCCCGGCGGTCGTGCTGGCGGCCGCGGCCGCCGGGCGACCCGTGCCCATTCCCGAAACCGTGGAGTCCCCCCTCCGTGGTTCGTTCGCCATGCCGCGCGCGCTGATCTCGATGAGCGACAAGCGCGGAATCGTCGCCTTCGCGCAGGGCCTCGCCCAGCTCGGCTGGGAGATCATCTCCACCGGCGGGACCGCCGCGGCGCTGGGCGGCGCCGGCGTGGGCGGTGACCACGGTGGACGCGGTCACCGGCTTCCCCGAACTGCTCGACGGACGGGTGAAGACCCTGCGACCGTGCAATTCATCGCGCGGGTGCTGGCCGCACCGAGACCCGCCGAGCATCTCGGGGCACTGCGGGAGCACGGCATCGTGCCGATGGACCTCATAGTCGTCAATCTGTACCCCTTCCAGATGACGATCGCGCGGCCAGGCGCGACGTTCGAGGACGCGGTCGAGAACGTGGACATCGGCGGCCCGTCCATGCTCCGCTCCGCGGCCAGGAGCCCGCGAGTTCGTGCTGCCGGTGGTGGACCCGACCGACTATGCGAAAGTGCTGGAGCTGCTCCGCCAGGGCGCGCTCGCCGAGGGAGGTGCGGCGCGAGTTTCGCGCCGCCAAGGTCTTCGCCCACACGTCCGAGAAAGCTGCGGGGACAGCGGCCATCGCGGCTACCTGACCGCCCGCGAGGACGGGCTTGCCCCGGCGGATCGGCATCGCGATGCGACAGGTTCCAGATGCTCCGGTACGGTGAGAACCCGGGCCAGCGCGCCGCGCTCTACGTGACCGAGGAGCCCCGCGGGATGCGGGACCTGACCCAACGCCAGGGCAAGGAGCTCTCCTTCAACAATCTGCTGGACCTGGACGCGGCCATGGGCGCGGTGGCCTGCTGGACCACGCCGCCGGCGTGCGCCGTCATCAAGCATACGACACCCTGCGGCATCGCCGTCGCGGGCACGGCGGTGGACGCGTTCCGGAAGGCGCGCGCGACCGACCCCGTCTCGGCGTACGGATCCGTCGTCGCATTCAACACCGTGGTGGACCGCGCCACGGCGCAGGCGATGAGCGACCTGTTCGTCGAGGTGGTGGTGGCGCCCTCGTTCCACGACGAGGCCATCGCCGTGTTCGCCGCCAAGAAGGCACTCCGCGTGGTGGAGCTCCCGGTGGGTCGCGGTCCGGGGGCGCTCGACTTCAAGCGCGTCCGCGGCGGCTTCCTGGTGCAGGACCAGTTCCAGTTCGATCCCTCGGACCAGCACTGGACCGTGGCCAGCGAGCGCCAGCCGATCGAACGGGAATGGACCGACCTCCGCTTCGCCTGGGCCGCCGTGGCCTCGGTCAAGTCCAACGCGATCCTGCTCGCCCGCGACGAGGCGGCCATCGGGATCGGCGCCGGCCAGATGAGCCGGGTCGACAGCTCGTTCCTCGCGGTCCACAAGGCGCGGCTCGCGGGACACGATCCCGCCGGCAGCGTGCTGGCCTCGGACGCCTACTTCCCGTTCGCCGACGGCGTCGACCAGGCCGCCGGTGCCGGCGTGACGGCGCTCATCCAGCCGGGCGGATCGGTGCGGGACGCCGAGGTGATCGAGGCGGCCAACCGTCACGGCGTCGCGATGGTGATGACCGGCCACCGCCAGTTCAGACACTAGTCAGACACTACCCCGGATTCTATGCCCCCGACCTCGCAGGCGCGCCCGCCCTACCTGTTCGCGTTCGGCACGTTCGTCGTGGTGTTGCTGATCTACGTCTCGACGCTGGCGCCGACGACGGCGTTCTGGGATACCTCGGAGTACATCGCGGCCGCGCGGGTGCTGGGCATTCCGCACCCACCCGGAAATCCCCTGTTCGTGATCCTGGCGCACACCTTCGGCCTGCTCCCGCTCGGGGCGTCGTACGCCATGCGGATCAACCTGTTCGCGGCGGTCACCAGCGCCCTCGGCGCCGGGCTCTGGTTTCTGGTGGCGGAGCGCTGGCTCAGGGGCATCGTGCAGCCGCGCTGGGCGCGCTACGGCGCCGCCTTCGGGGGGGTCCTGGTGGGCGCGACCTCGTGGTCCGTATGGAACCAGAGCACGGTGAACGAGAAGGTGTACACCGTCTCGCTCCTCTCCATCGCGCTGGTCATGTGGCTGGTCGTGCGCTGGGGCGACGACGAGCCCGGCCCGCACCGCGACCGCTGGCTCGTGCTGATCGCCTACGTGCTGGGGCTCACCTCGACCAACCATCTGATGGGCTTCCTCGCGACCCCCGCCCTGCTGGTGTACGTGGTCTGGACCGACTGGCGCACGGTGATCCGGCCCTGGGCCATCGTGACGTTCTACGCGCTCATGCTCGCCGTGAGCGGAAAGTGGATCGCGATCCTGAACCCGGGCACGCCCGAGGGCGGGGTCATCCTGCTGGTGAGCCTGGTCGTGGCCGGATACGCGCTCTGGCGCTCCCCGCGGGACCCGCTGGTCTACCTGGGGCTGGTCGCGGTCGTGGTGGGCGTCTCGCTCAACTATCTCTGGCTTCCGATGCGCGCGGCGCAGTACCCCCCGATCAACGAGGGCGAGCCCGTCGGATTCCTGAGCCAGGCGCTGCAGGACGTGCTCAACCGGGTGCAGTACGGCAAGCCGGCGCTGAGCGAGCGGCAAGCCAGTTTCACCGGCCAGCTCGCCAACTTCTGGCAGTACTACTCGTGGCAATTCGCCCGCGACTGGGGCCGGCTCTCGGGCGTGGCGACCGCGATCTTCACCGTGCTGGGGCTCAGCGAGCTGGGAAGCGCTCTGGAAGGCGGACCAGCGGGCGGGCATCGCCGGCGTGGCCCTGCTGGGCACGCTCTCGGTCGGACTCGTGTACTACATGAACTTCAAGTACGGCTTCTCCCAGTACTGGACCAGTCCGCCCTGCCGCGGGAGGTGCGCGAGCGCGACTACTTCTTCATCGGCTCGTTCGCCGTGTACGGCGCCTTCGTGGCCTGCGGCCTGGGCGCGCTCATGCAGGCGATCACGGAAAACTCCACGACCGGGGGACGCCCGTGACCCGGTGGGCCGCGGCCAGTCCGGTGTTCGCGCTGGCCCTGGTGCCGCTGCTCGGCAACCACCTGACGGCGAGTCGCGCGCACGAGATGATGGCGCGCGACTTCGCCTACGACATGCTCAACAGCGTGGAGCCGTACGGCATCCTCATCACCGCCGGCGACAACGATACTTTCCCGCTCTGGTACGCGCAGGAAGTCGAGGGCATCCGGCCCGACGTGACGCTCGCCAACCTCTGGCTCATGAACACCGAGTGGCACCTGCGGCAGCTCGCGCGCGGGAAGACGCCCGCTCGACCCGCCCGGGCCGATCCGGTGTGGCGGTCGTTTCCCGCGGGGCCGCCGCCGTCCGCGCCCGTGCTGAAGCTTACCCAGGCCGAGGTCGACAGCCTGCCCGAGGCGATGCAGGTGCCGGCCAAGGGCGGGATCGCGTTCGACAGCCTGCAGATCCGCTTCGGCCAGGACGTGCTGCTGCGCCAGGACTGGCCACGATCTTCCTGGTGCGCGACAACAAGGGCGTACGGCCAATCTCTAGCTGGAGCGACGGCGGGTACCCCGACCAGACGCTCGGACTGAGCCCCTACCTGGTCTCCCAGGGCTCCGTGCGGAAACTGATGCCGACACCGGTGGTGCCGAAGGACTCCGTGGTGCTGAGCCAGGGCCTGGGGTACGTGGACCGTGCGCGGAGCCAGCGGCTCCTGTGGGATACCTACCACTGGCAGACGGCCACGCGGCTCCGCCCTCGTGGCTGGGTGGATGCGCCGTCGGGGTCGATCCTCCGGTACCTCGGTGGTCTATGGCGGGATGGCGCGCGTCTTCGAGACTGCCGGCGATTCGACCCTCGCGGCCGGCGCGGACTCGGTGGCGCGGGAAGTGACCCGCGAGCTCGCCGGGCGCACAATCTTTTAGTCGCTCAGTCGCTGCCCGCCGGTCCCGGCAGGCCGGGCCCGCGCGCATGTCTGTCCAAACGGCGAGTCGGGATGTCCCGCATGGCCGATCAGATCGTGCAGCGCCTCGTGGCGGACCGCC